>NZ_OZ026454.1 GCF_964019585.1 Candidatus Mesenet endosymbiont of Agriotes lineatus | reverse complement strand
TCACTACTTATATTGTGGATAACTATAGTCAATGTTTAATTTTTTTTGTTTAATAATCTGTTGATAACCTGTGGATAAATTATGAATATTTTTTCTTTTTTTAATTTATCCACAGGTTATACAGACTTTATTAACAATGGAAATTTTTATGGATTATTGGTTTATTATAGAATATAAACACAAAATTTGACTTATTGAAGTTAGGAATGACACAGAATCAGGAAAGGATCTCCTTTTTAGAAAAGATAAAACGTAAGTTGTTTTTATTACTGTTTAAAAGTAGCTCTACCTTTAGGAAATGCGCGACCGAGTTTGTGATAAAAAATAATTTGCTGTATAGTTTGAACGTGTCTAATAACGTAGTAGAGATCTGTAATAACAGTATAAGGGATATAATAATTCCACGTGCAGAAATCTATGCAATTGATATAGACAAAGATGATGCAATTGATAAGTTAAAGAATAGTAATCATATAGAAGTACCGGTCTACAAGAGTAATCTTGATAACATAATTGGATTTATACATATAAAGGATGTGTTATTTAATTTTGATAAAAATATTAGCTTAAAAAGTATAATACGTAATGTATTTTATATACCACCATCAATGAAAATAATGAATTTGTTTATAAAAATGCAATCTTCGCAAAAATATCTAGCAATTGTTCTTGATGAATATGGTTGTACTGAAGGTTTAGTCTCTATGATTGATCTTGTAAAAGGAATAGTTGGAAGTGTAGGCAAGAGTGAGTATGATGAAAATCCTGGCTTTTTTTTTACTAAAATAGCGGAAAAAAAGTTTGAAGTATCAGCAAAGGCTTTAATCAAAGAAGTTGAAGATAAATTGCGTATAGAACTTAAAGATTCTGAAGATGAGGATTATGTTACAATTAGTGGTTTAGTTTTTGCAATTGCAGGTAAAGTACCGTTGATCAATGAAGTGGTCAAGCATAAAAATGGGGTTAAATTTATAATAAAAGAGGCAAATGAACGTTACATACAAAAATTGATACTTGATTTAAGTGAGTATAGTAAGGATGAGTATAAGAGTGACAAGGTTTAAAAGGGTTTTATTTTCAGCTGCTGCTGCTTCAACGGCATGGTAATGAAGAAAGAGATAAGAAGGCAGTAGGCTACAATCTGTAAAAAAGTACAGTAAATATCAAAAATATACAATATTGTCAGAGAAATGCTGATGGGATGGATAGTGTAGCTAGGACAAAGCCAAATAAAGGAAAGTTAAGGAAATGAAAATTTGGAAGATGTTTTGCACATAGACTAATACAAAAGTTGGTTTTTTTATATAATATCAAAACCTGTGCATAATAAATAGGATAAAGGAAAAAATCTTAATGAAATTGTGAAAAGATATCCAAAAAAAGAACTATGTTTCTTTGATAAAAAGATTTATACTTTTCATAAAAAAAGAGAGGATGTAATGTATAAAGATGAAGAAATAGAGATAGGAATAAACATAAGTGATGATGTTAACTTGGTAGAAGTAGTATCTTTATAGGTGATATTCATTTTTGCAGTTGTGGAAAAACGATGTTATTATTGACTATGATATTAATATATAAGGCTCCTTTTTCATCAGGTTGGAAGTCATTAACGCAGATAATATCATTACAATACAACTAAGGCTCTAGTATAAAGCCAGCTAATATTAACACTATAGTAGACATTTAGGTACAAAGGTGAGAATGTTTTTATTAAAATTTTAGAGAACACCCAATAAACTGAGTTTTTAGTTTAGTTCAATTTTTTGGGAAGAAGCTGAAAAATAGTTAAAGATCAATTAAGCAAAGTCATAGCCTATTTCTGCTTTACCTTCCTTATATCACATTGTTTATACAAGGCATTTGTACTACTCTGATTTGTGCTACTTATGGCTTAGGTAATGTTTCTTCTTGCACAAAAAGACAAGAATATCTCACACACTTAAATCCCTAAATGGAAGAAAGCCAGGGTTTAATTTTCTTGGAATATCCAATGAAACAAAATAAACAAGTTATTGATTAAACCAAGTCATAAAACAACATAATCTGGTTATTAAACGTAAGCTTAGAGAAATGCGTGGTAAATATCAGGAAGATGTAATGAATAACCTTAACCCTATTATTAGAGGGGGAGCCAAATTCGACAATTTTAAGTTTAGTTCAATGGATAATATTATGTTTGGGAAACTTTGGAAAATAGGAAATTTATAGGCACAAAAATAGAGAAAAATACTGGATAAAGAGTTTAGAAAATATAAAAACGATAATTGGCGGTTGATGACAAGTAATAAGGCATTTCTTACTAAGCACATTCTATAAAACGACATGTCAAAGTGAAGGGAAATGAGTCCCCTTATGATGGGGATTGGACATATTGGGGCAAGCGTATAAGTAAAACACCATGCACATCACCACTAGTGATAAAACTGATGAAGTTACAGCAAAGCAAATGTGATTATTGTAAACTTTGGTTTAGGTCAGATTACAGGTACATCATCGAGATCGAAATATAAGTAATAATCAAACCAAAAATTTGTCCTTATTGCATAAGCATTGTCATGATATGAAAGAAGTGTGTATGACAAACACCAAATTAGAGAGGAGCCGGGAATAATGGGCAAACTATCAAGTTGAAGTTAAGTGGAGGGTTCTCCACTTAGGTAACATTGAGAATACGCAAAAGCACCAAAACTAGCAGGAAACACATCCAGTATTATAGCTTAATTCACAAAGGTAGAAAAGTATATAGGTAAGATAGAAAGAGGAAAAATGGCAAAACCATATCAATGTAAATTAAGGGCAAGAGTCATTGCAGTAGTGGAATCTGGAATGGCAATAAAGTAAAATATTTAAGGTATACTAAATAAAACTTGATCTGACACTTAGAATAAGTAAAGACCTGGTGCAAAAGAGGAGAAATGGTTATATAAAGAGAGATAGAGCAAGAAAAAGTGAGGCAAGATGAGCATAAATTACCATAATATAAAAGAACATCCGAGGAATTTTCGAGATGTAACAGGTCTGACAATAAGAGAATTCGAAAAGGTTATAGAAAAAGTGCGCCCAGAGTGGGAGAAAGTTAAAAAACGGAAATGGAAGAACATCAAAATAGCCTGTGTTGGAAGACAAAATACTTTGTATAATTCTGTATTATAGAACTTACATAACACACCGATTCTTGAGTTACCGATTCAACTTGTATAACTCAAACATCTGCCGATTACTCAAGAAAATGGAACCACTTTTGGCTAAAAAAATCTCAATAAAAAAGGACAGAACTATGACGCCAGAAAGAATTTTGAAGATATTAGCAGATGTTACAGAACAACCAATAGAACGGCCAAAAGACAGGAAAAAAAGAAAATTGTCTTATTCTGGCAAGAAAAGAGTAAACACGATAAAAACGGAAATCGTTATAAGAGAAGATGGGCAAATTCTATCAGTGTCAAAGTCATACAGAGGTCGAACTCACGATTTTAAGATATGAAAGCAGGAAAAAATGTTACCAAAAGAGAATATAAAGTATGCAGATTCTGGATATCAGGGGTGGCAAAAATTGCAGAGTAACGTTATGATTCCGCATAAAAGGTATCGAAAAAAATTGCTGACGGACGATCAAAAAGAGCACAATCGGAAGCTGGCATCATTTAGGATGAAAGTGGAGCATAAAATCCGTGAAATTAAGATTTTTAAAATCATGTCGCATACCTATCGCAATTTTCAGAAGAAATACAACATGAGATTTAACATAATTGCTGGTCTCGCAAACCTCAGGCATGAGTTTTAATTGATTCTTGCTGTTGCTGCTGAAATTAGTTGCATACCGTTTCTCAGCGGGTCTGTAGTCTAAAAATGAGAGTTTAAGTGATATTTTAATTGCATAAACTGTTAATTTCTGCTGCATGACGTATGAACTGGTGCTATAGGCTATGTATTTGATTCAGTAATATTACTACTTATGTCTTTTAGTAAGTCAGGTAGAACTACTCCGCTAGTAGGGGAGGCTTATCTTTCATTGTAGGTTGTTCATTAATAGCACCTAATTGTTACATTTCACAACTATCAGAAAGTATTCTCTTTACTCTCAATCATTCCGAATTATCGTAGCCTAGTGTATAACCATCACGCTTTAAATAACACTATAAACAGCATCCAGTAGCTGTAGAAATTACCGCTGATCCTGCTGAAGCAATGCTGATACATTTTGCTATTGGGACTACTGATGGACACGTAAAACAAAGAGCAGCATAAAAGGTAACTGAACATGAGACAACAGGTGCTATGTCTATACAAGATATGATAGGTTGATATTTATGATTTCTTGGCATATTTATTTGCTAACAAAGAAATAATTAGATTAATAATACTCTTAAAAGAGAAGAGTCAACAAAGAAACATTAAAAATCCTGTGTTTCAATAGGAAAAATCAAAGTTAATGTAGTACCAAGTTGTGGTTCGCTTTTTATGCTAAAAGTTCCACCCATAAGTTCCACTAACTTTTTGCTAAGTGGCAAACCTAACCCAGTTCCTTCATATTGATCATAAGAATTGTTATCTGATTGACCAAATATAGACATTACCTTATGTATATTTTGTTGTACTATCCCAATCCCTGTATCATTTATTTCAATTGATATATTATCTGTATTTTTTTCTGCTTTAATTCTAATAATACCATTTTTAGGGGTAAATTTTACCGCATTTGATAATATATTCATTATCACTTGCTTCATTCTCTTTGGATCTGCTTCCATGAGGAGTTGACCCTCAGTGAGAATTTTTTCAATTTTTCTCTTTTGTAATTGTGGTGTGATTACCTGCAAGCAAGATTCTATTGTCTTATTTAAGTCAAATCTGATTTTATTTACGACTAATTTATCTGCTTCAGCTTTTGAAAGATCTAGTATGTCGTTAACTAAATCTAAAAGGTGAATACCAGAATCGTATATATCGTTTACATATTCCTTATATTTAGGATTTTCTATTGATTTTGCAGATTCATTTTTAATAATTTCCGAAAATCCAATTATTGAGTTTAAAGGTGTGCGTAACTCATGAGTGATATTAGCTAAGAATCTTGATTTATTCATATTTTCCTTTTCTGCTAAAGCTTTGGCATTTTCGAGCTCAAGATTGGTTTTATGTTGTACATTGATTACCTTATTGTTTTGGCTATGCAAATGACGGATGAATAGCACCATTATTACAGTAAGTGAAGACACTAATGCTATAAATGCAAAACTGACTTGAATAAGAAGATTAAAATAATATTTTTGAACAATCTTTAAAAATAAGAAGGGTTTACCATTTTCTTTTGATACCCGAAAAATTGAAACTAGAAATTGATTGTTTTTGTAAAATATATGCTCATTTTTTTCTAGCTGTTTCAAATCGTTTGGCGTTAATAGTTGCCTATAATTATCTTGATCTAAGTTACTATCAAATAACATCTGACCATCTTTTCCATATAAAATAACATTTATACTTGTTCCACTAATCAGCTGTGACAATTCAGCACGACATTTAACTAATTGATTTAAGTAGTTAAAATTAGAGTGCAGTTCATCATACCCTTTTACAAAGAGGTCACCATATTTTTTTATAATAGAATTTGTGATTATGATCTTGAAATTTGAGCTCATATCTTGATAAAAAGTAAATATTCTTTCTGCTAGAAATGAACCTATAAGCGTACAGCTTGAGATTAGTGTTAAGAATATAAGTGCTAAGAAAATAACTCTTACACGATATTTTACAAAAAAATTCTTATATTTATTCATGTTGTAACGTTAAAATTTTATGTTTAAAATAATACATAATACCTATGATAGAATTATGGCAATTTCTCCTATATTACCAATTTATTCTCCTATTGATATAAATTTTTCTCATAGTGAGGGCGCATATCTGTATGATACCAAGGGTAAACGTTATATAGATTTTCAGTCAGGTATAGCGGTAAATAGTTTAGGACATTGCCATCCACGCTTAGTTAGTACGCTAAAAGAGCAAAGCGAGAAAATATGGCATCTTTCAAATATTAACACTATACCAACTGCTGTAGAATTTGCTAAAAGGCTAATAGCAAATAGTTTTGCTGATACTGCATTTTTTACAAATTCTGGCACCGAAGCAGTGGAATGTGGGCTAAAAATAGCAAGATCTTATCAGAATGGTAAAGGCAATTATCATCGTTATAAAATTATAACGTTTAAAGGAGCTTTTCATGGAAGAAGTTTTGCTGCTTGTTCAGGAAATGACCCTGAAAAATTTTCTGATCTTTTAAGGCCTTACGTCGAATGGTTTGAAAATGTTGAACCGAATATAGAGAGCGTTAAAAAAGTAATCAACAATAATATTGGGGTAATTTTGATTGAACCAATACAAGGTGAAGGTGGGATCAATATAATGGATCGTAATTTTCTTAAGAATCTAAGAGAGTTATGTAACGAGCACGACATATTATTATTTTTTGATTGTGTGCAATGTGGTGCTGGCAGAACTGGAAAGTTGTTTGCATATGAGCATTTTGATGTAAAACCTGACATATGTGCACTTGCAAAAGGTATTGGGGGAGGCTTCCCTCTCGGAGCGTGTCTTGCAACTGAAAACGCTGCTAAGTATATGGGTGTGGGTCTACATGGGTCAACTTATGGTGGCAATCCTCTAGCTACATCAATAGGTAATGCTGTACTTGATGAGTTGCTGAAAGACGGATTTTTAAAAAGTGTTGAAGATAAAGGTAAGTATCTAAAAGGTAAGCTACAACAATTAGCAGATAAACATGAGATCATTCAAGAAATTAGGGGTTTGGGTTTAATGCTTGGAGTCAAAATAAACACAGATAATAAAGAATTTTCGCGAGAATTATGTTATCGTGGGCTTTTGACCGTTGGTACTACAGCGCAGCAAGTAGTTAGAATTTTACCACCTTTAATTATAACCAAAGAACAGATAGATGAAGGAATTGAAATTCTAGATACTTATTTAAATGAAATAGCAAATTAAATTAAGTGTCAAAGCTATTACAAAAGGTATTTCTTTGCTTGATAATAAGCCTTTTTGCATGTCCTTTAGTTTCATTAATATCAATCTTGTTCACGGAGCAGCAAAGTGCTAAGTGGGCAATACACACATTACTCTTTGAATATACAGCAAATACAATTCTTTTAATGATAGGGGTGGGTGTTATATCATTTGTTTTTGGTGTAATTAGCTCTTGGTTTGTTACTTTTTTTTCATTTCCAGGATGTAAATTTTTTGAAGTTTTTTTGTTTTTGCCAATCTCAATACCGGGATATATAGTATCATTTGTTTACACCAATGTGCTTGAATATTCAGGTCCAATACAAAGTTTACTGAGAGAAATATTTCACTTACAAAAAAATGACTATTGGTTTCCAGAAATCAGATCTTTGGGTGGTGGTATATTAATACTCGGTTTTACTCTTTTTTCCTATGTATACATATTAGCACGTTCAAGCTTTACTAGCCTAAATAACTCTGTAATTGTTGCTTCAACACTTGGACAATCACCATTTAAAATCTTTACCTCTATAGCTTTACCTGCAGCCCGTCCAGCAATCACCGCAGGTATATTGCTTATATTTATGGAAGTTATTGCTGACTTTGGTACATCACAGATTCTCGCCATTAACACTTTAACCACAGGAGTATATAGAACGTGGTTTTTACTTCATGATCGATATTCTGCCACTATTTTATCAATCATAGAGCTATCAATTATTATGTTATTTGTGATAGCTGAAAGGATATCAAACAATAGACAAAAATTATATTCATCAATTATTATAAACTCTGATTATCAACGCAGATGGAATGTTAATAATAAAATACTTTTGATTTCAATTTATTTGGTCTGCACATTACCAATCCTTATTGGGTTTATATTTCCTATTATCCCTTTAATATATTGGACAGTGCAGAGGATAAATGTTTTTGTAAGTGATTTAAAGTTCTATATTGCTATCATAAACAGCATCAGTATTGCCCTGGTTGCAGGATCGATGCTCGTTATAACTTCACTTGTTATTGGCTATGCTGCACGTTACAGTAAAATTACTTACTATGTAGCACGTTTTATATCTATTGGCTATGCAATTCCTAGTGCTATTGTGGCAATAGCGATACTTACTTTTCTTGGAAAATTGTCTAGCTTCATAAGTAGATATACTATGGAAATAACATTAATTGGCACTACAGGAGCCCTACTATATTCTTATATGTTCCGCTTTTTTGCCATTTCATTTAAAACGATAGAAGCAGGCTTAAGAAAAATACCAAATGAAATTGATTGGGCATCTTATACTATGGGATATAGCTCCACAGCAACTTGTATTAACATACATATTCCTCTGATTAAAAGAAGCGTACTGTTTAGTTTCTTGCTTGCATTTATAGATATTATACAAGAGCTAACTGCAACTTTAATTATTCGACCTTTTAATTTTGAAACGCTGACAACACGAATGTATGGGCTCATCTGTGATGAAAGGTATATGGATGCAGCACCATTATCAATTGTCATAGTGCTCATAAGCCTTATATCAGTTACAGTATTACTTAAATTATCAAATACAGATAAATAGCAAGTAACTTAAATCTTAATTTTTTAAGAAAATTGACTTAATTATAAATCATATGTATAATATATTAATTAACATAAGAGGAGAAAATGCTAAATGTCATTCCTGCTGCTGCAATGGCTCCAACAATACTCAGCAATAGATTAAATAATAAAGAATTAAGAAATAAAATTTTAATACTCATTACATGCTTGCTAGTAATAAATGCTTTAGGTATTGGGCTTTGCATCCAATTTTCACAGTTAACAGGAGTGTTTGAAATGACCTCTATTACATTTACACTAATAGCTGCTGCATGTATTTTTATATTGCCAAAACTTTTTTCTAAGGCGAAATCTTCTGAGAATATTAATCATGAAGAGGAGTTGCTTAGTAACCTAACTATGTGTAACCCTGAAAGAAGAGTAATTACCGAATATAATATCAACCAAATTAATCATTCACTTTCAGAAAATCATGTTAGCGATGTAGCAAGAAGTCTATTTTGTGGGCCGCTTATGATTTTGGCTACAAGTAGTGAGAATTCTTACATATCACCAACAGTAGCACCTTTTCTAGCGCATGTTATTGGAAGCTATCGATAATACAGTTTGCGCTTCTATAGATGTAACTACAGCAACTACTAAGGCAATTACTAAAAGTGTAATGGAGTCATCTACTACTAGGGCTATTTGTTCTTCCATTAATACAACTGCTGTAGCTACCTATGATATAGCAGCGTCGTCTTTAGGATATGTATCGAGTACCCTATCATCCGTAAGCTTAAGATTTGTATCGTTTACACAATCAGCAAGTAATTGAGTAGGCAATCTAGCTAATTCTTTTGGAACAATGCGACTCAACATTCATCCCTAGTTTTATAAAATCTACATATTACTGAATCAAGCACACGAATAAATATCTTAACTATCGTGTAGATTTGTGATAAATAATAACTAGTTATTAGTATTATTAAATGTCAAAGATAGCAATAATCGACTTTGGTTCGCAATTCACGCAATTGATTGCCAGAAGAATTAGAGAGATGAGGATCTATTCTGAAATATTTCCTTGTACTATAGCAGCTGATGAGATATCTGATTTTGACGCATTTATTTTATCAGGCGGGCCAGATTCTGTAAATACAGCAGAACCTGCTGCATCATTGCTAAATGAGATTATGAATCTAAATCAAAACAGAGGTATTCCAATACTTGGAATATGTTATGGAAAGCAGTTAATTTGTCACTATTTTGGAGCGCAAATACAATCTGATTGTAAAAAAGAATTCGGTAGGACGAATATAAAGATATTGGCTGATTCTCCTATTATTCAGGGTTTATGGAATGTTGGTTCTGAAATAGATGTATGGATGAGCCATTCAGATAGTGTAATAAGCGTGCCAAGTGGGTTTAATACAATTGCAGTTGGAGCGATAAGTAATGCTGCAGCGATAATAGGAAACGAGGCAAGAAAAATATATTGCACTCAATTTCATCCTGAGGTTAGGCATACAAATAATGGAACGGGGTTATTGTCAAATTTTCTCGATATAGCAAAATGTGAAAGAAATTGGACTATGGATTCTTTCTCTGTAGAGCAGATAAAAAAGATAAAAAACGAAATTGGCAACAAGCAGGTTATAGGAGCTGTAAGTGGTGGTGTTGATTCAAGTGTGGCAGCAGTGCTAATGCATAAGGCTATAGGTGAGCAGATGCACTGTGTTTTTATTGATACGGGCTTGCTCAGAAAAAACCAAGCGTATGATACAAAAGCCATATTTGAAAAAATAGGAGTTTCACTTATATCTGTAGATAAATCAGATTTATTTTTTAAAAAATTGAAAGGAATAGTTGATCCAGAGGAAAAACGTAAAATTATTGGTAACACTTTTATTGATATCTTTACGGAAGAAGCAAGAAAAATAGGTAATATAGATTTCTTAATGCAGGGAACTATATATTCTGATGTGATAGAATCAGGTTTTGGTTCAAGTTATGGACAGGACACGAAAATAAAATCTCATCATAATGTTGGTGGGCTACCAGAAAAAATGCAATTAAAGCTTGTGGAACCTTTGCGTTCCTTGTTTAAAGATGAAGTAAGGCTGCTGGGTAAAGAATTAGAATTGCCAGATGATGTTCTTTTTTGTCACCCATTTCCTGGTCCTGGACTTGCTTTGCGGATTATTGGTGAAGTCACAGAAGAGAAAGTTAAAACACTGCAAGAAATAGATCATATATATATCAATATGATGAAGAGTTACAATTTATATAGCGCGATATGGCAGGCCTTTGCCATATTGCTACCAATTAAAACTGTAGGGGTAATGGGAGATAGAAGGACTTATAAATATGTATGTGCCCTAAGAGCTGTAACGTCGTCGGATGCAATGACCGCAGATGCATTTCCTTTTGAAGCAAAACAGCAATATGGGGAAGTGTTTTGGGATTTTTTACAAAATGTTAGCAACGCCATTATTAACCATGTTAAAAACATAAGCAGGGTAGTCTATGATATAACCTCGAAACCACCTGCTACAATTGAATGGGAGTAAAAACACTTTTGAAATATCCGTTGCTTTTATATAATTTTAATTAAATTGCCATCTCATTTTGTATCTAACAATATCATCGAAGTAGCTAAGCTCATCTGAAGGGTTTTGTTTTGAAAAAGGTTTTTGTATAAAAATATAATTACCAGTTTGATAGTTTGAGCAATTTATTCTTTTATCGTCATTGGTAGAGCTATTGTAGATTTGTGTTTCTCCATAATGTGACCATGCACAGTATCCGTTTTTGCCATGGCTAATAAGCACCATCATTGCATGATTTGTTTTTACCTGATTATTTCCTCCAACTATTTTTATAGAACCATGACGTGAGGATAAGTAATATTCTGGATTAGAAAAGTTGCTATCAATTGAGTATCCGATGCGTCTGTTCCAACCATCAAACATAAAATCATCATCAAGCTGTAAAGTACGGACTGGTACAGTTCCATGTGATATTTGCTTAAATAGTATTAAGTCCCTACATTTAAAATTCCCATCTTCAAGATTTATGCTTTCCAGACCAAACTTTTTTTCGCTAGCTCTAAGTTCTCCTATTGCTGGACATGGAAGACGGTTATGAGATGCTGCATATGACTCAACTGTTTTTTCTATTATATCTAACTTTTTCAGTGTTTGTTGATATTTTTCTTTGTTTATATATCTATTTCTCAAAGACAGCACATTACTGAAAACTATAGACAAAATAATCAATACTATAGTTAATTCTAAAAGAGAAAACCCCTTATTCATACGGTACCACGTTAAACTGAAATTTAGCTAATTAAAAATGTCTTAAAAAAGAATTAATATGCTATTTATATTACTATAAGTGTATTTGTAGAGGTTTTCTGTATTGTGTGAGTTAAAATTCTTGACAATTACTGTTAGTATTAAATAAAATTCAAGACTTAATGATTTGTAGTTTAAAGTGTGTCGAGTCGTAGTAAAAAAATATTAATAGATGCTATATTGCAAGATGAAATAAAAATAGCTGTTTTAGATGATAATAAAGTAGTTGGGTTTGAGCAAGATATAAAAGGAAAAAAACAATTAAAAGGTAATATATACGTTGCTTTAGTTAAGCGTATAGAACCCTCCTTACAGGCAGTTTTTATTGAATACGAAAAAAACAAGCAAGGTTTTTTACCCTTTTATGAGATATCACCTATTTATTATCAGCTTCCTGAGGATGAGAAAAAACTTTTACTTCAGCAGTTTTATTCTTATAAAAAGTGTGTTCAAAACAGTAAAGAATCAATTAACAGTGATCAGTCAATTTCAAATCAGAGTAGCGATGGTTGTGCTGGTAACAATGAAAGCAATTTGCCAGTTTACAAAAAACATAAACTACAAGATGTAATACAGTTAAATCAAAAAATCCTGGTTCAACTTACAAAAGAGGCACGTGGCTACAAGGGGGCATCCTTTTCAACATATATTACCTTAGTGGGTAAGTACTGTGTTTTGATGCCAAGTTCTAACAGTAAGGGTGGCGTGTCTCGTAGAATAGGGGATGACAATGTCAGAAAGTACCTGCAGGAGGTGTTAAGTAGTATACAATTACAAGAAAGAACTAGTTTAATTATTAGAACTGCTGGTGCCTTTAGGAAAAAGGAAGAAATAGAACAAGATTATCGCGAGCTGTGTTCTATGTGGAAAAAAATTCAGAATCAACAAAATAGCATTACAGATAGCAGAGTTCCAGCCCTTGTTCATAGTGAAACTGATATTATTACAAGATCACTTAGGGATTTTTATGATACTCAAGTAGGTGAAATTGTAGTATCAGGTGAAGAGGCCTATAAAATAGTTAGAGAATATGTTAGGCCATTAAGAAATAAATTACGTATTGAATTATACAAAGGCATATTACCGATTTTTATTTATTATAAAGTTGAAGAACAAATATCAAAATTATACAGTAACTCAGTAGAGTTACCTTCTGGTGGTTATTTAGTAATAACATCAACAGAGGCCTTGGTATCAATAGATGTAAACTCAGGTAAAATGACAGGAGAAGAAGGTATTGAGGAAACAGCATATAAAACTAATATGGAAGCAGTTCAAGAGATAGCTAGGCAGGTGAATTTACGTGGCTTATCTGGTCTTATAGTAATTGATTTTATAGATATGATAAAGCAAGAGCATTGTCATGAAGTTGAATTAGCTGTAAAGGAAGCTTTTAAGGATGATAGAGCTAAGATTCAGTTTGGATGCATCAATTCCTTTGGTTTGATGGAAATTTCAAGGCAAAGAATTAAACCAAGTATTTTAGAAACCAACACTGTTGAATGTTTTTATTGCAAGGGTATAGGAAAGATAAAATCAATGGAAGTTATAGCACTTTCGATATTACGTGAATTAAAATATGCTGCTGATAAGAACCAAGGTAAGATTTTTAATTTATATGCCCATTACTGGGTTGTTGCTTATATTTTCAATAGCAAACGCTTTATCATATCTGAAATAGAAAGAGAATATAATATCTTATTTAATGTTGATATTGATAATAATCTTGATATAGATAACTTTTACCTTAAACATGGTGGTGATGTTCATAATTGTGGGAATTCACCAGCTTTAGATTCTAGTCGAAGTAATCAAGGAAATCAGAGAAAAAATGGCAAAATGTTAGGTAAATCAAATAGAGTCAATAGTACTAAAAAGAAAAAGCCTTGGCTAATCCAGTGGTTGTTGCGCTTATTGAAATTAGAAAATTAATTTTAATCTAAAAATAATATGGGTTGTAATCTGGTGAATCGTTACTATATAGTTAAGATATAATTTGAGTTTAATAATTTAGGAGAGCAGTTTTTATGGCAATTATTGGTATAGATCTAGGAACTACTAACTCTTGCGTTGCAGTTAATGTTGGTGGCGAAGTTAAAGTAATTGAAAATAGTGAAGGTGCGAGAACAACTCCTTCTGTAGTAGCTTTTACTGAATCAAAAGAAATGTTAGTTGGTGCTGCAGCTAAAAGACAAGCATCAACAAACTCTAGCGGTACATTTATAGCAACAAAAAGGTTAATAGGACGTAGATTTGATGATGCTGAAAAGGGAGCTGCATATAAAATAGTTAATGTAAAAGGTGATACTTGGGTTGAAGCTTGGGGTAAGCAATATTCGCCTAGTCAAGTTGGCGCTTTTATATTACAAAAAATGAAGGAAACAGCAGAAACTTTCCTTGGGGAGAAGGTAACACAGGCGGTAATAACTGTTCCTGCTTATTTTAATGATGCTCAGCGTCAAGCCACAAAGGATGCTGGTCAGATAGCGGGCCTGGAAGTTAAAAGAATAATAAATGAGCCAACTGCTGCAGCTTTAGCGTATGGATTAGATAAAAAACATGGTCACACTATAGCTGTCTATGACTTAGGCGGTGGTACATTTGATGTTTCTATACTGGAGATAAGTGAAGGAGTTATTGAAGTAAAATCTACCAACGGTGATACTAAATTAGGCGGTGAGGATTTCGATAATTGCATAATAAACTATTTATTGGATGAGTTTAGAAAAGAAAATGGAATGGATCTCAGCTCTGATCGGTTAGCATTATCAAGAATCAAAGAGGCTACTGAAAAGGCAAAAATAGAACTGTCAAGCTCTATGCAAACAGAAATAAATTTGCCTTATCTTACTGCAGATAGTAGTGGTCCTAAACATTTGAATATAAAACTAACTAGGGCAAAGCTTGAAAGTTTAGTTGATCATCTGATAGAGAAAACTATGATCCCTTGTCGAAAAGCTCTTGAAGATGCAAAATTAACTACTTCATCTATAGGTGAAGTAGTTTTAGTAGGTGGAATGACAAGGATGCCAAAGGTTATAGAAAAAGTAGAAAAATTTTTTGGTAAGAGTCCAAATAGGAGTGTTAATCCAGATGAAGTTGTAGCAATAGGTGCTGCTATACAAGGAGCTATACTTGCAGGAGATGTAAGAGATGTACTGCTTTTAGATGTAACTCCTCTCTCTCTTGGAATCGAAACACTTGGAGGTGTTTTTACTTCTCTTATTGAACGCAATACCACTATCCCTACTAAAAAATCTCAGGTTTTTTCTACTGCTGAGGATAATCAAACTGCAGTGACAATAAAAGTGTATCAGGGGGAAAGAAAGATGGCCGCTGATAATAAGTTGCTTGGCCAATTTAGTTTGGAAGGTATCCCACCTGCACCGCGTGGTATGCCGCAAATTGAAGTCACTTTTGATATAGATGCAAATGGTATTGTCAATGTTTCTGCTAAGGATAAAGCTTCTAGTAAAGAACAAAAAGTAACAATACAATCTTCTGGTGGGCTATCAAAAGGTGAAATAGAGCGTATGGTTAAAGAAGCTGAAGAAAAAGCGAATGAAGATGAAAAGCGTAAAAAGTTTATTGAAGTTAAAAATAACGCTGACAGTATGATTCATTCTACAGAAAAATCCTTAAGAGAATATGGAGATAAAGTTTCTGCTAATGATAAGTCTAGTATTGAAAATGCAATTAATGAGTTAAAGGAGTCTATGAAGTCTGATAATATTGATAATGCTGACTTAATTCAGCAAAAAATTGATAATCTTTCTCAAGTATCTATGAAACTTGGTGAGGCTATGTATACTGCTTCTCAACAGCAACAAAATACTTCTTCTAATTCTAAAGCGACAGATGATGAAGGATATCAATCGAGTGATGAGAAAGTAGTGGATTCTGACTATCAAGAAATAAATGGTGATGAAAGCAAAAAGTAGTCTAAAAGTAGGAGATTTTGACCTAAATAGGCTTTTTTATGTAGTTAACTTCACCTTGAGCATTTAGTATTGGACTACTTTATTATGAATTATAAACATGATTTTCACAGTACATTTGATCTAGATTAGTATTTTGTACTAAATATAGATGTAGAGTTCTAATGGGTGCAGTAGCAATAGGGAAGTTATTAGAGAGTGCAAATTACATGGGTATCGGTGTGATAATATTACCTCTGATCACATACATATGCTGATTTCTGTGCCTCCAATTATCCAAATTGGTTCAGTATATCAAAGGACAGAGTAGTCGCAAGCTATTCCAAGAATTTGAACAATTAAAAAAAAGATATTGGGGTAATATCCTTTACTATCGGCAATGTTAATGCTGCAGATGTGCAAAAGTACATTGAAGAACACACCATCAGATTTTAATATTTCAGAGTTTTAAAGCTTGCTTTGTAAGCGTTTACCCAAACCACCAGCTTTAGCTGGTTGTAGTTGATAAAGTGATTTTATAACTTTTATTCTTTAGCTTTAAAAAGCAAATCTAATTTAAGTTGATTGAAATCTATAGTATATTTATGAATTCTGTCTGATTACATACATGTTATGTAATAAAATTTACAGTTCGAAGGTAGGTTCTTATTAATGTAATGAAAAATCGACATATATTTAATGTATAGGGAAAAGGATAAGGAGCAGCAAAGAGCTTGCAATAGAATAAGAAACAGTACAGAAACGCCTGTAGGAATAAATTTCCTGCTGATTAGGTTGGTTGTAATTGAAAGACTTCTCCACTAATTTTGCAATTTTGAGATGCAAGCTCTACAAATTTATCAGTAAGTTCTTCTGGTGAAGGTAGTTTGGATACGTCTTGT
This sequence comes from Candidatus Mesenet endosymbiont of Agriotes lineatus, assembly GCF_964019585.1. Taxonomy (NCBI): domain Bacteria; kingdom Pseudomonadati; phylum Pseudomonadota; class Alphaproteobacteria; order Rickettsiales; family Anaplasmataceae; genus Candidatus Mesenet; species Candidatus Mesenet endosymbiont of Agriotes lineatus. The sequence continues at coordinate 1,458,063 of NZ_OZ026454.1, read as the reverse complement.
CCAGGAAATGCTTGTTTATAAACACCACTATTTACTGTTCCTGGTTGTACTATATTTATGCATAGTTTTGTATGTTTTGTCTCTGCTGCGTACACTTTTACCATTGCTTCTAAAGCAGCCTTGCTGGCGGCATATGGACTCCAATACGGATAGGAAATTGGCGATTGCCCAGTGTTTGAAGTAACAAAAATAACTCTTCCTGCTTCAGCACGTTTAAGTAACAGATCCAGATTTTTAATTAAGTACCAATTAGCGTTAAAGTTGGTTCCTATAATACTTTCCCATGTACCTGGATCGTAATCCTGCACAGGGCATAACTCACCCAATACTCCAGCACTGGCAACTAAAATATCTAAACGTTGATACTGTTTGTCAATTGCTCCTGCAAGCTCTTTGATTTTTTCAAATTCTAAAAGATCAAGCTGTACTAAAGTAGTATTGAATTCTTCTTTTTTGTCAGGAACTAATTTTTTTATTTCATCATCTACTTCCCTTAAATCTTCAATATTTCTAGATACTAAAATTACATGTGCGCCTTCCTGTATAAACCTTTTGGCTACCGCTGCTCCTATTCCTTTTGAAGCCCCAGTAATTAAAGCTACTTTACCGGATAATAAGTCACTCATTTTGCTAGTAAATAACTTTTACTTTATATCTTTTTGTGCAGAATTGCAATGTTTAAACTTGTAGTTAAATTCCGCTCCATATATAAAAATAAAACTTAAAATATAAAAGAACAAAAGGGAGACTATAATACCAGCTAAGCTACCGTATATGATGCTAAGCTGATGGAAAGTCTGTAAATACTTGGTAAAAGCTATAGCTGACAGAGTCCACAGTATTATAACCATTATGCTACCTGGGATGACATTGATAAATTTCTGTTTTACGTTTGGCAACAAAAAATACAGCCAACAGACTGTAATGAATAATACAAATTCAACTATAATGAATCTAATATAGCTACTAATTTTCCAATTAAAAAAATCTTCTAGTATTGGTATTAACGTGGTACACATTATGGTGATTATTATAATCAGCGTAATAATTAAGAATTGGATTATACTAAGTAACCTTCGCAATATGTAAGATGGTGGAGATGAAACTCTGTGTACTTTATTTAGTATACCTCTTATTCCTTCAACTGCAGAAGATGCAGTCCATATAGCTCCAACTATGGCAAGCGTCAGTAGATTTTGTGGAGGACCTGATATAATTTCATTAATACGAGGCATAAGTGATGACATCATATCGCTGGGCATATTTTCGGTAATAAATGACAGGAGTTTCTTGTCAATATCATATTGATTTAAAAAATCAGTGACAGTTGTAGCTAAGGTTGTAAGAAATACTAAAAAAGGAAAAATGGATAACAAAATAATAAATGCTAAATACCCTGCATACTCTTCATGGGCAATAGTATCTTTAAACGTATAATAGATACATTTAAAAATCTTTTTCATTTTTATACCTTAACATTATTTACTATACATAACACATTATTGATTTAAGTATATATGAGAGAATTTGAGTATATTAAAAGATATCTAAAGCCTTTAGATGTAAACAATTCAATTGGGGATGATGCTACTATCATAGCAAATAGTCAATATATTATTGCAAAAGATATACTCGTCGAAGATGTACACTTTCTTTCAAATTGTTTACCTTATAATTTAGCAAAAAAATCATTAAGAATCAATTTTTCTGACATTGCAGCAGTAGGAGGAACCCCCTATGGTTATATGTTGGGTCTTGTTTTGCCAAACAATATAAATGATTTGTGGTGGGAAGGTTTTGCAGCTGGACTCAAGGAGGATAATAAATACTTTCAAGTGAAATTATTAGGTGGTGATACCACAGCTCACAACGGTAAAGTGATTATCAGTGTAACAGCACTTGGAATAAAGGGTGATAGATTTATATGTAGATCAGGTGCGAAGTTAGGCGATTTAGTGTATGTCAGTGGTACAATAGGAGATGCAGCTCTTGGCCTTCTTGCATATCAAGGAGTTATAAGAGATAGCATAGGACATTTGAAAGGTCGTTATGATATTCCAGAACCGAGAGTTACTTTAGGGCAAGCAATTTCTGATTTTGCTTCATCCTGTATTGATATTTCTGACGGTTTGATACAGGATGCGCAACATATATGTGAGTTGTCAAACGTAGGTATGGAACTACATTTAGCTAAAATACCACTATCATTTGCAGCTAGAGAAGTGGTAGGAGAAAAACCAGATTATATTGATCTAGTGCTTATAGGGGGCGATGATTATGAGTTGTTATTTACAGCAAGCAATAAGCATAGCAAAAAAATTGAGGAAATATCACAAAAATGTAGAGTTAGTGTAACAAAGATAGGGCATGTTACAGATGGCAAAGAGGTTATTGTAATGGATAAAGATAATTTGCCAATTACTCTCAAGAGTAAGGGCTTTGTTCATTTTGTTTAAATGGGCTTGCTTAGTGGTAAATTAGTTGATTTCTCTAAATTTAAATTCTTTATAGCTGATCTGTTTTTTAGAAAGTTAAATTGAGCAAGTTCTTATATTAATTGATGTTTATTTCAAACTCAAATGCCGTAATTTTTAGGAAGATTAAAAAACAATAAAATTTCATGCTTTTTGAAAAGCTATTCTACAATTTTAAGTGTGTAGATACTGTCATTCATGTCAACAAGTTATTTAACTAAATTACAATTAAACGGTTGATTATTTTTAAGGATTCCAAAAAATATATGCATAAGTTTTCTCATTAATGCAACAATTATGACCATTGGACATTTTCCTTTACTTGCTAAGCGCTGGCAAAATTTTTGAAAGTTAGGATTAAATCTTTTAACTACTATAGCTGGCATATAAAGGGCCTTGCGAATACGCTCAGATCCTATTTTCCATATTCGACTTTTTTACTTACGGATGATCCTGATTGGTAATGTCCTGGATTTAGACCAGCAAAAGCTGTGAATTGCCTAGCATTATCAAAATTATCAACTGATGGCATTTCTGAGACAACGGCAATAGTAGTAAGATGTCCTATACCTTTTACAGTCTTGATGTTTTTTATCATATTTTTTAGATGTAAATGGTTATTGATATGCTCATTAATTTCTTTCTCTAATGCATCAATTTGTGTGTCTACTGTAGCAATTACCTCGGATATGGCTTGTTGACATCTGGAGTACATATTTTTATTTTCCAAGCGATTCATCTGTTGCAACTTGTCATCTTTAAGTGCTTGCAAACAACGATAAAGTTCTTTTAAATACTTAACTTCAGTAGGGACAGGTCTCCAAAGGTTAGGTTTGTTAGCAATACAAAACTTAGCAATCATGGCAGCATCTGACTTATCTGTTTTGTTTCTAAGCAACTCACTTTTGCCAAAAGCTTTGATTTGAGCTGGGTTTATCACACTTACATTATGCCCCAGATCATACATAAAGTTAACTAAGTCTTCACTATAACAACCAGTTGCTTCGAGACACAAATGAATAAGGTCAGCTCCATGATTATTGCACCAAGCTACAAGCCTTTCAAAACCCTCCTTATTGTTGTGAAAAACTTTATGTCGTTCTTTACTGCCTACCAACAAACAAGCATCAAATTTTTGTTTAGAAATATCTACACCTAAAACAGCTTTTGTTTGCATAAAGCTACCTCCAAGACTATAAATAAAATTGAGAGTTTGAACTAACCTTGTAAATACGGGATACAATTCCAAAGATACTGTTCAGTCTTTTAACTCTATATGGGAAGGGAGCAAAATCTACAGATCGGCCTTATTGGCGTTAGCTTCCAGGACAGCTTCACCTTCCCTTGTAAGATATTTTAGCTCTAATACCTTATGTCATAAAGATACAAGCTTTTGTAGAAATATTTACTTTTTATTAACTACTTTTATTATTAATTAGTAATAAAAAAGGGGGCAGTATGAAAAAAGAAGAAGTAGAAAAATTACAACAAGAATTAATTGGCATAATATCTTGCATTCCATCATCAGGTGAAGATTCTAGTGAGAAAGATAGAGCTCTTGAAATTATTCAAGCTTTAGGTTGTGATCATATCAATGGTATAATTTCGTATGGTTCTAAAAAAGGAACTATTTTAGATTGCATAATAGAGTTTGATTCTACACCTGAGCCCAATCGTACCATAACAATGTGGGATAACACATTAACTTGGAGTAATCATAGGATAAGGTTAAATAATAAAACATTAGTAGAATTAGAAAAAAGTGTTGAAAGCTTTGGCGGAAAGAAAAGTGAAGCTTTAAGAAGCCCATTAGATAAGATTATAAGCAAAGCTAAACATGAAGCTATAATAGCGGCATGTGCAGTTGCAATAGTATTTATAGTCGTTGGAGTGATAGTTGGAATGATGCTTGCAATAATAGGAGCAACAGTTGGGGCGGCAATTGGAACAATCATTGGAATTGGATCTGAAATCAAAACTGGAATTAATTCATTAGCTTCAAAAATAAAACCAAATTTACAAAATATTACGGTTGAGCTAATTAACGTAAATCAAGGATCTCCTGATACTTCTATTAACGCAACCCCTTCTTGAAAATAAGTAACTATATACTACTTCATTAGGTAATGAAGACACATCTTACCAATCGAACTTTTTATCCTGCGGCTTTATCTTCAGTATCGCTATTATACCAATTAAAAGACACAAAACTATATAAAATTCAGCAGCTCCGGTAAATTTGATAGTAAACCAGGTACATATAATTGGAGTCAGTCCTTCAAATAGAGATGATGATATATTGCGTGATAAGTTAATACCACTAAATCTGACTTTTGTAGAAAATAGCTCAGAGACAGTTATACTAAGTGGTGAAATGCCAGCTTCTATTACAGATAGAGCCATAATGCTTAACGAAATTATTAAATAGCTATTACAATGATGTGCTATAAGTAACATAGAACAACACATAAGCATTGATACTATGATACATGAAATTGCTACCTTTTCTCTTCCTACTTTATCAGACAATATTCCAAAAATAATTGCGGCTATTTGTATCAATATACTACCTATAATTAAAGTGATTTCATTTATAAATGTAGTAGCATATATATGCATTATTCTTTCTTTTGTAAGGGCACGAAAGAATGTCATAAAACCAGAGATAAGGTTGATTGGCATACATATAAAAATTGCCAATATCAGAGTATTTTTATAATTTTTTATAAGTTCAGAGATTGGTGTTTTAGATAGATTGTCTTTACTTTTGTTAATTTGATATGCCAAGGTTTCTTTTAGTTTATACCTACTAAATGCACTTGCCAGTCCCAAAACAAAGCAAAGAATAAAAGGTAATCTCCATCCCCAAGTGTTAAAATCGGTATTTTTTTTGCAAAGGATTATTGTAATTGCAGCAAGTGAAATTCCCAAAGATTTACCTAAGCCTACTATTCCATAAAACATGCTTAGGTTTTTTTTATCAGCTGAGTGTTCTATAAAATAAATAGGACTTCCTTGTTCAGCACCAAACGCAATTCCTTGCATTATTCGAATTAAAATAATTGATATAGATGCAAATATACCCATTCTTTCATATCCAGGGATGAATGAAATGAAACTAGCAGGAATAGATATAAGTAGAATAGAAACAAATAATGATATTCTCCTTCCATATTTATCACCAATGTAACCAAATATAAAAGCACCAAATGGTTTTGCAATGGTACTAAGTGCAAATATTCCAAATAATTTAAATAAATTCTGATAAACTCCTACTTTAGGAAAGAATTCATTGCTAATGAAATTTATTAAGTCAATAAAAAGCATAAAATCGTACCATATCATCAGCTTGCATAACAAACTTGATAGCAGTACTTTTTTAATTTGGCAATCTTGCACTTAGTTACTATCTATTTTAGCTCTAATGTTTAACTCCTTTTAAGATTTTAGTAAATAAAATACTGCTCAATCCTTAGCGATACTATATTTGAATATTTTTTTGCAAAACCAAGAATTTTAAGAGCATTTCATGCAGGTTCTGCTAAAGTTTTGTGGGCTTTTGTTGAGACTCTTATCGGGCTTATCTCAAACTTTGTTCACATTACGTAGCAAGCTAGAAAAAAGATTTAATTAAGAAAGTCTCAATATAATTATTTACAATATGTGGAAGAAAATAATGGAAAGTAGCACCACAAAACAAATAATGGATACTGAAGGATATGATAAAATTCTACCTAAACTCTTAGAAAAAATCACAACCGAAGATGAAGATAAATATTTATCAGAAAACACACCAATATTTATGCAGTATTATACTGATTCAGGTTTAAGTAATGTGCAAAAGCAAAAAACGGAAGATCTAGAGAAACTAATACCAAACATTAGAATAATAGATTTTAATACTTTAGACCTGTTTGAACATCCATCTTTAGGAGATATCACTATATCAAATTACTATAAAAATCTATATTCTATACCAAAAAGTCAAAGAATAGGTTTTGGTGCTGAAATTGATCTAATGCGGGTTCTTATTTTACTTAAAGCAGGTGGGGCACTAATTGAATTGGGAAAAGCAAAGCCAGAACTAAAAATAAAGCAGCAATCTATTTTAATTTTGATATACAGACAAATAAGGAAGGTAAACAAATTAGAAAAGTGAAAATTTCTTAAGATATTTTACTATCTCAATCTGGTAATGGATTGGAAAATGCAATAATGGCTGTAAGTGGGCCAAATAATTCTGTGCTACAAAATATAGTATTTTCTAAATTGCACTAAATAAAACTTGATCTGACACTTAGAATAAATAAGTTAAAAATAACAAAAAATAAGAGAAATGAATACAATACAAACAAAAAACCAAAATTAGGATTTAGCAAAACAACTAGATAACAAGCATATGGAAGAGATACATTTTACCGATTTAAGGAGAGAGATGAAAATGGTGGGATGAGATAAGTAAGAAAAGTTGGCAAATAGAGTTTCTCAGGATATAGAAAGAGATATAGTTAATAGAATTTTCAGCGTATAAAAAATGAGTTGAGAAAAAGAGGTATAATAATATCTGAAGTGTATGGGTTAGAAATGATATTGAGATTTTCAAAAAGAGACTCTTGAAAGGTCATGCAAGATGGCTCACAGGCTTTAGAAAAAGTTAAAGAAATCGATGCAAGGTTATTTAAGATACGTGGGTAACATAAAGGACGCATTTATCAACAGACCTTTATTGACACTTATTCTTAGGTAGCCTTTATAATTGCAGACCTATCTTAATGATAGAGCGCTATATCACCTGCAAAAAAAAGTGATAAATCTTATTCTGCAAAAGAGAGGTTAGAAAATATAAAAGCAGATTACGAAAATAACCATAAATTAAAGTTGAAGAAAATGTAGGTGGTTAGGACAAAAATTAACAACTTGGAAAAAATGCTCCTAAGAACGATCTAGCCGAAGCAAACCCCAAGCTCAAAGTTCTCAAGGCATTCCTATTCACTTCAGTAACCAATTCAATTATAGTTAAAGGGCTTATAAGCCCGTATTTTAAAATGGATAATTTTGAAAAGATAAAGGAAGAGTTTTTAGATCTAAAGGCAAAGGTAAAACATTATGATACTCTTTATTATACAAAAAATAAACCAGCAGTTACCGATGCTGAATATGATGACTTGCGCGTAAAGCTTGTAGAAATAGAGGAAAAATTTCTTCAGTTAAAACTCATGGGTAGTGTGCAGGAAAGTGTAGGTTCAGAACCTGATAGTAGGTTTAAAAAGATCCAGCATAAGAAGCCTATGCTTTCTCTGGACAATGCTTCAAATTTACAAGACATAGAGAAATTTTGTGCAAAAGTAAAACGCTTTTTAAATATAGATGAAGTAGAATTACTATGTGAGCTAAAAATAGATGGTTTATCATTTGCTGTAACTTATGAAAACGGAGCTTTAGCTTATGCCACAACACGTGGTAATGGCCACATTGGTGAGGATGTTACAGCAAATGTTGCTACTTTAAAAGATTTACCAAAACTTCTAAATACAGGTGATACTTTAGAAGTTAGGGGAGAAATATATATAGATCGGAATGATTTTATAGATCTAAATAAAGATAATGAATTTGCAAATCCTAGAAATGCAGCAGCAGGATCTATAAGACAGCTTGATCCTAAAATTACAGCAAGCAGGCCTCTTAAATATTTCGCTTATTCTATAACCAATTGTAAAGAAGAAACGCAATACGAAATATTGAAAAGATTAAAAGAGCTTGGATTTTGCGTAAGTAATAATATAGCAGTAGTTAAAACCATAGATGAAATTGCTGATTTTTATAACAAAATTTACAGCAGCCGTCATAGCATTGACTACGACATTGATGGGCTTGTCTATAAGGTAAATAGTCTAAAGTTGCAAGAGCGCCTTGGCAGTACAAGTCGTGCACCACGTTGGGCTATAGCACATAAATTTCCTGCTATGGTAGCCAAAACAAAGTTAAATAAAATATCAATTCAAATAGGTAGAACAGGTGTTTTAACACCAGTTGCAGAATTAGTTCCTGTAAATATTGGTGGAGTTCTAGTGAGCAGAGCGAGTTTGCACAACAAAAACGAAATTGAGCGCAAAGATATAAGAGAAGGTGATATTGTTACAGTGCAAAGAGCAGGTGATGTAATCCCACAAATTATAGAAGTAGATAAAAGCTTACGCTCCAATGAGGTACAAAAATTTGTTTTCCCTAGCTCTTGTCCGGAATGTGGCAGTAACATCTGTAAAACCGAAGGTGAAGTTGCATTAAGGTGCAAGGGAGAGTTTTATTGCAAAGCCCAATTAATAGAGAAGCTGAAGCACTTTGTTTCTAAGGATGCTTTTGATATTGTTGGTCTTGGTAGAAAACAAATAGAATTTTTTTATAGTAACGACTTAATTACACAAATTTCTGATGTCTTTTTTTTGGAAGAGAAGATTAAAGACCTTAATTTTCCTTTAGAAACCAGTAATGGTTGGGGTAAAAAATCAATAAGTAATTTATTTGACGCAATAAAGAGTAGGAAAACGATAGATTTATATAGACTAATATTTGCACTAGGTATTAAGTTTGTTGGGCAAAAAGCAGCTAAATTATTAGCTAACTATTATAATTCATATACTAATTGGTATAGTGCTATGAAAGGATTGGCCATAGATGATCTGATTAGTATTGATGGTATAGGAAAAAGAACAGTCAGTTCAATTAAGTCTTTCTTCTCTGAAAAACATAATATTGAGGTATTAGATAAACTCACATCGCGCCTAGAAATTTTAGACTCTGATTATGGTAACTCAAATAATAAATCTGAACTAAATGGTAAAACAATAGTATTTACTGGTTCACTGCTGCATATGACAAGAAGTGAAGCCAAGGCAAGAGCTGAATCGCTTGGGGTCAAAGTGAGCTCAAGTTTATCAACAAAAACTGATTACTTAATTATTGGTGAAAAACCAGGATCGAAGTATAAAAAAGCTGTAGAGCTTGGTGTAACTATTTTAAATGAAGAGAATTGGCTACTTTTGAGTTCTAAATAAAATATAAAAACATATCAAATTATATGATTTTTTGCTAAAATCAACAGCTACGAGTTGTTTGTGATTCACTTCTACCTGCAGTAATCTTTTGTTGATGACTATTATCTAATCCTTTTTTTGTTCCAACAGCTATAGTTGATTGTTGTGACATATCTCTTAAATCTTGGCTGATTTCTCCTACTTCTTTATGAGATATATTCCGGTTATTATGTTTTTGTTTATTTACTTTATCATCGGTATCTTTATTAGTATTGATACCTTTTATTTCTTGCAGTTTCTCTACGTCACCATCTGTACGTACTTTGCAAGCTTGAAATGAACTTGTAGCATGTTTTTTTATGCTGGATAAATCATAATAAGTACTAATAAATGAAGATTTAATATTAGCCCAAGTGGCTTTGCGATCTAAGTCATCATGATGAAATATGAGGTTTGGAGTTCTAAGCAATGCATCTGCAGTACGCCCAGTACCTTCAATTGCACTACCAGTTGCAATAAAGAGCGAAGCTAAAGATTCAAAAACAAAAGCAGAGCATGTTTTAAGTAATCTTTGATTTGATTTAAGAACACCGTTCTTATTTGCGCTAATCTCATCATCAAGGCCTTTCGATATATGCTTAGCAATATTTAAAAATAATCCACCTCCTATTTTATTTAAAATTCCGCCAGCTATCCCGCAAACAAAACTACATGCAGCACCACCTAAATTAAATGGTAGCATTATAAGTGATGGTAACCATCTTGTCTCATTAGTTTTGCGATCAACAACTCGAAAAGAAGTGGGTTTTATACCACCAGAAAAAGAGTAGTATAAAGCTTTATCAGGTTCAGGTAAGACAACATTACCATTTTTATCAACTTCAATTACTATAGTTTTATTTTTTAACTCTTCTTTGTTGAAGCCAAAAATCTTCTGCTGCTCTGAAGAAATTGCCATATCTACAAAAGGCATTGCATATATAGTGTTGCCATTATAAGATTGGCCATAACGTCCTGGTAGTTCAATAGGGTGTCTATGTTTTCCATCCCAAAAATAATTATATTTTAATGGCTGAAAATCGTTTGGAATTTCTTTAGGGAAATAGCATTCTTTTCCATTATAAAGAATTTCACGTCTTCCATCATCAACGTAAATTTCTTCAGCTTCATCATAGTTACGTATAAAATATCTGTAAGAAAAGAATTTATTCCTATGAAGACTAAACTTTTTATATCCACCGTATAAGGATGAAAGAGTATCCCCTATTTTTGACATAATTAATTGATATAAATTATATTAATTTTACATAATGTTTGATTAATAATCAATTAATACTAATTCCTATAAAGGAAATAAATAAAAGCAACTAGTACTGCTAGAAACGTAATGATAGACACTACTTTATTAGAAATATTAAGTAAGGACCTTACTTTTATATTATAAACATAATCTTCAAAAATGACTTGCATCCCTAAAACAGCATGCCAAAGCGCTAAAAATAATAACACAAAAAAAATTAAAACTTGCAATGGATGAGATAAAATGAAGTGAGCAATTTGCTGTTTACCTTGAATGGTAAATAGATGAGTAAAAATGTATATAAACCATGGAAATAAACATAGCATAATAGCAGCTGACAAACGTTGAAACCACCAATGATAAATAGGGTTTTTCATAGTTTAGTAAAAAACTAAAAAAGCTAAAGAAAGAGTAGAAAGCAAAAACAAAACTACTACTATTACACCTGTAATTGACACTCCTTTATTGGTAAGATTTATACCAAAATCCCACAGTAAATGGCGTATACCATTAAAAAAATGGTAGGTAAAAGAAGATAAAAATAGAAAAGTAAAAGCTTTGTTAATTAAAATAAAACATTGACGAGAAGAAAATGCAATCACAAAGTCAGTAAAAAAAACATACAATGCAAAACACCAAGAGTAAAATAAGACACCAAAAAATAAAAACACGCCACTTACCCTATGAGATATAGAAAGCAAACTAGTAATTTGCATCTTACGCAGCACCTGAAGATATGGAGAAAGAGGCCTCACCATAACATATTGATTTTACAACAAAATAGAAAAAAAGACAGTGGCACATCGTATAATTTACATTATCAATAAAATAATAAATAAACTACACATAAAGCTAAGGAGGTAATCCAGCCGCAGGTTCACCTACGGCTACCTTGTTACGACTTAACCCTAGTCATCAGCCCTACTTTAGATAGCTGCTTCCTTAAAAGGTTAGCACACTAGCTTCGAGTAAAACCAACTTCCATGGCTTGACGGGCAGTGTGTACAAGACCCGAGAACGTATTCACCGTGGCGTGCTGATCCACGATTACTAGCGATTCCAACTTCATGCTCTCGAGTTGCAGAGAGCAATCTGAACTGAGACGATTTTTAAGGATTAGCTCAACTTTGCAGTCTTGCAGCCCATTGTAACCGCCATTGTAGCACGTGTGTAGCCCACCCCATAAGGGCCATGATGACTTGACGTCGTCCTCTCCTTCCTCCAACTTATCATTGGCAGTTTCCTTAAAGTACCCAGCTTGACCTGCTGGTAATAAAGGATAAGGGTTACGCTCGTTATGGGACTGAACCCAACATCTCACGACACGAGCTGACGACAGCCATGCAACACCTGTGTGAGGCCCAGCCGAACTGAATCCTTCTATTAAGAAGGAGATAGCCTCCATGTCAAGGAGTGGTAAGGTTTTTCGCGTAGCATCGAATTAAACCACATGCTCCACCGCTTGTGCGGGTCCCCGTCAATTCCTTTGAGTTTTAATCTTGCGATCGTAGTCCCCAGGCGGAATGCTTAACGCGTTAGCTACAACACAGAAACAAAAATTCCTACATTTAGCATTCACCATTTACAGCGTGGACTACCAGGGTATCTAATCCTGTTTGCTCCCCACGCTTTCGTACATCAGCGTCAGAATCGAACCAGATAGCCGCCTTCGCCACCGGTGTTCCTCCTAATGTCTATGAATTTTACCTCTACATTAGGAATTCCACTATCCTCTTTCGACCTCTAGTATAGCAGTTTTAAAAGCAATTCTGAGGTTAAGCCTCAGGATTTCACTTCTAACTTACTAAACCGCCTACGTACCCTTTACGCCCAGTAATTCCGAACAACGCTAGCCCTCCCCGTATTACCGCGGCTGCTGGCACGGAGTTAGCCAGGGCTTTTTCTGTAGGTACCGTCATTATCTTCCCTACTAAAAGAGCTTTACAATCCTAAGACCTTAATCACTCATGCGGCATAGCTGGGTCAGGCTTTCGCCCATTGCCCAATATTCCCCACTGCTGCCTCCCATAGGAGTCTGGACCGTATCTCAATTCCAGTGTGGCTGGTCATCCTCTCAGACCAGCTATAGATCACTGCCTTGGTAAGCCATTACCTTACCAACTAGCTAATCCAATATAGGCTCATCCAATAGCGATAAATCTTTCCCTCGTAAGGAGTATATGGTATTAGCTGTCATTTCTAACAATTATTCCATACTATTAAGTAGATTCCTATACATTACTCACCCGTCTGCCACTAAAGCATACTATAGTAAACTATAATATAACTTTCGTTCGACTTGCATGTGTTAAGCTTGCCGCCAGCGTTTGTTCTGAGCCAGGATCAAACTCTCAAGTTAAACTTAAATCAAAATGACTTAAGTGCTGTACTCAAACCAAAACTAAAATAATAGCATTGGTGTACAAAAAATATTTGCTTTGCACCACTGCCTTTATTTCTATTCTCAAATTTACTAATCAAACAACAAAATTACTTTTTTAAGTAAATAAGTAATATTAATTTATGTCAATATATTTAATTATATTTTTTTATATTTCAGAAATTGACTACATCAGAACGATATATCTATAAGGTTATAAAATTTTTAAATTAATTATGGTAAATTTTAGGAAGGTTATATCTCTTACGATTTTTTTATACTAACCACTTTTTTATTAACCTTGTCACTTTTGTGGGGTTTTAACAAAAAGAACAAACTTCAATTGAGACTGGCAATGTGATGTATGATGTAGTTTTTACTAACATTGACAAAGACGAGACATTAAATTCATTATAAAAGTATTACAAGGGAATTTAAATTATAAATACCTTGTTCAATTTAAACTAGCAAATATTTATAGTAATAAAAGAGACTTAGCTAAAATGCTTGATATGTATTCAAGCCTTGCTAGAATAATAAATTTTCTTCCATATTAAAGCAACTTGCAGAGTATTTCAGAGCTATGGTATTGACTAAACCGAGAAAATCAGCAACCAGCTTATAACTCATTAACAAATGAAGTATATAGCTCCTCTATTAAAGAAGTTAATGCTATTCATAAATTGAAGGATAATGAAGTTAGATATGCAATTAATATATTAAATTCAATAATAAATGATGAAAATTCCCCTTTACCTGTGAAGAAAAATGCTAAAGAGTTGTTACAAATAGCTCTTGCAAACCACTAACATATGTAAAGTTTTACTAAATAATCATAGAAGAAATTAAAAATTTATATACTATAAATAACATATAAATTTTTGTGGTGGGGAAAATGCTTGTAAATTCGTATACAAGAGAAGTTAATACTATAGATCAAGGCATTGTAAGCAAGAGTATTGATATTATAAAAAGGGCTATAGATAGTGGTGATAGAATAGTCAATGATGCAGACCACATAGAAAAAACAAGTTTAGGGAAAGCAATCAAGCACAACTGTAGTATTGAATTGATTGACTTTCTACTTAAAGGTGGAGCTAAAATAAAAGCAGAATATAAAATCAATGATTCTCCTTCAGGAATTGTAATACATGAATATAATCACCTACATCTAGCTCTTCTTTATGGAAGAACTAATATTGTTCGAATGCTTTTAAGACAAGGTACTAAAATTGTAAGGGATATACCTTTTTTAGATATCATAAATATCCCTGGTAAAAACACAATCTTTTATGGTATTTGTTCATTTATTGAAGATGACAAAGGTAACACAGTTTATGCAGAAACTGAATTATTGTCACATGGGATCCTAACTACTTTAAACATTGCATTTGGTACTCATGATCCCAAGCTTATTCAACTAATACTACAGCATGATAGAGATTCCTTTATAGATAATATTGAAGATGATGGTACTATTGCGCACCCTGAATTTGGTTTACAAGGTGAACCAAATGAGTATTTTTCATATCATCCATATCATTATAATTGCAATAATAGGCGTCTTAATTATGCAGATTTTTTGCATCATATAGACAACTTGAATAACATGAACATGGACATAGATTATTTAAATCATCGTATTACTACTGTTCCTAAATGTGTACAACCTAATATCAAACATGTGCCAGATGAACGTATTGGACTATTGAAACGCTACATTGATACTCATAGTAGAATAGCATATATGATCATTCTTTTTACCTTCCAAAGCAACAGTACTATAGATCAAAACAAGATTAACGGTATAGAGATGATGGAATTTATGACAAAATGTATAAGTAGTTATGAATTAGAACTAGAGGATATTACTAAATCCATTAATATTTTGATAAACGATGGTATTATTAATAAGATATGGTATGATACTCGATGTTCTAAACGATTTAAAAATGAAGATATAAAGAGCAAAGTATTGCACTATACAGAAAAAATTTTCAATTGTGCAAAAAAAATGTCTAATAGCATGAAAATTCTTAAAGAAGAAGCAAAAAAAATTCAGGAAACAATGAGCACTGTCCTTACAGATGTCAATGTCAAAAGCATCTCAGTAAGGGTAGATGTATTGATAGACAAGTGTAGATCAATTACCACCAGCTAAAGGTTTGAAGAAAAGCTTATAAAGCAAGTTTTAAAACTCAGAGATGTTAAAGTTATTATGTTTATTATGAACTTCTTGCTCTTCAATATATTTCTGTACATCTGTAGAATTTATATTACTAACAGTAACAGCAAAATATCCTCTAGCCCATAGATCCAATATCTTTTTTTTAATTGTTCAAACTCTTGGAATAGCTTGCGACTACTCTTACCTTTGATATATTGTATTAACCTGGATAGAGCTATACGGGGCAGCATAGAATATGTAGGTGGTCAGTTACAATATCTACGTAATTTGTAGCACATGTTTCTCTGACAATCTCTCTACTGCTATTTCACCTGTAAATATCTGTATTTAGTACAAAATACTACATGAAATCAAACGTACTGTGAGAGCTGTGTTTATAAATAAACTAAAGTAGATCTAATACTAAAGCTGAAGCTAACTACATAAAGAAAAGAATACAATGAGGTAAGCAAAGAATAGGATGGGTGATATAAGTGACAAGGAATGGAAAATTTTAGAGCCACAAGTTGCACAAGGAGCGATAGAAGAAAGCACAATATCAGAATAATTATTAATGCGATGAGGTATATAATGAGAGGTAGTGGAGAATGCTGCCAAAGGATTTTCCGCCATGGAAAACGGTGTATGATTATTTTCTCAGGTAATGGCAAATTGGAAATTAGTAAAAGTTGGCAAAAATGAAACACCTTCAATAGGAATAGTTAATCAGTAAAAACAACTCAAAAAGGGGATCTAGAGGATATGATTCTGGCAAAAGGGTAGAAACGTCATATTACAGTAGATAGTGCAAGCATTCAAGACCGCGAGGGAGCTTCAGATCTTTTGATAGAAGCAAAACAGAAAACACCCACATTACATTTGCTGATCAAGGGTAACCTGAAAAATAGATGCTTAATCAAGACAGGATCACAATAGCCAAGAAAGCTGCTGATATTGTAGGATTTGAGGTTATACCGAAGCGTTGGATTGTTGATTTGCTTGGCTCTCCAATTTTAGGCGTATGAGTAAGAGCATTCTCCCCTTACTTCAAAAACTAATATCCTCTTTAATATGATTACTGTTATGCTTGCTAAATTAACCACTTAAGTCCTTTCAAGACATGTTCTTAGAACTACACATTTGAGCTATCAAACTTATCCAACACATTGAACGCTTGCAGATGAAATGCTGTGTTGTGTACTCTTATGTACTGTATTTCTTTTTGCGCAAGTACAATTGAAACTGTAAGTGTTTCTATTTCATAATTATCACTATGTTTTTCATTCAAAATATGAAACATAGACTTACGTGAATGACCAACACATATTGGGAAGTTTAGTGCTTTTAATTTATCTATATTGTTAATAATATACCAAGATTGCTCGGCATCCTTGCCAAAGCCTATACCAGGATCGATAATTATTTTGGTAATACCTAGGTTGTTTAAAGCTGCAATACGTTTTTTAAACCATTCTATTAATTCGTGGATAGGATCAGCTCCTTTAGGAAGAATATTATTTTTATCTGCAGGTACACCCAGGTTATGCATCAAGAATAGCTTTGTTTTACTTTGAGATATGATATCTGCCATTTTTTTATCATATGTACCACTAACATCATTAATATAATCAACGCCAACATTAATCGCCTTTTCTGCAATTTTTGCTTTATTTGTATCTATACTCACTTCAATCTTTGCTTTATGAGCCATGTCAATTATCTTTTGTAATGCAGGCTCAAGACGATCCCATTCCTCTTCTTCACTTATAAGAATTGCTCCAGATCTTGTTGATTCAGCACCGATATCGATTATATTTACACCATTATCTATTAAATACTCAGCATGTTTTAAAGCAGCATCCCCGTTTAAAAATTTTCCTCCATCTGAAAATGAATCTGGTGTAATATTTAGAATACCCATTATTTTTGTCATCATTTTAACTACTCACAGTTATTGATAGGTGTAATTTACTATCACTAAATATAATTTAGTATAAAATGCAAATTAGTAAAAACTTGATATTCAATTTTTCTTAGATGCCATAAGTAAAATAGCTTATTTCTTATTATGTGTTTCGTAGAGGTTTTTTATGTTTGATAACTCTGCTTTTGTTTCAAGTGAAATCAGAAAGCATATTCAGAAGCTTTATTGTGTTAATGAGAAGAGCCATATTCGTTGCCTTGTTGAAAGCATCGATATTAACAACGAATCAAAAACTAGAATCTACAGCACCGCAAAACAGATAATTGAAAAAATCAAAGATAGTAAATTGAATATTGTTGACGCATTTATACAGGAGTATTCACTTACAAGTGATGAGGGTATAGCCTTGATGTGCCTTGCTGAATCGTTGCTTCGTATACCAGACAATTGTACAATAGATGAGCTGATTAAGGACAAAATTATAAGTTGTCAGTGGAATAAACGTGCAAAAAGATCCTCTTCTTTATTTGTAAACGCATCAACTTGGGCTCTCGCTACAGGAAAAAATATACTTACTCAAGATGTTGAGGATTCAAAGTGGTATAATATAGTTAATAATCTCATTAAAAGGTTTGGTGAGCCTATTATTCGTAGAGCTGTTACTCAATTTGTATCGATGCTTGGTAAACATTTTATTGTAGGAGAAACAATAGAAGAAGCTTTAGAAACTGTAGAATCTAGTAAAAACAAAGCTTTATATTCTTACGACATGCTGGGTGAAGCTGCGTATACTGCTGAGAGTGCAAATGATTATTTCAATTTATATATGCATGCAATAAAGGTTATCGGCAGCGCTGCAAATGCAAAAAGCCCTTTTAAATCAGATGGCATATCGATAAAGTTATCTGCTCTTCATCCGCGTTATGAGTTTACTCAGCTTGATCGCATTAAGAGCGAGATGATACCTAAAGTTTTAGAACTTTGCTGTGCTGCAAAGAAATATGATATTTCCTTATGTGTAGATGCAGAAGAAGCAAAAAGGCTTGAAGCCTCACTAATTATTTTTGAAGCTTTGCGCTTAGATGAATCGCTAAATGGATGGGAAGGTCTTGGGTTTGCAGTGCAGGCTTATCAAAAACGTGCCTTATCAGTATTAGATTTTATTGAAGATGTTGCCATTAGATCTAAACATAAAGTTATGGTAAGGCTTGTAAAAGGTGCATACTGGGACTTTGAGATAAAAAATGCACAAGAGCTTGGACTTGATGACTATCCAGTTTTCACTAGAAAAGCCTACACAGATGTTTCGTATCTTGCATGTGCGCAAAAGCTTTTGAGTAAAGAAAACAGTTTTTATCCCTGCTTTGCTACTCACAATGCCCACACGCTTTCCGCTATTATTGAGCTCGCTGATAAAGATCATTCAGGTTTTGAGTTTCAGCGTCTTTATGGAATGGGAAAGAATTTGTATGACTACATAACATCAGAACTAGCCAGTAATATAAATTGCCGTATTTATGCTCCAATTGGTAGCCATGATAATCTGTTATGTTACTTAATTAGATGTTTGTTTGAAAATGGAGCGAGTAGTTCTTTTATTAATCAAATAAACAACCCAGAGGTTGATGTTGAAGAGTTAGTTGCAGATCCAATAGATAAAGCAAAAAGTTTTAATTATGAGCCTCATCCAAGTAT
This sequence comes from Candidatus Mesenet endosymbiont of Agriotes lineatus, assembly GCF_964019585.1. Classification (NCBI taxonomy): domain Bacteria; kingdom Pseudomonadati; phylum Pseudomonadota; class Alphaproteobacteria; order Rickettsiales; family Anaplasmataceae; genus Candidatus Mesenet; species Candidatus Mesenet endosymbiont of Agriotes lineatus. Next base: position 1,439,092 of record NZ_OZ026454.1, on the reverse strand, counting down.
TCCTTTACCTAAAAATATTATTCCAAAAAGAAAGAGTTCCTCTGGTATAGATATAAACGATTCCTTATCTATGCTAAAAATAGAAGAAGGTATAAAAAGCTTTGCTAACACGCAATGGCAAGTTGGGCCAATAGTAAGTGGTCAATTTTCTGATTCAAGTAATGCACAAGTTATAAATCCAGCAAGATTGGAACATGTTGTTGGATATGTATCAGATACAAATAAAAAACAAGCCTTGGAAGCTTTAGATATAGCATATCATGCATGGCCTGACTGGAAGAATACCAAAGTACAAAGCCGTGCAGAATGCTTAGAAAAAGCAGCTGATTTAATAGAAGGCGAAAGCATGCTAAAACTAATTTACTTACTTATAGTAGAAGCTGGTAAAACTGTAAGTGATGCAATTGCAGAAGTTAGAGAAGCAATAGATTTTCTACGTTATTATGCGGCTGTTGCAAAAAATGATCTAAGTGAACCAAAGGTGCTTCCAGGCATTGCCGGTGAGGATAATTTTATTTTATTTGAAGGAAGGGGAGTTTTTTTATGCATATCGCCTTGGAATTTTCCACTTGCTATATTTATTGGACAAGTTGCTGCTGCACTTGTAGCTGGTAACACTGTTTTAGCGAAGCCAGCAGAACAAACGCCTATCATTGCTTATGAAGCAATCAAGATACTTCTTGATGCTGGAATACCACAAAATGCACTAAGTTTACTTCCAGGAGATGGTGAATTTTTAGGAAGGACTTTAATACCTAACAAAAAAATTGCTGATGTTGCTTTTACTGGTTCAACGCAAACTGCATTTTTAATCAATAAAATGTTAGCTGAAAGGGAAGGCCCTATATCTCCACTGATTGCTGAAACTGGTGGGCTTAATGCTATGATAGTAGATAGTTCAGTTCTTCTGGAACAGGTGACAGCAGATGTTTTACTTTCTGCTTTTGGTAGCAGCGGTCAACGCTGTTCTTCACTGAGGGTCCTATTTATTCAAAATGATATAGCAGACAGGCAAATAAAAATGATATGTGGTGCTATGGAAGAATTAAGGGTTGGAGATCCAATGCTATTTAATACTGATATTGGACCAATTATTGATAAAAATTCGCTTGAGATATTATCTCAGCATACAAAAAAGATGCCAAAAATAGGGAAACTCATTTGTAAAACATCACATCACTCTAATAATGGTTATTTTTTTCCTCCTCATGCCTATGAGATAGAAGATATTTTGCAGTTAAAACAAGAAGTTTTTGGACCAATTTTGCACATAATACGCTATGAAAAATCACATCTTGATAAGGTGATTGATGATATAAATAGCACTGGGTATGGCCTTACATTTGCCCTGCAAAGCCGTGTACAAAACAATATTGATTATATTAGCAGTAAAATATCTGCAGGTAACATCTATATTAATAGGAATCAAATAGGTGCGGTAGTTGAGATGCAACCATTTGGTGGAAGGGGTTTATCAGGTACTGGCCCTAAAGCAGGTGGACCGTATTATTTACATCGTTTTTCTGTAGAGAAAGTGATAAGCGTAAATTCTACTGCTATGGGAGGTAACTCTGCTCTATTATGCTTAAAACCTTAGCTGTAGTCGTTTTATTTTTAACTTAGTAATGATTGAGTCTAGTTTATGTAAAATAGTAGAGAGTTGGAGTGAATGGCTAAGACTGGAAAGAAATCTTGCGCAAAACACTCTTGAAGCTTACAGAAGAGATTTAAGTCATCTGATGTCATTTTTAAACTCAAGTATGGGAGAGATAGTAACACTTAAAACTCTGAAAGGTTTGAGTTTGCATAACATAAGAGGGTGGCTTAGCTTCCGTCATAAAAACAATGTAAGTGCTAAATCTAATGCCAGGGCTTTATCAGCAGTACGCAATTTCTTTAAATATATCAGTAATTATTACGACGTAGATAATCAAATCATATATTCTATATCAAAGCCAATTCTAAGAAGAACTTTGCCTAAAGTGTTATCAAATGACGAGATCAAAACCACTATGGAGGAGATAAAAAAGGAAGATTTTTGGGTTGCACAGCGTAATATTGCAATTATTCTTCTGCTTTATGGTTGTGGTCTTAGAATTAGCGAAGCATTAAGCTTTAAGTTAAAGGATGTAGCGAGTGATGAGATAACTATTACCGGTAAAGGAGGTAAAGAAAGAAGGGTATTTATGCTTCCTATAATTAAAAAGCAAATAGAAAAATATATAAAATTTTGTCCTTACCTTAGTTACAAAATACAAAATCAAGACTTGTTTGTTGGCGTCAGAGGAAAAAAGTTAAGTAGAACTTATTTTGCTAATTACCTGCAAAAGGTAAGGAGAATAGCTAATTTACCTGAGTTTATTACCCCACATGCGTTTCGGCATAGTTTTGCAACACATCTATTTAGAGAGAAAGTTGATATAAGATCAATTCAGCAGCTACTTGGCCATGTGAATTTGTCAACAACACAGATTTACACTCACTTAAACCATAAGGATGTTATCGATATTTATAAAAATTTCCACCCACAAATGAATAGTAAGAAATAAGTAAAGAATATAAAAATTAGTACTAATTTACATTTGTAAGTTTAGTTGTTATAATTATTAATATGTAAATTCCTTAAAAGGGGAGTGGTATGCTTTTTCGTAATAAATTTGTAAAAAGATCTCTTAGTAATTGTCTGTATTTGGATTGTCTATTAGATATTGATTCAAAAGATATAAAAGAAAAATTTAGCTCTTTTGTTATCAAAAATACCGAAGAGAATAGAAAAAAGATATTTTCTCACATTCCAGAAAAGCTTTTTACTAAATTTACTGACGGAGAAGAAAAATATCTAAAAATTACAAAAGCCGATCTATTACGTCACCAAAAAGAACAGATGGCTAATCCTATTAGGGCTTGGGGTAATGATGATGAGTATAGTACAAGGCTTATAACATCTTTGTTATTTGGAGCAACCCCAGGATGGCATGAGTATTGCAAGAATTCATATGAACATGGTCAAGATCGTTATATACATGATCAAAGGGCTGGTGGCGGCAGAGCAAAACAATTTTTAAATTGGATGTATGATGATGAGGGCTATCCAGGGCGTCTTGAAGAGCAAAATGAATATGAAAATCTCATACCTCTTTGTTTTCCTAACCCGGAGTTATTAAGACCGCATTTCAGTTGCATGGGTGATGGTCGGTATGCTTTGGTTGTTTCAACTAGCTGGGGGTGTAGCGAGTTATATCATAAATTATATGAATTAAATCTATTAAACAAATTCACTATTCAAGTAGATGAGAAGACAAATGAAGCAAGGATTATAGCACCTTTCTGCACCTGGCAAGAAGCAATTGCGAAGATTTTAGAAGAACAAAGTTTAGAAAAAGATTTGTCTTTAGAGCAGCAGAAAACCCATATTATTTCTTTAATAATAGAGTTTGTTAAAGATCAAGCTACTAAAAATAAAGAAGAAATTCAAGACATTGAGCAATTGCAAAAGAAAGTTACAGATTTTATTCAGAGTATAAATAATGTAGCAAAAGATGAAAATTCTAATGTATGTCAAGTACAGAAAGCAATCAAAGCGCTTTATCAAATAAGAAAAAACATAACAGCAAATAAAGAATTTTTTGATAAGTTTACAGATGATAAAGGAGTGCTTCAGGCTGAGCAATATTTCCGTGCTTTAACGGCACACATAGATTCTGAAATTACTTTTTTAGTTACTTTTCAGAGTGTTTTAACAAAAAAAGATTTAGATATTTTCTTAAAGCAAACATGCAAAGAAGTTCACAGTGATATAAATGAGCTACTACTTGCGCATGATTTTCTGCTTACAGATGATTTAGAGCACCGTGATATAGTGATTAATTTAACACGCAAGGAGATAAAAGAGTTATATCAATATATATCAGATAAAATCAAAGATTACAAAGGTAATGAAAAAGATAAGTATGAATGGCTACTTCATCAGTTAAAATTACATCCATTATTTGAGTTTTTTAATGTTAGAAATACTAATGAAATGCAAGCTAAAGTTGGCGAGTTATGGAAGATAGTAGAGAGTGATGATTCAAACAAAGAATTTGATAAATCTAGGTTTATTAATGGGTTAACTGAAGTAATCAATAGTTCTGCTGATGATAAGGGCGAAGTACACATTGAGCAGAGTAGGTGGCTGGCGTTTAAACAGTGGCTCTATAATGCTTCATACCATATTCCACTTTCTTCAATCTGGTTGTCTCATGTAAACCCAGGTAAATCACGAACAGGGACAAAATATAAAGGTCAGACTCTAAGGGAAGCATTATATGCACAGAACAGGGTTATTCAAACTTCTGAGTTCTCTCAAAATATTAGAAAGGATTTGAACTTAGATACAGATAACAAGGAGTTTGTAGAGAGCAAACATGAAGCAAGTTGGCTAATAAAAGAATTTCGCAAAAAACATAGAATATCAGGAGCAAAAGAGAAAGTACTTACCTATTTAGGTAAAAACAAAATTCTATGGTATACTTTACTCACTGTCTTTATCTTATTTACTTCTGCTGCTGCAATTGTAGGGAGAGTTTTGTCATATTTAGGTATTGTTCCACCAGTAGTAGTAGATAGAATGATAAATTCACTGCGTGGAATATTTGATGGCTTTGTTGTCATGTTCGGGCTTGATACTATTATAGATAGCATATTTATACTTGCTGCTGATCTAGCAGGTCTAATAGTTAGGTTTGTTGATTATCTTTTACTTTTCGGTCTTGTTTCAAAAACGATACGGTACATGACCAAAGGTATAGGTAGAGTAATTGAAGGAATAAGTAATGGCTTTAAAGCATTATATGAAACAATCAGAATTTACGGCTTAAAGGGTAGCTTCATTCTTTTGCATGACAAAATAATAAACAATAAACAGCCAGCAAAAGAAGAAAAATGTGAAGCAGAAGAAAAGATAGAGAAGAAAAAAGAGATAATGGTAGGTCAAGCACATAACATAGATAATATATCATCCTCAATACAGAAGTTATGGCAAGAATCGCAAATAGAAGGGCATAAGTCAAACGGTGAAAGAATTAAATATATTTTTAATAACCTTAAGTCTCAAATTGAAATTGATTTAGTTGGTAGAGATATAAAATTCCCTAAGCTTTCTAAAAACTTCTTAAGCATGTGTGACTTGAATAATAATAAAAGCAATTTCAAATCTACTTCAGATTGGAATTTTATTAAATTTCAGTATGAGTTCCATTATTTGTTAAGCAAATATCCAGAAAAACTTTTAACAGAAATTTCTGAAAGTAATGACAAAATACAGTATGCAAGAAAAGATATTGCAGCAGAAAATGACAGAATGATAATGTATGATCTTATGGTTGCAGCTTCTTTGCAAACTAAGTTGTCACCAGAAAAGCAAGAGGAAGTGAAATTTGATAATGCTAAAAATATTATTAAAGAATGTATAAATAACCAAGCAAAAGAATTTGTTGATCCAGAAACATTAGATAAAAAAATTGCGGCAATAAAGTGGGCAACTAACGCTTTAGAAAGTCATGATATAGACTTTGCTGTAAAAAAAGCAGAACCTATTTTTCAAACTACAAAGGCCCATATAAGTGCTGAAGTTGCACTTCATGATTATAGTGAAAAATTAAAAGAACTCCGTGATTATGGAAGACAAATATCAGTAGATGAGCTCAATGCTTATGAAATGATTTTTACGCGGTATATTGCAGATGCGCACTATATGCTGAGTAGTATTGATCAACTTACTGCTAAAAACCATGAGAGTAACAGCTTACATCAGTTTAGAGCAGCCTTTAGTGATAATTGCGCACTGCTTGCACCTCCATCTCATGGGGCTAAAGATGCAGCTTTAATTCTTGGAATAGACCGTGGTAGGGTTTCGCTTGTGTCTCGTATAAAAGAGTATACAGTAGATTTCGTTGAGGAATTTCAAGATCCAAAAGTGTTTGCAATAGCTTTTGCTGCATATTATATTGCTGTACAAATTCCAGGTTTATTGAACGTCGCTCATACAATTACTGATGTTCCAGAGATTATGCTTGACCATGCAGGGCTGGGTATGGTTTATGATCACTTTCTTGAAACAGACGTAGGAAGAGCATTAATTGAAATGGTGTACCAAAGAGGTGAGCTATTAAAAGACGTTTGGGTACTGTTTAACGAATTTAAAGATGGTATAATTGGTGAAAGTGAATTAAAAAAGCGTTGGTCTGAGATTAAACAAGAAGTTAAAAAAACAAAATCACATTGTGATCATCATGAGCATGGTAGTGCTAAAGAAAGGCTTACTTCATTCATTAATGGTCTTGTACACTTTATACTTACAATATTCTGTATTAACCTTATTAAAAATTTATTCCATGAAACAAAGACTGAATATCATACTTTCTCCTATTATTATCAAGGAGAACAATGTATTATAGATAATTCTAAGCTAGATGAAACAAAAGGAAATCAAAATATAATAGACAATGGCATGTATAATTTTCCGGAGGTTTCAGAATGTTTGAGTAATTCAGCATTTGTGCAAAAGGTAGTGTTATCCAACTGTGTCAAAGCTAATTTAACTCAACTGAATTTTTAATCTGTTAGGAAAGAAGATGTCAAATTGAGAGATGGTTAATGCCCAATTTGGTATAGTTCAATATTTTGTTTATAGCACTTGCTTGTACAATGTGCTGGTTTTAGTGAATTCCCTGATTTCTATGGGATTGGTAGTATAAACCTAACCGGATCTTAAAACCCCAATTATTTTGCCATGGGAATCCCCATTTTTCTTCCAACTCAAATTTTTAGCCTATTTGAAGCTTTTCTTCAAATCATCCATTTTTGCTGGATACATATTTTAATGAGTTTTATACACTTCTGCGTTGGTTGTTTGTGGCTGTAGGAAAGCTTTTTAACACATTCTACTCTTTTAGATCATTCCAAAGCCTCTCACTTTCCTAATATATGTACTTACTTATGCAACTCCTTAGCTTTACCAACATAAACACTATTGGTTACTGCAGCGCGCCATTCGTTGGTAATAATTTGTCAGTCTGTCGCTGATATTTTGTGGTTGTTTCAATATGTGACATTATATTTTGATAGCCCATATCACTTGCTTAAGTTGATTATTTGAGATTCGATCCTTTGGAGCTCAAATGACCCACTATTTTGTTCCTCATTGTTTGATAGATTTTTAGTCCTATTTCTCAGTTTGATACAGTTTGTTATTATATTAGTAAAAACCCCTAAGTTTACGAGCACGGCTTGGGTGCCTAAGCTTACGTAATGCTTTTGCTTCTATCTGTCTTATACGTTCGCGTGTAACATTGAAAGTTTTTCCTACTTCTTCTAGAGTATGATCTCTTCCACTTTTTCCTAGACCAAAACGCATACGTACAATTCTTTCTTCCTTTGGGGTTAAAGTAGCAAGAACCCTTGTAGTAATATCACGCAAATCAGCAAGTATTGCTGAATCTTCAGGTTTTGAGGCACGTTTATCTTCTATACAGTCGCCAAAAGTACTGCTATCATCATCTCCTATTGGACTTTCCAAACTAACCGGATCCTTTACTATTTTCATAATTTTACGTACTTTTTCAATAGGAATCATAAGTTTATTGCTTAGCTCTTCCACAGTAGGCTCACAACCGTTTTCATGAGTCATCTGTCTTAATGCCCTATTAATTTTGCTTATACTTTCAACCATATGAACAGGAATTCTGATGATTTTAGCCTGTTCAGGTATTGCTCTAGTGATAGACTGCCTAACCCACCAAGTAGCATATGTAGAGAATTTATAACCACGCTTATAGTCAAATTTATCTACAGCCTTTATTAAACCCATATTTCCTTCTTGCACTAAATCGGAAAATGGTAAACCACGATTTAAATATTTTTTAGCAATAGAAACCACCAAACGTAAGTTAGCTTTTATCATTTTTTGCTTTGTTTCATTGAGGATTTTTTCATGCTTTTGTATTCTAGACACTAATTCTTTAAATTCGTGTAAATTATTTTCCCCTAAAAGAGATTGTATTTTACATAACATTTCTTGTATGTAAGAAGTGTTATCACGTAAAAGATCTTTCCACTCTCTGCTAGTATTTGTTTGATATAATAACTGATTATTATATGCTTCTATAAACTCCTTACGGTTTATCTTATAATCTTCAGCTAGAGAAATAATCTTGGCTTCTTCTGCAATAATGGACTTATTTAAGTCATAAATTTGTTTTCTTATTATTGAAACAGCGTTATCACTTAATTTTATCTGCAGTACAATAGCATATATTTTATTATAAATTTCCTCATATTTATTACAATAATCACTACTGGAGAGGTTTTTTCTTTTATCTTTTAACTGTAATATCTGTGCTGTTAAACTAATAATTTCATCTAAAGCATTTATTACTTTAGGCAACAAATCACTTTCCATTTGCAGTATTGACATATTGCTACTTGAAGATACCTTATCTTCATCTTCGTGATCATCTTTAAAGCTATTTTCATGCTCCTTATCATGTGTATTATTATTGTCAATTGAAGAGTTATCTATATCTGCATTTTCAGAATTATAATTGGCATCTAAGTCTATAATTTCTCTAAGTAATATATTGTTATTTATTAACTCATCACGCCATGAAGTTAGTATTTTCAATGTCAAAGGAGACTCAGTTAGTGCTCTTAAAATATTTATCTTCTCATGTTCAATTTTCTCTGCCGTTTGTATCTCTTCTTCTCTAGATAAAAGCTTTATAGAACTCATTTTATGCAAGTATATCCGTACAGGATCACCTGTTTGTCCAACCCATGAAGTATCAACTGATTCTCCTTCAATCTCACATTCTCTGTCAATGCAAGCTAGTTCATTTTCTTCACTTGTTTCAAGTACGTTAATACCAGAGTCCTGTAACAGAGATATGGCTTCATCTACAAAATCTGGTGAGAAGCCATCGTCAGATATAATATCATTTACATCATCAATGGTAACATATCCACCTTTTTTTATTCCTTTTGTAACAAGATTCTTTATAATCTTTTGCTCATTTTCTTGCATATTATTGTTTGATTCCATATTTTTAAAGTAAAGACTGCTATCTGTAACGGATGATTTAAACTATGTCAATTAGGTAAATAAAGTATTACTTACTGTTTTTGCTCAATGCCTCTATTTACTAATTTATTCATTATCCCTACAAACAACCTAATATATTATCAGAGCGGAAGAAGGGGATCGAACCCTCGACCTCAACCTTGGCAAGGTTGCGCTCTACCACTAAGCTACTCCCGCGTTTAAAACTTTAGTAATATAAGGCTATTCCATATAATAAACAATAAAAAAACATCTAAAGTTTGTTTTAAAATTTTTATTTTTAATCTTTATTTTTGATATTTCTAAATCTCCTTCCTTTATTTCTTATTGTTTAGATTGAACATTATAGGTGAAATTATTATCTAAATATTGAATATCATCATTATTTTCTAACACTTCCACTAAATCTATCACTCTTTTAACTAGACCTTCATCATCTATAGTAACTAAATCTTTTGCTTTCCATGCAAGACGTGCATACTCTGGTTCCGCAAATTTTTCATATAATGCATCACGCACTTTGCCAAAATCTTTCACTTCACAAATGACATTGTAAAAATCTTGCTGACCTTCAACATCTAGCACTCCCAGTTCCAGAGAATAGTTAAAAATGTCATCAAAACTTATCTCACCTGCTTTATATACCACTAGTCCTATATGGTCAAAGAGAAAATTCACACTACCAGTTTCACCCAAAATTCCACCATAACGGGAAAATATATAACGTAATTCAGATGCAGTGCGGTTACGATTATTAGTTAGTGCATAAATAATAAATGCAAGACCTGATGGCCCATAGCCTTCATATTGTACTTCTTCGTAATTATTATCAACTGAAGGATTACTGATACTTTTAATTGCAGTTTCTATCTTATCTTTTGGCAAATTTTCTTTGCGTGCAGCAAATATTGCTGAGCGAAGACGGGGATTGAATTCAGGATTAGGTAACCCTTGTTTTGCTGCTACAATTATTTCCCTAATTAATTTTGTGAATTTTTGTGAGCGCTTTGCATCTTGCGCACCTTTTCTATGTTTTATATTTGCAAACTGAGAATGACCAGCCATAAAACTTCAGATTATCGTATAAATAGTAACGCTAAAATACTAATTTTTCTATTACTCTTCCAGCAGATTTTTCTATTACATTTGCTATATTTAAAATACCAGCTTCATCATAGTAATTACCGATTATTTGCAACCCTAAAGGTAACCCTTCACTTGAAAGCCCTGCAGGTACAGACATTGCAGGTAGGCCGGCTAAACTTGCAGGAACTGTAAAAACATCATTGATACACATCATCAAAGGATTTGGCTTATCGTTTAACCCAAATGCACCTGTGGGAGATGATGGAGCTAAAATATAGTCTACTTTTTCAAAGGCATTAATAAAATCCTGTTTTATTAAGGTTCGTGCACATTCAGCTTTGTTATAATACATATCATAGTGACCAGGTGAAAGAGCATATGCTCCCATTAAGATTCTTCTTTTTACTTCCAGACCAAAACCTTCAGCTCTAGTTGATTCATACATCTCTTCAAGCGCTTCTGTTTGGACACGCAGCCCATAACGAACACCATCATAACGTGCAAGGTTTGACGAACTCTCAGCAGAAGAAATAGTATAATAAACAGGTAATGCATATTTAGTATGAGGCAAGCTAATTTCAACTATTTCTGCACCACCGCTTCTCAACCAATCCTCACCTTTTTCCCATAAAGAAACTACTTCATCTTGCACTCCATCCATATTATATTCCTTAGGAATACCAATACGCTTTCCTTTTATGCTGTTATTAATATAAGAGGAAAAGGCAGGAACCTCCTTATTCACAGAAGTTGAATCTCTTTTATCATAACCAGATATTGCTTCTAGCATTAACGCTGCATCTTCAATAGAGCGAGCAAATACGCCAGCTTGATCTAAAGAACTTGCAAAAGCAATCATACCATATCGAGAGCAACGACCATAAGTGGGTTTAATCCCTACTATGCCGCAATAAGCTGCAGGTTGACGCACAGAACCACCAGTATCGCTACCTAAACTTCCAGCACACAAAAAACTAGCAACCGCTACAGCAGATCCTCCTGATGACCCACCTGGAACCACTTTTTCTCCATCACTACTTCGCCTCCAAACGTTTTCCACAGGGCCGAAGTAACTATTAGTATTTGCAGATCCCATAGCAAACTCATCCATATTAAGCTTACCAAGCATGACTGCTCCTTTTTCCAAGAGTAAGCGAGAAACATGGGCTTCATAAGTCGGAATAAAATTTTCTAGCATTTTAGAACACGCTGTAGTCCTAATCCCTTTAGTACAAAAGAGATCTTTTATTCCAACTGGTATACCCAACATTGGTGAGGTAATATCCTGTTTAGCAATAGTTTCATCAGCTCTTTTTGCAGCTGCAAATGCTATCTCAGGCGTTTTAGTTACAAATGCGTTAAGTTTTTCATTCTTAACTGCATCTATATGTGCTTTTGCAAGCTCAACTGCAGAGAATTCCCTTCTCTTTAATCCTTCGTGCATCTGCGCAATAGTTAACCTTAATAGTTCATTCATTTTCATATCTTAATTTCTCAGGAGTTAAAATATTAGCACAAATCTGATTTGCAAACAACTCACTTTTCTTAAGAGCAGATTGCTTTAACTTTTTTATTTATTTTAGTACGGGGAGTAGTTATTATGTTCACTTTAATATGGGGGAGTTAATGAAAGAAGATATTAATGTCTTAAGAAATGCTATTTTGAGAAAAGCTGTTGATGATTGTAATTTACAAAAAGTTGAAGAAGCTTTAAAAGAAGCTACATTAGATAATATCAATCATAGAGTTCATCATAATCATCAAGGATGGTCTTATTACAGTACTTTGCTAGACGATGCAATTGTAGATCAAGATTGCCCAGATTCAATAGCTAATACGCTCATAGAACATGGTGCTGATATCCGTATTAAAGGTGAATATAGAAGAACTTCGTTGATTAACGCAATCATACATAAGAAAGATTCTATTGCACAAAAGATAATCAATGTCATCGTATCTGAAGGGAAAAAGCAAAAATTACTTGAGGAATCAGTAGATGAACATATAAGTAAAGAAATAAGCATTAAAGATAACGGCGGCAAAAGCGCACTATACTATTCTCTTTATTATGAAAGATTTGAAATTACTCAAACTCTACTTCGTTATCATGCAAAAGTAGGAAAAGAAGATATAGAGCTTGCGCGTTCTAAAGGCAACCAACAGATAGTTAAGTTGTTGGAAACGGAGTTTAACGCTCAATTCAGCACGATAGGGGCTACTACCTTAGATACAATAAAACCAGATATTAAAAGTACTATGGAACAGATATGCAACACTAATAGAAGCAATGGTGCTTTTGATTTAAGAAATTGCACAGCTGAAAATACTGCCGTTGCAGACGCTAACAGTACTACTGTTTTAGGTTCAACAACTTTGATTTTATCAATGGCAAATACTGCAGCAGCTGCTATATTAGGAATTGTGATGCAAAATACCCCAAATATACTGACTATATTTAATGGTAAGAGTTCACCTGAGTTTAACCAAACAGATATATCACCTACTCAAAAGGATGATAGCGGATCAACAGCAGGAATTGTTACTGGCACTTTGGGTGCAATTGTTGTTGGAATAGTATGTTGCTTTGTAGTAAAAAAATGGCGTAGTAATCATCAAGAGATAGAATATGATGCAGTATCCAGTACTTTAGATCAATCGCAATCAGAACATGCTAGTCAATCAAGTACACTTGAAACTAGTGTATAATATTATAACTTTTTAAGAGGAAAGCAAAAGTGGTAAAGCTCTGTGAACAGCCATAAAATTCAAAAATCCCATAAAAACCATTTATCGAATCTGCAAAAAATCCTGCTGAAATTTTTTATTTTTCCGAATTACTTGTACAATCATTGCACTTTCCTGTTGGAGGAATTTGCATTTCTTGTTTTTAAGACTGGCTACAAAAGCATATAGCAATTATCAGCTACTACAGTGGAAACATTTTTAATCAGATTTCGTTCTTTTGTCCTGACGTTAGGGTAAATTTTAGGGGCTTGATCTTCAGTTATATCCAAGTGTGAGATCGGACTATTGTCCTGCTTTTTAAGAATGCAAAAATTTGTTCCTATTTTGTCTCTTATATGTATTCAGTCCATATTAATTCACGTTTTATATTTTATCTTATATAGCTGTTCACAGAGCCTAGTGGAAATGCCTTGTATAAGCAGGTGCTATAAACAAAATATTGGACTATGCAAATTGGGCTTTAACCATTTGACATTTTCTTTCCTTGTAGATTGAAAATTCAGTTGAGCTGAAAATCCGGTTTAGCATAATTTACTGCATGTTCCTGCTAATCTATAACTAACCCAATTCCCGGATTTTTGGAATATAAAATCAATAGCATCGTTAATGTTTGGCCAAAAGGTTGGTAGTGTTTTTCTCACAGCGTGTTTAATGGTAAACCAAATATGTTCAATAGGATTTAAATCAGGGGAATATGGCGGTAAAAACATTAATTTACAGCCAGAATTTTCTATTAATTCTCTTATTTTTATGGATTTATGAAAGCTTGCATTATCCATAATTATAGTTTGTCCTGGCTTTAATACTGGAACAAGAGTATTCTCGACATAGGCTTCAAAAATTTCACTGTTACAGTAACTTTCAAATATCATTGGCGCTACAATCCTTCCCTGATTCAATGCTCCAATAATACTAATTCTTTTTCTTTTGAATTCAGGCCTATCAGCAAATAACCTTTTGCAGCCCATCCATATGCATAAATGCGTTATCATCAATGCCAGATTCATCTATAAATATTAAGTCTTCTTTGTTTATTTTAGCTGCTTTTTCTATAAATTCTTTACGCTTTTTCCCATCTCTTTCCTGATACAGAAATTTATATGTATAACCAACTTTTTTGCAATACTGTGCTTTTTACCAAATTTTTCGATTATTTGGTCAACTGTAATATCCTGATTTTTATATAAAAATTTGTTAAAATCATCTATATTTTTGATTGTATGACTATCTCCTTTTTAAAAGCTGGTTTTACATTATCTCCTCATCTTACGCCATCGGTATATTGTCGATATTGAACATCTCTTTTTCATGCTCATCTTTCTTTCACTTTTTAAACTCGTTCTCTCAAATCTTCACTATATGGTTTTAACTCCTCTTTTACCTAATATACCTTTTTATCACACAACCTTACTTGGGGCAATCTATCATGTGTGAGCTATAGATTCAAACAACATATATTGATACTTATCTTAGACCCTAAAAATGGAATTTTAGAAAGAATAAAACAATGCTTCGGCAAATTCTCTAGCATTAAAATTCTTTAGATCTTCTATACCTTCCCCTACTCCAATAGCATGTAGGTTAATTTTATATTTTTGTGCAAGTCCTACCACTACTCCACCTTTAGCACTACCATCTAATTTAGTTATAATGAGACCATTGATATCAGCAATTTCTTTGAATTTCTCTACTTGATTATAAGCATTTTGTCCTGTTGTTGCATCCAGTACTAAGATGGTGTTATGTGGTGCGGATTGATCTTGTTTTTGAATGATTTTGCGTATTTTTGCTAACTCTTCCATAAAATTAGCGTTATTGTGTAGCCTACCTGCAGTATCAATGAGTAAAACGTCTATATTATTTTTAACTGCTTCTTCCATTGCCTTATAAGCAACGCTTGCAGGATCGCTACCATGTTTACCAGTAATTATATTGCACTTTACTCGTTCTGACCAAGCTTCTAGTTGTTCTGTTGCTGCAGCGCGAAAGGTATCACACGCAACAAGTGCCACTTCCTTCCCTAGTTTTTTATACTTATATGCAAGCTTACCTATTGTAGTAGTTTTGCCATTACCATTTACCCCACAAAACATTATTACATGTGGCTTAGCATTTAGATTAAGTGGCCTTTCTATTGACTTTAAAATCTCTTCTATTTCATCTATAATTCTTTTTTGAACCGCTTCAATATTACCATTAAATTTTGAAAATTTACTAACTATAGTACTTGCAGCTTCAACTCCAATATCCATAGTAATTAGTAAGTCTTCAAGCTCTGCTAAGCAATCTATTTTTCTGTCAGCTCTAAAAATCTCCTTAATTTTACTGATGAACTTAAAGCTGTGTAAACTACTTAAAAACTTCACTTTATGCTATTAATGGAAGATAAAACTTACTTTATCAATTACGAATTATCTTCACCTTTAAGAACATCATAACCATTTGCTGCACATAGTTTTGTTGCGTCACCATCACCACCAGTAGTTATAAGATTAACTACTGTAGGAGCACCAAAGAAAATAGCTGCGCCGACAACTATCATAATTATCGTAATCAGCTGAACCTTACCAAAATAAGCTAAAGCAGCTATGAAAAGAACTATTAAGAGAAGTAGCGGCTTACCTATATCTTTTGCAACCTTGAAAACATTGCAGAATACACCTGCAAACACATCAGCCTTAGTACCATCAGTAGCAGTAGCATGGTCTGGAAAGATCGATAATACTAACAACGCCACTAAGACTATAGGAAATATTCTAATACACTTCAAAAAACCAAACATTTTATTCTCCAATTTTGATAAGATATAACCTAAATATGCAAAGTTAATTTTATATTAATTAGCCTGTAGCATTTATATGTCAAGTGATTTTTCTTGTGCGGGCAATTCTTCTCTACCATATATGATAATAGTATTGTGACCATTTATATCCTTATTAACATTTAAGTTAGCACCAAATCTTTTTAAGATTGCTTCGGTGCAATTGTTTGTCGGTTTTACCTCTGTTATTGTTGTTTTACCAGCGGTGTTTAAAGCAGCAAAAAGTATTGCAGATTTTATCTCAGTTGAAGGAATAGTTAAAGTATAGGAAATAGGTATTGTACTATCATAACCAACAACAGCTATGGGAAATGAATTGTCATTAGAAATGAAACCTATGCACATAGATGATAAAGCTTTAATCGTTTCACTGATGGATTTTGAGCGTAAATCTATATCACCAGTCAAGAAAGAGGTAAAGGAATATGTTGATAGAAGACCAATGAGAAGATGCGCTAATGTGTTGGAATTGCCCACATCCAATACATTTTTTGGGGCAACCAGCCCGCCAACTCCAACTCCATGTACTGTATATACATCATCATTTTTAGTAATTTTAACACCCATGAGCTTTAATGCCTGGATTGTTAAGTCAGTACCACTGTTTTCTGCTATCCCCTTGATTACGGTTTTACCAACAGTTTGTGATGCAGTAATTAACAATGCATGTGAAGCAAGATCATTCCCCTTATAATTATACATAATCCAAATTAAATAGTTTAGATGCTATCTCAAATTAACAATTGACAAATATGTACTAATTTTATAACTTTAACCTTTGTTTATTTGCAATTTAAAGATGAAAACTTTTTCACTAAAAGAAAGTGATATCATTAAAAAATGGATACTTATAGATGCAAGTGATATAGTCGTTGGCAGGCTTGCAGCTTTTATTGCAAAAATATTGCGTGGTAAAAATAAACCAGAGTATACTCCTCACATGGACTGTGGTGATAATATTATAGTAATTAATGCTGAAAAGGTGTGTTTTTCTGGAAATAAATTTAAAGATAAAGTTTATTATAGACATACAGGTTATCCTGGTGGTTTAAAGAGTTGTACTCCTAAAAATATTTTAGGTGGCAAATTTCCCGAGCGGGTTATAAAAATGGCTGTAGAGCGAATGTTAGATGATGGTCCTATGGCAAGAAAGCGTTTAAAGAATCTGTACGTATATTCTGGCTCAGAACATAAACATCACGGACAAAAACCTGTAGAGTTGGATTTTGGCTTGTTGAATAGAAAAAATAAAAGGTGTAATGGATGAGTGATATTGTAGATCAAAAAGAAAGTTTGTTGAAACCACACACTGGTAGAAGAAAGGAAGCAATTGCAAGGGTGTGGATTCAGCCTGGTACAGGTAGATTTGTAATTAAAAGAAGCAGAAAAAATAAAGAAGATGCTCTTAGCTATCTAAAAAGAGAATCTATTTTTAAGCTTTTGCAAGGTCCATTTATTGCAACCTCTACTCTTGATAAATATGATGTTATTGCAACTACAAAAGGTGGAGGGCTTTCCGGTCAAGCTGGTGCTTTAGCTCATGGAATAAGTAGAGCATTAGCTAAGATAAGTCCTGACCTACATTCTATACTGCGTAATGAAGGTTTTTTAACTAGGGATTCACGTCAAGTTGAGCGCAAGAAGCCTGGATTACATAAAGCTAGGAAAAGGCCTCAGTTTTCTAAGAGATAATTCTTTTTATGGAATGTAAAAGAGTTGCAGTAATTGGTGCAACTGGCTACACCGGTATTGAGGTTGTACGCCTTTTACTTAATCATCCTAGTGTTACTATTGAATATTTATCAGCGAATCAGAACACTGGTTTGTTATCTAAGATTTATCCCCATATTTTAAATGATGATTTGTTTGTTATCAGTATAGATGAGGTTTATTTTGATAATTTAGATGCTGTTTTTTTGTGTTTACCTCACGGTCAATCTAATCGTCTAATTTCAAAAATACCTAAAAAAGTAAAAGTAATTGATCTATCTGCTGATTTTCGAATTAAGAATTTATCTTTATATGAAGAGTGGTATGGTGCACATAAATCTCCAGACTTAGTTAAAGATGCCGTTTATGGTTTATCAGAAATATATAGAGAGAATATAAAAACTGCTTGCTTAGTTGCATGTCCTGGTTGTTACGCTACTTCTGTTCTTTTGCCGCTTTTGCCCTTATTAAAATTAGGTATAGTAAAAGAGGAATCTATCATTATTGATGCTAAATCAGGAGTTAGTGGTGCAGGAAGAAGTTTAAGTAATGAGAATTTATTTTGTGAGGTAAATGGCAGCGTTAAAGCATATAAAATCTCTAATCATCGCCATATACCAGAGATTGAACAAGAAGCTGGGTTAATTCTACAAAAAGATGTTAGGGTACAATTTACTCCACATTTAATTCCAATAAGTAGGGGAATCTTATGTAGTATATATTTAAATCTTAAAGAAAGTTACTCTTTAGACTATATAAATAGTAAACTGAAGTCCTTTTATAAGGATGCTTCTTTTATTTTAATTAATGCGAATAAATCCATGAATATTCGTTCCGTAGTTGGTACAAATCAATGTCAAATTGGCGTATTCTTGGGAAGGATAGAAAATAGTATAGTTGTAGTGTCATCGATAGATAATTTACTCAAAGGTGCAGCTGGTCAAGCCTTACAAAATTTTAATATAATGTTTGGTTTTGATGAAATGACAGGGCTATCAAATATTCCTTTTTATCCATAAAATGAGTTTAAATGATAAATTTAGTTGACTATAACTAAGGACTTAATATTCTATCTGTGTTAAAATTTTTTGAATAAGAAAGGTATATATATGAGTAAAAGTGAAGTTGTTGATGAAGTATTTGAACAATGTGCTAATAAATTCAATTCTATAAAAAAATTTCATATTAGTGAAATATATGATATTTTTATGCAAGTGATAAAGGATAAGTTATACGAAAAAGGTGAGGTTCGTTTGCATCAAGTAGGTACCTTAAAGGTTATTCATTGTAAAGAAAAGCAATGCCATAATCCTCAGAAGAAAGGTGAAAAGATTACTGTGCCTGCACAAAAAAGAGTGAGATTTAAAGAAAGTATAAGTCTTAAAGAAGGTATTAATTCTTAGTTAAAATTGCCTTCATTTTTTTTATTGAGTGCTCTATTCCGTTAAAGAGAGCGTTGCATATTAAAAAGTGTCCTATGTTGAGTGCTGAAATGTGTGGTATCTTTGCTATTACTGCAGCACTTTCGTAGGTTAACCCGTGTCCGGCATGACATTCTATTTTGTGTTCAACTAGATATTTTGCTGTAGTAGTAATGAGCTTAAATTCTTTTGCTGATGGGTTGTTGCAATAATTACCGGTGTGGAGCTCTACAACATCTGCTTGTAACTCTTTTACATACTTAAGTTGTTCTACGTTCGGCTCAACAAAGAGTGACACTTTAATGTCCAGCTTATGTGCTTCCTTTATCAAAATTGTTAATTCTCTTCTTAGATTCTCATTTATAAGATATAAGCCTCTCTCAGTTGTTATTTCCTTTCTATTTTCTGGTACTATGCAAATAGAGTAAGGTTTTATTTGTTTTGCTATTGTTAGCATTTCATGTGTTGGTGCAATTTCTAAATTTAGTTTTGTTTCTCCAATATTATTTTTTAAATTTCGCACATCCTGGTCTTTTATATGTCTTCTATCTTCTCTTAGATGAACTGTGATGAAGTCAGCACCTGCACTTATTGCAGCTAAGGCTATATCTAAAGGGTTTGGATATGATGTGCCACGTGCGTTTCTCAGTGTTGCTACATGGTCTATATTTACTCCTAAAAGAATATTGTTCATTATTTTACCCTTAATTTGATATACAATGTTTTTATTTATAGTCCTAAATTGCACAAAATCGCCAAAATTTTTCTTTACCTTGGCTTATACCTATTCTTGGGGTACATATATAATCTAGTGAAATATCTGAATTATAAATACAAAAGTTGTGGTTCAATGTTAAATCTTGTTGATTATGTTCTTTCGTCATATTGAGTGTTTTGCATAACTTGCCTGGCCCATTTATGTCTAGTGTATTTGGTTCTATAAGCTTAATCCCACGAATGAGTACTGCAGCTGGATATCCTTGCTTTTCTGTTACTACGTTAAAACAATAATACATACCGTAGATGAAGTATATATAAGAAAAACCCGGCGGACCGAACATCACTGTAGTACGTTTGGTATAGCCTTTAGATGCATGACATGCTGGATCTTCCTGTCCAATATATGCTTCTGTTTCTGTAATAATGCCTCTGTAGCTGAAGAATTTTAGAGTTTTACCAAGCAGCTCTGCAGCAACAGTAAGTGTAGAACGACTGTAGAAACGTTTTGTCAATATTAAGTTATCTGTCATAAACTGTTTTGGATATGTGCTAAATGTCAGTTAAACTAAACCATCTATTGCTGTGTTTAATTTCTTTTTCTGTATTTTATAGTATTGCATAAGATAGTGGCAATTATAAATTTGATTCTGATAAGCATCTTCATTAGTCAACGTAATGTACCTTAACGTACAACTCTTGTTGTAAAATGAATTATACTATTTTTAGTATAAGATTAATACTTTCGTGTTATTTACAGATAATTGATAATTAAGGGAGAATTATATGGGAGAAGAGACTAAGAAATTGTGTGACGTCCAAAAAGAACCTGCGAAAACACTATGTAATAATTTCAATCAATTGATTGATGATTCAAGAAAAGTGTATAAGAGTATAGACGAGAAGTATAAAGATCACTTCAGTGGAATATTGACACTGTTGGATCAAGAATATCACACTTTTTTTAAAGAAGTTGGTATTACAGCTGATGCATTTATTCCAGCTTTAGATAATATTTATAAAAAGATAGACAGTCTTGCCAAAACAGATGATTTGAAGAGCATGGTTAAGATAAATGATTTAAAGGGTTTCATTAAAAAAGGGGATTTAGATAACCTTGTCACAAAAGGGGATTTAGGTATTAAAAACGCAAATTTTGATCTAAAACAGCTTGCTAAAAAAGATGATATAAAGGATCTTACCAAACAAATCAACAGTCCTACTAATGCACCAGTTAACTTGGATGGCCTTGCAAAAGAACAGGATCTAAAGAGTCTTGCTCAAGAGGTTAACAGCATCAAAACTGCTACTAGTAAAATTGATAAGCTTGCCAAAACAGATGATCTAGAGAAGCTTGCCAAAACAGATGATCTAGAGAAGCTTGCTAAGACAGATGATCTAGAGAAGCTTGCTAAGACAGATGATTTAAAAGACCTAGCTAAAACTGATGATTTTGCCACTCTTAATCAACAAGTAGCTGATTTAGTTCAAAAGGATGAAACCTTTTATAAGGCAACAACTGATCAAATCGCAACGGTGTCACAAAGAACAAATACTATGTCTCAAGAAGCAAAAGTGAAACTAGTCAAGGGTAATGAGATAGCAGGTAAATATGAAGCTGAGATACAATTAGCAGATGGCAGTAGCAAAATTGGTATTTTTTCTCCAGAGGGGTACTATTTTTATGAGGGCACTATTTATGTTTATGATCATCTCAGACCTGAAATTAGTATCGACTTGCCATCACAATTTCACTTTTTAACAGTAGTAAAAACTGAAGAAGGCAAATATAAATTAGCTTTCTGCAATAAAGGTGGTGAATCATATTATGATGTTCCGAATGATCATAGACTAATAAATCCGATAGATATTAAAAGTATAAAAAATATTGATTTCGAAAAATATTATAATAAAAATGGCTCAAATCCATCGTTTATTGCTAAAATGAGCAGCGATAGTTATCCAAATCCAAATTCTCACCAGCATGGTGTAGATGTGTATGAGATAGGCGATGGAGGAAAAGAGATAGGATCACTCATAGATGAATTTGGTTACTACGATAGTCAAGGTAAATTTCATTATTCCAATAATTATATAGATGCCCAAGACCATTCTTATGATTCTCTTTTGTTTACCATTAATAAAGGACAGGATAATAAGTGTAGCTTGCATAAGATGCATGAGGGTACAGGTGATATAGATCTTGCTAGTGATACTGCTACATGTAGTTTAGTTGAATATGTAGCAAATTATGTAAATGGTGTATATTTTTAAGTTTAAGTTGTACGAGTTTGTTAAGAATCAAAAAAGATGCGATAAAGTAAGAATAACGAACAAGAAGAAAGGTGGGAAAATTATAAACGGAAGCTTAATGTCAGTTTACAGATTTTCCTTCATTCTTCTTTTTTATGAAGATTTTAAACGGGTTCTTAGGTAGTGTCGACATTAAAAAAATATAATGTTTCTTTTTAGACACAGCAAAACAACAAAAATTCATGTTAATGCATTGGGAAATCCGATAATTAACGCCCGATCAAAGAAATGACATTACGCAAGCAGCATTTAATATTTGTAATATTTATACCCTGGCGATACCGTATCAAAGCACAGCTCAGTGAAATTAATCAATAATTTGGTATTTTGCAACTACTTAGATTTTTCATAAAATATGAGAAAAAGAATTAAAAGATAAAAGGGAATTGAAAAAAGATGTTAAAAAGAATTTGATTTAGGAATTGTGTGTTGATTTTTTAATCGACCTATTGTTGATTTAGTGCCAATCTGGAGAGGTGTACAACATCAGAGAGAGGAGCGTTTTTAGCCCTTTTCACGGATTCCCACCATGAAAAGACTACCAGTTGATAATTGGAAGCGCTATGGTTATATGTTTTAAGGCATATAACTATAAGGATATCAACCCTTACTCTAGGCAAAAGAGCCTAAAATAGCTAAAACTATTCAGTAGGTCGCCAAAGATCCTATTCAATATATTCAGATCTTCTTTTCCTATACATCTGCCACTTTAAAGGCCGCCTCTACAGCCTCAATCTCTCCAGATTGGCTCTCTCTTTATATCATATATGTTTTAAACCATGGAAGCAGAATTTTTGCAGTTTTTTATTGTTTTTTTAAATTTCTCCTTAAACTTGCTATATTAGCTGCTTTTAACCATCTTTTTAAATGTTGACACTGCCTAGATGCATGGCATATTGGATTTTCCTGTCCAATATATGCTTCTGTTTTTGTGATAATCCAAAGAATTTTAGATTTTTGCCAATGCAGAACAGTAAGGACTATAGAAACATCTTGTAAGTATTAGATTATCTGTCATTTTAGATATATGTTAAATGCCAGTTGAGCCAAATCCCCCACTACCACGCTTAGTTTCTTCATTAAATTCATCAACCAGTTGCCACTCTACTTTAACTATTGGACTAATTATAATTTGTGCTATTCTATCTCCCCTATTTATAATATATAATTTATCACTTAGATTGATCAAACAAACTTTTATCTCTCCCTGATAGTCTGAATCTATAGTACCTGGTGAATTAAGTACTATTATGCCAAATTTCATTGCTAGGCCCGACCTTGGGCGTATCTGCCCTTCGCAATAATCTGGTATTGAAATTGCAATGCCAGCCGGAATCAATTCCCTGTTCATCGGCTCTATGTTAACGGGATTATCTATAGCTGCATAAAGATCCATTCCTGCACTTTGTAGTGTTGCATAAGACGGAAGCAGCAGACCCTCATAGTGAGGAAGTGTTTTTATTTCAATAAGCATATCTTAAGTAAATGTAATATATCTAGCAAGTGTATCTTAAACGTACAATTCTTTCTATAAGAATGAGTTACACCGCTTAGTATAAACTTAACCTAATGTTGTCACATTATTTTCACACTAATTAATAATAGAATATGAGTAAGTGCGATGATCTTAAAAGGATGCCAAAAGAAATATGTCAGTTTATGGAAAATAAGTTCGAACCAGAGGTAACAAAATGGCTCGATGCATATGCAAAATTGAATAAAGACGATGATGGTAAAAGAGAGATTGCTGATGAAGTTAAAAAATTAGATGAGTGTTTGCATAGTTATTTTTTTGACCTTCGTATTGAACCAAAAACACTTTTAATGTTAGTAAAGGGTATGCTTGGTGATTTAGAAAACCTTGTTAAAAAATCAGATTTGGGTGTTGAAAAAGAAAGTGTTGATTTAAAGAAGCTTGCTGAGAAGAGTGATCTAAAGAATCTTGTCAAGAAGGAAGATTTGGGTGTTGAAAAAGAAAGTGTTGATTTAAAGGAACTTGCTAAAAAGAATGATCTCGATGACCTTACTAAGGAAGTTAAAGGTATTAAAGATGCTACTGATAAGATAAAGGATATTAAAACTGAGACTGATAAGATAAAGGATCTTGCTAAAACAACCGATCTACCTGATATAAGCAACCTTGCTAAAAAAGATGATATACCTGATCTCAGTAATCTTGCTCAAAAGAATGATCTAAAGGAACTTGCTAAGACAGCTGATCTACAAGGCCTTGCTAAGAAGAGCGATCTAGGCGACCTTACCAGGAAAGTTGAAGGTATTAAAGATGAAACTGATAAGATAAAGGATCTTGTCAAGAAGGAAGATTTAGGTATTAAGGACGATGAAAAACTTGATTTAAAAAACCTTGTTGAAAAAGACGATCTGAAGGAGCTTGCTAAGAAGAATGATCTCGATGAGCTTAACCAACGGGTAGCTGACTTTGCTCACCAAGATCAAGCTTTTGATCAGGCAATAACTAAAGAGATCAAAACGATCTCACAGGGGGTAAACGTCATACCTCAAGAAGTAAAAGTAGAATTCGTAAGAGGTAACGAAGTAGCGGGTAGATATGAAGCTGAGATAAAACTAGAAGGTAATAAGATTGGTACTTTTTCTTCGGTAGGACACTACTTTTTTGACAATAGGATTTATATCTATGACCACTTCAACCCTCAAGTTAGTATTGATCTGCCACCGCAATATCACTTCTTAAAAGTGATAAGAACTGAAGAAGATGGGTATAAGTTAGCCTTCTGTAATGAAGGCGGACAAGAATATTATAAGATCCCAAGTGACTACAAGCTAATTAGTCCAGAAAATCTTAAGAGTATAAAAAATATTGATTTTGAAAAATATTATGCCAAAAATGGCTCAAGCCCATCATTTGTTGTTAAAATGAACAGTGCTAGTTATTCAAATTCTAGTCAGCATGGTGTAGACGTGTATGAGATAGGCAATGGAGGAAAAAAGATAGGATCACTCATAGACGAATTTGGTTACTACGATAGTCAAAATAAATTTCATTATTTCAATAATCATATAAATGCTCAGGATCATTCTTACGATTCTCCTGCATTTACTATAAACAGAGGAGATATTGAGTGTAGTTCGCATGAAATGCAAGTGAAAGCACGTGATATAGATCTTGCTAGTGATACTGCTGCATGTAGTTTAGTTGAATATGTAGCAAATTATGTGAATGATGTGTATTTTTAAAATGTACCTTTGGCCGGACTTGAACCGGCATGCTTTTGCAAGCAATAGATTTTGAGTCTATCGTGTCTACCATTCCACCACAAAGGCTAACATTTGAATTATATTATCATAAATCCTAATAAGAAGAAAATTTTAGTTAAATTATGCTGTGCATTCAAAACTAGCCAATTGGATAATAAAAATATAACTAATCTAAAAGAGAATTAGTACTCTATTTTATCTCTCGATTTTAGCTCATAGTACTTGAATGCACAGAAATGAGAGAAGTTTTAAAAAGGGAGTATTCGGGTTATATTGTTTACTTAACTGCGCGATTGTAACGCTGTAATTCTGTTCGCACAGCGTATTGGCGCGTTTGTGTAATATCTGTCCCATAATATCTCCTTTTCTACTAAGGAATACCATTACTTGATGGGACTAAACAACTAACCTGTGGTATCGTCTCAAATTTGGGAGAACAACCTGAAACTTGAAGTCCATTTTTACAATAATATAATCAAAGGAAAGGGATTTGAAGGGATGTTATGTAGATCATATAGTATAGAATTTGCCTGAAAATAGGGTAAGATAAGACAAGAAGCAAAAGAGATAGTTCAAAAGATGTGTAGAATCAGGGGTATATAATGTTTCTATACTCGGGTGTTGGTTCAATTGATAAGGAAAGAACTTAAGAAAAATATAATGAAGAATAGAAAAGCTTTTTTCATTTTTTTATTCTAATTCCTTGTAAAGAACAAAACTTCAATAATAGTAGAATATTTATGAAAATTTAATTTATAGAAAATAAAGTTTTGAGATTTTTTGATGGTATATAAGTTCAAATATTTGCAAAACTTTATTAAATAATAAGTTATATTGTTCAAAAAAGGATTAAGTAGTTGTCTGATCTTACTATAACTGATTTTAGCAGATTGCTTGTTAGTGAAATACATAGAATATTGCCTCAAGATAATTCTAATAGATTACATTTAGCTATGCGTTATAGCGTTCTTGCTCCTGCTAAGCATTTGCGGCCATTTCTTGTTTTTGCCTCTTCTTGGATTTTTGGAATAAAAGAAATTTTAAAAGTTGCAGCTGCAGTTGAGTTTATCCATGTTTATTCCTTAATACATGACGACTTGCCTTGTATGGATAACAGTGACTTTCGTCGAGGTCAACCAGCATGTCATAAAAAATTTGACGAAGCAACTGCAATACTTGCTGGAGATGCATTGCTTACTTTGGCATTTGAAGTACTATCTACTTCTATAGAGGATAGTAATAAATGCGTCAGAGTAATTAAGACTTTATCTACTGCTATTGGATATAATGGTATGGTAGGAGGGCAGGTTTTGGATTTGGTTGCTAGCAATGTTGGTAAAGTACATGACGTGCATTTGCTAAAAACTGCTAAACTTTTTTCTGCTGCATGTGAAATTGGAGCAATAATGGGTGGAGCGTCAGGTGAAGAATGCAAAGCTTTATCAAGCTATGGAATAAAGATCGGTCTTGCATTTCAAGCAAAAGATGACCTTAATGACTATTTGCAAAAGAATGAAACAAGTAATATTGTACTTTCAATAGGTTTAGAAAATACGAAAGAATACATAAAAAAGTTACTTGATGATGCAGCTAATTACCTTAATTTATTTTTAAATAGAACTAATTATTTATACTCTGTGGTAGAGTTAATAAGAGATTTGTAATGGAAGAGTTTGTGTTCAAGTTACTTAAGAAATTTGTAGTGAAAAAACTTGTGCCCAAGTTGCTATGGATAGGAGTTGTAATTACCTTACTTATTACTACTTTTAGTTTATCTGTTTCTTATTTTACAAATAAAGGTGATGTAGGCAAGGCAGAAAAAAAGCCAGACAAAGGATATGAGATCAATAATTTAAATGATGGGATTATCCAGACAATAGCTTTTTCTTTGCTAAAGCCTATTCTTGAGGCTAGAATTGACTATTATATAGAAAAACATGGGCTACTTGATTACTTGAAGAAAATAAGAAAGCAAAAAGAATTTAAAGATTTAGTAAATTTTTATGACATAAGCTATGGTAATGGTAAAAAAGCTCTATGCGGAAGCAAGGTTTCATTACAGGTGTATAAGCTCTTAAATTATGATAATATCCTAAATAAGGAACAGTATTTGCAAAAGTTTATGAATCTTAACATCAGTTCTACCTCTGAGCGTAAGATAGGGGAGGAAAAAGAATTGGACTTAGGAATAATTGGTATGAAAGAAGGTGGGGAACGCATTATATTGATTAACCATAATATGGATAATGCAGAGGATGCAAATACCAGTGATAAAAAATCCTACTATATAAAACTTCTCTCTGTTAAAACTGAGTCTCCATCTTCAGTTGATAATTTAATGATTTTTGATGATGCAAACTATACAAGTGGTATGCCAGTAATGTGTGGTGATGAGGTAGAGATAAACTATTCGGTGCGCAAGCATAATGGTGAATTATTTACTGACAACCAATCTGCACGTTTTAAAGTTGGTGATGGTAAGGTACCACTAGCTATTGAACTTGGAGTTCTAAAAATACAAGAGGGGGGAAAGCGGACAATAATTTCTCCTTCTGATCTTCTTACAACTACTAATGATATGGTTATAGATCATATAAAACCTGATGAAAAGAATGTGGCAATTATTAACCTTAGTGTAGTACAGAGTAATGATCTGAATTGACCTTAAGCTTATGAATGCTTTTAAGATCTCTGCAAATTTTAAGCCTACAGGTGATCAACCTAAAGCTATTGATGAGCTAACTTTAGGGCTTGAAAGTGGCAAAAAAGATCAAGTACTTTTGGGTATTACTGGTTCAGGTAAAACTTTCACTGCTGCAAATATTATAGAGAGAACACAAAGGCCAGCTCTTATTATTGCTCACAATAAAACTTTAGCAGCACAGTTATATGAAGAAATGAAAGCGTTTTTTCCAGGTAATGCTGTAGAGTATTTTGTTTCTTATTATGATTATTATCAGCCGGAAGCTTATTTACCACAAACTGACACTTATATTGAAAAGGATTCAGTTATAAATGAAAGAATAGATTTACTTAGGCACTCCGCTACGCGTTCTCTGCTTGAGAGACCTGATGTTATAGTTGTAGCTAGTGTTTCTTGTATTTATGGCCTTGGTTCTCCAGAAGCATATTTGCATATGGTAGTATCTTTAAATGTAGGTGATGTGATAAAAATTCCTATGTTATTAAATAAGCTTACTGAACTTCAATATAAGCGTTCAGAGTATGAGTTTAGTCGTGGCACGGTCAGGGTGCGTGGCGATACAGTTGATATATTTCCTTCTCATCTCGAAAACAGAGCTTGGCGTTTGTCGTTTTTTGGTGATGAGATAGAGGAAATTTTTGAAATTGATGTGCTGACAAATAAAGTCATTAGTAATTTAGATAAGATCACTATTTTTGCAAATAATCACTATGTAACTCCAAGACCAACGCTTTTGCAGGCGATTGATTTGATTAAAAAGGAAATGAATGAGCGTGTAGAATGTTACTATGCGCAAAACAAAATAGTTGAAGCTAAACGTCTAGAGCAAAGGACAAATTTTGATATAGAAATGATTAGAGAAGCAGGAAGTTGCAAAGGAATTGAAAATTACTCGCGTTATCTCTCTGGTAAAAAAGCGGGTGAACCGCCACCAACACTGTTTGAATATCTACCACAAAATGCAATTCTGTTTATTGATGAAAGCCATGTAACAATTCCACAAATAGGTGCTATGTACAGTGGTGATCGTGCGCGTAAATCAAATTTAGTTGATTACGGCTTTAGACTTCCTTCTGCTTTAGATAATAGACCTCTAAAATTTGAAGAATGGGAAAATATGCGTCCACAAACTATTTACATTTCAGCTACACCTGGGAAATACGAGCTAGAAAAAACGAAGGGATTATTCACTGAACAAGTCATAAGGCCAACAGGCCTTTTAGATCCAATTTGTATTGTTAAACCTACAGAAAACCAAGTAGATGATATTATTTATGAATCACAAACTGTAATAAAGGAGGGATGCTGCGTTTTAATTACCACCTTAACAAAAAAAATGGCAGAGAATTTAGCTGACTATATGTGTGAAATTGGCACTAAAGCCAATTATTTGCATTCTGACATTAATACTTTTGAAAGAATTGAAGTTATAAATAAATTGCGTACAGGTGGTATACATGTTTTAGTGGGGGTGAATTTATTGAGAGAAGGGCTTGATATTCCTGAATGTGCGTTAGTTGGAATTCTTGATGCCGATAAAGAAGGATTTTTACGCTGTGAAACTTCACTTATCCAAACCATCGGACGTGCAGCACGCAATGTCAATGGTAGGGTGGTTCTTTATGCAAATAAGATGACAAAATCATTGGAGAGAGCATTAAAGGAAACTGAAAGGAGGAGAAAAATACAAAAAGATTATAATGAGTTACATAATATAAAGCCAGTAAGTATAGTAAAATCTGTTTTGAGTTCCCTGCAAAATAGAGTAACAGGGGATGAGGAAGTAAATTGCAAACAGACAAGCAAAGAAGCATTAAGGAAGCAGATGCTGGAGTATGCAGAAAACTTGGAATTTGAAAAAGCTGCGAAAATTAGAGATATTATAAGTAGTTTAAAATGATAATTGTGAAATAATGTGTATAATTTATTTTATATATTTTATGACTTTTAAACCTTATATGCTAAGATATTTTCTATTGCGTTACTTAAGTAGGGATTAATGGGCAAAGTTTATCTAAATAAAAATATTATACCACAACCTCAGGAGGATGGGGACAGCATCTTTCTGGGTAAAATAAGGATAGAGGACCTACAGAGTGGAAATCTTACTCAGCAGTTAGAGCAAAAGTGTGATGATCTGTTAAAACACAATCTCCTCAAAAGATTAGGGCCTGAAGCAGGTTTAAATGAACTTTTAGATTCAATAGATGTAGTAGAGAATGAATTAGACAAAGAATTTAGTAAAAAACTAGATATTAGTGAAGTATTTTGGAAGAAAGTTTTAAAACTACTAAACTTTTTCAATGAAGTGCTTAATTTAAATTTGGATTTAAAGCTAGGAGATGAGCTAGTTCTTACAAAAGAAAAACAAAAAAGGAAAAATTTACTGTTTTCATTTCTTGATGCCATTCGAAAAAAGCTTTTCAAAAAAGAATTAACTTTAAAAGAAATGCTAAAACTACAAATAAAAGCGTTAGAGGAGCAGTTAAGTAGTGAAAACGATCCAGAGGTTGTTAGTCAAATTAAAAAACAATTAGAACTCTTGATGGAACTTAAAGCTAAACTTTTTGAGCTTTCGCTGGAGCAAGGTTTAAACAGAACTACAGAATGGATTTTGACAATTGGTGCCATGCAAACTGTTGCTGAAATGGTGAATAAAGCAAAAGAAATAGTAACAACAAAAGGGCAATGGCAAAAAGTTGATAGTCTATTAAGCTCAGGTAGCTTTGTAGGACAAATTAGTAATGTTTCTCAAAATAATAAAGGTATGGAAAACATCAAAACCAAACCTTTCATGCCTGTTCAAGAGCTAAATAACAATTTAAGTCTCATTCCTCTATCACAAAACATTGCTAAAGATAATAGTGGCTTTTTAAAACTACTATATACGCTTCTTGCACTTGCAAACATTTATGCAGCAAAGCATATGGAACTAGGAATGGGTGGTGGTAAAGAAACAACTACTCAAAAAGTACCTACTGCTGCAAAAGCAAGTGGTCAAACCCAAAAGCAAATTCCAGTAAATCAAGATGAAGTGAAAAAAAGTCGAAAATTTTCTTCTGGTAGTAAAAATCAAAATACAGAGTTACAAGCGCAAAAAGAGCAACCAAATTCATGGGTGCAGGAAGTTAATGTTCAACAATTAGAGATAAATCAGAGTAAAATTTATGGAAAATAAATGTGATTGAGATATGTTATATTTGATATATAATTTAGCTATGGTTATACCTCGGAGGGGATATGAAATGGAATTTAAAAAGTAAAGAAGCTTTTGTACAAGCTTTAAATATAGAATTTTTAACAATAACAGGCACTTATACTAATTTTCAGTTTGGAAAAGCAAAAAGTTATCGAAGCAAAGATCAAATTTGTATGCTATTTCCTAATGGTAAACAAGAAGAGTGTCAAAAATATTTAGAGCAAGTAACTGCAAAATATAAAGGCGCTATAACTTCATTTAAAGAAAGTAATTTTGATGTTAAAAGCTTTCCTTTTTGCATGAGTCCAGGTCGATTTAGCACTAGCAGTAGAAGGGGAGTCAAGTTTAAAGTTCCTTTAGATAAAAAGGTAATAAATAATTTATACTATATGTTTATTTTTCAGATTTTATCATTTAAGCTAAATGTGACAAATCTTCCAAATGATCTTGATTTGGATGAAGATGATAAAAATAAGGGATATGTTGTTGGTTGGGCCTTTCCTAGAGGTGACGGTAATACATCTAAACGAAAAAGAGAAGTAGAGGATCTTTTGAATAAGTATAGTTTTTCTATAAAAAATGGGTCTATATTAGATGAAAATGATGATCTATGTGATTGCACATACATCCATAAACATAGAGCCGACGAAGCAGTACAAAGAGCAATAGAAGACTTTCCCACTGAAATATTAGGACAATATCCAACAAAATTACTTACGTTATTTAACATTTTTTATCATGATCTAAGTGCTAAAGAAGGAATGAATTCAGATTGTGAACAATTTATAAAAGAAACGTGGATTAGGTGCGTACACACAGCAAAGGCTAATGACAGCATTGTAAGTTTTGATTATTATGGAGAAGATTCTGACAAAATGAGGGATCAAGAGCATGTAGAGGAAGTATATAATTTATATAAAGGTAAGGAAACTAATGAAATTTTTCATAATTTTATAAATCTTACACAAAAGGACCATAATACTATTACAGTCTCGTTTAACTTTAATCTTCATAATATGAATACCATTATGAAGAAGGTGCCTTGTGATATAGGTTATGTTGAGAAAGCGCTAGAATTTGCTATTGAGCAGCGTAACAGGGCTGTCTGCATTTATGCTGAAGTAGCAAATAATACTGCCCCTTCAAGTAGTAAACAAAATTTTTTACCAATACCTAATGATTATCTAGAAAGTAATGCGTCTTCAAGTCGTAAAAATTCAATTAAAAGTAATGATTCAGCACTTGGAAAATCTCCTGCTAAGCCTAGTAGCCCTGAATTACATACTAATGCTGCATCTTTTGATTCTGGCCGTGGCAGTAGCTCAAACTCACCTCTTAAAAAGTACAAAAGCAATAAGTCAACTCCTGCATCACCTGCGCGTTCTGATGTTTCTGGTGTTACTGTTGTTAATAAAGATAGTAGAGCGGTATCAGGAGCTGATATAGTAGATCTTGGCAAAAAACCTAATGAGGTAGGAAACAGGAGGTTTTCTCGTAATCAAATTCGCTCAAAAAGTGTTCCTTTGGGTGGACCTAAAGGTGTTTTGAGCGCAATAACGATAAGGAGAAGTTCTAGTGATATAAGAGTCAAAGTTTAGTTTTAGATGAACAAAAGAGAGTTAGCCCTCTTAAGGAGTTTTATAACAGCTATAATGTAGTTTCTTATAGGAGGTTTATACTATTTTAGTTTTTTGATTTAGTTAGAATACCAAATACTGAAACAGCAGCACCAAGAGCTATAGCTATGCACCCAAGCCAGATAGCTATAACTCCTGGTCTGTAGTATACGCGTGTTGCGATTCCCTTGTCTTTGTCTATATCACCGATAGTGACGTGTATGTCAAATAAAGGATGATGATAAATATCACTTTTAATTTTCTTTTGCTTCTCAATTGGATAAAACCTGTTTTCAGGTGTGAGCAGCTTATTGCTTAAGTTTTGGATAACGAAACTTCCTTTTACTGCGCTAAAATTTTTATCTTTTATAAATTCAGCATTAATTAGACTTATTTTATATTTATTTATACTAATGCTTTCTCCAATTCTCATATAGCTTTCATTTTCCTCTTGCCAATTTGCTGCTGTGGCTACCCCTAATACTAAAACTGCTACACCTATATGAGATATCATCATTGCATAATAGGTTTTTGAGATACCTTTTGCTAGAGCAATTGATTCTAAAAGAGGTAGTGAAAATAATTTTGTTCTTTTGCTATAACTCTCTAAAATGGAAACAAATAAAGCAACTGCAAGTGTTATGGCAGTAGTGGCCATAACCCCTTTTTTAAAGATAAAAGGGATGGTTAAAAGTGCTAAAAAAAATGAGAATTTATATTTGCTAAATATTGAGATCAATTTACTACCATTCCAGCTAAGGTAGGGACCTATAATAGTGAGTATTAGAACTCCTAAGGCAATGCTGTTAAACAATAAATTATAATAAGGTGCACCAACTGAGATTACTTCATCAGTTAAATATTCGAGTATTATAGGGTATAAAGTACCAATGCAGACAACGGTAAAAGCAGTAATAAAAAGTAAGTTGTTCAATAATATTGAAGTGAAACGTGATATAAATGGAAATTGGTGACTGCTTTTTTTTACTTTATTTGCAAATAAAATAAAAGTTATCAAACTACTGGTTACAATAAGATAGGACAAAGCTAGTATGCATAGGCCTTGTTTTGGATTGTTTGCAAACGCATGTACTGAAATTAAAATACCGGAACGCACTAGGAATGTTCCCATGGTACTTGATATAAAGGTCATAATTGACAGCAAAATTGCAAAATTCCTAAGTAAATTGAATTTTTTCACTATCAATATCAGATGCAGAAGTGCAGTTGCAATCAGCCATGGCATTAAAGATACATTTTCTACAGGATCCCAAAACCAAAAACCTCCCCAACCAAGCTCTCGGTATGCCCACCAGCTACCAAGACCAATTCCTAGCGTTAAAAAAGACCAGGATATAAGTATCCATGGGCGAACGATATTTGCCCACTTATTTCCTTCTACTTTAGCTATAAGCCCAGCTATTGATAGTGAAAAAACTGCACTAAACCCTAAATACCCTAAGTATAATATTGGTGGATGAATTACAAGGCCTATATCTTGTAAAATAGGGTTAAAACCTAGACCATTACTAGCTGTGGGTTGAATTTGTGCAAATGGGTCTAAGCTAAACAAAGTAAATGATAAAAAGCCAAAGCAAATGAGATTTTGCACTATAAGAGAAATTTTCTTTGATTGATTGTTGTTTAAGGAAAGTTCTAGCAATAATAAGTATAAGGTCAAAACCCAACACCAAAGTAGCATTGACCCTTCCATGTTGCCCCAAATGCCAGAAATTTTGTATAGTAGTGGCTTTGTTGTGTGGGAGTTATAGTAGACATTATATAAAGAAAAATTATCAGTGATATGACAGTAAAGTAAGATTGACAAAGCAAACGTCACGCATAAAAAAGTAATAGCATTTAATGCTCGAGAGGGAATTGAAAAAAAAGGTGTGAAGATATAAGTTGAGGTTAAAACACAAGCTATTAATAGAAATAAGTTACCCAGAATGGAAGACATTGTATGTAGAATATTTATAAATCAAAGTGGGACTGGTAGGACTTGAACCTACGACCCCTTCGTTATGAGCGAATAGCTCTAACCACCTGAGCTACAGTCCCGTATCTTTATTTAAGTTAACATATATAGCTGAGTTTGTCTAATCTTCTATTTCACTATTAACCCACTTAACAAGAGTCTCAAAATCACAACCACCAATTTTTCTTGCCAATTCTTTTCCGTTATTCAATATGATTAAAGTAGGTATAGACATAACATTGTAAGATGAAGCAGCTTCTTGTACCTTATCTATATTAAGCTTGCATACTGTTATTTTTTCCTTATGACTTTCAGCTAATTTTTCTATATGAGGCATTAAAGCTTTACAAGGCCCACACCATTCAGCCCAAAAGTCAACTAAAACAAAATCATTATTTTTTATAACTTCATTAAAATGATTATCATCTTTAATTTCTACGATACTCATAAATTACCTAGCTAACTCAGATTTGTTAATAATATAAAATTGAAAGTACTTTGCCAATTAAAAAATTAATTCATTTTTGTAGTTAGTTTAAAAGTTGAATAATGCAGTAGCGTATATATCGCAATTGCGATTATAGAACACGTTACCGTCAGAAGTAAATTTGGCACAATACTATAACTCACCTTACTAAAATACCCAACTATTGATACACCTACTGCACCAAAAATCATTTGCATAAACGCTATCAATGCTAAACTTAAACCAGATTCTTCAGTTTCTTCCAATGCTGAGGTAACACCATTACTAATTACAAAGGCAAAGCCCACGTTTGCTATTAGCCAGAACGACTCCATAATTACTATAGTTAAGCCAATATTATAATATAGAAAGATTAAAGATAAATCAGATATAAGAGGTAAAAACAGACCTATAAGCAACATATTTTTTATTCCAACTTTTTTGACAAATTTTCTATTGATAGCAGCACCTATCATATAGGATATAATTATTATGGTAATTAAGTATCCATAATATTTAGCTGATATATTCATTCCCTTAATTAGTACAAAAGGTAGATTACCAATGTATGCCCAAATCCACATAAAATTTAGAGAATTAATTGCTGCAAAACCTAAAAATCTATAATTTTTAAAGATTTCAATATATTGTTTTAATATTTTGCACAAAAGCTCAGTTAAAGTTAAATCTTTGCACTTAGGTTTATCAACTGTCTCCTTAAATTTAAAGAAGAGTGATAAAAGAGTAAGTACTGACAGTACTGATATAATTACGAAGAGGAGGCGCCAACTATAGCCACAAGATATGATGTAACTGCCAATTATTGGTGCTATTGCTGGGGAAAGGGCTACTGTCATATTTAATTTTGATATAACTTGGGAACACTCATATCCGGAATACATATCCTTTATTGTTGCATAGCCAACAACAACTGTAACTCCAGCACCAAGCCCTTGGATAAAACGCATTAGTATCAATTGCATTATATTTTGTGCAAAACAGCATGCTATGCTAGCTAAGGCAAATATTGTCATTCCAACCAATATTACTTTACGCCTACCATATTGATCTGAAAGTGGCCCATAGATCAGCCCTGATAGAGAAAGTCCGATAAGATTTAAATCGATAGTAAATTGTACGATGCTATTATAAGATTTAAAATACTCAGCTATTTTAGGTAAAGCAACAGCATAGATGTCAGTAGACATGTCAGTAATTGCTATAGATAAAATAACTAAGATAGACACAAGAGTTTTTGCATTGCACATGTTTAAAATTTAATAAATTAGAAAGATACAGTAACTTCAGTACAAAACAACCTCATTTTGTGTATTAATACTACTCTCTGTTATGGGTTGAGACTTCGTGCATTATGAGAGGAAGCTGTAGGATTAGTCACATTAGAGTGTACAGAATAAGTTAAAGCGGCAACGCTAAGAGCAATTAAAACTGTTGCACCTATAGCAACTGTGATATCAATGATATTTAGCTTTTCACTAGGAACAAATTTTCTTAAACCTTCAGGAACAAAGTACGCTAAAGTTCCAGATGTTCCTACAGCAATGAATACAAGGAAAGCATAATTTTCTTTTTCAGAAAACGCATCTTTTATACCTGCACTTAGTTTTTGAAGGTTAGAACGTTTATGGTTGTAAGTATTATCAATGGTGAAGTTGTTAGATTGACTTGTCACTTCAAGATTACATACAGCATTATGTTGTCTATAATTTGGTGGTTGGTTGTCGTCGTTATAGGTATTATTATAAGATGAATTACTTGGGTACTCTGTATTGTGCACATTAGGGCTTTGAAGTTGGTTTTTTAAATTAATTACTTTATCTTTTGTTTTTTTATACAAAGATATTACACTTTGAGCAGCACTTATAATAATGTCACTTCCAGCTTCCTTTACACTGGTCATTTGTTCTAATTGCACTTCCCTTCTTTTTAACTCTTCTTCTTGCTCATCTAGTAAATAACTACGAGTTACTCCTTCTATTTTTCGTATTTCTAATTCTGCTAATTCTATGCAACTATAGTATATATAGTGAATTTTTTGGTATATTTTTTCATACAGTGCTTTTTCCTCTTGTTTTTGATTAATTTCAATACATTGCTTTATCTGAGATTTTAGATGATGGAATAAAATGGAAGCATCCCTGCTTTCGCCACTGGTAGTACCTTGATTTAATTCTTTCCACTCTTTAAGCTTGCTACTAAGCTCCTTGAATAATTCAAGAATGTGCCCAAGTGTAACTTTATTTTCAACTTTTTCATTTTCCTCTATACAGTCTGTTTGTTCACCAGAGTTCGTTAGAGATAGGTTGATATTCTCTTGTATATTACCGTTTTTAGTATTACTTAACCCTGCATCTTGCTCAGCCAATGATTTACCTATTTCACCTACTATCTGGTTATTCTTGCTCATTTGAATATCAAGCATTAACTGCTCAAGTTCTTCAACATGCTTTTCTAAAAGTTTTGATAAGTCATTGGCATTTTTGTTAATAAAGAGATATATCTTTACAACCTCTTCGTAGCGTTGAATTGCATACGAAATACTCTTTCCAATATTGACTATAATCTTTTCCTGTTCTGAATCAAGGTTTGGCTTTATAATTTGAAACTCTCTGACCTTCTCATCTCTAAACTCATTAAAGTTACTGATATTATCATCTAAAGTAGCTTGTATAATAGACTCATCAGAAAGTTGATCATCTTGCTCTACTTTCTGCTCCCTACCACATTGTAAGGTATTTATTTTTTCTAGTAATTGCTTGCAAACGTGTTGTACTCTACGATGGACAAATTCGCATGCTTTTTTCAAACCTAGCTTTAGCGAAGTATAGTCATTTGCAGGTGTAATCTTGACAAAGCATTCTTCTTGCCAGTCTACATCATATTCTATATATTTTTGAGGTTCAGCTTTTACTTCTTCTTCTTGGGGCTTATTATGGCTTAATAATTTATCGACGTTGATGTCTATTGAACAGAATAAAAGTTCTTTTCCTTCTTTAGTTTTTATTAGATTGCCAATTTGCTTTAAATTACCAGAAATACGACTAAAGCTTTTCAGAAATTGATTTTTTAAAAAATCAATTTCTGAATTTTCATCTAAAAGATGATTGTTAATTTTTAAGTCTTTATGAGCAATAACGTACACGCATGATGGATTATCCTTGTCGTAAAAGAAATTAGACAAATAACAGCGCACTGGATTGCTGATGTTGTCTAAAAATTCTTTTCTGCATGAATCTAATATAGATATACCGCTAATTAAACCTTCAACATCTTTTAATCTGTCAATCGCAATTTTTTGAGCTTCAGCTTCTAGTTTAAATTTTACTTTTTTAGTGCAAAACAAATCTAAAACTTGCACATGCTGTGGTTTGGGATTAGCATAATCTTCTGGCTTTATAAGTGGTATAGCATGCTTTTTTAGCTTTTCACAGATAGTAGGAACTAGCTCTGAATATGAACTTGTTTTAAGAGAAAAAATATTTTCTTTGTCAACTTCTGCAGAAATGGAGAATTTATTTTCGTTAAAACACAAAGCAAAAAAGCTTATTAAGGATGCAATTTTATAAATTGTAGAGTCATATATAAGCTGTGACTCTTTTTGATCCAAGTCACTTTCAACTCTCACTTCAAAATTAAAATATACTTTTTCTTCTGAGACCGACTTCTTTAATTGCAAATGTCCATCTTCATAGTAAAGAGAAGAAGTAAAGCAGGTGGCATTTTCAATTCTAATTTTGGCTTTGTTGCTACCATTTTCCTTTTTATCTTCCTGGCCATTTTTTATCTCAATATCTTCACTAAATATCTTTTCTATCCTCTGCAGGTTGCTAATTTTAGTGTCTCCATTACAAGATGGATCATTAAAGAACAACAAAAAATCAATTAAGTTCTGCGAAAAAGGATTATCTAAACTATAGCTAAGAAGTGAATATTCACCTTCTTTACATTTAATCTTAAATTGGCTTGCGTTATCTCTAAAAATACTACTTACTAATTCAACGTCGTTTTGCTTTGTGGTTAAGCACAGTATTGTCTCTTGCTGTTTAATGTTATCTTTATTATCTCCGATAGTTTTTTTAGCAAAAAATGGATATATATTTAACTTGTCTTGTGATTTAACTACTGGTTGATTGTAATCAATCTCAATCAGTGATTTTATTACATCATTGTTTGTTAATTTTTTAAAATTTGATGTACAATTTAATATGCCTTCCATATGTCGCATATTTATTTCACTTTCAGCAAAAGTAATTTCAACTTCTGTACTCTCATTACTGCTAATTTGAAAGTTTAAATTATCTTTATTAATCTCAATGAATTCTATTTCTTCTTCTCCGCTAATTAGATTCTGAACAAAATTTTTTGCTTTATCAAGCAATTTTCTATTGCCTTTCTGCTTCTCTTTACTTTCTATGTATATGTCACTGTTTCTAATATATTTTTCTACTATAAATGTTTCTTGACGATTTCCTATTCTTACTGAGACATCTTTGTTCTTTTGGCTATTTGGTAAAACAAAGGCTGGAACAATGTAAAGGTTTAATAATTCTATAATTGCATAATTTAAATCCTTATTGCTCTGATTAAGATTGAATTTTACTCCTGTTATTTTGTCTTGAGACCTTATATATTCGACTTTCTCAATGTTAAATATTTTGTGAATGTCTTCGTTCAATTCTTCTAAATTTATATTTCTCCTAACATTACGCATCAGAAAACCATTTTAATTACTTGTGATTAACAAGTATAGCTAATTTTTTAATATTATTCAATAATATATTCACATTAAACTATGTTGTAAGATTAATATTTGGTTAATTGCAGTGAAGCTTTGCTTGGTAAAAAAGAAAATAGTTTTGCTAAAAATTGAATAATCAGTCAGTTATTTAGAGATGCTTTAAGTTGCTAATTTCATTAATTTGAATAGAATTATTCTATAAAAATTTTTTTTGTAATGTGAATAATGGAATGGTGTGCTTGGGTGTGGTTTTGTCACCACATGGTATTAAAGGGGCAGTAAAAATAAAAACTTTTACAGAAAAACCAGAGAATATTGCTATTTATGGTGAATTAACTGATGGTAACAAAAGCTATACAATAAAATCTGTATCTATAATGAATGATAATATTGTTATTGCGTATATTAGAGGTATTGACTCTCGTTGTGATGCTGATCTTTTAAGGAATAAAAAGTTATACATATCAAGAGAAAGTTTGCCGCTGTTGACAAATGAAGATGAGTTCTATGTAGAAGATTTAATCGACTCTAAGGTGAAGCTTATAAATGATATAGATTATGGTTATGTTAAAGCTGTATACAATTTTGGTGCTGGTGATATAATTGAGATCTTAATAAAAGAATGTAATAAAGCAATCATGCTACCTTTTTCAAAAGAGATATTTATACATATAGATTCTAAACAAAAAATTATCACACTAGATTTGCCTGAGTTTATTGATTAAAATGATCACATTTAACGTATTGACTTTATTTCCTGAAATGTTTCCTGGACCTTTAGGCTATTCTCTTGTTGGTCAAGCGTTGCGTAAAGGAATATGGAATTTGAATGCTATAAACATTCGTTCTTTTGCAGATGATAAACATGCAAGTGTTGATGATACGCCATATGGTGGAGGGCAGGGCATGATTATGCGTGCTGATGTAATAGGTAAAGCAGTGGATGACGTCTTGTCCTCAAATCAAGATACTAAATTAATCTATGTAACACCATCTGGTAGTAAGTTTAGTGATAATATTGCAAGAGAATTATCTTGTCTTACTAATGTTACAATATTGTGTGGTCGTTATGAAGGTGTGGATCAAAGAGTAGTTGACGCCTATCCTTTTTATGAGTTAAGTATAGGGGATTATATATTATCAGGAGGTGAGCTTGCTACTATGGTATTAATTGATGCTTGTGTGAGGCTTATTCCTGGAGTAGTAAAAAACAGCGATAGTGTTGTAAATGAGAGCTTTGCTAGCAATACACTTGAATATCCTCAATATACTAAGCCTCGTCAGTGGAAAGGGTATTCAGTGCCAGAAGTGTTGCTTTCTGGTAATCACGAAGCAATAAATAAATGGAGACAAGATAAAGCTTTATTCATTACAAAAGAGCGTCGTCCTGATTTGTTAAATAATTTAAATGGAGGTAAAAATGACTAACTTACTCGAGGAATTTAATCGTAAACAAATTCAAGCTATGGATAGAAAAATACTTGAATTTCGAGTTGGTGACACTTTGAAAGTTACAGCAAAAGTTGATGCTACAAGTGAGCGTACCCAAGTGTTTGAGGGGGTATGTATATCTAAAAGGAGAATGCGTAATCTTTCTTCTAATTTGCATGCTTCTTTTTTTCTTAGGAAGGTGAGTTACGGAGAGAGCATAGTATCACAATTCTTTGTTTACTCTCCTTTATTGGTATCAATAGAAGTTATAAGACTTGGTAAAGTACGTAGGGCTAAGCTTTACTATCTTTGTGCTTTATATGGAAAAGCAGCAAGAATTAAGGAACGCAAAATACATATCAAAACAAGATCTACTGAGTAATAATATGGCAAATGCACCAAAATTTCGTATTGGCATTGGATATGATGTGCATAGATTTATCGCACTTGAAGATGATAAGAGTAGCTGTGAAATAAAAATTTGTGGAGTGTCTGTAAAACATGATATGGAAATAGAAGCGCATTCTGATGGTGATGTTGGGATTCATGCAGTTGTTGATGCAATGCTTGGGGCTATGGCGCTTGGAGATATAGGACAGCATTTCCCCCCTACAGATCTAAAGTGGAAGGATAGAGATTCTAGTCATTTTTTAGAATTTGCTGTTAAGCAGGTAAAAGATAAAGGCTATTTTGTATCTAATGCTGATATTATCATCGTATGTGAAAAACCTAAGATAAGTCAATATAGAGATAGTATGAAAAAACGTATGTCAGAACTTTTACAAGTAAATAATGATCTTGTTGGTGTAAAAGCAACTACTACAGAAAGATTAGATGATATAGGACACTGTAAAGGCATAGCTGCATATGCTACTGTACAGATACAGCGTGTAAATTGGTTTTATTTTTTTTTCAATTGTTGTTTTCAACGATTGGTAAGGTAATACCCTGTTGCTTCATATATTTTCCATTCATTGCATCGTATGACTTTTCACATTCGTCATAAGCACTTAAAAAAATAAACTGACATGCACCTTCGTTTGCATATATTTTTGCTGGAAGTGGTGTTGTATTAGAAAATTCTAAAGTTACATGCCCTTCCCATCCTGGCTCAAGTGGGGTGACATTTACTACTATTCCACATCTAGCATAAGTTGACTTGCCAACACAGATAACTAGAACATCTCTAGGTATACGAAAATATTCAATGGTTTTTGCTAAAATAAAACTATTTGGCGGGATTATACATATGTCATCTTGTTTATCAATGAAATTTCCTGAAGAAAAATTTTTAGGATCAATAATAGTTGAATTTATGTTTGTGAATATTTTAAATTTGTTATCTACTCTTGCATCGTAACCATAAGAAGAAAGCCCATAAGAGATAATGCCTTTACTATTTTTATAGTCAACAAAAGGCTCTATCATGTTAGATTTTTTGACTTTATTTTTTATCCATTTATCAGGCATTACAGCCACGAGGTTAACCCTATTAAACTCATCAAATGATTGTTAAATAAAATGTTGAAGATGTAAAGGTTTTTTAAATTTTTGAATAGCTTAATGATGTTACAAGGTGTTAAAATAATTTTATTTTTATATTGACTATTGATGTTTATTATTTTATCTTTTAGCTTGTAATGTCACTGTTTAAGTTTTTATGCCAACGATAAATCAATTAGTACGGAATGGTAGATCACCTTCTTGTTCTCGTCGCGCAGGTAAAGTTTCAGTTCTTGGTGGTAGTCCCCAAAGAAGAGGGATATGCATAAAGGTATATACAACTACTCCCAGAAAACCTAACTCAGCACTACGCAAAGTAGCGAGAGTGAGAATTAAAAGTACTAATAGAA
The DNA here is from genome assembly GCF_964019585.1 of Candidatus Mesenet endosymbiont of Agriotes lineatus. Classification (NCBI taxonomy): domain Bacteria; kingdom Pseudomonadati; phylum Pseudomonadota; class Alphaproteobacteria; order Rickettsiales; family Anaplasmataceae; genus Candidatus Mesenet; species Candidatus Mesenet endosymbiont of Agriotes lineatus. Next base: position 1,395,939 of record NZ_OZ026454.1, on the reverse strand, counting down.
GAGTTAAAAGGAGTAAAGAATCTTACGAGGTACTTGCATATATTCCTGGTGAAGGTCATAATTTACAGGAGCATTCTTCGGTTTTGTTATGTGGCGGTGGAGTAAGGGATGTGCCTGGTATACACTGTCGTGTTATAAGAGGTGCTGCAGATGCTGGTCCTGTACAAAATCGCAAGAAATCTCGTTCAAGATATGGTGTTAAGAAATCTGGCAAATGAGGTTATATGTCGCGTGGTTATAATAAAATAAAAAAGAGGATTATTCTTCCAGATGTATGTTATCATAGTACTTTAGTTACACGTTTTATTAATAAGCTTATGAAGTGTGGAAAAAAGTCTATAGCTGAAAGGATTGTTTATAAGGCTTTATCTCTTGCTGAAAAAAAGCTTGGGGAAGATGCATTGTTTATTTTTAATAATGCAGTTAAGAATGTTACTCCCACTTTGGAAGCACGTTCTCGTCGTGTGGGCGGTGCAACTTACCAAGTTCCAGTTGAAGTTAGAAAAGAGCGAGCTGTTTCTTTGGCGTTGAGGTGGATTGTTAAGGCGGTTAGGGCTGCAAGAAAAGGGAAAAGTACTTCTTATTATTTATACATTGAGTTAGTTAATGCTTATAATAAGCGTGGTGAAGCGTTTAAAATATGTGAAGATAAGTATAAGGCAGCTATATCATATAGAGTTTATTCTCATCTTAATTTTTAATTGTGTATAGGTTTTTGTGTGGCTAATAAGTTTGATATATCAAAATATAGAAATATAGGGATAATGGCTCATATAGATGCTGGGAAGACTACTACAACAGAACGTATATTGTTTTATACTGGTAAGGAAAATAGGATTGGGGAAGTACATGATGGTGCTGCTTCTATGGATTGGATGGATCAGGAAAGGGAGCGTGGAATAACTATTACGTCTGCTGCAACTACTTGTTTTTGGGGGGATTATCGTATCAATATTATTGATACTCCAGGTCATGTTGATTTTACAATTGAAGTTGAAAGGTCTTTGCGTGTTTTAGATGGTGCTGTTGCTGTTTTTGATGGTGTGGCGGGAGTTGAACCGCAATCGGAAACTGTTTGGCGTCAAGCTGACAAGTATAATGTTCCTCGTATTTGTTTTGTAAATAAAATGGATAGGATTGGAGCTGATTTTGATAAATGTGTTGGCATGATGAAAGAAAAGCTTGGTGCTAAGCCATTAGTTATTCAATTGCCTATTGGTAAAGAAAAGGATTTTATAGGTGTAGTAGATCTGATTTTTATGAGGTCTGTGCTATGGAGGGATGAAACGTTAGGTGCTGAATTTTATTATGATAAAATACCAGATGATATGCTTGAAGTAGCAGAAAAATATCGAGAATTGATATTAGATGAAGCTTCTAAAGTTGATGATAAAATAGAAGATTTATATTATAATAGTCAAGGTATTTCTTCTAATTTATTGATAGATAGTATTAGAAAAGGCACTATAAATAGCAATTTTGTTCCTGTGTTGTGTGGTTCAGCTTTTAAAAATAAGGGGGTTCAACCTCTTCTAGATGCAGTAGTTAATTTTTTACCTTCTCCTCTTGACATTAAGGTAATAGAAGGAAATAATCCAAAAGATCCAGAACAGATAATTGAAATTAAGCCATCAGTTAATGAAAAGTTTGTTGCTTTAGCTTTTAAAGTAATGAATGATAAGTTTTCTGGTAGTTTAACTTTCATACGTATTTATTCTGGTGTGCTCAAATCTAAGTTCACTATTTTAAATTCTAGAAAAAACAGTACAGAACCAGTAGGTAGAATGTTGCTTATGCATGCTAATAATAGAGAAGATATAACTGAGGCGTGTGCTGGTGATATAGTTGCTTTGATAGGGTTAAAAAATACTACAACTGGTGATACTTTGTGTTCTCCTGATTTTCCTATAGTTTTAGAATGTATGGACTTTCCTGAGCCAGTTATGGAGATAGCTATAGAGCCTAAATCTACAGCAGATCAAGAGAAGTTAGGTTTGGCTTTAAATAAATTGGTTGCAGAAGATCCTTCTCTCAAAAGAATTGTGAATCCTGAAAGTGGTCAGACTGTTTTAAAAGGGATGGGAGAGCTTCATCTTGAGATCATTGTAGATAGAATAAAACGTGAGTTTAATGTTGAAGTAAATGTTGGTTCTCCTCAAGTTGCATATAGAGAAACTATAACAAAAGCCGTTGAGATTGATTATACCCATAAAAAACAAACTGGTGGTGCCGGACAGTTTGCAAAAGTTAAGATATTATTTGAGCCTCTTGAACGAGGGGATGGATTTCAATTTGAAAGTAAAATTACAGGAGGCAGTATCCCAAAAGAATATATACCTAGTGTACAGAGTGGATTGGAGCTTATAAAAGAAAATGGTGTCATAGCCGGGTTTCCTGTAATTGATTTTAAAGCTACTCTTCTTGATGGCGCGTTTCACGATGTTGATTCAAGTACTTTAGCTTTTGAGCTTGCTGCTAAAGGAGCTTTTAAGGAAATGTCAAGTAAAGCGGCTCCAAAGTTGTTGGAACCTATAATGAAAGTAGAGGTAATGACTCCTCAAGAATATAGGGGTAATGTTGAGGGAGATATATGTAGCAGGAGAGGGGAAATTTTACACCCAGAAACGCATGACACTATGGTTAGTAGAAAAGGAAAAATTTTACACCCAGAAACGCATGACACTATAATTATTTGGGCATCAATTCCTTTATCTAATATGTTTGGATATGTAAATGTTTTGCGTTCTATTTCTCAGGGAAGAGCTCAATATAGTATGAGTTTTTCTGGGTATAGTGAGGTGCCAAAATACATAATGGATAAATTGAAGTCGAATATTTAAAATTTTAGAGGCACAAATGAGTGAAATAGAGGAGAGGAAAGATCATATAAACACAGGGACGATAGGGCATGTTGATCATGGGAAGACGACGTTAACAGCAGCGATCACAAAGGTGTTAGCGAGCAAAGGACAGGCTAAAGCTATAGGGTATGATCAAATTGATAAAGCACCGGAAGAAAAGGAGAGAGGGATAACTATTTCAACTGCACATGTTGAATATGAAACGGAGAGTAGGCATTATGCACATATAGATTGTCCTGGTCATGCTGACTATGTAAAAAACATGATAGTTGGTGCTGCTCAAATGGATGTAGCAATACTTTTAGTATCTGCGGTTGACGGTCCTGAGCCGCAGACAAGAGAGCACATATTGCTTTCAAAGCAGATAGAAATAGAAAACATCATAGTTTTTTGCAATAAAGTTGATGTTGCAGAGCAAGAGATGATTGAGTTAGTAGAGATGGAGGTTAGGGAATTGCTAAGTGAGTATGGTTATAGTGGTGATGATATTATAATAATAAAAGGTTCTGCACTTAAAGCATTAGAGGGCGATGATAGTGAATTAGGTAAAGGTGCGATATTAAAATTAATGGAAGTGTTAGATAGTGTTCCAAAACCTATAAGAGATTTAGACAAGACGTTTTTAATGCCGATAGAGGACGTATTTACAATACCTGGGCGTGGTACAGTAGTAACAGGTTGTATTGAGCGTGGTAAGGTAAAAGAAGGTGATGAGATAGAAGTAGTTGGACTTAGAGAAGTACAGAAAACAGTTTGCACTGGCGTTGAGATGTTTAAAAAGAGATTAGGATGGGGAAAAGCTGGTGACAATGTTGGTATTCTATTACGTGGTGTAAAGAGAGAGGATGTAGAAAGGGGGCAGATTTTGGCGAAGCCTGGTACAGTTACACCACATAAGAGATTTAAGGCTGAAATATATGTATTAAAAGCAGAAGAAGGAGGGCGAAAAACACCATTTGGATCGCATTATCAGCCACAATTTTATTTTAGAACAACTGATGTAACTGGTAGTATGAGGATTTTAGATGGCAAGGAAATTGTTATGCCTGGAGATCAGGTAAGTATGGAAGTAGAGTTACAGAATCCTTATGGAATAGCAATGGAGAAGGGATTAAGATTTGCAATAAGAGAAGGTGGTAAGACTATTGGTTCTGGTATTGTTAATGATATTTTAGAGTAGGTTTTATTGCATGAGAGAGTAGCTCAATTAGGTAGAGCGTTGGTCTCCAAAACCAAAGGTTATAGGTTCGATTCCTGTCTCTCTTGCTTTTTTTATTAGGTTGGTGATGATAAGGGCTTTAATGTGTTTTTTTAGCGAAATAAAACAAGAGATTGTTAAAGTTTCTTGGGCAAAAAAAGAAGAGATCATGTATTTTTTGTTTTTAACTATAGTAATAATATTATGTTTTTCTGTTTTTTTTTGTTTGGTGGATTTTTCATTTTTTTATGTAATTAGGGTTCTGCTTGGGGTTATATATGATATATAAATCGAAAGAGTGTTTGGAGCAGGAAAGGAAGGTGCAAATATTTTTTAACACTGTAGATGCTGTACAAGATGCAGAGGAAAAAAGTTTAAAAGGTATAATAGAAGTTTTTAAAGAAATGTTAGCACAAGGAATTGATGTTAATGTCAGAAATGGAGAAGGTGAAACGCCTTTAATAAGGATTATTAATTTTATTCCAACATCTGGTGATAAGGAAGGTCAGTATCATGAAATGATTAATCTACTTTTGAAAAATGATGAATTAGATATAAATCTTAAAGATAATAATGGAAGGACTGCGTTAGATCTTGCTATTTTATATTTGTTTGAAAAAATAGTAGATTTATTATTGGGCCATAAATCCATGGCTTATGATACATTAAAAAGAACGATCCAATCTAAAGTGCAAAGTGATTTTAGTGAAGCAATGAAGGAAAAAATAAGGAACTGTAAGCTTTATAGAGAGGGTTTAGAAGAAAGTTTGGAAAAACAAGAGTATGAGTGGTATATTATAGAAGTTTTACCGCGGAATGAAGAAAGAGTTTGTAATTTTATTTTAGATCCAGCAAGAAAATTGTATCCTTTTTTTGTTAAAAGGGCGCTTGCGCCATTTGTGGAGAATGCAACGAAGAAAACCTTTCTTTATCCTCGTTATGTGTTTATACATATGAAACTGTGTGATAAGTCTCTCAAGATTATAAAAAGTATAGAAGGAGTGTTTAGGTTTTTAGGTGGGGATAAACCGCGGATTGTGAGTAATACTGAAATTGATACTATGCTTAATAATTTAGATCGTAGTGAGCTCTGTAATCAGTCTAAACAGAAGTATGAGATTGGAGAGTATGTAGTAATTACACAAGGTGCGTTCAAAGGTTTTTGTGGAGAATTGTTTTGTGTTAATTATGATAGGGGTGTTGCTAAAGTGAACATAAGGGTATTCAAGTTTTGTACATCACCAGTAGAAGTCAGGTTAGATCAAATAGAAAGAAAGGATTAATTATGAAAAGTGCTACTATTATATCTAGAGTTAAGTTAAGCATGAATGTAGGTAAGGCAATGCCAGGGCCTAAAATTGCTTCAGTCCTTGGTCCACGTGGTATTGCTATACCTAAATTTTGTGAAGCTTTTAATAAAATGACTAGTGATAGTAATAAATATAAAATTGGGGATTCAATTGCAGTGAGGGTAATTGTGTATGATAACAAATCTTATGATCTTTTTGTTAATAATGCACCTGCAGTTTCTGATTTATTGAAACAGGCTACTTGCTTAGCGAAGGGAACAAGCAACCCTGGCAAGGAAGTTGTATCTAAGATTAATAGATCAGTGCTAACCGGTATAGCTAAGCTTAAGATGTCTGATATGAAAATTAATGAATTGAAGTCGGCACTGAAAATGGTGTTAGGTACTGCTCGTTCCATGGGCATAGAAGTTGAAGGTTTAGAAGAAGATTAATTTATAGGTATTTGATGCAACAAGGTAATTTACAAACTTATGATATTATTGATTGTTTAAAGATGGTTGTGGGTTCTTCATCAACTAAATTTATTGAGTCTGTTGACGTTGCTGTGAGGCTTAATGTAGATGTGCGTAAGCCTGAAGAGCAGGTTAGAGGTGTGGTTGTCTTACCTAAAAGTACTGAAAAAAATATTAAGGTTGCTGTATTTACTGATAATGAGTATTTGTTAAAGGAGTTAAAATGTATAGCAGATGTTATTGGCGGTAAGGATTTGGTTAACTCTATATTGGTTAACTCTATGAAGGAAAATAGGAAGCTGCTGGATGTTGATTGGTGTATTACAACTTATGATTTTGTGGAATATATTAAGCCTGTTGCTAAAATTCTCGGGCATAAGGGGCTTATGCCCGATCCAAAATTTAACACCGTAACACCTGAAGTTGTAAGAATGGTTAACATTATAAAGTCTGGTCAAATTAAATTTAAAACTGATAAGTACGGTATTATTCATGCTAAAATAGGAAATATACAATTTAGTGTTAAGGATTTGTTTGCAAACTTTATGGCCCTGGTGAAAGCTATAAATGATGTTAAACCTAACGGTATAAAAGGGGATTACTTTAAGAGTATTTTTATTAATTCAACTATGGGTAAATCTTTAAGGGTTGGTAAAGTGGGAAAAATATTTTCTAAGGAGTATTATAGTGAAGCGTAGTTGTAAACAAAAGCATTTGAATAATTTAACAAATATTATATCTCAAAATAGTTTTGTGATTTTAGTTAATTTTAATTATCTTGCTGCAGATGATTCAATTAACTTAAGAAATGAAATAAAATCTACAGGTGGTGGTTTTCTTGTTGTAAAAAATAGCTTAGCTCGTATAGCTATTGTTCAAATAGGTAAGTTTAATTTTTTACTTAATAAGTTTATCGGTCCGGTTGCAATAATATATTCATCTGATATGATAGCAACTGTAAAAGTTCTAGTTAATTTTATTAATAATGATCGCGAAGGAGTGTCTATAGTTTGTGCAGCTAATTTAGATCGATTATTGACTAAAGATGATGTTGTTGCATTAGCTAAATTACCTTCTTTAGATGAGATGCGTATTAAGATAATACGTTTAATACTTATGGTTCCTAATAGGTTAGCTTATCTTTTAAATTTACCTGCTAGTAGGGTGTTCAGAGTTTTAAACTCTAAATAAAAGTCTTTAATTATTATTGAGGTTGTTGTTATGAATAGTGAAATTAATGAAAAAGAATCTTTGTTAAAACAAATACTTTCTTTAGATTTGTTGGGAGCCTCTGAGCTTGCTAAGGGATTAGAGAATGAATTGGGATTGCCTCCAATGGGTTCGTATGTACATCCTGCTCAAAGTTCAGTAAAAAATGATTCTGAAACTCCTACAGTTGAAAAAGCAAAGGAATATAGTGTTATTTTAAAAGAATTTGGTAGTGATAAAAAGGTGTCAATTATTAGAGCTATAAGGGAAATAAAAGTAAGCTATAATCAGGGTGAACTGACTTTAAAAGGTGCTATGGATTTTATTGGGTCATTGCCAAAAGCTGTGGTATCTAATATGTCAGAAAAAGAGGCTGAAAAGATTAAAGAAATGCTTATAGGTGCTGGTGCATCTAAAGTTGAACTTGAGTAATATTAATTGAATTATACTTTAATTTTTGAGACACTTAAATGACTTCTTTCTTACCTTTAATGATGAGCAATTTGAATCTTTCTGTTTCAACTCCGAGGCTTTCTTATGCAAGGTCGGCTGATTTAAAAAATTTTTTAGTAGATTTAATAAAAATGCAAAGAGATTCATATAATTCTTTTGTTGATATGGATCTTGATGGTAAAAGTAAATTAAATTCTATGTTTCACTCAGTTTTTCCCATTTGTGACTCATTAGGGCGTGCAATTCTTGAATGTGTAAATTGTAAAATCGATAGTCCTAAATATGATGAGTATGAATGTATAAAACGGGGTATAACTTTTTCCATTGCTATTCGTATAGTGCTACGTCTTACTGTTCTCGATATTCAAGAACTTAAAGAGATGAGGGGTGAGAATATTGAAGATAAGAATGTAAAGTATTTTAAGGAACAGGAAGTATTGATTGGTGAATTACCAATGATGACTGCTAAAGGGACGTTTGTTATTAATGGAGTTGAAAAAGTTATAGTCTCTCAAGTGCATAGATCTCCTGGTGTCTTTTTTGATAATGATAAAGGAAAAACATATAGTTCAGGTAAGTTAATTTACTCTGCTCGTATTATTCCTTATAGAGGTTCATGGTTGGATTTTGAATTTGATGCAAAAGATATTCTCTATTTTCGTATTGATAGAAAGAAAAAATTACCTGTATCTTTTTTGTTGAGAGCATTGGGCTTATCAAATAATGATATACTTGAAAAATTTTATAAAAAAGTAAAATATGTTAGATGTGGAGATCGCTGGAGAGTACAATTTTTGTCTGAAAGGCTTCAAAACATTAAATTGCCATTTGCTCTGACTGACGTTAACAATAATGTTTTATTGGAAGCAAATGTGAGAATAACTTCTAAGCTAGTTAAGAAATTATGTAAAGATGGCTTAAGAGAATATTTTATACCATTTACTGCCATATGTAGCTTGTTTTTAGCAGAAGATTTAATTGATGCGTCAACTAATACTGTGCTTTTTTCAACCGGAGATTTACTAACTATTGAAGATGTAAAAAAAATAAAGCTACTTTCTATTAATGAAGTATCCTTATTAAATATAGATAACGTTTCAATTGGACCATATATTTTAAATACGCTATTTTTAAATAAAAATATATCTTATCAAGATGCCTTATTTGAAATATATCGGGTTTTACGTCCAGGTGAGGCCCCAACTCTAGAGTTGGCAAAGTCTTTTTTCAATAATTTATTCTTTAATGATGAATATTATAATCTATCTGATGTTGGTAGGGTGAAACTTAACTTTCGTCTTGGGTTAAATTATGGTGAAAATCTGACAATTTTAACTGTAGATGATATAATTGAAGTAATAAAAAATTTGGTTTTATTACGTGATGGTAGGGGAGAAAGTGATGATATTGACCATCTTGGCAATAGGAGAATAAGATCTGTGGGGGAATTTGTTGAAAATCAATTTAGATTAGGTTTAATCAAGCTACAGCGTATTGCTATTGATTATATGTCAACTGCTAATTTTGATGATGCAGCACCGCATGATTTTGTTAATCCAAGGGTCCTTACTACTGTTTTGAAAGATTTTTTTAATTCTTCCCAGCTTTGTCAATTCATGGATCAAACTAATCCTTTATCTGAGATAACTCATAAACGTAGGTTATCAGCTTTAGGGCCTGGTGGATTAACAAGGGATAGGGCAAGTTTTGAAGTGCGAGATGTACATACAACTCACTATGGGCGTGTTTGTCCTATTGAAACACCAGAAGGGCAAAATATAGGATTAATCAATAGTTTAGCTGTGTATGCTCGTGTTAATAAATATGGCTTTATTGAGAGTCCTTATCGCAAGGTGGCAAATGGTATAGTAACTGATCAGATAGAATATCTTTCTGCAACAGAAGAGGATTTCTATTATATTGCTGATGCTAGTGCAAAACTTGATAAAAATAACCACTTTATTGATGATATGTTATATTGTCGTTATAGTGGTAACTTTACAATGATCCAAAGTAATCAAGTAAATTATATTGATGTTGCTCCTAAGCAAGTTGTTTCTATTGCAGCTTCACTTATTCCTTTTTTAGAAAATGATGATGCTAACAGAGCATTAATGGGCTCAAATATGCAGCGTCAGGCAGTACCTTTATTAAAACCTGAGGCTCCATTAGTTGGTACTGGTATGGAATCTATAGTTGCAGCTGATTCTTGTTATGTTGTCTTAGCTAAGCAGGATGGTATAGTTGATCGTGTTGATGGTATATATATAGTTATTTGCGTTCTTGATGCAGAAAAAGAAAAATGTTTGGATGTAGATATCTATAAAATGAGGAAATTTTCTCGTTCTAATCATAGTACTTGTATTAATCAGAGGCCTTTGGTAAAGCCTGGTGATTATGTAAAAAGGGGTGATGTTATTGCTGATGGTTTTGCAATTGATAAAGGAGAACTTGCCCTTGGAAGTAATTTATTAGTGGCATTTATGTCATGGCAAGGTTATAACTTTGAAGATTCAATTATTATTTCGAATGCAGTTGTACAGGAAGATATTTTTACTTCAATACATATAGAGGAGTTTGAATGTGTAGTTCGTGATACAACTTTAGGACCTGAAAGAATAGTTCGTTCTATTCCTGATACTAGTGAAGAATATTTGCATCATTTGGATGATATAGGAATTGTAAATGTTGGAGCAAAAGTTAAACCTGGTGATATTCTTGTTGGTAAAGTTACCCCTAAACCTTCAGTTTCTTTACAGCCTGAAGAAAAGTTACTAATAAGCATTTTTGGTGAAAAAATATTTGATTGTGTAGATTCTTCCCTATATTTATCCCCGGATATTGAGGGGACTGTAATAGATGTCAATATACTGATGCGCAGGGGTATTGAAGAGAATGATAGGTTCTTATTGATAAAACAAAGAGAAATAGTGAATTTTAAGAAGGAATATGGATATGAAACTGATATAGTAAGTAATTATTTTTATAATAAGTTAAAGGAAATTTTAATTGGTTCTTGCATTAAGCAAGGTGATAAGGTGTTTGTCATAACTGAGGAATTTTTAAATTCTATTTCAAAAAATCAATGGTGGACTTTGAAAGTAAGTGACTCTTCTCTCTTAGAGGAAGTAGAAAAGTTAGAAAAAGAATTCAATCTAAAAATGGATAACGTCCATACTAAATTTAAACAGAAAATGGAGCAATTAAATTCTAGTTATGACTTGCCTCAAGGTGTTCTAACTATAGTTAAAGTATTTGTTGCGGTAAAACATGGGTTGCAACCCGGTGATAAAATGGCAGGACGTCATGGTAATAAGGGTGTTATTTCTCGCATTGTTCCAGTGGAAGATATGCCATATTTGGAAGATGGAACTCCTGTTGATATAATTCTTAATCCTCTTGGCATTTCATCTAGAATGAATATAGGACAAATACTTGAAACCCATTTAGGTTTAGCATGTGTGAAGTTAGGGGAAAAAATTGGCAAAATGTTGGATGACTCTAATGAAACCTCGATATCTGACTTGCGGGATTTTTTGTTACGAATTTATTGTAATGACCGTATTATGTGTGGTCAAATAAAAGCATTAAATGATAACTGTTTGATATCATTTGCAGAAAGAGTACGTAAAGGTATACCTATTGCGGCTCCTGTGTTTGAAGGTCCAAAAGACTATGAAATAGCTAGATTGCTTGAACTTGCCGGAGTAGACAAATCTGGGCAGGTAGAGTTATACGATGGAAGGAGTGGTGAAAAGTTTAATCGTAAAATAACAGTAGGGTATATATATATGCTCAAATTACATCACCTTGTTGATGATAAGGTTCATGCTCGTTCTGTTGGTCCTTATAGTTTAGTTACACAACAGCCTCTTGGTGGAAAATCTCATTTTGGTGGTCAACGTTTTGGTGAAATGGAATGTTGGGCACTGCAAGCTTATGGATCTGCATATACATTGCAAGAAATGTTAACGGTAAAATCTGATGATGTTGTTGGTAGACTTAAGATTTATGAGTCAATAATTAGAGGTGATAGTAATTTTGAGTGTGGGATTCCTGAGTCATTTAATGTAATGGTAAAAGAACTACGCTCTTTATGTTTGGATGTAACATTAAAACAAGGAAATGATACTATAGATATACCTCATTGTACTAGTATAGCACAGTCTTTTGATAAAATTGGCATATCAATTGCTAGTCCTGAGAGGATTAGAGCTATGTCCTATGGAGAAGTAAAAGATATTTCAACTGCAAATTATCGTACCTTTAAAGTAGAGAAAGGTGGGTTATTTTGTCCGAAAATTTTTGGTCCTGTTAATGATTATGAATGTTTGTGTGGAAGATATAGAAAAAGGAGATATAGGGGAGTTGTTTGTGAAAAGTGTGGTGTAGAAGTAACATCGTCTAAGGTTAGAAGAGAAAGGATGGGTCATATAGAGCTTGTGTCTCCAGTAGTACATATATGGTTTTTAAAGTCTTTGCCGTCAAGGATTGGTACTCTTTTAGATATGTCTCTTAAGGAGATAGAGAATATTCTTTATAGTGGTGATTTTATTGTTGTAGATCCTGGTGTTTCTTCTTTTGTTAAAGGTGAGGTTCTTAATGAACAAACTTATAATGAGTGCGGTGAAGGTAGTTTTACTGCTCTTACGGGTGCAGAAGCAATAAGAGAATTACTTGCATCTTTAGATTTATACTCTACTAGGTCTAAATTAAGGACCGAATTAGAGTCAGTCACATCAGAGATAAAGAGGAAAAAAATTATTAGAAGGTTACGTATTGTTGAGAATTTCTTAAATTCTGGTAACAAACCTGAGCATATGGTGCTTACGACAATACCAATACTTCCGCCTGACTTGCGTCCATTGATTTCGCTTGAGAACGGTCGTCCTGCAGTTTCTGATCTTAATCATCATTATAGGACTATTATTAATAGAAATAATAGATTAAGAAAGCTGTTGAGCTTAAATCCACCTGCTATTATGGTTCAAAATGAAAAAAGGATGCTGCAGGAGGCTGTGGATGCTCTTTTTGATGGTAGTCGTCGTAGCAGTCTGGCAAATAAAGCTGGAAGCGTTGGTTATAAAAAGTCCTTAAGTGATATGTTAAAGGGTAAACAAGGGCGTTTCCGTCAAAATCTTTTAGGTAAGAGGGTAGATTATTCAGGAAGGTCAGTAATAGTTGTTGGTCCTACATTGAAGTTGCACCAGTGTGGTTTACCGAAGAAGATGGCATTAGAGTTGTTCAAGCCTTTCGTTTACTCCAAACTTAGGATGTATGGTGAAGCTCCTACAGTTAAGTTTGCTAGTAAGATGGTGAAATCTGAGAAGCCAGAAGTATGGGATATTTTGGATGAAGTAATACGAGAGCATCCGGTTCTGTTAAATAGGGCTCCAACCTTACATAGGCTCAGTATTCAAGCATTTCAACCTGTGTTAATTGAAGGTAAAGCAATACAGTTACACCCTCTTGTTTGCACAGCATTTAATGCTGATTTTGATGGCGATCAAATGGCAGTTCATGTCCCTTTATCTTTAGAGGCACAACTTGAGGCAAGAGTGCTTATGATGTCAACAAATAATATCCTTAACCCTTCTAATGGAAAGCCAATTATAGTTCCATCTAAGGATATAGTACTTGGTATATATTATTTAACACTACAACAACAGATTGATGATTCAGAAAGTAATAACTTAATGTATTTTTCTGATTTTGGATGTATTGAACATGCTTTAAATTGCAAAATGATTAATATACATTCTAACATAAAATATGAAATGAAGTTTTTTAATGATGATGGGAAGGAATATTATAATACTGTTCATACCACACCAGGTCGCTTAATACTATGGCAGGCTTTTCCTGAACATAAAAATTTGAACTTTAGTTTGGTTAACCAGGTTCTTACAGTGAAGGAAATAACCAATTTAGTTTCTTTAGTTTATAGAAATTGTGGTCAAAATGAAACTGTTTTATTTTCTGATAGGTTGATGTGCCTTGGTTTTGAATATGCAACACTTTCTGGAATTTCTTTTGGCTATTCTGATATGGTTATACCAGAAAGTAAAGCTATGCATGTTAAAAATGCCACCAATGAAGTAAGGAAATTTTCTATGCAATATCAAGAGGGGCTGATAACCAAAAATGAAAGATATAATAAAGTTGTTGATGAATGGTCAAGATGTACAGACTTTATAGCTAATGATATGGTTAAAGCCATGTCTGTTTGTGACAAAAAAAATAACTTAAATTCTATCTATATGATGGCTAGTTCTGGTGCAAGGGGATCTGTATCACAGATGAAACAGTTAGCTGGTATGCGTGGTTTGATGGCAAAACCCTCTGGAGAAATTATTGAAACCCCTATTATATCTAATTTTCGTGAAGGGTTAAACGTATTTGAATATTTTAATTCAACTCATGGTGCTAGAAAAGGCTTAGCTGATACTGCTTTAAAAACAGCAAATTCTGGTTATCTAACGCGTCGTTTAGTTGATGTTTCTCAGGATTGTATAGTAACTGGATATGATTGTGGCACAACAGATGGTATAATTGCTAAGGCAACTATAGAGAGTGGATCTATTGTTGCAACTTTATCTAGTATTATTTTAGGAAGAGTAGCAGTTATTGATACTTATAATCCTATTACAGGTGAAATATTAGTGAAAGAAGGAGAATTGATTGATGAAAATAAGGTTGAGCAGATAAATATTGGTGGGTTAGATGCTATGAAGATTCGTTCTCCTTTAACTTGTAAGTTTACTGATGGGATATGTTCTTTATGTTACGGTAGGGATCTTGTAACTGGAAGATTTGTTGCAATAGGTGAAGCCGTCGGTGTAATTGCTGCTCAATCTATTGGTGAGCCTGGAACTCAGCTTACTATGCGTACTTTTCATATTGGTGGTGCAGTAACGAGGGGGGCTGAGGTTTCTGATGTTATTGCTGCTTTTAATGCAAAAGTAAAAATTATTAATAGCAATATAATAGTAGATAAAAATGATAATAAGATAGTTATGGGTCGTTCTTGTGAAGTGGCGTTATTGGATGATTTTGGTAATGAGAAGTTCAAGCATAATTTACCTTATGGTGCTAAACTTTATATTAGTGATGGAGAAACAGTTGAAGTTGGAGATAAAATAGCAGAGTGGGATCCTTATACTGTTCCGATTATAACGGAAAAAACAGGTATAGTATCTTATAGGGATTTAATAGATGGTGTGTCAATTAGTGAGGTGATGGATGAATTGACTGGTATTTCGAATAGAGTAGTTGTAGATTGGAAATTAAGTATTCATGGGGCGAATATTCGTCCTAGAATAGTGTTGCTCAATGATGCTGGTGATGTAATTACGCTTGCAAATGATCTTGATGCTCACTATTTTATGCCGATAGGAGCGGTTTTAAATGTACAGGATGGTCAAAAAGTATATGCTGGTGACGTGATTACAAGGATTCCTAGAGAGTCGATAAAAACTCGTGATATTACTGGAGGGTTACCTAGAGTTGTAGAGTTGTTCGAAGCTCGTCGTCCTAAAGAACACTCTGTAGTGAGTGAAGTAGATGGCTGTGTTGAATTTGGTAAAGATTATTATAGATCAAAGCGTCGCGTATTTGTTAACCCTGTAGATGGTCAGAGTTCTCCAATAGAGTATCTTATTCCTAAGGGTAAGCATACTATAGTTAATGAGGGTGATTTTGTTCGCAAGGGTGATTTACTCATGGATGGTGATCCTGATCCTCATGATATTTTACGTGTTTTAGGAGTAGAGGCATTAGCAAATTATATGACTTCTGAAATACAGCAAGTTTATAGGTTACAAGGTGTCCGTATTGATAATAAACATATAGAAGTTATATTAAGGCAGATGCTACAAAGAGTAGAGATTACTGATCCTGGTGATACTATGTATCTAATTGGGGAAAGCGTTAATAGGCAGGAGATTCTGCAAATTAATGAGTCATTGTTAAGTGCTGGTAAGAGGGATGCAAGTTATGTTTCAATTTTGCAAGGTATAACTCGTGCAAGCCTTGCAACTGGTTCATTTATTTCAGCTGCTTCGTTTCAAGAAACTACCAAAGTTTTAACGGAAGCAGCTTTTTATGGGAAAGAAGACCCTCTTTCTGGTTTAAAGGAAAATGTGATAGTTGGCAGGCTAATTCCTGCTGGTACTGGTCTTATTATGAATAAGCTCAAAAAACTCTCTGCTCTAAATGAAGAAGATTATTCTCAATACTATAACAATTTTGAGTTATATAGTGATAAAATTCTTGTGGAAGGAGAAAAAGTTCTTTAAAGATGATTTTTTTAAAGTTTGTTGTCTGTTAGGATAGGGTTTTTGTTTTTTTATACTTTCACAAGTATGTAGAATTTGTTGGGTTAAGGTACATTATTGGTTGCAAATGTAAGAGTGGTAAAGGAAGGGGAGGGGGTAGAGGAAGGAGCACTGTAAAGGCAGTCAAAAAGGAAGTGATTAGTTGATAAAATGCAATATTCAGTTGATAATTGGCTTGTTGATCTTAAAATAGCTTGATTGAGAATAATCAAAAACGAGGCAGAAGAGGCAAAAATGGTATATGTAGAAAAATATATGAGAACACAAAAATTGTATATTCCTTCTATAAAATTGACAATTTGATTAATCTTTTTAAACTCAAAATTAAAAACAGTGCAAAAATATATGACAAAGGAGATTTTAAAAAGTGTTAAATCAATAACCAATGCCGTTTGTATAAAAAAAGACAATTTCTTTTTAGAAGGAAAGTCTACAAAAGAAAAAATTACAGAGCATCTCAGTTTACTGCATGATAATCCAAAATGTAGATTTGAGGTATTAATTGATATTTTTGCTGTCGATTACCCGCAAAAAGATAAACGCTTTGAGCTAATATATAATCTTCTTAGTATAGTACACAACGTTAGATTGTGTTTAAAACTTGAAATAGGAGAGAATGACTCTCCCCCAACAGTGACTAATATTTTTAGCACAGCATCTTGGTTTGAGCGTGAAGTGTTTGATATGTATGGTATAGAATTTACCGGGCACCCAGACTTGCGTCGCATTCTTTCAGATTATGGATTTAAGGGGCATCCAATGCTTAAGGACTTTCCTCTTGTTGGTTATGAGGAGGTAAAATACGACATAGAAGCTAAAAAAGTTGTTTATAACCCTATAGATCTCGCACAAGATTTTCGCATGTTTGACTGTCTTTCTCCATGGAAGGGTACTGAGTATAAAAAACAGGAGAAATAATAATTTGTATATTTTTGAAATTTTATTATAACAACATTTGCAGTGGCGCTTCTATGTAGGATTTAAAGATACTTAGAAATCTTGCTGCTAGCGCGCCATCAACTGTCCTATGGTCAACAGAAAGCGTAATGCTCACTATATTTGCTATTTCTATCTTATTGTCCACAACAACAGGTCTTTTTTCAGATGCACCCACCGACATTATACATGATTGAGGTGGGTTGATTATCGCACTGAATTGTTTTATGCCAAACATCCCGAGGTTGGAAATAGTAAATCCTCCACCTTGAAATTCTTCAGGTTTTAATTTCCCAGATTTTGCTCTACTTATCAGCTCTTTTACCTCTCTTGATATAGCCGATATATTTTTTTGGTTAGCGTTTTTAACAATAGGCGTAATAAGCCCATCTTCCAGCGCCACTGCCACTGAGATGTCTACAGTAGAATACTTAAGTATTTTATCTCCTGCCCATGATGCATTTACTTCTGGAAATTTCTCCATACTAAGAGCAACTGCTTTTATGATAAAATCATTGATTGTAATCTTACTGCCAGATGAATTGATTTCCTCTCTAAGCTTTAGCAGTTTATCGATTTGGCAGTCTATTGTTAAATAGAAATGCGGAATGGTTTGCTTTGCTTCAAGTAGGCGTTGTGCTATAACCTGCCGCATACTGCTTATTTCAATAATTCCTTCATTTTCTATACTTTTTGCACTATTTGCCTCAAGCACATCAGCTTTAATTATACGCCCGTAAGGGCCAGTACCTTTTATAGATTTTAAATCTATGTTTTCTTTTTCTGCTATAACTTTCGCTAAAGGGCTGGCTTTAATTCTTCCACAACTTGTTTCTACCACTTTTTTTTCAATAGTTTCATGTTTTTCATTTATTATTTCACTAGGTTGGTTTTGAATATTAGGTTGGTTTAGATTTTTAATATATTCATCTACAGAGCTAATATATTCCTCTTTTGAAGCCATAACAGCAATCACCTGCTTCACTGGAACACCGCTTACTCCTTCTGGGGATAAAATTTTAGCCATAACCCCATCATCTGCTGATTCCATCTCCATTACAGCTTTGTCGGTTTCTACCTCGGCAATAACTTCACCGTATTTAACTTTATCTCCTTCTTTTTTTAGCCATTTGACTATTTTGCCACCAGTCTTGCTCATTGTTGGTGAAAGCGCTGGCATTATTATTTCTATGAACTTCTTATTTAGATTCATCATTCAAACATAAAATTTGTTTTATGTTAATGTAACTCTTTATTTTTGTAAAGATTAAGTAAGTGGGGGGATAAAAGAGGTAACTAGTGTTACCTCTTTAAGTAACTTTGGCTTTAAGCTTATGATGATTATGCTATTTCTTTTGCATCTGCAAAAACTTGACCTGCTTTCACATCTTTGAGGGTTGTACTTTCATCTGCACTTGCTACAAAATTAATTCCAGCTTTTAGAGTTTGATTACTACTTTCCAACTCCTTATTTGCCTTGCTTGTAGTACGATAAAGCGTAAGATAAACTATACCAGCTATTGCTGTTAAAGCACCAACAACTGCAGTATAGTAGAAAAGTTTTTCACTTCCAAGCTTACCTACCATTTCACCAGCTTTTTCACTAAAGTGAGAAGCTACTTGCATCGCAACCACAACAACTGCAGATGCAAATACTATACCAGCACCAACATGTGGTAAAGCATATGCAAAATCTTTAGCCTTTTGGCCTGGTTTCAATTTTTGAATAATTTTAGATACTTTCATTTTAACTCCTTATTAATAAATTAATATTATAATGTTAATCCATATTTTTAATTAAGTCTATAAAAATATAATATTTATTATAGTTTTTTGATACTTAAATGTTATATTAATTAGTTCTAATCTTAATTTATATGGCTCAATTAACTGTAAGAGAAGCTCTTTGTCAGGCTATACAAGAGGAAATGAGGCAAGATCCTTTAGTGTTCATTATGGGTGAAGAAGTAGCAGAATATGAGGGAGCTTATAAAGTCACCAAGGGTATTTTAAAAGAGTTTGGTAGCGAAAGGGTGATAGACACTCCAATAACTGAACATGGTTTTGCCGGGCTGGGGATAGGTGCAGCTTTTGCTGGGCTCAAACCAATAGTGGAGTTTATGACTTTTAATTTTGCTCTGCAGGCTATGGATCAAATTATCAATTCTGCAGCAAAAACAAACTATATGTCTGGAGGACAGCTTGGTTGCCCTATAGTTTTTCGCGGGCCAAACGCTTCTGCTGCACGAGTTGCTGCTCAACACTCACAATGTTTTGCTTCTTGGTATTCCCATATTCCTGGCCTTAAAGTCATTGCACCTTATTTTGCTTCTGACTGCAGAGGCCTTCTAAAAGCTGCAATTCGTGATCCAAACCCTATTATATTTTTAGAACATGAAATAGCTTATGGTCATGAGCATGAAATTTTAGATTCTGAACTATCAAATAATCATTATACTGTAGAAATTGGTAAGGCATCAGTGCTTAGGCAAGGAAATGACGTAACTATTACTGCTTTTTCGCTAAAAGTGAAAGATGCACTAGAAGCAGCAGATATACTATCAGCTGCTGGAATTGATGCTGAGGTTATCGATCTTAGGACCTTAAGGCCACTGGATACCAACGTTATTATAAATTCCGTACGCAAAACAAGTAGACTTGTTAGCGTTGAAGAGGGATGGGGATTTGCTGGAATAGGGGCAGAGCTTGCTGCTCTTATGATGGAGGAAGCGTTTGATTATCTAGATGCACCGGTTGCGCGTGTTGCTGCCAAAGATGTACCTTTGCCGTATGCAGCAAATTTGGAGTACAAAGCGCTGCCACAAGTTGAGGATATAGTAAATGCAGCAAAACAAGTATGTTTTAGACAAAGGTTTTTATGAATATAACGCAAGAGATAGAAAAAAAAATAAACAGTGCAATCAATGCTCACTATATTAGTGTTATTGATGAATCTAGCGATCATGCTGGACATCACTTTGTTTCACAATCTGCAACTTCTCATATTAAATTGATAGTTGTTTCTGATGATTTTAGCAATATGACCTCTTTAGCTAGGCACAAATTGATATATAAAATATTAGAAGAAGAAATAAAGCTAATACATGCAATTTCCCTTAATCTATATACACAAGATGAATATCGATTAAATAAATGAGAAATTTTGTTTTATGCTATCTATTTTTTTAATTCAAAAAATGTATAAGATAGTGTTATTTCCTCTACGTCAGATGTTTCTGGATCTGCTGCAATTTCAGGATCTATAAAAAAAGATACTGGCATGATTACTTTCTTTTTTGGCGGCAATACTTGCTCATTAAAACAGAAACAAGCTATTTTATTGAAATATTTTCCAGCCTTGTAAGGTGTGACGTTATATACAGCCATCGCATTCATAGCGCTATTAGATAGATTCTCCACATAGTAAAACATAAGTTTTTGCTCTCCTGTCCTCACATCAGTATAGCTCAGCTCTGGTTTAAAAATCCATGGCAGGCTGGGCATTACATCAGCATTGAAATAAACTTTTATTTTTTTACTTTTTATATCTTTTGTCAGCTCAAGAGATTTTACTTTTTTTGTCGTCCCACCATAACCTGTTACTTTGCAAAAAGCTTTATATAACGGTACAGAGGCATAAGCTAAAGACAACATAGATAAAACTAAGAACAATAAAGAAAGAACAGTGTGGCTTTTTCTTTTAAGATTCACTTTTTTGCTTATAAATTTTATCCAACATTAGTGCTGCAGCGTTTTGCTCTGCCAGCTTTTTATTACTAGCACAAGCAGATACTTCTCCATATTTTTCTACGTATACTGCAATATTAAAATTTGGTTTATGTGCTGGGCCAAACTGCTCTACTACTTTGTAGACAGGTATGGGCAACTTCTCACCCTGGACTAGTTCTTGCAATATCGTTTTTGCATCTTGAGGAGGGACTAACATATTCTTAGCAAGAGGTTTCCAATACTTTGAGATAAACTTTTTTACAGCTCTTATTCCTGAGTCCAGATATATTGCTCCTATTAAGGCTTCTAACGCATTTTCAAGATTTCTTAAGTTAGATTCACCACCACTTTGACGCTCACCTTCAGCCATAATGATAAATTTTCCTAAATCAATTTGACCAGCAATTTCCCCTAAAGTTAAACCACATACTAAAGCAACTTTCTTTTTAGCTAAAAAACCTTCGTTATCTTCAGGAAAAAGCTTAAATAGCATTTCAGAAACAACCATGTTTAATATACTGTCACCTAAAAACTCTAGCCTTTGGTAATTAAAGGCTCTATTTTCATGCTTACGCCCAACACTTGGGTGGGTTAGGGCCTCCTTTAGTATTTTATCGTTTTTGAACTTATAATTAATAATCTCACTGAAATCCATATATGAGTATGTTATTACTTAAGTTTTATTGTAACATAAAGATTATTATTCTGGCGCTTTATAAGCAGTGCCACAGATTCTTTATCTTCTTTTTTTACTTGTGTAATTATCCTCTTAAACTCATCAATATTTTTAACTTCATTCTGGTTTATGTGGGTAATTACATCACTTCTTCTTATACCTTTAACATAAGCACTACTTTTAACATCAACGTTTAGTACAACAACACCATTGACCCCATCATTTTCTCTTTTGAATTCATTTGACAAATTTGAAACAGTAATTCCAATATAGTCAAAATATAAATCGTCTTCTTCTTTAGCAAGGTTCTCATCATCTTGAATCTTGCCTACCTTTACTGTGATACCAACTACCTCACCTTTTCTGTATAGCTTTACATTAACTTTTTTACCAACTTCTGCCCGAGAAACAACTTGAGGCAACTGAGACATTCTAGTAACCTTCATTTCGTTAAATTCGATAATTATATCACCAATCTTAATGCCAGCCTTGTCAGCAGGACTACCTTTTATAACTTCAGCAACTAACGCCCCTTGTGTAGCCTCTAGCCCTAGAGAATCAACAATTTCTTTTGTGACTGCTTGAACTTTTACTCCAACCCACCCATGTTCAACTTTCTTGCTTTCTTTTAATAACTTTATCACCGGTTCAACAATAACTGAAGGAATAGAAAACCCAATACCTACATTACCTCCAGAAGGAGAGAAAATAGCAGTATTAATGCCTATAACCTCACCATTCATATTAAATAACGGCCCACCAGAATTTCCTTTATTAATAGCAGCATCAGTTTGAATAAAGTCACTGACAGTACCAATATTAATATTACGAGCTATTGCAGATACAATTCCAGTACTTACAGAGCCACCCAGCCCAAAAGGGTTACCTATAGCTATAACACGGTCACCAACTCTTGCTTTATCAGAGTTACCAAACCTCACAAACGAAAGTTTCTTATCAGTATCGATTTTCAACACTGCAAGATCAGTTTTTGGATCTTTCCCTAAAATTCTTGCTTTATTTTGAGTATTATCATTAAGTGTAACTGTAACCTCTTTTGCGTCAGCAATAACATGGTAGTTAGTTACAATTATTCCACTTTCATCAATGATGAAGCCAGAACCTAAAGATATAACTTCCTTGTTTACATCTTGATTCCTATTCATAAAAGGTTCTATTCTTTCAAAAAATTCTCTAAATTCCTCAAAGAGTGAACCACCTGGTAATTGTGGGAACCCTATGCTTTCATCTCTAACTATCTGCTCAGTTGAGACATTGACTACAGCAGGAGCAAGCTGCTCAACCAGATCAGCAAAACTCTCATAATAAACATCATTAGATGACTTCTCTTGAAATTTTTGTTCATCTACTAATGGTATATTTTCTTCTATTGACATATACTTTTTAGCATATGCAACATTAGTAAAAATAGTAATACTCACTATCAATAAGAGTAAAATTTTTCTTCTCATAAGATTACCTTTGCTCCTTGTTAAAGAGATGTAAAAAATCATTATTTGGTGATAATATCATTTTTGTATTAGAGCTAGAAAATGCATTTTTATATGCTTGCATAGAGCGATAAAAACTAAAAAATTCTTGATCAATTACAAGTGCAGTATTGTATATTTTTGCCGCTAATGCATCACCACGTCCTCTTATTTCTTGCGCTTCTCTAATTGCATCTGCAATAATGATCCTCTTTTGTTTTTCAGTTTCTGATCTAATTTTTTGAGCGCTCTCCTCTCCTTCTGCTCTAATTTCTTTTGCCTCCTTTTCTCTTTCAGTTTGCATTCTACGGAATATTGCAGCACTATTCTCTTCTGGAAGATCTAACCTTTTTATCCTGACGTCTATTACATCTACACCAAACTTTTGAGACTCATTACTAACCCCTTCTTTAATAAGATTAATTACTTCTGACCTTTCTGAGTTTAGTAAATTTACAAGTGATATAGTACCTACTTTCTCTCGAACGTTTGCTTCAATAATAGAACCTAAACGTATTGCCAATCCTAACTCAGTTTTTACAGTCTGATAAAACAGTACAGGATCAATTATTCTATACTTTGCATAAGCGTCAGCAATAAAACGTTTTTGATCAAAAGTAATAATTTCTCTCGAACTATAATCAGAACTAATATCTATTATTCTCTTATCAAAAGAGACAATATTCTGTATCAACGGCAACTTAAAATATAAACCACTTGAGTTTATTTTTCTTGCTACCTTTCCAAATTGCAGCACTATAGCCTGCTTTTCTTCACTAACTATAAAAATAGAATTTGATATAGTAAAAAAGAGAAGAAAGCAAAAAACAACGCTAACTATTTTAATAATATTTTTACTCATATACATTACTTATTAGTATTTTGAATGTTTGCAAGTGGTAAGTATGAAAATAAACCTTTTAAATCATCACTAACAACAACTTTTTCAGTATTATTTAATATACTCTCCATAGTTTCAATATACATTCTATTTCTTACCCCTGCTGGTTGATCTTTATACTCATTATATAAAGCAATAAATCTCCTAGTGCTACCTTTTGCGTTGTCAACCACCTCACTTTCATAAGCTTCAGCATCCAACTTAATCTTTATTGTTTCACCCTTAGCTTTAGGCATAATATCATTACTATAAGCATATGCTTCATTTATAATACGCTCTTTATCTGCACGTGCACTCTGAACATCCCTAAAGGCACTAATAACTTTTTCAGGAGGGTCTATTTTCTTAAGTTGTACAGATAATACTTCAACTCCCATTCTATACTGATCAAGTATTTCTTGTAATAAAATTTTAGTATCCTTAGCAATAACTGCTCTTCCTTTTCCTTCTAAGGCAAAAGAGATCATATTTCTACCTATCACCTCACGCATAGCACTTTCTGCTGCACTTTTTACTGTTGCTCCCGCCCTATAATCTCGTACATTAAATAAGTATTCGTAAGCATCTCTTACTTGCCACTGCACTTCAAAATTAACGTTAACTATGTTCTCATCTCCAGTTAGCATCACACCTTCACCACGATCCACATCCTTATTATACCCGTAACTACTTGAGCCAATTTCTTCACGATTTACTTCCTTCACGTTAACTTTTATAATTCTACCTATAGGGTAAGGAAAATTATAACGCAACCCAGAACTACCAACACTACTATACTTACCAAAGATCAACTCTATACTTTCTTCCCCAGGCCCAACAATATAAAATCCTGTAATAATGTAGATTATTAAAATAATAAGCACAATAAATGGGTAAAGATTAGAAGTATTGCCTCTAAAGAAAGAATAATATGCATTTTTTATTATGAGGATTACCCTTTCAAGAGGATCTTGGTTATTATTGTGAGAAAAATTGACTTTTTTATACTTTTTATCATTTTTCCAAGGATCCTGGCCATCAAACATAATTAAATTTAAAATTTATAAAATAAAATCTTAACACGTACATGATTTGATATCAATATAATTTCAATTCAAAACTTAATACTTTGGAGTTAATAAAAATTGAAAATATATTTTTCGACCTTATCACAAATAGTAGCAATATCTTTTTTTATTGACTATACAGCATTTCTCTCTCTTTGTCATTATGTGTAATAACGTTAACTAGTATTTCTTAGGTCATCAGTTTATTATATAATGAGTTTTGTACCTAAAAAGCTAATTTATTTACATAACCCCATATAAGCAATGCACTTGCTTATGTTATTAGGATCGCTTTTTAATCTACCTTTTTTCCTTATTTTAGCCTTTCCTCTCTAATTGCTTTTAACTATTTTTCAATAGATTATACTTTCTTCTGTCTCTTGTTATTTTTAGTATTCTACATTTTAATTTGTTCAGCAATTTAGTTTGGTGATTAGGAGGATTCTTTCCAAATTTTAGACTATATACAACATATTTTTACTGTGACTATCTGCTGCATCACAGCATTTTTAGCTTTTTTCTTAAGCGGAATTAGTATAAGTATGAAATTATAGTTGCTGTAGTCAGTGTAAAGTAGGGGAATAAAATTTGTTAATCGTTTGACTAGAATTTTTTATGTTTTATCTTAAAAGTTGTAAGAAAAAATACCTATTCGCTAATTTAGGTTATAAGTCTATACTGAAGAACGATTCATGTAAAAATTACTTATGTGTAATAAAAGAACGCAACTAGTTTTATCTACTACTTGTTTTCACTTATGCTACTCAGTTTGTGTTTAATACTTATGCTTCTTTAAAAACTTTCTTGTTTTAACCTTACAAACTTCTTTATTTTAGCAATTGCTTGCTCTTCTATCTGCCTTATTCTTTCTTTTGATACGTTATATCTTTTACTTAATGTTTCAAGTGTTTCATTCTTACCATTAAGATGCCTGCTGGTTAAAATATCCCTTGCTCTTTCATTAAGAGTAGAGAGAGCAGCGTTTAGAATATTGCTTCTTAGTTGTTGCTCCTCTTTTTGTACACACACTGTTTCTTGATTTGGCTGATTAGATGCAATTATGTCCTGTAATTCTCTGTTGCTACTATCGCCTGTAAGAGAATTTAGTGATTTATCTCTATACATTAACCTATCATTCATTTCAATAACATTCTGCTCTGATACAGAACATTCATCGGCAATTAACTTAACCTTTTCTTTACTTAATGTACCATTTTCTGTGCAGCCTAAGATCCTCCTTTTTGTTTTTCGCAAACTAAAAAATAGCTTTCTCTGTGCTTGGGTTGTGCCAATTTTTATAAATGACCATGATTTGAGTACATATTCTTTTATTGATGCTTTAACCCACCATATTGCGTAAGTTGAAAAGCGAAAACCAAGATTAGGGTTAAACTTCTTTACTGCATGAATTAGCCCAATATTGCCTTCCATTATCATTTCCATGAGTGAGAGACCATAGTTTTTAAATGTCATGGCAATTTTTACCACAAAACGAAGATGGCTAGTGATAAGTTTATGAGCAGCTTTCATATCATGATTATCGTACCAGTTTTTTGCTAGCTTTATTTCATCTTCTTGAGATAGCATAGGAAATGCTTGCACCTTTCTCATATATTGTACAATATCACCATCGATATGAATAGAAGTTTGTACTTCTGACATTAACATAATAAACTTCTCCCTTTAAACTACCCAAAAACAATTTGACTATCATTATATTAACAAAACTAAAGAATTTCAAGTCTTAATAAATAAATTGATATTTTTATATATTACAATATACTTCTACCATTATTAACCTTTGTTTAAAAAAGTGTTGCGTATTATATCCGGTAAGTACAGCAGCAGGAAAATTGAAACTGACGAGTCTCTAGGCGCAAGACCAACTATGGCACAGGTAAGAAAAGCAATATTTGCTATTCTTGCCTATAGAAAATCATTAACTGGTTCTAATGTACTTGACCTTTTTTGTGGAAGTGGTTCTTTATCATTTGAAGCCTTATCTTTAGGTGCAAAGCATTCCTTCATGGTGGACTTAAACTATAACAATCTTCAATTGATAAAAAGAACTGCGGAGAATTTAAAGATAACAGATAATGTTACTTTAATTTGTTGTAGTGCTGATAGATTACCTAAAGCAGTAGCAAGATGTGATTTTGCTTTTATTACTCCACCATACAATAGTAGTTTTGTTGAACCAACTTTAGCAGGATTAGTAAATTCGGACTGGCTTACAGATGGAGCATTAATAATGCTTGAAATTAGCAAAAACGAGGAGTTTCAATTAGACAAAAATTACAACATAATGTTAAAACGAGTTTATGGTACAGCAAAGATAATTTTGCTTTCTAAAAATTCGTCTGCAAGCTAAGAATATATAACTTTTATACCGCAAGCAATAGACTCTTATCCTAGTCTTCCTTTTGTGTATTTGCTTTCCCTGTCCATTCCTTAAATTTTTACCCATAATTAAAAGGAAATACAGATGTATTAAGTGAGACTTAAGAATTTAAAATTTTTTGGCTTTTTAATCAAATTTAAGATTATTATTTTATATTTTAAAGTATACTTAATTTTTTGGATAAGGTTTGCTAAAGGATTTGATTAAAAGAAGTAAATACCTTGATGATGCAATTGAATGGTATTGCTATAAATATTTATTCTGCATAACAGAAAGAGCATGGCTAATATTGATGATAACTTTTACTTCTTTATGTTTATGCACAGTATTATTAAATCTGTATTTATTGTTTCCATTAAAAAAAGATTTTATTTTCGTTAAATATACTGAACGTAACAGCGATGAATTCACTGTTTTAAAGAAATTAAGTTTTAGTAATGAGGAGAAAGAACAGGTCTCTCTATCTAGGTATTTAGTTGGAAAATATGTAGAAACATATGAATCATATGATTATGATAACCTAGAATATCAAGTGAATTTTATTGAAAATAACTCTGCACGTAAAGTTTACCTAAACTTTAAAAAGAACATGAATTCTGCTAGCATGACAAGCCCAATACTAAAATATAGGCTAGGTACCAAACGAGTTATAACCGTTCAGTCGATAAAATTATCATTTGATCCTTTAGCTTATTCTAGTAATGCTATTGTAACTTTTAAAGCACAAGAAATGAATAAAGAAGCAGTAATTAATACTACATTTAATTCAGTGGAATTAACCTTCACACTTTCAAACATAAAAGTAAGTGCAGCAGGTGTAATACCCTTAAAATTTACTGTTAATGAGTATCAATCTATTCAAACTATTGTTGCCGAACGTTGACTCCACACAGTAAGCTAATTAATATAAATATATTTACTAAATATAAATGAAATATGAAACTGATATAGTAATAATTGGGGCTGGTCCTATTGGGATATTTGCAGTTTTCCAGGCAGGAATGCTAGGTATGAGGTGTCATGTAGTTGATATCTTGCCTGATATAGGTGGGCAATGCAGTGCGCTATACCCAGAAAAACCTATATATGATATTCCAGGATATTCAGTGATTACAGCACAAGGTTTAATTGATAACTTAACTGCACAAGCATCACCATTTCAGCCTACTTATCATCTAGGAGAGAAAGTAGTAGAAATCTTGGATGATAATGAAACTAACTCTATGACTATAGTGATTGAAACTAAACACTCGAAAAAAAAAATAACCTGCAAAGCTGTTATAATTGCTGCTGGTGGTGGATATTTTCAGCCAAATCGCCCACCACTAGAAAATATCTTAGATTATGAAAATAAATCAGTTTTTTATAGTGTAAATAAAATATCTGATTTTGAAGGCAAACAAGTTGTAATTGCAGGTGGGGGTGATTCAGCTGCTGATTGGGCAGTTGAACTATCTAAGGTAGCAAAAAAAATTTATGTTGTGCATAGAAGAAAAGAATTTCGTTGTATATCAGAGACGGCAAAAAAGATAAAATCACTTGCAGAGCAAGGTATAATAGATTTAGTTACACCGTATCAGTTAAATAAACTATTTGGGGAAAATGGTAAGTTGAGCAAAATTTTAGTAAAATGTATTGGCTCTGAAGAAGAAAAACTGCTAACTGCAGATGTTTTGCTACTATTTTTTGGACTGTCAATGGAGCCTGGTCCCATACTAAATTGGGAAATAGAAATAAAGTACAAACATGTAGTTGTTGACCCAGCAACTTGTAAAACTAGCCGTGATAGAGTGTATGCAATTGGTGACATATCAACTTATCCTGGTAAATTAAAGCTCATATTAAGTGGTTTTTCAGAAGCTGCCATGGCCTGCCATGATATATATAAAATTGTTTTTCCAGGCTTACCTTTAAATTTTCATTATTCAACTTCAAAGGGTATACCACAAATTATTTAGCTCAACAAAGAAGTAGTTTCTATATATGCTAATGTAAATTACACAATGCATAAGCTTAAAGCAGGATTAAGGTGCTGTTTTAAACGTTAAAAACATTTTTCGTTTGTGCTACTAGTTCTTCTACTGTTTTGATTGATTTAGTGAACTGCATTTTCTCTTCGTCAGAGAGCTTTACCTCTATAACTTTTTCAATACCATTTTTACCTATGATTGCAGGTACGCCAATAAATAGATCATAAATACCATATTCACCATTTAAATAAGCAGCACATGGAAGAATACGTTTTTGATCTTTTAGATAAGACTTAAGCATACAAACGGCAGATGAAGCAGGAGCGTAATAGGCAGATCCAGATTTAAGTAACTCTACAATTTCTTTCCCTCCATTACGGGTACGCTCAAATATTTCATCAATTTTCTGTTTTGTAATCATCTTCATATCAATAAGGTCAGTTAAAGGAATTCCGCAGACTGCAGAATAATGAACCAAAGGCAACATGGTATCGCCGTGCCCACCTAAAACAAAAGCAGAAATATCTTTGACTGAAACTCCCAATTCTTGTGCAAGAAAATAAGAAAGGCGAGCTGAATCTAGAACTCCAGCCATCCCTACTATCATATTTGATGGTACATCAGTAACTTGCTTCATTACCCAAACCATAGCATCAAGAGGGTTGGTTATAACTATAATAAATGCGTTGGGAGAATATTTTTTGATATTTTCTCCAACTTCTTTCATGACACTTGTGTTAATGCTCAGCAGATCGTCACGGCTCATTCCCGGCTTGCGCGCTATACCTGCAGTGATAATGATTGCATCTGAATCTTTTATATCCTCATAGTTATTGCTGCCAATAATGCTTACATCAAACTTATCAATAGCTGAAGATTGGGCAAGATCAAGCGCTTTACCTTGTGGTATACCTTCGTTAACGTCTAAAAGAACAACATCCCCAAATTCTGCAAGAGCAATCATATGCGCTAAAGTTCCGCCAATATTGCCAGCACCAATTAAAGATATCTTTTTACGTCTTACTGTCATAACTACTTTTATAAAAGATCAGCTCTGTAGTAACATATTTGCCATAATTTAGCTAATAAATTTTTGCCTTTAGCTCCAAACCAGCATCTATTCCTATCTTTTCAGCATCTTCTACATGTGAAAGACGTTCAGTAAAGTGTACATTTTTACCTTGCTCATCAGCTAACATGCACCTTAGATACAATTGATTTTCACCCTGATACTCAGCTAAAGCAGCAAGTGGAGTAAAGCAAGAACCATTAATTGTCCTCATAAAACTACGTTCTGCCTTAATTTGCATAAAGGTTGCCTTATGATTTATTGCCTCTAGCATTTCTATAACTTTAGTATTATCTGCAGAACATTGCAGACATATAGTTCCTTGGCCTACGCTGGGTAACATTTTTTTTGTAGGTAACACCTCTTTTGTGAAATTATGTTTTTGCAGTCTGATCAGCCCAGCTTCGGCAAGTATCGTTCCATCAAATTGTTCTAATTTTTTTAGCCGTGTTGTCACGTTGCCATGCATAGGCATTATATTCAAATCAGGTCTTAATTTTTGTAATTGTACTTTTCTTCTTATTGCAGAAGTGGCAATAGTAGCGCCATATGGAAGAGATAATATATTTTGATATTTATGTGAAACAAAGGCATCATAAGGACTACATCTTTTCAAAATGCAAGGTATTGTCAAGCCCTGTGCAAAAAATGCAGGTACATCTTTAAGGGAGTGTACAGCAATATCTATGTTTTGAGAGAGCAGTGCATTTTCAATCTCTAAAGTAAATAGCCCTTTTCCACCAATGCTAGATAAAGCTACATTAGTATTTTTATCACCTGAAGTTTTTATTGTCACAATTTCTATGTTAAGGTTAGGAAAATGGCTAAGTAACGACTCTTTTGCTTCCATGGCCTGGATAACTGCAAGCTCACTACCTCTTGTACCAATCTTAATTAACATTTTTTATAAAATTACAAATTGTAATAATTTGCAAATTCAACTGGATGGATAGCTAACTCTTTATCTTTGATTTCGCTTTTTTTTGCTATTATATATTCATTAATTTGTTCCTCAGTAAAAACACCACCCTGAAGTAAAAACTCTTTATCATGACTTAGTGCATCTAAAGCACTTTGCAGAGATTGAGAAGCAGTATTTTTTTCAAACTCTGATTGCTCATCCAAAGCTTCACCGGGATGAATTTTATTTTTTATACCATCAAGACCAGCCATAAGCTGCACAGCAAAACAAAGGTATGGATTAGCGATAGCATCAGGAAAGCAAACTTGAACTACCTTGCCGCTATATGGTATCTTAACTGTTGCCTGGGCGGAATCAGCAAAGGAATATCCCAAATGTAAAAGATTAGCATAACTATTTGTTGTGGGCTTTGCAAAAGCACTAATTGCTTGTCCGTGCTTTATGATACCACCAATATAATACAAACATGTTTCTGATATATTTTGATAAAAAAACAAATTCTCATTGTTCTTCCATAAAGACTGACTGCAACGCATACTACTTCTCTCACATCCTTTTATCGGAAAAGGCATAAAAGTTATAGTTTTGCCATATGAACTTGCAACATTGCGCACTACATACTTGAACTTTTGTATATTATCAGCACTACGTAAAAATTCCTCACACTCAAATTCAACTCCACATTTAGAAACACCTTGCAAATAGTGTGATAGAGGTTTTATCCCTACTTCAGACATCATTTCTAAAATTTCTGACCTTATGTCATGCAGCTGATCGTTTGGAGAGGTCATTATATCTTTTAACTCATGCATTTCATCATATTGCTTTTTATTTGGGTTATTTTCTCCTATTAAGTCTAATTTTAAATACGAAGAACACTTACTGGTGTGATATTTTACACTGTCAAAAATATAAAATTGCATTTCAGGGTTGAAATATGCTTGATCCGCGATATTAGTACTAAGCATATGTTTATATGCTCTTTTTGCTATTGATCTAGAATCATACTTGTGCTCTTTGCTATCTTTATCCATAATATCACACAAAATTACAAGTGTTGCTTGTGCACAAAATGGGTCGAGAAAGGCAGTAATTAAATCCGGTAATAAAATTACATTTTCATATACATATCTGTTAGCTACAAAAGAACCATCAATTGGTATTTCATTTGCCAATATAAGCTCAATTTTATTTGAGTCTGCTTTATAAGTTTTGTGATACCAACTGCCAAACAGATCAGTAAAACGAAAATCAATAAATTTTACTGAATTTTGTTTTATTAAA
This sequence comes from Candidatus Mesenet endosymbiont of Agriotes lineatus, assembly GCF_964019585.1. NCBI lineage: Bacteria > Pseudomonadati > Pseudomonadota > Alphaproteobacteria > Rickettsiales > Anaplasmataceae > Candidatus Mesenet > Candidatus Mesenet endosymbiont of Agriotes lineatus. Next base: position 1,363,696 of record NZ_OZ026454.1, on the reverse strand, counting down.
TTGAGCACATCATTGACAATAGAAAACACGAGTATTTCTTGAATAAGAAGATGTTTCTAAAATACCGATAAACATCTTGTACTGCAATAAAATTGATTTTTAAAAATTACAATTTAACAAGCTACTTAAGTAATATAGTATAAATTCATAAATGTATAAAATTCAAAAATGAGTAATACTTTAACTAAAGCTAAAATAGTGGAGATAATTAGCAATCAAATAGGTTTATCTAGAAAAGATTCACTGGAAATAGTGGAAGATATAATAAATGAGATAGGGTTAATTCTTGCAAAAGAAGGAGTACTAAAAATCAACTCTTTTGGTACATTTAAAGTTAGTAAGAAAAAAACAAGAATTGTCCACAATCCTAAAACCTCAAAGGAAGTATCAATTAAAGAACATAACATTGTCTCATTTCGCCCTTCAAAAGTTGTAAAGGATCTTATTAATAAGAAAAAAACATAATTTAAATAAATATTATTAAGTAAACCTATCTAAATCTATTGCTCCAAAAAGAGCATTAATTTTTTTACTTGCAATCTCATCTGCAACTACAGCTGGTCTTACCCCTGTCACAATGAGGAGTTAGATCTGGATAAAAGGTAGTTTGCTGCTTTTTTTGACAAAAACTGCCTTATTTCCATCTGGTAAATCATATAACTTGCTTTTGAAAAGCTTTTAATGCTTTGGTTGCTAAAATCAAGATATCTTTGGCGTGCCAATTGTAATCATATCCGCTTTGACACTTAGTTTTTACTTTTTTTCTGGATTCAAAAAATCAATTCCAAAAGTGTATATTGGATGTTTCACTTCTTCTTTAGGGCATTTTCTGTAACCCCAGCCCACCCTTTTCTTGAGCTTCAAGATATCTACCTACAAAGTGCATTCCCCCAAGTTTACTTCACCACAAAATACATGTCTAAAGGTATTATGACCAAACCAGATTATTATCAGTTCTTTTTTGAATGTTGTAATATCTGCGTTAGGTGTAATTATTTGATGATCCAGTTCATCATATATTGAATCCACTTCAGCTTCATAATTAGTATCATTTAGTACAGACATAAATTCTAGGTATCAACTACCATAAACCTTAATTATCAAACTCATTTAACTCAGGTATGGGAGGTAATTTTTCAGATTCTTTTGTTTTAAAAAATGGATTGAACTTATATTCACTACTGTAATTCTACTGTGATCACTGAATATTGACCTAGCAAAAGAGTTATTGAGTACTACCGCTATTAATAAAAAACCTACTAAACCTAATTTTCTCATTTTCTTAAAATTAACTTTTAATATTATAAATAGGTTTGAGAAAAAAGTATTTTTTTAATTTATGATAACTGATGTAGTTGAGTTTACTAAAAAGTTGATTTCTTTGCCGAGTATTACGCCACAGGATGCTGGTGCTATAAATTTTTTAAAAGAAGTCTTAGAAAAATATAATTTTGATTGTCATTGTTTGGATTTTAGTAGTGGCAACGTTACAGTGAAAAATCTTTACGCAAGACTTGGTAATAAGTCTCCAAATTTATGCTTTGCTGGACATACTGACGTTGTGCCGCCAGGGGACATAAAACAATGGACGTCAGATCCTTTCAAACCAGAAATACGCAATGATATTCTCTATGGTAGGGGTGCAGTGGACATGAAAACCACAATTTGTGCGTTTATTATAGCTGTTTTAGAATTACTAAACGAAAGATACAAAATTGATGGTTCAATTAGTTTAATAATTACAGGTGATGAAGAGGGAGATTTTAGTGATTATGGTACAAAATCTGTTTTGAAGTGGATGAGGCAAAATCAGCAAGAAGTAGATCATTGCATAGTTGGAGAACCAACAAGTAAAGAAGTTCTTGGTGATACCATAAAAATAGGTAGTCGTGGCTCAGCAAACTTTAATCTGAAATGTTACGGAACACAAGGACATGTTGCCTACTCACAATTTGCCGACAATCCAGTTAGCAGAATGATGCTTATGCTACAAAGAATAAAAGATTCTGTGCCTGACCGTGGTAGCGAATATTTTGATTCTTCAAACTGTGAAATTACAACCGTTGATGTTGGTAATGATACTACTAACATAATACCTGGTCTTATAACTGCACGATTTAATGTAAGATATAATGATTATTATACTCCAGATACCTTGTTTAAACTGATAGATAATATCTGCTCTGAAGTGACAAAAAAGTATGAATTATCAATGGATAAGGGGAGGGAGGTATTTGTGATAACTCCTAATCAGTACACTGATATGATGGTTAACTCCATTAAGAAAATAACAGGGGTTAATGCAAAATTCAGCACTTCTGGCGGGACTTCTGACGCTGCATTTATCAAAGATATGTGTCCAGTAGTAGAATTTGGTTTATTGAACAAAACTGCTCACAAGATAGATGAAAACGTTGCTGTAGATGATATATACAAAATTACACAGATTTATAAAGAATTTATAAAGAATTTTTTTGAATTGAGAAAAACTATAAAATAACTTCTCGATTTTCTTTTTTAAAGACTGCACATATCTCTTTACAATAAAATGGTACACTTGTTCCTACTATTCCTAGTGCAAAACCTAATGCAGTCCCTAGAATTATCCACCATGAACTTTCTGAAAGATTTTTTACTATTAAACCTGAAATAATTCCTCCTATGATACCTCCTAGAACTATAAATATAGATAAAATAGCAACTTTTGATGCACTTTTTTGCCATAAATTGGCCATAAGTCCTACATCTTCTGCTCTGCGATATGGGTTATATTGCAATTCCTGCCCAAATATTCTTTCCCCCTCACGTATGTGCCTTGATTGTTGTAAATGTATTAAGGACTCTTGCAAGCTTTCTGACCCCCATAACTTTAAATTAACTATTTTAGTTAAGTAAAATTAAGTCATTAAAAAGTCAAGTGTTTACATAGCTTAAGACTGTGATATTAATAAATCTCCTGTCATTTCTTTAGGCTTATCTATATTCAATAATCTTAGCACTGTTGGAGCGATATCACATAAGCGCCCATTCCTTAATTTTATTTCTTTTTTTGGATTTGTGCAGACTACAAATGGTACAGGATTTAGCGTATGAGCAGTGTTTGGCATAGAGCTTTTTTCATCAAACATATCTTCAGCATTGCCATGATCTGCAGTAATTACAAGCGCTGTATTACCTATTTTTGAGGTAGCATCTAGTATTTTTGCTAAACATTTATCAACGGTTTCAATTGCTTGTATAGCTGCATCTATGTTACCTGTATGGCCGACCATATCAGCATTGGCATAATTAACTACTATTAATTTAAACTCTTGCGAATTAATATGTTTTATAAGCGACTCAGTTAGTTCAAAAGCAGACATTTCTGGTTTTAAGTCATAGGTTGCAACTTTTGGCGATGGAATAAGCACTCTCTCCTCTCCTAAAAAGGGATCTTTTCTACCACAATTAAAGAAAAATGTCACATGGGCATATTTTTCAGTTTCAGCAATACGTAGCTGCTTAAATCCGTAATGAGATATAACTTCACCAAGCGTATTGTTAAAATCAGCAGGAGGAAACAGGCACGGAATGCCTAGGTTATACTCTGTCATGCCAAGTATTGAAGAAAATTTTATGGGCTTACATATCTCTATTTTGCCAAGTAAAGCGCTTGCAAGTTGAATTACTCTATCAGCACGAAAATTAGCAATTAAGACGCCATCTTCTTCGTTGATACCACTGTAATTATTACCTATTACTGCTGGCTCGATAAATTCATCAGTAACGTTGTGTTTGTAGCTTTCATTTATAAGTGAGATAGTATTATCATAACGTATCCCTTGGGCAAATGCTGTTGCGTTATAAGCCTTAGCTGTGCGCTCAAAATTGCTATCACGATCCATGCCGTAATAACGCCCACAAGCTGTGACTATCTCAACATTGCTAAGGCCCTTTATATCATTCTGTAGTGTTGCGATATGCTCTATAGCAGATTTGGGTAAAGTATCGCGGCCGTCAAAAAAAGCATGAATGGCAACTTTTATACCTGCGCTAGATGCAATTGTTGCAAGTTTAGAGATGTGTTTTTGATGAGAGTGTACTCCCCCATCAGATACAAGACCTATAATATGACAGGTACCGTTTTTTTTGCCTAAGTCATTTATAAAATCCAACAAAACTTTATTTTCTTTATCGATTTCTTCGTTAATACGCTGCAGGCTCTGCATCACTATTCGGCCACTACCAATGTTCATGTGTCCAACTTCTGAATTACCCATCTGTCCTTTAGGAAGACCGACGTCTAATCCACTGGTAGATATTCTAGATATTGGATAGTTTTGAGTAATAAAATTCCAGCAAGGTTTAGATGCACTGCTAATAGCATTGTATTTGCCATCTTTTGCATTTCCCCAACCATCAAGTATGCACAAAACAACTGACTTAATATTCCCTAAAAATTGCATTATTTGTTTAACCTACGTTCTTCTCTTTCCAAATCTCTTTTCTTAATTGTTTCTCTTTTATCATAAAGTTTTTTACCCTTAGCAACGGCAATTTTTACTTTAGCTATCCCTTTGTCATTAAAATATAGAGATAATGGTATAATTGTAATACCGCTCTCTTTTACTTTGCCAATTAGTTTGTTGGCTTGCTTTTTATGTAGAAGTAGTTTACGTGCTCTTTTAGGACTATGGTTAAAGCGGTTTGCAGGTTTATATTCTGAGATGTGCATATTGTTCAGCCACATCTCCGAGTTTTTCTCACTGACGTATGCATCAGACAAATTAACTTTCTTCTCCCTCAGTGACTTTACCTCGCTTCCCATTAAAATTATCCCTGCTTCTAACTCTTCTAAGATAAAAAAGTTAAATCTGGCTTTTTTATTTTCTATTATTATTTCCATTTATTACTAGATATTCTACTTAACTATCATTATAGCTATGGTTTTTACTATATAAAATGTCTTTATTGTAGCATTTGTAAAATAATTGATTTTTTAGAAAAATGTATTATAATTTTTATATGTAGTAAATATAAATGGATAAATATGAATGAAGATACAACACTACATAATCTAAAAGATAAATGTCTTTCAATTGATGAAACATTAAATGAGATCTCAAAAGATTTGATAGTACTAAATACAGAAAGAAACGAGCAGGAAATGAAAGAGTATTTAGATAAGCTAATAAATAAATATGAAACATTATGTGGAACACTACAAGAGATAGGTGAAGATCTGAAAAAATTAAGTACAAAAAGAAATGAACATGAGGTAACACAGTATTTAGATGACCTAAAAGATAAACATAGCAAATTAGAAAAAGCATTAAAAACGCACAAATCTTCTCTCCTTACAGCACAATCGTATGTTGAAGAACCTATTAAAGGATTAGATAAAACAGGAATATTAGATAATGTGATGGATCAATATAAAAAATTAAGCGAAGAATACAAACGGAGTTGTCTAACTAGTGATGTTATAATGTTGAAAACTAAGATATCAGAGTGTGGTAAAAAAAGAAATAGTTTTTTAAAGAGTATACAAAATACCATACTAAATTTATGGAATAGCTTTATTAGTTGTTTTTGTTTTAGTACTGATACAAGAGAAATGTCTACTCAGAGCTATGAGGGCAAAGAATCAACAGAAGATGTAAAGAAGGGAGTTAAAGAAAAATTAGATTTAAGGGATAAAAAAGTAGATACTTCAAGTAAGTGTAATACAGAATTAGAAGGAGCATCTGTTGACTCGGAAGGACAATCTGGAAGACTTAATGAACATCAGAGATCTTCGTAATAATTTAAGAATCTGTTTATGATATTAAAGTTATGCTACCTTTATAGATAGTTGTTTAGTTTTTATTAAAGCCTAAAATTTTAAACTATACAAATTTCATCCAGATTGGGTTTTTAATACTTTTTAAAAGCTCTATGTGAGCATTGATCTCTTCTTGACTCAAGGGAAAATCCCGTGGTTTATAATATTTTTTACTCATTGAACAGTCATTACCTTCAGCAGTTTGGTCTCTGCTTTGCTTTGCATTGTGAAAGAAAGAAATTTGCAGACCTCCTGTCATTTCAACATATACTTTTGCTAGTAGTTCTGCGTCCACCAATGCTCCGTGAACTTCCCTGCTTTCCAGTGAAATATTAAAACGTTTGCACAATGCATCTAAAGAAGCGGGAGAGCCCATAAATTTTCTCCTTGCCATGCTTAAAGTATCGATTACTCGACTAGAAGAAATGGAGCCATGATTTAGTCTGCCAAGCTCCATATTGATGAATTTTACATCAAATCCCGCGTTGTGTATAACGAGTGCACTATCGGAGGTAAAATCGATAAATTTTTGTGCTATCTCTTCAAATACTGGTTTGTCTTTGAGCATCTCATCTGTAATACCATGGATTTTTGTGGAATGATAGGGAACGTCCCTGCAAGGGTTTATATACTCATGAAAAACAACCCCACTACGAACCTTGTTTACAAGCTCCACGCACCCTATTTCAATAATTCTATGTCCAGAGTCAATATCAAGACCTGTAGTTTCTGTATCAAGCACTATTTCACGTAGTTTACTCACAACTTACCATGTAAAAGGTAATATTAAGGACAGAAGAAAGATAAATCAATTCTCTCAAACTAAATAATTTTTTTTTGATTTACTAATATTTTAATTATATAATCAATATTATTGATTAGGAAGATTAATTATGCATATAAATAATGATAATATCGTTTCAGACAACTTGCCAATATACTTCGTCTGGTTTGGCAGTGACGTCCCACCGAAATATTTTGGTAATTTACTAAAAGCTGCAGATACAAACAAATCAAGAGATATAATTTTAGTCTATAGTGAAAAACATCTATTACCGAATAATAGGAAAAATATTGATCGCATAGAAAACATTAAAATTAATGAAATTAAAGAGAGAGTTGAACTTAAGAGAGATAATGAAACTCAAAACCTTTGGAAGATTGATGTGTATGATATGGAGCTGGATAAACAGATTTATCCTTTGTTAGGTAAAATATTTAAAGTAGATACCTTAAAAAGTACAATTGGTAAGTTTTTAGCCATAAGTGATATGATTAAGTTACAGATAATTGATATTGTTGGTGGTATTTATTTTGATATGGATACTGAAATTATTGGAGAGGTAGGTAATCTTAATACAAAATACGGATTTAGTTTTAATGTTAAAATTAAAGATTGCATAGGATGTGACAAACATGAAGGGAAACACATTAATATTGCTAGCTTAAGTAATTTTCTTGCTAAATGTAATGAAATTAGGGGTGATAGTAATAAAAAACTTTTTAACCTATTTATGTCTGAGCATGTTACATGGGTAAGTACTACAATAGATAAGTATCAAGATATTAATAATACAGCTCCAGTATGGTTTATAGATGATTTTTTTATTAAGAGATGTAAAAGCAAAGGAATAAAAGAAGAAAAATGTTATAAAATGCTGTCCCATTTTGGTAATGGGTTGCCATCATTAAACATAATTTTAGATAATCAGCGGAAAAATGATAGGACTATTAATTACAACAGCCAAGAAGACCTAAAAAAACTTGGCCTTGACAAACAAGACTATGGCAAAAAAAGTAGTGAGTTAGAAAATCTATCATTAGAACAGCCGGGGAATAGCCAAGAAAAGGGTAGATAATTTTAGATTGATAAAATAAATTCATAATATAAAAATTACATATGATTAAAGATTGAGAAATATTATGAGTGGAAAAAGTGCAGCTATGGTGCTCTCTGGTTGTGGCCATGTGGATGGTACGGAAATCAGAGAAGCAGTTCTTGCTTTACTTGCTCTTGAAAAACATAAGGTAAAAGTCAAATTCTTTGCTCCTGATATAGAACAAAAGGAAGTTATAAATCATATAACAAAAGATGTGATGGCAGGCGAGAAAAGAAATGTCTTATTAGAAGCTGCAAGAATTGCTAGAGGTGATATAGAAGATCTCAAAAACGCAAAAGTGCAAGACTTTGATATGCTTGTCATTCCAGGAGGATATGGAGCTGCAAAAAATCTATCTAATTTTGCTGTGAGTCAGGAAAATGTCAGTATTTTACCAGAATTGCAAAACTTAATTTTAGAGTTTTTTAAAGCCAAAAAGCCTATAGGGGCAATTTGCATATCGCCAGCAGTGCTTGTAGCTGCTTTGAAAGGACATGCTCATGATATAGAAGTAACGATAGGTGATGATAGCGATGGCCTTATAGAAAAACTCGGTGGTAAGCATATCAAATGCTCAGCTAATCAGTCAGCTGCTGACAGTAAACATAAAATATTTTCTTGCCCTGCATATATGCAAGATGGTGATGTGTATCAAATATACCTAGGTATAGAAAGTATGGTAGAGTCTGTACTAAAATGCTAAAAATTGCCACTTGGAATGTTAATTCAATACGTAAGAGAGTTGATCAGCTCTGTGATTTTATTGTTAGTGATGAGATTAATATCGTGCTGCTGCAAGAGATCAAATGCACAAATGAACAGTTCCCCTATGAGCAAATTGAAGAGCTAGGATACAAATGTATAGTGCATGGACAGAAAGCAAGAAATGGTGTTGCGATATTATCAAAACATAACGTAGCTGAAGGTAGCTTAAAAACAAGTATTATTGATAATGAAGAAGCTCGTTATTTGGAATGTTTGATTGAATATAATAGCTTTAACCTAAGAGTTGCAAATGTTTACGTGCCCAATGGTCAAAGCATCGATTCTGAAGCATTTAAGTATAAATTGCGCTTTTTTGATGCTTTGTATCAGCATCTGCATGATCTCTTTAAAAAAGAAGAAATCACAATTATAGGTGGTGATTACAATGTTGCTCCGCATGCAATTGATGTACATGACTTATATTCTCTGGATGATCAAGTTTGTTTTAGTATAAAAGAGCGAGAGAAATTCTATGCTCTATGTAATCTTGGGTATAACGATGCATTTAGAATAGCAAATCCTGACAACAAACAGTTTAGTTGGTGGAATTATCAAGGTGGTTCGTGGCAAAAAAATAGAGGGATGAGAATAGATCATATTTTATTATCACCAGAGGCTACAGATAGATTGGAAAAGTGCTATATCAATAATAAGTTACGTGGTAAAGATAATGCTTCTGATCACGCTCCTGTTATATGTATGATGGAGTGATAAAATGTCGGGGCGGAGAGATTTGAACTCCCGACCCCTTGGTCCCAAACCAAGTGCGCTAGCCAGACTGCGCTACGCCCCGCTTATAAATTAAAATATCAATAAGATAAAAAAATGCAAAGAGTTTATTTTAAAATTTAAGGAACTTACAGGTAACCTGAAAAAGAAATAATGAGAGAAAATAAAAGATGTAAATACAAAAAACCATTATTAATTTAACATTATAAAATGAGGTGCTTGCCAGCTTTTATTGATCAAAGGGGTGTAGTCAATTAAATTACAGGGACCAATAAATCTGATTCCTTACCCCTAAGCTGTAGAAGTTTTTGGATGGTTAAAGAAATGCACTAACGGATAGCGAGTATATACATTTCTCTTATAAGGGCTTCTACAGCTCAAGACTGGCATTAGATTTTTAATTTAATACCTTTCAAAAAAGTAACCAATATCAATTAAATGCTATTTTAAATACAAATAGCTCTTTAGCTAAAAAACCATTGAGTAATTTATAAACTATATTTTACCAATGTTACTTATTTTCCTCATTTGATTTTGGTTTCATCAAAGCTATCCTATATCCTAATCTAACAGCTTCTCTATTTAATTTTTTAACTTTATTCTTTAATTCATCGAGATCACTACTGTGTCCTTCATCACTATCCTCTTCATCTGATTCAAGGGGCAAATTATTACCTGAAAGATATTGCTCTTGAATTTTCATAAATGGCTCTAAAGTTTTTTGTAGTAGCTCAGGATTATTTGCTAACCTTTCAATATGCTCTTTGCAAGAAGCTAAGTATTGCTGGGTAAATTTTTCAACTTCTTTGTCCATAGTATATACCTCTAATTTTAATTATTATATGTCAAGATTATGTAAATATCAATAATAAAGCTAAAAATTACAATTATATTAGATCACGAACGTATTGATTTTATATTAACTAAATTTATATTTCTTAGGCATATACTTCTCATCATGTTTTGCGAGCAGTTCATCAGCAATAAAAATATTATTGTGAGTTATTCTTCCCTTTACTACAACACCGTTTTCTTCAGTAAACATTGCTGGCAGAATACCATTATACTCAACTTTTATTTCATTATTAAAATCTGTTATTTTAAAAATAACCCTGTTATTTTTATCTTTATCAATACTACCTTCTACTACCATACCCCCAATACGAATTATTTTATTATCTGTAGGTAAAGAGATAGCTTCACTTACAGTATAAAAAAAAGAAATATTTTCTTTGAGTTTACTTAAAATGAAGAAAAACGCGAAATTTAGTATAAAGAATATTACTGTGATTAATAGGAGCCTTTTATGTTTTTTTTTCATTATTTTTTCTTAAATGCTCTAATATTTTTTTGTTTTTCATGTATTTGAATGAGACAAAAAATACTTCTCCGCTAATTAAAATAAAACTTATTAAATAAGCTGCAATTACATACCAATCATGCATACAAGTTAACCTTTTAAGTTAAATAATTTTAATAAAAAACTTCACCTGATTCAAGAGAAACTAGAGTGTTATCATTAGTATAGATTACTATTTTTCCTTCTTGATCTATATCAGAAAACACACCACTGTATAGATGGTTACCTATTTTAACATTAATTGAACTACCCACCATATGGGCTCTCTCAAACCACATCTTTCTTATCGGCAAAAACCCTTCCAGTAGCCACCTCTGCCTTACTTTCTCAAAATTACTAATTAGCTCTCTTAGCAGAGTTAAGCTGGATATGTTCAAGCTACAAATTTGACTTAAAGATACTGCATATTCAGGGGAAGATAGTATATTAATGCCTATCCCTATAACTAGCCAACTCGTATTTGCTTCTGTTTCCAGTAATATCCCTGCTATTTTTTTATTATTGATCAGTATATCATTAGGCCATTTATATTTTAAATCTAAATTAGCTGATAGAGCAAGAAGAGTATTACCTACTGCCACTGCTGTAATAAATGTAAAATGAGTCAATTGAGTTACATCAGCTTTATCTCTAATTATTATACTAGCATATAAATTTCCTTTAGGAGAAATCCAATCTTTACCATGACGGCCTCTACCGCTGGATTGCATATCAGCAAATACAACTGTACCATCAAGTGCACCTTTTTTTGCCATTTGGGTAGCTTCTAAATTAGTGCTAGATAACTCGTTGTAATGATATAGACAATAACCACTGATCATTTTAGTAAATGCACTAATAAATCAATGATTTTCTTAAATTTTTCTGCATATGCAAAGAATGAGATGTTAATTATAACTGGTATTGTTGAAAGAACTAGTAATCCTCGATTTTCTGCATTTTTTTTGTGTTTGCCTTCATCAAAATATATTACTTTTATAACACGCAAATAATAGTAACATGCAACCACACTTAGTATGATAAGAACTACAGATAGATTAATAAAACCAAATTTAATTAAGCTCGATAATACATAAAATTTGCTAAAAAACCCAGCTATTGGAGGGATGCCAGCCATTGATAGCATAAGTATAGAAAGGTTAAATGCCACTATAGGATCTTTTTTGCCAAGTCCTGCTAAGCACTCAATATTGCAACTATCGTCATCAATTTGTACCAGGTATGAGAATAACCCTATATTAGAAATCAGATATATTATCAAATATATAAATGCACTGGTTATACTTTCTAATGTACCTATAGCAATTGCAATTAACATGTACCCAGCATGTCCTATTGCACTATAAGCAAAGAGTCTTTTTAAATTTTGCTGCTGCATAGCTCCAAAAGCAGATATTGCAACTGATAAAATACTTACAAATATTAAAATGTTTTGCCAATACTGCATCATGCCAGTAAATTCTTCACTTAAAAGCCTAATTAAAAGAGTTACAAATGTGGCTTTAGGAGCTATAGCAAAAAATGCTGTGACAATTGTTGGCGACCCTTGATAAACATCAGGAGCCCATAAGTGGAAGGGGGCAATGGATATTTTAAAGCATATGCTAAGTAAGATTAACATTGCTCCTAAAACTGCTCCAAGTGATAATGTCTCATAATTGCTAAAAAATACTGTTAGATCAGTGAAATTTGTTTTTCCTGTATAACCATAAATTAAAGACATTCCATAAAGCATTATACAAGATGATAAAGCACCAAGAGTGAAGTATTTCACCCCAGCTTCAGATGAATAGACCGACTTTCTCTCAAAACATGCGAGCACATATAGAGTGATGCTTTGCAGTTCAAACGCCAAATAAAATGAAATCAAGTCATTTGCCCCAATGATCGTGATCATACTAAATAGAGAGAATAAGATTATTACTGGAAATTCATAAGAATAATCGTACTTTGAGAAAAATAACATTAGGAGAATAATTGCTCCTAAGATTAAAATTAAGATTTGTGTTAGGTGTGTATACAGGTTTAATTTGAGTAGAGAATTAAAGATGAGAATCTGACCACTTTTATAAGTAAAAACAGCAATAGTTATTGTAATTACTGCGCACGCAAATGCAGATAGGTAAGCTGTATTACGGTTTAGAATCTTACCAAAGAGCAACAGTATCATTGATGATAGGGCGAGGAATATTTCTGGAATGATATATAGAAAATTATTCATTAAATTATAGTTAATAACTTACTTACAGCTGGTTTTAAGTACATAAGTAAAGAGGTTGGATAGATTCCCAAAAGTAAAGTTAAAATAGCTAAAGGCAGTAAAACCAAAAGCTCAACTTTACTTATGTCTTTTGTCAGTAGAGAAGATGTACTTACACCCCATATAACACCCTTGCAAAGATAAAGCATGTACACTGCGCTAAGAATAGTTGCAGTTGCAATAAGTGCTGCAGCAAATTTGATGCTTTTAAATAGCCCAAGTATGCATAAAAACTCACTTACAAAACCGGAAGTAGTTGGTAGACCTATAGCTGCCATGGAGAATAAAACGAACATAAAAGAAAATAAAGGCATTATAGATGCTACTCCGCCATATTTGGTTATATTTAAAGTATTGGTTCTACTGTAGAGCATGCCAACGCATAAAAATAGTGCTGCAGAGATTATACCATGACTTATCATCTGAAAGATAGCACCAGATATGCCTTCTTCATTAAAAGAAAACATTCCAGCAGTAACAAATCCCATGTGTGCTATAGAGGAGTATGCTATTAGTTTTTTTATATCCTTTTGTGCAAACGCAACCAAAGATGCATATATAGTTGCTATTATGCTTAGTATAATGACAAAATTTGCAAAATATAAGCTTGCATTAGGCAACATAGGTAATGAGAATCTTAAAAATCCATATGCTCCCATTTTTATAAGTAAGCCAGCTAAAATTACAGATCCTGCAGTTGGCGCTTGTACATGAGCATCAGGCAGCCATGTATGAAAAGGAAACATAGGAATCTTAACAGCAAATGATATAAATAGTGCAAGCCAGAGCCACTTTTGTACGTTAAAACTAGCCTTAGGTAAAAGGCTCATAAGCTCCTGTATATTACTTGTGGAATAAGTAACGTATATGTATACCACAGCCACTAAAAACAATAAAGAACCAGCAAATGTATAGAGGAATAGTTTAAATGCAGCATATACCCTGTTTTTACTCCCCCATATTCCAATGATTAAAAACATTGGCACCAAAACAGCTTCAAATAATATATAAAACATTATCATATTAAGAGATATAAAGAAGCCAATCACCAAGCTTTCAAGCAATAAAAACAGTGCCATATATGCTTTTGTATAAGAAAGGTTAAGCTTTAAGCTATATATAATGCACAAAGGAAATAGTAATGTAGTAAGCAAAATAAGAGGCAATGAAATGCCATCAATTCCAAGTAAAACATTGCTGCCTAGTTGCTCAACAAACTGAAAATTCTCTATTTGATAATCAAACTGAGCTGCAACTGCAATGCTAATTAAGAAAGTTACTGTAGAAAAAAAGAGTGGTAGCAACTTCACATATAAAGATTTGTCATTAAATCTTGTAAGGAGTAGTAAAAGCGCCCCAAACAAAGGGCTGATCATCATTGTAAACAGCACGGCCTATTTAAACCCGAAAAATTATATAAAATATACTAACTATAAAACCAAAAACCATAATAACAGCATAATCAAATATGCGACCAGTTTGTAATTTTAAACTATTTATTGAACTACATTTAGCTAGTGTAACAATGCCGCCTATACCCAAAGAATCTATAATTTTTACATCAAAAAACTTCCATAAAATTATGGCAAAAAACCTTACTGGTCTTACGAATAGATACTCATATATTTCATCGAAATACCATTTATTGTATAAAAAATTCACTAGAGATTTATTATTTATATTTTTAAATGAATTTCTTATGTAGAGCAAATATGCAAGTAACATTCCCAAGAAGCTAAACAACATTGGTAATAATTTTATGTATATAGGTACACTGTGCTCACTGCTTGTTATCGATATGCTGCCTTGCCAAAAAGAAGCATCTGTTATTGATAAAATGTTTTCTCCCCACACTCCGGAAAAAATTGAGCCAAATGCAAGTATGAGCAAAGGCAAGAGCATAATTTTTGGTAGCTTGTGAGTTTTATTATTTTTCTCTTTACCATGAAATACTAAGAACACCAATCTCCATGAATAAAGCGATGTGAGAAAAACAACCAAGATGCCAGTTACAAATGCAAATTTACTGATGCTATACGCGTTTTCAATAATTAAATCTTTTGAGTAAAATCCAGCAAATGGAAATATACCTGTAAGTGCTAATGACCCTATCCACATAAGTGCATAAGTAAAAGGTATTTTTTTGTAGCATCCGCCCATTTTACGGATATCTTGCTCATGATTCATTGAGTGGATGACGTTACCAGCACACAAGAAAAGTAAAGCTTTAAAAAACGCATGTGTCATAAGATGAAAGATGCCTAAATTGTATGCAGAACTGCCACAAGCTATAAACATATATCCTAGCTGACTACATGTTGAATAAGCTATTATCTTCTTTATATCATTTTGAGCAATTGCAACTGTTGCTGCAAAAAAGCATGTTATGGAGCCAGTAATTATTATAATTTCTCTTGCTATAGGAGATAATTCAAACAATGGTGAACATCTAGCAACAAGAAATACCCCAGCTGTTACCATAGTTGCCGCATGGATTAAAGCGGAAACTGGTGTTGGTCCTTCCATTGCATCAGGTAGCCATGTATGCAGACCAATTTGAGCAGATTTCCCTATGCAACCAATAAACAATAACATGCATATTATATGTATTGTGTTTAATTTAATACCAAGCACTCCTACTATAGGAAAACCTCCTAGAGAGGCTCTGTCAAATACTTCTATAAAATCAAGTGAATCAAATGTATAGTATATTAAAATTATTCCAATAAGTAGGCAAAAATCTCCTATTCTATTGATAACAAAGGCTTTCATAGCTGCTTTGTTAGCTGAGTATTTCTCAAACCAAAAACCTATAAGCAAGTAAGAGCATAAACCTACCCCTTCCCAACCACAAAAAAGCTGGAGGAAATTGCCACTTGTCACGAGTATTAGCATAAAGAAAGTAAATAATGAAAGATAAGAAAAAAACCTTGACTTTCCTTTATCGTGTTCCATATAGCCTGTAGAGTACAGATGTACTACTGTAGAGACAGTTGTAACCACTATAAACATCGTAGTTGTAAGCCTATCTATATTTAATGCCCAGTTTACTCTTAAATTGCCAACTGCAATCCATGAAAAAAGGCCTATAGTACTATTTTGAGAAAAAGTGATAAACAAATACCACGACAACAAGCTAGAGATTACAACCAAAGTTGTTGGTATAACTTGGCCAAAAAATGCATTCTTCTTCAAACTGGAAAGCACTGCTCCTATGAAAGGTAGGAATACGACAAATGTTTCTATGCTGATCATTTCTTCATTAAGCTAGTATCTTCAACGTCTATATGGCCACTATTTCTATAATGTACAACTAAAATTGCAAGCCCCACAGCTGATTCTGCTGCTGCAACAGTTAAAATAAACATAACAAATACTTGCCCTGCTATGTCATTCATATAAACAGAAAAAGCAACTAAATTGATATTGATTGCAAGGAGCATAAGTTCAATTGATAGTAAGATATTAATAATGCTTTTGCGGTTAATAAAGATCCCACATATTCCAATTGTAAAAAGAATAGCTGCAAGAATGAGAAAATGATTCAAAGTTAAGACTTCCATTCTATACCTTCTTTAGTTTTAACTTTAACAACTTTTAGTGATGAGGACTGCATAAGTTGCTTACTCGAACTTTGTTTGCGAACTCCCTCTCTATTTCGCAGTGTGAGAGCAATTGCACCAACAATTGCAACAAGTAGCAATATTCCTGACAAATGAAAAGCATACATATAATCAGTATATATCACATTACCAATTGCAGCCACATTACTAACATTATTATGCGTTACTTGAGCAATTAAACTTTTGGATTTTTTGATTGTATACCATGCACTAAAAAGAAATGCAGATGAACACATAATCCCCATGAATGAATACTTAACAAAACCTTGACGTAACCTAACATAATCTATGTCAAGCATCATCACAACAAATAAAAACAAAACTGCCACAGCGCCAACATAGACAATTACCATAACCATGGCAACAAGTTCAGCACCAAGTAAAATAAATAGCACTGCTGAACTAATAAATGCAGATATGAGCGACAACACTGAATGTACGGGGTTTTTTGTACATACTACAAAAATTGCTGATATTATAGCTAATAAGGAGAAGCAATAAAAAAAGAAATTCATCCTTAAAGTTAAAAGTAACTTTTATTATTAAAGTTAGTTAATTGTATCAAGTCAATAACTAAACAGTTTGTGTCACTTAAATACATGCTTTAAATTCTAATTTTAAAAAGAAGTTTTGTAGCCAAGATAAAGAACTGCAATACCGTAGCTCATATTGCAAAAGCTTGTATTGGTAAAGCCCACCTCTTCAATTTCATTTTTAAACTGTAGTTGAGTGGGGAATTGTCTAATGCTCTCTACTAAATATCTATATGACTCCTCATCTTTGGCAATTAATTTTCCCATTTTAGGAATTATGTTAAATGAATATAAATCATATAATTTAGTAAATATTTTATTTTGATAACACATAGGTGCAAACTCTAAACAGATGAATTTTCCACCTGGCTTTAATGTTCGATACGCTTCTTGCAGAGCTTTTTTTCTATTTGAGACATTACGTATGCCAAACGCTATAGTATAGTAATCAAATTGGTTGTCATTAAATGGAAGATACTCTGCATCAGTGCAACACCACTGCAGAGAAAGCTTATTTGTGTTTATTGCGTTATCACGTCCATTCTTTAGCATTTTATAATTTATATCACACACTGTTACGCTAGTTGTCGGCTCTTTTTCTATTACTTGTAGTGCTACGTCACCTGTCCCGCCAGCAACATCCAGTAGCTTACAGTTTTGGTTTACGTGCATGGTGCTTACCATCCTTTTCTTCCATAGTCTATGGAGACCAAAACTCATCACATCATTCATAATGTTGTAATGGTCTGCAACTGAGTCGAAGACCTTTTTAACTAAGTGTGACTTACTTATCATCTTTATTGTTTTTTAATGTAATTTATAAAGTAATATATAACACCTGTGGAAAATATAGCAGAGATTTAAGCAGTATGAAAGTTTTACTCACAAATGATGATGGTTTTGGCAGTGCCGGGATAACCTTATTATATGAGATAGTATCTGAGCTAAAATTTGTTTCAGAGATATGGATAGTAGCTCCAAGTGTTGACATGAGCGGCTGCAGTCGTTCTTTGAATTTACGAAAGCCAATACAAGTTAATTGTTTGGGAGAGAGAAAATATAGTGTAAGTGGTACGCCTGCAGAGTGTGTAATTCTTGCACTTAATAAGATTATGAACAAAAAACCAGATCTAATTTTATCTGGTATAAATCATGGATTAAACGTTGGTAATGACGTTAGTTATTCTGGTACTATCGCTGCTGCTATGGAAGGTACAACATTATCAATTCCATCTATTGCTTTAAGTCAAATGTATAGCAGTGACCATTCTCAAATAAAATGGGAATCTGCAAAAAGTTTTGCACCTGATATTATAAGCAAACTAGTAGCTACTGGTTGGTCCAAAAATATAGTAATTAACGTTAACTTTCCTGCAGGGAAAGTATTGGGAGTAAAATTTGTCGAGCAAGGGCAGCATAGGATGAGTAGTGATTCAAATTATATAGAAAACATGGGAGACAATGGTCCGTATGTTATACGCGGAGATCGTGTACTCATAGGTAGTGGTGATGTAGATATAGTGAGTAAAGGCTTTATTACTATAACCCCATTAAAGCTAGATTTTACAGATTATGATAGCTTAAAAATTATTGAAAATGCATTTGAAAAACCGCAAATGTATAATCATAAATAGATGAAGTAAAACTGCTTTTGCTAATTTAATCATAAAATAAATATCCATTACTTGTAATAAGAAGCTAATATGACCGATAATATATTTTAGTATCAATTTTTTTGACAACTGTTTTTTATTGTATACTATAATTAGTATAAAATTATATTAGGTATAATTATGAATAAAAAAGAATTAGAACAATTATACTATATCTTTGTTGATAATACGTTTGCATCACCTTCTACTAACACTAATTATTGTGATCAAGAAGAGCTTACCACAATAATTCTCTCTTTTACAAACCAAGACAACAATCAACTTCTGCCTTCCAGTACTATCACAAAGGAGGATGGGAAAAGTATTAATTTCTGTTATTATGCTGCTGCTTTTATAAGATCATCCTTGGAACAAGATAATCACAATGGTTTGTTGTATAAAAATATAATAGGTCAAAGTAGGGATGGAGTTATTAAGTATGTAAAAAATTATATACATGATGAAAAATATTCTCAAATATTTTATGAGGTGTTAGGAAAATATTTAAGTGATGATTATACATTTGATACTATATTGAAAAAATACTTAGATACAAAACGTAGTATTGAAAGCAAAGCAAAAGAAAATACTACTCAACGCAAGCCTAAAACAATCTATAAGCAGTCAATTTCTGAAGTTTCCTATATGACGTATAGTAGTTTTACTGTGCCACATAAAAGTAGTATAATCTACTCCCACTCTCAATCAACCAATACATCTTCTATTAATACACTAAGTGCAATTAAAACAAACTACACGGTACCTTTAATCATATCCGTAATACCATTGTGCATTTTGTTCTATTATATCATCAAGATGACTATAAGATGCTATCATTATATATCCACAAGGAGCACTCGTGATTGTAAGATGATAGATGATGACAATAAGTTGCCACAATCAATATTGCTTTCTTCAGGATATGGGCTTATGAGCCTTGAAAGCGAAAAAACTTGTGATGAGAATCAGCTTTAAGCTTAACTACAGTTACATATAATAAAACTGCTTTTGCTAATTTGGCCATATTAATAAGCTTTAAATAAGTAATTTATTAGAAATTGATATGGTAAAATTTAATATACTTAACATCCTAAAGAAAAAAAGTAGAGTTCCTCACTTTCATTCTGCATTGCAAGTAATCACGGAACCTTCCTGGAGCGGGCGTAGTTATTTTAGTTTTGCTGAAGAGGGATATGTTAAAAACGTAATTGCTTTTCGAGCAATACATATGATTGCAACTGCTGTAGCTTCAATTCCACTTATTTTAAACCACATAACAAATGATGGAAAATCCCAGATTAAGTCTCATCCTCTACTTAAATTATTAAATACCCCAAATCCTACGCTTTCTAAATCAGAATTTATTGAAGGTATTGTTACCTATAGATTAATTAGCGGCAATTCATACATATTGATGATTGAATCACAAAATAGTAAAAATGCTGTTCCCAAGGAATTGTATCTACTACGTCCAGATAGAGTAGAGATAATACCTGATAAAGGCAATATTCCATATATTTATCGGTATAAAGCAGGGAGCAGCAGCTATAACTTTAAAGTAGACAAATTAACTAGTCGTTCAAATATATTGCATCTTAAAACGTTTAATCCCTTAAATGATTTGTATGGGCTCTCACCTATTGAAGCTGCAGCGTATAGTATAGATCAGCATAATCAAGCTGGAGCTTGGAACCAGGCAATGTTGCAAAATGGTGCAAGACCAAGTGGTGCATTAATTGTGCAATCTGCAAAGGATGGAAGTGGTGGACATTTAAATTCTGAACAGTACATGCGTCTTAAAGAACAAATTGAGTCATATTATACTGGTGCAAAAAATGTAGGAAGACCAATTCTGCTAGAAGGAGGGTTAGATTGGAAGGAAATGAGTTTATCACCAAAAGATATGGATTTCATTAAATCCAAAAATAGCTCAGCTCGTGATATTGCCCTAGCATTTGGGGTACCACCGCAGCTACTTGGAATTCCAGGGGATAACACCTATAGTAACCTAATTGAGGCCCGCTTATCCTTATGGGAGCAAACAATACTGCCAACACTTGAGAATATTATTGGTCACTTTAATTCATGGTTGGTACCTAAATTTGGTAATGATCTTTGTTTATCATATGATAAAGACGCAATAGAAATATTGATAGAGAAAAGACAGAAACTCTGGCAGTATGTAAAAATGCAAGTTTTATGACCCTTAATGAAAAGAGAGAGGCATTTGGTTTACCCAAAATACCAGGTGGTGACGTTATAGATAAATAATATTTTTATTAGATGAGGAGAATAGTACATGAATAAGAAGTTTTTCAGTTCAGCATTATCACTTAAGAGCATTGGGGAGAACGGCATATTCTCTGGCTATGCAAGTGTATTCAATATTGTTGATGAGCAAGATGATGTAATATTACCAGGAGCATTTACAGAAACTATATTGAAAAAAGCTGGCAGGATAAAGTTATTGTGGCAACATCAACACGATGAGCCAATTGGCAACATTTTAGAAATCAACGAAAATAAAGTTGGTCTTTATATAGTAGCAAACCTGCTGCTGGACCTACAAAAAGCAAGAGAAGCATATGTAATGCTAAAGTCTGGTACAATTGATTCTTTGTCAATTGGCTATGTGCCTCTGCAGTATGACGTTGATCAGAAAACAGGTGTAAGAGCCTTAAATAAAGTAGATTTGTGGGAAGTAAGTTTAGTTACATTTCCAGCAAATTCACATTCGCGTGTAATTAACATTAAGGATAAGACAAAGGAAGAAGTTAACTTAATTTATGCAATAGAGAAAGCAAAAAAAATATTAAAATGTCACTCTAAAAATTCCTATACTCAAGTTAAAATTAAAGATTTTGAGAATCACCAAGGTTTAATATAGAACGCACAAAAGGCATTGTTATACCAGTAGATCTATACACTGATTTTTTATCAATTGTGTCAACGATATGCTTTATTCTCTCAAAGGAACGTTCAGATTGTGTTAATATATAATCAATTATCTTGGGACTAACTTGTAGCTGCCTATCTGTTAATTGTTTTATTAGCAAAAGCCTAAGCAATTCCTCACTTTCCAATGTGATACCTACACTGATTGTAGATAGTATCCGTGATTTTAAATCATTGAGCTTAAAGGCCAGGGCATTAGGCATTAGAGATGAAGTTAAAAGTAACTTTTTACCATTTTCTTTTGCATAATTATAGCAATGTAGAAACGGTACCTCGTTTTGAATTTTTTCTATATCTTCTAAAATGAAAGCGTTGCTAGAACCTATAGCATCAACAAAATCATTAAGGTTAATAAAAATAGCTTTATTTAATTTCTGCCAGATATGAGCAAGATGAGTTTTGCCTGAACCAGAGGGACCATATAAAATTAAACAGTTCCACGTTTTATCATTTACTGTAAAGTCATAGGCATGTTTATTTCCTGTTAGAATTATATAGTCTTCATGAGCATGGCTTTCTTGATGTTCAAAAAGGCTTAACTGCATTTGCTTTTATTATAAAATTCACTATTGATATAGCTATTTACAATAGCCTTTACAAAAACGCAAGAAATTGCAGTAATAGGGATAGAAAACAGTATACCTAAAAATCCAATCTGCGAGGCACAAATTGTCATGCCAATAATAATCCAGATAGGATGGAGTTGCACTTTTTTGCCTATCAGAAGTGGGGTGATTACCATACCTTCTACTGCTTGTCCAATTATAAAAAGTGATAGAACTGCAAGGTACATAAATAAACTATCAAACTGCGATATTGCAATGAGTAATGCAAGCATTGTGCATGACAGAGAACCAATGTATGGTATAAAAGTCATAATACCGGAAATAAGGCCAATCAGTAGCCAGTAATTTATATTTATTATCTTAAGTCCAATTGAATAAAATATTGCCATTATCAGGCAAACACTAACTTGGCCTCTAAGATATGCTGATATTAGCAAATCAATCTGAATGAAATAATTTTTTACTACATCACGATAAGATATAGGTATTAGACTATTGATATTTGTAATTATTAAAGGCCAGTCATATAGCATATAGAATAACAAAATAATGGTAATGAATATGAGCACTAACGTATTGATTAAATCAATGCTTGAACTAAGAGCACTTGTTATCAAACTTTTTATGATTTTAGATATCGAACTAAGAAATGTTATTATAGTATGACTCTCAAATAAATTCTCTGGCAGATTGTTCATCATGTTAACTGCATCACTAAAGCTATTCATGTCCTCATATATTTTTAGTAACACAGGCATGATTTGATCCTTAATAAATGGCATTTTTTTATTAATTAAGAAGCTAGATAGTGAAATCAATTGTATATATGCAATGGGAGCAACTATGACTAAAAGAGTTAAAAATAATATTAGAAAAGTGAATAATACAAGCAATACAGAGCAAGATCGTGGTAGTTTATATTTTTCTAATTTATTTATGCAAGGGTTAAGCAAATATGCTATAATTGTTGCAACTGCAAGCGGAGATAATATTGGCTGTATAATATATAATGTTGCAATAAGTAGCAGTGCTACTGAACAACCAGTAATGTAATAGTTTAATCTATTACTCATTATGCTATTAAAACAAAAATATATATTAAACTATAAAACTAAAATTGATATAGTTATATTAACCAGGAAAAGAAGTTTCTGGTTGTTGCTCAAGCTCTTGAGTAATATCTACATCACTTAGTTCACTATTTTGTTCTATAACCATACGATAAGTACTCAACCCCGTCATTATTATTGCACATAAAATTCCGATTGTTGCGCTCAAATTGAAATAATAAGTAATATCGTCACCTAAATTGAATGTTGTATTTTCTATTATGAAACTACCTTTTTTTTCTAAAAAACTGATTATCTTATTTGCAATAGCAATTGAATCTAGCATAAGCATTGCAGATAAGATAATTATGACCGTTTTATGTTTTTTTTGCTCTTTTTCGTATTTTTTCCGTTCTTCTTTATGTTTTGTCTGTTCCTTCAAAGTTTTGCTGGATTTGTAATCATAATGCCTGCAGTATACAGCAATAGGGAAAAATATAAGTATACTCATTAGTGTTCCAATAAAGCTAAATATGGTATTTAGACTAACATTACTACCCTCTTTTGAAGAAATGCCAAATATACTAGTTAAGCTTATGATCTGCACTACGGTAGTAATGCTATTTATAAGTGCAATTGAATGACCTGTTATTCTAACTTTTCTTGTATCTTTTTTATATCCTTTATCTTTCCATAAGTGATATAAACTAATTATTGATACCATCATAGATATTGATGATATTAGTAATGCCAAAGAAATGTTAGCAATGATGACACTTTGCTTTTCTCCATTTTTATTAAATTGCGACGCTATCCTAATGATAAGAGTAGCTACATAAGTAAAATAGATAACAAGACCTAGCCGATATTTTAATAAGCCATATAATTTTCCACTTGGGTACTTTAAATAGTTTAAGGTGCTCATGTCTATAGTTATATCATTGGTTAATTTTTTTAGCAATACTTCGTATATATCTTAACTAGAATAGCGATTTAGGTGCAAAACAATATTTGAATTTTATATTTTTACTGTTATATTATCAACTTAACTACAAATAATAGTTATGTTAAGAATATTACTTTTATTAGGAATAATAGTAGGTGTTGCAAGCTTGCCAATAGTAAGTGATCGATTTTTTACGCAAAATAAAAAATCACTTGATAAAGAATCAGTTGAGAAGATAGTAGATGATTATATCAGTGATAATCCAAGTAAGATTTTAGATTCTATAATCCGTTGGCAAATAGATAATGAAAAGAAAAATAATGAAGCAAGAAGTAGTGAAGTAAAAGAACAGATAAAAGTTTATAAAAATGAGCTGCTAGATTTTTCCTACCCCACTGTAGGGAGTAAAGACAGCAGGATAGTAGTAGTTGAGTTTTTTGATTATGCATGTGGATACTGTAAAAAGATGAAAGATGACGTAAAGCAGCTTATTGCTGGTGGAACGGTAAAATATGTATTTAGAGATTTACCAATACTTGGCGATAATTCACTAAGAGCAACAAGAGCTGCTTTAGCGGTACATTTTATTGATAGTAGTAAATATTTAGACTTTTATGATGCTGCTTTAAGTTATAATGATCCTCTTACTGATGATGCTATTTATGAGATAGTGAAAAGTATAGGAATTGATAATCACGATTTTGATAATTCCCTAAACAAAAATGCTGATAAAATTGATGTCATGATTGGAAAAAGCAGGAAATTAGCAAATGATTTAGGTATAAATGGAATCCCAGTTACAATAATAGGTGATAGTTTGTTTTCTGGTGCAGTAGGTTATGATGTATTATATAAGAAAATTAATGAGCTAGCTAATTAACTTTCTTTGCACAAAATTTATGTTCCTCTCTTTTCATCAGCCTAATTATATTTTCATGGTGTCGTATTATTATTAGCGGTGTGGCTACAATTAACGCTACTAATGCATTTTTAAAGTAGAAAAGTGATGCCATTGTTGAAACTAAAACAGCAATCAGTGAAGAAAGTGAAGAGTAGCGGGAAGTTATAAAAACTATAGCCCATGTGCAAATGAATATTGTGCTAACATATAAGTTTATTGCTAGCAATACCCCTATTGTTGTTGCAATACCTTTTCCACCTTTAAATTCTAGCCATACTGGAAACATATGCCCTAAAATAACTGCAATTGCAGCTAAAGAAGTATGATCATTACAAATATTTTGCGTTGCATACACTGCAATAAACCCTTTAAGGCTATCTAAAAATAAAGTTGCAATTGCCATTTTTTTTGAGCCTGTTCTTAGTACATTCGTTGCACCGATATTACCTGAACCTACTTTCTTTACATCTATCCCATTCATTTTGGTGAGGATTAAACCAAACGGTATTGAGCCTATCAGGTAAGATATCAAAAATATTACCATTTTAAAATTCATGCTTGTGCTCTATTTGGTACTCGCGCAAAAATTGGTTGCGTCTTATTATATAGGCTGTGTGCACAGTTACCTATACCATCACCTAACCCATATAGCAAATTATCATTAACATCAGTTAGAGCGCTAGATATTAGCTGGCAACATACTTCCTTTATGCCTACTTCTGCAGACTCTGATGTTTTATTACCTTCTACAGTTTCATTATTTTTACTTTCCACTATAGTTTCCTTTTCAACTACAGCTTCCTCTTTTTTATAATTATATAAATATAAAGCAGTTACCATAGGAATGGCAAATATCCCAGCTGTACCTATGCTTGTTGCTGTAAATACGGCAAGTGCTGCTGTAGCTATACCCATAACAGCTACTCCTAAAGCAGCAATTCTTCCTGCTACTGCTATTTTTCTATTTTCTTCTTTTATACTTAAATTTCCTGTTATAGCTGTTTTTGCTGCTACTACTGCTGCTTTTATAGCTGCAATTGCAGCTATAGCAACTAATATTGCCATAATTGCACATAAAGCCGAAAGCATAAAGCTAGATATTCCAGATAAAGTTGTCAAAAGAAAAACCATAGCAGCAAAGCCTAAAAGTAATTTTTTATCATTCATAATCATACCCCCACACTTAAAATTAATTTTAGACTATATCAAAGTTTTTGTTAATGTTTAATTAAAAATCTTTTTCCGGAGTGATTTGGAGGACTAATTATCCCCTCCTTTTCCATGCGTTCAATAATATTTGCAGCTCTATTGTAACCTATTCTAAGCTGACGTTGTATATAGCTAGTTGAAGCTTTTTTATCTTCTAGTACTACGGATACTGCTTGTCTATATAGCTTGTCACTTTCACTATCATCCTCATCCACTGATGAAGGATTTTCGTCATCTTTGGTGATTTCGTCCATATATTCTGGTTTGCCTTGAGCCTTTAAGTGATCAACTATATCTTGTACTTCTTTATCGCTGACAAAAGGGCCGTGTATACGTTTAATTTTACTGCCACCTGACATATAAAGCATATCTCCCATTCCCAGTAGCTGTTCTGCTCCCTGTTCACCTAAGATTGTGCGACTATCAATTCTTGAAGTTACGGCAAAGCTAATTCTGGTAGGGAAGTTGGCTTTGATTACACCTGTAATTACATCTACTGATGGACGCTGAGTTGCCATAATAATATGAATGCCTGCAGCACGTGCCATTTGAGCTAACCGTTGAATGGAGGATTCTATTTCTTTGCCGGCAACGAGCATAAGATCTGCCATTTCATCGACAATAACAATTATATAAGGAAAAACTTCCATTCTTACCGGTGTCTTTTCAAACAAAGGCTCGCTGGTATCTGGATGAAAACCAACTTGAATATTGTATTCAAGTTTTTGCTCTCTACTTAAGGCCTCTGTAATCTTTTCATTGTAGCCAATAATATTTCTCACTCCAGCATAAGACATCATTTTATAACGAGACTCCATTTCCTTTACAACCCATTTTAAGGCAACAATAGCTTTTTTAGGTTCTGTTACAACTGGAGATATAAGATGTGGTATTGCATCATATATAGATAATTCCAGCATTTTAGGATCTATCATTATCATCTTGCATTGGTCTGGGCTTAACCTATATATCAATGATAAAATCATAGTGTTTATTGCAACTGATTTCCCAGAACCTGTTGTTCCGGCAACTAAAAGATGTGGCATTTTTGTGAGATCCGCAATGACTGGTTCACCGTTAATACTTTTTCCAAGTGTTATAGGCAATTTTAGCTCTGAATTTTTGTATTCATCAGTTTCCAGCAGATCACGTAACAAAACTATTTCTCTATTTTTATTTGGCAATTCTATCCCCATTGCATTACGACCAGGAATAATAGAAATTCGAGCAGATAGCGCACTCATTGATCTAGCTATATCTTCTGCAAGACCAATTACTCTTGATGACTTTGTTCCAGCTTGTGGTTCAAGTTCATATAGAGTAACAACAGGACCATAGCGAACGTTTATAATTTGTCCTTGTACGCCAAAATCACTAAGTACCTGCTCTAAAAGGGATAACGTTTGTTTATCTTCAGATTCATCTAGCTTCTTGTTGATTTGTCGCTCTGATCTGGATAGTAAATTTGTATCTGGAAAGATAAATTCACTTTTTGGCCTGCTGTTAAATTTGTCATCAAAATTTAGTTTATTAATGTATAATTTATCTGTTACGAGATCATTTTTTAATTGTTTTATTGGTTCTGCTTCTATTTTTATGGGCTTTAGTTCTACACTCTTTATATTATTGTTATAAGATTTATAATTTTTGCAGATGTGGTGATGCAAAAAAGCTATAAACTTTACTACATGCTGCCAGCCAACTATACCAACAATACTGATTAGAATTGCTCCTACCAAAGCATAGTAAGGATAAATGGCAAATGCATTACCGATTATTCCACCGTACTTATACCTATTAATTACAGTTAAAGATAACTTTGAAAGTGTGGCGCAGAGACTAAGTGTAAATAATAAAATATTAAGTGTGGTATGTACTCTATTTTTTTTTGTATAGAAAATAAATAAAATGATAGCAAGTGGTATTGTTATACTACCTAAGCCCAAAAATTGGATAAACACATCTGCAGTATATGAACCAAAAACACCAGCAATGTTTTGTACTTTCTTATTTGTTGCTGTATTAAACGAAAAATCAGTGTTGTGATAGCCCAAAATTGATAAAAAAAGAAAAGTTGCAAAAGCAAAAGATATAACTGGCTTCATACATGCAAGTAACTTACTTTGCATAGTAGTATATAGTATATTTAACAAAGTGGATTAATATCAGCAGTAAAAATGGAGCAATATCAATTCCATAAAATGAAGGTATATACCTTCTGATAAAATTAAGCGGTGGAGATACGACTTTATTCAAAGTAGAGATCATACTATATACTACTTGATTATATTGATTAACAATATTAAACCCAATGAGCCAGCTTAAAATTAACCAGGAAAATAAAATAAAGCTGTAGGTATCAAGTAGCATATTAATTAAGTATGGTATAGGGTGCATAAATCAATCATTTTAATCCTCATGCATAGTAGCAATTAATATAAAACAAGTCAAAACTTGAACTTGAAATGCAATTTTTAGTGAATATATTAGTTACTAAAAGTTAAGTGCATTTAATGGATTGGTTATTAGTTTATTCTTCAGTAGGGGTGCTTTTTTTGCTATTTGCGTCTTTCTTTCTCTCTGGTGCAGAAACGGCATTAACTTCAGTTAGCCAGTCCCGTATTCATAAGTTAAAATTAGAGGGTAATAAAAAAGCTGAAATAATAGAACGCTTGCTAAGTAGAAAAAAGATAGTTTTAGGCACGATATTGCTAGGGAATACTGTTGTCAATATCTCTTCCTCTGCGCTTTCAACTGCAATTTTTATGAGATTTTTTGGTAATGAAGGTATTTTATTATCAACAGCTCTTATTACTGTATGCATACTTTTGTTTTGCGAAGTATTGCCAAAGACTTATGCCATACAAAATCCCGAGAGAGTTGCTCTACTTTCATCTTATATTATTAACTTTCTCATCAAGACTCTATCTCCTTTTGCAATAGCTGTTCAATTTATTGTAAACTTTATTTTAAGGTTATTCAGGTTAGATAAAAATAAGGAGGTTATCTCTGCAGCTGATGCAATACGCAATATAATATTTTGGCATGATAGTAAAGGAACTATGCTTAAGGAAGATATAGACATGCTAAGTAGTATATTAGATTTAGCAGAAACTGATATATCTCAAGTAATGACTCATAGAAAAAATTTATTTGCACTAAATATAGATCAAGATAAAGAGCAATTAATAAAAGAAATGTTAACGAGTAGTCACAGCAGGATACCTCTGTGGAAAAATAATCCTGATAATATAGTTGGAATTTTGCATGTAAAAGATTTAATCAATTCTCTGCGCAAGGAGAATAATAATATTGAAAAGGTTGATATTACAAAAATAATGCTCAAACCTTGGTTTGTACCTGATACTACTCCTCTTAGTACTCAACTTCATAATTTTCGTAAAAATAAAAGGCATCTTGCTCTTGTGATTGATGAGTACGGTTCTTTACAAGGGATAGTAACGCTTGAAGATATACTGGAGGAGATAGTTGGTGATATATCTGATGAGCATGACGTAGTAACAGATAATTTAATAAAAAAAGTGTCAGATATGGTTTATCATATAGGTGGGGAAGTACCTGTAAGAGATATCAATAGGCAGCTGCGCTGGAACTTACCTGAGGAAGATGCATCAACTCTTGCAGGAATAATAATTAATGATGCAGAGCGTATACCCGAAGAAGCAGAAGAATTTGACATGCATGGTTTTACTTTTAGAATCCTAAAGAAGGAGAAAAATATTATTACTACTATTGAAGTTTGTATTAAAAATGATACTACTAATAGTAGTTCTAAGTAATTTAAAAGGTATTAAATGGAAATAGCAGATACAATTAATGTAGTTCCTGAAGAGCTTAAATCATATATAGAAAGAATCGAAAAACTTGAGTTAGAAAAAAAAGGAATGCAAGATCATATTCGTGATGTGTATGCAGAAGCAGCAGATAAAGGATTTGATCCAAAAATTATGAAGGAAGTTATAAAACTGAGAAAGATGGAAAATGATGATAGAGAAGAGCAAGAAATGCTACTTGATACCTATCAACGTGCTCTTGGAATGAAAGATAATTGTGAATAAAAGAATTGTAATTGGCATAAGTGGTGCATCAGGAATAATTTATGGTATACGCCTTTTAGAGGTGTTAAAAGAAACCGATTATGAAACTCACTTAGTGGTGAGTAACTCAGCAAAGTTAACTTTAGCTCATGAAACATCTTTAAAGTTTGAGGATTTAAGTTTATTAGCTAGTAAGGCCTACTCTATAGATGAAGTGGGGGCAAAGATTGCTAGCGGTTCTTTTAAAACAATAGGAATGGTTATAGCTCCATGTTCTGTCAATACTATGTCTGAAATTGCATCTTGTATTACTTCTAATTTATTATCTCGAGCTGCAGATGTTGCAATCAAAGAGAAACGTAGGTTGGTTCTGATGGCCCGTGAATCTCCACTGCATCTAGGTCATTTGCGTAATATGGTATCTTTAGTGGAGATGGGGGCTATAATTGCTCCTCCTGTGCCAGCGTTTTACGCTCTTCCTAAGTCAATTGATGATATAGTTAATCATTCAGTCGGAAAAATACTCGACTTATTTGATATTAAACATTCATTATACAACGAATGGCAGGGGCTATAAGCTAAGATGGTAAGTGAGATTATAGATGGTAAGTCAATTGCAAATGATTTGTGTGCAAAACTAACTATAAAAATTAAGCAACTCAAAGAAGATTATAACGTATACCCTTGCCTAAAAGTGATATTAGTTGGTGACGACTCTGCTAGTCACTTGTATGTTCGTAACAAACAAAAAAGAGCAGAACTTATAGGAATTGAATCTGAAACTATATTTCTGCCTAATTCGATATCAGAAGGGGAGTTAATTGACAAAATAAAAGAGTTAAATTGCGATGAGAAGGTCAGCGGTATTTTAGTACAATTACCAGTTCCAGGTCATATTGATTCAAACCTCATTATTAATACTATAGACTCTAAAAAAGATGTTGATGGTTTTCATAATGAAAATGTTGGTAAATTGGTTACTGGGCAAAAAGATTGCTTAATCCCTTGCACTCCTCGAGGGTGTATGCATTTAATCAAGTCAATTGAAGCAAATCTCTCTGGTAAGAATGCAATTGTAATTGGCAGATCAAATATTGTTGGCAAGCCAATGTTTCACCTACTGCTTAGGGAAAACTGTACTGTTAGTATTTTACACTCACGTAGTGAGAATTTAGCTATGCACTGCACTCGGGCTGATATAATTGTTTCTGCAGTTGGCAAACCTAGGCTAGTAAAACAAGATTGGATTAAACGTAATGCAATTGTTATAGATGTTGGTATGAACTTTATACCTGAAGAAAATAGATTTGTTGGTGATGTTGATTTTCTTAAGGTAAAAGAGGTAAGCAGAGCTATAACCCCAGTACCGGGAGGAGTCGGTCCTATGACAATAGCCTTTTTAATGATCAATACTGTTTTTGCTGCTTGCTTGCAAAGCAGTGTAGATTTTGACTTTTTATTAATTTAATATTATAATAAATCTATTAACTTTTAGACCCTTTTAATGGAGATTGTAACAAAAACTATCACTTCAGAAAATTATGATAGTGAGAAAAATAAAAAGCATCTAGTTTACTTTTTTGGGTTAGGTGATTGTATAAGAGATGATGAATCTGAACAGCAACGTTGGGAAGATTGGGAAGGCCAGAATATTGATATCTACATGTTTAATTATCATTATTCAGAAAATGATTACCCTGAGCACTTTTGTAATATAAAATTTAAATTAAAGAGGGCACTAATTACTACAATTGTTGCCTCGGCACTAGGTTTGATAGGTTATTCTATAATTGCATCTCAAATGCCTATAGCACTAAAAGTACCAGTATTTATAGCATTTCTAGTGCCAGCTATAATTGCAGCTATTGTTATGTCACATTATTCAACTGTTACACCAATAGTTAGTTTTTGTACAAAAGGTAAAGATCCAATCAAAGCAGGAGTGGCAATGGTTACAGATTTACTTAAGAAAGGTGTACATCCAGATGATATTATACTTATGGGAAATTCATTAGGTGGTGGGATTGCTGCAGAGGTTCTACATAAGCTTGAAGAGGCAAACATTCATTTTACTTTGATACACAATAATTCTTACAGTTCAGTTCAAGCAGAAATTCAATATTTGTTTGGAAGTTTTATTGCTATGTTAGCAAAGTGGTTTGATTTTAATTATAAGCCAAATGAAATTATAAAATCAACAAAAACTCCTGTTTTGGTTGTAAATAAAATAGGAGATGAAATGATATCAGAAAAAGTTCAGTCTCTATATGGGCTAAAAAGCCAAGTTAATAATAAGGATTCTACAGATAATTTAAAAGTGTTAGTTACCTTAAGATATAAAGACTATAAGAATAGTCATGACTGCGATATTCATAACATAGATGAATTTGAAATGGATATTAGTAATATAGATTGCCTCGGTTCTAATAGACTTTTAAGTAATGAACAGGAATCGTATTCGTATAAGGAACTGTTATGGGGTTTCATTAGTACAGCATACAAATATCTAGAAGAAAAAGAATTAAATAAAAATTTTAAGCTTAAGGACTTTAAACAAAGCAAGTCTTATCAGAAAATAAATAAGGATAAAATATCACTTATTGATATTGATAATTCTAGCGTGCGGATATCTCCTATAATAAGCAGAAAGAAAATGATTTAAGCTATACTAAAATGTGTAATGGTTGATATGATTTTTGCTGCTTATTTGCATCTGTAATGGAATTATCCTCATATTCTTTTTTTAACTCATCCCAATTTTCTGATTTAAAAAGACGTCTATAACCATATTCACCGGTATTACTTAATTTTTGATCTTTTCTTCTATAGTAACCAGTTTCATCTTTATTTTCTGATACTATCACTATGCCAACTTTACTGTATAGTTCTATTGTATTCCAATTTTTTTTAATTATTAAACCTTTTTCTTCATTGTTATATTTATACTTTATCTTAAACCCACTGGTTATAGATTTTCCCCTAAATGAAAAACCTTTAAACTTACCTAAAATAACACCTTTAGTTATAAATTTTTCTTCAAATTCACTTTTACTCTTCATATAGTTAATTGTTCTATCTACAGCATCTTTCGCTAGTTGACGCAACCCGATTCTTGAGGTAACCATCATAAGCTGTGTCTCAAAACTTTGAAATAGATCAAACCCTGCGTTTACTAACATTCTTCTAAAGTCAGCAGAGCCCTCCTGAGAAAAATCTACCAATTTTGATAAATCCGTTACTTTTCTTAAATGATAATTTTTACCTATTTTATTTATTTCATTTGTTATTAAATCAGTTGATACGGATTTTACTACACCACCAACCATGGGAATTTTTCCAACTGGCAAAGCCAATCAACCCTCCTAAAGCATTATTTGCGAGCTTTGCAGATTTTCCTGCTTTTTTAATCTTTCCATTTAGCTCTAAACTGTATAACGCTAACTTCTCTTCAAATTCTTCAACGAAATATTTAAGAAAATACTTTAAATTTTCATTCACTTGATCAGAATAGGTATCTTTTAGATCAACATCAAATTCATTCATAAACTCTCCCCCAGCTTCCAATATTAACAAAAAAACATTTTAATTTAATTAATTAATATTATTAGGTTTAATATTTAGTGTCAAAATAAAAATTAAAAGTCTTATAATTAAACTTTAATTTTATCCAACTGTTTTCATTCCTATCAATATATAGTTAATAGAAATATCATCTACCAATTGCCACTGATTGTTTTTTATGCTGTATTTTATTCCCTTTATATCTCCTAAGGCTACATCATTTTCACGCAAATGCTCCACAATTTCTGCTGGCTTCACAAATTTATTCCAATTGTGAGTACCTTTTGGCAGCCATTTTAATACATATTCTGCTCCAATTATAGCAAACACAAATGACTTTATAGTTCTATTTAGAGTTGATATAAAGATTAAGCCTCCAGGCTTCAATAGATGAACAGATTCTTCCATAAAAAAAGCAAGATTATCTACGTGCTCTATCACTTCCATACACAGTATCACATCATATTTATTTTTTTTCTCTAATTCTTCAATGCTTGTACATTTATATTCTATTTGTTCTAACCCTACCTTTTTAGCATGCAGCTGTGCTGCAAGAATGTTTTCTTCACATACATCTATTCCTAAAACTTTTGCTCCAATGCGGGCTATTGATTCTGATAAAATACCACCACCACAACCTATATCTAATACTGACATTGAGCTTAAATCTTTGTTTATTTTTGCCTTTATGTGCTTAGTAACATATGAAACACGCACAGGATTAATCATATGTAAGGGTTTGAATTTTCCATCTTCATTCCACCACTGATCTGCATATCGAGAAAATTTTGATATTTCTTGATAGTTAATAGTTTTCATATTTCCATTCAGCAAGCTTATTAATACGTGATGTATGCCTACCCCCTGCAAATTTTGTCATTAAAAACTGCTCTATGATTTTTTCTGCTGTTTTATCAGTTACATATTTAGCACCAAGACAAAGAATATTTGCATTATTATGTTCACGTGCAAGTTGTGCAATTTCAACATTATGACATAAAGCAGCTCTTATTTTTCTATGTCTATTAGCTATAATACTCATTCCTGTTCCAGTACTACAAATTAATATTCCATACTTTGATTCACAATTTGCTACACTACTAATAACAGCATTAGCATAATCTGGATAATCAACTGGCTCTGTCTTAGAATAACAACCAAAATCGTAAACTTTGTTACCCAAATTTTCTAAATATGACTTGATTGCTAACTTTAAACTTACACCATTATGATCAGAAGAAATAGATATAGACTCTGACATACGTTAAGAATACTTCCTATATTGAAAAATAGTATTTGTAACTAATGCTCCAGTCAAATATAATTGATCTGCACTTGCTATTTCAAATATTTATTTAAATCAGAAGCAGTGGTGTATGTAATAATCAGTATCCAAACCTGTGATAATATCAATATTAGCATTGTTCTGTACAATGTATGAATTACATTTGCTTATATATCCTTCCAGCTTCATCTTATATCATGGTATAAAATATAACATGGTGTAACACTATATTGTTTTTTATTATTTCTAACATTAACACCTTTCTTAATCAGGAACCACATGGCATTTAAACATTTATATTTTGACAGCTTACCATTATTACCTTGACGTTTGTGTCATGCAATCTAAACAAGTTATCAAAATTGATGCCTAAAAGACACTCTAAAAAATTCAAATAAAAGATCTTTTCATTCCTAAATATAGTTTTCTTCATAATATCTACTTCCTCATGGTTTCATCAATTTTTGCTGTTTAGTTTAATTAGACTAATTTAATTACGAACTCTTAAAATAAAACTTATAAATTAAGTTGCACCAAACATTATTTCTTGCCAAAAACTAAAGCACTTTCCATTACAGAACAAAAAGCTTTTCAATTAAAAATTGCAAGACGTATCACTAGCTATCCTAATAATTACTTTTTTACTTTAAAATATGTTACTTTTATTATAACATAATACTAGATTATAGCTTTATAGTTGAAAAGGGGGATGTCTAATGAATGTAGATTTTAACGTAATTAAAGAGCAATGCACAGATATTGCTAAAATCATAAAAGAAAAAAAGAATAATTTAATAAAAATCTTAATTCAATACGAACCTTATAATGTAGCTCAGTATGAAATTGAGCGATGCGTACGTACACTTAATGATATAGACAAAAATCAGCAATATTTTAAAGAAAAAGTTGACGTTATTTCTGTATTCATGCCATCCAACCTTCCTTTATATTCGCTAGTAATATTTGCATTGATTCCTGGATTTATTGCTGAGGAATTATATGTACATCCAAATACTACTTTGCGTCAGTTGAAAATTATGCAAAACCTATATAATATTTTAAAGATAAAAGAATATTTGTCAAATGTAAATATAACTTCGGAAAAGCACGATGTTTTTATAGAGAAATATGTAAAGAGGTCTAGGGTAATCATTTTTACTGGTAGAGGCACAACAAGGGCAGAAATAGAAAAAGTAATGCCAAAAAATTCAATATTAATTTTTAATGGTTCAGGACATAATCCAGTAGTTGTTGCGGAAGATGCTGATATCGATAAAGCTGTAAAAGACAGCATATTTGTAAAGTTTTTCAATAGTGGTCAAGATTGTGCAGGACCAGACTCAATTTTTATACATAAAAAAATTGCTGATGAGTTTATTGAAAAATTTAAAAATGAGTGTTCTAAATTAATAGTAGGCAAATTCTCAAATAAGAACACATTTATAGGACCAATACATCAAAAAAGTGAACTAAAAAGGTTGGAAAAGATAATTGGTGATAATAAAGACAATGTAATATACGGTGGCAAGGTAGATTATGATAATCTTACTGTGCATCCAACAATTATATTATCGAAAATGACAGAAAAAGCAAATTTTCAAGAAACATTTGGACCTATAGCATTTATTATTGAATATGAAGAAGATGAAGAATTAAAATTATATTTTCAGGATAAAAATGGAAGATATCAATATAATAAAATGTACGTGTCACTATATGGCAACAGCCGATATATCAGACCGAATTGTGATGCAATCCTTTTTAAAGATAACGCTAATACTAAAAATGGTGTAGGGATAGTCTTAAATAACCAAACTGTCCATGATGTGGAAATAGGTACTAAAGCTTACGGTGGATATAGCAAAGGTGCTTCAGCTGTGATATTTAAGAATTCACACGGAAAAATATCTAGCAAAGCTTTGCCTATCCTCATTCCAGAAGTAATAACAGAACTGATGATCAATAAAAAAACAATAAACAATTTGCAAGTTCAAAGTTTTTTAATGCTAAGAGAGATACCTGGCTCAGATATAGATTTTGTGCTGAAAATAGAATATGAATTTAAACAGCAGGTAAAAAACATTTTTGCTAACAATATAGAGTTTGCATTTGTATTTGGTAGCATAGCAAAAAGAACATTCAGAAGGAAAGAGAGTGATATTGATACCTTTATTTGCCTTAAAGAGGATGATAAAGTAAAAACAGCCACTTTTATAGAATGGATAGTTCAGTTTCAATACAGTTTAGACTTAAAATCTGATTTAAAATATCCATCCGAAATAACGACTCATGAATCTTTAGAATCAGCAGTGGAAAATCTCAAAGAAATCAAAATTTCCTTTTCTTATTCTAATGAAGGTTATAAAACCTATGATAAAATATTTTGGGCTTGTGTATTGCCATCATTTCACAAAAAGCGAGCTTTTATTGGTGGCGAAGAGGGCGGAAAAAAGCTATCCAGTTTAGCAAAGAAATGTCAATCATATCCAAAAAAATGGGGGGAAGAGTTTATGCAGTTATTGGATAAGGGTGAAGAAATTCCTATCTCTTTGCAAAAGTGCTATGAAGGTTTGAACAAAGAAAAAATAAAACAAAAATTAACTAAGTTACTTGAAGAACACGAATATTGCGAAATAATGCGTTTAATAGAATTTAATATGATAGAAAATGCAAATAGTAAAGCAAGTTGTAGAGCATATGTAAAAAATGAGCTAAGTCAAGCAAGTGTTGAGGATATAGAAAGTGTTGTACAAATAGGTTAATTGAAAATGTGCCCTATTAAGGGCTACACTTTATCTATAATGACCACCTAAATGAGATACAATGGAAGGAGAGGGATTCGAACCCTCGATACGATTTAAGCCGTATAACGGTTTAGCAAACCGTCGCCTTCAGCCTCTCGGCCATCCTTCCTATAGCTTATAGATGTTAGTTGTAAATTTTGTTGCAGTCAAATTTAAAAAGCTTCAGGTTAGAATTTTAAAATATTGACTATTTTAGTTTATAGCTGTTTAATTAAATTAACATAAATTTTTAAAAACTTATGATTTTTGTATTTCCAGGGCAGGGTTCTCAAATTGTAGGTATGGGGAAAGATATATATAACACCTATCCGGTTGCTAGAGAAGTTTTCCATGAGATTGATGATATCTTAGGAAAAAAATTGTCTAAAATAATTTTTGACGGTCCTATTGAGGAATTAACAATCACAGAAAATGCCCAGCCAGCGCTAATGGCAGTATCAATTGCAACTTTGCGCGTCATTGAACATCTTTTTGGTAAACTTTTCTCCTGTGATAAAGAAATAAGTTATATGTGTGGTCACTCTGTTGGCGAATACACAGCACTTTGTGCTTCTGGAGCATTAAGCCTTGCATCTGCTACAAGATTATTACAAGTGCGTAGCACTGCAATGTGTGAAGCATCATATCAATGCGAAGGTGGTATGCTTGCTTTACTCGGCACTGAGATAGATGAAGTTGATAGACTGCTGAATTCTCTTAAGCTAAATGATGCATGTGAGATTGCAAATGATAACGGTGGTGGGCAAGTGGTGGTTAGCGGCTCAACATCAGCCATTAAGCAGTTAATCAGTGCGATGAAAGATTCAAGTATAAAAAGGATGATTAGACTACAAGTTAGTGGTCCTTTTCATTCCAGATTTATGAGTCCTGCTTATGATATAATAACAGATTTTATAAAAAATGTGCAAATAAACAGGCCGTCCATTCCGATAGTCTTTAACGCTACGGCAAAAGAAGAGGATAACCCACAAATCATAAAGAATCTAATAACAAAACAAATAGTAAGCAGAGTAAGGTGGAGAGAAACTATATTGTATATAGCACAAAAAGGAATAAAAAAATGTATTGAAATTGGTCCTGGTCAAGTTTTATCTAATCTTGTAAAAAGGATCAGCAGCAGCATTGATACCAGAAGTA
Source organism: Candidatus Mesenet endosymbiont of Agriotes lineatus (assembly GCF_964019585.1). NCBI lineage: Bacteria > Pseudomonadati > Pseudomonadota > Alphaproteobacteria > Rickettsiales > Anaplasmataceae > Candidatus Mesenet > Candidatus Mesenet endosymbiont of Agriotes lineatus. Next base: position 1,324,620 of record NZ_OZ026454.1, on the reverse strand, counting down.
TCAGTAGCATAAGTAATGTTCATGAGTTTATCTCTGATTTTTCATTAGTAGAATAAACTTTTCAATTTTACTTCAAGGAAAGGCCATAGTACTATGGGAAGAATTTTACTCTATAAATAATGCATCTAGAAAAGATATATGAAGGAAAAGCAAAAATTATATTCGCTAGTTCAGATTCTGATTGTGTGATTCAACATTTCAAAGATGATATATCTGCTTTTAATAAACAAAAATTTAATACTATCTATCGCAAAGGAATAATCAATAATCATATCAGTGCAGCTTTAATGCAAAAGCTTGAGATAGCTGGAGTTAATACGCATTTTGTCAAGATATTAAATGAAAGAGAACAGTTAGTAAAAAAAGTTAAGATTATTCCACTGGAAGTAGTAATACGCAATTTTACTGCTGGAAGTTTTTGCAAGCGTTTTAACACTTCAGAAGGAATGCGGTTTTCATCACCAATAATTGAATTTTTTTATAAGAATGATAGCGTATCTGATCCCTTAGTGAATGAAGATCACATTTTATATTTTAAGTGGCTAACTAAGGAAGAAATAAATGAGATAAAATCTTTAGCGTTATGTGTAAACAGTTATCTTGCAAATTTATTTTTTGCAATCGACATTAAACTTGTTGATTTAAAGTTAGAGTTTGGTAAATTGATGGCCGGTGATAAGGATAGTAAAATTCTTCTTGCTGATGAGATAAGCCCTGACAATTGTCGCTTGTGGGATATACAAACCAATAAAAAGCTTGATAAGGATTGTTATCGTTTAGAACTTGGTGAAGTGATAGAGATGTATGAAGAAGTGGCAAAAAGATTAGGTGTAATATTTCATAAATAGAGTTATAAACTTTTAGATATTTATTGACATGGAGATGTTAGTTAATTATAAAGTAAAAAAACTATGAAAACTAATGGAAGTAAAATTATGAATATTTCTTATAAAGATTTTTTATCGAAGGGTTTGGTGGTAACTCTTCTTACATTTATTCCCACCCATTCTTTCTCTGCACCTGTTACTCTTTCAAAGTATTTTAGTGCTCATTATCATGGTGAGTTCTTCAATAGCATAGGGGAGTTTGATGGTAAGGAAGACGCAGCTGGGGCTAAGACAGAAAAAATTATTGGTTATTATAATAAAAGTGGTGAAGTAGGTGTGTATAGGCCTGAATATAAACCAGGGCTTGCAGCTAGTATTGCACATGGCTATTCAATAGAACATTCAGATGTTTTTGGAAGTTTTAGGGTTGAAGGTGAGATGCTTTATTCTCAAATTAACGTTAAAGATGATGGTTACGTAGAGAAGGATGATAAGGATAATGCAAAAAGGGAAATGACTAATCAGGTTGAGCTAATACGTGATCTAGCAACTTCAGATGGTGCCGATGGTAATCAAACTGCAAATTGGGTTACCAATGTTAGTAATGATGTAAATAATCGTGAGTATAGAGCTGCATTTAAAATGAAAAATGAAGGTTTTAATAACGTTGCTGCTATGGCTAATGTTTACTATGACTGGCCTTTACAAGGCAATTCTAAAGTTGCCCCATATTTTGGTATTGGTGGTGGAATAACCAGAATTGAGCATTTAAAAGTAGCAGAGTATGCTTTTGCTTATCAAGGCAAAGTTGGCGTCAATTACACTATAGCCCCTAATGCGAAGTTTTTTGTTGGCTATCGTTTCTTCAATAGGCTTGGTGATAAATTTAATAAGGTCAAACCGTTGTATGAAATTCCTGCCGATCCTAGGCGTATGGAATCAACCACTGCAACAATTAAAAATAAATTTGCTGTAGCTGGTGTTGAAGCTGGTTTAATACTTCATTTCTAAAATTAAATTAATCCATTAGTTTTTTGGCAAGGTCACTTAAGTGAGTGTTCTTGCCATTTTTGTTTTTTAATATATCTATAGCATATTTTAAATTAGTGTTTTTTATGGGCAAGGCAATGGTAATTTGTGCTCTGTTGGTAATGTTAAATACTATGCCTAATGATATGTTTTTTCTTTCTGTAACTTCAAGGAAATATGTAGGAAATAAAAATCCTAAAATATTAACTATCTTTTAAAAAGTTATTTAAAAAGATAACATTCTGTGAGCTATTTTGTTTTGCAGTGTTTTGTATTTGTGAGAATAAGAAATGATTTTTTCTCAAAAATATCTCCGCTTCATCTGACAAATTTTTATTAAAATCTACTGAAAAACCGCAGTTCACATCACAATATTTAGTGATTGCTACAAAAGGTACTGCTATTCTTTCTTTTTTACCATGGAATCTTAGAACTACGCTAAAGTTGCAATCACTCACTACTAAATCATCAAATTGATGTTGAAGGACAATGGGCATTTCACTGGGATATTCCTTCTTTAAATAATCTGGTATTACAACGTTGTTTGCATTTGTCAGAAAAGACATCCTAATATGACAGCTTTCTGATTTACTTTGTGACATGATATTAAGTGCATCCCTAATGACCATATACATCATAATATTAATTAATTTATTATATTTACTCATTGAGCATTTACTTAATACAAGTAGGAGAAGACTTCTGTTACCCGGTGCTTCCCCCAAAACCGTGCAAAGTAATAAGTTTATTGTGCTGAATTATGCAGCAGCTGCAAACTCACTTCCTTCACTTGCAAAATTATCGTTTGCACTTAAAAATGAATTCTTTCGGAGATGTCTTCCCGAGCAATGGCTACTTTTTTTACTATGCATGTCGATCCTACTTCGCTCCCATATAAAAATGGTGGAAACGCCGAGAACTGCCCTCGGGTCCATTACACCTATTATAAAGTGCTTTTATCGCTATAGTATTTTTTAAAATACGGTTTTATTATATCTTATTTAGCTCTTTATGTCAATATATGACCCCTTTTATTTTTTCTACTTACAAGATTAGTATAAATGATATGGAGTTTTAGCAACAACTGCCTCTCATTATATACTTTATCACATTAATCTGATACTGTGCTCCCTTCTATTGCTTCTTATGCAACGGTTCGGTTTCCATTCTTTTGATATGCTCTTATTTTTCCCTTCTTTTTAAGATAAGCTCTAGCAACGTTATTGCTTCATATTCTATATAATTTTAGCTCATATATATTAACGCAATAAATATTTTAACATCAGAAGAAATTTATTTTTAACTCATATTGAACTTACTTTTCTAAAAAACCTTGTTTTCGTTAATAGGATAAATAATCATCACTTTAAATAATGTACCCATATTTTCGGTAATTCTTAAAAATCCTTTTAAAATTTGATCTCTTTTTTCATTAGTAACATTCTGCATCAGCATGTTCGTTCTCTCCATTATTCCCAAAGAATACAAAAATTCTCTTTGGGTCATTATTGTTGCTTCTGTGTTTTGCAGGTAACCTTGTAGAGCTTTAAAGTTCACGTGTGCTGTAATATCTGCATCTCCTATATTTTTAAGAAAATCATTATATTTATGTTCTTTTATAGATTGTATAGTACTTCTATATGGTGGGTTTAAATAACCATAATCTATTATTAATGCTGAACCTTTATTTTTTTTTATTTTTCTTTCTATTTCTTTTATTATCTCCATTCCTGTTGGGCATACTTCTACCACTGCACTGTCAGGCAATTCTTCTTTTTGTTCTTTAACTTTCTGTTTTGTAACTTTAAAAACTTCATTTTCGACTGTAATTTTATTTTCATACCACTTACCTTGACTATAAACAAATTGCTTAATAGGTAGAGAATCAAAAAATTCATTGGCAATAAGAAGCGTTGGTTTTTCCGGCAAAGTATGAATGCTATCATGCCAATGCACCTGAAAATTTTTTAAGTTCTGTTTTTGAATGTGCCCTAAAGTTGGGCTAATTTCTACTAAATGTACCGACATAGAATTATAAAACTCTGTGAATTTCTGTGTAACTCTTAGTATGTCATTTACTAGCGTTCCTCTACCAGGACCAAGTTCAACTAAAATGAAATCACCTTTTATTTTTTTCCATGACACCATAAGCCATATTGATATCATTTCGCTAAACAACTGACTAATTTCAGGTGCGGTGATAAAATCGTTGCCAAACGGTACCTTCTTCATGTAATACCCATACTTGTTATGATATAAAGCTATATTCATAAATTCATACATTGATATGGCTCCTTTTTCTTTTATCAGATTTTTAAGGTATGTGTTTATCATGAGCATTAATTATTTTATAAGCATTACGCAGTAGAATAAAATGATAGACTAATTTCATTGTAAGTTTTATAATAAACTATACCAGCCTATTTTATAAACAGAACATTGTATGGTTATTATGTTAAAAGTTAAAGATCCCGTTTATCACGATAGCCTTAAAGGTGGTGTGAATGATAGTATAAACAAGGTAACTATAGAAAATGGTCATCAAGTCATCAACGCTGATGATGGTTTAACTCTGCAAGAGGCATATGATGCACTTGTTGCAATGCTCAATGGTGATTTAGATTTGGTGAAAAAAGTATTATTTTATGCTCAAGAAATAGTTGCTTATGGTGTACACATAGCTCAAGAATCGCAATTGAGTAAACATGATGTCTATAAAATGAGAGATAACCTTAAAAATCTGTCAACACCTACTAATGGAATTGAATTACTGTCCAATGTGCAAAAAGATAATACTGGGCTTAAGAAAAATGGAAAGCGAGCTAGGGGAAGAGGATAATATGTCTCTACCAGATTTTATAAAGAAATTTACAGTACCATGTGATTTTGGTAACCAGAGTGTACCTTTTTCAATATATATAGGTGAACCAAAACCTGATGTTCACCCTATTTATCATCAAGATAGTTGGTTAGCAAGGGAACGTGGAGGAAATATACCAACTAAGATTAAAAATAGCTTGGAAAAGCTGTATGATCTAGCTCAAAAAAATGGTGTACTTTTTTCTGATCTTTGTGTTTATGCTATAACTGTATCAAAGCATGATAACACAAAGCCTAACGACTCAAGCGGTAAATAGATTTTAAGATTGTTGATTTTTCAACAATCTTATGATACGAGGCATTATAACTATATAATCCTCAAAGGTTTCATGTGTTTAAAGGCATAATATATAACATAGGTATTATCACTAGCATTTTTGCAAGAGATAATCTAGATAAACAATTTTGTATTGAATCACCAACTTTAATAGATCTCAAAGTTGGTGATTCAATAGCATGCTCTGGAGTTTGTCTTACAGTTGTTGATATTACGGATAATAAGAGCTTCTTTGTAGATGTGTCAGAGGCTACGCTTAAAGTCACTAATATTAGCAGTTGGCACGTAGGTAAAAGAGTTAACCTAGAGCAGGCAATGAGATTAAGTGATAGGGTTGATGGTCATCTTGTTCAAGGTCATGTGGATGATGTTGCTACTATTTTGGCAGTAGAAGAAAAATTAAATTCTCATGTTATAATATTTAATTATCCTGAAAGATTATCAAGATTCATAATAGAAAAGGGCTCTGTTGCACTCGATGGTGTTTCGCTTACAATTAATTCACTAAAAGAGCATGAATTTTCCGTAAATATTATTCCATACACATGGAATAACACTACATTTAAGTATAATAATATTAATGATAAGGTAAATCTAGAGATAGATTTAGCTGCCAAGTATATCAATAAATATTTAAAAAGTAGATAATAAAGTAAATTTTTCTATAGCTTTATTAGAAAGTATATGTTAGTTATAAAATAATTATAACATAGGGGGGTCTAATAATGAAGGTACAAAAACAACAAGTTTACTCTGAAAATCTTTTAAATAACCTTTTAAATCAAACGGATTTAAAGCGTAAAATTAAAGAAAAGATTAAAAAAACCGAAAAAAAATTGCATAAGTTACTTTCAAATGAACAGCTGCTCAATACTCATATTAATGTTCTTGAAACTCTTCTTATAGCAGAAATAATTGGAGTAGAAAAAAAACAAGAAAAGAGATTACACACATTGCCTTCAGAACAACAGTTGCATGATAAAAAGTATACAGGTATAAGTACAAGTCAAGAAATGGAAGCATTAACTGCAGAGGAAGTTGCAGGTGAAATGATGGAGTGCATAGATATGAGTGTGAACTCAGGGACGATAGATCAAGTGCTACGTGAAGGAAATCATGAGATAATCAGTGCAAACGAGCAAGTACTGAATAAAGAAAATATAGATCCAAAAGAAAAACCTACAGTTCTATATAAACTAAAAATTAGAGATCTAATTAAAAAAAGGATTGATCATATATACAATAGTAACGTTGTTAATGTTTAAATTGACATTATATATACTGAGTTAAGAAAGGTTAGAAGATAGGTATATATTTAAATAAATCTTAATTTTACCTTTTCTTTAATTTTAAATGTATAGCTATACTTTAGTAAAAATACATAGCTATGTTGAATATACTAAGTATAGCAATTCTATTGCTTACTACTGATATAACTATTTTAAAGAACAATGATCATGTTGTTTCAGATGATTTGCCAATATATTTTGTTTGGCTTGGTAGTGATATTCCGTCGAAGTTCTTTTACAACCTTAAGAGAACTGCGGATACAAACAAAACTAGAGATATAATTCTAGTTTATAGCGAAAAGTACTTACTAAAAAATAATAGAAAGAATATTAATAGTATAAAAGCTATCAGTATTGATGATATTAAGGCAAGAGTTGAGTTAGTTAGAAATGATAACACAGAAAATCTCTGGAAGATTGATGTGTATGATATGGAATTGGATAAGCAATATGAACGTATCTACAATCTACTTGATCAAATATTTACAGCAAATTTTTTTGATTATGGTGAAAGAACACGTAGGTATTGCCTGGCTGCTGATTTAACAAAACTTCCACTGATCAATATTACAGGAGGTATTTATTTCGATATTGACACTAAAATTATTGGGCCAATAGGAGATATAAAGAGTAAGAAAGGGTTCAATATTTATTATTACAATGATAATGCTCGTGCATTAGGTAATTTTTTTGTTAAAACCAACAGTAAAAATAGTTATTTTGATAAACTAATGAAAGGATTTTTGATTGATAAAGTAGAAGGCATTGTAACTGGCAAACTAGACATTGCTATAGATCCAGATCCAGTTGATTATCTACGCACTCGTATTTTGCAGAGTTATATGATAGATTACATGAATTCTTATTTAATGTGGGAATTTCTTATGCAAACAAAACTTGTTTGGCACGCTAAACAAAAAGAAGATCATATAGAATGGGAAATGAGAGGAGAAATTTCCAGTGAAAGGTTACATTCAAAAATCTATAAGCCAATGATTTCTGACTACGGTATTGAAGTGCCACCAACTATAAAGCTTTGGATGAAACACGGAGATCGATTTCATATTGATTACAACGATCCAGAACAATTAAGAAAATTAACTAATTTGCCATAAAGTAGTAAAAAAGGTATATACTGTAGAAATTAAAAAATATAAACGAAGTTTGATATGATATTAAAAATAGGAGATAAAGCGCCGGAATTTGAGTTACCTGCAGATAATGGTAAGATTATATCACTTGGTGAATTTTATGATCAAAGGAATTTGGTTTTATATTTTTATCCTAAAGATGATACGCCAGGTTGCACTATAGAAGCTAAAGATTTTAGAGATAATATAGAAGTATTCTCTAGGTTGAATACGGTTGTAATTGGTGCATCAAAAGATAGTATTAGGTCTCATATTAACTTTAAAACAAAATACTCGTTGCCGTTTTGTCTAATTTCCGATGAAAGTACTGAAGTTCTGCAAAAATATGGGGTTTGGGTAGAGAAGAGTATGTTTGGTAAGAAGTACATGGGGATAGAAAGAGCTACATTTTTGATTGATAAATTAGGTGCAATTAAGCAGATTTGGAGAAATGTAAAAGTCAATGGACATGTGCTAGAAATTCTCAAAGAAATAAAAAATGAGTAAAATCAGGCTCTATGTTGATGAAAAATTAGGTCAAGATTTTAGTATATTTTTAAACCCTGCACAAAACCATTATCTCATAAATGTAATGCGTGTTAAAAAGCATAGCAACGTTTTACTCTTTAATGGCAAAGATGGCCTATGGCTAGGTGAGGTGGATATCATAAATAATAAATCTATAGTAAAGCTGAAAGAAACTATTGCTAATCAAGAATATGAGCAAGATTTATCTTTATATTTTGCACCTGTAAAAAGTACTGCTTTGCATAACATATTAAGACAAGCTACAGAGATGGGAGTGACTTCCTTACATCCAGTATATACAGAACACACAGTGGTTAGAAAAATTAACATTGAAAGAATAAAACTGCAGCTGATTGAGGCTGCAGAGCAATGTGAACGTCTAACTGTTCCCAAAATATTTCCTCCTATTTCTTTTACTGAACTTAAATCTATAAATGATAAATATTTTGTACTTTGTGATGAAACTGGTGGGGGACAAAATCCGCATGAGATCTTAAAAGATAAGAAAAACATTGCCTTAATTATTGGTCCAGAGGGAGGATTCTCACCAAAAGAGCTTAGTTTTGCTGAGAGTTTCTGCACTAAAATGAGTTTAGGTAAAAGGATTTTAAGAGTAGATACAGCTGTTGTTGCAGCTTTAGCATATGTTAATTACCATTTTTAAAAGAAAATGCTGCTTAATTCATACTAAATTATAAATTTTTAAAAGATTGATATTTAGTTTTTTTATGTTATTATCAATATAATATTTAAGTTGGGGGAATATGTTAGCAAGAAAAACTTCTGAGTCAGAAAGTGATTTTGAAATATTACAAGAATGTCTTTCTCCTAATACTCTTGAAGAATTAGAAGAATCTTTAGATGCAAGCTCACCTACAGTTCAAGAATACAGTCTTACTGTAGAATTTAAAAAAGTAGTATGCGAAAAAATAAGAGCAATAGGTGAGAAAGGTGAACAGATCAAGCAGCTTTGGCATGATGTTGCTGCAGATAAAAAAGTAAAAAAGGAAGGAAGCGATGGAGAAAATAGACCATTGTTCGTAAGTCTGCAAGCAATTATTGAAAGTACAATTACTTCATTTTTAGAAAAAAAAAGAATTGAGTGTTCCATTGGTGTTATTCACACTCCTACTCCTGCTACGCCTTTAAGAGTTAATCCTGCTCCTAAAGTAGAGGAGGGACTGGTTAAGGAAGAAATAGCCAATGACCCAAAATGCCTACAGACAGTAACTGATAGAGCAATAATAATACGTGAGTATCTCAATGAGGAAGGAGAGTTGTTTTCTGTATATGAAACAGATGTTGATAATCAAGGTAATAAAATAACAGGTATGGATATCTTTTATCATTACGAAGCAGAATATGAAAATCTTCATGGTATAAAATTGAAGACTTTTGAGCAAAAATTTACAGGAGCAACATATGTTTTCGGTAACAGAGAAGGAGATAGTTTAGTATTTTCTTTAAAGGCTTATCAAGCTAATCAAGAACTGAGCGATAAAAAGTGGTGTATTTGGTTTGGATCTATAGATCTAAGTAAAACTAAAACTAGACCTGAAGCCATCGATAAAACAGATAAGGTTGCAAGACGCCTCACAAAAATAAATAACTTTTTACAAGAGAATGCTAAAATTAATATAGTACAAGAATATAAGCAAAAGGTAAGTACAAGTTTAGAGCAAGTGCAAGTGGTAGAACCTTTCAAAGAAGGTGGCCTTGATATTGCTTAATTTTAAATAGCTTCAGAAAATTTGATATACAATCTTGAGGTAGTGTTAACAAAAATTAGTGGTTATTTTTTTATATTAAGTGTTTATTGAAAAAGCTGAATTTAACGTAAGGAAAAAGGTGTTTTACCATAGCAATTGAATGACCTATGTCGATTTTTCTAAGTTTCTGAAAAGAATATTGTAGCCTATTAGAAAAACCTATAAGTTTTATTATTTAATTTTAAAGATTATAGCTCACATCAATCTTGCCTTTTTAACACTTTGTATAGTAGGTGAACCAGGTGAATCAGGAAAATCACGTTCAGAGGAATTTATGTTTAATGTATTAGTAAAAAATCTTCTACACCGAGACATATAAGATACTTCAGAGACATCAGAACCAAATGGGCTAATTGACATTAACATCATATCATGTTAGGAGAATTGCTACATTTATACTGAGGGCTAGATAAAGTTGACCTAGGTAAACTATCTAATAAGTTTGAAGACTCACTTGATGTGCTTGAGTGTCTTTTGCGCTTGCATGTTGAAGATTTAAGAATAGGCAAGCCTACATCTACTGATATATTTGAGGATTTATCGTACTTACAAACTATATTTTTCATTTCCTCCGTAGCTGCAAATGCATTGAATGTTTGCCCGGCATAATTTGTGCGATTATAATCAGCTCCACGTTGTAATAAAAACCTAACTAATGGTGTATGATTATTTTTAGTTGCTATAATGAGAGCAGTATTTCCTTTTTTATCTTGTTTATCAATATTAGCTCCACTACCATATAGTATTTTAGCTACTTCTATATGCCCTTTTATTGCCGCTAAATGCAAAGGAGTAGACCCAAAGAAGTTTATTGCATTTACAGTATTCTTGTCACATAAAACTCCAGTTATCTCTAAATACCCCAGCTCTGCAGCCAGGTGAATAGGAAGATTACCATCTTCATCTTTTTTACATTTAGGTGTACGTAATTCTAATAGAGTAGAAACCATTTCAAGATTATGGGTCAAAACTGCTGAATGTAAAGGAGTCCACCCATAAACACCCTTTGTATTAACTTTAGCTCCTAGTTCTATTAGTACTCTTATTAAATTACAGTGCTGGTATAAAACAGCCTTGTGCAGGGGTGTATGTCCTTTATCATCTTTAATATTAACATCACCACATATTAACTTTAATAGTTCTGTAACTGAAGCCTCATAACCATAGCGTACAGCATAAAAAATCATATCTTTTAGCGTCATTCCCCCTACCCAAGTCTATACTACCCTAAAGATGATGCTATTTTTACAATAGATTCAAGCCTAAAATAATTAAATTTAGATTTGACATAGATAAAAACTATCTACTAAAACACCACATCAAGGTAACAATTTCCATTAATCTTGACAGATTCTAATTTCTCCTTCATTCAAAACTTCCATTACTTTTTTCCTAATGTTGGTATGCTTACCTTATTTATGTAGTAAAGTAAAAAATAGGATTTGAGTAGGTTTTATATTCTATTACCTTTCCTTCACTTCTCTTAAATATTTGTTTGTGTTTCATGTTTTTCTTCAATTTTATTACTCATTTCTTCTCCTTTTTTAAAAGGGGATCTAGGATTACAAGTTAACTCCTTGTACAAAAATCATAGGTCTTTTTTTGTTGTAATAGAAATCTAAAAGTAAATCAAACAGTAAAATCCAAATTCCTCTGGCAACCTGAGTTTTAGGGCTTGTAAAAAAATTTTTAAACTCTTCAGTGCTTTCAGGATTAATTCCATCAATGATGTTTTGTATACCTTCTTTTATAGAATTTCCCTGTTTATGTACGGTATTGTTACTGGATTTACTGATGTTATTTTTAGTAGAAACTTTAGATCTAAAAAAGGCTAAAACTTTTGATATAGCGTTTTTAAGCCATTGCCAGATGCGTTTTAAATAATGCATATAACATTACCCCTCAAATTATATATCATGACTAAAAAGCTTACTTTTCTTGAGCTAAATTAGATTTTAAAATTAATCTTATTTTATCATTAAAATATTAATAAGTAAGCAATATCAAACATCATTCTGTTCTTTATCTTATTGTTATGCATAAAGATTATTTTTTGTTTCCTACCTACTTAATTCTTACTTAAACTTTCAGTAATTTTAACTAAAGGTATTTTTAAACGCCTTTAGTTAATTCACAGAATTTTCATACTACAAATTTCATATTTATGTCTACAGTCATATTATCTGCAATTGGCAGCAGTGTTGGCAGTTCCTTGATGGAAATGATAGGTCAATTTATCGGTGCAGAGCTTGGAGCTGCACTTAGCTCGAAGATAGATAGTGCATTATTTGGTCTTGATAATACAAAATATGGGCCAAGACTCAAAAATTTAAACATTCAAACCTCAACTTATGGAAAGATGATTCCAATCATCTACGGAACTGTACGTGTTGCAGGAAATATGATATGGGCACAACCAATTAAGGAAGTAAGTTCTGAAGATGCAAAAATTGCCAGCATACTTGGGATTGGAAAAACAGGTAGTTACGTAAGCTATAGTTATTTTGCAACTCTCGCAATTGGTATATGTGAAGGAGAAATAGAGGATGTAACTAAAATCTGGGCTAATGATAAACTTTTAACTGCAGATGAGATAAATTTTAAGCTTTATAAGGGTACAGAAGATCAAGAGCCTGATCCGCTTATTGAAGCTACCGAAGGTAGTACACCAGCTTATAGAGGCTTAGCTTATATTGTTATAGAGGACTTTCCTTTGGCAGATTATGGCAACCGCGTACCAAATTTTACGTTTGAAGTTACGTCATTGCCAAAAGTTAACAATTCTTCGGTTGCAGCACGAATAAAAAATGTAAACCTCATACCAGGTTCTGGGGAGTTTGTCTATGATACTAAAATACAGATGAAAATAGCTCAAGAAGACGTAGGCGATAAAAGTATGACTCATGGACCAGCTCAAAGGGTGAATCATCATAACTATAGTAGCGAGACAGATTTTATGCTTTCCTTAAAGCAGCTAAGGATGACCTTGCCAAATGTTGAATGGGTATCAGTAGTTGTAAATTGGTTCGCCAGCAGTCTAGATATAAAAGATTGTAAAATATATCCTGCAGTTGAGTTTCAGTATGATTCTGTAACAATTCCAGATGATTGGCAAGTTGGAGAAACAACAAGAAGTAAAGCCAAGCTTGTCTCAAAAGATAGCCAAGGCAATCTAAGATATGGTGGTACTATTAGCGATGTAGCACTACTTAGGTGTGTAGAGGAATTACACAGTAGAGGTTATAAGGTTATGCTTTACCCAATGCTACTTATGGATACTCCAACTAAACCTTGGCGAGGATATTTAACTGGTCTATCTGAAGATGTGAGTAGCTTTTTTGTAGAGTATAATAAGCTCATATCACATTACTTGACGCTCTTCCAAGATCAAATAGACGGATTTATCATTGGTTCTGAATTTATTGGTTTAACCAAGATAAAAGATAACAGCGGTGATTATCCTGCTGCTATAGAATTTGTAAAACTTGCAGAGCAAGTGAAACAAAAGTTGGGGCGCAATACAATAGTTACGTACGCTGCAGATTGGACTGAGTATCACTCATCAGATGGATGGTATAACATGGATGAGCTGTGGTCTTCGAGATACATAGATGTTATTGGTATTGATGCCTACTTCCCGCTCACTGATGGACGTCAGCCAACCTTCAGTTATACAAAACATGATATAGAGAGAGGGTGGACAAGAGGTGAAGGTTATGACTATTTTTATTTAGATTCAAAAAATAGAGCTGGCAAAACAGATTATACTGATAGCCGCTTTGCTTTGAAGAACATTGAAGAATGGTGGAGCAAGCATCATATAAATCCAGATGGTAAAACAACCAAATGGCAACCAAAAATGAAAAAGATATGGTTTACTGAATATGGCTTTCCTAGCGTTGATGGCTGCAGCAATCAGCCAAATGCGTTCATAGATCAAAGCAGTATTGACAGTAAATATCCGTATTATTCAAAAGGAAACGTAGATTTTTATGCACAAAGAACAGCTATAGATGGCACTTTGGCAAAATGGCATAACTCGGAGATGGTAGAAAAAATGTTCTTATGGGCATGGGATGCAAGACCATATCCTTACTTTCCTGATTTGTGTAAAGTTTGGGCTGATTGTGGCAATTGGCAGACTGGGCACTGGATACAGGGTAAAATTTCATTATTAGGAATAGATACTGTCATAGCAGATATATTACAAAGATCAGGAATAGATCAATTTGATGTAAGTATGCTGAGAGGATTTTTACATGGATATGTCATAAACCATAAGCAACCTCTGCGTTCAATAATTCAAGTTTTGCAAAATGCATACTTTTTTGACATTATCCAGCAAAACCATAAGCTACTCTTTCTTCATATAGGTAGGGAAGCTGACACATTTATTACCATGGGTGATATTGTACCGGATGTGCGCTATAGTGGGCAAAATTTGATTAGTATTGAACGAATAAGTGATCTAGAACTTAACAGTAAAGTTAATGTTATGTATATCAGTAGAATATTTGATTATCAAGTTAATGTAAAATATGCACAACTTCCAAATAGTGGTGGTTTTAATAATGCTACCGCGGTAGAAATACCCTTAATTCTTGAGGAAAATCAAGCACAGAATATAGCTGAAGTTATGCTTTATAATCTTCAGCAGGAAAGGAATATATATAATTTTACTTTGCCAATAAGATACTTATGGCTTTCGCCAAGTGATATTATCAAGATCACAAACGACAAAGAAGAGCATGTTTTAAGGATAACTAAAATAAAAATGGGTAGCTTATCTCTGCAGATTGAAGGAGTAAGCTACAGTAGCTCAATATATCAATTCTCCTTTCCTGCAGTAAAAGGAGAAACAACTAATGTAAATTTGCCTAAGTATTTAAGCGACACTTACTTGAAAATATTGTATCTACCATACGATAAAGATCACATAAAACTAGTAGTTGGTGGAGCAGAAGATAATTGGCGTGGTGCAGTCATATTTATGTCAGAAAATAATGGGCAAAATTATAGAGCTATTGCAAACACTAATCAACCTTCGATCTATGGGTTTGTCATAAACCATTTGGATGAAGGACAGGCTGGAGCTCTTGATGAAAAGAATAAGATAGAGATAGTATTAAGCCATGGAGCTGTTTTAAATGAAGCTAATTTGGCACTTGTAGATGATGAGATTATTGAATTCTATAATGCTGAGCTTATCAGTAAGAACAGGTATAGACTAAGTAAATTGCTTAGAGGAAAATTTGGGACAGAAAAATATATAAAAAGTCACCAAAAAGGCGAAAGATTCGTTTTACTCAATGAACTGATTGTAAGCATAAAAATCAGTCCATCAATGATAGGAAGAGCATGTCTATACAAGGCAGTTACCTATGGAGCATCAGTAGATAATGCTAAAGCATTAGAATTCAAGTTACCAGATAAAATCTGATATACGCATGTTTATATTTGACATGTATAATATGCTTGTTTAGGTATTATTATGAATAATGGAGGGGTGGTTTATGTTAATTGTTTTATTTAATGAAATATCTAGGCTTTTTGTTAATGACGTAGGTCAACCACGGTTTGATCATAAGTCAAAGTATAAAATGAGCTTAGACACAGATGTGCTTGAAGGTGACATTGAGGAAGCTGAGCGAACATTAAGAATGTGCTGAAGAAAAGTATGGTAAGCTTAATGGGTAAGTCAAGGCTAAAAAGGGATATAGTCACTAATGCGCCAAGTGTTATTGAAAATCACACAAGTCAAACATATGAAAATATAGTTCAGGCTCTAAAAAATAACGTTAATAATCAGACCTTATCAAGCCTTAGTGTAGGAGGGTTAAGTGAAGAGGAATTGAATGATAAGGAATATGCTTTTCAACTTTTTGTTAATTATTGCATTAAAAACCATAATCTTGATGCAGTTAAGTTACTTGTGGCAAAGGGGATAGGTGTTAATGTTAGAGGTGGAGATAATAATACTACCATACTACACCATGCTGCTAAGGAAGGAAATTGGGAGTGTTCAACAAACTGTGTCAAAAACTCAACTGAATTTTCAATCTGTTAGGAAAGAAGATATCAAGTTGAGAGATGGTTAAAGCCCAATTTGATATAGGCATAGTCCATTTCTGTTCTATCTTTTTTATAGCACAATATAATTGCTTATACAAGGCATTTGTGCTGGTAAAAGAGCCCTTGGTTTTAGTGAATTTCCTGATTTGTCTGTGCAGTCCCTATATGGGATTGGTAGTATAAACTAGCTTTCTCACCGGATCAGAATACTTAAAATAGCCATTTCCCAATTATTTTGCCAGGATTTCACTACCATAGGATATTTTGCTCCCCACTTTTCTTCCAACTCAAGTAAATAATTTTCAGCTATTTCTCTATTTGAAGCTTGATATATTTTCTTCAAATCACTCATGAAAACTTTTACATCTTTGCTAGCCACATACTTCAATGAGTTGCGTATTTGATGCACTATACACAATTGCACTTCTGCGTTGGGAAATACACTGTTTATGGCTGCAGGAAAGCTTTTAAGCCCATCAACACATGCAATCATGATATCTTCCACACCCCTTTCTTTGAGATCATTCAATACTCCTAACCAAAAATTAGCACCTTCGCTTTCAGCTAGATAAAAGCCTAATACCTCTTTTTTACCCTCTTGATCTATGCCAAGTATATTATATATGCACTTGCTTACGCACCTACCATCCTCTTTAACTTTGAAAAATATTCCATCCATAAAAATTATTGGGTAAATAGCCTGTAATGACCGACTGCGCCACTCATTTATTATTGGTAATAATTTATCTGTAATGTTAGATATTGCTGCTGCTGATATCTTATGGTCGTAAATTTCTTCGATATGCGATGTTATATCTTTATAACTCATACCACTGGCAAACATACTAAGAATTTTTGCTTCAAGCTCAGGATGTAAATTAGTCTGTCTTTTTCTAACTACCTGGGGCTCAAAACTTCCATCTCTATCCCGAGGCGTTATAAGCTCAAATGAGTCTGAATCTGTATTTTGAACTTTTGCCATTTCTGCGATTATTTTCTTCATTCTCATTTGATAGGTGATTTTCTATTTCACCTTCTAAACTTGCTTCTATTGATCAGAGGCGTTAAAGCTCCTCCTTTCCCAGTTAAAGACCTACCTTCTCGTATAGATGATAATATATTGTTCTCCAACTCTTTATAGTCTACTAACCCTGTGTTTTTATTCGATGTTTTTTCGTTCATATGTCAACTCCATGTTTTATATTAATATTACTATTTTTTTTTGTTTGACACAGTTTGTTGAACGTTCTCAGGAAATTTAGAAATTACTAAATATTTAGTACAGCTATACTTTTCTATCACTTCCCATTCTCTATCTTTTTAATCTGTTGGATACTTTCTTCTCATCCTTACTCCATGTTGAATGCAGTATTAAAATACACATTCCTTGGTTTGTGGATAAGCTCTAATTGCGATGTGGGCAAGGCACAAAGAAATAACGTTTATCGGAAGCCTCAAACTCTTTTTCAATTCTGCTAATTCCATGCACTGTTGATCTAAAAAGATCTTTCTCCTCGTAAAAGTGTTAGTACGAGCAATGCTTAAGGATCACCTTCACCCCCCCAGAGTCTCCTGATCAATCTCATCTAAGAATAAGTATTTAACTGGCATAGATCTCAAACCGACACTACTGTTAGCTCCAGTTATTACCACCATGCCTCCTGGGAACTCTTTACTTTGTACTGTATTACCTGAATCTCTTGCTCTTGGATCTTTAACCTTACTCTTTAAACACGGTGTACTTTCAATCAGGGGAGCAAATCTTCCTTTAGACCAACGCTTTCCCATCTCGACAGTGGGTTAGCATTGGCCCTGGAGTTTGATTGATGATATAGCCAATCCAGTTATTTCCAGCTTCTGTTCCTCCAATTTGCGCACCTTTCATAAATTCTCAACGGCAGATGAAGGAGAGAGAGAATCCATGATTTCTTTTAAATAAGGAGTTCTTGCTGTCCGCCATTTCCCTGATTCTGATGATGTCGTTTGTGAAATACTCATTTGCCCACTGTGATACTTTAAGCTGTGGATCGGGTTTTAGTCCATCATAAAAACTACTGCTATAAATCATCGCATTAACACCAAATTATTTGATTGCCATGGATTTTCTAGCTCATCATGATCAACTAAAGTAGCGGGTTCTTTACTGGTCTCTGCTTCTGACAGTACTTTTAAAACCTCCTGCTGACAGTTGTTATCAATTGATCTTTGGATAAGTTGACTTAAAGCCACTATAGCAATTGCTGTGAATACTCCAGCTATGGCGGGATACATTCCTACTACTATAGTAAGAACCACTATCATTGAACCTATAGTTGCAAGAGTGAGAACTGTACAGAGCTTAACCTTTTTATTATGACTATTTCTCTTTTCTATCACTTCTGCACATTTACTAAGCATGTGAAACATCACAGTTCTGCATAATCTATAGGAGTTTTGCCTTCATTATCCCTGCCAATATGAAAATTTATCTGATTATAAATTACAAAAAGCTATAGATGAGGTTAAAAATAACTTATCTGATTTTAAAACACTGCTTAGTCTTGAAGAACATAGAGCTCCACGTGAACTCCAACTTTATATATATGATAATGAGAATCACTACCATAAACATACAGGATCAACTATAAGTTATGGTCATTTTGATCGTGAATCAAACAGCATGCATGTTTACAAGACAACCCAACATTCTGGAAATATAACTTTACAACCAGTAATGAACATTGCACAAAACAAAAGAGTCCTTCCAAAAAAAGAAGTAATAAAGTTAGATGATAATCTACAAATAGATTTATACTACAATAACTTGAACGACAAACAATTGGAAGCAGCTAAACAAGAAATCAAAGATCTTTATCAATTCGAAAATTTAGATGGTATGAAGAACCCTGATATCACTAACATACTTACCATCTTTATGCATGATAACGAAAAAGACTTTTCTGAATATGGAAGCTCACATACAGACTCTTATAATGTAGGTCAAACTAGCGAAGTCGGTACACATATTGCTTATGTATATCATAATCAATATGGTGGTGATAGTTTGCAAACTCAAGTGAGTTATGCGTTATTCTGTTATAATAATGGTCTTAGTGAGAATAAAATATTGCCTGACGTTGTTGAACCCTTAAGTCAACATGTATTAAATCAAGAGAAAACAAATGAAATTGCAAAATTAATTTCTGCAAAACCTAGTAAAGAAGCAATACAAAGTTATGAAGATGATGATGAAGACTATTACGGAAACGAAAAAGATGATGATGAAGGTTTAGGTATGCAGTATGAAATGAAAAATGGTAGTTTGCATATTACGGATGGTGAGACTAACAAGGTTGTCAAGATACCGAAGAAATTTAAATACTTAAAGTTAGAAGAAGATGGTGAAGGGGAGTATAAACTTGTTCTATGTGATAAAAAAGGTCATGCTTTGTCTGATAGTAAAAAATATGCTAAAATAGATGATAAATGTAAGTATATTAACATAAAAGCTGTTAACCTTGATGAAGATATAGAGTTTGATGATTATGATGAAGAAGATCTATTCTTTATTCAACCTGATGGAATTAATTCACAAGTAGCAAAAATACTTGATATTTATGAAGATGAAATAGGTATGTTATTTAATAATGATTTTATTTAAGATACTGATACATATTATCTAATGGGTTAATTGGAAGATAGAGTTGTATAAGATTATTTAATATTATAATATATAAAGTAGCTGCTTTTTAACGTAGTTTATAAGGAGGACAACATGGCAGAAAGTGATATTGATTATCATAAAATTATTATAGTTATGACTAATGGTGAGAGATTTGAAACACGTTCAACCTATGGTTCAGAAGGAGATGTAGTAACCTTAAATATTGACTCGCACAATCATCCAGCATGGACTGGGAACTTAGCTGATGCAGTTAAAAAAACTAGCAAGTTAGCTAAATTTAAAGATAGGTATGGTGATTTGTTTTAAAAGCTTTTTAAAATTTTTCAAAAGTTATAGTTGATACATTTTTTTATATAATGAATAAATATGAAAAGATAGCTTATGCAATAGCAGATTCAGTAAAATCGCAACAGATATATAATTTTCTTAAAAGATCTAGTTTTATTGATATAGAACAGCAAGAACCAATATCTGATATTGACCTTCTTTTAGTCATAGGTGGAGATGGGTTTATGTTACATAGTTTACATAATTATGTGATTGGTAATGGTATACCTGTATATGGAATAAGTTATGGAACAGTGGGGTTTTTACTAAATAAACCATTAGAAGAGACAGGGGTTTTACTAAACGATTCTTTAGAAAGAAGTTTAGTGCATCACATAAATAGAGCAGTTCCAACTGAGCTAACCTTGCTGGAAATGGAAGCTACAGATGTAAATGGTCAAGAATACCATTCTGTTGCTATTAATGAAGTGTCGTTATTTAGAAAAACTAATAGAGTGGTTCATATAAAAATAATTATTAATAATAAATTAAGAATGGAAAAATTGGTTGGTGATGGGGTAATGCTTTCAACCCCAGCTGGTAGCACTGCATATAATTTTTCTGCTGGTGGTCCTATTTTACCTCTAAATTCAAATCTTTTTGCTTTAACTCCTATAAATCCATTTAGACCTAGACGTTGGCGTGGTGCACTATTATCTGATAATGATTTAGTTGAGCTTGAGATTATTGATCCACAGAATCGATCAACAACTATTGTTTCCGACTATACGGAATTTCCTAATATATTAAGAGTAAAAATTTATAAAAACCTAAATAAGCAGATAATTCTGCTATTTGATTGTGATCATTCTTTAGGTGAAAGAATATTTAGTGAACAATTTCTATTTTAATAATTTAAAAATGTTGTTAGGTATACTTTATTTTAATTTAGATGAATTCTTAATTTGAGCAGATAATTTTTTACTACTGCGAAAATAGACTCTTAAATATTGATTATGTAAGTTTGTTGCTTTATCAACCATAAAATTGCAGCTTTTAATTAAAAATGAACCAAATCCCCTGAGTTCAACATTACTGCCGTCTTGAAAATGGTCCACAATGGATGAAAAAAAAATGTTAATAACTGCTACTACATTACTCTTTAATAAAGTTTTTTTTTATGCGCTGAATTAAAGATACTTTTGTTGCCATAACTATTTTAAATTAAAGGTTAGACACTTATACCAACCCACACCTAAATTTAAACTTTACAAGATAAACAAATGCTATATGCCCCAACCTCGGTTACTTCAACATCAATTTTTTGCATTAAATTGAATCCTTTATTTTCTGGCAAATTACTACTTTCAATAAAAATAGTTACACCATCTGCAACCTCAACTAATATGCTTTTCTCTTCTATTTTTAGAACAGTTGCTTTTAATTTATCACCTACTTTAATAGTATTTAAAAATACCTCAAAAGGATCGTATTCAAGTTGTTTTATTCCGAGATTGACCTTAAACCTATTAATGTCAATCCTTAGGATTTTCGCTTTTAATTTATCTCCAACTTTATATTCCCTAATTTCATCTCTATAATCTTTAGACCAACTTAAATCTGCTGCATTTATAGTACCGTATATATCCTGAAAATCCTTAAACTCAACTATTATACCATATTTTGCAATATCTTTTACTATACAAGTTACTACTAAACCTAAACTATACTTATTTGCAAATTCTTGCAGTGGATTTTCAATGCACTCTTTTATACTTAAACCCATTTTATGCTGCTCTGCATTAATGCTTAAAACCTTTACACGTACTTCTTGCCCCTTTTTTAATAATTGACTTACTAATAATTTACTTCTTTTCCAGGTTATTTCACTTAAGTGTACTAAACCCTCAATTCCTTGACTAAGCTTAACAAATGCACCATATTCTTCTTGACGATGTGATATTAACTCCTGTGTACGTATAGCTATATTAGTCACATACCCTACATGCTCACTACCAACAGTATACTTTTCTTCAATCCCCTCCCAAGGATCTTTCTCAAGCTGCTTGATGCCTAGAGAGATTCTACCTTTTTCCCTATCAATCTTTATAACCTTAGCTTTAACATTTTGACCAAGTGAGAAAAATGCTGGAAGATGGGGACGTGACGAACGGCACCAAGTCACATCTGTTTTGTATAGTAACCCATCTATTATACCTATTTCATTGGATTCATGAATTCTTATAAATGCACCATAACTTGCTATGCTTTTTACTTTTCCTTCTACAATATCACCTTCATTCAATCCCTCTAGGAATTTTGCTTTCACCCCTGCATAAGCAGCTTCTAAAATTCTCTTTCTTGATACCACAATATTTGCTTGAGTTCTATCCATCTTTTCTATTAAAAACTTTTGTTTTGTCCCAATTAAAGATTGAAAATCATCAACTTGTTTTATATCTATTTGACTATTGGGCAAAAAAGCCACCAAACTGTCTATATCAACGGAAAAGCCACACTTAATTTGCCTTATAATTATCCCTTCAATTTCTTGACCTGCTTTAGAAGCTTCTTCCAATCTTTCCCATAATTCTATGCGTAAAGCTTTCTCCCGACTTAGAACGACATTCCCATTACGTCCTTCTATTGTCTCTAAATATACCATCACTTTAGAACCAATTGTTACCTCTGATGGTAAACTATCTTTTACATAAAACTCTTTAATTGGTACCCTTCCTTCAGATTTTAGATTAACATCAATTATAAAATCTTCATTTTCAATTTTAACAATCTTACCTTCTATTATTTTACCTTCTTGTATTTTACTTTCTGAAAGAGACCCAAGCAAACCCTCAAAATCATAACTTAACTCTTCGTTATTTAATATACTCTCGTCTATGAATCTGTTGGATAATAATTTATTAATATGTATTGTAGGTTTTAATCTACTCATTTAAAATTAACCTAGTTTTTATTTAACTTAAACTGTAATTTATTTTATTACAAGTATTTTTTTCATAATCTCATTAAAAGCTTGCTCTAACTTTATGTATGAAGAGTCAATATAAATTGCATCTTTGGCTTGTATTAAGGGCGCCACACTTCTGTTTGTATCTCTGATATCTCGCTCTATTAATTTTAATAGTACTTGTTTGTACGTTAGTCTTTTTTTTAACGATATCAACTCTTTAAAGCGCCTCTGAGCCCTAACAGATAGTTTTGCAGTGATAAAGAATTTTATGTCTGCATCTGGGCATACTATTGATCCTGTATCTCTTCCATCTAAAACCGAACCATGAACTTGGGAGTAAGCAAGTTCTCTCTGTACGTCTAATAAGATAGATCTTATCTCCTGTTTAGTTGCAAGTATTGATGCCAACTTGCCAATTTCTTCTGAGTATAGTTCTTTATTGTCATTACCATAGTAGTCATCAATTGTCAAAAAAGGCAATTGCTCTAAAAATTCCTTATTGATACATTGATTCTGCTTGCTTAATTTGAATGCGAGTACTCTATATAATTTTCCAGTATTTATGTGCTGGAAGTTAAAAAGTATAGCAACTTTTTTGGCTATAGTGCTTTTTCCCGAAGCAGCTGGACCATCAATTGCTACTATGAAACAGTTCTTTCTTTTCATTTGTTATATATTGAATACAAAACAATTGCTGCAGCATTAGAAACATTCAAACTATCAATATTAGGTGATATTGGTATCTTGATTAGAAAATCACAGTTTTCTTTAACTAATCTTCTTAATCCTTTATCTTCTGATCCTACAATGATTATTCTCTTGTCATAAAATTTAGAGATTGAATCTAAATTTTGGCTTGCATGACAATCAAGTCCGTAACACCAATATCCTTGTTCTTTTAATAACTTAATAGTTTTTACGATATTTGTAACATACAGTAAAGGTGTAATTTCTAGCGTACCACTTGCAGCTTTAGCTATTGAAGCATTTTCACATGGTGAATGTTTGTAAGTTAAAATCAATGCATCCATTCCAAAACATGCTGAAGTCCTCAAAATTGAGCCTATATTATAAGTATCAGTGATCTGGTCTAGTATTAGAACAGTAGATTTATTTGTAGATTTTTCTATAATTTCCTGCAGTTCAAAATTTTTTAATGGAGCAACTTTAAGTGCTATTCCTTGATGATTAACATGAGATGCTAAAATAGTATTAAATTTGTTAGTTTCTATCACTTTTACATTCTTTGCTTCTATATAATCTCTTAGTTCTTTATAATTTTGCTTATAAAAAGTTGGACTAAGTAATAATTCGTAGCATAACCTGTTTTTATTTTTTAATGCAGAAATACAAGTATGTTTTCCATAGAGCCAAAATTGCTTCATTATAAAATATATAAAATGACACGATTAAATCTATTATATTGGAAAAACCAAAGATTTAGCAATTTTTACATTAATTTCTTGACATAATATGAGCCTTAAATTACTAATATAGGTTTTGAAACTAGGTAATGTTAATTGAGGAGGGGTGACCGAGTGGTTAAAGGTAACAGACTGTAAATCTGTCCGCGTTTGCGTACGTAGGTTCGAATCCTACCTCCTCCATTGTTAGTGCGGGTATAGCTTAGTGGTAGAGCCCTAGCCTTCCAAGCTAGTGGTGTGGGTTCGATTCCCATTATCCGCTCTTTATAGGTTTTATTTTTTTATTTGTTATTTGTTAAAATTTTAGAGGCACAAATGAGTGAAATAGAGGAGAGGAAAGATCATATAAACACAGGGACGATAGGGCATGTTGATCATGGGAAGACGACGTTAACAGCAGCGATCACAAAGGTGTTAGCGAGCAAAGGACAGGCTAAAGCTATAGGGTATGATCAAATTGATAAAGCACCGGAAGAAAAGGAGAGAGGGATAACTATTTCAACTGCACATGTTGAATATGAAACGGAGAGTAGGCATTATGCACATATAGATTGTCCTGGTCATGCTGACTATGTAAAAAACATGATAGTTGGTGCTGCTCAAATGGATGTAGCAATACTTTTAGTATCTGCGGTTGACGGTCCTGAGCCGCAGACAAGAGAGCACATATTGCTTTCAAAGCAGATAGG
This sequence comes from Candidatus Mesenet endosymbiont of Agriotes lineatus, assembly GCF_964019585.1. Taxonomy (NCBI): domain Bacteria; kingdom Pseudomonadati; phylum Pseudomonadota; class Alphaproteobacteria; order Rickettsiales; family Anaplasmataceae; genus Candidatus Mesenet; species Candidatus Mesenet endosymbiont of Agriotes lineatus. The sequence goes on along the minus strand of NZ_OZ026454.1, from coordinate 1,299,804 downwards.
AATAGAAAACATCATAGTTTTTTGCAATAAAGTTGATGTTGCAGAGCAAGAGATGATTGAGTTAGTAGAGATGGAGGTTAGGGAATTGCTAAGTGAGTATGGTTATAGTGGTGATGATATTATAATAATAAAAGGTTCTGCACTTAAAGCATTAGAGGGCGATGATAGTGAATTAGGTAAAGGTGCGATATTAAAATTAATGGAAGTGTTAGATAGTGTTCCAAAACCTATAAGAGATTTAGACAAGACGTTTTTAATGCCGATAGAGGACGTATTTACAATACCTGGGCGTGGTACAGTAGTAACAGGTTGTATTGAGCGTGGTAAGGTAAAAGAAGGTGATGAGATAGAAGTAGTTGGACTTAGAGAAGTACAGAAAACAGTTTGCACTGGCGTTGAGATGTTTAAAAAGAGATTAGGATGGGGAAAAGCTGGTGACAATGTTGGTATTCTATTACGTGGTGTAAAGAGAGAGGATGTAGAAAGGGGGCAGATTTTGGCGAAGCCTGGTACAGTTACACCACATAAGAGATTTAAGGCTGAAATATATGTATTAAAAGCAGAAGAAGGAGGGCGAAAAACACCATTTGGATCGCATTATCAGCCACAATTTTATTTTAGAACAACTGATGTAACTGGTAGTATGAGGATTTTAGATGGCAAGGAAATTGTTATGCCTGGAGATCAGGTAAGTATGGAAGTAGAGTTACAGAATCCTTATGGAATAGCAATGGAGAAGGGATTAAGATTTGCAATAAGAGAAGGTGGTAAGACTATTGGTTCTGGTATTGTTAATGATATTTTAGAGTAGGTTTTTAATGGTAAATGCAGATAAAAATCAAGTATATATTATTATTAAAGCTTTTGATAGTAAATGTTTGGAGCGAAACGTAGTTAAGTTAGTTTCTAGCTTTAACAAACTTGGGATTAAATTTAAAGGTCCGGTCTACCTGCCAACTAAGCATAAACATTTCACTTTTAAGCGTAGTCCTCATGTTGATAAGAAGTCACAAGAGCAATATAAAAGGGATGGGTCTAAACGTCTGATTCTATTGAATAGCTTTGATTTTAATAATGCTGTGCAAAGATTAGATGACGACTTATCTTTATCAAGTGGTGTGGAAGTGAGTTTTAAAACTAAGGATAAATAATGAATAGAATTAGACCGTTAAATAGAGTTGGTTTACTGATGAAGAATATTGGCCATACAGCATTACCTTTTTTAGGTAAATTAGTTCCTGTCACGCTATTACAGCTTGAGGATACGGTAGTTGTTGATTTAAAGTCTGAAAAATGTGGTTATTTTGCTGCTGTTTTGGGTGTAGGGAATGTAAAAAATATTTCTTATCCCCAGTTAAGATTCTTACGTGGAAAGAACATAGATAATAATTATAAATTATTTGAAAGTAGATTAGTGAGTTTATCTAATATAGAGATTGGATTAAAGTTTAGTGTTGATCATTTTATAGTTAATCAGTATGTTGATATTATAGGTTATTCTAAAGGAAAGGGTTTTGCTGGTGTAATGAAAAGGCATAACTTTAAGGGATTGAGAGCTTCTCATGGTGTTTCTATAGCTCATCGTTCTCAAGGATCTACGGGACAATGTCAAGATCCTGGTAAGACTTTTAAAGGGAAAAAAATGGCTGGCCATTTAGGTACAAAAAGAGTTACAGTACAAAATATAAAAGTTGTTCTTATTGATAACAAAGCTTCTATAATTGCTGTAAAGGGTAATAATGTTCCTGGTTATTGTAATTCTTATATTTTTATTAGAGATGCAAATAAGAAAGTTATGCACGAAAATTTACTCTTAGAATAGATTTTATGGTGTTGAAATAATATGAATTATAAATTAGTTAATTTATACAATGAAGATGTTGGTGAGGTAAGTCTTAATCCTTCAATATTTTCTGTTAGTAGGGAATCAGGCAAGTTAATATTGCATGATATAGTGAAATGGCAATTGTCTAAAAGAAGAAGTGGTACACATAAAACTAAAGGTATAAGTGATATATCTGGTACTACTGCTAAGCCATATAAGCAAAAGCGTACTGGTAGAGCAAGGCAGGGTAGTTTGCGTTCTCCTCAATTTAGAGGGGGAGCCGTTATATTCGGGCCTGTGGTTAGAAGCCATGCTTATTCTCTTAATAAGAAAGTTCGTAAATTAGGTTTTAAAATTGCGTTATCTTTGAAGTATTCTGATGATAAGCTGGTCATTATAGATAGTATTCATCTTAATTCTAGTAAAACATCTGAAATGAAGAAATGCATCGATAGTTTTGAATTTCCACCTTATTCTACTCTTTTAATAGTGGCTGATTATGATGAGGGTATTAGTTTAGCTTGTAGAAATTTGCCTAGAGTTGATATAATTAAACCCATTGGAATAAATGTTCTTGATTTATTAAATCATGATTATATTATTTTTACTGTTGATGTTTTAAGTTATTTGGAAAATAGATTGTTATGATGGATTATTATAATCTTATAAAATCTCCTCTTATCACTGAAAAAGCATCCTTTTTAAAAGAAGGGTTTAATAAATATGCTTTGTATGTAGATGTTAGGGCTAATAAAAAGCAACTTAAAGGGGCAATAAAATCTATTTTTGATGTTGATGTTTTATCTATTAATGTTGTTAAAGTTCCATCTAAAAAGAAAAGATTTAGGGGTGTGGTAGGTAGTAGAAAACAAAAGAAGAAAATCTATTTTTCATTAGCTAATGGTCAAAGTTTAGATATGGTAGGTATGTAATGGGTATAAAGTTATTTGCTCCAGTTACTGCTTCATCTCGTGGTACTGTTTTAATAGGTAAGAATCATTTATGGAAAGGTAAGCCGGAAAAATCTCTTGTGGTTGGCAAAAAATCTACTGGTGGTAGAAATAATTTTGGTAAAATTACTACCCGTCATATTGGCGGTGGTCATAAAAAAAAATATAGAATAATTGACTTTAAACGAAATGACGATACTACTGCTACAGTGGAAAGAATAGAGTATAATCCTAATGGGGCTGCTTTTTTAGCTTTAATTTCTAATCAGAATGGTGTTAAGTCTTATATATTAGCTCCACAAGGTGTTAAGCCTGGTGATAGTGTTGCATCTGGTAATGGTGTTGATATATTGCCTGGTAATTGTTTGCAACTTAAGTTTATTCCTGTTGGTTCTTTTGTGCATAATATTGAATTGAAGCCTGGTAATGGCGGTGTTATTGCTAGGTCTGCTGGTAGTTATGCTAGAGTGTTAGGGTATGAAAGTTCTCATGTTTTGTTAAAATTAAGATCTGGTCAAGTGAGATTAGTACTTTCTACTTGTAGGGCTACTATTGGTATATTATCTAATGCTGATCATAAAAATATAAAATTGGGTAAAGCTGGTAGAAGTAGGTGGCTTGGTATTAAGCCAACTGTTCGTGGTGTTGCTATGAACCCTATTGATCATCCTCATGGGGGTGGTGAGGGTAAAACTTCTGGTGGTAGGCATCCAGTCACGCCTTGGGGTGTTCCTACAAAGGGAAAAAAGACAAGAAAAAAGAATAAATTTAGTAATAAGTATATTAAGCGTTTATAGGTAGTTTATGAGCCGGTCTGCGTGGAAGCCTCCTTTTTGTCATCCTAATCTTTTTAATGAAGTGAGTAAGGTGGTTAAAGAATTGTCGAATGGAGTAGGCAAGGAGAGTAATTCCATAATTAAAACTCGTAGTAGAGGGTCTACTATATTGCCTAATTTTATTGGTTTGTGGTTTAGTGTTTATAATGGAAAGAAGTATATTCCTATATTAGTTGATAGTAATATGGTAGGCCACAAACTTGGTGAATTTTCTCCTACTCGTACATTTAAGGGGCATAGTGGCGATAAAAAGGTAATAAAAAAATAAGATTTGGTGTAGTTATGGTGATGAATGATGTTCCGATGGTTAAGGCTAAGGCAACAGTATTAAAGATTAGTCCTCGAAAATTAAGTTTAGTTACTGATTTAATACGTAAGTATAGTATTACTCAAGCTGTAATGCAGTTGGCTTTTTGTAAAAAAAAAGCTGCTTTTTATGTTAATAAAGTTTTGAAATCTGCACTTGCTAATGCTCAATATAACTATAATTTGAATGTTGATGATCTTTATATTAATAAAATATTGGTTGGTAAATCTGTAACGTTGAAAAGGGTTTGTCCTAAAGCCATGGGAAGAGCTAATAAGATAAATAAACGGTATAGCAATATGACTATTGAATTAAAAAAGAGAGTTTAAAGTTATGGGTAGGAAGGTAAATCCAATAGGATTTAGATTAGGAAAGGTAGCTCAGTATAATGCTTTATGGTTTGCTGAAAAAAAAGAGTATAAGAATTTTCTTTGTAAGGATTTGTTGATTCGTACTTATATTGATAAGTACTTTTGTGATGCTGGGGTTGATGAGGTAGTAATATCTCGTAAGGCTGGATTAGTGATTGTTGCAATATATTCCTCAAGGCCTGGTGTTATAATAGGTAAGGATGGAAATGAGCTAAAAAAAACAAGTCAAGTACTTTCTAAGATGATAGAAAATCCTATTGAATTTAACATTATAGAGGTAAAGAAAGTTGAAACGAATGCGTCTTTAATAGCTAAAACTATAGCTCGACAATTAGAAAAAAGAGGTTCTTCTTTTCGACGTGTTATAAAAAAGGCAGTGCAAAATTGTTTGAAGGCAGGTGGGCAAGGAATAAAGGTGCTGTGTTCTGGGCGTTTAAGTGGTGCTGAAATAGCTCGTGTTGAATCTAGCAAGGGAGGTAAGCTACCTTTAAGTACTTTACGTATTAATATTGACTATGCTTTGTGTGAAGCAAAGACTATATATGGCGTTATAGGTGTAAAAGTTTTTGTTTGTTTGGGTAGTTAAGTTGTTATTTAGTGGTAAATGTGATGTTTATACCGAGAAAGGCTAAGTACAAGAAGGCCTTTAAAGGTCGAGTCAAAGGTAATACCAAAGGTGGTAGTGACTTAGTATTTGGGGATTATGGTTTAAAAGCTGTTGGTGTTGCAAGGATTAATTCTAATCAAATTGAAGCTGCAAGGCGTACTATAGTTAAAGTATTGAGAAGTAATAATAAAAAGTTTAAATTATGGATTAGAATTTTTCCTAATATACCTGTTAGCAAAAAACCAGCTGATGTTCGTATGGGTAAGGGAAAGGGAAGTGTTGAGTTTTGGGTTTTTAGAGTAAGTCCTGGTCGAATTTTGTTTGAAGTTAGTAATGTTCCTATAGATTTAGTAAAAATAGCTTTTGATAAAGCATCTTCTAAATTGCCAATAGGATGTAAGCTTATATCTGATTGTAATATTTTATAAAATTATGGAGGGTGAATTGGAAATAAAAGAAATAAGATTGAAGTCTTCTCAAGAACTGTGTAATATTTTAGCAAATTTAAGGAAAGAGTTTGTAAGTATGGTCTTTCAAAAAAAGCTAGGTCAATTTAGTAATACTGTACGTTTTAGTTTGATTAAGAAATCTATAGCTCGTGTTTTAACTGTTTTAAGTGAGAAGAGAGAGCAAGATAATGTCTAAAAGAATTTTGTATGGTACTATAATTAGCAATAAATCTAGTAAAACTGTAATGGTTTCTGTTTTGAGAGTCACTAGGGATAAGTTATATAAAAAGGTTATAAGAAGATGTAAAAAGTATAATGTTCATAATCCTTATACTGGTGAGTTTTGTAATCTTTACAAAGAGGGAGATTCAGTTAAAATACAAGAATGTAGGCCAATTTCATCTACTAAAAAATGGATAGTATTTAAAGAGGGGATGCATTAAGAGGTATATGTATGATTCAAAAGAACACGTTATTGCAAGTAGCTGATAATTCTGGTGCACGCTTTGTTTTGTGCATAGGGTTATCAAAGGGAAAGAAGTTTGCATCTATAGGTGATATAGTTACTGTTTCTGTCAAGTCTTCAAGTTCTAAAGCAAAGGTTGTAAAAGGTAAGGTGTATAAAGCAGTGGTAGTAAGGGTCAGAAAGTTAGTGCGTAAATTTGATACAAGTGTGATGTCTTTTTCTTCTAATGCTGTTGTTTTAATTAATAATTATGGCGATCCCTTAGGTACTAGGGTGTTTGGTCCAATTAAAAAACTAACCTCTGGTTCTTTTATGAAGTTAATGTCTTTAGCTGTTGAGGTTCTATAATGGGCATGAAAATAGTTAGTGGTGATAATGTAATCGTGATAAGTGGTGATGATAAAGGAAAAATTGGTAAAGTAATCAAGGTGATAAAAGATAAGAGCCATAAAGTAATGGTTTCTGGTGTAAATTTGTGTAAGAAGCACATTAAACAAAATGGAAATAAAAAAGGTGGTATATTAGTGGACGAGTTATCTATTGATATTTCTAATGTTGCTTTCTTTGATCCTAAAAATCAAGTTAGAACTAGAGTGGGGTTTAAATTGTTAGATAATAATAAGGTTAGGTTTGCTAAAAGCTCTGGAGAGGTGATGGATTAATCTTATGTTGGTGTTGCAGGGTTTATATAAAAATAATATAGAATTGTTGTGTAAGAGGCTTGCTTGTGATAAGAAGGAACAGGTTCCTAGATTAGTCAAGGTATGCATTAATATGGGTATAGGTAATGCTGCATTTGATAGTAAGGTAGCTAATTATCATTTTACGATTTTGCGTTCAATATCGGGTCAAAAGCCTGTTTATACTTATGCAAAAAAATCAATTTCTGGATTTAAGATAAGAAAAGGTGAAATTGTAGGGTGTAAGGTAACTTTGCGTAAGAGAAGAATGTATGAATTTTTAGAAAAGCTCATTTATATTACTTTACCTGAAGAGAGGGCTTTTAAGGGTTTGAGTTCTAAACAGTTTGATAATCGTGGCAATATTTCATTAAGTATTAAGGAGCATACTTCATTTTTAGAGGGAAGATATACTGTGGAAGGAAAAATTATAGGGATGGATATTAATATTGTTACAAGTGCAACTAATAATAAGGATGCAAAGGAATTATTATCTATTTTAAAATTCCCTTTTTTTGATTAATAAGAGTGGTATTATGGCAAAAAAATCTGTTATACAAAGAAATTTAAAAAGAATACAAATTTGTGATAGGTACAGAAGTAAAAGACAAGAGCTTAAAGGTATAATAAGTAATAAAAATATTCCTGTTGATCAAAGGTTTATTGCTCAACTTAAGTTATCTAAAATGCCAAGAGATTCTTCTGCTGTAAGAGTTAGGAATAGATGTTTGTTGAGTGGTAGGGGTAGAGGTGTTTATAGGGAATTTGGCTTGTCTCGTATTGCTTTACGTCAGTTATGTCCTTTTGGGTACATTCCGGGAATGTTAAAGTCTAGTTGGTAATTTATGATTATGAGGAGTATGTAATGGCAAATCTATGTGATTTTTTAACAAGGATTCGTAATGCGCAGTTAGCAATGATGAAAATTGTAGAGGTTCCATTTTCTGGGATGAGGGGTTCTGTTTTAAAGATTCTACAAGATGAGGGATACATAACATATTTTGATAAAAAAGAAGTGAGGAGTAAAATATTTAATTTTATTATAGAATTAAAATATTATAACAACATGCCAGTGATTCATGAAATAAAAGCATACTCTAAACCTGGCAGACGTATTTATTCTACAGCTAGGGAAGTTCCTAGATTTTACAATGGGTTGGGCATTATTATTTTATCTACTTCAAAGGGAGTAATATCTGATTTTGATGCAAGGAAATCAAATGTTGGTGGAGAGGTTTTATGTGGTATTTTTTAAGTAGGGATTATTAATGTCTCGTGTTAATCTAGTGCCTGTAACTATTCCTGATAGTGTTGAGCTTAAGTGTTATGGTAATAAATTGTTGTTTCAAAATAGTATAGGAAGAAGGGAATTTATTTTAAATAGCTCTATCCTATATAAGTATGATGGTAATAAGTTGTTATTATCAATTGATAAAAATAATTTTAATAAAAAAATTAATGCTTTATTGGGAACTTATATAAGTAATATTAATAATTTTATTTATGGTATAACTAAGGGCTTTTCTCTCTGTCTTGAAATTAACGGTATAGGGTATAAAGCAGGGTATAATGGTAAGTATTTAACTTTATCATTAGGTTTTAGTCATGATATAATTTATAGGATATCAGAGCATGTTAAATGCGAGTGTATTAAACAAGATATTGTAATAACGGGAATAGATAAACAAAAAGTTCATATGCTTGCATCTGATTTATGTAAGATAAGGAAATTTAATCCTTATAAAGGTAAAGGTATTGTATTAAAAGGTAAGATTATGTTACGTAAAGAGACTAGCAAAAAGAAATAATTTTACAAAATGGAATGATTTATGGGAAATTCTAAAACTTTATTAAGTACATTAAATAATAAAAAGAGAAGAAAGTTGTGTACCCGCGCAAAAATAAAGAAGGGTTATGGCTATCTGCGCTTATCAGTATTTAAGTCAAATCGGTATTTTTATGCTCAATTAATTAATGATGAAGACGGTATTACTGTTGCTTCTGCTTCGACCTTGGAGAAGGCTCTTAAAGTTGAGTGTGGTCGCAAAGTAAATAAAGAATCTGCAAAAGCTGTAGGTAAATTAATTATTAGCCGTTTATCTGGTAAAGATATTTCTAATAAGCAATTGGTTTTCGATAAAGGTCCTTATAGATATGCTGAGAATACTGTTATATCTAAGTTTGTTGAGGTTTTAAGAGAATCGGGATTAAATTTTTAGGTTAATTTATGGTTGTGATGAAAAGTTTTCAAGATGATTCTGGGTTATCGGAATTATTAGTTTCTGCTAAGAGAGTGTCAAAGGTTACAAAAGGCGGACGTAAATTTTCTTTTTCAGATTTGATTGTAGTAGGAGATGAGAAAGGAAGGGTTGGTTGTGGATTAGGTAAGCACTATGAAGTAGCAGAAGCTAAAATAAAAGCTGCAAATTCAGCAAAGAAAAAGTTAATAAGAGTTCATTTGCGTGAAAATAGAACTTTGCATTATGATATTGTAGCTAAGTTTTGTTCAGGTAAGGTTTTATTGAGATCAGCAAAGCCAGGTACAGGGATTATAGCTGGTGGAGCTATAAGGTCTGTGTTTGAAGCTTTAGGCGTAAAAGATATAGTTGCTAAATCTATTGGGTCAACTAACCCTCATAATGCTGTATATGCGGTATTTTCTGCTTTCAATAAAATGTTATCTTTGAGGCAAATTGCAAATAAAAGAGGTAAGAAAATTAATGAAATAATTGGAAAAAGATAGGTTATTGTATGAAGTTAAATATTTTGTTTACAGGTTTGCCTAAGAAAAAGAGAGCAAAACTTTTAGGCAGGGGAATTGGTTGTGGTAAAGGTAAAACTTCAGGTAGAGGACATAAGGGACAAAAGGCAAGGAGTGGTGCTTCAATCAATGGTTTTGGAGGTGGTCAACAGTCTATATTTACACGTTTACCTAAAAGAGGGTTCAAATCAAAATTTAAGCAGCGTTATGCTATTGTTAATATCGGTGATGTTGAACACTTAATCAATCCTGATAAGATGAATGATAATTACATAGATAAGAATGTATTATTTAGGTTAGGCTTAATTAGATCGCTAAGATGTAAAGTGAAATTATTAGGTAATTGTGAATTAAAAAGCAAGTTGATATTTTGTGTTGATGCGGTGTCTAGATCAGCACAAGCTTCAATTGCATCGGTCGGTGGGAAAGTAGAGTTATAAAAAAGTTATGAATTCTAAGGATTTATTAAATAAGTTTGATTTTTCTTTATTATGTAAGGGTGATCTGTTAATACGTTGTCTTTTTACTATAGGGGCTCTTATTATATATCGTTTAGCTACTTATATTCCTATTCCTGGAGTTAATCTTCAATTAATTAATGATTTTTTTTCCAGAAATAGTATTGGTATTTTGGGGGTATTTAATTTACTTTCAGGTGGAGCTTTAGGTAGAATGACTATATTGTCTCTGAATATTGTGCCGTACGTAGTATCCTCAATTATAATTCAGCTTATATTAGCTACAACAAAAGGGATGAATGAGATAAAAAGTAATAATGAACTATGGCGTTGTCGGGTGAATTCTTATGTCCGTTATGTTACTATAATTCTTTGTATCATCCAAGGTTTTGCTATTTTATTGGGGTTAGAGAATATGAACACTGAAAATAATGTAGTTGTGTTATCTCCTGGTTTTTGGTTTCGTGTGATAGGTATTTTTAGTTTACTTGGTGGAACTATGTTCTTAGTATGGCTCGGTGAAAAAATAAATACTAATGGTATAGGTAATGGTATATCTCTTATTATTTTTACTGGTATCATATCAGAATTACATAATGCTCTATCATCTATTTTTATACTTAATAGAGCAGGTAGTATATCAATAATTATGATCTTTTTTATTTTCCTTTTATTTTTACTGTTATTAACCTTAGTAATTTTTGTTGAGCGTTCTTATAGAAAAATTTTTGTTCAATATCCAAGAAAGCAATCTAAGGGCGGCTTATATAATGATAATCATACTTATATACCACTTAAATTGAATATTGCTGGAGTAATACCTACAATATTTGCTAATGCTATCGTTTTAACTCCTATAACAATAGCAAATTTTCATAAGGAATATGCATGGTCAGATTTTATTCTGAGTAATTTTTCTGCTGGTAAAGTTGCGTATGTGGTATTTTATTTAATGCTTATGATATTTTTTAGCTTTTTTTATACTGCTTTTGTTTTTAATCCACAAGAGGTTGCAGATACGTTAAGAAAAAATGGTAATTTTATTCCTGGAAAAAGGCCAGGTAGTCATACCTGTAGTTATCTGCAGTATGTAGTTTTTAGATTAACTTTTTTTGGTTCTCTCTATTTGTGTTTTATATGTCTAATTCCTGAAGTAATAAGGTACTACTATAATATACCTCTTATTTTTGGTGGGGCTAGTTTGTTAATTATTGTGAGTGTTATTATGGATACTATTTCTCAAGTTCAAGCTCATATTTTTGCAAGTAGGTATGATTCATTTATGAAAAAGTCTGAGCTAGTGAATCTTTAATGAATATTATAATTTTTGGTCCTCCAGGTTCTGGTAAAGGGACACAATCATGTGTATTATCAAAAAAATATGGTTTAAATATTATCACTGCTGGTGATTTATTAAGAGCTGAAGTTGTTGCTAATAATATTGATATAAAAGTTAAAAATGCTATTGAATCTGGTACTTTAGTAGAGGATAAGTTTATATGTGACATTATATATAAGCAACTTAAACTGTCTGCTAGTAATTTTATACTTGATGGTTTTCCTAGAAATTTGAATCAAGCTAAGTTTTTAAATAAAGTATTGAAAGCAGTCAATCAAGTTATAAATTATATAGTAGAGTTGCAAATTAGTGATAATGTAATAATAGAAAGGATTGCAAATCGTTTTATGTGTTTTAATTGTGGGAATATATATAATTTAATGTATATTAATGAAATTAATAAGTGTAAGAAGTGTGGCAGTAAAGAAATAAGGCAAAGATATGATGATAGAGATTTAAGTATAGTAAGAAAAAGAATAATGGAATATAAAGTGCAAATGGAAGATTTAAGGAAATATTATCGGGGTAAAATATTAGAAGTTAATGGCGAGATGAATATAGCCCAAGTAAGTGAGGTGATGTATGCTTTTTTTTCTTAGTTTATTTATTGACTTTAATGTGTGTTGTGTTAAGTTATTAGCTTATACTTTTAAGAGTGTTTAATTTGTGCGTAAAGTAAGTAGTAAGGTGGCGGGTGTTGATCTACCATTAGATAAATGTGTTCCTTTTTCTTTAGCTTACATAAAGGGTGTTGGCGTTTCTTCAGGTAATAAAATTTGTGAAGCTTGTGGTATTTCAAAAACCTTACGTGTTTCAGATTTAACTGATGAGCAAATAAATGCTGTTAATGGACATATTAGGGAAAATTATGTAGTTGATGAAAACTTAAAAGACAAGGTTTCTAAAGATATTAGACTTTTAGTAAGTATAGGTTGTTATAGAGGGGTTAGACATAGGATGCATTTACCTACAAGGGGGCAAAGGACCCATTCTAATGCGAAGACTTGTAGGCGTTTGATTACTATTAAGAGGTAGATTGAGAGATTGAGATTATGAAAGAAATATTAAAGAAAAAATCGGTAGCCATAAAGAAAGAAAGGGTGATTGATGGTATTGCATATGTTTTAGTGACCTTTAATAATTGTAAGATTGTTATTGTAAATGCTATTGATAAACGTGTAATAAAATATACTTCTGCTGGTGTTCATGGTTTTAAGGGGGCAAAGAAGTCTACTCCTTATGCAGGAAATACAACTGCTGAATCTATCGCTAAAAGTGCTGTGGAGGATGGTATGAGAACATTGCATGTGGTAATGAGTGGTGCTGGTCTTAGTGTTGGACCGAGTAAAGATGGTATTGTTAAAGCTATGGAAAGTGCTGGCCTTTCAATAATCTCTATTAAATATAAAACTTGTATTCCACATAATGGTCCTAGGTTAAGAAAGAAAAGAAGAGTTTGACTTGTGCTATTAATTTTAAAGGATATTTATGTCTTATGTTGTTGATGATAAGTCTTGTATCACTATAAGTGATAAAAATAGTATTGCTAAGCTTGCTGTAGGCGAAGTGATTGTGAGGGGAGGTTATCATGAGGGAGATGTTATTTTAGACCCACTGGAAAGAGGTTATGGTTTGACTTTGGGGGCTGCTTTTAGGCGTATAATGCTCTCTTCTTTAAGTGGACCCGCAGTATATGGGGTTGAAATTGACGGTGTTTCCCATGAGTTTACTTCAATTTCTGGAGTAAGGGAAGATGTAACTGATATAGTGCTTAATATAAGTAAACTTTGTGTTAGATTGTCTTCTGTGGATAAAAAATGTCTTTACTTGAAAGCAAAGGGTCCATGTGAAATAAGAGCTAATATGATAGAAAGTGATGGTGAATGTACTGTGCTTAATAGTGATCTTTATATATGTACACTAGATAGTAATACAAATTTTAAAATGAAAATATATATTGATAGCGGTAAAGGTTATGCTTCAACTGTAGGGTGTGAAAGAGAAGAGACGGGACTTTTTACCAATTCAATAGGTTTTATTCGTGTTAACGCTCTGTATAGTCCTGTTAATAAAGTTTCTTTTACAGTAGAAAATAGTCGTGTAGGTCAAGTTATTGGTTATGATAAGTTGATCATGTCAGTAAAGACTAATGGCTCTTTATCTCCTAAAGAAGCAGTAGCTTTAGCTGCAAAAATCTTACAAAGGCAGCTTCTACCCCTTGTTGATTGCAACGATGTTGAGCTTACAAAGGTTAAAGATAGTAAAAAACTGCCATTTGATCCTATTTTGCTATCTAAAGTTAGTGATTTAGAGTTTTGTACTAGAGCTCAGAATTATTTAGAAAAAGAAGGTATAGTCTATATTGGAGACTTAGTGCAAAAGAAAGAGTATGATATGCTTAGAGCTCCAAGTTTTGGTAAAAGAACATTAGAGGATATAAAAGATAAATTAGCTGAGAAAGGTTTATCTCTAGGAATGTCTATTCCAAACTGGTCTCCTTCTGATGATATTAAAAAATTCGTTGAAAAGTATTCAGATTTATCTTCTAATTATAATGTGGATACTAAGAAACATGTTGATAGGTAGGTAATTTATGAGGCATGGTATAAATCAGAGAAAACTTAATCGTACTTCCAAGCATAGGTTGGCTATGTTGCACAATATGTCAATGTCTTTAATTGATCAGGAAAGAATTATTACTACTTTACCTAAAGCTAAGGAGTTGAGGCCTTATGTTGAAAGGATTATCACAGTTGCCAAAACGCAAGATAATTTGCAAGGTAGGCGTATTTTATATTCAAAAACAAAAGATACAGTACTTGTTAAGAAATTATTTACCGTTCTATCTAAACGTTATGAAAATCGCAATGGCGGTTATTGTAGAATAATGAAATATGGTTTTAGAAAAGGAGATAATGCTCCCTTAGCGGTTATAGAGCTTGTTGATAGAGATGTTATTACTGAAAAGAAAGGCTAATTTGTCATAATATTTAAATTTATGGGTTTAATAGTGAATAAGATTAATTTACCTAACTGTGTTGGTTATGTTGGTGAGGTGATAGTTTTGCTTTTTTTAAGGTTAAAATTGTACAATATTATTAAACACCGTTATAGGTGCCATTTAGGAGAAATAGATATAATTGCATGTAAGAAAAATAAGCTTCTCTTTGTGGAAGTAAAGACTAGTTTATTTAGTGATGAAATTCCAATTTCTAATTTTCAATGTAATGCAATAATAAGCTCTGCTAAATATTTTGTTAGTCTAAATTCTAAGTTTCAGAAGTTTATATTAAGTTTTGATTTTTGTTTTTTATCATTAAGAAGGTTACCTATTTATATAGAAAATGCTTGGATAGAGTAGTAGATGCTATCTTGGTTATTAGCTTAAGTTTTGTGATATGAGAAAAAATAAGTTTGAAAAACTAATATTGTGCTATGTCTATGCCTTATTTGAATTATCAAATGAAGAACTTGAAGTTGTTGAAAGGGACATACAATTTTTGTTGAATTTTTTCACAAATGAAAAAGAGGTGGTTTTATTTTTTCTAAATCCAGTTAATTCTGCTAAAATAAAAAGTGATGTTATATCTCTTTTAAAAAATCATATGAGTAATACCTTACTAAATTTTATGATCCTGATTGTTAATAATAGACGTTTTTTCTTGTTAGAAACTATTTTTAAGAAGTTTTTAACTTTAATAAAAAAGTTCAAAAATAAAATTGACGTTGTTGTGACATCTACACTTTCTTTAGGTAAAAGTGACATCAAGCTCATTAGTAATTCTATGTCTAGTTTTGGTGAAGTTATTGGTCTCACTAATATTGTTGATCCTTCTATTTTAGGCGGTTTTGTAGTTAAGATAGGTTTTATGGTTATTGATGCTTCTTTAAAAAGTTATTTAGGAAGGTTATTGGAGGTAAGTAAAGAGGCGGTTTTATTAAAGGGAGTTTAATATGAGTATAGATGGCTCTGAAGTATTAAGTGTTATAAAGAAAAAGATTGAACAATATAGTGTACATATAAAATATGAGCATGTTGGTGAGGTTGTTTCAGTTGCTGATGGTATAGCGATAGCTTATGGTTTAGAAAAAGCTAAATTTGGTGAAAGGGTGGTTTTTGCTAATGATATAGAGGGAATTGTTCAAGGTTTAGATGGTGATATTACTAATATAATAGCATTTAGTAACGATTGTAATATTAGAGAAAAAGATGTTGTTAAGTGTACAGGGGACGTTATTAAGACTAATGTAGGCTTTGAATTATTAGGCAGAGTAGTTGATTCTTTAGGTAATCCAATTGATGGCAATGGAGTGATAAAGAGTAACATTAAAATGCCAATAGAGTCAGAAGCTCCAGGTGTAATAGAAAGGAAATCTGTTCACGAACCTCTTCAGACAGGAATTAAAATTATAGATGCATTGATTCCAATAGGTAGAGGGCAGCGTGAACTAATAATCGGTGACAGACAAGTTGGTAAAACAACAATTGCACTCGATACTATAATTAACCAAAGAGATATCAACAGCATAAGTGGTAATGATCAAAAAGTATATTGTATCTATGTAGCGATTGGGCAGAAGATATCTACAATTGCAAGGGTAGTGAACAAGCTTAGGGAAAGTGGAGCACTGGAGTATACCACTGTTGTTGCTGCAAGTGCATCCGATCCAGTATCGCTTCAGTTCTTAGCACCGTATGTTGGTTGCGCTATGGGTGAATTTTTTCGCGATAATGGCATGCACTGTCTTATAATTTATGACGATTTATCAAAGCATGCTATTGCATATAGGCAAATGTCTTTATTGCTTAGAAGACCTCCAGGACGTGAAGCGTATCCTGGTGACATATTTTATATTCATTCGCGTCTCTTAGAAAGAGCTGCTAAAATATCTGAAAAAAAGGGGTCTGGTTCTTTAACTGCACTACCTATAGTTGAAACACAAGCTGGTGATGTTTCTGCATATATACCAACAAATGTGATCTCTATTACTGATGGGCAGATATTTCTTGAATCGGAGTTATTTAATAAGGGGTTCTGTCCTGCAGTGAATGTTGGGCTTTCTGTGTCAAGAGTTGGTTCGTCTGCACAAGTGGATTCTATAAAAAAGGTTGCTGGATCTATTAAATTAAATTTGGCCCAGTACAGGGAATTAGAGGATTTTTCTAAGTTTGGTTCTGATTTAGATTATCATTCTCAAGCTGTATTAGATAGAGGAAGACGTTTAATAGAGCTATTAAAACAGAAACAGTATTCACCTATTCCGGTGGCAGAACAAGCTGCCATTATATTTGCTGGTATAAATGGTTATTTAGATAGTGTAGATATTAGGGATATCAGTAGATTTGAACGTGATTTTATAGCATGTTTGCGTAATAGTTATCCAAGTGTTTTAAAAGTCTTGTCAAAAACTATAAATGACGATATAAAAATTAAAATGTCCGGTATTTTGGAAAAATTTGTATCTGATTTTAATTAATTTAGAATATTTATGGGTTTAAAGTATGGGAACTACTAAATTTCCAATAACTAAGCTTGGTTTAGAACGTATGAAAAATGAGCTTGATGAGCTAAAAAAGGAAAGGCCAAGTATGATTAAAGCAATTGCTGATGCTCGAGATCATGGAGACTTATCTGAGAATGCAGAATATCATGCTGCACGTGAGAAGCAAAGTTTCATTGAAGGGCGTATAGCTTATTTAGAGGATAAGCTTTCTCATGCTGAAGTCATAGATACTAACAGTTTTTTAGGGAGTATTGTTGCATTTGGTGCTACTGTTGAGTTATGTGTAGATGGTGATCCAGGCAAAAAATGTGTTTATACAATTGTTGGTGAGTATGAAGCTGATATTTCAAAACGGCTAATATCAATTACATCTCCTCTGGCTAGTACTTTAATTAGTAAGAAAATAGGAGATACAGTTGAAGTTGAAACTCCTAATGGTGAAAAATTATACACTATAGTAAGTATTGAATTTAAATAAGCTTTATTGACTCTTAATTTGAAGTAAGGTATTACCTAATTAATCTTATAACTTTGGCTTTATAATGAGTTCATTAGAAATCTCCCCTATAGAAGATATACTAGGAGATGCACTGCAAGGAAAGTTATTTATACTTGTTGATGATGAAAATAGGGAGAATGAAGGTGATTTGGTTATCTTGGCAGAGAAAGTTAATGTTGAAGCAACTACTTTCATGATAAGACATGGTAGTGGTATTGTATGTCTAGTGCTAACAAGTTCACGTGTGAGTGATTTAGGGCTTGACCTTATGTCGAGGAGAAATGTTGGTAATTATCACACGGCATTTACTACTTCTATAGATGCAAGATGTGGTATTACAACTGGAGTATCTGCTCAAGATAGAACTCATACGATACTTACTGCTATTGATAAAAGCAGTACAGGAGATGATATTACAACACCAGGTCATGTTTTTCCTTTAATTGCAAATCAGGGTGGTGTTTTAAAAAGGCGTGGTCACACAGAGGCTAGTATTGAAATAGCACGTATAGTAGGGCTAGATCAGTCAGCTGTAATCTGTGAGGTAATGAATCAAGAAGATGGTTCTATGATGAGGTTACCTAACCTTTTGGAGTTTGCTAAGGAACATAAAATCAAATTAACGACTATTGATAAGTTAGTTAAGTTTATGGAAAATTCATAATTTGTAGATATGGCAGTTCGTTTGGGAATAAATGGGTTAGGTAGAATAGGTAATAATATACTACGTGCTGTTTATGAGGTCGAAAAGTACAGCAAAGTGAAGGTTATGGCTATTAATGGTTCTATGGAGGAAGAAAAGCATGTACATTTACTAAAGTATGATTCTGTCCATGGTAAGTTTAAATATAAGGTAGCAGCAGAGCAAGGTGCAATTGCGGTAGAGGATGATAGATTACCTTTTTATCGCGAGCGCAACCCTAAAAACGTTCCTTGGAGTAAGCACGGAGCTGATATTATTTTAGAGTGCACAGGTGCATTTAACAAAAGGGATGAAGCAAAAAAACATATAAGTTCTGGGGCAAAAAAAGTTATAGTTTCAGCACCTGTGACAGATGCTGATGTGACGATAATATATGGTGTAAATAACGACGCTTTAAAAAGTGAGCATGAAGTAATTTCAGCTGGCTCGTGTACAACAAATTGTTTAGCTCCTATCCTACAGGTTTTACATGATAGTATTGGTGTAAGTAATGGTTTTATGACAACTATACATGCTTATACCAATGATCAGAATATTGTTGATGGTAGCCATAGAGATTTGCGTAGGGCGAGGGCTTGTATGCTTTCTATGATACCTACAACTACTGGAGCAGCTAAAACCATAGGTTTAATTATCCCTAAATTACAAGAAAAGCTAGATGGAGTGGCAATTAGAGTACCAGTTGCTAATGTATCTTTGATTGATTTGAAGTTTACTTCAGAGAGAAATGTGACAATCCGAGAGTTGAATGATATTTTTAAAAATGCTGCTAAAAATGAGAAACAAGGAATACTTGCTATATGCGAAGAACCGTTGGTATCAGTAGATTTTGTTCACAATTCACATAGTGCTATTGTAGATCTTATGGGCACACATGTTATTGACTCTACTTTATGTAGGGTTGCTGCATGGTATGATAATGAATGGGCCTTCTCGCTTAGAATGTTGGACATTGCCATTTTATTAGGTCAAATGCTTAAGTGAAAAAAATATCAATTTTGGAACACTTAATAGAACTCAGAAGAAGAGTCATTTTTTCTTTTTTGATTTTTTGTGTCGTTTTTTGCTTCTGTTATTATTTCTCTGACAAGATGTATGGTTTTCTACTTGTACCTTTAATAGACCTTGAAGGAGATAATAGTGAATTTTCTCTTATATATACTGATTTAACAGAAGCTTTTTTTGTTTATCTAAAAGTTGCAGTTATGTCAGCACTGCTGTTTTCTTCTCCTGTTTTTATATGGCAATTTTATATGTTTTTAGCGCCTGGGCTTTATAAAAATGAAAAAGATATTTTATTGCCATATCTAATTGCAACACCATTATTATTTGTTTTGGGGGCTGCTGTAGCTTATTATTATATATTTCCTCTAGCATGGAAGTTCTTTATTGCTTTTGAAAATAGTAGTCCTACAGCAGGTACTATTCCAATAGAATTTATGCCATCGGTAAGTGAATATTTGGATCTTGTTATTCAACTAATGTTTGCGTTTGGTACTGCTTTTCAGGTGCCCATATTGCTTACTCTTATGACAAAAGCTGGTATAATTACTGCAGAAGGTTTAGTAAATAAGCGTAGAGTAGCAATAGTTATAATATTTATAGTTGCGGCTGTTTTAACTCCACCTGATGTCTTAAGTCAAATTGGGCTAGCAATACCAATGATGATACTGTACGAGATTTCAATACTTATTTGTAAGTATATGGAAAAAAAGTCAAAAAAGAATTCTAACAAATAAATATTAAGTTTAACAAAAAAGTAAATACAATGTTAAGATCAGCTAAATCTTATACTAAGATGATGTAAAGCTGCTTTACCTTTGCATATTATATAATTATTATAGCGCAAAATATAGGGGGATACAATGCTAAGTAATGACTGGAGAGTTAGACAACAAGGGTTGTTGCATCCTATAGGGGTAAGAAAAGAAAGGATGCGTGAAAGATTAGAAGCAAGATATGATAGGGCAGCACACATTCCTGGAACTTCTGCGTACAGAAATAGGGAATGTATGGATTCCATAGGTAATGCTGTAAGCAGTTGTTATTGTGGGCCAAAGGATACCAAATCAGGTAAAGTTGCACGGGTGTTATGTGGGCTATCTGTAGCGTCTGTAGCAACTGGCATTTGTGGAATGGGAACAGGTGTTTTACCTTATGAAGTAGGGTATAGTTTGGGGTACGCAGGAATGGCAGGGTGTGGTATAACACCTTGTGTTGGCCATTCTGGTAAATGTTGTAACACTGAAGCATCGTCTTCTAATGCGCAAGCTGCTACACAGCTACAACCAATATCAACACAGCCAAGTGCTAGTATGCACCAAACAAGTACTGCTCCTGTGGCAGCACAGGTTCACAGAAAATAATATTTCAAAACTTTTTTATAAAAACTCAAGATATGCTAGATTGTAGTACTATGTGTTATTATTAGCATATAAAAATCACCTAAATATTTCACATCTCTAAATTTCTAGTCTCCTAAGAGACTTTCATCAATTTCAATTTATTTCTTTAAAAATCAATCTTTATAATGGAGGATTTATATGTCAAATTTAAAATTTGATTCTGGTGTAAATTTTTTTGACCATTTTGAAACTGATCCACTGCTAGATGACATCGAGAGGTATCGTTCACTTTGGAAAGCAGTAATATTACAAGCAATAACTGATTCAATTAGTAGTAATAGAAGAACAGAAATACAACTCGAAAAGAAAAAAGCAACTGCATGGCTGTTTGATTTTAATCAAGATTTTGATGTTGTATGTGAGTACGCAGGCTATAAACCAGCTTATGTTCACAATAAAGCAAGATTCATAATTAAAGAGAAACTGAGTAAGTTGGAGTACGGCTATCAATACCATCAAGAAAATTCCACAGTAATTTAGCTCCAGTTGTTGCTCCTTCATGTGCCTCATTTTTTTGCTTTTTATCTAATTCATCAATTAGATCTGCGCATTCTTCTGAATGCCATTCATCAGCTGTAATATGAACCTCAAAAAACTTTAGGCAATCTTTCATATTATCTACCTTATAGTATTTCTCTAGCCCCTCAATCTTTGATTTTGCAACTTCTGGTACTTGTCGTTCATATGCGTATAGAGCGCCTAACCCTTTAGCATAAGAATCTCTAGATAACTTGTGATAACCATTAACGAGATTACTAGTACCGCCGAGCCAGGTGGAATTTAGTACTGATTCTCTTGTAGCACTAATGCTTTCAGCAAAACGCATCCACAGCTCAGGATGATTTTCCTTACCTCTTTCTTCTTCTATTAAATTTTCAAGCAATACTTGCCTAGATTTTAAATTGTTGCATTGAGAATGAATTGCACTGATATAACAAGGAAAAGCTTGAACATGATGATAATACTGCTGGGCATATTTTTGTAGGGTTGAAAAAGACAGCTTGCCCGTGCTCCATTGTTCATAAAATGGATGATTAAGTAAACTATATTTAGCAAGTTCATTATTAAGATTGTCAATAAAGCTCATGGATAAAACTTTCAATTATATTTATAAATAATACCTAACTTAAAAAAATATGCAATAAGGTTAAGAGATGGAATAATTGATAGAAGTTAAAAACCATTTCGGTTGTGATGATGTTATGTTCTTCTTAAATTGCCATCTGTCCTCAACTTTATTAATTTTTGATATGCTTCCAGAAATAATTTCACCTGATTGATTTTTAGTATAGTTAATTTGCTCAGAACGGAAGTTTACTGCAATGAAAGCTGTATTTTTTATCAATTTAACTTCTACAATTTTTTCTGACTTTATCGACACAATAGTTGATTCATGAATTTCACTCAATTCTTGATGCTTTTTGATTTCCTGCTCAAATAAAGAATATAGATTACTGTCAAGTAAGGATTTCAATTGTTCTAGATTGCCTGTATTAAACGCTTTAATGATTAAATCAAAAGCTGCAGATGCACCTCGCATGAAACTTTTAACAGAGAAGTTTTTATCTTTGCTTTTTATGGCAGCAATGCCAGCCTTTATTAAATCATCATTATTTTGATCAATATAATCAGTTATATTTTCATCTTTATTCTCTTCATCTTCTATTTTAGCACGGTTATCTACAACATTGCTGTGCTGATTTTTAAAACCTAAAATTGGTGCTTTCCCTAAGGAGTGATATAACCTTGAAAAAATGAAAACTGCAATAAGTGCATATACTGCTAGCTCTATCATAAATGCTAACCTTTGTGTAATTTCATAATTATATTGTAATAAATGTACATTAATCAATTACTATTAAATTAATTTGTTATTTAAAATATAAGTGTAATATACTTAGCTTAAGAATGGTTAAACTAGAGAATTATGACAGAAAGAAAATTAAAAATCAAAGGTCAGTATATTAAAGACTTTTCATTTGAAAATCCAAACTCTCCAGCTGTGTTTCAACTTTTAAGTAAATCAGCACCTGATGTTAAGGTAGTGGTAAACGTTGGTTCAGCAAAATTACAGGCAAAAGAAAATGAGGAAAGTAAAGAATCCTTTCATGAAGTGACATTACATGTTGATATAAAAGCAGCTGCTAAAGCAGATGCTAACGAAGTTGATGTTTTTCGTTGTGAGATAAAGTACTGTGGTGTGTTTTTACTTGAAAGTCAAATTGATGAAGAAGAGCTAAAGAGAACCTTGCTGATAGAAGCTCCTAGTTTCCTTTTTCCTTTTGCTAGAGAAATAATAGCAAGAGTAGTAGGAAGTGGTGGTTTTTCTCCTATAATGCTTGATCCAATAGATTTTGCAGCTATGTATGAGCAACAATCTCAAAAAAGTGCCAATCAACCTTAAAAGAAGTAGTTGTAATGAGTAATGTAAATTCTTTAAACACTAAGTTATCGTTGAATATAGCGAATAAATCATATCAGTACTTCAGTTTAAAAGCTGCTGGGGATTTCTTTGGTGTAGATGTAAATAAAATACCTTGCTCGCTAAAAGTGTTGCTTGAGAATTTGCTTCGTAACGAAGATGGAACAAGTGTTACACTGGATGATATAAAAGAGCTGTTAAGTTGCGCTAATGGCCATAGGAAGCACGAGATTAATTATAGACCAGCAAGGGTGCTAATGCAAGATTTTACAGGGGTTCCGGCGGTAGTGGATTTAGCCTCAATGCGCAGCTATATGCATAAGGGAGGTAAAAGGCCTGAGGTAATAAATCCTCAAATACCTGTAGATTTAATTATTGATCATTCTGTGCAAGTAGATAGATTTGGTGATAACCTATCATTTGAAGCAAATGTTGAACTTGAAATAAAGAGGAATTTAGAAAGGTATAGATTTTTAAAATGGGGCCAATTAGCATTTAAAAATTTCCGTGTAGTTCCACCTGGAGCTGGTATATGTCATCAAGTTAATCTTGAGTATTTAGCACAGGTTGTTTGTATAAAGGATAATATGATATATCCGGATACATTGGTTGGTACAGATAGTCATACAACAATGATTAACGCTCTTTCAGTGTTAGGTTGGGGCGTAGGTGGTATAGAGGCAGAGGCTGCAATGCTTGGTCAAGCAATAACTATGCTAATTCCAGAGGTTATAGGTTTTAAGTTAACAGGTAATCTGCCGGAAGGCACAACCGCTACAGATTTGGTGCTTACAATTACTAATATACTGAGAGATAAGGGGGTTGTGGGAAAATTTGTAGAATTTTATGGCAATGGACTTGATAATTTATCTATTGCAGATAGGGCAACCATTGCCAATATGGCACCTGAATATGGTGCAACTTGTGGGTTCTTTCCTATTGATCAAAAAACTTTGGACTACTTATATTTAACTGGGCGATCTTCAGAATTAATAGAAATAGTAGAAGTGTATGCTAAAGAACAGGGTTTATGGCGTACAAACGGTGAGCTTCTTTTTATGGATAGGGTGGAGCTTGATCTTTCTCAAATTGAGCCAGTTATGGCAGGACCAAAAAGACCGCAGGATAAAATTTTTTTATCACAAGTTGCAAAATCTTTCACTGATCTAATTAAGTCAGAAGGAACAAATCATAGAGAAGGAACGCTTAAAAATGGTGATGTAGTAATTGCAGCAATAACAAGCTGTACAAATACCTCAAATCCGAGTGTTATGATTGCTGCAGGTCTTGTGGCACGTAATGCTCAGAAGCTTGGGCTTAAGTCTAAACCATGGGTTAAGACATCGCTTGCTCCAGGATCTAAAGTCGTGACAGAATACTTACAAAAATCTGGTTTGCAAGATAGTTTAAACGCCTTAGGATTCTATTTAGTTGGTTATGGCTGCACAACATGTATAGGTAATTCTGGGCCGTTGGACGATAATATTGAAGCAGGAATAAAAGACAATAACTTAACAGTTGCAGCAGTATTATCTGGAAATCGTAATTTTGAAGGAAGAATCCACCCTTTAGTTAAGGCTAATTATCTTGCATCTCCACCATTGGTTGTAGCATATGCATTTGCAGGTACAGTAAATATAGATCTTACTAAAGATCCAATATGCAAGGATGAGAAAGGAAAAAATGTTTATTTGCAAGATATATGGCCGACAAATCAAGAAATAGAAAACATAGTAAGTGAAGTTGTTACGCGCGATATGTTTGTTCAAAAGTATAAGGGTATTTTCTCTGAAGATGAACATTGGCAGCAAATAAAAACTGAGCAGAGCGTTATTTATAATTGGGATGAGAAGAGTACTTACATACAAAATCCTCCTTATTTTGAGAATTTTTATTCAAAGCAAGGTATAGAAATTGAAAATGCTAAGATACTTGCAATTTTTGGAGATAGCATAACTACAGATCATATATCTCCTGCAGGAAATATTGCTGTTGGTACTCCAGCAGCAAATTATCTACAAAAGCATGGGGTTAATTTACAGGACTTCAACTCCTATGGTGCACGCAGGGGCAATCATGATGTGATGATGCGTGGTACTTTTGCTAACATTAGAATACGTAACGAAATGGTAAGTAGGGAAGGGGGGTATACTAAGTACTCTGGAGAGGAAATGTCAATTTTTGATGCAGCTATGCTCTATAAAAAAGACAATACTCCCTTAGTTATAGTCGCAGGCAAAGAATATGGTACGGGGTCAAGTAGAGATTGGGCAGCAAAAGGTACACTGCTTCTTGGAGTGAAGGCAGTGATTGCTGAAAGTTTTGAGCGTATACATAGGTCAAATTTAGTTGGTATGGGTGTGCTACCGCTAATATTTTGCAGTCAGGTAAATAGGAAAATATTTGATGGCGATGAAGTAGTGAGTATAAAAGGAGAGTTGAAACCTCACGGTGAGGTTGATTGTACTATTAAAAAACAAGATGATACTCTACAAAATATAAAACTGAAATGTTGTATTGAAACTGCAGCTGAAGTTGAATATTTCAAAAATGGTGGAGTACTGCATTATGTTTTGTTGAATATGCAAAAACTTGCTGAACTGCTTTAAATTACTGAGCTAACTTGCTTTGTCATTTTTGGTTTTAACACCTAATTTGGATTATTGTAGGAAAATGTGTGATCAAACTTTTTCCTCTTAGCATTTGTAGTATATGATTCAGATGAACTAGATGAATCCGCATTTAATACTCTTTTAAATTGGTTTGTAAAAGATCCGGAAAGGCTGGAACTTGGACTTGGTAAACCTGTTGCTAATGTGCTATATCGCGATGTTCCAGAAAGGCTGGAGCTTGATGAACCTAGAGTTGCTGACATGCTATGTTGCGATGTTCTAAAAATGCTAGACTTAGGTGAGCTTACACCTAACCTTCTAGATAGAGGTATTGTGTAGACGCTAGGTGTTAATAAATCAGGATTAGGCAATATATTATGTATAGATTTTAAATCAGAAAGAATAGGTCTGCTAGATTGAAGCTTATTTTCTAGTATTTGATGATTAACAGACGAATGATTATTAGGAGGACAGAGTTGTACAATCGCTTTATTGTCAGACTCCATGTCTGTGGATAATGGATGCATAACATTTAATGCAAATGACTTCAGTTCTTCTGAACTTGTAAGATTAAAAAATGTTTCCCCATGTAAGTTTTTTATATTAGGGTCAGCACCATTAACTAACAGTAGTATTGCTATATCTACATAACCTTTACTTGCTGCTAACATCAATGGAGTATTCTGCGCATCTTCTTGTACATCAATATCAGTGTTACACTTTATCAGTAGACCAACTATGTCAGCTCGTCGTGCCAACACTGCTAAGTGTAATGGTGCGCGTCCAGGACAATTTTTGTCATTGATAATCTCTTTTGTTAACAATGCTTTGATTATATCTAAATTACATTGTGCTTGAATTGCTCTGTGAATAGGAAGGGAATAATGACTATAGGTGGTAAGTTTTGCACCCTGCTTTATTAAAAGCTTAACCATATCCAATTGTTCATCTTTTGACATTTTCTTATATGGGTTTTGTTTTGATACTATTGTACTTAGTATTGTCTCTTTAAGTTTATCCTTTGTTTCAAGATCAGCTCCAAGCTTAGCTAACTTTTCAACCATTGGTAAGTTATTGTATAAAGCAGCCAAGAAAATAGGTGTTCGCCCAAGCTTGTCTTGTGCGTTAATGTTCATTCCTAAATCTAGTATTCTAATCAATTTTTTTATATCACCATCATGCACTGCTTCAAGGAGCCGTCTTGTTAACATTTCAAATTTTTCTTGTGAACCAATCATTTTCTCCCCCTATTTGATTTCTAAAATGTTGAGCAGTATGTTGAGCAGTATATTGTATATCAAATATAGTATATTAATCAATATATAAAACTGTATTGAAATTGCAATTGAAGTTGAATATTGTGAAAGTGGTAGGGTGCTATATTATGTTTTGTTGAATGTGTAAAATAGACTATTTTAAATATTTAAATTAAAGGGTTTCTTAAATACAAAATCTTAGCCAGGCCTATAGTATGCCTCCTACTCAGTTTATGACGTACTAGAAGACCTATGTAGCTAGCACCGACTTTTTGCATCTGTATGTCTTGATAAGTTATACAATCACTTAAATCTAAATCATTTTTGTGGATAATTTCAGGCTCCGATATGGGAATAAGCTCATAGTTAAAAAGTTGTGTGTATACAGAGTCATAATTAGCGTCAATTATGGCTCTGATGTTTTTATGACCTGAGTGAGTGCAAAATATTCCATACGCTTGAGCCTCCAGCGTATTTACTCCATAAAGCGGCTTTTGTATAACAAGATTAATACCTTGCGCTGCAGATAAACCAGCCCTCACTCCAGTAAAACTTCCTGGTCCAACAGCTACAGCTATGCAGCCTATTTTGCTGTAGTTATAATTGTGCTTACTAAAAAGTAGTTCTATTAATTTAAATAAAGATTCAGAATGGGAATTATCACAACCACCACTTTCAGTGTATTTATTGTCATTATAATCAATTATTGCTACTGAAGATCTTGTACTTGCTGTATCAATTGCCATTATGATCATTTTTTTAATTTTTTATAAAGTTTGGTAAATAGCATGGCAAATGCACCGTTACCCATAACATTAGCTGAAGTAATAATTGGATCAAGTAACATATAAAGTGTGGTAATAAGCGATAACATCGCCGGAGAAAATTTTAGATATTGTTCTAAAACAGGAAGCATAACTATTATTCCTCCCCCTGGAACTGCAGCAATAGCAAATTTTGATAATAAAAAGAAAAATAGAAAAACAGCGTGATCTGCTATATTTAAAGAATGTTCATTAAAGGATGAAATTATCACTAAAGTTAAAATAATAATAAAAAAACAATCACCAATAAGGTGAATACTTACTGTTGCTGGAATAACAGAAAATATGATATCACGCTCCTTTGTATTTTTTTCACTTCCTACTAAAGTCATAGGCATTGCTGCACTGCTTGACATAGTAGTGATTGCAGTGATAAATGCCGGCAGCATATTGTTAATGCTCATAAGCCAATCTTTTATTTTAAAAGAGTTTGCTGTTCCATATAACAAAAAGACATAAAAATAAGTTACAAAAGTAGTGATAATAAGGCTAATAAAATAGCTATTAAACATGGTTGACAGTACCTGATCATGCAATAATTTAAGTACAAATCCTAGTATAAAAATTGGTATTATTGGTGAGAGAACCCTTTTCAAGAAAAATAAAGCTCCTTTAAGTAATTGATCACCAATAATTTTACCCTTTTCAGGAGAAGCATAAGATAAGATAACACCAAACACAAACCCTAAAAATAAAGCTTGAAAATTTGAAATCATTGTTGGTAACTTGAAATGCCACAAAGGAGAAAGGTCATCTTTTACTTGTGCAATATTTGGTATAACAGAAGTATCCTTAAGTATTATATAGCCAGCAAAATAAGCAAGAAGGCTAGACAATAAATTAGATAAACAAACTGTAAACAATAATAATATAATGAACTTAAAAGTATTAGTTTTTAAATTACTAGAACTACTGAGAGTTAGAGTAAAAACAATAAAGGGTATAACAAATATTAATATTGATTTGATACTTAAGCTAATTGAGTATAGCAATGCTTGAATTTGAGTAGGAATAAAATTGCTAAAAAGCGCTAATAAGGCAATAAGTACAAGAATTAATAACTTTAACATATGCATTAAATTGGATATCACTGCACCCTGAGCGATTCGAACGCCCGACCTTTTGATCCGTAGTCAAATGCTCTATCCAGCTGAGCTAAGGGTGCTAAATTTAGTTTAACATGCTAATTAACTGATGCAATTTTTATTTGGAAAAAGTAAATAATTGACTGTATAGACTTGTAATGATAAATTATATAAAAAACTGAAGGGATTTTATGGCAAAAGGCGGAAAAGTCGCAAAAACTGCGAGCAAGAATAATCCTACACAACGTAATAAGGGTACTGCTAAAAAGTTATATGATGGTAAGTCGATAAAACCTGTGATGTATATAGACAGATCTTGCGGTGTAAGATATGTTGCAGCTCAATATGAAAATGGTAGTATAGTTGAAGATAAAAGTGGTAACCCGCTGAAGTGGTCTAATATTTGAAGTGACTAAAGTGGTAGAAGTTACTATAAATTCTATAAAAGCTGAAGTAGATCCTGGAGTAACTATACTACAAGCATGTGAACTTGTGGGAGTTGAAATCCCTCGTTTTTGTTACCATAAACGCTTAAAAATAGCTGGTAACTGTCGCATGTGTTTAGTTGAGGTGGTAGGTGGTCCTCCAAAGCCAGTAGCTTCTTGTGCTGCAGTAGTTGCTGAAGGTATGACTATCTATACAGATACACCTAAAGTTAAAAAAGCACGAGAAGGAGTGCTTGAATTCTTGCTTATTAATCACCCTTTAGATTGTCCAATATGTGATCAAGGTGGTGAGTGTGATCTTCAAGATATAACAATGGAATATGGTAGAGGGTTGAGCAGATTAGATGAGGTGAAAAGATCTGTTCCTAAAAAAGACTTTGGACCACTAATTGAAACTGCAATGAATAGGTGCATTCACTGTACTAGATGCACTAGGTTCTTATCTGATGTTGCTGGTACATATGAACTTGGTGGCATTGGTAGAGGTGAGAGTATGGAAATTAGTACCTATATACAAAAGCACATTAGTTCCGAGCTTTCTGGCAACATAATTGATCTTTGCCCAGTTGGTGCTTTAACTTCCAAACCTTACTCCTTTAAGGCACGTTCTTGGGAGCTTTCTCACTGCAATACAATAGATGTATTAGATGCAACTTGCAGCGCTATTAGATTAGATTATCGAGGTTTTGAAATTATGCGTGTTCTTCCAAGGACGAATGATGAGATAAATGAAGATTGGATCTCAGATAAAACACGTTTTTCATACGATGGTTTAAGAATGCAACGTCTTGATCGTCCTTACCTTAAGAAGGAAGGTAAATTAAAACCTGTTACATGGGATGAGGCTTTAACTGTAGCAGCAGAGAAATTAAAAGTCACTAAAGCAAATAGGATAGCTGCAATCAGCGGCGATTTAGCAGATTGTGAATCTATGTTGCTACTAAAAGAATTAATGCAGGGTCTAGGTTCTAATAATTTAGATTGCCGTCAAGATAAAGCTAAGCTAATACCCAAAAACAGAGGAGCATACGTTTTTAATACTACTATAGCTGGGATAGAAAATGCAGATTTATGTTTGCTCATCAATACAAATTTGCGTATAGAAGCACCAATAATCAACGCACGTTTACGTAAAAATTATCTAAGTGGAAATTTTATAATAGCAAGTGTTAGTCCTGACATAGACTACTTATATGATGTTGAAAAGTTAGGTGATGATCCTAGTATTTTGGAATCAATAGCAGAAAGCACACATACGTTTTGTCGTGCACTAGGTAATGCAAAAAACCCTATGTTAATTATTGGTCAAGATGCATTGATTCGAGATGATGCCAGTTCAATCTTAACTTTAGCAGGAAAGATTGCAGAAAAGTTTAATATGATACGTGAAGATTGGAACGGATTTAATGTGCTGCATAAGGCAGCAGGTCGTGTTGGTGGTATGGATGTTGGCTTTACTCCGAAAAAGGGAGGAAAGGATGTTGAACAAATATTAAACGCTGCAAACAGTGGAAATATTGATGTTATATATCTGCTTAGTGCAGATGAGATCGATATGTCTTCTTTAGGAAGTGCGTTTATTATCTACCAAGGACATCATGGTGATAACGGAGCACAAAAAGCTGATTTAATTTTACCTGGTGCTACTTACGTTGAAAAATCTGCAACTTATGTTAATACTGAAGGGCGAGCACAGAGAACTAGCGTTGCTGTTCCTCCACCAGGAGAAGCAAAAGAAGATTGGCTGATTATTCAAAATCTTTCTAAATATATTGGTCATTCCCTACCATATGATGATTTAAATGATGTGAGAAAAAAGTTAGAGTCAATCGGCCCGCAATTTCGCAATGTTAACAAAGTCATAAAAAATAAATGGGTTTCCATTGACTACAATATTAATTTAAGTAAGGTTCCTCTTTCACTCAGAGAATTTAACTTTTATATGACTGATCCTATTAGCCGCTCATCACAAATAATGGCAGATTGTACTAAATCTTTTTATAATCAGGGTCAATAATTTAGCAGCGATGTTTATTCTTATGCTGATATTGCTACCCTAAATATTTTATGGAATTTTCCAAATATTCAGGAATTGGTGCTGTAATTGTAATAATTTTATCATTTGGAAGCTTAAAAGAAATAGAATAAGCGTGAAGGTGCACTTTATTTGCAATACCAGCAATAAAAGCATTTTTTCCACCGTATTTACCATCAC
The DNA here is from genome assembly GCF_964019585.1 of Candidatus Mesenet endosymbiont of Agriotes lineatus. Lineage (NCBI taxonomy): Bacteria > Pseudomonadati > Pseudomonadota > Alphaproteobacteria > Rickettsiales > Anaplasmataceae > Candidatus Mesenet > Candidatus Mesenet endosymbiont of Agriotes lineatus. The sequence continues at coordinate 1,268,783 of NZ_OZ026454.1, read as the reverse complement.
CAACAATGGGACACTTTATATAAGACATATGAGCACGTAATTGATGAGTTCTACCTGTGAGTGGCTTGAGCTTTAAATATGCAACTTTAGATTGCCATTTTTTTATTACCGAAAATTGTGTAATAGCACTTTGTCCTAGATTTTCATCAACAACTACTTTCTCTTGCCCAAAAACATACTTTTTGACTAAGGGAAGGTTTATAAAACCACTATTTTGAGTCGGTATTCCAGAAGTTAGTGCTAGATATACCTTTTTTATTTTGCGGCTTTTAAACTTTTGCATTAAATAACTTGCCGCTTCTGCATTACGTGCAAGTAATAAAACACCGCTAGTATCTCTATCTAATCTGTGCACAAGCTTGAGTTTTTCTCCTACTTTTATTTGATCTAACAAATCATTGATACTAATTTGAACTTTAGTTCCACCCTGTACAACTATTCCTTGAGGCTTGTTAATGGATATGATGTGCTGATCTTCATATAAAACACTGTTTTGTAATATATTAGCTAATTTTTCGTTACATTTTTTATTAGAGTTTAGATAAGAAACGTAGTCTAAATTTTCTATAGTTAAAGACTGACCAACTTTAGTTCTGTAGCTCGATCTAACTTTACAGCCATCAACCTTAATTAACCCTTTTCTTAATGACTTTTCTATAACGGATTGTTTAAGGTTAGGAATAATTCTACGAAGATACCTATCTATCCTTACATCATTACTATCTATTAATACATCCATTTTTGACATTATGTAGAAGTTTACCTAAGCTCATTCTCTAGTAAATTACATAAATCAGGACTGCTTGCAATAAGCAACTTATCATTTATGCTGACTTTACCTCTGCTTTCTTGCAAGAAAAGTTTACCAATTGCAGTTTTATGTTCATTGATATTACCACAAATTAATGCATCAAAACGTTCTGCTGCTACATAAACAAAACTTAAAAGTACTGATCCCATAAAGCGCACATTGACTCCATTTAATAATAATTTATTTAGTAAGCTTCCCTTAACATTATAACAATCAGCAAATGCTCCCTTTAAACCTTGTTTGTTTTTAATTCGCATTGGAATAATGTGAGACTGTGGATCTTCCATAAATGCACCATTTTCTTTCTCAACCCAGAAGGTTTCTTGAAGTACAGGAGCATCAATCACAGCAGCTACAGCTCTTTTTTTATCTAAAAAAAGGATAGATAATGAAAAATAATTGATAGCATTAATAAAATTGGCTTGGCCATCCATGACAGTAATAAACCCTGTATAATCGTCTTTTATTGTAACATCTTGATTACCTACAAATAAGAAATCACAATTCTTCCTATAATTCATTAAACCGTCATATATTATCTCTTTTGAACGCGACTGTGCTCTTTGTAAAAAACTATTTATGCCATGTGGGGACCTTAACTTGTTAATCTCATGAAAGTCACGAGTCAATGGTTTTGATGCTTTACGTATTGACTCAATCATTATTTTTATAAGTGGTGATGTAAGAGTCATTATTTTGCTCTTTCATAATAGCTATTGTCAGGTGTGTGTATCACTATTTTATCTTTAGCCTTAATAAAGGGTGGCACTGAAACTCGCAGACCATTCTCTAAAATGGCAGATTTATAAGAAGCACTAACAGTTTGTCCTTTTATTGTCTCTTCAGTTTCTTTAACTTCTAATGTGACATAATTTGGTACATGAGCAGAAATTATATTTCCTTCATACATCACTACTTTGATATTCATATCACTTTGCAAATAAATCTTCTTATCACCGAGGAGATCTTCGTTAATAATTATCTGTTCATAGTTTTTAGGATTCATCAAAGTTAGCATATTACTACTAGAAAAGAGATAAGTATACTCTTCTTCATCCAATATTGCCCTTTTTATATTGGCACCAGAACGGAAACGCTCATAATGCTTTGCACCTGTCTTAATATCCTTCATTTCAACTTGCATGTAAGCCCCACCTTTTCCTGGTTGAGTATGCATTATATTAGTTACCAAGTATAATTTGTTGTTATGCTCTAAAACTTGACCAGGTCTAATATCATTTGCTTTTTCTGCCATAGAAATTACTATCCAAAATATCATTCTAAACCTAAACAGTTTTAATTGCAAATTAGGATTAATTAAAACTAGCTTTATACTCTCTTACTGAGAATGCTAGAGCCTATCTGTTGTACATTTAGGCTGTCAAGCTTGCTGCTTCTTACATATTGTGCCGCTGCTAATGTTCTCAGTGAATATGGATATGCTAATGTGCTGTCATTGTGATCAATAACATCAATAGAGTGATCTGATATTAAACCACTTTCTCTTAACTTTTTCATTAAATCATCTTTGTTGTCTATTAAAAACATTGCCAGATCACTAGAAGATATATTTTGCAAGCCATACCAACCATAATGCTGTGACAATGCACCAATCAATGGTTTATTGTTTCTCGTAAAAATTTCTTTTTCTATCTGATTAATTTTATAAATCATAATACCACTGTATTCTGGATATAATGATTTCATTTCTTCTTTAAACTTTTTCATATTGAGCTTTACTTTTTGCCTTTTGCCATTTTGTTGCACCTTTTCACCCTTATGTCTGATCCATATATTGATCTGTTTATTGTTATCATCTTCCTTTAAAAAATCATACAGAAGTATATCTGCTTCTTTCAACCTCTTAACTTCCTCTTTGCATTTTTCGAAGTGTTTTTTGTATTGATTTTCCCTTTCTATAAATAGGATTGAATTTTTAAATTCATTTTGCAATTGTAGGTTGCTTTTACTAATTTCCAGTTTTGCGGCTTCTAGCTTTGCTATATGCAGTGCTATAAGCTCAAAAATATCCAAATATCGTGAATCACTTGCAAAATCTATTTTATCTATAAGAGCGTTATACAATTCCTTTTCTATTTCAAATTCTCCCTCACAAGCCTCTTTATATCTTGCTAATCTTTTATTGTTAACATCAGCTCCATGGCTTAAAAGATATTCAACTGCTTCTGTTTTACAATGTAAGATAGATAAAAGAAGTGCTGTATCTTGATCATTATCAAGAGCATTAAGATCTACACCACGCCCACAAAACATTTTTATGATTTTATCATAGTGTAGTGAACCATAATGAACATAGTGAAGTGGAAGGCTGCAATTACGTTCAATGTTTAGATCAATGCCATTGAGAAATTTTTTCACAATTTCTATGTTTCCCCCAAGCGCAGCAGAGTGGAGCAATGTTAATCCATTCTTCTCATTTCCTATTTTGGTATTACTGCCATATTCAATAAGCTTGTTTACAATCTCTATGCTGCCATTTTCAGCTGCACAGTGAAGTGGTGTCTCTCCAACATTATTTCCAACATTTACACAAGCCTTATATTCTTCTATAAGTTCACTTATAATTTCCAAATTACCTATTAAGACGGCGTAATGAAGTACTGTATTTTTATCAAAATCGCTGATATTAACATCAACACCATGATCTAGAAATACTTTTACAACTTTCCAAAAAGCTTTCTGAGGAGAAAAATTATATTTTATAGTATGATGAATTGGTAGATTACCTATACTATCTCTTGCCATAGGGTCAGCACCACGTTCTAAAAGATACCGGATAATCTTTGAACTATTTATATAAACAGCATAATGCAGTATTGTCATATTGTGATTAGAACATTCCTTCTCTTGAACGATATTTGGATCTTTGTCTAAAATTAGTTCTGTTATTAGTATTTTCTGTTCTTCTGTAAATTCTTTCTTTTTAAGAGTCTTTACTAATATATCAAAGTATTTTGTCATAATTAAATGCTAGAATTAAAATAAATGCTAATAATAGCATTTATCAATTATTTGGAGTAACACATTTTACTTAATTTTTGAATTAAGCAAGTTTCTATAACTTTTATATATTTTATTTCTCTATCAGATAAACTTTATTTCCTAATTGCTATTAGGTAGCTTTACAGGAGCTAATAAGCAAATTTAAAAATTTCTCATTGTTGTTACAAAAGAAATCAAATCCTCATGGGCATTACTAGATGTAAAAAGCTTTTTGAATCTCTATCCTTTATCAGCATAGCGCTGTTTTCATCATAGAAAATAAGCTCACATTTGCCTTTTATACAAGATAAAACTTCAAGTAAATAACGTGAATTAAACCCTATTTCTAACTCTTTACCATTGTATTCAACCTCCAAACTTTCAGTAGCATAATTAGAGTCAGATGATACAGAGTGCAAAATTAACTCATTATTTTTTAAGAAAAATTTTATAGGCTTAACTTTATCTAAAATAACAACAGATACCCTATCTATGGCATCGGCAAATTTACTACTATCAATCACCAAGGACATGCCTTCGTCAGCTGGGATTATTTTTTCATAGTCTGGAAAAGTTCCATCTACTAATTTAGATGTTAGTATATATTGCGAACATTCGAATTGTATTTTTGTTTGTGATAATTTGATAATTAAATTATGTTTTTCATCTAAGACTTTCAAAACTTCTGTAACGGCTTTGCGTGGGACTATCACGCCAAAATCATCCTCAATTTTTTGTTTAATTTTCGCACTCGATAGGCGATGACCATCAGTTGCAACACAGCATAAGGTCTGCTTATAACTATGAATATAAACACCGTTTAGATTATAACGAGCATCATCTGCAGACATTGCAAATTTTATCTTAGTTAAGAAGTTAAAAAAATCTGCAGCTGGCAACTCAAAATTGAAGATAAAATGATCCTCTTCAATCGGAAAGATCTTTCCTGCTGTAACAACTGGTACTGAAAAGCTTGAGTTACCACATGTTATAGATAGTTTAGTGTTGCTTAATCTAAATTCAACATCCAAACCAATTGGTAATTTTCTGATAATATCATAAGCCATATGCGCTGAAACTTTAACTTCTCCTGTGGTGAAGATTTGAGCTTCAAGCGAAGCAATAATAGAAATATCAAGATCAGATGCTGTGAGTGTTACAGTATTCTGAGACGCTTTGATTTGAACACAGGATAAGGCATCTATGACATTACGCCGCTCAACTATTCCACTTATACAAGATAATGCACTTAAGATGTTTTCTCTCTTTATAGTAAAATTTAAGCCTGAAATTTCTTCCACTAACTTTATAAAATACCTTTGAAGTTAAATGATATTAATATTTTATTAAAAGTAAAATAGTATTATGGCTTGCCTAAGATAAATTGTGCGTAAATGTTAGAAAAAGTACCAAAAGCAATATTATTTGATTGGGATAATACACTAGTTGACAGCCAGCAAAGTATAAATGCAGCAATAAATCATACGTTAAAGCAAATGAGAAGTGATAATCTGCAGTCAAGTAGACATAGTTATGTTTCACGAAAAGAATTTTTAACTGACTTATTTGGCGATAGATGGAAAAAAGCAGATGCAATATATCAACAATATCTAGACCAGCAATCACCTATAAAGGATCTTAATCTTAATCCAGGAGTGGTAGGAATGCTGCAAAATCTAATGCAGTACAATTTATACTTGGCAATAGTTAGCAATAAAGAGAGTAATAATTTACGTGAAGAAGTTGCCTACTTAGGGTTAAGTCATTACTTCAAAAAAATTGTAGGTTCTGGTGATACTTCAGAAGAAAACCATCTCCGCTTCCTATTTTATTTGCTTTGGAAGATAGCAATATCAAACCAAGTAATGAAGTGCTATTTGTTGGTGATAGCATAACTGATGTGCATTGTGCTCAAAATGCAAACTGTTTGCCAATTATATATGGTAAACCCATGCTTGGTTATGAAGATTTATTATGTTTTGAAAATTTTAATCAATTTATGTTACTCGTAACATCTATATTGAAGGGAAATAATGAGTAACATATATTTGGAACCTGCGGGTTTGATAAGGCGTTTTATTGCATTTTGTGTTGATTATGTAATCACTATGGGCTTAAGTCTTATAATATTTCCTTTTATAGGTACGGGTCTTGTTTATTATATGTCACACAACAGTGCTGCTATAGAACAGATTTTTGAATTTGCAGAATATATTGGCACGTTAGGTACAGATATGTTAAGCTTCTTGATATCCTTGTTACCGCTATTTCTATACTATGCCTGTTTTAGACAGACAACACTGGGGCAAAGATTGATGGGTATATATGTTGTACGCTTAGATCAGACAAAAATCAGAATAAGTTTTGTGTTAAAGAGGGCTTTAATATTAATATTCTTACTACCTATAGTTGGAGCAATGTTTGGGCTAATGTGTACTTATTTTTTTGATGAACTAACAACTATAGAAATTCTATCACTTGTATTTTTTATAGTGTTGTATATAATGCCGCCAGTCATTTCTAATAAGAATCAGATGATACATGATATGCTACTTAAAACAGTAGTTGTGAAGGGAAGGTTGAAGAGAGCTAATTAATCTATTTATTATTTTTCTAAAATTTGCTAAACTTAATGGCTTATTGCGCTAGAAATATGTAATGAATGATTTAAATGTAGAGGTTGCAACAATACAAAGGCGTTTTGCTGCATATTTGATCGATACAGCTATTCTTTTGTTTCCTAGTTGTATTCTCCTTATAGTGTTTGAAAAATTTCCCGTTATTTTTAACGTAATACATATGTCACTGAATTGTCTGTATTATACTTATTTTATCTCATCTGCGAACCAGGCAACTGTTGGACAGCAGATAATGAATATTTACGTTGCAAATCTTGATAAGACTAAGATTAAGGTAGAGCTTGCATTAGATAGAAGTTTATCTCAATGTTTTCTGCCACTTATAGTGATGATATTATATAAACTAAGTAACATTGTAGAAAGTCATACAATTTTGCATTTTTTATCGATACTAGAAGTTATGATTTTAATGCTAAATACGGCTTGGTATCTGGCAGCTGTCTTTTCTAGTAACAAACAAACTGTACATGATATTTTGTTTAAAACTATAGTGGTAGTTAAAACAAAGATATAAAGCATATTATACTAAAAGTTTGTATCTCATTCTTAATATAATAATAAAAATATTTCTAAATTAATAACTTTTTAGTAAAATCGATTTATTATTGTATTATAAGTACAATTATCAACTAAAAGGGGAAATTAATATGAGTACAAAACAGTATAATGGTGCAATTGAAAAATATTTCAACAATAATAATAAAGGATTTGGCTTGCCACACGTGGTGAATTTTCCTGATTTAAACATTAAAGTAGAGATTTATTATCACAACTTAAAGCCAAACAAAATTGCTCAGATCGAATCTGATGTAAAAGAAACAGTTACAGGTTTTCAAAGTTTATCTAATTTAGAGCAAAGTGGTTCAGAGAAAGTTCTTAAAATTTATATCTTTGATGATAAAGATGATTATAGCCATCTTGGTAGTAGATTTGGTTTAGGTCTTGGAGATGAAGGTGGTAAAACTTATTATAGGGGAGAACAAGGTACCTTTGCTGAAATGTATGTTTATCAAGCTGGTGGTATCCATAACTTAAAACATGAATTTGCTCATGGATTAACTTATGTTGCTACGGAAGGTAAATCACTTCCTACTGTACTAATGGAAGGTGTTGCTGATTACATTGAGCATAGCTCAGATCAAAACTTCAATACTCAAGAAGGGTTTAGCATTGATGAGGCAGAAAGAGCGATAGGTAAAAGAGGTCTTGATATAGATAGCATCTTAGAATTAGGATATTCAGAAAACGCTACAGATAACAGCTTGGTATATAAAATGGGTCATGCTTTTACAATGTATATGAAAGATCGAGGTATATTGAAAGAGTACTTAGAAGCAATAAAAAAAGGTGATAGTAATGGTGCAGAACAATTAATACGTTCACATTATAACCAGGAAGATTTCACAGATTGGCTATCTCAGCATAATACTGAAACTGCAATGAAAGAAATGAATGCTCTGCAAGTAACAAAAGGAGAATTCATTGCAACTAAAAAAGAAATAGTGGATGGAGAAATAAAAGACGTATCTTACTACAAAGCTAATATAGAAAAAATGAATGGTGAAAACGTTGGGGAGTTTTCTACTACATCGCATTATCGTACGGGTTCTTATTTACGTGTTGAAAATGAAGCTACAGGAGATCATATTGATATATCAGAACAACAATATCGCTTTATGAAACTAGTAGATTATCATGGTAAAATGAAATTAATTTACTGTGATGAACATGGTAATGAATATAAAAATAGTCAAGAGTATCAATATCGAGTAGGAATAATAATAAATAAACGAGGTGAAGAAGCTGGAAAGGATATAATAAAAGAACTAACATATTTTGATCCAAACCAGGTAAGAAGTACTAATGGATCATCTATAGACTTTGAATATGGCAAAATATATTCTGTGAGGTCAGATGGTGCAAGTTCAGCAAAGCTAGGAAATGGAATATCAATATATGATGGTGATAATAAAATAGGGGAATTACTTACTGATTGTGGTTATTTCCAAAGCGTAGAAGGAAGCGATAAGGAGACATTTATTTTTGCAGATGATTTAATGGGTCTACACACAAAATATGAAGGTGGGGCTTACATTGCTGTAACAAAAGAGAGTGGTGAATTTACAGCTTCTCTTATAGATGGAAGAAGCGTTAGTAAAGATGAATATTATGACAAACCACATTTACATAGAGATGAGCTTCTTGAACCAAGCATTAATCATATCAGCAAGGTAGATGATTCATTATTGCTTAAAGGCACTGGATTTTTAGATCACTCAGAATCAGAAACTGCTAAAGTACATACTGTGGTAAAAAGAGGAGAATTACTAGATAACAAAGGGACTGAAAGAATGGAAGATGATGTATATGAAGCAAAAATAGAGCAAGATAATTTTATGTATACATTTCAAAATAAGGGTTTTTATATTAACACAGAAGGTGATTTCTTTATTCATGATCATGGCAAGGATATGCGTTATCAACTACCGAAAGAAATTACTCACTTAAAACTAATAGAGAAAGATGGTGTGAAGAAGTTAGTGCCTGTAACTAAAGATGGTAATGAATGGCCTAATGGTATGCCAAGTGACATTACGGATGAACACAGATATATTGATCCAGTATTTGCACATAAGTATGCAAAAGAGGATTATTCACACAAGCATGTAAATATAGGGCTGAATATTTGAAATGAAATATGATCCAAATGATTTGCCACGGTATACTAGTGATGAAGCACGGCAGTTAAACATTAATATATCATACTCTACAAAAGTAAAATTATTCGATGAACATGGTCAGGAAATTGGTATGTTATCTAATAACTTCCACAATTACAAAGATAAGATATTCTTCTCTGTTGACTATAACTACAGTTACACTGATTTCTTAGCGTCTGTTGCACCTCAAGTTAATACAGAAGATAAATTTGATAAAGAGTTAGGAAAATGGACTAAAGTAATAACTTTTGATCAAGGAAAAGGAGACATAGGTGGTACTGATAGAGGGTATACAGACTATCAGAAAATATATACTCCAGAAAATCAAAAATCACAGTCTAATGATGAACAAATGCAAGGTGATCAGCCAGCAGCTTATGCGAAAAGCAGTGGAGCAAGAGAGAAAAGAACAGCTGATAGAGACGATTACTCTTCTAAACAAAACCCTGTTGATAACAATGCGATCCAACCTGAAGCACAAAAACCTATTGTTCTGAATTTTATAATAGAAAGAGGTGAACCTATAGATGAGTATTATTTTTCTGTACGCATAAAGCTTACAGAAGAAAGTAAAAACTTTTTACGTGAAGCATTGGGGCAAGATGTTGAATTTAATAATGTTGATGGTTACCTTGATTTAGACCCTAAAACTTTTTATATTGGTAATGGACATAATAATAGAAACGAACTATATGTTAGGGATAGTGGCGGTAGTGTACTCGTTGGTAATCTTCCAGTTGACAATCGTGTCCTTTCAGTGGAGGTATCACCTGATGGTTCTGAAATTGTAGATCATGGTTTTCATTATTCAGCTGTAATTCGTAATCCTGATTCTTATAGTAAAGATTATAAAGAGCAAAATAAATATCCTAGTGGCCTTGATAGCGATAAGTTTTTAGAGGATGTCAAAAATACTTTGCTAAGTCATAATGGTAACGATATTGAACAAAAAAACATATTTACACAAGTGTCTAATAACATTGCTGAAAAGGAAGATAGAGCAGTAGAAGAACAAAAGCAGGTAGAAAAAGAATTCAGCAAAAAAAATGTAGAATTTAAAAATACCATAGATAAAGGTGATATTGTTATATATAGGGTAAGAGAAAAAGCTAATCCTGATGATGATGAACGTTCATTTGCAATTTTAAAAATGACTAAGAAGAGTCAAAAGGCCTTAGGTATTAGAGATGAGGATGATAAAGGTGTAAAGCTGGATACAAATAAATTGCATATAACTGAACTTCAAGACAGTTCCCACAAAGGCAAATATATGGTTAAAGATGGTATAGATCACGTACCATACAATAACTTATTTTATGTACTAGATAAAAATGACCCTTCTAAAAGTGGCTTTTATCACCTAGATCAAGATAAGTTTAAGTCTCCTGCTAAATATTTAGATGCTAAACTTCAGTATATCTCTGATGATGGATTGCATAATAAATTGATCTCAAATTTGGATAAAGTTGGTCAAAAATATGCTTATTACAACGAACAAATGCAAGGTGATCAGCCACAAGCATCACATAAGGTAGATAAGCATCATGCAAAACATGAAGATATTGTTTTAAAAGATACTATCCTCAGTGTTGGTAAAGGTGAAGAAGTAACTCTTCCTAATGGGCAAAAAATATATAAAGCAGAGATAAAAATTAAATATGAAGATATTAAATCTTTATATGATCAGGCATCATCAGAGGAAAAGCAATATGTACTGAAATTTTGGCATGCATTGGACAAAAATAACTATAAAATTGGTGACTTATCACAAGAACAATATTATTTCAAAGGCAATAAGTTCATTATCAAAAATAAAAATGGTATTGAACTATCTAGAGATGAAGGCAAGATATCGTTGCAGCTGATGCATCTTAAAGATCATCAAGGAAAAGATCATCTTGAACTAGTTGTTTTGAATAAAGCTAATGGTAAAGTGATCGGCAATATTCATGAAATAGATGACTTAAGTTATGGGTTATTAAGATCAGATTCAGATATTTTAAGCCATCTGGAAATACAAGGTCATGATATTACTGTACACAGTAGCGATTATAATACTTATTTAACCCATGGGCTTGATAACCACGTCCTTGGAAATCACCACCATGGTGACCATACGTTTATTTAATAAACCTTAGGTTTTAAAGCCAGCTAAGTAGCGTGCAACTATGCATGCATCAAGTATACTTAGCTGGCTTAGTTTATTTTTGATATGCCTGATTTCTCATTAGAAAATGAATTAGATGGAATTGTTGCCGGTGTAGATGAGGTTGGTAGAGGAGCACTTGCCGGTCCTGTAATCTCAGCAGCAGTAGTTTTTTTTAGTAGAACGAATATTACAACTGAAATTAATGATTCCAAAAAGCTCACTCCACAAAAAAGAGAAGAATTATACAAAGAAATAACATCAGATATAAATATAAAATATGGCATAGGAACAGCAGATATTAATGAAATTAATCAATATAATATTTTAGGAGCAACAAAACTATCCATGAAAAGAGCATTAATCAATTTAAATATGGCACTAGATTATGTATTGGTAGATGGCAACCAGCCACCTGATGTACCATGGAATGTAAAGTGTGTAGTGAATGGTGATAATTTAAGTGTATCAATCGCTGCAGCCTCTATTATTGCTAAAGTAATTCGTGATAGATTTATGATGCAGCTGCATAATGATGCACCTGAATATAACTGGTATAAAAATAAAGGATATGGCACTAAAGAACATATCCAAGCTTTAAATAGGTACGGAATAAGTGACCATCATCGTAAAAATTTTGCTCCTGTAAGTTTATTAGTGGTAAAATTTTGATCTATTGTTTTTAAAATATATAATATGTACTCAATATTTAAATTGGGGAATAGATGATTGCCACACTAATAAAATTTACTATTTTCTTTGCTTTAGTTAAATGGCTTATCCTATAATTAAGAATTTTTAAATGATGAGAATTAAGTAACTAATAGTATTATTATACTAACTTCTCCAGATCTAAAACCATTGCTAGAATATAATCAGAAAACCTAAAATATAAACTGGTACAATTGTTGATAATTCCTATTAGTGATGAAAAACTCACACGGGGGAAAACCCCGTGTAAACTTTAAATTAGAAATTATACATTATGCCTGCTTCGATACCATGCACAGCAAAACTGCTTTCAATGGTTGCAGTAGTTGACTTAATACGTATAGGTTCATTCCGACCACCACCAGCAGCATTAGGACCACCATCTTCACCAGCAACAGCAGCAGTTATTTCGCCACCTGTTGTTGACTTAACTTCTTTGAATTTATCACCAAAAACGCCAAAATAACGATAGCCAACAAAAACTTTCGCTGGTGAATTTGGTAGAGCACAGCTAATGCCTCCTTTAATTTGATAAGCAGGAGCAAACCTACTTGTATCTAGGAATTTAATCTTAGTTAAACCAGCACCAACGCCAGCATATAAGTCAGCTTCAAACTCTTCACTGATTCTAAAATCACCGTAAGCATTAATCATTCCCGCAATGTTATTAAAGCCCTCATTCTTCATTTTAAACGCGGCAAAGCGTGGATTTGCTATTATAACGTCGTTCTGCCCTAATCCGGTATTTACTGAAGTTCTTACTGTTACATCTATACTTGCCCAGTTTGAATTTTGTGCAGTATTTCCAGAAGCAGTTCCTGCACGTTGCAACTCAACATATTGTGCTTTTTCTTCTGACTCAAAATCTTTATCATCAACATTTATTTGTGAATACAAACCTTCGAATTCAATTCTAATTCCTTCCATAAGAGCCACACCTATAGAAGCACCACCAGCAAAGACTGGGTTTTTATATTTAGGTTTGTATTTTCCTGCTGCTTTGCTTTCAGCATCCCACCCAAGAATTGCTCCTGTTGCAACCCCTTGTGCATCTTCCTTTCCTTTTAGGCCACCTATTTTGTTGAAGAATTCACCATGATAATGACCAGCAATGTAAATATTGCCGATATCCCCATCAACTGGACCAGTTGGGGAGTCACCTGCAACTCTAGCAAAAGAGTAACTAGGAGAGAAAGTTAACAGCGTTACCAACGCAGTCCCTAAAATTATTTTTTTACGATAGATATCCATAATATTAACCCTTATAAAATTTTAACTCTAAATAAAAGTATAGAATAATTAAAAATCAACTAAAGTCTAGTAAAAGTTACGCATGTATATTTGTTAGTTAATAAAAAATTATACTTTTTTTAACACTACCTAGTAAATAACTCACTTACTTTCATTTGCTAATGCAGATAGAGATTTAACCAGAGAATATATAGCATTGCGAACTTTTTTGCTTCTAACATTAGCATATTCTCTAACTAGCACCAAAATTTCTTTACTTTCAGGATATTTGTTGTACTCAAAATTGCCTTGTTCATGGAGGGTACTTGATTGGTCAGCTTGTTCCTTCTGAAAAGCATCTCCAGGAAAAAAGTCATTTATCTCTACTTCTAGCACTTTTGCTAAGTAATATAGCCTGCTAGCTGAAATACAATTTATTCCTTTCTCATATTTTTGTACTTGTTGAAAGGTAAGACTTATTTCCTGTCCTAGATCACTTTGAGTCATTTTTTTTATCAGTCTAGATTCTTTAATTTTCCTACCAATATAATTATCAACTTCTTTATTTCTTATTTTCCTATCCTTGGAATTAGACATGGAATTAACAACCCCTCTACTTGAAACCTAATTAAATTTAAGTTCCACAAACAACTAAAACAACTTCTTGCTAATTATAGTATAAAATAATAAAAGAAGAAGTAGATTTTTTACTTTGCTAAAATGGTAGTTTAAACCCAGGTGGTAGACCCATCATACTAGCAAGGTTTGAAAATAAATTTTTTTTATCTTCTTCTGCTACCTTAAGCGCATCGTTAAATGCCGCTACTATTAAATCTCCTATAATATCTTTATCTTCACACTTCAGTAATTCGGCATCTAGATTAACCTCCTTAGCCTTTAAATTACCAATCCCTTCTGTAATAACAACTACAGAAACTTTACCACCAGCAGAGACACCTTTAAATTCTTTAGCTGTATGATCTGCCTGTGCTTCCATAACTTTCTTTTGTATAGATTCAGCCTGTTTTTTTATTTTGTTAATATCCACAATCACTCCTTTTTTTTATATCTTTTATCTTTGCGCTTTTAAAAATGTCTAAAACTTTTTTAACAGCTGGTATGTTTTCAAAAACTTCTACACAACCATCAATTGTTATACACCATTCTATTTGAGTCAGAGAATTTAAACATTGCTTTAATGTAGTAGCAAAATTTTTATATAATAAAACTTTGGCTTTTAACTTAAGATAACCTGTACTACAACTAATTAATTCTATACTATTACATAATTGATTGTAAAGAAAAACTTCTTTATTTTGATCTAATAATGTTAAAATTTTATTAAAGTCATAATCTTCTTCTCTCTCTCTATTATATAATATCTGTGAATCCTGATAGCCGCTTTTATTTGTAAATATACTATTTATGACCTGTGTTGGTGATGGTAAATCTGCCAAATAACATAAGTTAATTAAAATCATTTCAGCAAACAAATCACTACAAGAAAACATCTTTATATTCTGGATGCCCTTAAAAAGAGCTTGCCAAAGCCTAAGAATGAAACTTAATGATTTTTTTTTATCTAATTTTGTTATTCTGACCATTTCATACTCTGTTACAGTTTCGTCTTTTAGTCCAGTTATCCAAAAACAACATAGCAAGTGAATGATTTGTAATAATTCTTCTAAAATAGAAATGGTATTAGCATTTTTACACGCCCTTTTAAAAGTAATTAATGTTTCAGCAGTATTACCATCCAGCAGCGATTCTACAAGGTCAAACAATGTTTTTCTATCTGTTAAACACAGCATACCTTCAACCGCTGGAATAGAAATATTTTCTTTACCACTGTACAGTGTAACTTGGTTAAGCAAAAATAAAGCATTACGCACAGAACCTTCAGAGTTACGTGTTATCAGTTTCAGAGCATCTATCTCAAAAGAGAGAGTTTCTTCCTTAGCTATATTACTTAGATGTGCCATCATGTCATTTGCTTGAACTTTTTCTAAATTAAAACATTGACAACGAGAAATAACAGTACTTGGGATTTTTCTTGCCTCTGTTGTTGCAAGAATAAACTTAACATTAGGCAAGGGCTCCTCTAATGTTTTAAGCAAAGCATTAAATGCACTGTTTGAAAGCATGTGGACTTCATCTATGATATACACTTTAAACTTAGCACTGACTGGGAGGTAGTGTGTGCTCTCAAGTATGGCTTTAATATCTTCAACACTTGTACGGCTTGCCGCATCTATTTCTAAAACGTCAGGATGTCTTGAATTTTTTATAGCTGTACAATTGTTGCAAACTTTACAAGGGTAAGGTGTTGGCCCTGATGAACAATTCAAACACAAAGCTATAATTCTTGCAGTTGTTGTTTTACCAATACCGCTACCTCCGGCAAGGAGTATAGATTGAGGAATTTTGTTCAAGATAAATGAATTACGTAAAACATGCACTAATACATCTTGTCCTACTAATTCCTCAAATGTATTTGGTCTATATTTAGCTGCTATGTTCATAACAAAAGTATAATGTGGGCATGTAACCCAAAACAGTTCTAATATGGCTGCTTCATTTCTAACCTGACCAATTTATAGTAGTCTTGCCTACATGCCTAATCATTATAATGTAATGTTTCTTTTACTTTTCAATTATTTATTCTCCCAAATTTGGGAGAATAAGGATGGATTTGAACTTTCAAGAATATAATTTTTAAGTAAAAAATTTAGGGAGATGTGGAATATTATAGAAAAAGTAGTCACTCGGTATATGATAGTACATGTCACATAGTGTGGATAACAAAATATCACTATCCAGTGCTAGCTGGAGATATAGGGCAGAAAACTAAAGAAAAGGAGTATGCAGAAATTATCAGAGGAAAAAGTTTCAGAAAGATACAGCAAAATTTTCCCGAGTTGAAAAAGAGATATTGGACTTGTGGGCAGTTGGCTATTTTGTAAGGACAACTGGGAACGTAAGTGATAAAGAACTATATTAAGCACCATTCTAAGAGAGAATTGGTAAGTCAAAAGTTAACATTCATGCTTTTTCTCAATTTATGAACTTGTAGTTCATAGTGGTTGAATTGTTATTTTATTTAATAATTATTATAGTATTTTAGATATACAATTTTTAATATATCTATCTTCTATAAACAATTAAATTTATACTTTGTATTTCATATATTTTGACTGAAACTAGTGCTGAACAAAAATATTATATTTACAGTACTTCACCTGTGTATTTTCTTCTCAAGAAGCTTTTATTATTTTATACCATTACTATGCTCTGTAAACAGCTATATAAGATAAAATATAAAACGTGAATTAATATGGACCTAATACATACAAGAGACAAAATAGGAACAAATTTTTGCATTCTTAAAAAGCAGGACAATAGTCCGATCTCACGCTTGGATGTAACTGAAGATCAAGCCTCTAAAATTTACCCTAACGTCAGGACAAAGGAACGAAATCTGATTAAAAATGGTTTCCACTGTATGTGATATTTTGTTGCCAGTCTTAAAAACAAGAAATGCAAATTCCTCCAACAGGAAAGTGCAATGATTGTATAAGTAATTCAGAAAAATAAAAAATTTCAGCAGGATTTTTTGCAGATTCGATAAATGGTTTTTACGGGATTTTTGAATTTCATGGCTGTTCACAGAGCCTAGATAAATAATCTTAAATGCTTGCATTTTTTTGGACCATATAAAATAAGACTTTGTAAAGCTATAGAAAACTCCTATAAGTTATGTCTTAATATGCTATAGTAGTAAAAGTGCATTTATACTTAGAACAATATGTATCAACTAAAGGTAAAACATAAGAAAATCTGTTGTAATGGTACTAATGAAATAGGAATAGATGAAGGCTTAGGCCATCCTCTTATTTATTTAGATATGGGAAATGAAGACAGCATAGCTTGCCCTTATTGTAGCAAAGTTTTTATTTATAGCTATGCAGAAGATGGTGTTTTAAATTAAAAAACCTATCTTTAACGGATTATAATCTCAGGAAGATGTATGTGAAAACACCGTAGATGTAACACTTAAATATTATTCAATAGTTCACATTAAAAAAACTAATTCCATAAATCTTACAAATGTGATGCGATTTTACTTGATGAGAGTAATTAAATTTAATAAAATTAAACTATATTTTATCATAATTTAATGGATACCCTAACATTAATTTATATAACTATCGACAATTATGAAGGTGCAAAGAAAATTATTGAAGAGTTACTTAAAGAAAAATTAATTGCATGTGCAAATATTTTTTGCAACGTTACATCAATGTACCTATGGCAAGGGGAGGTCCGTAGTGAAAGTGAGGTTATAGTAATAGTGAAGAGTTTAAGTACTTTAGCTCATGATGTGATTGCAAAAATTAAAAGCATTCATCCTTATGAAATTCCTGGGATCATTGCAATACCTACAGATAAAGTTGATAATGATTTCTATACATGGATTTGCGGGTGCATAAATTAACATTTGCATTATTAGTATATTAACTCTTTTTTCCTATAATTGGGGTGTAGCCAAGTGGTAAGGCAACGGTTTTTGATACCGTCATGCGGAGGTTCGAATCCTCCCACCCCAGCCATTAAGTAGGGAATTTAATGTTATTTTTTTATCGACTTAGAATTTTAAGTTATGTATTAGCCAATGTAAAAAATCTAATTGTAAGGGTATTTTTATTGAGCATTTATGCTTATGCTTGTGGAGTTATATTATTATTTCTTAGCGGTGACCCCAATATACCGTTAGGTTCAGCTAAATATATACTTTATTACTTATATAAGTATATGAAATTGTGTTACTATAATTGGGACAATCTCAGTTATGGTTTAGTAATAAGGCTAATAGTGTCTTTGATACTTCCTTATTTTATTTATAAAACACTTACTAGCGTAAAGTGGAAGTATTTTTTTAGAAGATTAATCATTAGGATAATAGCCGTCATCAGAAAGAAAAGAGAAAGTACTTTAAAGGAGAATCAATCTGAAAAAGGAACTCAAACTGAAAAAGGAACTCAAAATAACTATCAAGACAAAGTGAATGCAATAAAAAATATACTAATGCATGATATTGAAAAGACTATAGATAAAAGGCTATATGATATATTTATTGCTAAACGCAAACCAGAGCATACAGATCTTAGAAAAAATACAGAATAATTTTAGCTAATTATTTGATAGATAATCAAAGATTATTTGAGCTAATTTTTCATTAATTCCAGGAACGTTTTTAATGTCAAGCAGCGAGGCATTTTTTATTGCTTGCATAGAACCAAAGTAAGAAAGCAATGCTTTTTTTCTACTTCTACCAATACCTGGAACTTCATTTAGTTGTGATAACATAAAAAGCTTGTCACGCTTTTTTCGATGTGCTGTTATAGCGAAACGATGGGCTTCATTACGTAAAAGTTGCAAATAAAGCATAATCTTATCATCTTTCTTTAAAGTAAAAGTTCCTTTATTTAACATATAAAAGTTTTCACATCCCGCATTGCGGTTAGGTCCCTTAGCCATACAAAAAAAAGGAATGTTTAGCTGTAATTTTTTTAATATATTACTTACGATCGAAAGATGGCCTGGTCCACCATCAATAAGCAAAAGGTCTGGTACAACATCTTTTATTTTGCCAGAGAACCTTCTTTTAAGCACTTCCTCAATCATTGCATAATCGTCACTTTTTTTACTTGTATTAATAGAAAACTTTCTATACTCATTCCTCAAAAAACCATCCCTTCCTGCAACAATCATTACTCCTACTTGCTGATTACCAGATATATGACTATTGTCATAGACCTCAATACGCTCTGGAATATAAGATAAAGAGAACACCCTAGCTACACCTTTTAATTTTTCCAAAATTTCTGTAGATGTTAAAGACTTACTTACAAGGGTTTGCTTAGCATTGTTATTTGCAAACTCAAGTAGCTCAAGTTCTGCATCACTTTTTGCACACAATACTTCCACTTGGTGCCCAGCAATTTTGCTGAGCGCCTGGCTAACCACATTAAGCTCGCTCACGTCTAAATGAGTAAAAATTTTATTTGGAATATTAGCTTTGTAAAACTGCATGATAAAAGTAGTTAAAATTTCATTGCTAGTTACATTATTATATTTATGAAGGAAATAAGGAGTGCTACTATAATGATATCCATTTCTAAATGACAAAACTTGAACACAAAAACTATCTGGTTTTTCAGCAATACCGATAAAATCCGCATCTTCAGGAAAACAAAAATCAATTGTTTTCATCTGAATTGCCTGCAGTGATCTTAACCTGTCCCTTAGCATCGCAGCTAACTCATAATTCATATTTTTACTGTGCTGCTTCATCGCAGTAAGTAGCTGCATTTGCACTTCCTTGCTTCTACCTGATAACGTTTTCTGTGCCTGTTTAACTGAATTTATATAGTTCGTCTGCGATATCTTCTGCACACAAGGGGCAGAGCAACGTTTTATTTGATATTCAATACATGGCCTAGCTCTTGAAGAAAAATTTCTATCTGAACATGTACGTAATAAGAAAGTCTTACAAATAGAAATAATTGCATTATTTACAGCAGATACAGAAGGAAAAGGACCGTAATAGTAATATCCATCTTTTAAATGTCCTCTATACTTACTAATTCTTGGGTATTCATGCTGAGAGATGGCAATATATGGATAAGATTTATCATCTTTTAGCATTATATTATAATGCGGTTTTAACGCTTTTATCAACTGTGCTTCAAGTAATAAAGCTTCAGCTTCATTTTGAGTGACTATAACTTCAATCTTTGCAACTTGAGTAATCATGGCTTTAATGCGCTGAGCTAATGTATTAGTTCTTAAATAATCAGAAAGCCTCGCATTTAGATTCTTTGCTTTGCCAATATAAAGAAAATTGCCATTAACATCCAGCATCTTATATATCCCACATTTTTGAGGAGATATTTTTGCCTGTTGCCTTACTATTTCAATTCCTATGCTTAACATGACATTGTTTTAATACAGTATCTCTCAAAGTAGATGATAGCAGCAGCCTTGCCAACAAGAAGTTGTAGTTCGTATTGTTGTGTTTTAGATCTGAATCAGCTTTTAATTGTGTACAGCTGTGTTTAGTGGGATTTAGGCAGCGAGGACATACAAAGTGATAATGCATTTTTTTGCAAGTTGAGGGTCTATATGATATGAAAGGTGAAGAAAGAAAAAAAGACAGTTTGCCTAGCAAAGAAGGAGATGAGTGCGAAAGATAACAGGAAATTGCAGTAATATGGATAGGCAGAACGGGGGCATCATGGACCAGCTGAATATGGAAAATAAACGTTTCATGAGATGGGCAAGTGGGGTAAATAATTTTTAACACGTTGATGAAGATACAAATGATAGATTCAACAATCATCAGAACATGATGCCGGTGCAAGAAAAAATATATAAACTAGTAGACAAAGTTCAAACGGTGCAAAGGGGGATTTAAGTAAGCTGCTTGTTGCATTGAGATTTAAAGGTCTGATTATGCTTTAGATTTGATAGATATGCTGATGATACATGGTTGAGGCAGCAAAACCTGTAGATACTACATCTCACCATGCTCTAATAGTATAGGGAAGATGGCAAAAGGATTAGAAGCTACTGTGACCAATTGTAGGAACGACACTTTAGATGATCATAATAATGAATTAAAGAATACGCAAGATGTATTAGATGAAACCCTAAACAAAAATAAGTAATTGGAGGAGAGAGATGAAGATCTAGTGAAGCAAATACAATCACTAAAGGAAAAAGATAAGAAAATGCAAAAACTAGAAACAGAAAATGCTGATATAAAGAACCAAGTGCAGCTATTAGTGCAACAAATGGGTGGTGTATAGAAAATGCTTGCAGTAATTACGGGGTCAGAAGTCAAATATACCTTCACCATAATCATCTTTAAGTGATATTGAGATGATAGATGTGCCAGGTAAGAGAATATAGTTAAAGTAAGCATTTTTATAATTTAAATATTTTAAAATATTAGACTTAAACTCTAAAGTTTAGTAGGTTATAAATTGAAATATTAAAATAGTAGTATGAGTGATACTAGGATAGAATCTGATAGTTTGGGAGAAATAGCTGTTTCAAGTAATCATTACTGGGGAGCGCAAACCCAGCGTTCTTTGGAAAATTTCAAGATTGGCTCAGAAAAAATACCGATTTCTTTGATTAAAGCTTTAGCAATAGTGAAGTTAGCTGTAGCGCGTGTTAATATAAGATATGGAGATATTGCAAGTGGTATCGGCAGAGCAATTTGTCAAGCAGTGCAAGAAATAATAGATGGTAAATTCGATGAAGAGTTTCCTCTTGTTATTTGGCAGACTGGTTCTGGTACTCAGACTAATATGAATATCAATGAAGTCATAGCTAATCGTGCAATAGAGATAATGGGTGGAATAATTGGAAGTAAGTCTCCAGTGCACCCAAATGATCATGTTAACTATGGGCAATCTTCAAACGATACCTTTCCAACAGCAATGCATATAGCTGCAGCTAAGCAGGTAAATGATATGCTTATTCCCAATATGCAAAAGTTATATGAAACATTAGATTTAAAGTCACAGGAGTTTGCACAAATTATTAAAGTTGGACGAACTCATTTGCAAGATGCAACGCCACTCACTTTGGGGCAAGAATTTTCTGGCTATGCAGCCCAAATTCAAAAGGGTATCGAGAGAGTAAAAACTGCTTTAACAAATATATATGAGCTTGCACAAGGAGGCACTGCAGTTGGTACGGGTCTTAATACTAAGAAAAACTTTGCTTTAGATTTTGCAAAGGAAGTAGCAGAAATAACGGATCTACCTTTTGTAACAGCAAAAAATAAATTTGAAGCATTAGCAGCAAATGATGCACTAGTTGAACTGAGTGGAGCGTTAAATACAGCTGCAGTAAGTATTATGAAAATTGCAAATGACATAAGACTTTTAGCATCAGGACCAAGGTGCGGTATTAGAGAAATAATACTACCGACCAACGAACCAGGATCCTCAATTATGCCAGGAAAAGTAAATCCAACTCAATGTGAAGCAATTACTATGGTATGTGCTCAAGTAATGGGAAATCATACAACCGTTACAATTGCTGGTAGCAATGGTCACTTTGAGCTAAACGTTTTTAAACCAGTAATTATCTATAACGTACTACAGTCAATTCAGCTCTTAGCTGATGCTAGTATTAATTTTAGTAATAAATGCATAGTTGGGATTCAGGCCAACAGGAAAAGAATATCAGATTTATTAAATCAATCTTTAATGTTAGTTACTGCTTTAAATACTCACATAGGTTACGATAATGCAGCGAAAATAGCAAAATATGCCTATGATAAGAATATTACTCTCAAAGAAGCAGCTATAGAGCTTAGACTGCTTGACGAGCAAAGATTTGATGAAATAATAAAGCCAGAAAATATGATTAGCCCTAAGTAGATTGAGCTTTAGTTGTGTTAAGAAGTGTGGAAAAAATCTCATAATCTCCAGGTTTAAGCTATTATAATATTGTTTCATCAAGCATTAGTTTTTTTCCATCATCCAACTGATACAGCCAAATTAAACTAAAATTCATCAAAAATAACTATACTCATATAAGAATAAAAAAATAAATATATGTAATGTGCTATTAGTTAGGGGGAACATGCCAGTACAGGAAACAGAAGAAAGTAATATCGTTGACCAACTGCAAGTTGTTTGTAGATTGGATGATGAACTAGAAACTAGTAGTGAATCGTCAGATTCTGGTATTGATTTTCCCAAATTTGATGATGATCAGCAACCAGATGAACGTGAGTGTGTTTTACTTAATAATGTTCAAAGTCCACATAGCAGAGTAGAAAAGATTCTCCAGATATTTAATATAGAATTTAAAGATTATAACAATATAGATAATTTACTTTGTACACTTAATTTACTTCCTTTACTTATTAGTCAAGTTCCTGATATAAACTTTGATGGTCTAATTTATAGAGAGGCTTTTGATTTCTTTATAAAACAGGGTATTAATGTTAATTCACAAAACAAATGTAGAATTACACTACTTCATCTAGCAATAGAAATTGGTGACATTGAGGCAGTAAGATATTTACTTACTATAAAAAACATAAATCCGTTTATCCAAAATAATAATGGCAGAACACCATTTAACTATGCTGAAGGAAAAAAGGAAATATTGCGAATGCTGATTGAAGCTGAATATAAGCATGGTAGCACTAAAAACAAGTTTTTTCACTTCGCTGTAAAACATAATCAAATTAATGCAGTTAAATATTTAGTAGAAGATCAAGGATACGAGGTTGATCTAAGAGATTGTCAATGCTCAACGCCACTGCACGTTGCAGCCATGGAAGGTCATGTTGATATTATAAAGTATCTAATTGCAAAAGGTGCTAATGTAAATCATGTTTCTCGACTTGGAAATACAGCTTTAATTCTTGCTGTAAGTTGCATTAATAGTAATGAAAAAAATAAATTAGAAATAATAAAATTATTGATAAAAAATGGAGCAGGTATTAATTTTGTTCCTGAAAAGGATAAAGCTTTTTGTCAGATGTCAGTACTACATTTCGCTGTAGAACACTTTATCCAAAATAGCAACCAAGATTCGTTAAATATAGTTTCGTATCTGCTGTCCTCACCTAAGCTAAACGTTAACATTTGTGATGATCATAACGAAACAGTACTACATTATGTGGTAAAGAGTAAACTAGATGTAAACAGTCAATTGAAAATTTTAGGTATTTTGTTAACAAGAAAAGATGTTAATCTTTCAATTGCAGATAATAAGGACAAAACTCCTCTTGATTATGCCAAAAAGCCAATTTTGGATGTTTTATGTAAATATATAAAAATTAAAAATAATTATGAAATTGCTAACTCAGCTTCGTATTGTTTAGCTACACTAATGATGACAACTAGTTTTATATTAATTATAGAAAGTAGCATCTTGTTAAACGATGTAGTAGCAATACAGGATGATTATGCACGTTATATGTGTGTTGGTTTTATTGTAATGGCAGCAGTTGGTATGTTGAGCGGTATTGATATCTTAATCTGTAATTATATCGAAGAAAAAAGAATAAAGGAAGATTTTGAATACCAGATAGAAAAATTGATCAAAAATAGTGATAACTTTAATACTGTATTAACTCAACCAAAAACAGGGAGTATACTAAATGCAAACTCTAACTATAGATGAGGAGAAATTTGTACTGTTTGGCTTAAAATAACAAAAAATAAGAGAAATGAGTATAATACAAACAAAAATTAGGATTTAGCAAAACAACTAGATCACAAGCATATGGAAGAGATATATTTTACCGATTCAAGGAGAGATATGAAAATGGTGGGATGAGATAAGTAAGAAAAGTTGGCAAATAGAGTTTCTCAGGATATAGAAAGAGATGTAGTTAATAGAATTTCCAGCGTATAAAAAATGAGTTGAGAAAAGGGGCATAATAATATCTGAAGGTGGATTAACCTTTAAAAAAGGCTTTGAAGCAATCAGATGGTTAACAAGCCTTAGAAAAAGTAAAAGAAGGAGAAATTGACACTCAGGATATTTAAGATACTTATTCTTAGGTAGCCTTTATAATTGCAGACCTTCTTAATGATAGAATTTTTTGATGAGGCTACGCATTCTGTGGTACAGTGGCAAGCCAGAACTTTATTTGAGAATAGAAAACATTCTAAAACCAAACACCTCAAACTCATGCATATGGGGAGTATTCTCCAAACCATAGGGGTGAAGATAAGGGAAGTTGGTGGAGAGAAGAAAAAAACAGGCCTCTTAAATTTATTACAAAAAATTATAATGAGAAAAATAACTAATTTATCCTCAACGAATTTTGTAATGAGAAAGCAGATGAAATATCAACTATAACAGAAAAGAAATTGAATGATTTTGGGTAACATAGGAGTTGTAGCATAGATAGAATTATTAAATGAAGATTCTGTAAGGTTTAAATTTTAGGTTTACTGAATATAAAAAGAATGTACAACAACTTTATTTAGACACATCTCACAATTTAAAACAATTTAAAAGCATAGGCTATATTAGCCTACCTAATGATATGGAAAATTTGTATAAAGGATATGTATAGTGGTTATGAATGGGATAAAATTACATTCTAAATCATGAGCTAACAGATCAGGGTTATAGAGGCAACTGATGATTTGCTAATATCTGACTTATTGTACCAATAAACAAATGGATGAAGCTTAGCTGTTATAAATCCGATACCAATATGTATGACATAAAAACAAATCAAAAAATAGAGTTTGTTTAGAATTTCTAGAAAGGGAAAAATTAAAGTGAGATCAAAAATTAACTGAATACAATCAAAAGAAGAAGGGCTAATAAAAAGTAATATGATCTTCTAAAAAAAAATCAAAAATTGGTCGATATTCATAACTAATGTCACAGAGAATAAAATTAGCGCTATTAACAATTTACAGAGTAAATTATTTAAATTATATAAGTGATGAACTTAAAGATACAATATATGCTAAATTGTGCGCAATTCTTATATTTCATGGAATTGTACAAAACTGAAAGAGCTGAAAGGCGTTCATTGAACTAAAAATAGAGAGTTGTTTTTAGCATTAAATAATAAAATTAAAGGCTTAAAGATCTTTCTTGAAAAGCTTGCCATAACTTGGTCACAATTTTCATTAAAAGACAAGTACAGAAAAACTAGGGTATCTACCTTAATTTCTCTAAATTTGCTCACAATCTCTTAACTTGACGCGTATGGTTTGGGGAATACTCCCTAAGCTCTATCAGTGATATCTCTACCTCTGATATTTTATGGTCGTTTCAATATGTGACATTATATTTTGATAGCCCATATCACTTGCTTAAGTTGATTATTTGAGATTCAATCCTTTGGAGCTTAAATGACCCACGATTTTGTGCTTTTCTTCCTCATTGTTTGATAGATTTTTAGGCCTATTTCTCAGTTTGATACAGCATGTTCTCTGTCTTACAGATTGGAACACACTAAAAATTTGCCATTAATTTTTGATTTTTACTTCTACATCATTAATAAATAATGCATTTGTATTGTTTACTTCTTCTACATTAAGTAGTGCTATCCCTATATTATTTATACTAGAGAGTAGCTCACCTATCTCTTGCTGCTTATCATTTGTTACTTTTGCACCAGCAGCTAGTAGCTTATGCTTGCTAGTTACTGAATATATTTTTTTCTTAAAAGGTATCCTATGCATCCTTGCTACAACTTCTTGCCCTATATAGCAGCCTTTGTTAAAGTCAATACCACCAATTTTATCTATCATAAACTGCAGAGGAAATGACTTATTTTGTATCATATCTTGCGTACCACTCGGAACTAAATTTTGTATACGAACTTGTTCATATTCTTCAAAATTTCCCACTTCTATATCTTCTATTTCACTTTCAACAGGTGATATGGTTCTAACTCCAAGCAGTTTATGACGCGGATCAGCAAAAGTAATAACGTTTTCAATTTCTTCATTACCACCTAATATTACACCTACTTTGTATCTTTCGCTTATATCCCGAACTTTCACTTTTAAGTAAGTTCTAAGCAAACTCAGCTTTTCAATTATTTCTGACAAATATGCCTTTTCACATTCTAGTAAAATATTTTTACCTTTTTGAACAAGAAAAAAATCATAAAGATACCTACCTTGTGGGCTAAGCAGTAGAGAATAAATAGCCTTTTTGTCTTGTAGTTTTGTTATGTCATTGGTGATAACACCTTGAAGGAAGCTTCTAGTATCTGGACCTTGTAATAGAATAACACCACGGTTCGGTAAAGGTATGTAAGACATATTTAGAGAATTTTTATTTTATGTACGCCCATTTTATATGTATATATTATAGTTTTAGGGTTATTTGTGCAATATAGAACTCACACTTGCGGGGAACTAAGAGAAAGTCATGTGGAAAATGTTGTTACTTTATCAGGGTGGGTGTACCGCAAGCGTGATCACGGTGGAATTATTTTTGTTGATCTGCGTGATTTTTATGGCATCACACAACTGTTTTTTAATGAACTTGAAAATATTGAAAACCTAAAACTAGAGAGTGTTATTACTGTCAAAGGCAAAGTAAAACTAAGAACAGAAGATACTATCAATACTTCGTTAGATACAGGTAGTATTGAAGTTGTAGTTGAAAGCGTAACTATACTTTCAGAAGCAGATTCATTGCCTATGAACATTTCTGGAGAACAAGACTATCCTGAAGATATTCGTTTTAAATATAGATTCTTAGATTTAAGACGAGAGAAAGTTCGCAGAAATATAATCCTGCGATCGCAAGTTATTGCAGAGCTTAGGAAGCTTATGACTGCAAGTGGATTTATTGAAATTCAAACTCCGATACTTACAGCTTCATCGCCTGAAGGTGCACGTGACTACTTAGTACCAAGTAGGCTGCATCCTGGTAAGTTTTATGCATTACCACAAGCACCTCAACAATTCAAACAAATCCTAATGGTTTCTGGTTTTGATAAATATTTTCAGATTGCACCGTGCTTTCGCGATGAAGATGCTCGTAGCGATCGTTCTCCTGGAGAATTTTATCAACTTGATCTTGAGATGTCTTTTGTTTCTCAAGAAGATGTATTTAATATTATTGAACCTGTTTTATATAGTGTATTCTCTAAATTTTCTAATAAGAAAGTCGATGAAGAGTTCAAGCGCATAACATATAAAGAGGCAATGTTAAGATACGGTTCCGACAAACCAGACTTGCGTAACCCACTTTTAATCACCGATTTCACTGAGGTTTTTCGCGATTCAAGTTTTAATATTTTTAAGAAAAATATTGACTCAGGCATGGTAGTAAGAGCAATTCCAGCTCCAGGTACTGCAAGTTATCCACGCAGTTTTTTTGATGGTAAAATAGAATATGCTACCAAAGAACTTGGTGCACAAGGTTTAGGGTATATTGTTTTTGACAAAGAAGATTTTTCCGCAAAGGGGCCTATAGCAAAATTCCTTGATGAAGATAGGCTTGAGCAAATTAGGAATTTAGTAAAGCCAGGAGATAGCGTTTTCTTCGCTTCAGATAAAGAAGAAAAAGCTGCAAAAATTGCTGGGGGCATGCGTGAGCTTCTTGGTGAGGAGCTTAATCTAGTTAAGCAAGATGTGTTTAAATTTTGCTGGGTTATAGATTTCCCATATTTTACCTATGATGAAAAAGAGAAGAAAATAGACTTTTTCCACAATCCTTTTTCTATGCTTCAAGGAGGTTTATCAGATTTAGAAGAAAAAGATCTTTTAGATATAATTGCTTATCAGTATGATATTGTCTGTAATGGTGTTGAGCTTTCAAGTGGTGCAATTCGCAATAGTAGCTTAGAGATAATGTATAAAGCTTTTGCTATTGCAGGCTATAGCAAAGAAGATGTAGATAGTAGATTTAGTGCACTTGTGCGTGCGTTTAAATTTGGCGTTCCACCACATGGTGGTATAGCTCCTGGAATTGATAGGATAGTTATGTTGCTTGCTGATGAACCCAATATTCGAGAGGTCATTTGTTTCCCTATGAATCAAAAAGGAGAGGATTTGCTTATGGGTGCACCATCTAAGGTAGAAGAGAGGAATTTACGTGAATTGTCTATCGCTGTAAAGGAAATGAGAAAAAATTAATAAAAATTTAAGATTATTATTGACACTAATATTTAATTAATAATTAGATTCTTATTTTAAGAATGGTATATGTTACACAATGGAACTACATCTATCGAAGGAATATTAAAAGATTGTGAAGAATTTTTCGACTGTGTAAAAGAACAACCTCAAGAGGTAAAAAGTTTTACATATAATGTAATTAATAAAGGAGCGCTTAGTTTAAAATATAGTATGAGTGGCATGTCATATCTTGCATTTGCTGCTTCATATGCAACTTACTTTGCTTCATATGTACCATATGGAACATCATATGCTGCTGATTTTGCCGCAGGTGTATCATCTTGCGCATCTTCTTGCTTAGATAGGGGTGAGAAAGGTTACGAGCAAAATATAATTGATCAAGGTATTCTTGGTTTAAAATATGGCATGGATAGTGTAACTTATACTATACGTAGTGCTTCATATGTTTTACGTGATGTTTCACATACTATGTGTAGCGCTTCTTATATTTTAGATAGTACATCAAAGGCTTTGTACAATAAATCACCCGCTTTAAATAAAGATAATATAGATTATGTCTGTACTACTGCTGATAAATATGTAGATAGTTTTAGCAATAATGTTGGTACTATGTTAAACTTAGCAAATAACAGTATACAAAATATCCTACCATCTATACCAATGGTTATTTAACATTTTACCCTTCTACCACAGTCTACTATATTGAAAAGAATATCAATGAAATAAAAAACACATCAATTTTAAATTGTATATTCTATAAAAGTACAGATAAAGTTTTGATAAGTAGAAATAGCTACTGTAATTTTGAATTAAATCTACACTCTCACATTATTTTTATAAATCCCTTTTTATATCCATAAATGGTTTGCAAAACAAGTATTAACTCGTATTAGAGCCTGCTTTAAATCCTCTGCATAGTTGATCTAAATTAACAGTAATAAAATTTAACACAGGCTCTCAAATTTCAATTTCTCATAAGAAGAAAATTATATTTGTTTGGGAGTATTCCCCAAACCATACGAGTCAAGTTAAAGTGTTAGAAGATTCAATGAACTTAACTTTCACAGAAAATTGTGACCAAGTTATGGCAAGCTTTTCAAGAAAGATCTTTAAGCCTTTAATTTTATTATTTAACGCTAAAAACAACTCTCTATTTTTAGTTCAATGAACGCCTTTCAGCTCTTTCAGTTTTGTACAACCCATGAAATATAAGAATTGCGCACAATTTAGCATATATTGTATCTTTAAGTTCATCACTTATATAATTTAAATAATTTACTCTGTAAATTGTTAATGGCGCTAATTTTACTGTCTGGAACATTAGTTATGAATATCGACCAATTTTTGATTCTTTTGAGAAGACTTTTTATTAGCCCTTCTTCTTTTGATCTCACTTTAATTTTTCCCTTTCTAGAAATTCTAAACAAACTCTATTTTTTGATTTGTTTCTATGTCATACATATTGGTATCGGATTTATAACGGCTAACAAAATAAGCTCCAGCTTCATCCATTTGTTTATTGGTACAATAAGTCAGATATTAGCAAATCATCAGTTGCCTCTATAACCCTGATCTGTTAGCTCATGATTTAGAATGTAATTTTATCCCATTCATAACCACTATACATATCCTTTATACAAATTTTCCATATCATTAGGTAGGCTAATATATCCTATGCTTTTAAATTGTTTTAAATTGTGAGATGTTTCTAAATAAAGTTGTTGTACATTCTTTTCATATTCAGTAAACCTAAAATTTAAACCTTACAGAATCTTCATTTAATAATTCTATCTATGCTACAACTCCTATGTTACCCAAAATCATTCAATTTCTTTTCTGTTATAGTTGATATTTCATCTGCTTTCTCATTACAAAATTCGTTGAGGATAAATTAGTTATTTTTCTCATTATAATTTTTTGTAATAAATTTAAGAGGCCTGTTTTTTTCTTCTCTCCACCAACTTCCCTTATCTGCACTCGTATGGTTTGGAGAATACTCCCATTTTCCCATTATTCAGAGTATACTAATACGCTGACTCTTTTTTCCAGATTTTGAAGCATTTCTGGTAATATCCATAAGTTCTGTATTATTGATTCGTACCAGACTTTTAGGTTGCTTCAAGAATTCTGCTCTTTATTTCTTTCCCTATATCCATAGGTCTTTTTTTAATCCAATTTTCTTCAGTTGAAAATTAATATTACCCCAAAGTTCAGCTATTTTCGATAGCTCCATGCTTTTTAGCAAATTCGATAAACTCATTCCAATTTTATGATTATAGCCAACGCTTCCAGGTTTTTTTGGTAAAAAGTCTCCTGCTTCTTTGCGTCTTACCTGCCACTCATATAATGTTCTATTTTATATCTTATAGCTACAGATTTTCTCCTTCGTCCAATTGCTTTTTTCCTTAAATCATAACTCTGGCATCAACCATCCTAAATCTTTATCTTATCTCATTCGGATCTTTAAAGGAAGGGCTATATTAATGGATAGAACTATAGAAGCACAAAAACCAAAGAGAAGCAAAACTAGCTGACCCACAAACCACCCCAGCCATACCTAATGAGCAAGGTGTTGCTGCTCAGCAGTTTTAACCTTAAATCTAGTGATGCAGAGGTATTTTATTAAACATTTCTGCATTATATTACATTGCTAGCTAAAGAAGAGAAAGCTTACTGCTGTTTAATAGCACACTGAGCAGCGGTGAGCTTGGCAATAGGAACTCTAAAGGGGGAACATGATACATAATCTATACCTAATTGTGCAAAAAAGTGTATTGACCTTGGGTTTCCTCCATGCTCACCACAAACACCAAGTTTTATTTTAGGTGATGCTTTTCTTGCTTTATCTACTGCAATTTTAATTAATTCTCCAACTCCATTAATGTCTAATACTTCAAAAGGATCATCTTTTAGTATTTTTTGCGTGTGATAATGACCTAAAAATTTCGTAGCATCATCTCGTGATAGTCCCATCGTTGTTTGCGTTAGATCATTAGTACCAAAACTAAAAAAATCAGCATGCTTTGCAATTTTATCTGCAGTGAGTGCTGCTCTTGGTAACTCTATCATAGTGCCAATTAGATAATCTTTTCTGTTATAATTAAAGCTTTTAGATATCTTCTCTATCATCGAGCATATAATGCTAAATTCAATTTCATCCATGATAAATGGAATCATTATCTCTGGGACAACTTTTATATTTTCTTCTTTTTGCAACTCCTCCACTGCAAAAAATATTGCTCTTGTTTGCATTTCATATATTTGAGGATGAGAAATTGCAAGCCTGCAGCCACGATGACCAAGCATTGGGTTTTTTTCTGACAATTCAAGTATTTTATTCTTTATATTAGATATAGACCTACCTGATGATTTGGCTACCTCTTCTATCACAGCATCGCTTTGCGGTAAAAACTCATGCAATGGCGGATCAAGTAATCTTATTGTGATTGGGTTACCTTGCATAATAGCAAATATTTCTTTGAAATCGTTTTTTTGTATTATCTCTAGCTTACTTAGAGCATGCTCCCGCTCTTTATCAGTATCTGCTGTAATTAATTCTTGAATAATTTTGATTCTATCAGTGGAAAAAAACATGTGTTCAGTACGACACAAGCCTATACCATCACTATTAAAACTCTGTGCAATTTTTACATCTTCAGGAGTATCAGCATTTGCTCTTACTCCCAATACTCTAATCTCATCTGTCCAACTCATTATAGTTTGGAAGACTTCAGAAGATTGAGATTGAACTATAGGTACTGCACCTTGAATTATTTCTCCATTACTACCATTTATAGTAATATAATCGCCCTTAAATATCTTTTCTTCTCCTACAGTAAAGAATTCTCCACTCTCATCAATACATATTCCATTTGTACCACATATGCATGGTCTACCCATCCCTCTTGCAACCACTGCTGCATGTGATGTCATTCCTCCTCTTACAGTGATAATACCGCATGAGGCATTTATCCCTTCGATATCCTCAGGATTGGTTTCAAGACGCACTAAAATTGCTTTTTGTTTTGGTACTTGTTTTGCAGCTTCAGAAGTAAAAACAACCTGACCACATACAACCCCTGGAGAGGCAGGTAAACCCCTAGCTATAACTTTATATCCACTTTTGGTCTCAATAATGGGATGTAATAGTTTATCTAATATATAGGGATCAATTTTAAGTATTGCTTTTTCTTTGGTGATTAGATTTTCATTTACCATATCTTGTACTATTCGTATCGTAGCTTCAGCAGTACGTTTGCCTGATCTAGTTTGCAGAATCCATAACTTGCTATTTTCTACAGTAAATTCAATATCTTGCATATCGCAATAATGAGCTTCAAGTTTATTACAAATAATACATAATTCTTGATAGACTTCTGGCATTAAATTTTCCATAGTTTTTTCACCTGAGCCATTTATTGGCCAAGGAGTAGTTGTTCCAGCCACTATGTCTTCACCTTGTGCATTAACTAAAAACTCACCAAAATATTCTTTTTGTCCAGTTGAAGGGTTGCGAGTAAATACTACACCAGTAGCTGAATTACTACCCATATTTCCAAAGACCATTGACTGTATATTAACAGCAGTACCAACTTCACCTGATATATTATGAATTCGTCTGTAAGAGGCTGCTCTGCTATTTTTCCATGAGTCAAATACAGCGATTATGGATGTATATAGTTGCTTATGTACGTCTTGTGGAAAATATAAACCGGTGTTTTTATATACAATGTCTTTAAAGTTAGTAACGATTTTTTGTAAAGATTTATAACTTAAGTCTGAGTAGTTTTGAGCATTATTTTTACGCTTTTCAATCTCGATAACATCATTAAACAATGAATGATCTATTTTTAGCACGATGCTGCCGTACACCTGAATAAAACGGCAGTAGCTATCATATGCAAAGCGTTCACCATTATACTTAATTAAACCCATTAGTGTTTCATCATTCAAGCCGATATTTAAAATAGTATCTAACATTCCAGGCATGGAACTGATACTTCCCGAGCGCACTGAAACAAGTAAAGGATTATTTATACCACCAAATTTACGTTCTGTTTCATTTTCAAGTAGTGTGATGTATTCTTTGCATAACTCATAAGAGAATTCACCATTTTTATGGTATAAGTTACAAGCAGCAGTAGTAATAGTAAATCCTGGAGGAACTGGTATATCAAGCTGACACATTTCTGCTAGGTTAGCTCCTTTTGTACCGAGTAAGTTGTACATACTGGCATCACCATCACATTTGTTTTTACTAAAATAGTATATTAACGTCTCCACCATGTATACATAAATAGAATACTTGCAAGTAATAAACTGCTAAATTCTTTAATCGTCAATAAATCTTCGTGTTAGAGAATATTATTCTGCGATTAAAAATAGTTATAAATTTTTAAATAAAGTATTGACATTATTTTTCTAATATTTAATACTAAAGCTATAGCTTAAGTTTTGCTTAAGTATAGATGTTTGAAAAGTATAAGAAATTAATGGTAGAGATTAATAATTAATCTCGATTCAATTAGAATTATAATGCAAATATTTAATTCTACATATATGTTACATATGTCTAAATAAATAAACATACAAGAGCGTTTGATGGATGCCTTGGCGTTAAGAGGCGATGAAGGACGTGGTAGACTGCGATAAGCTACGGGGAGCTGTCAGCAAGCTTTAATCCGTAGATTTCCGAATGGGAAAACCTAATTAGTTTTACTAATTATTATATACTGAATACATAGGTATATAAAGCAAACTTGGTGAACTGAAATATCTAAGTAGCCAAAGGAAAAGAAATCAAAAGAGATTCCGTTAGTAGTGACGAGCGAATACGGAATAGGCCAGTAATTTATGGATAAAAACTAGAATATTTTGGAAAGAATAGCTATAGTAGGTGATAGCCCTGTATAGGTAAAAAGTCTATAAATTCTTGAGTAGATCGGAACACGTGAAATTCCGTTTGAAGATGGGGGGACCATCCTCCAAGCCTAAATACTCCTTAACGACCGATAGTGAACTAGTACCGTGAGGGAAAGGTGAAAAGAACCCCTGTTAGGGGAGTGAAATAGATCCTGAAATCAAATGCTTACAAACAGCTGGAGCTTGATTATATTAGTGAGAGTAATCTTATTAGTATAATGTAAGTGACAGTGTACCTTTTGCATAATGGGTCAGCGAGTTAATCTGTTGAGTAAGCTTAAGCCGTTAGGTGTAGGCGTAGCGAAAGCAAGTCTTAATAGGGCGTTTAATTTAATGGATTAGACCCGAAACCAAGTGATCTAGCCATGACCAGATTGAAGGTGTAGTAAGATACATTGGAGGATCGAACCAGTTACTGTTGCAAT
Organism: Candidatus Mesenet endosymbiont of Agriotes lineatus; assembly: GCF_964019585.1. NCBI lineage: Bacteria > Pseudomonadati > Pseudomonadota > Alphaproteobacteria > Rickettsiales > Anaplasmataceae > Candidatus Mesenet > Candidatus Mesenet endosymbiont of Agriotes lineatus. The sequence continues at coordinate 1,233,502 of NZ_OZ026454.1, read as the reverse complement.
AGTATTGGATGAGTTGTGGTTAGGGGTGAAAGGCCAATCAAACTTGGAAATAGCTGGTTCTCCGCGAAATCTATTTAGGTAGAGCGTTATATTAGATATTACTGGGGGTAGAGCACTGAATAGACTAGGGGGACTCATCATCTTACCAAATCTAATCAAACTCCGAATACCAGTTAATAGTTTTATAGCAGACACACTATGGGTGCTAAGTCCGTAGTGAAGAGGGAAACAGCCCAGACCGCCATCTAAGGTCCCAAAATTACAGCTAAGTGTGGAAGGAAGTGGGAAGGCCATTACAGCCAGGAGGTTGGTTTAGAAGCAGCCATCCTTTAAAGAAAGCGTAACAGCTCACTTGTCTAAATAATAAGCTTTTCTGCGCCGAAAATGTAACGGGGCTAAAGTTGTATACCGAAGATGCGGGTATTTATATTATATAAATACGGTAGCGGAGTGTTCCGTAAGTCTGTGAAGGTAGTTTGAAAGAACTGCTGGAGATATCGGAAGTAAGAATACTGACATAAGTAGCGTAAAAGAGTGTGAAAATCACTCTCGCCGAAAACCTAAGGTTTCCTACGTTAAGTTGATCTGCGTAGGGTTAGTCGGTCCCTAAGGCAAGGCCGTAAAGGAGTAGTCGATGGGAATTAGGTTAATATTCCTAAACCTTGTAAATGTGACGAATTTTGTAGTTAGTGTAGATCTTAATGGATTGATTTATGCTGGTGAAAAGTTCCAGGAAATAGCATTTACTTTAAATAGACCGTACCGCAAACCGACACTGGTAGGTAGGTAGAGTATACTAAGGCGATTGAGAGAACGATGTTGAAGGAACTCGGCAAATTGTATCTGTAACTTCGGAAGAAAGATAACCTGCTTTTGGGCAACCATAAGTAGGTGGCACAGAAGAGGGGGTGGCAACTGTTTATTAAAAACACAGGACTCTGCAAACACGTAAGTGGAAGTATAGGGTCTGACGCCTGCCCGGTGCTGGAAGGTTAAGAGGATGAGTGCAAGCTTTGAATTGAAGCCCCAGTGAACGGCGGCCGTAACACTGACGGTCCTAAGGTAGCGAAATTCCTTGTCGGGTAAGTTCCGACCCGCACGAATGGCGTAATGATTGCCCTACTGTCTCCAACATCGACTCAGCGAAATTGAATTCCCCGTGCAGATGCGGGGTACCCGCGGTTAGACGAAGAGACCCCGTGCACCTTTACTATAACTTTACATTGATGCTAAGGATCTAATGTGCAGGATAGGTGGGAGACAATGAAGTTGTGATGCTAATTGCAATGGAGTCTTCCTTGAGATACCACCCTTTACGTTTTTGGCATCTAACTATACTTCATTAATCTGGAGTTAGGACATTGTATGGTGGGTAGTTTGACTGGGGCGGTCACCTCCTAAAAAGTAACGGAGGTGTGCGAAGGTAGGCTAAAGCTGGTCGGAAATCAGCTGTATAGTATAATGGCATAAGCCTGCCTGACTGTGAGGCTGACAAGCCAAACAGAGACGAAAGTCGGTCATAGTGATCCGGTGATTCTGTATGGAAGGGTCATCGCTCAACGGATAAAAGGTACGCCGGGGATAACAGGCTGATGGTGTTTAAGAGTTCATATCGACGACACCGTTTGGCACCTCGATGTCGACTCATCACATCCTGGGGCTGAAGAAGGTCCCAAGGGTTCGGCTGTTCGCCGATTAAAGTGGTACGTGAGTTGGGTTTAGAACGTCGTGAGACAGTTCGGTTTCTATCTGCCGTGGGTGTAGGAAATTTGAGAAGGCCTGGTTCTAGTACGAGAGGACCGAGCTGGACATACCTCTGGTGTACCAGTTGTTGTGCCAACAGCATAGCTGGGTAGCCACGTATGGATAGGATAATTACTGAAAGCATATAAGTAAGAAACCTTCTTCAAAAATAGATTTCCCTATTAGAGCCGTAATAGACTATTACGTTGATAGGCTGGGTGTGGAAGTATGGTAACATATGAAGCTAACCAGTACTAATAGCTCAATTGGTTTATTTGTCTTGCATATGTGAGTATATGTAGAATTAAGTTTTTGTAATATTTTAATTGGCCTGGTGGTTATAGCGAAAATGAAACACCTAATTACATTTCGAACTTAGAAGTGAAACTTTTCAGCGCCTATGGTACTCTATATAAGGGGAGAGCAGGTCGTTGCCAGGCTTATTAAAGTATTTATTTTCTTTTTTTAACTGTATTGATTTCTTCAACTGTATTGATTTCTTCTAATGTTAAGTTAGGTTTATCCTTTGTTAATATTTTATTTATTTTAAAGATTTTGCTAATACATTTGTTTATTATCACATTACTTTTAATTGGAAATAAAAGTAATGTGAGTAATTCTTGTTGATACGCTGAATTAATATCTTTTTTAATTCCCTTAATAAATTGCTTTCCTTCATTAGATTCTATAATTCTGATGCAAAATTTTATGATATTAAATATTTCTTTAAGCATACAATAACTATTGTGATGAAGTTAACCAAATTTTAGCATAATTTATTTAGCTGTAAATGTTAAACTTTTATTAATTTAAACGTGCATTTTCAGTTTATTTAAGCAAAAAGTTAAATCTTTTTTTAAGATTTGAAGATTAGCTTTTATACTACTTTTGTTAGCTATTAGAATGTAATAATGACCACACTTTGCATTTTGCGTGATGATATTTTTTGAAATTATACGAAAATACCTTTTTATTTTATTTCTTTGAACAGCATTTCCTGATTTTCGACTAACAATAAACCCAACTCTAGTAGCGTTAAAATAACTCGCTTTGCTTTCTTTTACAACTCGTAATGATAAATAATTTGAATTTGTAAATGAACAATTCTTTAACGCAAATAAAAAATCTTTTTTTTTATGACAAGTAACTTTTTCATGCACATAAAACTTTGCGTTTTTGAGCACGCCTTCTGTTTAAGATTTTTCTTCCCCACTTAGATGACATTCTTGCACGGAAACCATGCCTACGCTTTTTTACTATATTGCTTGGTTGATATGTCCTCTTCATTTTATAAAAAATATTATATTAATTAAATTAAGTTATATGACATTGATATTGTCAACTAATTTGTTAGTAGTGGAAATATTAACAAATGTAAATCTGATTTTTATCTCTTTAATTTAACTTTTCTAGTAAATCTGATAAACTTATTTAAGTTAAAGTATTTAATTCATGATAATGTTTTTTCTTATCTTTTTACTTTCTTATAGCCTATTTTTTTGTAAAAAGGTAAACTGTACTAATAAAGCTAGGCTTCATTGCTTATTTATTTTGTTGCTTACATGTTTTTCTTTAATGCTTTTTTTGTATAGCAGTCACTATAATCTGGTTTGCTTTATTTTTATATTGTTTCTCTCTCTAATTGTAATAGATAAAAAACACAAAATATTAAAATATTTATTATTTTTTGCAATAGCAGTATCTTTTTCTGTAACACTGTGCATATTATCTTCTGTTTTTTTTCAATCTCTTGTATTTTTCAATGAAGTACCAATATCAAAGTTCTTGTTCAGTTCTAACTGGAATCATAATGCAACTATATTTGATGATAATATAGCTAATGATTTTGGAATTGTTCCTTTATTAGTCGGTACTTTATTAGTTACAGTAATTGCAATTTTAGTTGCAGTACCTGCTGGCTTATTTTCTGCTGTATATATTGGTGAATATGCAAATAAGAGAGTGCGTTATGTGATTAATATGACATTGGAAATTTTATCTGCAATACCAACTATTGTATATGGGTACTTTGCTGTGATTTTTTTATCACCATTTATAAAAAAATTAGCTGAGCTTATTGGACTCAGTGTACAGTCAGAAAATGCCTTAGTAGCAGGTGTTGCTATTGGAATAATGATTTTCCCTTTTGTTACTTCTTTAATGGAAGATGCAATAAGATCTGTACCAAAATCTTTGCGGTATGGATTTATGGCGCTTGGTGCAACTTCAGCAGAAACTGTTTGGCATATAACGTTGCCTTATGCTTTCCCTACAATAATTAGCTCAATATTGTTAGCTATTTCAAGAGCAGTTGGTGAGACAATGATTGTTTTAATGACAGTTGGAATAAATGCTCAACTAACCTTTAATCCTTTACGTTCTGTTACCACTGTTACTGTGCAAATTGCTACATTGCTTACAGGTGATCAAGATTTTAACAGCATACAAACTTTAGCTGCTTATGCTCTCAGTTTAACACTTTTTGTTATCACTTGGTCACTTAATGCCATTGCTTTATTTATAATAAAAAGAAAGTAATCTTTATTAAGTTTATTATTGCAAAATAGCCTCATACTCCTTATCCTTTAAAGAAAGTAAAGATTACAATGAGTAAAAGCAAAACAGATAATAAAAGAGGTAATATAGGTAAGGTGATTAAGGTCACTCAAGCAGTTGTTGATGTTAAATTTGATGATGCCTTACCTAAAATATTAAATGCTTTAAAGAGCAAGATGGATTACAACGATAAGAAGTTGATATTAGAAGTTTCTCAACATATAGGGGACAACATAGTACGTTGTATTGCAATGGGTAGTACAGATGGTATAGCAAGGGATGATGAGTTTATTGATACAGGGACTCCAATGTCAGTTCCTGTCGGTCGCGGGACGCTTGGACGCATATTTGATGTAACTGGTCAAATAATAGATGGTTGTGAATTACCTGCTAAGAATAAGTTTTGTATGCGTCCTATATATTCAGATCCACCAAGTCTGGTTGATCAAAAAGTTACAGATGATATTTTAGTTACAGGTATTAAAGTAATTGATTTATTGGCTCCATATTTGAAGGGTGGTAAAATTGGTCTTTTTGGTGGTGCTGGAGTTGGTAAAACAGTTCTTATAATGGAACTTATTAACAGTATTGCTAAGGCTCATAAAGGATTTTCTGTTTTTGCTGGTGTTGGTGAGCGTACTCGTGAGGGAAACGATTTATATCATGAAATGATTACTTCAGGGGTGATAAACCTGCAGGATCATGAAAAATCTCAAGCTGTCTTAGTTTATGGCCAGATGAATGAGCCACCTGGGGTAAGAGCAAGGGTTGCTTTAACTGCCCTTACTATGGCTGAATATTTTCGTGATGATGAGAGACAAGATGTGTTATTTTTTATAGATAATATCTTTAGGTTTATTCAAGCTGGCTCTGAGGTTTCGACTCTTCTTGGTCGTATTCCTTCTGCAGTTGGTTACCAACCAACACTTGCAGTCGAAATGGGAGCTATGCAAGAAAGAATAGCATCAACAGATAAAGGCTCTATTACTTCTGTCCAAGCAATATATGTTCCCGCTGATGATTTAACTGATCCTGCACCAGCGACTACTTTTGCTCACCTTGATGCAACAACTGTACTATCAAGACAAATTGCTGAACTTGGCATATATCCTGCTGTTGATCCTTTAGATTCGACCTCTCAATCTTTATCTGAAAGTGTTATTGGCAAGGAGCATTATGAAGTTGCATGCGAAGTAAAACGAGTGTTGCAAACTTATAAATCATTACAAGATATTATTGCCATACTGGGAATGGATGAACTATCAGAAGAGGATAAATTAACTGTAGCTAGAGCGAGAAAAATTCAAAAGTTTTTATCACAACCTTTTCATGTCGCTGAAGTATTTACTGGGATGCCTGGTAAATTTGTCCCCCTTGATGAAACTATTTCTAGTTTTAAAGATATTACTTCTGGTAGGTACGATGATTTACCGGAAGCTGCTTTTTATATGGTAGGGAATATAGATGAAGCAGTAAAAAAAGCTGAAGGATTGAAAAAGAATGGATGAGTATTTTAGAGTCGAATTTTCTTCTCCTGATGACATAATCATTTTTGATAATGTTTACCTGCTTTCCCTTTGTTCGATAGAAGGAGAGCTTACTATCTTACCAAATCACAGTTCTTTTATAATTTACCTTCTCCCTGGTCCGGTAACTCTTAAAACTTTGGAAGGAAAAGAAGAAAAAGTTATAATTGATGATGCAGTACTTAAAGTTGCCAATAATGATTGTAGCATCATAACAAGCAAGCTACAAAAAGGTGATATTAATGGGCATAAAAAGAAAACTAGTATGCAGCATTATTTTGACTATATTGCTGCAGAAAAAGAAAATCAAGACATGAGAAATTAAGTATGGAATTTTTTCTTGATAGTACAAACTTGGATGAAATAAAGGATTTAAGTGAATTTATTGATGGTATTACCACAAACCCATCACTGATTGCAAAGTCTGAAAAAAAGAGTGACGTATTAATTGCTGAGATCTGTCTAGCAATAAAAGGGCCAGTAAGTGCTCAAGTTACTGCAACTGATTGCAATAAAATGATAGAAGAAGGATTGAAGCTAGCAAAAATAGCTAAGAATGTTGTTGTTAAACTGCCACTTACTTATGATGGCTTGCGTGCATGCAAAGTTTTATCAGAAAAGCATAAAATTAAAGTGAATATTACATTGTGTTTTTCTACCGCACAAGCTATTTTGGCCGCTAAAGCGGGTGCCTATTTTGTTTCCCCATTTGTTGGGCGTTTAGATGATTTAGGTTTTGATGGTCTTTCCTTGATAGAAGATATCGCTACTGTGTATAATAATTATGCTAGATTGAACACTAAAATACTTGTTGCATCAGTACGCAGCCCAGTTCATGTAGTTGAAGCAGCAAAGGTTGGTGCTGATGTTGTAACAATGCCAGTTAAAGTATTAAAGCAACTATTTAACCATCCTCTGACTGAGAATGGTTTATCAAGTTTTCTGCAAGATTGGAATAAAAGTAGCCAGAAATAATTCTTAAACTTAAATTTTAGAAAATATAAGCAAAATTTAAAACTTATTCTCATCTCATTAGATATAAATTAGTATTTTATACTAAATATAGATATAGAGTTCTAACGGGTGCAGTAGCAATAGGAAAATTATTAGAGAGTGTAAATTACGTGGATGTTATAAGTACCCTGATTCAAATACATATGCTGATTTCTGTGCCTCCAACTATCCAAATTGGTTCATCAAGCATATCAAAGGAAGGAGTAGTTGTAAGCCTACTTCAAACCCCAATTCTGGGTTAGGAGGAAGTAAAAAGAAAGAAAACAGAGCATAAATATTTAGAGATAAAGGACATGAAGAAAGATATTTTACGTTTCATCGATGACTTTTGCAAAGTAGTTGATCAAAACTTCCAAAACAAGTTACTACAGTATTTCCTAAACTGAACGACAAACTTCTGTTGATCAACAGGAAGGAGAAAGTTGATGCGTTTGAGCCAACTTTTGATTATATGCCAACAATGCTCAATCGAATTGAGATCCGGAGAATATGATAGAGCATTTTCTATTTTTTTAGCGATTTCATGAAATGCTGCATTATCCATAACTATCCGCGTTGTAGAGCTTATCCACAAACCAAGGAATGTGTATTGTAATACTGCATTCAACATGGAATAGATATTGAGATTGTCAAAAGTGCAGATTTTTGGTGCATAAACACCAGAATTGTTTTCACAACGAGATCCAGGATTTACACAAAAAGATGGGCAGTAGTTTTGCTTGGATTAATAGAAATAGGAGGTTATCAAAAGAGTATGATCTGCTAACTACATCATTTTATATATTTAGCTATGAGTAAGGCTATGTTAAGTTGGGAATATTCTTGAATTTACTGCTTTGTAAATAAGTTCTAAATCATAATCTATCCTTGGGATATATGGCAAAAAGAGTCTTATCCTTATTATTTAAACACTGATATTTTAGATACTTTTTTACCCAAGAAATTGTAGATTGTTATTGAAATTATATGATAAATTAATTTATTTATTCTTAATAGATATTAATATCTTAATATGGAGAAAAAATGAACAATGATGCAAATACTACCCAAAATAGAGCCCTGAATGAAAGACAACAATTCAAAGTTTTTAGTAGCAAGTAGTAGAAAATAGTGAAGTCATGGAGCTTATATTGTATAGGGAAATGTTAGATATACAGATTAATGGATAATAAAATCTTTAATTTATGATTTAAAGAGTGTAGAAATGATGCATTTCTATATAATAACCCATAAAAGATATTTTAGTTTTAAAGAAAAAGATAGATAGTGATATAATTGTATTAAGTTTATGTTAAAAATTGCCACCTGAATTCTATACGCAAACGGATTATGCAGCTTTATTACCAAAGATGAAATTGATATTATAATGCTGCAAGAGATAAAAATGAGCAGTTTCCTTATGAACAAATCAGGTTATAAATGATGGATAAAAAGCTAGGTTGCGATATTATCAAATAGTTGAGAAGAACAAGTATTATTGATAATGAAGTTATTTAGAATGTTTGATTGAATGTAGTTTCTTTTTTTGACTTATACCAATACATTATGCTACTGAAATGTATAAAACAGTTTAATCTTTTTGTAATTTTTTGATCTCATCTAAAGGTAAGCCGGTAAACTTGACAATGGTGTTTACATCAACATTATTGGCGAGCATTGTTTTTGCCACTTCAATTTTGCCTTTTTCAGTACCGATTTGGATGCCTTTTTCAGTACCGATTTGGATACCTTTTTCAGTACCGATTTGGATACCTTTTTCAGTACCGATTTGGATGCCTTCAATTTTCCCTTCATCGAATTTTTGAGCTAAAGCAGCGATTTCATCTCTAAGACGTTTTTTTCCTTGCTCATAGGCTGATAATTCTTGTTCTGACCAGTTAAATTTATTCATTTCCTCATAGGCACGTTTAATAATTAAATCACTACCAACTATTTTATCTAAGTCCTCTTCCCTTGTTTCTGCGGCATATTTAAAGAAATAACACCATTTTTCAACAATATTTTCTAATTGATCTTCTTTAGTCTTAGAAAACTTGGGTAGTTCAATAAATGTAAAGTAGATGTCTTTTAAATCATGCTCAAAGCTATCTCTATCTAAAATAACATGATCTGACTTATAGCCTATTTTGTCAGGAAAAATAATGCAATCAGCAACAGCAACAAAGATTATTTCCTTAAGATTATGATATTTATCCCCTTGATCTGCTTGACCTGAATAGGCTTTAGCGGCATAGTATTGAGCACGTTTTTCAAAGCCTTTGGTTTTAGTGAATTGCATCTCGACAATATATTTGATGTTTTGAGAGTCCTTACATAAAATATCAACTATGCTCTGTTTTTTAGAGGCAATCTCAGGATCTAAAACAGTGGTTAAAAACTCAACTTCCAAAATTGCACCTAAACCAGTAAAACCAAGAATATCATTAAGAAAGTGAATGAGGATATCTTTATTCTTTTCAGAACCGAATATTCTCTTGAAGGCAACATCATTGCGAGCATCGAGAAATTTAGAAATAGTCATATATAGAAAGGGAATAAAACCTTAATAATTATACCCTATTTAAAGTAACTTTACTAAATAAAATTAAGGATGCATTTAGAATACAAGGAATTTAGCCTGTGGGATTACCGAATGGCAACAAAATAAGGGTATGAGAATAGATCACATTCTACTATCACCAGAAGCGACAGACAGATTAGAACAACAAAATGCATCAGATCATGCTCCGGTTGTGTGTGTTTTAGAAGAAAGTGTCAGCTATTCCTTTTAAAAAATCTTAATTTTATCAGAGTTATGCTATTATTTGTAAATGCGTTTAAATAAAAAATATAATCATGCCAGATGTACTAGAAGAGAGATTAAAAAAAGAATTGTTTGATATAGGAACATTATCAATTAAATCAAATGGTGAAGACGTAGATATTTCAGAAGCAGAAAAGCAGCCTGTTGAAACGATAGATAAGAATTCTATACAAGTTCAATATAAGGATGAGAGGGTAGATAATTACTTTTTAGAGCAGATTCGCAAATGTAGCTTAGAATGTAATATAAAAAATGATGAAGCAGATAACCAAAAACATAACCAACTAACTCCTGAAAGTGGTATAGATGGCTTGCCATGCTTTCCTAGTAAAGTAAAAGAGTATAAAGAAGAAGATGAGAAATCAATCGATTCTAGCATTACTGGCAGTGAATATAGTTCAAGAGCTCTTGATCACCTTCGGTTTTTAAAAGAAATACAAAACTTCCCTTTGGGTCAAAAGGATGATCAATGTACCCTAAAAAATAAGGAAGATGAATACAATACAGAATCAGAAAAAACTGCTATTTCATGTGCTGAATCTGTACTGCAAACTGATGAAACTTATTCCGACTCTGCCAACTGGAGTTCTGAGGAAGATTCAAGTTGTAGTTCCGATTACCTACTTCCAGAAGATTCCTTTTTAATGAAGCTGGAAATACCATTAACTGAAAGTGAAAAGAGTCTGATAGATGAATTTTATCAAAAAATGGCAGAGGTAGAAGCACAAAATGACCAAGAGCGTAAAGAGAATATACATAACCCTAATATAAATTGTACTGAGAATGCTTTAAAACGCATCAAGTGTCTAGTCGATGAATATTTGAAGAGAGGGATAAGGTTGAATTCATCTTATAATGATAGCACTGTAACGAATTTAATATTTGAAAAAATGAAAGGTGTTCTTGACGATGTTGTAGCTGTGCGTCCCTCAACACATAGAGTTGGTGAGGGATGTGATCTGACTGAAATTATGAAGAGGAGGAAATATTAATGGGCGGTAATTTAAAAATTATAAGAAATATCATAGAAGATTTGCTTATAAAAGGTGGTAAAGTAAAACACAGTTTTTTCTATTATGATAGATTAACACATGTAACTTATGATATTGATTATGATCTTTTTTAAAAGTGTAGGAAGATTGACAGCAAGCTTAAAAACGTAGCATACAACAGTGTTATAAATAAAAATAAGGATGATTTTGAAGTAGCAATAGATAATGGTTATTTTTACATAAAATGTGAAAAGGGTAACGTTGTTGAACTGACAAAGGTTACAAACAATAAAATTATAGATGATTTAAACTCAGAATATAAGTTAAACTTAAAAGTTGGTATATTGCAGATTGGAGAAAGTATAGTCAGAGTTGAAAAACTAGGAGAGCAAAGAAATTACACAGATGTGCCGCAAGGCAAGATTAAGATGTCTTTTACCATAAAAGGGGAAGGTAAAGAAGAGAAAATCAGCATTCTTTTGTATCCTGATAAAGAAGATAGCAGTAAGATTAAAGTAGAACTCGACGCAGAGAATCAAAAGAAATTTGACAAGTTAAAGGACAAATCAAGCTTCGGCAAAAACTGTTTTTTAGGGGAAAAAAGTGTTATACAAGCTATTTTAGATAAAGAGTTCACTAAACATGAATCTTATAAACCATCTACCTTACCTACTCTTTTGGAACAAGCTTCTATCAGTAATGTTTTTAGTAATTTGAACGATAAATACACCCAATTTCAGACATATCTTTTTGGTGGTTGAGTTTTTTTAGAACTATTTAAAAACATCTACAGAACTTTATTTAATTTACAAGGTGAATTTATACTGATTAATGTATAATTAAAGTGTGTAAATATATAGATTGAAATGGTGGGGGGAATGATAAATTTTCTGCAAGAGCAAAAAAGGTATAGGATACTTTGGTGGGGGATTGGCGGCAGCTTATTTGATCATCTGTGCAATACTTTAGACTTTGATGCTAAATATTTACTTCAAAATAAAGAAAGTGAGGAAGCAAAAAGTCAGTGTCAAGCACTGCTTAGGGCCTATGGTGAAATGCCAGTCTACTGGTGGTGGCCATGGAGCAGAAAAATTAAAGATATAAGTTTAAATGAAAGCCACATTAAAAAAGCTAAAAATTACATGCTTTATCGCCCGTGGTATAGATTTATACTGAGCATTTTTACTTCGGTATCACTAAATTTCTATTTAATAAAATGGCACAAATTATCTTATCAGGGGGATGAGGTGGTAAAAAAACACAAAATTGGTAGAACTAAGAACATTAATGATCTATCGCACATTCATTTTTTAAATCAAGAAACTCAGGTCAGTGACGATACAGATGTTGTGCTTGAAGAGGGAATTACTTTCTCTTTTGGAAAAACAGAAGGCTCAATTATGCAGCTGAGTTTAAAAGAAGCGTTAGAACTTTTCGGCTTACCTAAACTGCTGGAACGTTTAGATAGTGGTTTATATTCAATGAGATCGCACCAAATGCGAAAACAAGATTGTGAAAAATATTTCAGTGAAGAAGTGAATAAAAAGTTTAAGAAGTTATCTTTAGCTTATCATCCAGATAAAGTAGCTGACAGCTGCGCAGAAGACAAAAGAAGAGCAACAGAGATGCAACAAGGGGTAAATAATACATGGCAAATAATGAAAAATCTTTATGAGCATGCAACCTCTAACCACGCTTCGGTTTTTAATAGGGATTTTCAATATAGTTTTTATGCTGATGTGGAAATTGGCTTATTATTTAACGAGCAAAAATTGGATCAGCTCAATGATAAAATATTAAAAAAATTATGGTGGATATCAAAGGTAAGTCATACGTATTTGACGGATTTATTAAATAAGTTTTTACTAGCAAGTAAATCTACTATGGAGAAGCACCTGTTAGATGAAAAGAAAGATTTTCAATCTTTAGAATGGAATATAGAGAGTAAAGTTTTAAAAGCAGTGGATGAATATATAGAAAGATATAAAGAGTTTGCTGAGGAATTAGCTAAACTGTACAAAGATTGCCAAGATGACGAAGATCTTAAATACATAAAACCTTCAGTAGGTAAGTTGTTACAAAGGTGTCAGCTGCAAAGTGAGATATTATCTTCAGCGCGAGAGTTTTTTGAGAAGAAAAATGGTTATATATTTTCTTACTCAATAAATCCAAAACCATATTCCCTAGCTGAGAGAGAGAATTATGAGAAGGTGGATGAATATTTTACCCTACCAGTGGTAGAATATTTAAACATTTTATTTATATCTAAGGAGCTAGCAAAAAAAGCAGAAAAGGAAAGTAAAAGATGGTTTAAATCATCTAAAAAGCAGAGCAGTCAAACAGAAGTAGCCAGTGAAGCAAAAGAAGAGGCACAATTATCAGATGAGAAAACAAGTAAAGAGATCGTACTGGAAAAAATGCAAGAGCTTCCGAGGCAAGAGTTGCATGAGCTTTGTTACTACCTTATGAGTTATCATTGTTATAATATGAATGAGAAAAATTTATTTGATTTATTAAAGGGAAGGTTTGCAGTTACAAGCATAAATAAGAAGGAAACAGAAGAGTTAGCTAGTGAGCTAGTTCATCAGTATAATTTTCGTTTAATCAGTGAATTTACACCACAAAGAACCCAAAATGATGCACTTGCTGATTACGAGAGATTGGCAAAAAGGGCAAAAGAAGTTTTAAAAGAAATTCAAGAGATACAGGAGAGAACACATGAAGATTTCAAAAAAATGAGAGAACAATTAGATAAACAACAAGAGCATTTAGATAAACAATCTGAACAATTAGATAAACAACAAGAGCATTTAGATAAACAATCTGAACAATTAGAGCAATTAGATAAAAATGATAAAGAGCGTAAAAAACAAGCGCAGGGGTTAAAACAAGAGCTGGATAATGTGGAGCAAGTGTTAAAGCAATTTATAGAAGAAAAAGGGTTGCACATCACAGTGGAAGGCGATCAAACTCATGAGCCAAATCCTGCTTTAGAGGAGGCATCTATTAATGGTGAAAAACGCATTGATACAACACTAATCAATAAATAACATGTTAATTTTAATATAAAGGGGGAAAGAAATGACCGGTATACAAGCAACTGATAAAAAGAAGAAGGCTGATGATGAATTGCAGGTAGTCGTGGATGAGTTAAAAGCAATAGATGAAAATTTAAATGTGCGTTTTGATAATATCAAGAAAGTATTTGTAATTAAAAGGTTGATTATGCGGCTGTTTACTAGTTACTCACTTAAGAAGTTTGAAGAGCAAATAAAATCTTACAAAATAGTTTTTGAGGAAATATCTGACATTATTACTAAAAATAAAAAGGAAAGTAGTAGTGAGATTGTCTCTAAGCTGATAGAAGTAAACTTGAGTGTGGAATTCAAGGATGAAAAGATTAAAGCTCGAATTGAACGTAGTAACACTTTAAAAGAATTGCATTCATCTACAGGAAAATCAGCAGCAGAATTAAAACTTATTATAAATGACTGTAGGAAGAACACTGTAGAGGAGCATAATAGAGAATTAAGTAGTCAGCTAACTGCAAGCCTTGATAAAAATAAAGAGCTAGAAAAAGAAAAAGCAGAACTGATAACGCAGATACAGGCAAAAGACAAGCAAATACACACACAAGATCAGCAAATACAAGCAAAAGATAGGCAAATACAAGAGCTACTAAATAGAGATAAAAAGCGAGAGGCAGAACATCAGATACTAGCACAGCAAATGAGTGATATTCAAAGGATGCTTGCAACAATGATGAGTCAAAATTCTGGGTTTAAACAGTTCAATAATCCAAATTCACCATCATCATCTTTAAGTGATAGTGATATTGAGATAATAGATATGCCAAGTAAGAAGCATAGCTAAAAGTTGTAGAAATTAAAGTTTTTATTGTACAGTTTAAGTTGGGATAAACTAATCTAATGCCATGTAATGAGCTACTCTACGCTGTTTACCGCGGACAAACTAAGGTAGTAGAATATCTAATTAAAATTAGATGCGATATCAACGTTTGAAAATGAAAAGATTGAAAAGTTTAAAAGTGATGCACTGGAAAAAGTAACTCAGGCAAAAGAGGAAGCTGAGAGATTTAAACAAATGCTGCAACAAGAACTAGAAAGGTTACAAAGGGTAGAAGAAGAAAAATTGCAAATGCAAACTGAAGAAATGCCAGATTCTAATATGAGCGGAGCAGAAGCGCAATCTCACAGTAGTAGTATAAAATTCAATATTAATTTTTTTACTTAAATTTGAGAACATTAGCAAACAATAGACGTCAATTTTTAAATTAAATAATAAAGATTGTAGATTTTTCTAAAAAAACACACCTAATCCTGGTCAAAAAAATAAATATAGATAAATCAGGATACCCGAGAACGTTCAACAAACTGTGTCAAACAAAAAAAAATAGTAATATTAATATAAAACATGGAGTTGACATATGAACGAAAAAACATCGAATAAAAACACAGGGTTAGTAGACTATAAAGAGTTGGAGAACAATATATTATCATCTATACGAGAAGGTAGGTCTTTAACTGGGAAAGGAGGAGCTTTAACGCCTCTGATCAATAGAAGCAAGTTTAGAAGGTGAAATAGAAAATCACCTATCAAATGAGAATGAAGAAAATAATCGCAGAAATGGCAAAAGTTCAAAATACAGATTCAGACTCATTTGAGCTTATAACGCCTCGGGATAGAGATGGAAGTTTTGAGCCCCAGGTAGTTAGAAAAAGACAGACTAATTTACATCCTGAGCTTGAAGCAAAAATTCTTAGTATGTTTGCCAGTGGTATGAGTTATAAAGATATAACATCGCATATCGAAGAAATTTACGACCATAAGATATCAGCAGCAGCAATATCTAACATTACAGATAAATTATTACCAATAATAAATGAGTGGCGCAGTCGGTCATTACAGGCTATTTACCCAATAATTTTTATGGATGGAATATTTTTCAAAGTTAAAGAGGATGGTAGGTGCGTAAGCAAGTGCATATATAATATACTTGGCATAGATCAAGAGGGTAAAAAAGAGGTATTAGGCTTTTATCTAGCTGAAAGCGAAGGTGCTAATTTTTGGTTAGGAGTATTGAATGATCTCAAAGAAAGGGGTGTGGAAGATATCATGATTGCATGTGTTGATGGGCTTAAAAGCTTTCCTGCAGCCATAAACAGTGTATTTCCCAACGCAGAAGTGCAATTGTGTATAGTGCATCAAATACGCAACTCATTGAAGTATGTGGCTAGCAAAGATGTAAAAGTTTTCATGAGTGATTTGAAGAAAATATATCAAGCTTCAAATAGAGAAATAGCTGAAAATTATTTACTTGAGTTGGAAGAAAAGTGGGGAGCAAAATATCCTATGGTAGTGAAATCCTGGCAAAATAATTGGGAAATGGCTATTTTAAGTATTCTGATCCGGTGAGAAAGCTAGTTTATACTACCAATCCCATAGAGGGACTGCACAGACAAATCAGGAAATTCACTAAAACCAAGGGCTCTTTTACCAGCACAAATGCCTTGTATAAGCAATTATATTGTGCTATAAAAAAGATAGAACAGAAATGGACTATGCCTATATCAAATTGGGCTTTAACCATCTCTCAACTTGATATCTTCTTTCCTAACAGATTGAAAATTCAGTTGAGTTTTTGACACAGTTTGTTGAACACTCCCGGGAAAATCAAAAATTTCAGACGTATTTTCTCTAGATTCGACAAGACAGCTGAGGTTTATATGGGATTTTTAAACTTCGTTGGGGCTCTCTTCTCTAAATTTTATTCACAGAACTTAGCTGTTTTGCTAAATCCTAACTTTGGTTTTTGTATTTTTGTTTGTATTGTGCTCATTTCTAACACTCCTTTTTTATATTGTTTTTTAACTTACTTATTTACTACTTTTTCCAACCTTGTTCTATAGTCCTATTCATTTTTGTACCTCCTCTAGGTTTTTCCATTAATGGGCCTCTTTAGAAGGGCATTTAACTTGCCATGAAAGTTCTTATTCAATTTGTATATACTTTTCATGATAATTTTAGGTACAGCAGAAAACTCACCTTCTTGCTTTAAAGCGCTTTTTAACTTATCTATAGAATCTGTATTAAAATTGTTATCAACTAAATCAAGAAATATACTTTCTATTCTTTTAGTGGTATTTTTATGTTTGTTCAATGAATGATCATTAGGGTATGATGCAATACCCCTAATAACTTTTAACTCGCTCATGGTAAAATCTTCAAATGCAATTTGTATGAGCTGCTCTACTATTTCTTCTTTATTTTTTCTTTCAATTAGGTGACACTTAAGTAATATTTGAGCTATAGAATCTATTGCGTTTTGAACTTCTGTGTAACTTAATATGTAAATAATATTATCTTTTACAGTACAACCATGTAAGCTGTTTTCTTTTTGTAGCAGTTCTATAAGTTTTTTACATGCTGTAGAATTTAGATTTAAATGTTCTTTAGCCATAGGCCTAATTGACATCATTCCTTTATTGATTCTAATATTCAATTGTGGATGCTTTTGGTAAAAACAAAATATAATATTTTGATGCTCTAGCTTATCTGCAGCTTCTGTAAATGCATATTCTATTATTTCATTGTTTATAACCATACCATGTTTACATAGGTGATCTATTGCAGTTTCAATTTCAATGTAATTAAAATTTTTATCTTTAGTTAGCTGGATAACATCTAAAATACCTTCTTTTGTATATTCTATACTAGTTTCATCTGCAAATAACGTTTTTGCTGCTTTATTTTTATCTAAAGTAGTAAAAAATCTTGTAAAATTTTCCACCTCTTTTTCATCATCAGTTTTTATCACTATAAGGTTACTGCTGACCGAGATATTCTTTATCATCACTGCCCCCTTTTTTATTTTTTATAATTATTGAGTGTAATTTTATTCGCAATATATTAAAAAATAAGTAACAATAGTATATTATTTGCTTAAATTGATTCCCTCAATAAAGCTTTCTATAAGTATCATTAATCTTTAGATTAATGATCTAGTATATATTCTTTTACTTGAAGAGATTTGGGATTTTCAAAGATTTCTTCTGTTTTACCAGTCTCAATAATTTTTCCCATATGAAAAAACACAACATTGTTAGAGAGTTTTTTTGCTTGTTTCATTGAATGAGTAACCATCACAATAGTA
Source organism: Candidatus Mesenet endosymbiont of Agriotes lineatus (assembly GCF_964019585.1). Taxonomy (NCBI): domain Bacteria; kingdom Pseudomonadati; phylum Pseudomonadota; class Alphaproteobacteria; order Rickettsiales; family Anaplasmataceae; genus Candidatus Mesenet; species Candidatus Mesenet endosymbiont of Agriotes lineatus. The sequence goes on along the minus strand of NZ_OZ026454.1, from coordinate 1,215,694 downwards.
AATTTAGATTTGAGCTCAAGTATTAAATTCTCAATGGTATATGTTGCCATCGGATCCAACGCTGAACACGGTTCATCCATTAAAAGCATGGTTGGTCTTACAGAAATAGCACGTGCTATACATAAACGTTGTTGCTGACCACCAGATAGATCTAGAGCGCTGTCTTTTAGCCTTTCTTTTAGATCTGCCCATAAGCCAACCCTAGTTAAACTTTCTTCTACTATCTCGTCTAGCTTTTTTTTTGTTCTTGCCATGTTATGAAGCCTTGGTCCATAAGCAACATTATCATATATTGATTTAGGAAAAGGGTTAGGCTTTTGAAATACCATGCCTACCTTGGATCTAAGCAGAACTACATCCATATCAGAGCTGTAAATATTTACTCCATCAATTACAATTTCTCCTATAATCTTGCATCCGGAAATATAGTCATTCATGCGATTAAAGCAGCGCAAAAACGTAGATTTACCACAACCAGATGCTCCTATAAAAGTTGTAATTTCTTTTTTGTAAATATTTAAATTTAAGTTGGATAAGATTTGTTTTGAGCCATACCATAAGATTAAGTTTTTAACTGATGAGAAAATTTGCGTCATCTTATATTTCTAAGACGTTTTTCATAGAATAAAGACCTGCAGGTTTTTGAGCTAACCATAGTGCTGCTTTAATTGCGCCCTTAGCATATATGTTTCTGTTTATTCCTCTATGGCTAAGCTCTATTTGTTCACCTTCATTAGTAAACATAACTTTATGATCTCCAATAATTCCCCCTCCACGAGATACAGCAAAACCTATACTGCCTTTTTTCCTAAAATTTGAATCGCTATTGAAATAGTGATTTATTTTAAAATCGACATTTAAACCTTCAGCTGCAGCTTCTCCCAAAGCTATAGCTGTACCAGAAGGTGAATCCTTCTTGAGACTGTGATGCATTTCCCAAATTTCAACGTCATAATCCTGACCTAAACTTTTAGATGCATCTTGCACTAACTTGCACAATAAATTAACTCCTATACTCATATTTGCTGACCATAAGATAGGAGCCTTTTTCGAATATTCTTTAAGATCAATGCCATCAATACCAGTTGTTCCACTAACTAAAGGTTTTTCTAAGTCATAGGCAACCTCAAGACATTGAAGCAAGCACTCTTTATTTGTAAAGTCTATTACGACATCAGAACTTTTAAATAAATTAAAGATAGAATCTGTAACCTTAACCCCTATTTCAAGCCCTATGTTTAAAGCTAAACCAATATCTAAGCCAATCTTTTCATTCCCTGACTTGGCAACACCACCACTCATCTCTACATTTCCGCAGTTTCTAAGTTCACTAACAATGAACCTGCCCATTCTCCCTAAACAACCAACTATACCTATTTTTGTTTTCATATCAATTTTCCTACAGAATGGTAACAATTCTTAATAATAAAGGCTTCTTCATGTTTTTTAGAACGATATAAATAAATATTATTTTATATTCTACTTAAAATATTTCCTAAAAAAATACCTATATACAACAGTAAACCAACATAAGAGTTAACTTTAAACATATGTAAACAATTAATTGGATTATCAAAATTTGATTTTTTACATTGATAATAAAAAACTATACTAATAGCTACTAATATAACATAAAAAAACATGTTTAGCTGCGATATCAATGCCATACTAGCCCACATCGTTAAAGACATTAAATAAAATCTTTTAAGCCATAGTCTAGTTTTATTACCAAAATATATAGCAGTTGATTCTACTCCGATTCTTACGTCGTCTTCCTTATCCTGATGAGCATATATGGTATCATAGCCTAAAGTCCAAAATACACAACCTATATATAAAAGTACAGATTGTAAACTCAGGTTATTTTTAATTGCAGACCAGCCCATTAGTGCTCCAAAATTTATTGTAAGCCCTAAGAAAAACTGTGGCCACCAAAAGTAGCGTTTGAGCAAGGGATAAATAACCACCATAGGCATACATATTATACCTAAAATTATCGTTGTTTTATTGATAAGAAGTAAGACAACAAAAGCAAGTGGTGTAAGTAACATAAGCAAAATTAAAGCTTGCTTTACGCTTAAAACCCCTTTTGCTAAAGGACGATTCTTTGTCCTTTCAACCTTAGCATCTATTTTTCTATCAAATATGTCACTTATTGTGCAACCAACAGGCCTCATTAAAAATGCACCAACTAGAAATAAAATAGTATAATAAATTATCTGTTGAATGTTATTTGTTGCTAAAGCTATTCCACTAAGACCAGGAAACAAATAACACCATAGCACTGATAAACAACTATCCAAGCGCATCAGTTTAAAATAAGACTGAAGAATGCTTTTGTCTAAAAATGTCATATGCAGTTTGTAAACACTGTATTTTAAGTAATTTAACTAAAATAATACAAAAACTCTTTTGCACAAGCTAATTAAAGAAACAACAATTAAATTGTTGTACTTTTTGTTATTATCATGATAATACTATTTTTAGTTGATATGGGGAATATTTATGCAATTAAATGATCAAAAAATTCAAGAGTATCAACCATGCAAAAATGATGATCAAAAATGTCTAGATTATAATCGTTTATGTGCTCTTGCAGAAGAAGAGAAGATAAAGCAAAAATGCTTAAACTTTCATTTATTCTGTTCAATTGTAAGAAATAATATTGAAAGTGTCAGATATATAATAGACACTGATTATAATATGGATCTTTATGCTTTTGGTTTTAAAGACCTACCTGATGATAAATCCTGTCCGACTAATAATGAGTATCATTCGGTCTCAACTGAGAAAAGAGGTAGTAATGAGGTTAGCATTAATCCATTAATGTTGGCTGCATATGTTGGTAACAAAAACATAGTTTATTTGCTAATAAAAAAGGGGGCACACAAATATGCTCAAGACTATTGTGGGAATACGCTGTTTCATTACGCAGGAAGTAAGGAAGTTGTCAAACTATTGAGAGACGTAGATATTGGTATCAAGACTAAGAATAGATATGGTAGAGCTCCTTTGCATGAGGTAATTCGTAGCTTAAATAAAAAAAGAAATGATCACAATGCCATTAAAAAGATAGAAAATACCGTCATAAAGTTAATTGAGGTAGGGGCAGATATATCTAGTATAGATGACTATCGTTATACACCATTGCATTATGCAACTCACTTTGATAACATACGTATTTCTAAGTTTATACTAGAAAAGATAGTACAACAATATCTTAATCCTAGAGATGAGAGTGGTGGGACTCCATTGCATAAAGCAGCTTATAATGGTAACCTTGAAATAGTAGATATATTAATAAACAGTAAAGTGAATATTAATACTCAAGATAAGCATGGTGATACACCATTACATACAGTTATTGCTAGTGGTCGAGAAAGAGCTGAAGATATAGTTGGGCTACTGTTGAAAAAAGGCGCAACTGTTACTATTAGAGACAGCTTTGGTAGGACTCCACTAGATCTTGCTCGTGATTATGAAAAAGATAATATTATGAAAAGAGGGGCTAATTATACGAATATCGTAAATTTATTGGAAGAACAAATGATAACAAAAAAACCTATCATTAGCAGCACTATAGAGGTAATGGCTGAAAGTACTACACATTTGTCAACAGCAGACAGCCCTTTAGATATAAAGAGTACTATGGATACAATTAGAGAAAGTAATAGAAGAAATGGATATACTGAAGAAGTAATTTCTTCAACTACCACATACTTATTAGAAAAAGAGGGGAGAAGAGTTTCAAGAAATATTAGGCAAAGAGTATTATTAAATACTGAAAATGTTGCCAACAAAGTAAAAAATATTGAAGGAAAGAGGTATCAAAATAATGATGATGCGGTGACAGTGGGAGCGTTGTTATTTTTTAGCATTGCTGCTCTTTTTTTAATAGTAAAAACATTATTTACTACTAAGAGAAACTATAAAGCAATAAACAGCAATAATAAATTATCTGAAGTAACTATTGCTAAAACAATTGCCAAAGATGTTACTAAACAATAGGAGTGTTCTCCAAACTGGGTCAAAAACTCAACTAAATTTTCAATCTATTAGGAAAGAAAATATCAAGTTGAGAGATGATTAAAGCCCAATTTGGTATAGTCCAATTTTGTTCTATTTTTTTATAGCACCAAGGTATTTGTAATTGGTTTTTTCCTGATTTCTATGGGATTGGTAGTATAAACCTAACCGGATCAGAATACTTAAAATAGCCAGTTTCCCAATTATTTTGCCATAGGATTCCCCATTTTTCTTCTAATTCAAGCATTCAGCTATTTCTCTATTTGAAGCCTTTCTTCAAATCATTCATTTTGCTGGATACATATTTTAATGAGTTCCTTATCTCATATACAATTGCACTTCTGCACTGGGAAATACACTGTTTATGGCTGTAGGAAAGCTTTTAATACACAAATTCCACACTTTGAGATCATTCCCTAACTAAAACCTTCGCTTTCAGCTAGATAAAAACCTCTTTTTTTGATCTATGCCAAGTATATTATTTGCTTACTTTAACTTTAAAAAATCATTGGGCAAGTAATTGCGCCACTCATTGGTAATATGTAATATTGCTGCTGCTGATATCTTATCGACTTGATAACTTTGCAAACATACTAAGAATTTTTGCTTCGGATGTAAATTAGTCTGTCTTTTTTTGACTACCTGTGGCTCTATCTCGAGGCATTACAAGCTCAAATGAATCTGTGTTTTGAACTTTTCTACTTCTTCATTCTCATTTATTTTCTATTTCACCTTCTAAACTTGCTTCTATTGATCAGAGGCTCCTCCTTTGCCAGTTAGCGACCTCGAATGGACGATAATATATTAACTCTTTATAATCTACTTTGCTGTTTTTTCGTTCATTCCATGTCTTATGTTAATATTTTTCTTGTTTGATCCAGTTTGGGGAACACTTCCAGGATAATTTTAATCTCCATAAAAACCATCTTGACTGAAGACTAACTAGGGCTTTATTCTTTTGTTTGATAAACTAGACGAAGATTCTACTTCTACTTTTTCCATCTTCGCTTGTGGTTTATCAACCTCTGCATTATCAAAACTATGTTTAATCACTGATCCTTTCACTTCTATGCCAAATAGCTCTTTAAACCACTCAATAATCCTAGAAAGTAGATCCTTATCTTGTGCTAACTCCTTAGGAAGAGTGAGAGATAGCTTGCCATTCGTATATTTTACTTTATCCCCTTGAGACTGAAGTTTAAATTCTAATGAACTATTTAACAATATTTGTTTACTTTCTGTACCATCTAGGCTACCTAATGGTGTCACCATATTAGACCTAATTTTTACACAGTCATGATTTATATAATCAATATATGTTGTTTTTTTAGGGCTGAGTGCCATAAAATTATGCTGTGCAGTTTTGATAAATACATCAGTATGTAATAGAGCGTCATATCCAGCCTGATTGCAGTTAATAATTAACTCTTTTATGATAGATTCATTTGGCACTTCTACTTTAACATGTTCAAACATTGCTTTATAAGCTTCCTGAAGAAATAAAATATAATTTTTCTCTTGATCATCTGAGATTAATTTCTTGTTATTAAAACCTATACAAAAAAACTTTATTTCATCTACGCTGCTACTTGCTATCTTTTCATAATCAAGACGATTAGTTTTAGCTCCTTCGCATAATATAGAAAGCAGATTCTGATTTATCGATTTGCCGTTGATAACAAAACCCATTCTTGATAAGTCCACATACATTGTTTCACCAGATTGTGCACTTTGATTGTCTTCACCAGCTTTAAGCTTACTGTAATCGAGCTTTTTCACCTCAAGTTCTAGTGTAGATGCTAGATTACTTCTAATATTGTTAGGTGTAATATCTCTTGTGTTACTTTCTACCATAACTCCTATCCCCTTTTAAATAAGGTACTAAGTTAGTATACAATAGTTTTATTATAAATGCAAATTAATTAACTATTAGTGAATATTAGGGTTTATGCTCTCTATATTTTCTACCTGAGGGCCATTAATTATACTCTTTGGTTCATAAAATTCAAATTCATGCTTCACTTCTTTTACATTTTCCTTGCCAAAAGCCTTGTGCAGCAAAGCCCTAACGGCTTCTATAAGTCTAAAGAACAAGCTTCTATCTTGCTCAACTTCCATGGACTTAGAAGTTAAAGTAAGAAATAACTTGCCATCTGTATACTCTATCTCGTTATCATTAGATTTAAGTTTGAATTCTAGTGAGCTGGAGAGAGGTATACTACTACCTTTCCAGCTGTTTTCTTTATCTTTAGATATGATATCCTGCTCTCTATTTATCTTAAGTTCTACGCAATTAGAGCTATTGCAGTTAATATGTACTGCATTTCTTTGTTGCTCTACTGGGATTAAATTACTACTAAGTAGTACTTTAGTGTTTATGAAAGATTGATACTGACAACAATTGGCAATTAGCTCTTTTAAAATAGATTCGTTTGGAATCTTTGCTTTAGCATCTTTAAACGTTTTTCTAAAAGCTTCTGTAAGAAATAAAAGATAATCATTTTCGTTGCTATTTGAACGCTGTACCTTAGACAAAATATCACGAGCACTGACCTCCTTGCCATCAATAACGAAATTTGGTGCTACACTGCTTACTAAATTTAAGCTGTCATACATTTTTCGACCGGACTGCGCTTCTTGATATTCCTTGGGAGCTTTAAGGTCAATGTAATTAAGCTTTGCTATTTCAAATCTTACTTTGTTGAGTTGATTATTATTGCCATTTTTTACCATAATACTCACTAAAATGTATTATTCAATAATAGGCATAAATTAGTTAATTATTTAATAATATTATAGATAAATCCTCAAGCCAAATAATAATACATTCTATTTTTTTATTTGGAAAAATATCTTGTACTAAGGTTTTATAGCGCAACATTTGCTGTTTTATTTCTTCTGATAAAAAAGGACTGCGGTGTGATTTGTAATCAATAATTGTGACCTTATCCTTAGCAATACAAAGCATATCCAGCCTTACTGATATAACTTCATCGTCTATAACACCATTTATTGCAACTTCGGTTTTGCATTCTAAATTTAAAAGATCACTAAATTTTTCGTTAAAAGAGATTATTTTATCTATTACCTCATTTTGAATATCAACACTGAGGTTCATGCTGCTTAAATAACTTCTTACCCAATTTTCACATCTTTCGTTTGGCACACTTGGTAAGTGTTGCAAAACTTTGTGCATTATTTTTCCGCGGTCTATTCCTTCTTGAACACGCTCTTCTCTTACATGTTCAAAATCAGATTTATGTTTTGGTACTTCAGTAGGTTCAATATTAAGATAGTCATGTTTTCTATAGATTTGTGGGTACTTTGCATTAACACAAAATACCTCCACCTCTTCTTTGAACATTGGATATAAATTAACATATTTTTTTTCGTATATTCCTTCTTGCATCTTAATTAAGTTGTACCAAGACTTATTATGCACAGGTTCCTTCCCCAAGATATATAGTTCATCTTCAGCTCTTGTCATAGCAACGTATAGCAGACGTAAATATTCATTATAGTCTTCCCTGCTTTTTTCCTTTTTTATTTGATTACAATATGAGTTGCTATTTGTACTGCACCAAAATGGTGTCCCCTCTTCATCAAAGATTATAGCATCATCACTTTTTGGTACAGAAGTTGTATCAACAAGGAAAACTATGGGAGCTTGCAGTCCCTTCGCTTTATGTATGGTCATTATTCGTACAGCTTCATGCTCACTATTTATATCATTTTTTATTTCTGGATTATTTTCCTTTATCCACTCAGTAAAAGATTGTAGGCTCTTATATTCAAACTGAGTGAGAAGGTTTATAAACTCATCAATGACTTCTAAACACTCTGTACCAAGCCTTGCGGCAAACTTTTTCTTATTTTCAAAAGTAAGAATATAGGTATAAAGGAAAAGGGGTGAGTAATTATGCGATTTTTTAATTAAATCTTCCAAATAAACAGATATTTGTTGATTGTATGCTTTAAGCTGAGCCCATAATGATTTATCTTTGCGATTATAAGCAATATTGAGCAAATCTTCTTCTGTAAAATTAAGCAGTGGAGATTTTAAAACGCAAGCAAGCGCCATGTCATTTTCAGGCAACAATAAAAACTCAGCTAAAGCAACCAGATCTTGCACAACTATATAGTCCATGATCCTAAAGCTGTCGCGTCCTAGCACTGGTATATTAAATTTCTTAAATTCACTGATGAGATAATCTATCAAAATGTTACGCTGCCGTACTAAAATCATTATATCTTTTGCTTCTACATGACGATTTTTTGCTGGCAGCATTCTTCCCTCCTTAAGCCACCTATTTATTCTGTAAACTAAAGTAGCAGCAAGTATGCGATTTGGATTTCGCTGGTTCTGCATATTAGTTTGCAGGGCAATCTGTTTTTCATTATTTACTTTAGGTAAAAGTGGCCATATCTCTACATATCCTTGATCTTTTTCTCTAAAAGGAATATGCTCTATCCTCTCATCTAAAAAAGATACCTCCTGTCTAAAATTATTGAATAGGGTATCCACTAGTGACAGTATTGGCCCAGTTGAACGGAAGGATTGGCTAAGTTTTAGGTATAGCCAATCTTCTTCATAACTTTGCTCTTTCAAGTACTCATGCATTGCGTTGAATAACATAGGGTTCGCACCCTGAAACCTATAGATAGACTGCTTGACATCACCCACAACAAAGATGGTTCTTTTTTCATCTGTTGTGCCTATGCCAGTAAAAAATTCAGCACATAAGTTAATTATCACTTGCCACTGAACGCTGCTATTATCTTGCGCTTCATCAACCAATATATGGTCTATTTTACTGTCTAAGTTAAACAATATCCAATCTCTGCTTTTGTGATCTGTAATAAGATAAAGTGCTAAAGTTATTACATCATCATAGTCTAAAAGAGCATTTTTTTTCTTCTCAAGTGAGTATAAAATGGTAAATCTTTTAAAGAGATTTAGTAAATTAATAGTTCTGGTAGCTATTTTATAATTACTCAACTCTTCAAAAATTTTCAGTATTACATCTTGTTCTTTTAATATTATTTCTTCTGCTTCAGGAAAAGCTTCTAGTATGCTTTTTGTAATAATTGATGAAACATTCTTTTTTATAAGTAACTTAGGGTCAATCAATATTTTAATTAAGCTATTTAATTTATCTAGCCTATCACTAGGTGGTAGGTCGCACCAATCTATAAGTACTGCACTGTATTTTTTATCTCTTTTGCTACCTTGGTTTAAAATCTCACCTAGTTTCTTTATACTCTCTACAGTAGCTTGAGGTACGTCATTGCATCTTTTTGGTGACCCAAGCTTCAAAAATACCTTTTCGACGTCGTAACCGCAAATTTTGTTTTGCAGTAAAGATAAAAATAAATCTTTTAATTTTTCCTCATCAATTTCAGCAGCAATAAAGCTCAGATGCTCCTGAGCACTATTATCGCTAAGCAATTCACTTATAACTTTTGCATGCAATCCACTGCAATCATCAAGTGCATAACCTAAAGCAATACCTGTCTCAGCAGGAAAATTAGAGATTAATTTATAGCAAAAGGCATGTATGGTTTGTATTGTTAAAGATAAAGTAGGTAACTGACCAAAAAGCTGTCTTGCTCTTAATAGATAAGAATTAAGTGGCTTGTTATCAAGCAAGCTAAGTAAAAATTTTACAAGTTCATCATTTGAGCACGTAGACCACATTCCAAGAACAGCATTAATACGATCTACCATCTCGTTTGCTGCGGCACTTGTAAACGTTAAGCAAAGAATGTTCTTTTTTCCTGCAAGTAAGAGCTTTAATACTCTATCTATAAGAATCTTTGTCTTGCCTGTACCTGCAGAAGCACTAATCCAAATGGAAAGATCAGGATCAGTAGTAATTTTATCCATACATTAGCGCTAAATAAGCTAAATTTCTATTTTAACAACAAACTAATTCAGCTAATATAAGTTTGTTTATGTTATAATTAGGATTATATGGCTGCTTTTCAAGCTATAGCTCCAGCAAAAATCAATTTGTTTCTGCATATAGTAGGAAAAAGACAAGACAACTATCATTTGCTTGAGACGTTTTTTATTTTTGCTAGGCTTTACGATATCCTTGAAATTAGAATAGGTTATGCAAAATCTGTGGTCATTTTTGTAAATTGTAAAATTAATAGTCGTTATAATACAATTACCAAAGCAATCGATTTACTTCTTAAACACACTGCTAGGCACATAGAAATTTCAGTTAGAGTGATTAAAAATATACCTGTTGCCGCAGGTTTAGGTGGCGGTTCATCAGATGCGGGTGCAGTTATACGTATTTTAGGTAAGTATTGGAACATTGAAGATCAGGTGCTAAATGAAGTTGCTGCAAACGTTGGTGCTGATGTTCCAGTAAGTGTAAATTGCGCTACTGCTTTTGCGAAAGGTACAGGTGATGACTTACACTATTGTAAAAATTTTACTATACCAAAAAGTATAGTACTGGTCAATCCAGGCAAGCCTTTAAGCACTGCTAGAGTATTTCAAGAGTATAAGGGCAATTTTTCCGCACCACTTGATTTTCCTAAAGCAGATACAGTAGACTTAATAGAGCTGATGCGCTGCACAAAAAATGACTTACAAGAGGTAGCAATTACCATTGTTCCTGAAATTGAAGACGTTTTATCATTTCTGCAAAAGCAAACAGGTTGCATAATCACACGTATGTCTGGCAGTGGAGCAACTTGTTTTGGCATATTTGACAACGAAGAGAAAGCAAAATCTGCAGCAAATAACGTGCAGCACTGTCACCCTGGCTGGTGGGTGCATTCTACAAGTTTGATAGTTTGAAAAAGTTTAAAAAAAGTCACAGTTTATCTACCCCTTTCTATATTATTCTTTTTATTCATTTCATTAAGCCTTTTCATAAACGAGACTGATTATCACTTAGTTTTCCAATCTTACGGCTAGGCTCTGTGAACAGCTATGAAAGGATAAGATAAAATATAAAACAGCTTAACCGTGATAGACCTCTTTCGGAACTCATATAGAAAGTTCCAAATTATAAATACTAGCTATCAAGTTGAATCTCAGAGCAAAACGTTTTCGTCTGTTTCGATAGCTATAATTTTGAATCTTTTCAATCATATTCTCTATTACCACTCTTTCACTCATAAGCTCTTGATTTTCTTTTTTTTAGTCAATTTTTTGTTTTTCTCTGTGGCACTCTCATGAATTTTTCTCATCCCTCTGTATCTGCTAAAACTTTTACGTCTGGTAATATATGTACTTTTGATTCCTTGAATATTTGAAAATCGTGCTTTCTGCCGTTTGCAAATGATGTTGCTCTGTTTTTCTACAATTAACTGAGTTTTGAGTGTATTTCTTGCCGGAGTTCGTTGCTTTTTTTGAGTCTTTCTATCGGTGTTTCTGTACTACTAAAACTTCATATTCCATATCACTTTTCAATAATTCTTTTCGATTCGGTAACGCAAAATCCGGGTGCTCTATTAGTCCACCCACTTTAAAACTCTATCCTTTTTTGATTTTAGGCTAGTTTCGAAATATTATATTACTTGAATTTTTTAATTTAAGATATTAGATTGAAATGTAGAGTTAAATTTTAAAATATTTTTACAAAAAATACAGCCAGCCTATAGCATGCTTCAAATTTGAGGAAAACCTATTATTTCCTTAACATCCTTTATATTTTTGCTTGAAATTTCTTGTGCTCTTTCAGCTCCAGATTTCATTATGCTATAAAGATAGGATTTATCTTGTAATAAATCATTTATCTTATTACGTATTGGGTTTAATCTAGTGATTATTAGATCAGCTAGTTCTTTTTTAAAATTTTTCGTGTCATACTTATCTATTTTTTGACATGTTTTCTCCACACTTATATTACTTAGAGCGGAGTAAATATTAATTAAGTTATACACCTCAGGACGACCTTGCAGCAGCGAAAATTCAAAGCCTATAGTGGAATCTGTTTTTGCCTTTTTTATTTTTTCTGCAATTGCATCACTATCATCATCAAGGTTGATACGTGAATAATCAGAGTCATCTGATTTACTCATTTTTTTTAGTCCATCTTTTAAACTCATAATTCTTGCGGAATCTTGTAAAATTAAAGCTTCAGGTGGAATAAAATAACTTATTTGATAATGGCTGTTAAAAACATTTGCTATGTCTCTTGTTAGTTCTATATGTTGCCTTTGATCATCCCCAACTGGAATGTATTTAGCCTTATATAACAAAATATCAGCAGCCATAAGTACTGGATAACTATATAAGCCTAAAGAAGCTTTTGATTTATCATTACCCGCTTTACTTTTAAATTGCGTCATGCGGCTTAGCCATCCTAGTGGAGTATAACAACTCAGTAACCAACACAGTTCAGCATGGTGGGGTACAGTAGATTGATTAAATATAGCAGATTTTTTAGGATCTATACCACATGCAAGATAAGTAGCTACTGTTTTTAGTACATTATCTTTAATTGATGAATATTTATTAGCAGTAATTGCATGTAAATCAACCACACAAAAGAGACAATTGTATTTATCCTGAAGCTCAGCCCAATTACAAAGAGCGCCAAGATAGTTACCTAAATGTAAAGTACCACTTGGCTGAATACCAGAGAATACTATATCTCTTATCATTGAGATGTTGGCTGAGTATCAGATGATTTTTCAGAAATGACAACTATTGCAGGACGTAGCAATCTTTTCTTAATTGTGTAACCACACTGCAAAACTGTAGTAACAGTTCCAGGTTCTTTTGTATCATCTACAACTTTAGATACAGTTTGATGTAAGTTAGGGTCGAAAGCTGAGTTTAAGGGATCAAATCTTTCTATACCATGTTTTTGTAATGTATTTGCAATTTCTTTCCATGTCATGTTAACACCATTATGAGCGGAATCGTTTTCATCTAAATTTACTAAAGCTCTTTCTAAGTTGTCGCAAGAGCTAATGAGGTCACGGGCGAAACTTGTTATTGCATAACTACTTTTCTCATCAATATCCCTTTCCATGATACGCTTTAAATTTTCCTTATCAGCAATAGCTAAACGTAATTGATTTTCAAGATGACTTACACGTTCCTTTAATGCTGATAGATTCTGACTCAGATTCTCTTCCTTCCTTTGAGCTTGATTACTATGAAAATCCTTCTTACTTGAGCCTCTGATTTCTGGTTGCTTAACGTCTTTTTCGCTCATTTGATTATTGTTATTTTTTAAGTCGTCTTCTATCATTATTAACCCTTAAACCTTAGCAAAAAATATAATAATATTATTTTTCAATATCAAGTGTTAAAACATATAATTAGTTTATTGGGTATTTTTATACTGAACTTACATTCTTGGTACTATTATTATCGATAAACTTTTTAAATGATTCCACTCTTATGAGACCATTAAGAACTCGAGAAAGAGCAGGGTTCTTATTTGCTTTTGCTTCGTAGCTAGGGTACCATCCTATCTGGTATAGAACATTTTCTATCTCATCATCACTGAAATCTTTGAAATCTTTGGCAACTGGTCTCTCTTTTTTGGTATAACATTTAGTACAGCAGTTAAACATATACCCCCCTTTTTATTTAATTTATATATTTTATAATTTTAAAACATAAATTAAAAATATTCAATGATAATTTGAACATATAAATAAAAACCAGCTAAAGGTTTGAATTATAAAGCAAGTTTTAAAACTCTAAAATATTGCAATTATTATATGTTCCTTAGTATACCTTTGTACATCTGTAGAATTGATATTGTTCTACATAATTTGTATTCTCTGATAATGTCTCTCTGATCTGTAAATATCTGTATTTAGTACAATTAGATCCATACTAAAGCTTAAGCTAACTACATAAATAATTCATCTTTAGTACTTTGATCTGCACTGTATTCTATTAAGGTTTTAACTATATTGAGGTAGTGATAAGTAGTAGCTAAATGTAATGCTGTTCTACCAAAGGTATCCTTGATATTAACATCTACGATTCTGTTGTCCAATAACTTAACTATTTTATCGTTGTTGTTATTTAAAACAGCAATATGTAAAAGAGAGTCCTTAGCTGCAATATGATCAAAAAATATTCTTATTCCTACTTTGTTATTACTAAAATACTGTTTTTTAAAAAATTTTTTTAATCTCTTTTGCTTTGATTCTAAATATTTAACTTTCAGCCCAGTACGAGCTTTCGATTTTAAGGTTGGTAACTGATCACGTTGTTTCAGAAATATATCAAAGAACTTCTTAGTAGTAAGATATTCAGCAAAAGTGAAATGAATAAAATTAGGTTTTCCATCAATAATACGATCAACAATTCCAACACAACCATTCCCCTTTTCCATCTCCGCTATTAAGGATTTTATTTTACCAATTTTTTCAGGAAACAAGCACTCTGTCTCTTTTTCTCCAAATAACGCATAAAAAGCTAAGAATTGACGTTGCTTAAGAAACTCATCAAATGATAATTTATCACTTGGCATTATGTATCCTTCTTGTTGGCTGGAATACTCATCAAATTTACATTTGATAAATCCATCATAAAATTTAGTCAAATTAAAGCCATCAAATAATGAGCTGCCTTGATTACTATTATAAAATTCTTCAAATTTGTCTTGCAAAAGTTCAGCTACAATCTGAAGCTGTAGTGGTACAGATAAAAAATCTTCACTTATGTTTGTTCTGCTAGTAAAGGTTCTAAAAAATTCTTGAATGCAATTTTCTAGACGTGTTTTATCTATAATATAGTTTTTATGACCTAAGTAATTTTGAAAAAACTTTTTTAAGAACTCCTTTTGCTCATTTTTAGATAAAGGATTCAACTCATACAAAGAGTCTATATCTAATCCACTTGCTAATTCATCACACGTATAGTTACGAGTTATTATCCATAACCTCTTTAATTGAGTTTCTTTTAAAGCGACAAACAACTTAATAGCATTACTTTTACTTGAGGAACTAATCTCATTAAACCCATCAAAAAATAAAGCAACTTTATCCGTATGATTAAAACTATTCATAAACAAGGACTTCTCTAAAGCAGTACTCAGCCCTATTATTCTTGATAAAAAATTAATAGCTTTGCTTTTATTATAATTATCAAAATTTTCTTCACTTAATGCTTGTATATGCTCAACCAGATTGACTTTTATGACCCATAAAGAAGGGTTATTTATTTTTTCTTGCTCTGCTAAATGAGTTAATACGACTGATTTCCCCATACCAGATTTAGCAACTATTATTGCTACCTTATCTGTAATAACTTCTATATTTTCTCCTTCTTTTCTATTAAATTTGCGTTCTATATAACACTCTTTATCTATCCCAGTTAACTTAGGGGTCATACTACCTACTCTAACCTCGTTGTTATCAATCAATTGAGCTAATACTTCTTCATTGATTAGATGTTTTTGATTATTATTTATCAAATTACTCAAAGATGTTTCATTACCTTGAAAATTTATTGTTTTATTTAGAATTTTCTTTCGTGACTCACTCTTCAAGTCATTTAAGCTATTTACACTAACTGATTTTTCCTGATATTTACCTTTTATTGTGCTATTATTTTTAAACTTATCTGCAAAGGAACTGTTATTTTTAGTTATTAAGATAATCTTTTTATTAGTATTGCTTTTTATAATATTTACTAGACTCGAATATAAGTTAAGTACATTGTTTACCTCTTTTTTACACTCAACTATTAACAAATTTTTATGATCCTGCGCGCCAAAAGCATCTAATGTTTTGTTTTTTAGTAATAACAAGTGGTTAAGAGGTAAAAAGATGTAACTATCTTCAGCTTTATATAGATTGTTATTTACCAAAAATTGATTTATCCTAATGGCATTTAATCTCGTATTATGCTGAGATTCAAGATTTAAAATTTGCTTTCGCTTTTGATTTAAAAATTTTCTTATCCCTACTAATTGAGTACTTTTAAAATTGATATTATACTGCTTCAATTTCTTACTATATCTAGACGTTAGCCCAATTATTTTTAAACTATTTACCTTTCGTTCCGCAAACTCAAAAAATTGACGGCAATCTTCAATTGTAAGGAACTTACCTTCTTTTTGTTGTATCCAATCTAACATTTCTTTTAGAAAGTTATCTGTAACAAGATCAGCATCAAAGAGTTTAAATTCTTCACCTACCTCATGACTAATAATATTACTTAATTTGAGCTCATTAGGTTGATTAACTGCAAATGTTAGCTTCTCAAGAAAATTATTTACCTCTGTATCTATATTATTTTGTACGTTTTTTGCTTCTATTGCCTTTTGCGCTTCACTACCTTGCTTTAAGTGCATTATTAAATTATTGTTAGCTTGTAATTTATACCTAATACCTCCATCCGATTTTTTAAAAAAGTCATCATTATCAGTAATTTCTTCAACTGAGATTTTCTTCCCTTTGTTCTTTCCAGATTTTATTTCATTAAATCGAGTTGGTAATGAGCGATCTAGGTCAAAGCCAATATTAGTACAGATAATTAAATCTTGTATATCTCCATCTTGAAAGCTTTGATTATCCTTAATTTTTAAGTAGGAAATAAAATACTTTTCCAGATTAAATTCACCGTTCTTATTAGCTGTTAGCAAATCTCCTATTGTTATTCTCCTATCTTCATCTTGCTTATGTTTAGCTTGCAGGAAACGATATTTCGTTTGTCCTTGATTATCAGTATATCTAAACACTAAATCATCAAATTTTTCAGCCATATCCCATTCTGTTGCTAAATGAAAATTGTAGCCTTTATTCATTCCTCGCTTAAGAAAAAGCATCAGTAGTTTTAACTGATAAATATTACCATGCAAGCTGCTCTTAAGCCCTGATGCTTGATAAAGCTTATGTGCTCTAGTTGGTTGCTGTGCACTCTGTAGCTCTGCATCTAACGATTCCTGATGAATTTTGGGATCCAACTGATTAATTACACTTGCCAAATTAGAATCTTCTTCGTGCTTTTTATTAACCAAATTATATGTTGTTTTAGCATTATTATTTAAATCAATCTTATTAATATCCTGTATTTGAGGAAGTAGTCTTTTGACTTTATTCACTTTATCCTTTGGAAAATTTTCCATTTAAAATCTCCCTATTATAATGGAGAGTTTGATAATATAATTTATTTTCGTTAAATCTAGATTAATTAGTAAACTTCTCCCTACCTAAAATTTCTTATATTAAAATATTTCTTTCTTCAAGTAGGCTTTTTTGTTTAATTGGTCTTTAACTATTTTCCAACTTCTTCCAAGAAAATTGAACTGAACTAAAAACTCACCTTGACACAGGGTGTTCTCTTTAAAAGTCTAACTCAATTAATCTTGCTGGATCATCAACAAATTTTGCATTAGAGAACTGATTTTTAAACCAAGTATACTGACGTTTAGCATAATGCCTAGTGTTAGTTTGAGCGATATTAATTGCTTCATTGAGTGTTATTTCATTCCTTAAGTACTTTATAATCTCTGGAACACCATGTGCTTTCATTGCAGGAAGCCATGGATTAAGGTTCATATCAAACAGTTGTTTTACTTCATCAACTACTCCAAGCTCAACCATGCTAATAAAGCGCTTGTTTATTTCATCATATATGTAATTTCTTGGTGGGCAGATGACATACATTATAAAATCATCTAGTATTAACGTAGTAGTTTCTTTATGCCACACAAAAATTGACTTTCCAGTTTGGGTTATCACTTCAAAAGCTCTAAGAAGATGATGAGAGTTGTTTTCATGTATCTTTCCCTGAATCATTTGATCTTTACTTAGCACTAATTCATAAAACCCTTGCTTCCCTAATTCTTCACATAAATTACGGGACATTACTCTTATCTCATCATCTATCTTGGGGATTGACGACAAACCATTAATTAGGCTTTTTATATATAAACCACTGCCACCAATTATAATGGGTAGTTGTAAATTCTTCCAAGCACTTTTTACTTCTTTTTCTACGTCTTTTAGCCAAAGTCCCACTGAGTAATTTACTTGTGCAGAAACATAACCATACAGTTTATGAGGTATAGATTCAAGTTCTATCGGCTGAGCAGTAATTATAGGAATTTCTTTATATATCTGTTTTGAATCACAATTGATTATTATTCCATTGTACTTTTTTGCTAGTTCAACACACACTTTTGACTTACCAGAAGCTGTTATACCAGTAATAATTAATGCTCTATTCACTTTACTATGTTATGTACTTATAATAAGTATAATTAAATCTAAGTTTATTTGAAGGTGTTAAATGACAGAGCAAAATTCTTTTACTGAGCGTTTTGCTAAACGCTTCAAAAAAGACGAACCTGCAGGAGATAATGATAGTATTGCAGGTTTTGCCGCAAAGTTTGCAAAGAAGCATCCTACATTAGATACAAACATTACCGAGGAAACAAAAGAACAGTACAAGGATAATAAATCATTTGCTCAAGACAAAATTGATAAAAGTAGAGTTATGAATAATCGTAGTTTTACTGATGCAATAAAGCATAGTAGGGCTGATTGCGTATTTTTAGTGCGGGGTAAGGATGGAGGAAAGTCTGCATGGCATTATGTTCTTGTAGATAAGGATAAAAAAGAGATGTTTTTAGCACAAAGCAGAACCGGTTCCATAAACGTTGCTCTTTATGGGCAAATTTTACACTCAGGTTGGGGTGAAGATCCAACACAAGATATTGTTGATAAAATAAATAAAGAATTTGGTGGTGGTTAAAGGTTATCAAATGGTCTTAAAACTTTTTTTGGGAGTAGAGCTTTTATCTTATTTTTATATTATTATTAAAACGCTATATTTCAAAAATAAAATATTCATATTATAATACTATTTTCAATATAAAAGTGTATGTGCAGAGCTAATAGGTTATTCATATATATAATAGGTTTTCCTGGAAGTGGAAAATTATCAACATCAATGGAATTAAGTAAGGCCCTAGATGCTTTAATTATGGACAATAGCATGTTTAACAACATTGCATTTAATCTTATAGATAATGAGTTGTTTACAAGACGTGAAGTACCGCAAGAACTATGGGATAAGATCTTTGAAATTAGAGCAGTAACACTGAAGATTATAGAGCAATATCCGACTCCATCAGGAAATTACATTTTTACAAATGAACTGCTGGAGGGAGATGAATATGATATGCGTGTATATAATTCAATAATGAGTTTAAGTGAAAAGCTAAAAGCAAAAATGTTACCTATAATACTTAATTGTAGCGAAGATGCACTTAAGAAACGTATATCATCTAAAGAAAGACATAAAAATAAAAAGATTACTGATGTTGATTTTGCTATAAGTAGAATAAGGGGAAAGAAATTATTTGTTCCTAAAGATGCATTAGAAATTGATAATTCAAATTTAAAACCAAAGGAAGCTGCAAAAATAATAATGGCTCACATTGAAAAACAGTATGCTAATCATTCCACCGAAAAGCAGCTTGATTTTGTTTAATTATAATTTTTACTTTTAAAGTTAATGCTAAAAAATTTAAAATTCTTAACTACAAAGCATGTTTTCCTTTTAGCATTAGCTATAATACTTGTTTTTATAATTCCTCCTCAGCTATTAATTACAGAATATAATAAATTTAGTTTATTTTACATAAACAATCAATCTAAGTCACTTTTAACTTCTTTTTCAATAGTTGCGTTTTTAGTAATATTGCACGCTAAAGATATCTATAAATTTGAAATGTTTTCCCTTCTCTTTTATACCCTTAGTAGTTTTGCAGCTATTTTATCATGCAATTTAATTTTATTGGTAATATTCCTTGAGTTTATGGTATTTGGTGCTTTTTGCATCATTGCCTCAAATTCCCAAAAAAACAATATAGGTCCAACAGTACGTTATGCCATAATCCACTTTTTTGCTGGAACCTTAATTTTATCAGGGGTTGCTATGCAGCTCAATGAAGCTGATTCTACTATAATTTTTCATAGCATCTTAAATTTTCAGAGTGTTCAGTTGCAAGGTAGCATTTCTCACATTATGATACTCATTGGCTTGCTTGTGAATTGTGCATCTTTTCCCTTGTCATATTGGGTAACTGATTCTTACCCAGCTGCAACACTTCACAACACGCCCTACCTATCTATATTTACCACTAAAGTCTCATCTTATATTTTACTCCTTATGTTTCAAGGTAGCGAGGTACTGTTTTACTTTGGACTTATAACTGCCTTCTATGCAGCAGGATTTGCCATATTTGAAAATAACATGCGTCGTCTTTTATGTTATAACCTGATCGGACAGATGGGTCTTATCATTACCGGTATGGGTTTTAACAGTAAAGCTGCAGCAGCTGGAGTTACATTACAAATTATATTTTGCACAATTTATCAAAGTTTACTTTTTATTATCGTAAACTCTATCATAACACGTACGAAAAAACATAACTTAAATGAAGTTGGAAGCTTACTTAGAAAAATGCCAATAGAAGCACTCTGTTCTTTCATAGCGATATTTACAATGATTGGAGCTGTTGGCACACCTACTTTTATCAGCAAATCTTTAATAACTTCAAATGCTCCTACATGGATCGCAGCATTATTTTTATCGGCAAATTTTATACTGTTTATCAGTATAGGTCTAAAATTTTTCTATTTTACATTCATCTGTAAGCACAAGCAGCCAGCGGTAACAAAAGGAAGTACCGAGAGCCTTATTGCTATGTTTACATTATCGCTAATATGTATATTAACTGGTATATTTTATAGTCAATACCTACTCTATTTTTTAAGCAATATACCAGTTTTTTATCAAAGCAAGAAGGTTTTTACTAATATTAGCATGATAGCATGCTGCGTTACGTTATTCATATTTTTACGTAATCTATTTTGCTTAAGATTTGCTATAAACTTAAATTTTAAGTCTTTTTTACCCTATGTAACCTCATTATATGAGAAGTTTATATTGTTTATAGTAAATAGTAGTGCTAACATAGCAGGGAGTATAATAAGCTCTGCTATAAAATTATACAATAATGCTGTAGCTGGCTCTTCAAGTATTACCATAGTCCTTGCTACTGTTATAATTAGCATATTATTGATGTTTTTATGTTTAAATCACTTACTGATAGCTTAAATTCTGTATTTCAAAAATTAAGAGGGAAGTCTATCCTCTCTGAAGATGATTTCAATGCATCAGTCCGCCAAATTCGTGTAGCTCTGCTTGAAGCTGATGTTTCTCTTGAGATAGTAAAAAACTTCACAGAAGATATAAAAAATGAAGTGATAGGTAAGAAAATAATCAAAGGTATATCTCCAGCGCAGATGATAATCAAGATTGTGCAAGATCACCTTGTAAAAATCCTTGGTTTAGAAAAAAGTGAACTAAATATTGCAGGAAAATCACCAGTAGTAATTATGCTAGTTGGACTTCAAGGTGCTGGAAAAACCACTACTGCAGGAAAATTAGCTCTTAAACTTAAGAAAAATAAAAAAGTAATACTTGCATCTTTGGACATTTATAGACCAGCTGCACAAAAGCAATTAGAGATATTAGGTAAGCAGATAAACGTAAGTACACTTTCTATAATACAAGAAGAAAAACCAAAAGATATTACAACAAGAGCATTAAAAACTGCAAAAAACGAGGATTATGAAATATTGATATTAGATACTGCTGGCAGAACGCATCTTGATTTAGATATGATGGATGAACTTAAAATTATTAAAGAGCTATCATCCCCACAAGAAATTCTTTTAGTTGCAGATTCTATGACTGGTCAAGATGCTATAAATATTGCCAAAAGTTTTAACGAATCTATTTCTTTGACTGGAATAATTTTTACACGTGTTGATGGTGATGCACGCGGTGGAGCCATTCTATCTATGAAAATGGTCACAAATTGTCCAATTAAATTTTTGGGATATGGTGAAAAATTAAATGATTTAGAAGACTTTTATCCTGAAAGGATTGCAAAAAGAATATTGGATATGGGAGATGTTGTTTCATTAGTCGAAAGAGCTACTGAAATTGCAGGACAGGAGGAAATTGATAAATTACAAAAGAAAGTACAGAAGGGTAAGTTTGACTTGAATGATTTAGCATCGCAGCTGAAGACTCTAAGTAAGATGGGCGGCATGGCTAGTATTATGAAATTTATTCCCAGTATTGGATCTCTCAAGCAACAAATGAACAATAGTCTCTTTAACGACAATGATGTTAAGAAATATATAGCTATAATTAACTCTATGACTAAAAAAGAGAGGACAAATCCTGAAATTCTAAACGGTTCAAGAAGACTTAGAATTGCCAAAGGTGCAGGCCTTAAAGTGAGTGATGTTAATTTTTTAATTAAGCAATATAATAAAATGAGTGCTTTAGTGAGCGGTTTTAGTAAACACAATAAGATTAAAGATTATGATATAGCTAAACTTTTAAATAAAAAGTATTAATTATTTAATGCTAAATTAACCATTTTATTATATCATTATTAATAATTTATTGGAGAGATGTTTATGACAAATAAACAAGTTCAAATAAAACTACAAAATCTAAAAGATTTTAACATTAGAGATGAAGGAAATGGTAAAACTGTAAAGTTTAGCGGTTCTGATTTTAATGGCATGCAACAAGATATAGAAGACATTTTTTCTTATTCAGGAAAATGTGGAGGAGGTTTTAATATATATAATACTCATTATAAAGAGCACTTTTATGATCCTGATCAACATAAAGCAGTGCTAACTTTAGAGAAAATTGATGGCAGCGAAAAAAATGTAGGTGTAAGCTATGCTGATGGGCATTACACTAGCTATAATATTGAGATTGATACTTTAATCTAATCGCTTATTAAGTGCGGCTACATAACTCACTAGAGTTTATGTAGCCACTCATACTTAATCCAATTTTTTCTTTCATACTTTTTGTTTATAGATGTTTTAATTTAAATCGACATCCCTTTCTTATTTTGATTTTCTGTTTTTATCTTTGCTGTAAAAGACCTACTAGGAGATATATCCACATTTATACCAAATAACACATTAAGTAATATTTTCAACAATGAGCTAAAGATATTAGACTGCCGTTTATGATCTTCATCTTCTCTACCATGCTGTTTTGCATCCTTTACATTACTGGATTCTGTCTCCCCTGCCCTTTTTTCTGGATCCATTCTATTTGCAAGCACTGCAAACAATACTTCTTTCACTTGTAACTTAAGTTTATCCTTTATTTTACCTATATCTGTATTCTCTTTTTCTGTGTGATTTACGTTACTGGCATTACCATCTGCTTCTTGCTGTTGCATAGCAACATATGTAATTATGCTCTCAATAATTTTTCTTTTTTTATCTTGTATTCTTTTTTGTGACTCAAGTTTAGCCTGCGTATGTTTTGTTATCTCAAGTTCCGTTTCGATATCACAAAAAGAAGCGTTACTATAAAGTATTTCAACAAGGCTATCAATGCTTCTTTTTAGTTGCATTAGCTTTTCATAGCTATCTATTTTACTGATTTCCTCATCGATAATTTGATCAAATTTGTTATATAATTCATCATCGTCTACCAAAATATATTTTCGTTCTGATGGCAAATATTGAATGTGGTTTGAAATATTATTCATAATCAATAAAATCAATTTAAAATTATATATATTAATAATTTAAAAAATATTAAGTCTTCTTAAAAGAGAGTTGTAATTCTTGCTATAGTAATATATTTATTAATTCTTTAAGAGAAGTAATTGTAAAAATTAAAAAATCATCGTATAATATAGATTATACTTACTTATGAGGTAAAAATGAATGATCAAAACCTAGGATTGGTATTAAAGAAAAATCGGAAAGACCTAATTTATGCTGGAATTCTTATCACTGGTATTGTATTAAGTGGAATAGGATTATTTGGATCAGGTGAGACAAATTTTACTATTGGCTTTATAGGCCTGGCTTTATTTATATCTTTGTTCTTCCCTGTTATAGTGAATACAGCTTTCCATATCGATAGAATGAAAAATGAGGCTGATATAAGAAAAAGGGATATTGTTGGCAATATATTTCCTAGTGTTGCTATATTAGGTGGTGCTATACTAACTGGAGTAAGTTTACTAAGTAAACTGGATGGTAATGCAAAATTTATCACAGGTGTGGTAGGTTTTACTTTACTTCTATCTTCACTGTTATGTTTTGTTGCTCATAGGGCAGAGTTCATTAGAGATGAATACAAATCTCAAAAGCTGATTAATGGCAGTCTCGAAAGTGTAAACTCTGAAAGTAGCTGTAAAAATGGAATAAAATAGTGGGGGTGAAACACATTCTTGTTAAGTGGAATTTTGGATGGTCTTTAAATTCACTACTCCTGCACTCACTAAAGTTAAGGTAAAACTATCAAAGTTACTGGGGTCGTAATACCTTTCATAATCGATAATCTGATCAAATGTATCATGTAATTTGCTATCATCTATCAAAGTATATTTTTTTTCAATGGTGAATATTGAATGTGGTTTAAAATATTACTCATAATCAATAACATCAATTTAAAATTATACATTTTAATAATTTAAAAAGTATTAAGTCTCTTAATTTGAGAAGCAAAACAATTTGTAATATTATTAAATTAGCATATAATCAAATTATGTTTATCTTATGGTATAAAATGGATGGTTTTATTTTAAGATCAGTTTTAAAGGAAAGAAAAGCAAACCTGATGCTTTTTGGGTTTTTTGCCATTGGTATTGCACTAGTTGGGGCAAAATTGTTTGATAGAGCTAGTACACTAGCAAAAGAAGGTCCTATTCTTAGTGTTGTAGGCATGATCTTACTTATTCCTTTTTCTCTACGTGTGCTATTAGATATAGTCAGCGTTATTTGCGTATTAAATAATAAAGATATGAGAATACAAGATTGTATTGCACGCACATTTGTTGACTGTACTGCAATAGGTGGCACCATATTAGTTGGGATAAGCTTATTTAGTAAACTAGCTGATAATACCAAATTCATTATAGGTACAACAGGTTTTGCTTTACTGGTATCTTCACTATTATGTCACGCTGCCTACTCTATAAAATACATGAAAGATGAATATCAAACTAAAAAAGATTATTATATATCAGATGACACAGACCTTGAAAACATGTCTAAACCAATATTAGGGAGATAGTAGATGATAAATGAAGTTTTTAACTTTAAATAGTTTTTAAATTCACTACTCCTGCACTCACCAAAGTTAAGGTAAAACTATCAAAGTTACTGGGGTCGTAGTACCTTTCATATAGTTCAATAAGGCATTGCAGTGATATCTTCTCACCACTGCTACTGAAAGATATTTCATAGTCACTTACAGCATTTGCAAACGCATACTTACATAGTAATTTATCAGCAACTTTGCAGTCTAAAATACCATTAACTTTAATTGTAATGTACTTAGTGCCGGAGTAGCTTAAAGTCTGCTTCCAACCTAAAGAAAATACGTTATTTTCTTCTTCTGCTTTCGTACGCAAGGTTAGGCGAAGATTCTTTATGCTTTTTAGCGTAATAAACTCACCATTTTGATCTTTTATTTTAAATTTTATCACATTTTTCCTTTAATAAGATATTAAAATTCATCAGTGCATATAGGACATCGTCATGTTGGCCAGCAGTACCATTGTTTAACAGCACTGCTTTGTAATCTAGATGCTTAAAATTTAAAGAACTTACTACCTTACCTGCGCTTTCCATTATCTCAAATAAGCTCTGCATATGAAAACTATAAATACCTAAAACTAATTTTGCTTTGAGCATAAATTTAGGGATTAAAGATATTTCTTGATAGTCAGCTATACGCATACTGATATATGGCAGCGAAGGATTTTTAGGTAGGTAGTCGTAAGTGCCTGCAATACAATTTTTTATATTACTATCCCCTTTCAGCGACTTCAGCACTATGTTATGCAGTTCACTTAGAATTTTAGGTGCAGAACTCATATCATAAAACAACTTTAACTTCACGAAATGGGGAATATATTTCCCTTACAATTGATAAGCTATTACTATTTTCTGTCTCACGGTTTTTATAAGCTATTGCAACATGGTGAGCAATGCCATGCTTTATTTGAGCTGGAATTAAATCGGCGTTGAGATGTCCTGCTTCATAGGTTATATCTAGTCTTCGAATGTTAAAATAGCTATAAAATTCAATATATGAACCAACCACATCAACACAGTATAAATCTTTATTAACTACAATTTCACCGTCATTTCTCAATACAGCTTTTACTGATTCGACTTCAATTAACGGACCAAAAATTAATTGAATTTTTCTAGGTACATAGCCAATACATGAAATCTGCCATTTTTGTTTCATAAGTGACCTCTCCATGTACCACTCTGCATATTCTGTTGCGATTGATATTAGGTTTAAAATCAAATCGTCATCTTGATCATTTTCTACACGTAAAAATGATTTTATCATTGATAAATTCATAGGATGAGCGATAGGTGCAGACTTGCGCGTTAAATGAATAGTTGAATTTTGTAACATAAATAAACCTTTAAATTAAATAATTAATCTGAATTTATCAGAAGTGCCTAATTTGGATAAACGTTACTTCTCTATGGTATTTTTTGAAATATAGAAGTTAATACACAGCACTTTAATTGCAGTAAGTGTCCGTAATTCCAGTGTTTTTTTTCATTGAACAGTTCCTAAATTTATCAAATATTTAACTAATATTCACCATTACATGTAGTACTAATATTTTTCTTTATTTAATAAAAATCTTGTGAAGATATATGAAAGTTTTATGTTTCTTATAATAATTATAAATTGATGTGATTTTTTGATATATTTTGTAGAATGTTGAAAAGTAATTGCGTTAAGCTCATTTTTCCTTTTTTGTTTAAGGAACTTAGAACCTCAAAATCTAGAAATTGTTTAGTAAAAGACGACTTCAGCAGCTCAATATTTTGAAAGTAAGTGTTCTTAATAGCTAAGTTTAATTCTTTACGTAAAAGATCATTAAACTTGTTTAAATTGCTATCAGCAATGTCATCAATATTGTCTGAGAATTTAACTTGCGCTCTATAGACTACATCTTCTACTTGCTCGCTAAATTTCTCTATTTCGTTATTTTTAAAATATGTTGTAAATTTTTTAGGCATATGCAAAGCATCTAATAATTACCCATAGTAATTACTAGCTAGCAACTGCGGAAGCACAATTTTTCATGTAAATTAAGGAAGTGACTCCTACGGGATTTGAACCCGTGTTACCACCGTGAAAGGGTGATGTCCTAACCACTAGACGAAGGAGTCAGAAGTATCAGTATATTTAGTAGTAAAAATACAGTCAATAATATTTAAACTATTTAAATATAGCGGTTTACAAAAACCGCTAATAATTTATTTCATAATACCCTTTTTATCTAGTTGTTGTTCCCTAGCTTCAGTCATGTTTGATGATGGTTTATCACTTAGCTCTTTCTTCTTTTCCCTATCATCAATATGATTTGGCCCAATAATTTTATTACTTATGTAATTAAAAACTGGATTAATAACTGGGCTTAGTATATAAGCAAGCCATGTGAAAAAAACTGCTTGGTGCATAACTGGTGGTAACATTGTAGACACCGCGCTACTAGAACTACCAGGTAAGGATATAAAGTTGTTTAAATAATCTTCTTTGCATTGTTGATTAAAAGGCAATTTTTCTAAACGCTGAAGTAGATCTTTATTGTTTCCAGAAAGGTATTCCTCTCTAGTTGGTACAAACTGGATCCATTTAGATTCTGTCCCATTGTGGCTTAAACACTCTCGTATAAACTTAAAATTAGGATTGTCATTGGGGATTCCATATACTTCTTGCCCACCTTTCTTTCGATAAGAATTTAGTCTACTGTGAGGAGTCAAAACAACATCTGCACCGTCATGTTCTGGCGTATTGTCAACTTTAGATCCCATCACTGTAAGTGTTCCATAATGCTGAGCAAAAAATATTGAGTCATCATCTGCAGATACCATCCACATATTTTTTATTTTTGGTTTAATTTCTTTTTCAACAAAATCGATATATTTCTCTTTTAATGACTCATCCACACCAGGGTTTACTTCAACTGGTACAAATGTAATATCATATTCATTTTTATATTTATCATCACTGATAAACCCATCAAGGTATGCAGAAAGTTCTCTTTGTGTAAATTCCTTATACTTCACTGGTTGACGATATTGTAAAACCGGTTCAAGAGCCTTTTTATCCTTATTTAGACATCTTAATATAAACATAAAATTAGGGTCGTTATTTTCTATTTTAAATGCATTAACTTCTTCCTTATCGAGAACACGTCCATACTTTGGTTCTGATGTAATCGACTTATGATACTTAGAATTCGATGTATAAACATATGGTTTTGTGTCCCCCTCTACACGAAAACGAACAAATTGTTGCTTAAGATTTATATCTGTTATAGCAATCGTATTTGCAACAGGGATACCACCAATGGATTCGATTTCGCATAGTTTTTTCTTGAATCTACTATCAACAAAATCATAGTATTCCGACTGTCTCCACACGCTCATTTCAGGAAATTTACTTGGCTCAAACGCAGCCCTGCGCTGATTTATATATCGCTTATCATCAATAAGCCCTCTTAAATGATTAAATAACTCTTCTTTTGTTGCAAAAATTTTATGATCATACACATCTCCGTTAATGCATACTGCAATAAAATCAAAGAAAGAGTTTTGATTGCCAACCTTAATTCTATTCATGCTATCATCGACCAGGTTACCAAACGCTCTATAGTACCTTTCATCCGATGTATACTCTATTGTTTTACTAATGTATGTAGTCCCTCCCCCTTCATTACGATGACCGTAATGTTGTTTAAAGCTAACCAATACTGAATTTATTCCAATAACACTGCCGGCATTGTTATAAGCTGATAACTCAATCTGTTTATCATCAAGAAGTGTTTTGTTGGCAATAGGTACGATTTCCTTGCTGACAAAGTCATGATACTTATTCCTATATTCATCTCTTATTTTTTTGTCGTTCATACATCCCCCAAACTTAAATTTGCAATAGTATAACTAAGAAAAAATAATTACCTATACTAATCTTAATATTAAGTTAAGATGGATTAGAAGAAATCAATAATTTCCTATAAAATGGTAGCTCAGTAGCAAATTGGGAAAACAAATGTTTACTGAGAAAATATCCAAGAATTTTTAAACTAAGCTGAAACTCCTCTAGCTTATAATTAATTTGGTAATTATGATATACGTCATATAACATCTTCGGTAAGGGAAGCAGATTGTGTGCATAATTTTTTCCTATCTTTTCGGACACAGCTTTACCAGTTTTGGGGGAAATAAATTTTAGATCCTCATTTGTTTTACTTACAGCGCATTTAGTTAAATCTAAAGCAAAACCAAGTTGTGATAAAAGCTCCAGTTCAAATTTAAGGTAATATTTTTGCCAATCGTCATGTTGCATGGCATCAATAAGCAAAATTAAATCCTCATACAAAGCTGCCTGTTTTTCCCCTTCTGGTAATACTTTTTCTAAAATAGAAGAAGCAGAAGAAATAGCAATGGCCTTAATTTTATCTGTAATGAGGTAATACATATTCGATCTCATTAGTTCACACTTAAAGTAGCCTAAATTATCTAAAGACCTTGCTCTCCATTGAACCGCAAATAAACTACCTACCTCGAATTTGTAACTGCTGCTTTTTGATGTCTTAATGAATCCCCGACGTTTACCGTTATTTTTTGTAAACAAAGAAAGAATCAAACCATTATCACCGTACTTCTTAACTGCAATTAAAACGCCTTCATCTTCCCATTGCATTTTGGATTACTCTTCATAAACTCTCCCTCAGGTTTAGCAAACTAATTTAATATTGTCAAAATTTCAAATATCTTAATATTTTTATTAAATACTTGCTTGCATATTGAAGTTGTCTATTTTTATTATTTAGATAAAATATAAATAATTTATCTCTAAAGTTGCTGTGAACAGGATTATGCAAGGAAAGAAGGGAATTATAACTGGAATTATAAACGAAAGATCGCTAGCGTTTGGTATTACAAAGGAACTTGCAAAGCAAGGTGCAGAGTTGATAGTGACTTATCCATCAGATAATGTAAAAGAGAAAATATCTGAATTAGTAGAAAAGAATAACCTAAATTGCCAGTTAATTTTGCATTGTGATGTTAAAAATGAAAAATCGATAGATAGTACATTTGCAGAAGTGAAAAAGAAATGGGAAAGTATCGATTTTCTCGTGCATGCAATTGCCTTTTCCGATAAAAATGAGTTAAATGGACCGTATATTAATACCTCCTTGGAAAATTTTCTTTCAGCAATGCATATTTCATGTTACTCATTTACAGCTCTAGCAAGAGAAGCAGCAAAAATTATGAGTCAAGAAGGAAGTTTGCTAACCCTATCATACTACGGAGCTGAAAAAGTAATGCCAAATTACAATGTTATGGGCTTATGTAAAGCTGCACTTGAAGCAAGCGTACGCTACTTAGCATGTGATTTAGGTCCTAAAAATATTAGAGTTAACGCCATCTCAGCTGGCCCTATAAGAACACTTGCTTCTTCTGGAATAAAAGACTTTCACTATATTCAAAACTATAGCAGCAAAAGCTCACCTCTAAGGAGGAATGTTACAATAGAAGAGATAGGCAAAGCAGCTTTATTTTTACTATCAAATCTCAGCAGTGGCATTACCGGAGAGATCTTACATGTAGATTCAGGCTATAACGTTGTAGGAATGAAACCTATGGATATTGACGTTAATTAAGCCTGCTTCAAGATTGAAAATTGAAACTCTTTATTAGTACCTGAAGATATGCTAGTATTTTCTAGATATATAGGGAAGGTAATATCTGCTTGTGCATCAGAAATAGCATGTCCAATATCTTGATTAAATCCAGCTTTTTTTACTAAGCAGCATAATGCTTGAGCAACACTACTAATATCCACTTTATACTCAGAAACACTAGTTTTTATTTTTTCTAAACTACTTTTTACTTTATCAAGATCATCGGAATTTATTGCACTATAAATATCCTTAAAATATTGCTTAAATTCTTTAAAATTAGGAGCATCTTTTATTGATAAGAGATAGTGTGGGTCAACATCATAACTCGAATTATAGTCATCTATTAATCTTGTACAGTACTTATCAATAGCTTCTAGAGCTTTTTCTAAGTGTATACGATTAGGCCCATTCTCCTCATCTAATGCCACTTTTAGATATATAACATTTATAAAATCAATGGAAATATCATACCTCTCTGAGTTTGATATAGCTTTTAATAAGCATGGTAATACACCCTGTAAACTCAACGACACAAATCTTCTATACACACATTCCTGAAGGTAATAGCCAAAGTAATTATGATACAAAAAATTACGCGAAACGTACTTCATAAAAAAATCTATTATATCATGCAAATAATCTTTTCGACATAGATCCCGAAGTATAGATTTATCAAATATCAATTCGCACATTTTATCATCGATTGGTTTTAACTTCTGATTAGAAATTAGCTCTTTTACTATATCATAACGATGAGTAGCAACAGCGTTTCTTAATTGATCATTCAGTTGCTTATTTTTGAATTCAAGGTAATCTTGATATTCTTCTTCATTAATATAAGGCATTTTTTTCTTACATAAGTAAAACTTACTAATATAGTATAGTAAAATGGCATAAAATTCAACTCTATACTTTTTAGCTAAAAAAATTAAAACCTCCCTTCTTTATTAGTACCTGAAGATATGCTAGTATTTTCTAGATATATAGGGAAGGTAATATCTGCTTGTGCATCAGAAATAGCATGTCCAATATCTTGATCAGATTTAGCTTCTTTTGCTAAGCAGCATAATGCTTGAGCAACACTACTAATATCTACTTTATACTCAGAAACACTAGTTTTTATTTTTTCTAAACTACTTTTTACTTTATCAAGATCATCGGAATTTATTGCACTATAAATATCCTTAAAATATTGCTTAAATTCTTTAAAATGAAGACTATCTTTTATAGGTAGAAGGTAGTATGGTTCAATATCATAATCTCCATTAATATTTATCGTACAATAATTTTTAATATCCTCTTCCACGCTGTCTTTAAAATCTTCTTCTACATCAAAAATATAATTTTTTGGTATGAAAATATTATTTTTTGATGAATACGAAATTACCTCAAGAAAATTTGATATGAGCTCTGGCGCGTATGTAAATATATTACCAATAATTCCTTCTTTGTATATAGCAGAACTCACCTCCGTTTCTTCGGTTTGATAAGTTGAAAGGTTATATGGAGTATTTCTTACAGCAGCAATACATACATCTTTTAATTCACTATCTTCTAATATCTCAGAAAATAGACAATGTTCGCTTAACATAAGATCATAAATGTCACTATCAATAATTCCATGCTTGATACCATCAAGTATTAAGTTTTTTACTATTTTAAAATATTCTTCTGAGTTTTGAGCACAATGACTATTAAAAGCACGTTCCCTCTCATAATCACAATCTCTGATTACTTTTAGCTCATGCTTTAATTTATATTTTTGTAATTCTAGATATTCATTTGTAGATATGGTTACGTAATTCTTTTTTAATTTTTGTGATTTTAAATACTTATTTCTTATCAAGCGTGCATAATTTTTATTTCTAAGTATGACAAAACCATTATTGATACTATATTAACATTAATATAATATCTCTTTTTAAGAAATCAAAAACATACAATTTTTGGAATGTTATGCGTAGAGCTGTAAGCCCAATTTAGATATTGAGTCATACTATCCACTTGGTCATCATATCGAACTTTTGGAAACATAAAGAGCTCATATTCAAAATCACCGAGCCAAACAGCGCTATGGGGAAGAAAAATACGACCAGCTTCTATAAGTGGAACAGTTTGATGGAAACGAGTAATTTTATTTGCAGATGGTGTTATCTTAATAATAGGTAAAATACTATTGGCTTTAAGCTCTTGTATTAACTGCTGACCGCTAGCCTTGGCTTCAATTAAAATTGCATGAGGCTGCCATCGCTTAGCTAAAGATAGTACTTGCTGTTTTAAGCTTGGATATTCTAACTTTGCTCTGTATGAATCAAGCAGATAGAACATATTATCTACTTTAGCCCAGGTAGTGCATGCACTAAAATCTTTATCTTGCGAATTTGCAGTATCCCAACTTTGGGTAACATAAGATAAGTCATTTGGGCAATCTCGGTAACGTTTTATCCATTCTTGTTTAATTTGACACTCAGATAGTGGATTTTGTTGATACTGTGCCGCAAAGGCATATGTGCCAAGCTCTGTTTTTATTTGCTCAATATCTTTTTTTCCTACGGGAAGAAGCAACTCTCCTTTTTCCCTAACATATAAAATATCTCTCATTCGTGAGTAAATAGTTTGTTTTTCCTCAGAGATCATAGGCAAGCATAAATGATGCCAAATGCCACCTGCTTTGCTCAATAAATGTCCTGTTAAATCATCCGGATGGAGTCTGTGCATCACTACAACTATAACTCCCGTTTTTCTATCATTTAGCCGAGTGGCAAACGTCTGATCAAACCATGTATTAGCACGGCTTCTCATCCTCTCACTTGCAGCCTGCATTGGAGTTAGGGGATCATCAACTATTAAAAAATCACCCCCTTCTCCAGTTAAGGTACCTCCAACTGAAGTGGCGAATCTAAATCCCATCTTGGTTGTTTGAAACTTACATTGAGTATCTTGTGCGAGTTTGGTTTCTGGAAATAACTCCCTATACCAATCAGATTGCAATATGCATCTAGTATCAAGCGAGTGTTTTAAGCTGAGAATTTGTGAGTAACTGGCAACAATTATCCGTGCTTCTGGTCTTATTCCTAAAATCCATGCGGGCCAAGCAACGCTAATACAAATTGACTTCATTGATCTTGGCGGCATGTTAACAATAATGCGCGTTACTTCACCACTAAAGGCAGCTTGCAATATATCAGCAATAACTTTAATATGCCAGGTATTATAATATTTATACCCTGGCGATACCGTATCAAAGCACAGCTCAGTGAAATTAATCAATAATTTGGTATTTTGCAACTACTTAGGTTTTTCATAAAATATGAGAAAAAGAATAAAAAGATAAAAGGGAATTGAAAAAAGATGTTAAAAAGAATTTGATTTAGGAATTGTGTGTTGATTTTTTAATCGACCTATTGTTGATTTAGTGCCAATCTGGAGAGGTGTACAACATCAGAGAGAGGAGCGTTTTTAGCCCTTTTCACGGATTCCCACCATGAGAGAATTGATAATTGGAAGCGCTATGGTTATATGTTTTAAGGCATATAACTATAAGGATATCAACCCTTACTCTAGGCAAAAGAGCCTAAAATAGCTAAAACTATTCAGTAGGTCGCCAAAGATCCTATTCAATATATTCAGATCTTTTTTTCCTATACATCTGCCACTTTAAAGGCCGCCTCTACAGCCTCAATCTCTCCAGATTGGCTCTCTCTTTATATCATATATGTTTTAAACCATGGAAGCAGAATTTTTGCAGTATTTTTTACATTATCTGTTAACTCCTTTAACGTTAAGATCTGCACCATTTTTTAAAAGGAACCCTGCCACATCTACATGTTCTCTCAAAACAGCAGTATATAAAAATTAGATATCACTTTTAAAACCCACAGCACTTTTAAAATAACTTATAGATATATTAATCTAATAGAGTATTAGAAAGAACGTTTATGTTGATCATTAACTAGTAGTAGGTTAAACTACACAATATTTTTAAAAGCCTTTTATAAAAATAAAAAGAAAGGATATAGAGCTAATAACTTTGTATATGTTGTAGGGGGGATAATATGAAAGTAAAAGAAAAGCTATTAGTAGTTGAAACAGAGGGTAAAGCTGAAGATTATAATTTGAACCTAAAGCCAATTACCATTAAAAAACAACTAAATACCTCAGTAAATGTTAACTTAATACTTTCAATTTTATGTGCTGATTTAGATAGTGAAACAAGGATAGATAACGATCCTATTTTAAAGAATTTCACAGAAGAACTTAAAAAATTCAAGAGGAATTACCCTCACTGTGCACAATTAATACAAGCAAATAAAGATTCAACAGCATTGTTACAATACAATGAAGATATTCAACTACTAGATAAGGAGCTTGATAATATTAAAAAAGTTGGTGATAATTATACATTTAATGCATTGCAATATCTTAAGCAACACGTACTGGAAAAATCTATAGTACAACATATATTATTTCCATCTAATAGAGATATTGTACTTGATACATTACAAGAAGTTTATGCAGTACCCGTTAGAGAGATTTACAATAAAATTGAACTCACTAGTGCAACTACTTTCGCTGCAGAAACAAGTTAAAAAGAAAAACTACATCTGATGATCAAATTAATAGCAAACTTTCTCATAAAAAAGTAGACTTCAAGAAGATATTAAGGTACGCACAAAACTATCTAGCGAATTAACGACACCTAACTATACCAGACAAGTTAATTACAACCCATCCACTAGATGGTGATAGGATAAGGATTTAAAATGCCAGCAGTTAAGGAAAAAAGCAATGCAAACATTGGATGTACAAAAGATTTAAGGTTACGAATGGCAGAAAAAAATTCGGAGCACAAAATTAAATTTGCGCAAAACTCTATCGAAAATAGCTGAACTTTGGGGTAATATTAATTTTCAACTGAAGAAAATTGGATTAAAAAAAGACCTATGGGTATAGGGAAAGAAATAAAGAGCAGAATTCTTGAAGCAACCTAAAAGTCTGGTATGAATCAATAATACAGAACTTATGGATATTACCAGAAATGCTTCAAAATCTGGAAAAAAGAGTCAGCGTATTAGTATACTCTGAATAATGGGAAAATGGGAGTATTCCTCAAACCATACGAGTGCAGATAAGGGAAGTTGGTGGAGAGAAGAAAAAAACAGGGCTCTTAAATTTATTACAAAAAATTATAATGAGAAAAATAACTAATTTATCCTCAACGAATTTTGTAATGAGAAAGCAGATGAAATATCAACTATAACAGAAAAGAAGTTGAATGATTTTGGGTAACATAGGAGTTGTAGCATAGATGGAATTATTAAATGAAGATTCTGTAAGGTTTAAATTTTAGGTTTACTGAATATGAAAAGAATGTACAACAACTTTATTTAGAAACATCTCACAATTTAAAACAATTTAAAAGCATAGGATATATTAGCCTACCTAATGATATGGAAAATTTGTATAAAGGATATGTATAGTGGTTATGAATGGGATAAAATTACATTCTAAATCATGAGCTAACAGATCAGGGTTATAGAGGCAACTGATGATTTGCTAATATCTGACTTATTGTACCAATAAACAAATGGATGAAGCTTAGCAGTTATAAATCCGATACCAATATGTATGACATAGAAACAAATCAAAAAATAGAGTTATTAAAGTGTTTAGAGGATAAGTTCTTTTTAGAAAACGAGTTAGAAAAAGAAGCGAAAATTAGAGTAAGAATTATATGTCAGAAGCTAACTGAAGGACAGTCTATGGCCAGAAGAAGGAAAGATTAGCAAATCATACGATGTTTATATTATTTAAAGGAATTAATTTCATTTCCACTGCATTAATACCTGTTCTAACTTCATTACCACTTCTTTTTTTGTAGCGATAATATGCTAAAGCAAGTAGCAAAAGAATTATTAAACCAGGTATAACTGTTACTAATACTAACGACGATGTTGAAAATTGTTGCTCGTTACTGTTTGGCTTGCAAGGTATAAGATCACTATGTTCAGTGCTTAGACGAGCAGGAGTTTGTGTATGGCTAAGTGGCATATAATGTCCTGTACTCTCACTCTGCACATTAGTAGTTTTACTTATCTCTTGATTTTTTGTATTGTTTGCTACAAGACCTTTATGTTTAATACTTGGATTAATAAGAGTTTGCGTATAGCTAGGCGATGTACTAGTTTCTTGTACATTTGTGAATTCATCTGTTTTTTGACCTTCTGTAGTATTTACAGTTGACTTCTTAGACATAAGGCAGTCAAATCTCCGATTATAGAGTAAAAGCTTTGCATAGAATTGATCTGCAGTAAAAGTGTGTCTTGTAATAGCTACATTTGATTTTATTTCTTCACCTAAACACTTCAAAATAGAGCCATAATAATCAATATTATAGCGATTTTCATTTATAGCAGATATATCACTTTGTGACATTATAATTTCTTTGCTGACAAATCCAAAAGAAATAGTTTTGTTTTCCTTATCAATACTAAGGCGATTAAAATAACGCATTTGATTTTGCTCAAGAAAATTTTTAATTTGATCTATAGTTTTACCAAGTGGACCAACCACATTATCAGTAATTTCACTTATGCTATATATTTTTGGAGCATAGACAGGATCAATAATGAATTTTTCTAAATAAAGAACAATTTGTTCAACGCTAAGAGCCTTCTTTAACTCTTTATTCTTTTTAGGGCTTCCATAGTCTTGAGCTAGGCAATTTACTACAAAAGAAAAAAAGTTTATCTCCTTTTGGTTATAAACAAGAGATACCTTACTAACACTTTCATCATTACCCTTACCTATTGGTTGAATTTTAACTCCATCATACATAAAAAGCTCACGATTTTTATAATCATTAGAGCAATATTGAACGACGTCATGTGCTGTAGATATTTCAATATTATTACCTTTTTCATTCTGAAAACAGATAATTCCTTCGTCTATTTTTATTATCTTTACCTCTTTTGAATTTATAATGCGAAATATCTCTTGTAATGTACTAAGAAATTCATAGTATTGTTTAGATATAATATTCATTTTATTTATTTTATTATTAATGTATTACGTTATTAATAATAGTAAAGCTTTGTCAATATAAAAATGAAAATTTTAAACTAAAGCAGTTTAGTTACATCAACCACATTTACTAATTCATCTATATCTGATATTCCAGCTAGAACTTTTTGTTGTGCATCACGTAAGATAGAAATAAAACCCTTTTGTTCTATGTATTGAACTACAGATCTATAACTAGCACCGGATGTAATTAATTCATCAAGACTCAAATCGAAGGATAAAACCTCGCATATAGCTACGCGACCCTTATAACCGGTGCTAAAGCACTTTTTACATCCAGTATGGTGATAGATATTTTCTTGTTTGCTAATATTTAAAATAGAGCAATCTTTATCTGTTGCAGGATACTGCTTCTTACAATCTACGCATAACCTACGCATTAAACGTTGAGAAATTATGCATGTAATTGACCCGGATAGCATATACACTGGCACACCGATATCTCTTAAACGAAGTATTGCACTTACCGAATCACTTGCATGTAAAGTGGTAAATACTCTGTGACCTGTAATTGATGCACGAAGTGCAGAACTTGCACTTTGCTGATCTCTTACCTCACCAATAAGGATAACGTCTGGATCCTGCCTCATTATTGAGCGAATACTTTCAATAAAAGACATATTATCAATCTTACTCATGCTTGATTGCCTAATCATAGGCAAGCTGTATTCAACTGGATCCTCTATCGTCATGATATTTATTTGTGCAGAGTTTATTTGGTTAAGCAGTGAGTAAAGAGTTGTAGTTTTACCGCTACCTGTAGGCCCAGTTACAATAATTATACCTTCAGGTTTTTTCAGTAACTTTGTTATTAAACCTTGATTATATTCACTAAATCCTAGCTCACTTACTGGTAGAAGGGCATGTTCCCTATCTAGTATACGCAAAACAACGTTTTCTCCATGTATAGTAGGCTGAGTTGAAATACGCAAATCTATATTACGTCCAAACATATTATAACTTATTTTACCATCCTGTGGGGTTCTACTTTTTACTATGTCAATGTTAGATAAAACCTTAATTCTTACCAAAATAGCGTTCCAGTAATCTTTATGGAAGCTACATATTTGCTGTAGGTAACCATCTACACGATAACGAAGCCTAACAAACATCTGTTCTGGTTCAAGGTGAATATCAGAGGCATTTTTTCTAACCGCATCTATAAGTATCGCATCAACCAATCTCACTGTAGGATTCTCATAAGACTCTAATTCTTCCCTCTTATCAGTACCACTCTCTATTTCCTGTAATATACTGTTAATAGACATTTCATAGCCATAAAATTGATCTATTAATTGTATTATTTCAGCTTCTGAAGCATAGATTGGTGTAATTTTGTTATATTCTTGAGGTAAATAGCGTTTTATTTTATCTAATGTTGTTATATCACTTACGTCAGGTAGAGCAATGTATATGTTATTTTCTTTGGCAAAAATTGGCAGAGCCTTGTACTCTAAAGCTTTTTCTTTCGTAATTAATTTTACTAGATATGGATCAATTATAACTGACTTAAGGTCAAAATCTTTTAGATCTAAAGGAGCTAAAATACTATTTAATGTATTTTCAGTGATAAACCCAAGCTCAACTAAAATCCTTTCTAGCGTTTTATCTTGAGATTCTTTGTGAATTCTCATAGCAATATCTAATTGATCTTGTGATATAAGACCTTGAGCTAACAGTTCATGAATAATTAAAGAATACTCATTGTTATTTTTTTTCATAAAAAAAGTACCCCTAGCAATTGTCTTTATTTAACATAAAATAGTTACTATTTACCTAAATGACTGTGACGTGCAGAAGTTTAACTAAAATATCTGACTTATCTTTAAAGGATATTGATGAAATAATGAAATTGGGAAGAGAGTACACAAGTGGTAAAAAAAGCGACATATTAAAGAAAAAAATAATTATTAATTTATTTTTTGAAAGCTCAACTCGTACCCTATCTTCCTTTGAAATAGCTACAAAAGATTTGGGTGCAAATGTTATTATCATTCCAGTTGATTTTTCCTCGGTAAACAAAGGAGAAGCCCTAGTAGATACATTAAGAACACTAAATGCGATGAAACCAGATTTCGTGATCGTAAGACATAGATGTAGTGGTATTATGGCTATTGTAGCAAAAAATACAAAATGCAGCATAATTAATGCTGGTGATGGTAGTTATGAACATCCAACACAAGCTCTAGCTGATTGTTTAGTAATAGAGTACTTTAAGTCTAAAATAGAAGGTTTAAAAGTTGCAATATGTGGTGATATTCTGCACAGCAGAGTTGCAAGGTCAAACATTAGGTTGCTAAGTAGGTTAGGGGCAAAAGTTAGTATAATTGGACCGCCAACTCTTATGTGTAGCAATTTTCCTGGAGTAGAGTCAGTATATTATTCACTAAAAGAAGGCATAAAAGATATCGATGTTCTAATGCTGCTTAGAGTTCAAAAGGAACGTATGAAAGAGGGTACTTTTATTCCTTCAGAACAAGAATACTTTCACTTATATGGCCTAAATGAAGAGAAATTATCATATGCAAAACAGGATATGATTATAATGCATCCTGGTCCAATTAATAGAGGAAAGGAAATTAGTTACCAGTTGGCAAACAGTAATGAAGTTATTTTAAAACAAGTAGAATTTGGACTTGCTGTAAGGAAGGCTGTGCTACACTACTTTGTTGTGCAAAATGGGAGTGTTCTCCAAACTGGGTCAAAAACTCAACTAAATTTTCAATCTGTTAGGAAAGAAAATATCAAGTTGAGAGATGATTAAAGCCCAATTTGATATAGTCCAATTTTGCTCTATTTTTTTATAGCACCAAGGCATTTGTAATTGGTTTTTTCCTGATTTCTATGGGATTGGTAGTATAAACCTAACCGGATCAGAATACTTAAAATAGCCAGTTTCCCAATTATTTTGCCATAGGATTCCCCGTTTTTCTTCTAATTCAAGCATTCAGCTATTTCTCTATTTGAAGCCTTTCTTCAAATCATTCATTTTGCTGGATACATATTTTAATGAGTTCCTTATCTCATACACAATTGCACTTCTGCGTTGGCTGTTTATGGCTGTAGGAAAGCTTTTAATACACAAATTCCACACTTTGAGATCATTCCCTAACCAAAACCTTCGCTTTCAGCTAGATAAAAACCTCTTTTTTTGATCTATGCCAAGTATATTATTTGCTTACTTTAACTTTAAAAAATCATAAAAATTATTGGGCAAGTAATTGCGCCACTCATTGGTAATATGTAATATTGCTGCTGCTTATGGTCGTAAATTTCTTCTATATGCGATTTTATAACTTTGCAAACATACTAAAAATTTTTGCTTCGGATGTAAATCAATCTGTCTTTTTTTGACTACCTGTAGCTCTATCTCATAAGCTCAAATGAATCTGTGTTTTGAACTTTTCTACTTCTTCATTCTCATTTATTTTCTATTTCACCTTCTAAACTTGCTTCTATTGATCAGAGGCTCCTCCTTTGCCAGTTAGCGACCTCGAATGGACGATAATATATTAACTCTTTATAGTCTACTAATCCACTGTTTTTATTCGATGTTTTTTCGTTCATTTCATATCTTATGTTAATATTTTTCTTGTTTGATCCAGTTTGGGGAACACTCCCTTGGTTACCAAATTTGTATTCAGAGCTTTTTTGTCTTTGCTGCCATTTGTTGGTAATAATTTATCAGTCTACCTCTGATATTTTGTGGTCGTTTCAATATGTGACATTATATTTTGATAGCCCATATCACTTGCTTAAGTTGATTATTTGAGATTCGATCCTTTTGAGCTCAAATGACCCACGATTTTGTGCTTTTCTTCCTCATTGTTTGATAGATTTTTAGGCCTATTTCTCGATTTGATACAGCATGTTATCTCAAAAGCTCATTGAAAAATCAACTTGAATCAAATGTAATTTACAGTTACAAAATTTAATTAATTAATTTTTTTGTGTGTATAAAGTAATTTAATCATTTTTCTGCTCTTTTGCACCATATTCTAAAAGGAACTCTACAATTTCTTTAAATCCCTTTTTTAACAGCAATGTGTAAAGGTGTGTTCCAATCTTCATCTCTAACATTAATTTTTTCTATACTTTTGTGTTCATTAAGTAAAGACTCAGATTTTCTATCACTTGCCTCAACATACCCCCCTTTTTTCACTTTAACGATGTTATATTTGGATATGCAAAAATTTTTTTATAACAGATAACTTCGCTATTAACAAACTATATTCCAGAAAAATTTGACGCACCATTTTTATAGTAAAAATAGTTTAACTTTCTCCCCACTTTCCCAATAATCTTCTTTTATACTACCTTTTCTTCTCTTATGAAACACTACTATGCCCCCTACCTTTCCCTGATGCATATAACTAGTTGGTATTTTCCTCTTTAAAATTCTACCTATATTTTCTGTTTGATGTACATCTTTAAAACCCTTTTATTTCACAATAAAATCCATTATTCTTTTCTTCTAAATAAAGTTAGTGCATTGTATCATTTTTTCTTTTACTATATTTACAATAAGCTTATGCTGTAAGGTTAAGGGCGATTAGCTCAGTTGGTAGAGCATCTGGTTTACACCCAGGAGGTCGGCAGTTCGAGCCTGTCATCGCCCACCATATAAACGTAACGAACTTCTCTCTGCTTAACTTCATGTTATTCTAAAAACCGCAACAATAGCTAATCTTACTCGGTATACATGTATACCCTAATGCCCTATTATACTTCAAATAATCCTATGTTTTGTTTTCCATAATGCAATGTTTCCAGCTCTTTTTCTCTAAAATATGGATACTTTTTTGTGGTTTTGAGAGAGTAAAACGAAAGTAAATATCTGGATTCTTGTTGGTGCTGGAGAGTATAATATTTTTTACTGAAGGCCTATTGGATTTTGTAATATTTCAATCTCTACTTTTTTCTATTATTTTTTTTAATTCTTCTATTCTGGGGTTAACGAGCACTTTTGAATTAACGAGACGAGGAAGAAAACCCTCTTTTTTACTGACTCTTTGTGTATTCTCCACTTCATCAACTATTTCTTTTAATTCCTTACCCAAATTATTTTCTTTGCTTAATTTGCTTATTAAATCGGGCTCACTTGACAGAAAATCTTTTGTATTTTCAGGTTTATATTTTGCAACTAATTCTAGTAATGGTATGCAAACTTGAGAGTCTTTCACTAAATCTAAAAATGTCTTTCCTTTAGCATTTTTTATATCAATATTTGCTCCTTTTTCAATTAATAATTTTACTACTTCTGTATTGCTGCCTAGAGCAGCTAAATGTAATGCTGTATTACAATCTTTGTTCTCCTCATTTACAATAGAATTATTTGTATCAGCATCTAATAGAGCCTTTATCACTTCTACACATTTACCTTCAACAGCGAAATGTAATGACGTGTTACCCATTATGTTACTTTTTAAACTTACATCAGCACCCTTGCTAATTAGTAACTTTACCACTTCTGCATGCCCAGCTTGAGCAGCAAAGTGTAGTGGTGTGCTGTTATTATTGTCCTTTACATCTACCGTAGCTCCAGCTTTTATTAACTTTTCTACAATTTCTTCATAACCATTTTGAGCAGCAAACATTAGCGCTGTCATACCATCTTTGCGCTGTATATCTACCTTCGCCCCAACTTTTATTAATGCTTGTACTACTTTTATATTCCCATTATAAGCAGCTGAAGTAAGAAGTGTATTATCACTCTTATTTATAGTGTTAATATCAATTCCATTCTCAACTAGGAATTCTAATATTTCCCTACTCTCTTTTGCAGCAATAGCCAATACCTTAGCAAGCATTGCTCGAATTTCTGAATTCTCATTAATATTTTTATTATCAACATAGTGTTTTATAAAATTAAGATATCCTTCTTTTGCTGCAATAGTAACAATTTCTTCAATTGTGATATTATAATGTTCATAATATTCTTTCATGATGAAATCTTTAATATCATATTTTTTCACAGGATCTTTCTGTCTTCCTATCATACATAACACAGCTTTTAACACAGGGTTATCAGTATTATCAAGCGTATTACGTATAGCTATCAAATCTGACTGTTCATAAAATTTCTTTTAGAATCTTATCTATTAATGGTGAGTATTGTGCATTACTGGCATTTAACAAAGCTACAAAATCATTCTTTTCAACTAATTCTGATTTTTGAAACTTAGAATCCATA
Organism: Candidatus Mesenet endosymbiont of Agriotes lineatus; assembly: GCF_964019585.1. Classification (NCBI taxonomy): domain Bacteria; kingdom Pseudomonadati; phylum Pseudomonadota; class Alphaproteobacteria; order Rickettsiales; family Anaplasmataceae; genus Candidatus Mesenet; species Candidatus Mesenet endosymbiont of Agriotes lineatus. The sequence goes on along the minus strand of NZ_OZ026454.1, from coordinate 1,171,636 downwards.
AAAGCAATTTCATGATTGTTGGACTTAGCCAATTTTGCTATATTTGCTTCAAATTCTTCTTTTGTATGAGCTTTAATGTCATGGTACAGATGATATGCAGATTTAAATACTTCTTGTATAACATCTTTATTTATTGGTATTTTTCTTTCACCAATGTTGAAATACTTATCTTTAGGCCCTATATAAATAGATTGCCATTTATTATTAGCATCATCACTATCAATAGCTTCATGCTCCTCACCAAAATAGCGTTTCATACTTTTTCTTTTATGAGAATTTACTTCCTCAGAAAGTGACTTTGTAGCAATAAAATATCCTACATTTTCCTCTTTGGTTGCTATACCAACAATTCTATATGTTAAATATCCGTCTTTTTGTTCTCCAGTTTTTCTACTAATTCTTGGAAATATCTTTTGTTTTTCCGCAAGAAGGTATGACGGTGGCGATTTACTGTGTAATCCGTTAAGATTTTTTAACTGTTCTATCCCTTTTTCGACCTCGTTTTTGTTAGCTAAATCATTGATAAATATATTACCTTTTCCAACTGCTCTATCTGGATGTTTTAATGCTATTTTAGTTATATCCTTATCTTTAAAATATTGAACAACCTGATTTGCTAAATTGTCAGAACTTATAGATAGATCTAGCATTAGATGCTCTGGAGACACTTCTTGAGGTAAATATAATCTTTGATAGACCTTATTATCTAATTGGGTTATTTCATATTCTGATGGGGTAGATTTATAAGTATAATCTTGATAAAATTCATTATCTGTAACATCATTACAACCTTTTACAAACATATAATCACGCTCACCTTTGACATTAACACCAAGATGCCCTATGTATACAGATTGATTAGGAAATGCTTTTTCAAAAGCATTCTGTTGTGTTCCCTTTTCTGCTCCTAAACCTGATTCAGTAAAAGGTTGTAACTCGTAAATGATTATATTACCTTTTTTATCTAAACTACAATCTATTATAAATGCATAAGCATTATCTTTCATAGTTATCAATATATTAATTTAATTATATATTATGCTACTATTTTAGTATAAAGTAAATTAAATAATTAATAATTTTAGATTTTCTTAAATTATTTAATATAATAATCTATCAGAAATGCTCGGATTTTCATGGAACAGAAAGAAATATCGCTTGCTGTTTTTGGAATAAGCATAAGCACTGATCAATCACAGCAAACTAGCCCAACAAATAAAGGCTATGTATGTTGCTATAATAGCATCTCCACTTATAGCAGTAGGAATTTATTCTGCAATAGCTTTATCAATGGCTGGAGTAGTATTTAATCCTATTGTTGCTGCTGGTATTTTTATTGGAATGTCATTCCTTTCAGCTGTATGTTTCGCTATAGTAAAAATTAGTGAAAAAGTCAGTGAAGAAAAAGCAAAAAATTCAGATACAGGTACATTGACTGCACTTGGAAATGTACTCGCTCCTGAGTGTTTGAAAAGTGATAATTTTTTAAAACAAAGTTAGCATTCTGTTTTTTCAATCAAAACAAACTTTTAGTATATCCCCTTTCTTAAATAATTCATTGATAAGAACTCAGATTTATTATATTATTAATATAATTAACATCACAAAATCAGACCAGAGAAGAATATGAGGGGTATGAAGACAAACTTTGAAAAAGTGGCAAAGAAGATATTATTAATACCGCTTTATATAGTTCTATTACCGTTTTCAGCAGTTTTGTTCCTTACAAGAATTTTACTTTTTCCGAAGTTCTTCTTTTCTCTTTGGCATAAAGAAAGAGTCGAGTTCAGTAGTGTTTTAGGGCTATTTGCTCCAGAACTATTAGGCAAACTTAATGCAATAAGTAACTTTAAAGCTTTTCTTAAGATGAAAAATAGTAATAGAGATCTATTGATAAATCTTCTTAAAAATGACAATCTAGATACAAAAGATATTACTTACCTATATAGCCAGTGTCCATCAGTGATAGAGATGTTATCTGAACTCGAAGTTAATAGATGTCTGGTTGTAAATAATCCATTCTTCGTAGCAGGGTTAAATGACAGACTGCAGAACGGAAAATATCTAGAGCTTGTTACCAACCTTATTATAAAAATTACTGATCGTAAGAAGCTCAAAATCATTTTTGATTATTTAAAATTAAATGATTTTGAACACTTGAGCACGTTAGAACGTCTAATAAAAATAAATAGTAGGCAACTTGATAAAGTACATGCAATTAATAAAGCTTGTACACATGAAAGTTTCATTGAAGTTATTAATAGTGCTAGCATTGGCTTTCTCAAATTCTTTTGCTGTTTTGATGAAAGTAACCGATTCTACTCATCCGTTCTGGAAGGAGCATCTCGGTTATCAGCCTTATCTACAAACCATGATTCATTAAAAGCACTATCTTTTCATTTGCAAAATTATCCTTTTAAGTTTGAAGAAAAAACAAAACTAGAAATAGAAATCATTAAAGCTTACTTACAAACTGACTCAGATGATAGATATAGCTATCTACCAAAAAAAAGTCTCAATACATTAGTTAAATTATTTTCTAATGATTTAATTCCAACCTTGTGTAAGAATTTTAAACCTGATTCTGATATAACAAGCATATTTAAATATTATACATATAGAATAATGTGTGAACAGGAATGTAATAAATTCATTTCAATGATAAAGGATAAAGATGTCATTGAAAGTTTAAAATTAATTGATACAAGGGGAGCTTATAAGTATAACCCTTCAATTTTTCTTATGTATTTAGTAGATTATGATTCCTGTGGTATAGATAAGGCACATTCTTTATTAGCAAATAAAAAATTTATTCAAAAAATAAGTGGTATAGATTTTTGTCTTTTTGTAAGGGTGCAAAGTTTATATCAAAATAAATCAAAAGCTACTGATGCTGTTGACGAAATTTTAGCATTATTTGATTGTTTAGATAGCAAACGCAATAAGGGAGTATTAGATAAGTTAGTCAGTTCCTTTGAAATAGATCATAAGGCTAATTACTCTTTATTGTGTGATTCTTGGTTTGGTTCAAGATCTTTATTCTATCCAGATGAAATGATAAAAATGATTTCAGATACAAGATTTGATGAAACTAAAATAGTAGAAGTATTAAAGAATTACAGTTTATTCTGTACATTAATAGAGAATGACTTAATTGATGGAGTATCAAAGAAGAAGCGCTATTCATATATGGAAGAGGATGGGTATATATTTGAATTTGAGGATATAGAAGAAAAGGTTAATTGTATCCTTGAGATCAATTATATTATCGCTTCTTTTCTTAAAAAGGGAGAAGCATATTTCAAGCAATTGATAGATGCTCAACGAGCAGAAGTATTCTTAAAAAATATTTCTTTATTTGTGCTTATTCTAAGAAATTCTAGTCAATTATGTACTGTAAATGAAACTAGATCTGAATATAGTATTACTATACTCCCTACCATAAAAAACACTAAACTTGAGCACTTCATTGATGGTAAATTTGTTTCAGATTTAAAAGATAAAGTAGATTATTATTTCAATCAACTACTTAATTTTGACAGCACAAAAATATTACTTAGTGAGATCAAAGGGTTTGGAACAAACGATGAATTATTAAACACAATACAAGATCTATTGAATGATGATACAAATGTAACAAAGTTTATAGAAAATATGTCAAATGTAAAATTCATGGAATTTTTTACAAATGGTAAATACCAAGAGATAACACAAGAATCTCTAAATAAAATTCAGTACTTAAAAATAAAAGATCTACCAAAAACAGAAAAAGATAAAAGCTATTTTCAAAATCAAGGAATTACAGATGAGCAAGATTTACATTTGCTAGTTAATTTGGCAAAAGAAAGCAAAACAGTCATCTCACATATAAAATATAGTGCAAATCTACAGAATAACGCAATGTATACTATGCATGAACTTTTTGATGATATTTCTATAGATGTGGATCTCTATAATTGTAGAAAATCAAATAACCGAAAGCAATCCGAACCAGCAAAGTTACTGGATTTATGTAAAATAAATATTGTTAGAAGTGCATTAACAATGCCAAATTAATTAGAAACAAAATGAGGAAGTTTAACAAAACCATACGCGTCAAGTTAAGGAATGTAGAGAGCTTAATGTAGATATTCTGCTTTTTCTATACCTGTCTTTTAGGGAGACAAGCTGTGGTAAGTTTTTTAGAAAAATCTACAATCTATTAACTTTATTATTTAATTTGGGAATTGACGCCTATGGTTTGTTGAATACTCCCTTTGAAAGATAACAAGTAGCACAATCAAACTTTTTTACATTTTCCAAGATGGTCCAGCTTGAGAAACTAAATCTAAAACTACATCAACTCCCTCTTCTACTTTTACCTCATCAACCACTGTATCTGGTTCAGTTTGTTTGCTTTCACTATTCTGACTTAACTCATCTATATTGTTTTCACTTATATTAAACCTTGCTATGCCTGCATTAATAAACTTATCAATAAGTTGATATATTCCTCTTGTTTTTTCTATCTCACACGAACGCTGCTCCTCTTTTTCGTAAGCTTTCAATCCCCTCATCTTTTCTTCTTTATGCTTACTAAGCTCTGTTACTTCCTTTATTATTTGTTCTTTATTCAGTTCTATTTCTGTTATTACTGCATTCATCACCTGTTCTACAGAATATTGACCATTATCTTTAACATAATGTATAATTGCTTCTACAATCTTATTATCCTTATTCTCTATAGTTTTAATTATATCTTGCAATTTATCTTCAAATTTGCTGACCTTCTCTCTGAAGATGGGATATGCTTTCCGTCTTAGTTCTGCTAGTTCATTTATGATTTTCTCTTGTTCTTCTTCTTGTTCTGCCTTTATACGGCGCTGTTCAATTACATCTGGTCTGTTTTCAAACTCAATTAGCTCTGCTTTTAATTCTGCAAATTCCCTTGCTATCTGTTCTTCCATCTCTTTGCGCACTATATCTTCTTTGATGGATTTCCCTTTTTCATAACTAAAAAGAGAAGGAATTTTTAGACCTTCTTCCTCCACAACGTTTTCAACTACTTGCTTTATCTTTTTGTAAAAAGTTTTAATTTGTCCAAGATGTTTTTTTGGTTCAAAGTCATACATTTCCTCTCTATGCATTTTTTTCCCACATAAATCATGTCCCATATTAGTTCTTATTGTATCAAGAGTTCTATATACTAGAGAATTCTCCGCAAATTCCTTGGCAATCTCGCGTAACCTAAACAGTAGTGATTCTTGCTTATTATATTTTAAAAGCCTTTTATTATTGGCGCTAAGAGTAAAACCGATGCTGGGGTTTATCATGGCCAAGTTATTTATAATGTCAACAATTGCTTGAGTTTTTGCTCTTTCAGTTTTTAAAAATTTAAGTCTATTAGGAGTGGCAAAAAACAAATCCCTTACTTCAATTTCTGTACCACCTGGAATAGAAGCAGGAGTAAGATCCATCACCTTTTCTCCACCTTCATAAGCTATACTCCAAGCAGCTTTTGCTCGCGATGAAAGTTTTATTCTACTTACTGCAGCAATTGAAGGTAGTGCTTCTCCCCGAAACCCTAAATGTTTTATTTCCATCAAATCATCATCATTTTTAAGTTTAGAAGTTGCATGGCGCTTAAATGCCAGTTCAATATCTTCCTTCTCTATGCCATTACCATTATCTAAAACAGTAATGAGGTTACGCCCACCACTCTCTATCTTTATCTCTATTTCACTGCTACCGGCATCTATAGCATTTTCTACTAATTCTTTTACAACACTGGCTGGCCTTTCAATTACCTCTCCTGCTGCTATGCGGTTAATCGTTTTTGCATCTAATAGAATTATCGCCACACTATCCCTAACTTTTTGGGTCAGTCTATTACCTAGCTTTACGTTTGTAAAGTTACTTTAAATAGGGTATAATTATTAAGGTTTTATTCCCTTTCTATATATGACTATTTCTAAATTTCTCGATGCTCGCAATGATGTTGCCTTCAAGAGAATATTCGGTTCTGAAAAGAATAAAGATATCCTCATTCACTTTCTTAATGATATTCTTGGTTTTACTGGTTTAGGTGCAATTTTGGAAGTTGAGTTTTTAACCACTGTTTTAGATCCTGAGATTGCCTCTAAAAAACAGAGCATAGTTGATATTTTATGTAAGGACTCTCAAAACATCAAATATATTGTCGAGATGCAATTCACTAAAACCAAAGGCTTTGAAAAACGTGCTCAATACTATGCCGCTAAAGCCTATTCAGGTCAAGCAGATCAAGGGGATAAATATCATAATCTTAAGGAAATAATCTTTGTTGCTGTTGCTGATTGCATTATTTTTCCTGACAAAATAGGCTATAAGTCAGATCATGTTATTTTAGATAGAGATAGCTTTGAGCATGATTTAAAAGACATCTACTTTACATTTATTGAACTACCCAAGTTTTCTAAGACTAAAGAAGATCAATTAGAAAATATTGTTGAAAAATGGTGTTATTTCTTTAAATATGCCGCAGAAACAAGGGAAGAGGACTTAGATAAAATAGTTGGTAGTGATTTAATTATTAAACGTGCCTATGAGGAAATGAATAAATTTAACTGGTCAGAACAAGAATTATCAGCCTATGAGCAAGGAAAAAAACGTCTTAGAGATGAAATCGCTGCTTTAGCTCAAAAATTCGATGAAGGGAAAATTGAAGGCAAAATTGAAGTGGTAAAGGCTATGCTAGCTAATGATGTTGATGTAAACACCATTGTCAAGTTTACCGGCTTACCTTTAGATGAGATCAAAAAATTACAAAAAGATTAAACTGTTTTATACATTTCAGTAGCATAATGTATTGGTATAAGTCAAAAAAAGAAACTACATTCAATCAAACATTCTAAATAACTTCATTATCAATAATACTTGTTCTTCTCAACTATTTGATAATATCGCAACCTAGCTTTTTATCCATCATTTATAACCTGATTTGTTCATAAGGAAACTGCTCATTTTTATCTCTTGCAGCATTATAATATCAATTTCATCTTTGGTAATAAAGCTGCATAATCCGTTTGCGTATAGAATTCAGGTGGCAATTTTTAACATAAACTTAATACAATTATATCACTATCTATCTTTTTCTTTAAAACTAAAATATCTTTTATGGGTTATTATATAGAAATGCATCATTTCTACACTCTTTAAATCATAGATTAAAGATTTTATTATCCATTAATCTGTATATCTAACATTTCCCTATACAATATAAGCTCCATGACTTCACTATTTTCTACTACTTGCTACTAAAAACTTTGAATTGTTGTCTTTCATTCAGGGCTCTATTTTGGGTAGTATTTGCATCATTGTTCATTTTTTCTCCATATTAAGATATTAATATCTATTAAGAATAAATAAATTAATTTATCATATAATTTCAATAACAATCTACAATTTCTTGGGTAAAAAAGTATCTAAAATATCAGTGTTTAAATAATAAGGATAAGACTCTTTTTGCCATATATCCCAAGGATAGATTATGATTTAGAACTTATTTACAAAGCAGTAAATTCAAGAATATTCCCAACTTAACATAGCCTTACTCATAGCTAAATATATAAAATGATGTAGTTAGCAGATCATACTCTTTTGATAACCTCCTATTTCTATTAATCCAAGCAAAACTACTGCCCATCTTTTTGTGTAAATCCTGGATCTCGTTGTGAAAACAATTCTGGTGTTTATGCACCAAAAATCTGCACTTTTGACAATCTCAATATCTATTCCATGTTTTTCTTTTCCTTTAAATCTTTTCCTTCATATCGGTCCACATTCTCTTAATATCACTGTACTTTTCTTTCATATTGTCCAATGCTCTGTCATTTTCACTTGCAGCTCCTACATAGCAACCTGAGTATCCGTGATTATATGTCTTTTTCTCCCTTTTTATACCCCTTTTCCGTCCTGACTGACTATACAGGCTCCTGCCAATTTTTGACCTACTATATTTAGTGATATCATATTTTCAAAAATCCCTTGCTTTTTCCACCTCGCTCATACACAGCCTTCCATAGCGGCGTGGTAAACAGCGCCACTGTGCGTAGTACATGAAATTTTATATCTCCCGTTTATTGTATTTTTGCGACCTTTACCATACGATACCTTTAAGTGCTTTTCTATCCATTCCCATTCTCTATCTTTTTTATCTGTTGGATACTTTCTTCTCATCCTTATTCCATGTTGAATGCAGTATTACAATATACATTCCTTGGTTTGTGGATAAGCTGTTATAGCCCTTCCTTTAAAGATCCGAATGAGATAAGATAAAGATTTAGGATGGTTGATGCCAGAGTTATGATTTAAGGAAAAAAGCAATTGGACGAAGGAGAAAATCTGTAGCTATAAGATATAAAATAGAACATTATATGACTGGAAGCGTTGGCTATAATCATAAAATTGGAATGAGTTTATCGAATTTGCTAAAAAGCATGGAGCTATCGAAAATAGCTGAACTTTGGGGTAATATTAATTTTCAACTGAAGAAAATTGGATTAAAAAAAGACCTATGGATATAGGGAAAGAAATAAAGAGCAGAATTCTTGAAGCAACCTAAAAGTCTGGTACGAATCAATAATACAGAACTTATGGATATTACCAGAAATGCTTCAAAATCTGGAAAAAAGAGTCAGCGTATTAGTATACTCTGAATAATGGGAAAATGGGAGTATTCTCCAAACCATACGAGTGCAGATAAGGGAAGTTGGTGGAGAGAAGAAAAAAACAGGCCTCTTAAATTTATTACAAAAAATTATAATGAGAAAAATAACTAATTTATCCTCAACGAATTTTGTAATGAGAAAGCAGATGAAATATCAACTATAACAGAAAAGAAATTGAATGATTTTGGGTAACATAGATGGAATTATTAAATGAAGATTCTGTAAGGTTTAAATTTTAGGTTTACTGAATATGAAAAGAATGTACAACAACTTTATTTAGCAACATCTCACAATTTAAAACAATTTAAAAGCATAGGCTATATTAGCCTACCTAATGATATGGAAAATTTGTATAAAGGATATGTATAGTGGTTATGAATGGGATAAAATTACATTCTAAATCATGAGCTAACAGATCAGGGTTATAGAGGCAACTGATGATTTGCTAATATCTGACTTATTGTACCAATAAACAAATGGATGAAGCTGGAGCTTATTTTGTTAGCCGTTATAAATCCGATACCAATATGTATGACATAGAAACAAATCAAAAAATAGAGTTTGTTTAGAATTTCTAGAAAGGGAAAAATTAAAGTGAGATCAAAAGAAGAAGGGCTAATAAAAAGTCTTCTCAAAAGAATCAAAAATTGGTCGATATTCATAACTAATGTTCCAGACAGTAAAATTAGCGCCATTAACAATTTACAGAGTAAATTATTTAAATTATATAAGTGATGAACTTAAAGATACAATATATGCTAAATTGTGCGCAATTCTTATATTTCATGGGTTGTACAAAACTGAAAGAGCTGAAAGGCGTTCATTGAACTAAAAATAGAGAGTTGTTTTTAGCGTTAAATAATAAAATTAAAGGCTTAAAGATCTTTCTTGAAAAGCTTGCCATAACTTGGTCACAATTTTCTGTGAAAGTTAAGTTCATTGAATCTTCTAACACTTTAACTTGACTCGTATGGTTTGGGGAATACTCCCTTTTTATAGCTTGTTTCAAATTATTCATGAAATTTTAACACCATAAAAAATAATTTCTCATTCAGTTTAAAAAATTCAAAATGTTATATAAAAGCAGTGTTTATTGAAACAGTAAATCATTGTTTATTTTGGATCTTTATCTTTCGACCTTTTTATCACCAATCTGGAGAGAAATTGAGTGACCGCATCAAAAGAGAGCTAATTTACAAGTGGGTTCCCACCACAAGAAACTACCAGCTGATGCTGGGAGCGCTATAGTCGTATGTTTTAAGGCATACAGCTGCAAAATCTTGTTTTAAGGTCAGAAATCTTAAAATAGCTCGAACGTTATGTGGGTCTAGGAAGGTCCTATTCATCAATCTCTAACTTTCACTGCTACAGCAGCAAACTTTAGTCAAACAAATTAATGTTCTCTTCTAAAGTGCCCCATAGATCAGATTATGTTAGCAGATTGATACTATTCAGATTCTTCCGCCCTGAATTCTCGACCACCTAATCTACTACCTATCTCTCCAGATTGGTATCCCCATTATATGCAATACTTTAAAATCTATGGAAGCAGGAATTTATTGTTTTTTAAAATTTCTTTTAATTCTTTTTTAAACCCTCTGTAGATGCTTTATATAAAGCGGGAATATTTACTCATATTTATTGATAAAATGATTTTAATAATGAGACTCTAGATTTTAAATTAATCTACTGATATTTTAACTTAGTTGACTATTAACTAGTAATGGATTAAATTCCACAATATTTTTTTAAGCCTTTTGTAAAAGAGTTGTTAGAAAAAATATAAAATTAATAAGGGCTATAAAATAGCTCTACGTATGCTATAGGGGGAAAAATGAAAGTAAAAGCAAAGCTATTAGTAGTTGAAGCAGAGGGTAGCGCTGAAAATTATGATCGGAAGATACCCTTTCTGATGTCGTTTGAAACTAGCATTAAAAAACAACTAAATCCTTTATTAAGTACTAACTTTACTATTCTACTCTTGTGTATTAGTTTAAATGATAGAATAGAGATGGATAATCATCCTATTTTAAAGAATTACACAGAAGAACTTAAAGAAATTAAAAGAAATTATCCTCATTGTATAAAATTGATACAAGTAAATGAAAATTCAGAAACTATTCTGCAATATGATGAAAATACTCAAGAACTAGATAAGGAGTTTCAAGACATTAAAAATTCTTATGGCAGTTTTACATTTAATGTATTGCAACATCTCAGGCAATGTGTATTGCAAAAATTTAATAGTACTAAAGCTATTTCAACTGCTGAAAATAGTGCTACTGTGAGTACTAATGCAGAAGCAAGTTTAGAAAGATCCTATGTATTGCAAAAGCTTAGACAACACATACTGCAAAAATTTAATAGTACTAAAGCTATTTCAACTGCTGAAAATAGTGCTACTGTGAGTACTAATGCAGAAGCAAGTTTGGAAAGATCCTATGTATTGCAAAAGCTTAGACAACACATACTGCAAAAATCTACAATAAAATTAAATTCATCTGATATAACTACTCCAATTCTGGAAACAAGCTCAAAAAGAAAAACTACACTTAACGATCAAATTAATAGTAATTTGCCTTTTAGAAAAAGAAAACTCCAAAGAAATTTTAAGGCATGCACAAAGTCATCTAGTAAATTAACAATACCGAACATACCAAACAAGTTGACTAGTATACTAGAGATAATACACTATTGGGGTCGTGACATACTTTTATGACATAGTTAAATATGTTTTTTTGCTTCAGTTAAATTGTAATTTCAAATACATCAATGACAGAAACTGCGAATTCCAGTAAAGAACGTACTTTCTCTACATCACCTTTCCTTGCTGCATTAATTATTTATAAAGTAACATAAATTTTCCATAAATTTTAATATCATAGTTAATATATTAACACATAATATTACTTACTATGCTTATCAACAGTCAATATAATAGCTACTTTTGTTTAAATTCTATTAATATTCATTTGATAAATTTAAAATCATCTTAATCTTCATGCAATGACTTTTTGTAAAATTTGAGCTGTATATAAGTCTTCCTTAGTTGTAATCTTTAGGTTATCATCATCACCATTTATAACTGCTACTGATTTATTAAACTCCATCATTACAGAAGAGTCATCAGTGAATTCCTTACCTGGATCTATTGAGTATGCTAATTTATGACAGGTAAGGATATCATTAAACTTAAACGCCTGGGGTGTTTGCAAAGCCTTAACTGTATTTCTGCAAACGTGAGATTTAATTGAGTTGTCTACTACTACTCTTATAGTATCAGTAACTGCAGTCGCAGGTACAACGCCTTGCGTTGTTTCGCAATTTTTACTTAAAAATGAAATAATATCACTTATAGTTTTATCGGCAATAAAGGGCCTGCATGCATCGTGTATAATAACAATATCGGGACTTACATCTACTATGCTTTCAAGCCCAAAACGAACGGAATCTTGACGGCGTTTACCTCCATAAATTGGATGCAGTAATTTTGCATCTGGCAACAACGACACAGCTTGCTCATATAAATTTTTATGATCTTCTCTTATAACTGTTCTTACAAGACTTACGTCTTTGTTATTTAAAAATTTTTCAATAGTATATGTTAAGATTGGCTTATCTTTTATAGTTGCATACTGCTTAGGCACTATTAAATCATATCCTTTGCACCTACCCCCTACTCCACCTGCAACTATTAAAACAACAATTTTAGTCATACATATAAGTTACAGTAACTCTTGTACTTATAAAGTATTTTTTATTACAAAAAGTTATTTCATTTCATTGTATAAATCACTTATATTTAAAGCTTGATTGGGATAAAGTGTAAAAGTAATACCAGGTATATCTTCACTTTGCAGCAACGTAAATTGGACAAAGTCTGGTGTCACGCGTAAGGTATGCAGATTCTTACTATTTTGAAATGGCTTACCATTAACCCATATTTTCCAAGTATTTTGCGATAAATATAAGATTGAATTTAGCTGTATCTTATCTGAAGAAAATAACGAATCTTCCTCTACATCTTTTTTATCAAATTGATCTATTGCACTATTTAATTGATAGACTAGCTTTTCATTGAAAAAAATACTTTTTAGTTTTCTGTGATCTTTTAATGTTTTTTCTAATAATTTATAATTTGCTTTACTTGGTTGATCATTTTCTTGGTCAGAAAAAAAGCACTCTTTAGCTTGGATACTCTCTAGTAAATTCATATCTAAATGCTCATTATTTAACTGCTTAAGCTGAGCTTGCACCCCAGCTTGAGAATAATTGCAGGTCATAATATTGTTATTATATTGCTCAATGTACTTGCATAAGTTATTATCGTCCTTTTCCAGTATTGTGTATTTAATATAATCTTTTGTATCTGTGAAGTAGGAGCATTCATACTTTAAGCAATTTTGCAGATTTATTATAACATCTGAGCAGCTATTTTTTGCTACGTTTGCATAACAATTGCTGAAAACTAGTATCATAAGTATGATAAATTTTTTCATAATTTTATATATTTTAGGATCTTATTTGGGATCATATGATTTTAAATATGTACTTGAGCAACATATAATTTAGGATTTAATAAACTATGAATATTTGCATTTTTGTCTGTTTGAGATAAAAATTTATACATAATGCAAGTTCTTTACAAAAATAGAAATATAGATACACTATAGCCTTAGTTGATGAGTTAAGTAAAATGGAAAATGATTACTTATCCTTACTTAACAAGGAGCAAGGAGCTGCTGTGGTTAACACGAGTGGCCCTACTCTTATTCTAGCTGGAGCGGGGACTGGCAAAACAAGAACAATCACAACCAGGATTGCACATATTATTAAATGTGGCTTGGCCTTTGCTGAAGAAATATTGGCGGTGACATTTACTAACAAAGCTGCAAATGAAATGCTCTTAAGAGTTTTGGAGCTAACAGATGCAAGCGGCATGTGGCTTGGCACCTTTCACGGGATAGCAGCAAGAATTTTGCGTAGTCATGCAGAAGTTGTAGGTTTAAAATCCAATTTTACAATTATCAATACTGATGACCAAGTGCAGATAGTCAAAAATATCATCAGTGACATGTATCCAAACTATTCAGCAGAAAAGTATAGTGTTATCACTGGCATTATACAAAAATGGAAAGAAAAAGGACTATCTCCTAAAGATATTGTTGCTAGCGAATTGTTTAAGCAGTCATATGTAACTGCACTAACTGTATACCATCATTATCAGGAACGTCTGAAATTTTTAAATTCTGCAGATTTTGGCGATTTGTTGTTATACAACGTACAAATCTTAAGTAAAAATAACGACATTCTTTCTTACTATCAAGACAAGTTTAAATATATAATGGTAGATGAATATCAAGATACCAATACAATACAATACCTATGGCTGCAACTTCTTGCACAAAAGCATCAAAATATCTGCTGTGTTGGAGATGATGATCAGTCTATTTATAGCTGGAGGGGAGCAGAAGTAGAAAATATTTTAAAATTCTCAGACGATTTTCCAGAGGCTAAAGTAATTCGTCTTGAGTGTAATTACAGATCCACACCTCACATACTTGCTACTGCATCTTGCATAATCAACAACAATAAAGGCAGATTAGAAAAAACTCTATGGACGCAAAGTAGTAGCGGACAAAAAGTTGGACTGATGAAATTTTGGGATGGGAAAGCAGAAGCAAAATACATTGGGGAGCTTATACTAAAGCTCAGTGAATATAAGTTTAGCGATATTGCAGTTTTGGTCAGAGCTGGGTTTCAAACTAGAGTTTTTGAGGAATATTTTGTCAAGTATTCCATTCCTTATAAAATAGTAGGCGGAGTTAAATTTTATGATCGCCAGGAAGTAAAAGATATAATTGCTTATTTAAGAGTTATAACAAATAGTAGTGATGATCTTGCTTTTGAAAGGATTATAAACAGACCTAAAAGAGGCATAGGTGCTACAACTTTAAAGAAGATATACAATATTGCTCAAGAAAATAGTATTTCCTTTATTGAAGCAACCAAAATACTAATTGATGGCAAACAAGTTACTGAAAGAACTAAAGCTACACTTCAATATTTATTAGATAAAATAAATTCATGGAAAGAGTTACTTACAGAATTTCCTTTATCTGAAGCAACAAAGATGATAGCTGATCAGTCTGGGTATATAGAAATGCTAGAAAGTGAAGGAGCAGCAGGGCTACCACGTATAGAGAATATAAAGGAGCTGCTGTCAGCATTAAATGGCTTTAGTGATGCTATAAGTTTTCTTGAGCACATCAGCTTAGTTAGCGATATTGATAGCGTTAGCAGTGACAACACGGTTTATGTTATGACCTTACATGCTTCTAAAGGTTTAGAATTTTCTTGCGTATTTTTACCTGGATGGGAAGAGGGAGTTTTTCCTCATCAAAGATCCTTCGATGATAAAACTGGCAAGTCTTTAGAAGAGGAAAGAAGGCTTGCCTATGTTGGAGTGACAAGAGCAAAAGAAAGGCTTTACATTTCATGTTCAGGTAGAAGAGAGATAAACAATATGTGGCAAACAATGCGAAATTCTCGTTTTATCCGTGAATTACCAGCTGAAAATGTTGAGATAGTAAAACATAATGTGAGTTGCTATTGAGCTAGCCAAAGCTTTTTAAACAAATCGATACTTTTAGTAATATCAGAATATTAATAATATTATAATTTAAGTTAAAATTTAGACTTGACTTTTTAGATAAAAATCTTAATATTTTAATTAAAATAAGAGTAATAGTTATGGCAGGTAATACAATTCTTACAAAAGACGATAAAAAGAAATTAGAAAATTTTTTATTCCAATGTTTAAGTCATGGAGTAGGTAAAGAAAGAATAGATAATCTAGCCCAAACCTGGATTGAAAAAGGTGGAAAAGTTAACGTTATTAAAAATTCTAACTCAGATTCTCCTTTTGGTATTATGGCAGCTATTAATGGAATGCTTCTATCAATAATAGCCATCCCTCTTATATTTCAATTGGCAGCAAAGTACAATATGGATGGTGGGCTAGCAATTGCACTTTATCTTATTAGTGTGCCAGTTTTTAATGCAATAATAACTACTTTAGAATGTGGAATATATTTGATGTACAAACATATTAGTGATAAGAGCTATGCTAGTGCATATGTTGAAGGAATGGCAGATGCTTACAATGTAAAATGCTTTGAAGAAGTGCAAACACGTTGTCAGGAATTGGAAAGTACTGTACAAGATTCAGATAAGCTCATAAATAAAATTCTCGATAATCAAGAAAATGCTAATCGACTTTATCCTAATTTACCTTCGAGTGATGCCCAACTTACACAATTTGTTCTTGTAAAAAAATGTGACTTAATTGGAGTCTAAAAAATTCCTTGTTATAGAATAGGTAGTTAACTACACTAAAAATTTTAGGGTTATGTTTAGTACAAATTTAGAACATTCAGATCCAAGTATCTATTCGTACATACAAGAGGAGTTGTTACGTCAGCAGTCACAACTGCAACTTATAGCATCAGAAAATTTTGCCAGCAGAGCGGTGCTAGAAGCGCAAGGATCAATCTTAACAAATAAATACGCTGAAGGTTATGCCGGCAAGAGATATTATTGTGGTTGTGGTTTTGTCGACAAAGTAGAAAGTTTAGCTATAGAGCGTTTATGCAAATTATTTAATGTTAAATTTGCTAATGTTCAGCCACATTCTGGCTCGCAAGCAAATCAAGCAGTGTTTGCGGCGCTACTTAACCCTGGAGATACAATACTTGGTTTATCACTGGAATGCGGTGGGCACTTAACTCACGGTGCGAAACCAAATCTTTCTGGTAAGTGGTTCAATGCAGTACAATATGGTGTTGATAAGAATACTCATTTAATAGACATGAATGAAGTTGAAGACCTTGCACTAAAACATAAACCAAAGCTTATCATTTCAGGCTCATCAGCCTATCCTAGACAAATAGATTTTAAAAGCTTTCGTGAAATTGCAGATAAGGTAGGCGCGTATCTTTTGGCAGATATTGCTCATTATGCAGGTCTTATAGTTGGTGGGGTTTATAGCTCTCCAGTAGAATATGCTCATGTTATAACATCAACTACACACAAAACTCTGCGCGGGCCACGTGGTGGGATAATTATGACTAACGAAGAGGATATACATAAAAAAATTCAATCTGCGCTTTTTCCTGGACTGCAAGGTGGACCGCTTATGCATGTGATTGCAGCTAAAGCTGTAGCTTTTGCAGAAGCACTTAAACCTGAATTCCAAGATTATAGTAGAAAAGTCGTTGCAAATGCAAAAACACTTACAAAAACTCTTAGCATAGAAGGATTTAATATTGTAACTGGAGGAACTGACTCTCACATAGTTTTAGTAGATCTAAGATTTCAAAAACTAACAGGAAAAGATGCTGTAGATAGCTTAGAGAGGGCTGGAATTGTATGTAATAAAAACACCGTTCCTTTTGATGAAAAAGGGCCATTTATTACTTCTGGTTTGCGGTTTGGCAGCGCAGCTGAAACGACTAGAGGGCTAACACAAGAGGATTTTGAGCAGCTAGGTAAAATGATAAGTAAGATACTGAAAAGTTGTAGTGATAATGGAGTCGAGGAAGAAGTAAGTAAAGAAGTTCAAGATATTTGCAGGAAATATTCTATTTATTCATAGAAGCGGTTTTTGTTTCTTCCTTATACAAGAAACTAGAGCTAGTATCTTATTAAGATATTAATTAATAAATTGAATAAAAATTTATTTGGGAGTGTTCAACAAACTGTGTCAAAAACTCAACTGAATTTTCAATCTGTTAGGAAAGAAGATATCAAGTTGAGAGATGGTTAAAGCCCAATTTGATATAGGCATAGTCCATTTCTGTTCTATCTTTTTTATAGCACAATATAATTGCTTATACAAGGCATTTGTGCTGGTAAAAGAGCCCTTGGTTTTAGTGAATTTCCTGATTTGTCTGTGCAGTCCCTCTATGGGATTGGTAGTATAAACTAGCTTTCTCACCGGATCAGAATACTTAAAATAGCCATTTCCCAATTATTTTGCCAGGATTTCACTACCATAGGATATTTTGCTCCCCACTTTTCTTCCAACTCAAGTAAATAATTTTCAGCTATTTCTCTATTTGAAGCTTGATATATTTTCTTCAAATCACTCATGAAAACTTTTACATCTTTGCTAGCCACATACTTCAATGAGTTGCGTATTTGATGCACTATACACAATTGCACTTCTGCGTTGGGAAATACACTGTTTATGGCTGCAGGAAAGCTTTTAAGCCCATCAACACATGCAATCATGATATCTTCCACACCCCTTTCTTTGAGATCATTCAATACTCCTAACCAAAAATTAGCACCTTCGCTTTCAGCTAGATAAAAGCCTAATACCTCTTTTTTACCCTCTTGATCTATGCCAAGTATATTATATATGCACTTGCTTACGCACCTACCATCCTCTTTAACTTTGAAAAATATTCCATCCATAAAAATTATTGGGTAAATAGCCTGTAATGACCGACTGCGCCACTCATTTATTATTGGTAATAATTTATCTGTAATGTTAGATATTGCTGCTGCTGATATCTTATGGTCGTAAATTTCTTCGATATGCGATGTTATGTCTTTATAACTCATACCACTGGCAAACATACTAAGAATTTTTGCTTCAAGCTCAGGATGTAAATTAGTCTGTCTTTTTCTAACTACCTGGGGCTCAAAACTTCCATCTCTATCCCGAGGCGTTATAAGCTCAAATGAGTCTGAATCTGTATTTTGAACTTTTGCCATTTCTGCGATTATTTTCTTCATTCTCATTTGATAGGTGATTTTCTATTTCACCTTCTAAACTTGCTTCTATTGATCAGAGGCGTTAAAGCTCCTCCTTTCCCAGTTAAAGACCTACCTTCTCGTATAGATGATAATATATTGTTCTCCAACTCTTTATAGTCTACTAACCCTGTGTTTTTATTCGATGTTTTTTCGTTCATATGTCAACTCCATGTTTTATATTAATATTACTATTTTTTTTGTTTGACACAGTTTGTTGAACGTTCTCATTTTCCCAAATCGATCAATTTATAAAGGTGTTTATTGTATGCACTTTTCTATTCCTTTTTGGCGGAATTTGCACCCTTTGCTTTCAAGGCTAGCCACAAAAACATTGCTGTCATAGGACTTATCAGCCACTACAATAGATATTTTTCGTTCAGCCTGTGTAATTTTGTTCCTTTGACAGTATAAATTTTAATGAAAACACATGCTTGTTGTAATTTTTTGCGTCCTAAGGCCTCTTGAGCTTTTTCCATAACCTATGGATGAGCACGTACAATTGTTCCATCAATTATGGAATTGCTTACCAATAATGCTCTCCAAATTCCCTTTTTACACCACCTTTTAAATCGTTGGTCTGTAATTGCCTTCAGCAAAAGTCGCCATTGGCAACCACTTCATACCATATTGCTTCTATGATTTTCATTCTTGCTATGTATTCCCTTTATACTTTTTATGAACTCAAAAATTCGTTTCCTTTTTTATGTATACGGTAGTTTCTCCATTTTTTAACTAATTAGACCTCTTTTCTTTTTTACCTTTTTATTTTTTGTTCACAGAGCCTAATGTTAGGGTAAATTTAGGGGTTTGATCTTCAGTTGTATCCAAGCGTGAGATCGGATTATTGTCCCATTTCTAAATCTTGATCTGTGTTTCAGAAGTTTTTTCCAATTTTACACCACTGTTTAAATCTTTTCTTCTGTAATTGACTTGATTGGCATCCACTTTTTACCATATGCTTCTACACACCTTCTTATTTTTATGCTTTTTAAGAATGCAAAAATTTGTTCCTATTTTGTCTCTTATATGTATTCGGTCCATACTAATTTACGTTTTATATTTTATCTTATATAGCTGTTCACAGAGCATAGGAATTGATATAGTTGTAATGGAAATAGATGAAGATAGTAAGAAAGACGCCACAATTACTCTTAGCATTAACATCTATCTTTGGGTATTGAAGTAATAACCTAATCACTCTTATACTTTGTTTCCTAATAGCCAAGTGCAAAGCATTACTATCTTTAGCATTAATATCTACCTCTGGATGCATAAGCAGTAATCCAATTAGTTATATATTGTATGTCTTAATGTAGAGATGTTATTGCAACTAGGCATTGACTCCCCCCTGATTTAGGAAGAACTATATTTTTACTACATCTACTTAATAGCTTGATTAGCTTACCATTAAGTGACATACTTACAAATTTTATAATATTACTACATTAGTATATGTAAATATATTTCACTCGTTTAGAGAATCTAGAGAGTTATGTTACTATCAATGTATTCCTTAATTTGTTTTAGATCTTGCCATGCTAGGCGTTTTTGCATAGGTTGACGCAAAAGATACGCTGGGTGAAATATTACCATTGTTGTAATCTCCGTATCCAAGTATTGATTAGTATATGTGTGAAACTGCCCTCTAAGCCTTGATATACTCTTAGTTTGATTGAGCAAGCTATAGGTTGCCGTACCGCCAACCAAAACTAGTATTTTAGGTAATACAAGTGCAATATGCTTCTCAACAAACGGTCTGCACATTTCAAGCTCTAAATCTGTTGGCCGACGGTTACCAGGAGGACGCCAAAACATAGTATTACTTATGTAAACTTTGGTACGGTCAAGCTCAATTGCAGCTAACATTTTATCAAGCAAATCACCACTAGCGCCGCAGAAAGGTATGCCTTTTAAGTCTTCATTCATGCCTGGTGCTTCTCCTATAAGCATGATTTTTGCCTGTGGGTTACCATCTGCAAAGACAGTATTGGTTGCCATGACTTTTACTTCACAACCATCAAACGATTCTACTACTTTTTTAAGCTCTTTAACATTGGCACATCTACCTGCTATTTTTTTTGCCTCTACTACCCAGTCACTTGGTAGCATATACTCATGTTCCATAACTTTCTCCTTCCCTTTTATCTGCTTATCATCCTCTAGAACATAATCAACACCCAAGTCTCGGTAAAATTTTAATAACTCTAAGTCCTTACCATCCATACCGCTATTCTTTATAATGCTTTTTAATCTTTTGAGCTTTCTTTACTGCCATATCATACTTTATTTTTGATAAATACTTAAAGTATAAAATACCATTTAAATGGTCAATTTCATGTTGAAAGCATCTTGCAAGCCACCCTTGAGCTTTTACTATTTGCTCATTACCATAATAATCAAGATACTTTAAAGTTAAATATTTAGGGCGGTTAATTTCATTTCTTTGCTCAGGAACAGATAAACACCCTTCATTTAATAAGATGGATTCATCAGAAAATTCAATAATTTGTGGATTAATAATGCAAAAAGGTCCACCTGTTGAGCTATAACCATCCACTCCATTTTCCAAGTTACCATACTCTTCGGGCACATCAGCAATGAAGACTCGCTTATGCACTCCAACTTGCACTGCAGCTAAGCCGAGGCCACCTTCATGATACATGGTCTCAAACATGTCATCAACCAACTGCTTAATTTCATCATTAACTTCCATTACTTCTTCAGAACAAAGATGTAGTCTATCATCAGGAGCAATAATGATAGGCAATATAGACATTTTTCTCTCCACTTCAACTTATTCTGAAAGAGATATCATCAGCAGTCAATAAATTAGTATAGTTAAAGCAGCCCTTTTTCTTTAAAACTAAAATAATCCCGTGCAGTAATTATTATATGATCAATTAAAGTTATATCCATACTCTGGCAAGCATAATTTAATTGTTTTGTAATTGCTATATCTCCACTTGATGGATGCCCATCACCACTTGGATGATTGTGAGATAAAACAATTGAAGATGCACTTATTGCTAATGCTCTCTTTATTACTTCCCTAACATATAATGGCGTTTGGTCTACTGTACCAATATCTTGAAGGTCATCAGCAATAACACCACATTTTTTATTCATATAAATAATACGAGATTTTTCCTTACTTGCCTGCCCTATGCTAACTTTTAAATAGTTAACTAACTTTTGTGAGTTATTAACTATAGGAAGCTCTTTCATGTCTTCTTTAAGTATTCTAGCTAAAGCCTCCTTGACACATAGAATAACAGCTACCGCTGAATCACCTACCATCTCAACATTCTTCAAATCATCTATATCAGCATTAAAAACACCGGCAAAACTACCAAATCGCTTCATTAATTCTCTTGCTATTGGTTTTACGTCAATCCTTTGATAGGCCGAATACAATATTAATTCTAAGATCTCATAATCGAGCAAAGGTTGACCTTTACCTAATATACATTTTTTTCTTAACCTCTTTCTATGTCCTTTTTGGTAATCAATATTTTTTAACATTTAATTTTAAATTATTAATATCTTAATTTAACTAAGTACTAAATAATGCTATATGTTACAAGTAAAAAATAAAGAATATGCTAATTTTGCAATATTTAGATTTTTCTAACTAAAATTTACATTCTCTCTCTAATACTTTAAGAATATTAAGTGTTGCTAAAGTTTAGGTCCAAGAGAGGATTGAAGTCTTTTATACTCTGCTTGTTTTATTAACTTTATGATGTAATTGACTGTCCCAATATCATAACCCTCCTTCAAGATGGACTCAGAAGTCTCTTTTTCATCAAGTAGCATCTTCAGTATAGAATCTAAAATATTATAATCTGGTAATGTACTCTGATCTATTTGATTATGACGCAGCTCCGCCGATGGCGGTTTATCAATTATATTTTTAGGAATAACATTAACCTCATAACACAGACTATTTTCAGTAATGTTATCATTACGCCACTTTGCTAGCTCATAAACTTCAGTTTTATATATATCTTTAATGGGAGCAAAGCCACCACACATATCACCGTAAATTGTAGCATAACCTACAGACATTTCAGATTTATTACCAGTTGCAAGCAGCATACTACCAAATTTGTTGCTGATTGCCATAAGAATCATACCTCTAATTCTAGCTTGTATATTCTCCTCAGCAACATCAGAGCAATAGCCAACAAAAATTTCTTTTAAACCCTCTTTTACTGAATCAAAAATAGTACTAATAGAAAGCACTTTATGTGATATATTAACTCTGCTTGCAAACTCTTGTGCATCTTGAATACTTTCTGCTGAAGTGTACTCAGATGGTAGCATAAAGGAACGTACTTTTGCACTGCCCAGTGCATCACAAGCAATTGTTGCAACTAAGGCAGAGTCTATACCCCCAGATAAACCTAATATAACTTTATCAAAGTTGTTTTTTACAACATAATCGTGCAAACTAAGCATTAATGCTTGATAAATATCTCCTATGTAATTTTCATTGCCTCTTACATAAAATTGACCTGTTTTCTTTAAATCGATCAATTTGTTTTCTTCTTGCCAGTTGCGTAATAAGTTAACACTTTTCTTAAATGCAATAAATGACCCACCGCTAAAAACATATTCACCGTTTCCTCCTACTTGATTTACGTATATAATTTTTTTGCTATCATGGTAAAATTTTTCAACAGAACTTTTTTTGCCTTTTGTATATGGTCTGCTATCCATAAGCAACAAAATATCACTACTACCCCCCCCTTCTTCTATCAGATCATTTTCTAGATCAGTGTTAAAAATACAAAGTTTGATTTTTTCTTCATTAAAAGTGAATTCATGAATTTTATTATTTTCTAGGTCAGACTCTGCTAATAATAAAACTTTCTCCTTTTGTAATAAAAATATTGAATTAAATATTTTATTCTGCTTTTTAGTAGCACTACCTATGATTATAGGTACGTTATAGCTTTGAGTATATCGTGCTAGCTCCTCTAATACTTCACTGCATTTTTTAAAAAAGTCATTTATAGGAACAGGAGGTTTTCTTAAATAACCAGAAATAGCAAAACTAGAGAATATTACCAACTCTACAGCATTATTAGCATTTTTTTTATATACATCTAAAATCTTCCTATTGTTATGCTGAACATTTTTAGCTGTATAATTGAGTTGAGATATTAGCACTAAATTCATAAAAGTACTATAATTGTATATCAATCGTTTTACAGTCTATTTTATTTGTTGAAATTACAATTTCAGAATTACCATTTACAAAATTGTCTACATATTTACCAAAAAATTCATATCTCCAACCTCGAGATAAATCGCTATCCTGCCTACATATTGATTTTATTATCTCATTCTTTGAAGCAACAAGCCTTTGTGATATATGGTGTGCTTGACATCTATCATACAGTAGCATTAAAAGGATATCTAAAGTAGATTTCTTATAATAAAGAAAGTTATTATTTAAGTCGTGTCTTACATCTTTATTCTCTTCCAGTATTTTTGGAAATTCTAAAAAGTCCCTTTCTGTCAAAATTTCTTTTACATACTTTTCTATGCAGTCTTTTATTACCATGTTGTGCATAAGACATTTTTCTGCAATAGAAGCTATTTTTGTGCCATTAACTATATGATCTCGATTTATATTATAACGCCGTGCTAATATTTCCCGCCATTGACAAATTGCTTTTATTGCAGTTATGGACTCTGCTTGTAATTTTGTATCAAATTTTACTCTTTTCCAAGCTTCCCGAGGATTATTAACATATGTATTGACGTCACTTACTTTTTGCATCTCTTCCAAAAACCACAGAATTCTGTTATTCTCTACTAACTTATCATAAAGAACAGTATATAAATCATACAAATGAGTTACATCATTTAAGGCATACTCTATCTGTTCTTCAGAAAGAGGACGTTTTAACCAATTGGAGCTTTTTAGCTTTTTCTTATTAAGCCTTACCCCTTTTATTTGCTCAACCAATTTAGAATAACCAACAAAATTCTCATAATAATAACAAAACATTGTAGCAATTTGGGTATCAAAGATGGGACTTATTGCTTCTGAAAAAACTGTAAACAATACTTCTAAATCTTGTCTACAACCATGAAACATCTTGATAATTTTCGTATTCAGCAGCAACTGTGCAAGAGGTAATAGATCAAGTTCGTTTGATAGTACATCAACAACAAAACTTATACCACTACAAGAAATTTGAATTAAACATAGTTTAAAATAATAAGATTTATTATCCTTGATAAATTCTGTGTCAACTGCGATAAATTCCGGTTGCCTTGCCTTTAATTTTTCACAAATTATTCTTAATTCCGTAGTTCTATTAATCAACATTTTTATACTTAATTATAAATTTGAGTTAAGACTATAAAGTCATTCAAGAATTTTACTGATACCAAGCGTCTGCTATTTATTAACTTGACAATAAATAAAATGTCAAGTAGTCATTGCAGATATTAACGTTTTTTTTATTCTTTCAGTTTACAATTTACTATTGTAAATAAAGTATTAAAACAGGATTGAATGATGATAGAGATTACTCATAATCTTTCTTCAAAGAAGAAAAATAAAAAAAATTTTTCTAACGATAGGTCTATTATGCCAAGAGCAGTTGCAACATGGCTTATAGATAATACTTCATTGACTTTTCCTCAAGTCGCAGCGTTTTGTGGCCTGCATTACTTAGAAATCAAGCTAATAGCAGATAAAGAAGATGATGTAGACATTCAAGGATGTAATCCTATTGAAATAGGTCAAATTACGGAAGAGGAAATCAAAAACTGTGAAAGTGATCCGTCTAGAACACCACAGTTAAGTAGTGTCTTGCACGATTATATAAGCAAATCAAAGTCTTATTATACATCAGCTAAAAAAAGCTCAAACAGAATTAAGAAAAGTTCAGATAAACCAGATGCAATTCTCTGGCTAATAAAACACTATCCAAAGATAAGTGATAAACAAATAACAAAATTAATCAAAACAACTGAAAGTACTATTATTTCAATTCGAAATAAAACTCACTGGAAAATAGATAGTTTAAAACCACGTGATCCTGTATTATTACGTTTGTGTACCCAAGATCAACTGGATTATATAGAACAAGATGTTAAAATAACTGAAATGGAGTAAAAAGAAAAAACATAAAAATATCTAGACAAATTAGTGTAGTTTACTGCAAATTAATTTTACAAAAATTAATTGACATGAGCAAGTCATTTACTTAGCCTTATAATTAGGTTGTTTTGTAATTTTATATAAATTAAACTTACTTAATAAAAATTATTCCCGTTTTACAAATTAAATTTTCTTAGTTTTTTGGTTAACATATCATAGGTAAATAATAAACATGTCAGAAGTAATTAAAGATGAAAACAACGCTCTAGTTCAAAAAGAAAATAGAGAAAAATCAAGTAGGGTTATTAACAAAAATAGTAGCTTAATTGATAGCAATGGATATGATGAAGCTGAGTTTTTTGATACAAATAAAAACACCGAGAATATAATAGACTTAAACGATCTAAAAAACAAAACAGTAGAGGAGCTACTAGAATTAGCAGAAAAGGAAAAAATCTTCTATAATGGTAGTGTGTTGAAGCAAGATATAATATTTAACCTTATAAAAAAGGCTGCTGATGAAGGAAAAACTGTTTTAGGTAGTGGTGTCGTGGAAATCTTACCCGGTGGTTTTGGCTTTTTACGCTCAGCAAAGGCTCATTATGCTGCAAGTACCGATGATATTTACGTTTCTAATAAGCAAATAAGTAAATTCAATTTACGCACAGGGGATGTAGTAAGTGGCAAAATAAAGCCTCCTGGAAACAAAGAGCGTTATTTTACAATGTTTGATAACGCACCAGAAGTTAATTCTATTAAAGTGAAGGATACGAAAAGATGTGCACATTTTGATGATTTAGTACCTATATATCCAGATGAAAAAATAATACTTGAGTGTAAAAATAGCAGTGATAGAAGAAGTGTTGGCGTTCGTGCTGTAGATATAGTATCTCCTTTAGGTAAGGGACAAAGGGCATTAATAGTCGCTCCACCTCGTACTGGTAAGACTGTATTACTACAGCAAATGGCTCGTTCTATTTCAACAAACCATCCAGAAATAGAGCTGATGGTTTTACTAATAGGGGAAAGGCCAGAAGAAGTTACGGATATGGTACGTTCTGTTAAGGGTGAAGTAATAAGTTCTACATTCGATGAGCCTGCTTATAGGCATGTTCAATTGGCTGAAATAGTAATAGAAAAAGCAAAAAGAAGAGTTGAGCATGGAAAAGATGTAGTTATTCTTCTTGATTCAATAACTCGCTTTGCACGTGCATATAATGCTGTTGTTCCATCTTCAGGAAAAGTTTTGACTGGAGGGGTAGATTCAAATGCATTGCAAAGGCCAAAGCGTTTCTTTGGCGCTGCACGTAATATAGAAAGTGGCGGATCATTAACTATAATAGCAACAGCTTTAATAGAAACAGGTTCAAAAATGGATGAAGTAATTTTTGAAGAATTTAAGGGAACAGGTAACGCTGAAATAGTACTTGATCGTAGACTTGCAGATAAACGTATATTTCCAGCGATTGACATAACAAAATCTGGAACAAGGAAGGAAGAACTTTTAGTTGAGCAAAATGTGCTTGCTAGAACTTGGATATTACGTAGGGTGCTTGCCCCTATGGGCTCTGTAGATGCAATGGAATTTTTACATAATAAACTTATGATGACCAAGGACAATGCTAGCTTTATTGACTCAATGGATGGAATTGATAAAATAAAGTAGAATTAAGTAATAGATAGATATTTATACTCTCAAATAAAAGCTTTTTTGAAACTTTTTAAATACCATTCTCAATATAGTTACGTTGATGCAGCTAATTAATTTAATCACTGTCTTTTTATAGCACTCTAAACTTAGTTGCACTGCTTTAATCTGTTTTAGACTCTTGATCTTTATTTCATTATATAACTAACCCGGATAAGCTTTTCTAAATTTAAAAAAAATCAACAGCAGAAGGCCAAAAATTTGTTTACTTACTTAGAGCATGTCTTGAAAGGAATTAAGTAGCCAATCTAGAATTGGATAATATATTAAAAGAGATATTAATTTTTGAAGCAAAAGAGAATGTTCTTACTCATACGTCTAAATTGGAAGGCCAATCTCAACGTTTAGTAATAACTCAAACTAGGCAGTGTCCCTAAACTAATGAAAAATAGCTACTAGAGTTAAATAAACATTAGAATAGTTTTACAATATCTTGTTCTCTGAATTGTTTCATTTTATTGAATCTACAATATTTCTTTCTTTGTAAAATCGCATTCATATAGATGTTTTCTATTTTTTCTGTTCGGTATAACTGCAATGATTCCTAAATTTTTAAGTATTTCTCTAAACTGTCATATCCTGAATCTGCAATTAAATATTCACATATTTCACTATCAATTAATTAAACTTAATTTCATGTCTGTTGCCACTGGAGACTTCAATTTTTAATCAAATGCATCAACTTTTACATGAATTTTAGTAGTCACATCACCTCTACTTCTACCAATTCTATGAACTTCTTTTCCTCCTTTCCCACCACTACTATTCTGATGAACCCTTGCTATAGTGGCATCTATCATATTCCATTCGTAATCTCCATCTTTTTTTAAAAACTTCTAGAATCTTTTCAAAATGGCCTTTTTAGCCCAATTATAATACCGATTATAAACACTTTTCCAATTGCCATATGAATATGGTAAGTCTCTCCATGTGTGCTTAAAATCCAAATTCTAAAAATAATCTGTTATTCTTACCATGTCTACCTCTTGGTTTTGGCAATAAAATTGCTAACTTTTTCCACATCTCTTCTATAATCACAAATCTATTCATTTTTTCTTTTAGCTTAATTGCTTTTCTTCTTTTATTCAACTTTAGGGACACTGCCTAGTATAAATGCCTTGTATAAACAATGTGCTATAAAGAAGGCAAATGTTGTATCAAATTAGACATTAATTATTCCCCAGCTTCTTCCCAGAAAATTGAGCTGCGCTAAAAATTCAGTTGACATAGTTTGTTGCTGAGATAAAATAACTTCCTTTTGAATTATTTGACTCCTAATTTGAGTGAATATCACTCCAGAAGCTTTTTATTTTTTTGAAGAAACCCTCACATTGTGGGCTAGAATTATTATTACATTCATGCTCAAATTTTGCCAGTAGCTCTTTTTGCTTGTCTGTCAAATTTACTGGTGTCTCTACAGTCACTTGAATATACATATCCCCAGTTCTATTAGTTGAATTTATATAAGGCATGCCCTTTTCTTTAAGACGAAGTTTATCCCCTGTTTGGGCCCCAGCAGGCACTTTTACTTTTGCATATGTTCCGTTAATTGTTGGAACTTCGATCTCTCCACCAAGAGTTGCAAGAGTCATTCTCACAGGAACTTTACAGTATATATCAGCACCTTTTCTTGTAAAGAACTTGTTAGGGGCTATACTAATATAAACATATAAATCACCATTTCCTCCTCCCCTAACACCAGCTTCACCTTTGCCATTTACTCTAATGCTATAACCAGCTTCCACACCTTTTGGTATTGTCACTGAAATATTAACTTCTTCTCTCGTCCGCCCATGTCCACCACATTTTTTACATTTGTTTTGGATTAATTCGCCTTCACCATTACATACATGGCAAGTTTTTTCAATTGTAAAAAAGCCCTGTTGAGACCTCACCCGACCAACACCACCACATGTATTGCATTGCACTGGTTTTGTTGCTCCTTCACTGCCGCTACCGTTACAACTTTTGCATTTAACGTTTGTTGGATAGTGTATAGGTTTGTTAATTCCTCTAAAGGCTTCTTCTAATGTTATTTCAAGATCATAACGCAAATCTGAGCCGCGAACACCGCTTGTGCGTGCTCTTGCACCACGCTTTCCCTGCCCGACACCGAAACTGCCACCAAATATATCATTGAAAATGTCAGTAAAATCAGCTGCTGAGCTAAACCCTTGATTAAAGCCAAATCCTCCATTTCCTCCACCACTAAATGCATCGTGACCGTATTGATCATAATCTGCTCTTTTTTCTTTCTTAGATAAAACCTCATACGCTTGGCTTATCTCTTTAAACTTTTCTTCTGCAGTTTTATCATCTGGATTTCTATCAGGATGATATTTCATAGCCATCTTACGATATGCCTTCTTTATTTCATCTTCTGAAGCACTCCTGCTAACACCTAATAACTCATAATAGTCTTTTTTACTCATCTTAAACCTGTATGTGCACAATAACTAAAAGTTATACACTAATTCTAAAATTTCAAGTAGCTCAAGTTCCTCATTGATTATAGACTTAAAGCCTTTTTATAGTGTTTTTGTTTGGTGGCTAAAAATATCAATATTTTCCCATCCAAAAAGATCTAGTTCAACACGAGTTTTAAGAAACTCAAAACAACCAAATGCAAGTTTTTCTCTACTTTCACGTCTTAACATTTCGTCCAATTTATCTTTTATCCTATGAAGATACAACACATCATTGGCAGCATAATTTAATTGATCTTCTGTTAATTCATCTTTTCCCCAGTCAGAAGATTGCTGTTGTTTATTCAGCCTGATACCGAGTAATTCATTACATAGTTCTTTGAGCCCATGATTATCCGTATATGTGCGCACTAAACGCGAGGCAATCTTAGTGCAATAACATGGAAAAGACCAAACTTTTAAATAATACCTAAGTATTGCTATGTCAAAACGTGCAAAGTGAAATATTTTTACTATATTTTGATCTTCTAGTAATCTCTTTAAATTAGGAGCGCTATAGTCATCCTTAAACTTTACTAAATGTACATTGCCTTTCTTGTCACAAAGTTGCACAACACATAGCCTATCTCGATGATTGATCAGTCCCATAGCTTCCGTGTCAATAGCTACAGATTCTTTAAAAAGAACATCACCTGGTAAATCATCATTGTATACTGATATTCTCGTCATTCATTTTTAAGTAATATTAACTAACATTGTATAATTAAACTGTATCAAAGTAAAGATACTAAAACTTAAAAATATTCTTTCAATGCAAACCACCATAACTATTCTTTAACAAAACCTTGATTATTTATACCATCTACACTTTCTGTTTTCGGAATGTCAATAGATGATGAAGGCGACACCTCGTTACTTTTTATATTTTTATCTTTCTTTAATTTGTTTTTCACTTTTTCAAGTTTACTTCCTATTTTTTCACCCGCCTCACTCACCCCTTGCCTGAGGCTTTTTAAACCTGATTTTAATGAAAATTTCTTCTTTGGCTTACCAGCACTATCTACTGATTCTTTTGATCCCGAAAAGCTTCTACTGCTTGATCTGCTAACCGATTGCTTTTGAGCACTTTTCTCTTTTGATTCTGTAGTTGCAATATCACTAATAGAAGTTCTATCACTTCCTATATCATTACTAGTTGATGAGCTAGGTGAAACTGGATTAACATTCTGAAGATTAGTTTCATCTTCTTTGTTTTGAGATTGAGGTATATTAGAAATTTCTTTACTAGTAGTAACGTTCTGATCAGTAGGTCCATCTACTTGTATATCTTGATCCACATTATTTTGATATCCCTGCTTAACCTTTTGTTCTTTGTGTATAAGCTGATCATTGACTAATATATCTTTTATAGGGAATTTTTTATTCAATAAACGCAATATCCCTTTTCCTTTGGCATCAATATAGTAAGATGATTTCTCTTGTAATAGCTTTAACTCAAAGTGTTTATACGCATCTTGTCCTGTAACAGGAGATAACCCTTGATCATTAGCTGGAAAAACCTTTTGAGCAAATGTAAGTACTTTTCCTAAGAGTCCAGTAAATATTTCATTTACATCTAAAAAAATTAAAAAATCATCATTGGCTTTTAAGTCTTTAAAGTATTGAGTAACTGGTTTTTGCTTATTTTCCTGCCATCCACTATAGACGTTTAATGTGCTACAATTTACCTCAATAAACACATCATCTTTTTGCACGCTTTGAAATTTAAAAGTAAATTGATAAGAATCCCCCTTCTTACCTTTATCATTGGTTGTTTTAATCTTATTTACCCTAAAATCTACTGGCTTATATTTATCACCATCATCTATAATACTATTCTTTGTATTTTGTATTGTTTCTTCTTTATCAGCGTCTATCTTCCTCAATTTTTTAATTGAGTAACTTTCAGGAAAAGTAACTGCTATAATACTTTCATCTCGACCAAAATGTTTTATAGTTGTCTGTTGATCAGTAAGATTATAGTAGTTATCAGTTTTACTTGTGTCCCCTTTAACCATTGTGTTTTCTATTCTTTTTGCTGCATCTCTAACTTCTTCTGCTGATGTTGTTTTATTATTTAGTTGTCCTGGACAGGAAGCACTACGTTTTAATAATGGCTGTCTTTCTTCTATCTTCTCCACTTCTTCATCAGAATTATCTAAACTGAGACTAGAATCAGAACGCTCTATCTTCTTACGTTCTTTCTTTCCTTTTATAAGAAGCACAGTAGCTACTAAACAAAGCAGAAATATACCTATTGTACAAACTAGTTCTAAATATATTTCCTCTACTTTTTTCTTTTTATTAACTAAGTCCACAATTAACTTAGCTAGTAGTATTGTAGAAAATAAACCAGTAGTAACATTAACTCCTATTAAAGCCCCTTTTCCTTGCATAATTGTTATTTTAATAATCACTTTTATAGTGTAACAGATAATATTATTTTGTATAATATCTTTAATATATTAATCAAATTAAAATTAGACTTACTGGTAGTTACACAAAAAAGTTGTTATTAAGTATAATCTTTTGTCGTTAAGTTTATGCTCACAATTATACTGTCTCTTACAAACATCCTGTCCTTAGCTGGGCTCATTTTAATCTATCTTATAAAGAACAAAATGCTGAATATTGAGAAAGTAAAAAATGCCCATCTTGAAGGCAAGATAATACTGATGACAAAAATAGAAGAAGAACTACTCGAATTAAAACAGAAATTACTAAACAAAGAAGAGGAAATATCTAAGCTCATTATCATAAAGACGGAATTAGAAGTAACTTTAAATAAAGAGCGTAGTGAAAAAGAAAGGGAAATAGAATTGCTTAAAAAAGCAGAAGAAAGGCTGACAAACTCTTTTAAAGCGTTATCATCTGAAGCTCTGCAAATAAATAATAATACTTTTTTAAGCCTAGCAAAGGAAGTAATCGATAGTAGATTAAAAGAAACAGAAAATGATTTAGATAAAAGGCAAGCAAAAATTAATGATATAGTTATTCCTATAAAGGAAAAGCTAGAAAAATTTGATAGCGAAATCAAAGAGTTGGAAAAAGTAAGAGCTGGGGCTTATGAGGGATTGAAGGAACAAGTATCAGCTTTGATGCAACAGACATCAAATTTAGCCAATGCTCTTAAAAAACCGCATGTTAGAGGCAGGTGGGGAGAAATGCAATTAAAAAGAGTAGTAGAAATGGCAGGTATGGTTGAATATTGTGATTTTTTAACTCAGCATTCAGTTGCTGGTAAAGATGATAATTTATTACGTCCTGACCTAATAATAAACATGCCATCTGGCAGGAAAATAATAGTGGATGCTAAAGTGCCGCTGGATTTTTACCTCGATGCAGTAAAACAGAATGAGTTTGAAGCGCAAAAAAATAAGTTAAAAGATCACGCTCAATCAGTAAAGAAGCACTTATTTGATCTAAGTAAAAAAGAATATTGGAACCAGTTTGAGAACACTCCAGAGTTTGTTGTCCTGTTTTTAACAGGAGAAGGAGTCTTTAGCGCTGCTTTAGAATATGAACCATCACTGATAGAGATGGGAGTTGAGAAAAAAGTTCTAATTGCAACACCAATTACGCTTATTGCTCTGCTTAGAGCTGTAGCTTATGGTTGGAAGCAAGAGGTTATTGCTGAGAATGCAAAAAAGATTAGTGAACTGGGCCATACACTATATGAACGTTTATGTACCATGAGCGAAAATTTTGATCATTTGCGCAAAAGTTTAAAAAGCACTGTTGATAATTATAATAAAACTGTAGGTTCACTCGAAGGACGAGTCTTTCCTGCTGCTCGTGAATTTAACAAACTTGGAATATCTTATAAAGAAAAAAGCATCAAATCAGCAGAAGAGTTGGATAACCTACCACGTAACCTCTATTCTTCTGAATTACAAAAGGAAAATATTTGATTTTTTTAGCCTCATATGCTATATTAAGTACATAATCATATGGTGAAAACATGTCTGAGTTTGATCATGCAATGCAGGGACAGAATATAGCAGCTTTGCAATCAATGCGTCATCATCAGGACGCATCTAGTGAAGGTCCAGGAAGTGGCTTTGGGTTTGATAGTAGTTTTGCATGGTTTTTAAAAAGTGGGCTTTACGATTATTCTGCAGCTATAACAGGAAATGTTGATAATGTAATGCAATCATTCCTTAACTCCATATTTCCAGAGCAGTGGTTATCAATTTTTAGTCAGGGAAATCCTAATATAACTCTTCTTGGTTTTCCGGTGCTAATAAAACCTTTAGAACAAAGTGGTGATGAAGGATTTGATGCAGAAGATACAGCTAGTCAAATGCAATGGTCAGACGGTGAATCTGGTTATGGTTCTGATGATGATGCACGTAGTTTTATGAATGACTATCCAAATGTTAATCATAATATTATTGACACTTTGGGAGGAGATGTAAACGATTTTAGTCATATGCAGTATAGTCCAATGCAGGATTATGATCATGCACCAATTATGCCACAGCAAGAGGAAGATAAAGGGTATAGCATAAGTTAATCAAGATTTAAGAATATATAGATTAACATGATTATATAGGTATAAAAATAAGGCTCATGATTAAAAAGTCAGTTAAAAACAATAAAAGAAAGTAGATAATTACCAATATAAGCAAAAATTAGGGTTCAAAATAACTAAAACAGCACTTGTTATAAGTGCACATAAATGTTTATTCAATCTATTTTAACTCTTAAAATCAAAGTCTTCTGTTAGATTTGCAAAGTAAGTTTCATTATTATTTTCATCATAAAAAGATATCCTGTATTCATCTAAGTCAAGTATAGCAAAACCAAAGCCATGTAAGGTCCTTATCTCTTGAGCTTTTGCACCTTCAAGATCAACTCCATATAAAATAGGTTTTTGATTTTGTGAGTAGAGCAAGGAACCACCATTCCCAACCATAACCTGTGTTGGTTTTTCCTTCATGAAGATAATTTGCGCAATGTGAACATGACCTGAAATAATTGCTGAAATATTTGCAGAAAATCTATTACCAAACGCTTTCACTTGTGCTATGTTGCCATCATGATAAAAAATTGCACTTTTTTTTGCATGACTCCACAAGGGTCTGTGAGTTAAAAACCATGCAGGCTTAAAGTTATTATTCTGAAGTAGAAAATCAAATTGTTCATTGAAAGTTTTTATTTGCTCTTCGTTATAATCGCTATCTTTACCGTAGGAAGAATCAAAAACATCAAGTTGTATTGGTCCAGCATCAAACATCCAACTAGGAATATAGTCTGGACACTTTGCCGATGAAAAATCATTGGGATCAAAATACCTAAACCATCCTTCATAAGCTCTTGAGCATCCTTCATGATTACCACGTACAAATAAAAATGGAGAAAGTGCTGAGATATCCTTAGCTGGATCAAACCAGTCACTATACCATGCACCACTACCATAGTTATATGCTTGGTTACATTTTAGACCACTTTTACAGGTTTTCTCTCGGTAATGATAGTCACCCACATGGACGACTAAATCAGGATTATGAGCCGAGATAGAATTTAAAATTAAGGTAAGTGGCCATTCTTTTATGGAATCACATGCTTGCTTAACTAAATTAGTCACTCTACATCCTGTATCACCAATAAATGCAATTTTCTTTATTTGTGCTGAAAGAGTAGGCACTTGATGATCATCAATTATGATCTCTTCTGTATCTCTGGGTAAAGACAATTCGCAAACTTTCTCAGTAAATTTCTTTTCCACAGGTGGTGCACGTTCATTCATAGGTATTTCTTCACCATCAACGCATGCCATAGGGCAATCTGCATCATTAACAATAGCGCGTATGCTTATCATGTTACCCAGTATAACCTGAGACCATGAATAAATAACTTTTGCTTCTAGATAAAAAGGTAGAAGAAAAACAAACAATATAAAAAAATAATTGATTAATTTACCCATTTTATATTTTAAACAAAAATTAAAAAACTCATGAAGTTATATATTTTATATCTTAAGTAAAATTAATCAAGTAAGGTTTATTTTGTAGCATTAAGTAATAGTTACAAAATACCCAAAATCTGAAAAATAAATTATTCTACAGCTTTTTGATTGTCATTTTAATAATATTTTTAATATGTTAAGATTGATTATAGTTAAAAAATACTATATAATAGTACTATTTTTAATAAATAGATATTAGATATGTTATCCCCACAAACACAAAAACTCTTTGACGCTATAGATGTTGTTGATCCTATAGAAAATACAGGAATAAAAGAACCTACGAAGATTTTTAAAGAAGCGTTGGAAGAAGGAGATGACGTTAATGCTCAAGATGACGATCCCTTTGATTAACATCATAAATCTATTTTCAATCTCTCACATCTTCACTATATGGTTTTTACTCCCCTTTTTCCTAATATACCTTTTTATCACACAACCTTACTTGGAGCAATCTATCATGTGTGAGCTATAGACCCTCAACTTGCAAAAAAATGCATTATCACTTTATATGTCCTCGCTGCCTAAGTTACCATACATGCTGCTTTTCACAAAAAACAAAAGTGTTAATAGAAGCTGCTATTTGCTTTCTCCATATTCCCCGGATTTGAACCATATTTTTGGAATACGATCAAAAGCTGGCTCAAAACTTTTTATTGGTCAACAGAGATTCAATTTAGGAAATACTGTAGTACTAATATACAATTTCTGACGATATTATTCATATTTAGTAAGAATTTAATCTTGAGTATTAATATTATTATCTAAAATAAGAACAATTCCACTTTTGATGTATTTAATAAATTAGAATGAGTAAGGAGGGTAGTATAGCTTCTTAGATGATAAAGTGAAGATTTCTACTCCATTATCTGTAACACCAATTGAATGTTCAAATTGAGCAGAAAGCGAAAGATCACGTGTTGTTACTGTCCATCCATCATGTTTGCTTAATATGGTATTGTGCTTTCCAGCATTAATCATGGGTTCAATAGTAAAGAACATGCCTTCAGACAATATCATGCGTTCGTCCTTATCATAATAATGCAATACACTAGGAGGAGCATGAAAAACTTTTCCTAAACCATGACCACAATAATTGCGCACAATAGAGTAACCATACTTATTGATATGTTTCTCTATAGCCAAGCCAATTTCATTGAGATTGATACCAGGTTTGACTTGTTCTATTGCTGCCATTAAAGCTCCATAGGTTGCATCACAAAGACGTTTTGCTTTAATTGATGGCTCACCAACCCAAAACATGCGGCTTGTATCCCCATGCCATCCATCTAATATCACGGTAACGTCAATATTTAAAATATCTCCGTCCTTAAGAGGAATATCATCTGGGATACCGTGGCAAACAACAGAATTTTTTGAAGTACAAATCGATTTTGGATAGCCCTTATAACCTAAAGGAGCAGATACTGCTCCAGATTTTATAATAAAATTATGGCATAAATCATTAAGTTCATTAGTTGTTGTATTTGGTTTTACATACTCAGTAATAAAATCAAGTACTTCAGCAGCAAGCTGACCTGCTTTTCGCATATATTCAAAGTCTTTTTGCGAATGAATAGTAACACCTTTCATGAAACTTCGAGTTAATTTAATAAACTAAATGTTATACTATTCAGTTAACATTAACCATAATTTTATTATAGTAAAATTTGATTTCTCAATCTCTTATACTTTCAACTTAAGATGTTTTAAAAAATTAAGCTTTAGTTTAAAATGTAATAAGAGATATATTACAATTGCAACTATAGAGCAAGCAATTGTCAGGAGTAAATTTGGAACAATACTACTGTTATTCTTATTAAAGTACCCAATAATAGACATACCAATCGAACCAAAGGTCATTTGCATAAATGTCAGCAATGCTGAACCTAATCCGTATTCTTGAATTTCACTTAACGCAGATGTTGCATTATTACTCATTACAAGTGCAAGACCGATATTACTTACTATCCAAAAAGACATCATAATTATAACAGTTAGATTAATTTGATAATATAAAAAAAACAAAGATAAGTCAGATATCAAAGGTAATAGTAAGCCTATAAGCAGCATATTTTTTATTCCAACTTTTTCAACACATTTTCTATTGATAGCACTACCTACTACGTATGAAGTAACTATGATAGCAATAAAATATCCATATCCCTTAGTTGATATATTCATTGATTTAATAAGTATGAAAGGTAAATTGCCTACGTAGGCCCAAACCCACATAAAAGTTAAAGAATTAATTATTATAAAACCAAGGAATCTATAATATTTAAAAATTTCTATATATCGTTTTAGTATATTACATAAAAGATCTGTTTCGCATCTTAGCTTATTAATAGGTTCTTTAAATTTTAAGTAAAGTAATAAAAAAATTAAAATTGATAACACTGATATAATTATAAAAAGGAAACGCCAACTATATCCGTATGATACTATATTACTACCAATTATCGGTGCAACTGCTGGTGAAAGAGCTACAATCATATTTAACTTTGATATAACCCGAGAGCACTCATATCCGGAGTACATATCCTTTATCGCTGCGTAACCAACAACACCTGCAACTCCAGCACCAAACCCCTGTATAAAACGTATTAATATCAAATATATTATACTCTGTGCTAAAGAACATATAACGCTAGCTAGGGCGAATATAGCCATACCAACTAACATTACCTTACGTCTACCATAATAATCTGATAGTGGCCCATAGATTAGTCCTGATATAGCAAATCCAACAAGATACAGACTAATGGTAAGTTGCACAGTGCTATCTTGAGCTTTAAAATATTCAGCTATTTTAGGTAAAGCTGAAACATATATGTCAATAGATGTATCAACAATTGTTATAGATAAAATAACCAAAATAGAAATAATATTTTTTGTATTATACATATAAATATTGCTTTACCAAAATCTCAGCTATTTGCACTGCATTTAAAGCCGCACCTTTTCTTAAGTTATCGGCAACTATCCACATATTTAGTCCGTATTTAACAGTTTTATCTGCACGCATGCGAGATACATAAACTGCATCCTCTCCCGGTACTTCACATTGAGTCATATATCCTTTATCTTCACGTCTATCATAAATTAGCACTCCTTCTGTGCTACTTAGTATTTCATAAGCTTGCTCTTCTGATATAGGCTGATTAAACTCAACATTCACTGACTCAGCATGACCGGTAAAAACAGGCACTCTGACACAAGTTGCACTTACTTCTATTTCATCGCCAAGTATTTTTTTTGTCTCTGTTGCCATTTTCCACTCCTCCTTTGTTGATCCATCTTCCATAAAGATATCTATGTGAGGAATGCAATTAAATGCTATCTGCTTGGTAAATTCTTGAGATTCAGCAGTTTCATTGATAAACATCTTTTTTGTCTGGTTATATAGCTCATCCATTGCTGCTTTACCTGCACCTGAAGTTGCTTGATATGTTGAAACAACAACTCTTTTTATTTGTGCTACTTTATGCAAAGGGCTGAGTACTAGTAGCATTTGTATTGTTGAACAATTTGGATTAGCAATAATGTTGCGTTTTTTGTACAATACAATCTCTTCTGGGTTGATTTCTGGTATAATTAAAGGCACATCCGGGTTCATCCTAAAAAAAGACGTGTTGTCTATGACTATACATCCAGCCTCTGCAGCAATAGGTGCATATTTTTCTGAAATTCTTGCTCCTGCAGAAAATATCGCAATATCAGTGCCTTTAAAGGCATAATCTTCAAGACACTTTGCCTCTATTACTTCATCTCCAAAACTTAACTTTTTTCCTGCTGATTCCTTTGATGCTAAAGCAACAATTTCACTTATTGCAATTTTACTTTCAAATAAAACTGTAAGAATAACACGTCCAACATTTCCAGTTGCACCAACAACAGCAATTTTATATTTTTTTTGCATAGATCTTAATTACTTAATCAATTATATAGTAGCATATGACTATAGTGCCGTCACTAGTTATCACTCAGCTCTTTTATTATCTCTTCCATTTTATCAGGAGTGAGATTTTCATAATAGTCGTTATTTATTTGAACTACAGGTGCAGCAGTGCAAGCACCTAAACATTCTACTTCTTTAAGTGTGAATAAATTATCTTCAGTTGTCTCACCAACATCAATTTCCAAAACTCTCTTGCATGTATTTAAAATATCACCACTACCACAAAGCCAGCATGGAGTAGTCCTACATACCTGTATTAGGTATTTACCAACTGGAGATAAATTATACATAGTATAAAAGTTTGCTACTTCATACACCTGAATATGGGGAATTTTTAGAAAATCAGCTATATACGTCATTGCTGACTGTGGTATCCAGCCACCACACTGATCTTGCGCAAGATATAATAAAGACATCACAGCACTTGCTTGCTTACATTCAGGATACATTTTTATTGTATTTTCTGCTTTTTTTAAATTTTGAGAGTTAAATTTAAAATCGGGCTGCTCTTTTCTCAATGCTCTATTTTCTGTCATCTATCTACTTCACCAAAAACTATATCTAAAGAGCCTATAATTGCAACAACATCAGCTAACATATGTCCTCGTGCCATAAAATCCAAGGCTTGCAGATGTGCAAACCCAGGTGCTCTAATTCTACATCTATATGGCTTATTTGTTCCATCAGAAACTATATATACGCCAAATTCACCTTTTGGTGCCTCAACAGCAGCATATGTTTCTCCTTGTGGTACATGATATCCTTCTGAGTATAACTTAAAATGATGAATCATAGCTTCCATTGACTTTTTCATCTCAGCTCGTGGTGGTGGAGAAATCTTGCGGTCATCAGATTTTACAGGGCCTTTAGGTAATTTTTCTATACATTGTTTAACTAACTTCACTGACTGTCTTATCTCCTCCAATCTAACTAAATATCTATCGTAGCAATCACCATTACCTCCCACTGGTACATCAAAATCGAGCTGATCATATATTTCATATGGTTGACTCTTGCGTAGATCCCAAGGCAAGCCAGAGGCACGTAGCACCGGACCGCTAAATCCTAAGTTCAAAGCTTGTTCTACTGAAACTACTCCTATGTCAACTGTACGTTGTTTCCAGATTCTATTTTCAGTTAAAACATCATCAACATCATCTATATATTTTGGAAACTCCTCAATAAATTTCATCACATCATCAACTAAGTCATCAGGAATATCAGCAGCAACCCCACCTGGACGTATGTAGGCCGCATGAAACCTAGCTCCTGATGCTCTTTCATAAAAATTCAATATTTTTTCTCTTTCTTCAAACAACCAAAGAAGTGGTGTCATAGCTCCTACATCTAATGCTTGTGAAGAGATACTTAGCAGATGGTTTAATATTCTAGTCAGTTCACAAAAAAGAACTCGCAAATATTGAGCCCGCAAAGGAACTTCACAGTTGAGCAGTTTCTCAACACACAAAGAATAAGCATGCTCTTGTGACATTGGTGATACGTAGTCTAAACGATCAAAATACGGCAATGCTTGTAGGTAGGTTTTATATTCTATTAGCTTTTCTGTACCACGATGCAGCAGCCCAATATGAGGGTCAGCTCTTTCTATAACCTCGCCATCCATCTCAAGCACTAAGCGCAAAACACCATGTGCTGCTGGATGTTGAGGACCAAAATTTAAAGTCATGGACTTAATATCTGGCATGCATAAGTACAATAGTTAGATATTAAATCGTATATGGAAGATCTGTTATGTCAACTTGTACTTGAATTTTTGCATTGAATTTGAAAGTTTAAGAGCCTATCTTGAAAGGAGTTAAAATTTAGTAAGCATAGAAGTAATCATATAAAAAAAGATATTGTTTTTTGAAGTAAGGCTATTTCGCCTAAAATTGGAGTTTCAACAATCCAACGTTTAGAAATCACCTGGAACTCTGTATCAAGCATTTTTTTGGTAATTGTTATCCTGTTAACTTGTAATTTACCTGTACATCCTTTCTGTAACTTTTTCTTTAGCCTGAAATAAAGAGGTGTAATTTTAACAGCAATTACAAGATTTATTTTCTTGCCAGCATTATATCCTCCTTCCATGGTTTTTGGTAGCTTATTTGTTGCATTGTTCTAGTGTTATGCTTCCTTCTATTGCCCCTTGTGCAACTCCAAAATTTCCCATTCCTTGTCAATTATATCACTTGGATACAATTTTACCTCCTATCTTTTATTTATCTCATCATATTCTTTTCCTCATTCCTTTTTAAGATAGGTTCTTAGAATAAGAAGAATAATAAACTCAATTAGTATAATTACTATTAATGGTGTATTATAGCTTTCAGTCGTTACAAAGCTTAGTGTGTTTTCTGGATTGCATTAGCCTCTACATTAGGGCTAAGTAATGTTTCTCCAGTATTTTGCAAAGACTTATTTGATGTCTCGCACATATCATTATTTTTTCCAATTGGTGGTATTATTTTAATTTCAATATCTTGCAAAAATCTATTCCATACTCCATATAAATTATCTTTTATTCTAGGCCATACAACATTTTTAAACGTTTCTCCTTCATCAGAAAACGTATTACCTATAAGTTTCCCTATTTCCTCATAGTTTGTTTCAAAATATTGAACAATTTCGTCTACTTCTCCGATAGTTTCATTTGCTAGATTTACTGCATTATTAGTGTTTTTATATTTATTAGCACCTACTCCTAGCTGAATCCAATTTTTAGCGACATTAAGCTTTTTCTTTCCAAAATTTATCCAACCATCATCTTTATCTTTTTGCAGATTATTTATAAAGTTGGTTATAAGCTCATTTATCAAAGAAGAAAGTAAATCCTGGCAAAATTGTTTTACATTATCTTTTATTGCTACAGTAGGATTTTTTGTACATCTGTCAGCTAAACAATATTCTAATTCTACTGTCTCCAGCAATATTTTGATCTCATTAAAATTTCCTCCCTTTAATAATTCAATCAGCTTGTCTTCTATTATCGAAAATTTTATTTTTTCATTGGAAAATAATCTTGCTTTATAGGCGTTCTCTGTTTCTTCATTTATAGTTAATTCTTCTTGCTCCAATTTCAATTGTTTTAGTAATTCTAGAAATTTTTCACTGTTTTTTAAATGCATTTCTATCATTTGCTTTTTTAATCTATTTTGTATGTTTACTTCATAATTAACAGTTTTGCATTGATTAATTAACTTACTAATTGAGGCAATAGATATATTATTATCTGAGTCTAATAATCTGATTTTGTTACTTTGAATATTGGTATTAATTACACTAATTTTTTCCTTATAGAGCTCAACTAATGCATCCATATCTTTCTTGATTGCACTGACTTTTTCCTTTATTTTCTCCTCTTGTATTTCATCATTTATCTCGTACCTTATTTTATTGAACTTTTCTATGTTCTCTTCTATTTTTTTACAAATGTTTTCATTGTTTTTTCCTTGAGATAGTGACCTCAATTCTGAGTGTAAACTTTTTAGAGGCTCATCTATTAGCTCTCTTACCAAAGCGTAATTTGTTTTTATGCTATCATGCTCATTTTTTAAGTTCTCATATTGTTTTTCTATTTCTCCTTTTAGCAACTCTAATGATGCATTTTTAAATAATTCTGGTTCGACAATTTTTTTTGAATTGAAAAACTCTATATCATCTTCTGAAAGAAGCTCTAAACCATTTTCTTTTTGCTGCTCATATAAATTTTGCAGTTTATGTTTTGCAACTACTTTGATAACCTCATTTATTAAATTATTTATTTCTTCATCAGTTGCTTGTTTATTATATTTTACTATTAGCTCATGTAATTCTCTATGGTTATTGACCAGGCTTTGATCTATTTTATCATCTATATGTTTCGTTAAACTTTTAACTTCATTCCAAGGTATGCGCTTTAATGAATTTACAGCTTTATCTAATTGCGATCTTCTAAAATTTTGATAAAGAGTATTTTCATCAGTATCAGGTTCAAATAGATCTTTTAATTTCTGTTTTAAGTCATCATCTTGTGCATTTTCTCTTTTTAAGACTTCATGCATTTCTTTCAACTTATTTTCTACCTTAGTGTATCTTTCTTGTCCCCTTTGCTTTAGCTCTTTAATCCTTTCTTCAGCTTTAGATATAGCACTATCTATTTTCTGAGGAAAATACTCCCTATAAATATCAATGTTTGTTTTTTTTATTAGCCTCCCTTCTCCTGACAATGTTTCATGCTTTGAATATAGACGATCTTCATATTCTAATTTTAATATTTGATAAATTTTGTCATCTACATCATTTGCGTTTATTTTTTTTCCCTTTAGTTTACTTAATTCTTTTATTATGAATTCTTTTTCAGTTGGCAATTTTTCACCTTGATCTTTTAACTCTTGCCTTATAAGTACTTCTTTTAGCTTATCCTCTGATATAAACCCTTCTTTCCTTCTTTCCTTTCCAACTTTGGTTGCCTGTATAAACGCAATCTTATAAG
The DNA here is from genome assembly GCF_964019585.1 of Candidatus Mesenet endosymbiont of Agriotes lineatus. NCBI lineage: Bacteria > Pseudomonadati > Pseudomonadota > Alphaproteobacteria > Rickettsiales > Anaplasmataceae > Candidatus Mesenet > Candidatus Mesenet endosymbiont of Agriotes lineatus. Next base: position 1,127,419 of record NZ_OZ026454.1, on the reverse strand, counting down.
CATCTTCTATTAAATAACTTATTATTTTGGGATCTATATTATCCACTACCTTAAGCCTAAATTCGTTTAACAACTCTTTTAATTTGTTATATGTAATATCTTTCTTTTCTAAAGCTATAAGCTTATCTATAGTTACAGCTAGTTCCTTTAAGGAAGTCCCAAGTAATTTTTTGATCTCACTACGCAATGGTATAAGTCTATCTTTTAAGGTAATGTTGGCTGATAACTTAAGCATTGTATCACCCTTTTTATCAGATGTAATTTCAGCCCAGCTATTATCTTTAGTTAAATCACGAATCAATCTACGAAATTGCTCGGGGAACTTAATTTTTATATCAAACTTGATGTTTGAAGTGTCTATTTCTTTGTCATGAATAGATACTATGACATTTTGATTCTCATATCCGTTTTCTTTACTAATCTTCAAAACCGTAATTAAGTCTTTTGACAATTTTTTATTCAAAGCGTAAAAAATGGTTAGAGCCACTGTTGCTGGGATTAGCAAAGCCGTCAGTATAACTATGTTAATACAAACAACTGCAAGAGTAAGAATATTATAAACTAGTTTTTTTGCCTGGTTTGTATTTTTCTCTTTTAGCGTAGGATCTTTTTGGTTCTTTTTTGTAGCTTGTTTGTATGATACAATTCCTAGCGCAATAAGAGCTATATAAGGAAACATTAAAACTGACAGAGCTAAATTTAACCTTTGCTTTTCTGCACTAGAATAATTAATTTGTTTATATATTTTACTCGCTACGTTGTACCAAGAAATGACAAAATCAGAGCTGTAATCTTTATAATTGAATAAACTTAGGGGGATATCTAGTTTAGCAACTAGGTTAATATTATTATTGTTTTCTTCTACCATAGCATTTATCTCCCCTAACATTAAATTATTTTACTAATTATTTAATAAATTGTCAATTGTTACAGTTCATTTTTAATAAAAGATGAGTTTTAAAACTAAGAAATCTAAAATCAGATTATACCTATTAGTAAATAAATATAATATGCATGTTATACTTTAGTTGAATTTTTGTCTCTTACTGTTTTATTAGCTAAAAGAAAGTAAGTTGTTTAAGTGAGAGTATAGCAGTATAAATGACTGCAATCAAAATAACAATTTTTGTGTATGAAATTAGAGAATGCGTTTAAGCTAAAAACTAAAAAGAAACAGGAGCAATTAAATAGGCAAAAAGGTAATTTTGCATCTATCAAAACCCTAGATAGTGATTTTATACCCTATACTTGTCATTATGATGATTCAACTATACTAACAAAGAATGGAAACTTACTACAGGTAATAAAAATTGAGGATTATAGTGCTGATATAACACGAGGAAGTAAGGATTTAAGATCTGAGATTAGAAACACTATTAGTAGAAATGTTGCTACTTCTGAGTTTGCTATTTGGATACATACTGCACGAAAGTATAATAATTTTGATTTAAGTTGGGAAAATACAGGTGATTTTTCTGATGAGTTGCATAATTCATGGCATAAATCAGATAAAAGTGTGCAAAAATACGCCAATACATTGTATATTGTTATATTAATAGATTCTTTAAATGAAAACTTAAATGGTATAGCTAATGTATTGTTATTTAATTATGTAAAAAACAAACATAAGCTATACCTACAGAATAAATTTAGGAAACTGCAAAAAGTAGTAAGTTTAATTCTTGTGGATTTAGAGCCTTTTCAAGCTAAAAAGTTACAGATCATCTTTTGTCAAGATCATAAGATGCGTTCAGAAATTTTGGAATTTTTTAACTTCATTATTACGCTATCTTACAATAAATACTATATATCTGAACAAGATTTATTTGAAAGTATAAAAGATGTAAAAATAGCTTTCGGGTGTAATTCATTTCAGGTAACAAGTAATAATCAAAAAAAGTTTGGCTCTATCGTAAGCATTAAGGAATACATGGAAGTTCCTCTAAATAACTTAGACCTATGCTTACAGCTTAATTGTGAATTCATTATATCAGAAATGATAAGGTTTGTAAAATACAAAGAAGCAATAACAACATTCCAAGAGAAATATGACATATTGAAAATTAGTGAGGACGAAGAGTTAAGAAGGGCTTCAGGGCTTGAAGAAATAATTGAAAACAATTCACTTTCCATGGCGTTTTGTAAACATAAAATCAACTTTACAATTATTGCAGATAGTACGCAAGAATTGAACAAAAATGTATCTAGCACAGTGTCTACTTTATCTTCAATTGGGCTGATGACAATACGAAATGATCTACATCTAGAAGATAACTTTTGGCTACGGCTTCCTGGAAATTTTGTATTTTTTACACAGCAGAATAGTATACCTGTTAAATATTCATGTGGCTTTAGCTTTGTACATAGTTTTGTGTCCGGTACAATGAAGGGAGGACGTTGGAAAGAGGCAATAACAACGTTTTTGTCAAGTAAAGGTAATATTTACTTTTTTAATTTTCATAGCATTAAAAACAGTGGACATACAATAGCCTTAGGGCTACCAAACTCAGGTAGAACATTGCTTATTAATTTCTTACTATCAGAATCAAGACACTTAAATACAAGAACAATATTATTTGATAATAGTGGCAAGTCAATTATATTTGTGAAGGCAATGAATGGTAAATATTACACTATAAATCTTAAAGATGGTTTGCAATTTAACCCATTAAAAATAGATAGTAACGTAAATAACCATGATATGTTATGTGAATTATTTAAGAGAATGGTAGGAACTACAAGAGAAGGTCCTATAGATACCGCAGTAAAGAAGATAGTTGATTATGTATTTAGTATACCGGTTGAATATAGATCAATCTCTAAAATCTCTAAGATTCTTGAACAATTAGGTGGCAGCATAAAAAAATGGTATGGAGATGGGGAATTTGCAAATATATTTGCTGACTACAATTCAGAAAGTTTTGATTGGAAGGAGAAAATATTAGGAATTAATATAGGAAAATTAACAAAAGAATGCATGCATGTTGTATTGTATTACTTTTTACACCGTCTTGAGATGGAGTTTGATGGTTCACCAACAATATTATTGTTAGATGAAGCTTGGAAAATTAGCAGTATTTTTAGAACGGAAGAAGAATTTGATAATTGGATGAATAGAATGACAGAGCTAAATGTAGTTGTAATATTTAGTACTGAAAATTTATCAGAAGCTTTGGTTAGTCCTTTTTCACATTATGTTGAAAAGCATATTGATACAAAAATTTTAATGCCTAATCCTTATGCAAGTAAATTTTATAAAGAAATATTTTCTTTATCTAACGAGGAGTTTAATATGCTGTTGCAAATACCAGCCTATAATAGGCATTTCTTGCTAAAACAGAGAGATAGATCAGTAATCCTTACACTTAATCTTAGTCAAATGCGGGAAGTTCATGTATTGTCTGCAAATAACAAAACTGTAGGGTTTATGTATGATGCAATTCAAAATAAGGGAGATGAGGCTAATAAGTGGCTACCGGAATTTTATGAAAAATGTCAAATTTAAGATTATTAAATTACTTTGTATATTTATTGTTCTTATAACTCCATTTGATGTATATGCTTCATTTTGGGATGATATTGGGGCTTTCTTCAGGGGTGATCTGTTCAAAATAAGGACAGAAACACCTAGTAGTATGAAGACTAGTGATGGCTTTTTTAATCCCAAAATAAGAGTCTGCCGTGGTAATTATACTTATTGTGATGACATGGCTGATGGTGATTGCGAAGGAGTAGGAATGACATATGCAAGAGCATATGTAGATTGGGAAGCAGAAGAACCCAAAATATGTGCTTGTCAGGTTTTTACATGTTATGATGCTTTAGCAAAAGGTTTAATATCAGCAACTAGCCTTTTTGTAGGAGGGATTGCAGTTTTAGCTACTTTAGATAAGGATTACAGCAAAGAATGTACTGCAGATCCGCAATGCATACCGATACCACTAGCACCTGGACCTCCTCCATTTTGTGATCAGTTTAAGGCATCACCTGAAATTAAGATAGTTCCTGTAGCAGCCAGTAATCAATCTTTTTTTCAACCTAAGATCAGAGTTATTATTGGATCTCAAGCGCAAAATCTAGATGTGAGCACAGATGGCAGAGAACATAGTTATACAATTGAATATGGTGGGGAAAGATATATTTTTAAAACTTACAAAGAAAAAGATCAACTTTGTGCAGATTTTTATAGTAATAGCTCAAATATCGCACTTGATGGTCAATGTTTTCCAATGCCTAAAATAGGCAAGCCTGAGTTAATACCACTAGATGAAGAAGGTAATGAAATAAAGTTAGATGTAACTGAAAATCCAAAACTTATTAACTTAGATAAAGTTAAAGTAAAAGTACCAGGTTATAATCATAATCCTATTACACTTGCTTATGGTCAAGAATATAATATTAATGGTTTAAGATTAAGTCTAGGAAAACCAAAAGTTAGTGATGATAGAAGTTTGATAATTGATGCAAACAATGATAATGGTAAGGTTACATGTCTTTTTTCATTACCATCATGGGGTTCCGATGGATATGTGCTCAGAAGAAAGGAAAATAGAAGAATATTTAAGTATTTAAAATCATCGGGAAAGCAGTTTAATGATTATCGAATTGTTCCTATTGGTGATAAAGATCAATATGTACCATGTGGTAGAAACCCAAAAGATTTAAATATCATGGGGCAAGATGAGTTAGATAGTATTAAACGGTTTGGTGGCAGTTACTATTCTATTGGCAGTAATAACCCTATATGTAGTGATGGAAGCATATGTTGTGGAAGCTGTATCTGTTATGATGATGGAAAATTAAAAACAATAGGCAAAGGAGAAAGATGTACAGATGGTAAAGTGTGTAATACTAATTATAAGGTTGTATATAAATACGAAGATGTTGCACATAAGAGTGAGTTTTTCAATAATGATCCGTCGAACCCAGAGTATTCAACAAAATATATTAATGAAAATACCGGAGAACCTTTTTTTCTTACAAAAGAAGAACTTAATGATAAGGAGGGTGAATTTTTCAGACCTAAAGATCCGTATGTTGATGGTTTATGTATAGATAATTTTGAGCGTATTTCTTATATTGACCCTAAAGAAGATTTTAGTTCTGATTTTAAGGAAGATCCAAATCTTAAAAAAGATCCTAGTTTAGAAGATCAATATCACTATTTTGATGCAAAAAAAAAGCAGTGTCAGTTTGTAACAATGGAAGCTTGGGGAGGAGGAGGAGCTGGTTTTATTGACGAAAAAAATCCAGCTAAATCAATTTCAGGAGCTGCCGGAGATTATACAAAAGCAACAATAAAAGTAAGCGATGAGCAGCCGATATTTAAAATTAAAGTTGGCAGTGGTGGTAAGCTGGAACAAAATAATGGTAATGCCAGCGAAGTATACATGTGTGATAAAGATAAAAAAAATTGCAGTAAATTAATCATAGCAGGTGGGGGAGGTAATAGTGTGAGCAAACAAAATGCGGCGATAACTGATGAAAATTTGGTATACACTAGGTTCATAGGGAGAATAAAAGGTACAAATGAGTCAGATAAAATAGCATTACCATATAAAAATGGGGAAGAGAAAGACGAAATTCCATATATTAAGAATGTTTTTAAAGAATCGTTAACCTGTAGCAACTCAATAAAGAGTAATAAGGTTAAAGAAATCGCAAATGACAATAAAATACCAGGTTCAGGTGGGTGTATAAATGTTGATAAGTTATCATATCAAGAAGGTGCAAATGGCAAAGTTATTATTACTTGTGAACAATGGAATTAGTTAGTTGGCATACTAAAAAATTGAGAATAGTTTTCATGGGGTCACCAGACTTTGCTGTTACTCCATTATTATCATTAATTGAGGCAAACTATAATATAGTTGCCGTTTATACTAAATCCCCTAAATCTGCAGGTCGCGGACAAAAAATTACTAAAACTCCTGTACACATAATTGCAGATCAAAATAACATTAGCGTTTATACTCCATCTTCTTTTAAAACAAGTGATGAAATAGAAATATTTCGCAATTTATATCCTGATATAGCCATAGTGGTTGCTTATGGCTTGATTTTGCCTAAGTCACTTTTAAATATTCCAAAGTATGGATGTATTAATATACATCCATCTTTATTGCCAAGGTGGCGTGGTGCTGCTCCAATTCAACATGCAATTTTAGCAGGAGATAAAGAAACTGGGATAACAATAATGCAGGTGGATGAACATCTAGATGCGGGTCCAATATTTGTGCAGCGCAATATTAATATAAATACAGTAGATAATTATCAAACTCTACATAATAAGCTATCGATACTGGGAAGTGAGTTACTCTTACAAGTGCTGAGTGATATTAATAAATTAATTCCTAAAAAGCAGTGTACAAATGGAGTATCATATGCAAGTAAAATAAAGGATTACAAGATCTACCTGTATGATAGTGCTGAAGTTGCATGTCGAAAAATTAAAGCTCTGTATCCAAAGGCTTTTTTTTATTTAGGTGATAAGCAAGTAAAGATATTAGATGCTAGCTATTATGAAGACGATAATAAACAAGATATAAAACCAGGTGCAATTGTAAACTGTAATATGCACATAAAGTTGAGTGGCAATAGCGTGCTGGTTCCTAAAATTTTACAAATGGAGGGAAGAAAAGCATGTGCAGTTGATGATTTTATTTGTGGCTATTCCATACAGACAATAGAAATTTTGTGAAGAGCGGGAGTATTCCCCAAACCATACGCGTCAAGTTAAGAGATTGTGAGCAAATTTAGAGAAATTAAGGTAGATACCCTAGTTTTTCTGTACTTGTCTTTTAATGAAAATTGTGACCAAGTTATGGCAAGCTTTTCAAGAAAGATCTTTAAGCCTTTAATTTTATTATTTAATGCTAAAAACAACTCTCTATTTTTAGTTCAATGAACGCCTTTCAGCTCTTTCAGTTTTGTACAATTCCATGAAATATAAGAATTGCGCACAATTTAGCATATATTGTATCTTTAAGTTCATCACTTATATAATTTAAATAATTTACTCTGTAAATTGTTAATAGCGCTAATTTTATTCTCTGTGACATTAGTTATGAATATCGACCAATTTTTGATTTTTTTTTAGAAGATCATATTACTTTTTATTAGCCCTTCTTCTTTTGATTGTATTCAGTTAATTTTTGATCTCACTTTAATTTTTCCCTTTCTAGAAATTCTAAACAAACTCTATTTTTTGATTTGTTTTTATGTCATACATATTGGTATCGGATTTATAACAGCTAAGCTTCATCCATTTGTTTATTGGTACAATAAGTCAGATATTAGCAAATCATCAGTTGCCTCTATAACCCTGATCTGTTAGCTCATGATTTAGAATGTAATTTTATCCCATTCATAACCACTATACATATCCTTTATACAAATTTTCCATATCATTAGGTAGGCTAATATAGCCTATGCTTTTAAATTGTTTTAAATTGTGAGATGTGTCTAAATAAAGTTGTTGTACATTCTTTTTATATTCAGTAAACCTAAAATTTAAACCTTACAGAATCTTCATTTAATAATTCTATCTATGCTACAACTCCTATGTTACCCAAAATCATTCAATTTCTTTTCTGTTATAGTTGATATTTCATCTGCTTTCTCATTACAAAATTCGTTGAGGATAAATTAGTTATTTTTCTCATTATAATTTTTTGTAATAAATTTAAGAGGCCTGTTTTTTTCTTCTCTCCACCAACTTCCCTTATCTTCACCTCATATGGTTTGTTGCACGCTCTCTATAAAAATTCATGAGATTGCTTAAAGATAGAATAAGCATTGTTAAATTTTTTATTTTAACCGATAAGTTAAAGCCTCAGCTATATGGTTTTTCTTTATTTGCTTGCTATCTGCTAAATCTGCTATTGTCCTTGCAACTTTTAAAATACGAGTATAGCTTCTTGTAGATATATGATTTTCTTTTAAAACATGCTCTAGAAGGCTCATTCCTGCTGTATCGGGAAAAGCAAACTCTTCTAAAGCATTACCGCTTATTTCTGCATTGGATTTAAAATTTAAATTAGCGTATCGCTGCGCCTGTATTTCTCTTGCAGCAAGTACTCTATTTTTAATAACTTCTGTGCTTTCACATTTGTCTTTGGCGTTATAAGGGAGTATATTGATATTTGGTACTTCAATGTGTATATCAATTCTGTCCAGTAGTGGACCTGATATCTTGTTTTTATAATCTATACCACATTTAGGTGCCCTACCACACGACCTTTTTGCATCACCTAAATATCCACAACGGCAAGGGTTCATTGCAGCAATAAGTTGGAAATTTGCAGGATAGGTGACATGAGCATTTGCCCTAGCAATAGTAACACTTTTATCTTCTAATGGTTGACGCAGAGAATCAAGTACAGCTCTTGGAAATTCTGGTAATTCATCGAGAAACAAAACACCGTTGTGTGCCATTGTAATTTCCCCAGGTTTAGCATTCTTGCCACCACCAACCATTGCTGCAATGGAACATGAGTGATGCGGTTCACGAAAAGGACGGCGCATATTTAAAGTTCCATTAAAGTTTTTGGTTATGCTGGAGACAACGTTAACATCCATAATTTCTGGATCGCTTAAATTGGGTAAGATATCAATAAATCGTTTAGCTAACATGGACTTACCTGTACCAGGTGGGCCAACCATTAATAGGTTATGCCCACCTGCTGCAGCAATTTCAATTGCTCTCTTTGCAACTATTTGACCTTTGACATCTTTCATATCGTATGTAGTGGTTCTATCGTTTGAAAAATCTTGCTTTCTGTTGCAAACCAAAGGAGTAATGAGTTTATGTGCAGAGAAATGGCTTATCAGTTCAGTTAAATTTTTGATAGCTAAAATTGAAATTCCTTTAGCCCAAATAGCTTCCAAACCGTTTTCTCTTGGACAAATCAGCCCCTTACCATTCTTTTTAGCGTAGATTGCTGTTGGCAAGGTTCCAGAGATAGGCATTAATCCACCATCTAAGGCAAGTTCACCTATGACAACATAGTGATCAATGCTTCCCGTTGGTATTGTTCCAATTACGATAAGTAATCCCACAGCAATAGCTAAATCATAATGGCTGCCTTCTTTTAGTAAATCTGCAGGGGAGAGGTTTACAGTGATTCTTTTCGGTGGTAAGGATAAATTTATTGAGTTTAATGCTGCTCTGACTCGCTCTTTTGATTCAGCTACCGTTTTATCTGGCAGTCCAACGATATTAAAGGCAGGAATGCCATTGGCAATATGAACTTGGACATTGACGTTTGTTGCACAGATTCCTTGTAGCGCTATGGTATTTACGTATGCTATCACAATTATAATATATATATAATATAACTATTTTAGTAAAAATTTTTATTATATCAAACTCAATAAAACTTTTGGTTCTGTAGATTCAATCTTAACTAGTATTTAGTATACTATATTCTAGTATTAATAGAAGATTAATATCTTTATAGTAGAAGATATATCATTAAAAGCACTTTTTAATATATAGAGATGAGGAATGTTATGAGTACAAAGCATGTTCTATCACGTAAAAAAACAATAAACAAAGCCTTACAACAAGAAGAAACAATAAACTTTGATGAATATAACTTTAAAGTAAAACTACACTATCACAATTTATCTAATGATAAATTACAAAAAGCTATAGATGAGGTTAAAAATAATTTATCTGATTTTAAAACACTGCTTAGTCTTGAAGAACATAGAGCTCCACGTGAACTCCAACTTTACATATATGATAATGAGAATAACTATCATAAACATACAGGATCAACTATAAGTTATGGTCACTTTGATCCTAAACTGAACAGTATGTATGTTTATCAAACAAGTCATCATTCTGGAGATATAACTTTACAACCAGTAATGAAAATTGCACAAAACCAAAGAGTTCTTCCAAAAAAAGAAGTAATAGAACTAGATGATAATCTACAAATAAATTTATACTACAATAACTTGAGCAGCAAACAATTAGAAGCAGCTAAGAAAGAGGTCAAAGATGCTTTTTATGACTTTAAAGACTTATATGATGTAAAAAACCCTGATATCACTAACACGCTTAGCATCTTTATACATGATAACGGAAAAGATTTTTCCAGATATGGAGATCCACATACAAATTCTTATGAAATAGGTCAGACTAGTGAAAATGGTACACATATTGCTTATGTATATCATAATCAACATGGCGGTGATAATCTGCGAACTCAAGTGAGTTATGTTTTATCATATTATAATGGCGGTTTTGATGAGAATAAAATATTGCCTGATAAATATATCACAATAGAAATACCTCAATCCAATTTACAAATAAAAATAGTTAATAATAGTTTAACTGATGAGCAAGTAGAAACAGCTAGTCAGAAGATTATTGATACTTTTAAAGATCTAAAATTTGATACCCATACGGAGATCAGTCTGGATAGATATAATGTTGATGATGACGTATTGATATCTCTTTTAAAAAAGGTGCGTCCTCACGAAAGTTACGATCATGAGTCTGCTAAAAAAGCACTTGAAGATCCAATTGTTCAGCGTGATATACCAATACTTTCATCTATTGGTGGCGCATTTCAAAGAACTCAAGTACTACTTTCAAATGTAGAAACAGTAAAATTTCCTAGATATAATCTTGAAATTGACCTGTACTATAGGGATTTAGATGAACATCAAATATGGAGAGCTAAACAAGAGATTAAAAATACTATTTATGATTTTAACGAATCATTTGATCTTAAGCCGTCTAATACCGTTCATAAGTCTCGGATTCTATTTTACGATACATGGGATGATTATGCTAATTACACAGGAGCAACACATGGTGGCCATGCTGATGGTACTAATGCATTTTGCTCTCTAACGTATGGATATGGTGTATTGCGACACGAATTTATGCATAACATAGTTAGCTATACTGGAGTGGACAGTGATGGAGCACTTCCTGAACTTTTAAATCATAATATAGTGGGGCATATTCAACGTGGTGTTTATCCAACGCGTGATGATGAACTTTATGATGGTGCAAAACATATAGATCAGTATTTAAAGAATTCAAAATTTAATGTTGGTGAAAGAGTGTATGTCACTATTGAATTTTTTCAAGAGATGTACCCTGAACTAATTAATAATATATTTTATGATCGCAAATCTTATGGAAGTGCACTAGAGCATTTTAGAGATAAATTTCCAGATTTAGTTAATCATATACCTAATTCTGATAAAGAGTCTTACAAAAGATATGATGAAAAATTCCTAAATAAAATATTTGAAAATAAAGGGGTAAAACAGAAATTTTTAAATTTTATTGAGGCTAAGCTTACTGAGAAGAAGTATATAGACGAAGTAAGGGATTTAAATGCCTTTCGAGTTGTCAAAGGAGATCATATAGGAACAGATAAGAAGACAGGTGAAGAATACTACACAGGAATTATAGTTGATGATAAGGGAGAAATTGGTGCATTTTCTCCAATGAAGTATTCATATTCTTACAAAGGAATTAATGTTTTAAATCATGCAACTAAAGATTCTATAATCATACCAAAAAATATCACTTTTTGAAATTAGCTAAAGTTGACGGCAATTTCAAATTAGCTTTCTGCGATGAACGTGGTAACGAATACAAAAGTGCTAAAGAAGGCAAAGATCAGACTCGGAATCTTATCTACACTGATGATGCATTAGACAGTTTTACACTTGTAGATTTACATTCTCTCAAAGGAATTACAGGGCAAGAAGAAAATTTAGGAAAGGTGTTTTCTATCAAGCCTACAAATTCAAAATTTTCGCCAATATCTATATATGACGGCAATAAAAATATAGGATCATTTACCGATGAAGTTGGTTATATCAATAGAGGAAAATTCTACTTTAAAGATGATCACTCAACTAGCTTTAAAGTGTATGATGAAAATAGAGCTTTAGTTACAATTACAAAAGAAGATGGTAAATATAAAGTATCTCTAAGAGATGGAAATTATATTGATAATAATAAATTCTTAAGTCAAAGTATCGAATTAAGTGGCAATAATAATGTTGATAATATTGATGATGACATTTATATTAAAGATAGAGAATATGGTAAATTATCTAAAAGAGAAGATTCTTTATTATTTAAACATGAACCTGAGGAAGAAGAAACAATAGAATTTGATGAATATAACTTTACAATAAGATTACACTATGACAAGTTATCCGATGATAGATTACAGAAAGCTATAGATGAGGTTAAAAATAATTTATCTGATTTTAAAACACTGCTCGGTCTTAAGGAGAATGACACTTCTTCCCGTGAACTTCAACTCTACATATATAATAACGAGAATAACTACCATAAACATGCAGGATCAACTATAAGTTATGGTCATTTTGATCCTAAGTTGAACAGTATGTATGTTTATCAAACAAGTCATCATTCTGGAGATATAACTTTACAACCAGTAATGAAAATTGCACAAAACCAAAGAGTTCTTCCAAAAAAAGAAGTAATAGAACTAGATGATAATCTACAAATAAATTTATACTACAATAACTTGAGCAGCAAACAATTAGAAGCAGCTAAGAAAGAGGTCAAAGATGCTTTTTATGACTTTAAAAACTTATATGATATGAAAAACCCTGATATCACTAACACGCTTAGCATCTTTATACATGATAACGGAAAAGATTTTTCCAGATATGGAGACCCACATACAAATTCTTATGAAATAGGTCAGACTAGTGAAAACGGTACACATATTGCTTATGTATATCATAATCAACATGGCGGTGATAGTCTGCGAACTCAAGTGAGTTATGTTTTATCATATTATAATGGCGGTTTTGATGAGAGTAAAATATTACCTGACGTTGTTGAACCCTCAAGTCAACATGTATTAAATCAAGAGAAAACAAATGAAATTGCAAAATTAATTTCTACTCAACCCAACAAAGAAGCAGAGCAAAGTTATGAAGACGATGATGAAGACTATTACGGAAACGAAAAAGATGATGATGAAGGTTCAGGTATGCAGTATGAGATGGTAAGGGGATTTTTACGGATCACTAACAATGAAACTGATGAAACCTTTATGGTACCAAGAAAGTTTAGTTATTTAAAGTTAGTAAAAGACGATGAGGGAGAAAAAAGGTTTACTCTGTGTAATAAAAGAGGCAAAGAATATACTAAAATTGGTGAAAACAGATATATTGATATAGAAGATATAGATACAAATTACAACTTTAATTCCCTTTGCCGTAAAAAGTGTCTTTTCTCTATTCACGCTGATAAAAGTGATTCACAAATAGCAAAAATATTTGATCTTAAGGGTAGGAAAGAAATAGGTACTTTATATAATAATTCCTATGAAGAAGACGATGATGAAGATGATTATGGTGATGATGATTCTTACCAAAATGATTATGCAAACAGTATGGTTGCATTTGAGAGTCACCTAGAAGATGATATTCCTATGTACGTCTCTGATGATTTGATTTAACGGTATTACTTAAGAGCTGCTATAGATTAAATGCTATAGTAGCTGGAGTGTTTGCTAAACCATAGGATGAGGTGAGGTTGCAAGTGATGGAAGAAAAAATAGAGTATCAAGTTAAAAGGACTCTTAAAAGAATTAAAATGAGAGATGGATCAAAAAAGCTCTTTCAATGAAAAAGCAAATGAAGTATCAATTAAAATAGAAAAGAAGTGTACTAAACAGCTAACTAAGAGCAAAACTACTATCACTACCAACTGAAAAGCAAAAAGAGGAGAAGCATTTTCCTTAATCCTGTAACTTTGCAATCTCATCAAGTGATAAGCCAGTAGATCCAGCTATTAAGTCAACAGATACACCAGCTTTAAGTAGGTTCTTGGCTACTTCAATTTTTCCTTCAATTTTTCCTTCAATTTTTCCTTTCTCTTGACCAATTTTGATACCTTTCTCTTGACCGATGAGGATACCTTGTTCAGTAGCAAGGTCAAATTTATATTCGAGAATGGCCTCTTCTTTACGAAGATCCATAATTCTTTCTTCATAAGCTAGGAGATCTTTTTCATCCCAGCCAAAGCGATCTAATTCATCATAAGCTTGCTTTATAATTGGTGCTTTCTCAGCAATTTTTCTTAAATCTTCATCTGTAGTGTCTTCAGCATATTTAAAAAAGAAGCACCAACGCTCTACAATATTTTCCAGTTGCTCTTCTTTACTCTTAGGAAATTTAGGCAACTCGATAAAGACAAATTGAAAATCTTTTAAGTAATGTCCATTGGTTTTGATATCACGGATATTATGTGCAGATATATAATCAATCTCTTCAGGAAATAAATTACAATTAGAAATAGCAATGAAGAAAACCTTCTTTAAATCAATATACTTACCAGATTTATCAGCTTGTCTTGAGTAGGCCTTAGCAGCATAAAGTTGTGCACGTTTTTCAAAGCCTTTATCGCGAGCAAGCTGCATTTCTATCACATATCTAGTGCCACTAGAATCCTTGCAAAGAACATCAACAATACTCTGCTTGTCAGAAGCAATCTCAGGATCCATAATGGTACTTAAGAACTCAACTTCTTGTATTGCATTAACTTCAGTAAAGCCTAAGATATCGTTTAAAAAATGGATGAGAATATTCTTATTTTTCTCAGTGCCAAATATTCTTTTAAAAGTGAGGTCCAGCTTGGGATCAAGAAATTTAGATAGTGCCATAGAAACAAAACAGAAGAAACTAACCTTAAATTATACACTATATTTTTACTTTGAGCAAAGGTTTTACATCTTTAATACTTTTAAATACCTCATTTGATAGGATATAACATCAGAGCCAAATAAGAGCGCCAACAAAGTTCAAAAAGCCCATAAAAACCTCTTATCAAACCGAGAAAAAGTACGTCTCAATTTTACCAAAAAAGCACTCGATGTTCTTTATAGATATGCTCATCTTTACGGTTCCGTTTTGGCGGATCTCACACCTTCGAGACTGGCTACAACTATCGTAGCCTTTATCAGCCACTACAATGCTATTATAGATATTTTTAGTTAATTTGTGTAATTTCGTTTCTTTGACCTGGCATAAGGATAAATTTTAGCGGATTTCCAAGTGCGTCAACAAGAGTATGGATCTTTGAGTGAATGCTGCGTCCTATTGAGCTTGTGAATCTTTTTTATATTCAGCTGAGCAAGCGTGGGCACTGTTCCATCATGGTAACTTCCACATCTGGTTCATTTTGATCAGTAGATACTGTCTTTCATGTCAATAGGTTATCTAACTAGTTGATTCTTTTTAAGAATGCCAAAAAATACATGTATTAGTTTTCTCATTAACACAATAATTATAACCATTGGACATTTTTCTTTACTTGCTAAACGCTGATTGAAAGTAAGAATTACAATTCTTGACTGCTATAGCTGGCATATAAAGAGCTTTACGGATACGCTCAGATCCTATTTACACACCTTTCTGTTGACCCTGATTGGTAATGCTGTGGTTTAGACCAGCAAAACTGCTTGGCATGATCAAACTGATGGCATTTCTGCAACGGCAGTAATATGTCCTATACCTTTAATAGTTTTGAGGTTTTCTATCATATTTCTTAAGTACGGATAGTTATCAATATGCTCATTAATTTCTTTCTCTAGAGCTGTTCATCTATTGCAGCAATTACCTCAAGTATGGCTTGTTTACAACTGGAATCCATATTTATTTTCCAAGCCTGTTGCAACTTATCATCTTTAAGTGCTTGTAAACAACGATAAAGATCTCTTAACTTCAGGAGGAACAAGTTTCCAAAGATTAAGCAATACAAAATGATCTTTTATAAAACTGAAGTCATTGGTAGCAAGGGTTGAAGAGAACTCAAAAATTTAAATGAAAGAGAAATTAACTCCGACTGCATTCTTTATGAATTACTCGCGTTATGCAAATATCTGACCAGACGTTTATTGCTGTTTCAAACATATCAAGTATCGTGTATACTGGTAATATCATTCCCATTATATTTAAAGGAATTTTCATTGATATAAGGTAACTAGTTGCCATAAAATAGCAGCCCATCGGCACTCCAGCATTACCTATTGCTGCAGCAATAGATAAAAGTATCCATATAAACATCTCACCTAACGAAAAGTTGTAACCATTACTTTCTGAAACAAAAAGTACTGTGGTTAAAATAAAGGCAGCACATGCATTCATATTAATTGTTGTGCATATTGGTAATACAAAAGAAGATAGTTTTTTAGGTATTTTAAGTTTATTTTGCACACATTCGATGGTCGTTGGCAGTGTTGCGCTAGACGATTTAGAAAAAAATGCCAAAATTAGTGCAGGTATAACTCCTTTAAAGGTTTGAATTGGTGAGATACCTTTGTACCACATAAGCAGCGGTAGAATTACAAACGCTTGGATAAGATTTGCCAGTGATATGCATACAAGATACCAAATTATATTGTAAAACTCACTATTACCTTTTACTTCATATAAAAAACATGTAATAAATGCCCAAACGGCAAGTGGCATAAGCTTTAGTATGTGTCTAGCTATAATAAGTAAAGTGTCAAAAAGTGCAGAAAATATTTGATGTAATACATCTTGTTTCTGCGGAGGTAAGGAAATTACAGCAAAACCAATAAGAAAAGCAAGCAGTATGCTACCAGCAACATTATTATCAAGAAAGACTTGAATAAAATTAGAAGGAATAAGTGAATACAAGTAAGAGAAATAACTATGACTTTTAGCATTTGCACTCTCTATAGAGCTGTTCACCAAATGCTTATTTGCTGGACTGATGAGTAAATAAATAGATAAAGCAATAAGTGCTGCTATAGTGGTTGTAAATAATGTATAAAATAAAGTTTTCTTTGTCAGAGTTTTAATTTCTATAGAGTTCTTCAGTCCTGAGATAGTTGCAGTAATGGAAAAAAAAACTAGTGGCAAACTAATGAGCTTCAGTAAACTAATAAAAATATCACTTACAAGTTTAGCTCCACAAAATATAAAATCATTGTGTAAATAGTAGGATATTACTGCCAGTATTATAGACATCAGCACTGGAAACTTATACATATCGCTTAAAGTTTATAGATATTCAAAAGACTAAACCTATTTTAACCAATGATCATTTACAGGTTCTCTTATGCAAGGCCCATTACTTATGCCAATGCATGGACTTTTTAATCTGCGTTCTCTTGACATAAAACAAGAAGATAAACTTCCTACTAAAGTTAGTATAACTAAAATATTAAAAATCTTTTTCAGCATTTCAAATTCATATGTACTTAATAATACTATTATAGTAACTCTATATCTAATATTTGTAAATATGCCTATTTATCATTATAAAGTATTAAATCGTGCTTGCCATAAAGTGTGTGGTAAGCTTTATGCTACAGATGAAAAGGAGTTGGAAGCTAAACTAAATGAGATAGGATTGTATTTAATTGATTATCATGTGCAGAAAAATAGGTCATTTTTGCCTAAGAAAATCAGCACAAAAGATTTAATAAGAGTATGCTCTCATATCGAGCAAATGGAAAGAGCAGGGCTGCAACTTATAAATTCCCTTGAGGAGCTATGCTGCTCAATAAATAATTCTGCTGCTAAGATAGTTTTTAGTGAAGTTTGCGAAGATATAAGATCTGGCAGCATGCTATCTTCAGCATTACTTAAACATCCAAAAGTATTTGATAAATTATTCATTGCCTTAGTAGCAGTTGGAGAAAAGTCTGGAAAGTTAGCAGAAGTATTTTCCTATATTGCAGATCATTTAAAGTGGAGTTTAAAGCTGCGAAATAAAATAAAAAGAGCGATAGCTTATCCTCTATTTATGCTTACTGTTATCTGTATTGTTGTATGCGTTATGACGTTTACTGTAATACCAGCCATTGAAACTTTTTTAGCTGAGCAAGAGATTGCGCTACCTATTTACACAAAATTACTTATCTCAACAGTTAATTTTTGCGCCGCAAACAAGGGTATAATCTTAATAGCTGTTGCTCTATCTCCCTTGCTTGTTCATATAGCAAAAAAAACTATAAATTACTTCTGCTCTAGGATAGTAATTTCACTGCCAATAATAGGAGAATTAATACGTAAGATTGAAATATCAAGGTTTTGTCGATTCTTTACGTTATGTTACGGAAGTGGTTTAGATATCTTAAATTCAATCGACAATGCCAAAGATGCAGTAAAAAATCTGGTAATAAAGGAAGCATTGATAAATGCTAAGGCTTCTATATCAAATGGTAAGACTTTAACTTCTGCTATGCAAGAAACAAATCAATTTCCAGGATTTGCCGTTCATATGTTCAGCATCGGAGAAAAGAGCGGCAATATTACTGAGACAATAAGTAACATTAATACTTTTTATGATACAGAGATTAATGATGCAATTGATAGCTTAATCTCAATTATCAAACCAGCATTTGTAATAATATTAGGCCTTTTGATTATGTGGATCATAATGGCAGTTTTCACCCCACTTTACAGCAGTTTTGATCAATTAGATCTATACTAATCTAAAAATTTCTATTTTAAAATAGTTGTATATATTAATATATTATTAAACTAGGATAAAATTATGAAAATATTTTCGGCAGAAGAGATATTTGCTAACCCAAACAAAACTTTTGAATACCAAACAACAAAAGAAAATGCAGAGAATAAAGAGGAAATCAAAATAATAGGTGATGTGCCAAGTGGTGCTAAAGTGGAAATAAACGGTCTTGTTGTCATTACTGCAGATGGTCAAACTATATATTTCACAGAGAAAGTACATTCTCAGTCAATAATCAATAACAAAGTGTATATTAATAATCAACTAATAACCGGAGGAAGTCACATAAATATACAGAATTACTGCGTTAACCTTACTATTACTGGCAATGTAAAAGAAAATGCAAAGATATCTTCAGAGGGTGGTGTCACTGTAGATGGTGATGTTGAAAAGGGTGCGGCTATTGAAACATCAAACGGTAAAATTACAGCTAAAACTGTTCATAAAGCTCAATTAACTACAAGTAATGGCAGTATTAATGTTGATACTGCTCATCAAGGAGCAATGCTTGAAACATCTAACGGTGGGGTAAAAGTAACAAACGACTTAAGGCATGCTGCAAGCAGAAGCACTAGTCGTAATCAGCTTAGCTCTTCAAGTAGTTCATCTTCTAGTAGTTTAGACAGCTCTGATTTTTATGATCTTTCTAGCTCTATTTCATATTCAGTTAATAATGCAAATGTCAGTAGCGCATTTGCTGGGGAAAGTAGAAGAATGAAGCGTAATTTTAGATAGCAATAAACACAAGAACTTGAAATTTTCAGGTTCTTGTGCCGTTCTTGCTTTGGTAATACCTTATTTCTTTTATTGCTTAATCTAATTTTTTATTTTTGCCTAAATTTTATATAAGATTTAAAATGTTTTCCTAATTTAAATAATTGTGTAAAATTATGAACATTACTCCTATTATTTCAGATAATAAAAAAATTATAAATGGATATAAAGAAAGTTGTTTTATCATCAGTGATGAGGAATATAAAGGTTCAGTTATAGTATTTTCTGAGCGTGTAGTTCCATTTCCTGAGCTTGATATAAATAATATGGATCACCTGTTGCGTTTTTTAAATGTTGAAACTGAAGTTATATTAGTAGGCACTGGTGCTAAACATATAAGTCCTAGCTTATCAGTGAGGGATCATATACGTAAGCAGGGATTGAGTTTTGAATTTATGTCAACAGGTGCAGCTTGTAGAACTTATAATGTATTGCTATCTGAAGGTAGGTATATTATTGCTATTTTAATGGCTATATAAAATGATATTTGAACTTTTAACACAAAGTTTTTTTTTAAATAGCTTAATATCACTGCTGATTATTAGTTTAGCCACTGGAGCTTTAGGATCATTTATGGTGTGGCAAAGGCTGTCCTATTTGGGAGATAGTTTATCACATTCATCGCTGCTTGGCATTGCCCTAGCTCTTATTTTTAATGTAAATACTTCAGTAACTATAACTACTATTGCGATAGCATTTGCAATATTGCTTGCAATTAATTTTGATAAATTATACTCACGTGATGCAACCTTAAACATAATAACTAATGTTGTTTTGTCCATAAGCTTAATACTTATGTCTTTTTTATCATCTACAAGCAGTAATATTATACACTCTTTATTTGGTGATATTTTGATGTTAAGTAGCATGGATATCATAACTATTTTAACAATTTCTATACTTGTTATTGTCGCTTTAATACTTAGATGGCACAAATGGTTGATTATTACAGTAAGTCAAGACTTAGCTAGAGCAGAGGGCATAAATGTCAGTTGGGTTAGATTAGAATTTTTAATTATTTTATCGATATTTATTGCGGTTGCGGCTCAATTAATTGGGATATTGCTAATTACTGCTTTTTTATTAATCCCAGCAGCAGCAGCAAGGCTAGTCACTAAAACCCCAATTCAAATGATCATCATTGCAACAATTATCTCTACTGTAGCAGCAGTATCTGGCCTTCTGTTTTCAGTACAGTTTGATATTCCAACTGGCCCAACTATAATACTTACATCATTTCTTTATTTTATATTACTCTACTTGTTTAAAATAATAAAGGAATAGGTAACATATTAAGCTTTATACTTTTTTAACCACATTCGTGCCAAAATATAATAGATAGTATAAATAATACTTATAGGAGAAAGTATATGTCAGTAGCTTATTAATATAAATAAAGCAAATGTAACTCTGTAGCTTTTAATAAAGACGGCGTCTCTTTAATTTACAATATCGATTAAGTATTTTGGGATCATTCAAAATAGCCGTGATTTTAATACTTACATATATCGCTAATAATGAGTAAAGTAAATCTACAGAAGTAGTGTTTCTGTTTTGTGGTAAGTTGCTAAATAAAAAATATTTGCTATAATTCTCTTGTAGGTATACGCTAAAAGAAATTACTTATACTTTCTGTTGCTATTAGCGCTTTAGTTATACAACTAAAGATTGGGGGGAAATTTCCTGTGTTCAGGAAAGAATACTAATAGCAACAGTAAATATAAATTACATTTATAGAATACGTATAGCCTCTCACCATATTATAGTTAATATATTGATTATACATTAAAAATATTAATTATTTAATAAAAATATTCTAAGTCAAGTAAATATTTTAAGAAGAAACATTATTGTTTTCTTTACATCTCAACCATAAAAACCCAATTACTGCTATTACTAAGCTTATAGGTACTATGGAAATTGATTTTACGAATGCGGCAGATTCATTACCATTACTGTAGAAACCTATAATCTCTGACATTAACGTATGGAAAAAATAGCCAAAAAACATAACTATCATATTACTGATAGCTGTAGCAATGGCTACCATATTACTACATGCATAACTTATAGCTTTGCACGTAGCTACAACTTGATATGCGGATGCTCCACCAATAAGTAGCAGAAGTGTACCTATAACATAAATATTACAATAGCCACTCAAAAGTAGCATAAAGCTTACAGCCATTAAGACAGCGCAAGATATTACTATTTCATAATGTTTTGTTGGTTTCTTTTCCAATATATAAGCAAGTAATGAGAGGCCAAAACACATGCCGATAAATATCAGTGAAGGCAAAAACGAAGCTAAATCTTCACTAATATTGTAAACTTTAATAAAAAAAGTTGTTGCCCAGCCATCTGCAAATCCCTCTAAAGGACCAACCATCAGCCCTCCGAAGAAACTGATAAGTAAAATATATTTATTATAAATTAAATTTTTTATTTCCCTAAAGCCAACATTGGTCTGTTCATTGTTGGGATTAACTACATTATCTTTAGGTATTAAGAGGAATGTAGCGCAGGCAAGGAAACAACCCAAAACTATAAATGTTATAAATACATAATCCCACCCGAATTTATTAAGTAGTAAGTGCAGGGGTAAGCCACCATACATTGCTCCAAGTAGACCGATAGTAATAGAAAAACTTACCATTTTTGCAAATTTCTCCTGACTATAATACATGCTTATTACTTTAAAGAGCCCAATTGCAGAAGCAGAAGAGCCTATACCTACTATAATTCTACCAAAATTGCAATAAGCCCATGATTCGAAGAGCAATGGGGTTGTTCCTAAAAATGTTAAAATTATGCAAGCTGACAATACAAGCTTCGGACCAAATCTATCTAAAAAAACACCAACTGGTATATGTGCTAAAGTATATCCAACATAATATAAACCAGAAAATTGACCTATGCCAGAAGTGTCTATTTGAAATCTATCTATTAGTTCTGACCCAATTATATTAGGAATTACGCGCAGTATGTATTGATACGCATAGAATAATGATACCAATAGCCATATTAAAAAATTTTTCTGCAAAATAAAAACTGAACTAATTACAATAGGTTAGTTTTATATAATTTAATGATAAGTACAAGATTTTTATCTTTCTTCTGTAACTTTACACTTAAACTGAGCAAGAGCTTGTTCAATATTATTTAAGTCTACTTTTTGCTCTTCTTGCGTATCCATATTCTTTAATTTTATTTTCTTATCTGATAATTCTTCATCACCAAAAATTAGTGAAACGCAAGCATTAATTTTGTTTGCATAACCCATACGCTGCCTTGTTGTACCACTGTATCCCCAAATAATGTAATACCTATTTTGACGTAACTTAAAAGCAAGCGAAATGGCATACTTTTCCGCATCATTACCAATAGGAATGAGTGTTATTGGTCTTATATATTTGTGTTTGTAGTCTATAAGTTCAATGATCCTTTCAATCCCACCAGCAAAACCAATTGCTGATGTTTTGCTACCACCCATCGCAGCAATTAGTCCGTCATACCGACCACCTGCCAGTACAGCTCCCTGTGCTCCTAAATCTTCAGTAGCAAATTCAAATACAGTGTGGCAGTAATAATCAAGTCCACGTACTAATTTAGTATTAATTAAGTATGGTATTCCAAGATTTTCTAATCCGCTTAAAACTTCATCGAAAAACTTACGTGAGCATTCTGTATAAAAATTATTGATCTTAGGTACATGCAAAAGTAATTCTTTATCTTTATCATCTTTAGAATCAAGTATACGTAAGGGATTAATTTCTAATCTCTTTCTGCTCACTTCAGATAAACTGTCTTTGTATTTAGTTAAATACTCTACAAGTGCTGACCTGTAGGCCTTGATAGTTTCATCATCACCTAGAGAATTTATCTCTAACCTTATTTTATCATTTAATCCAAGTTTGCTCAATATGTGATACCCAAGTGCTATTATTTCAGTATCTGCTTGCGGTTCTCTATTACCAAAAGACTCAAAATTAATTTGATGGAATTGCCGCTGCCTACATTTTTGTGGCCTTTCATAGCGGAAAATTGGACCTGTCGAAAATAATTTAATTGGAGGTTGCAACCTTTTACCTATAAATAATCTCGCTATTGCTGCTGTAAATTCTGGGCGTAAAGTGATGCTCTCACCTCCCTTATCATCAAAAGTATACATTTCTTTCATGATGACGTCCGAAGTCTCACCTAATGCTTTAGTAAAAACTTCAGTGAATTCAAGTATTGGTGTGTCTATTGGTAAAAAACCATACAAACGAGAGATACTTTCTGCCACCTCTTGAACATATTTTAATTTAAAGTATTCATCAGGCAATAAATCTTTTGTGCCCCTGATTTCTTGTAGCTTGTTATTTTTCATATGTTACGGTAACCTTAAGAATAAGCTAATGCTACTAACATTTTTTTTGTAAGCAAACTCTATAGATCGACATATTAAATCTCAAAATAAATTGAATTCCTTTTTAAAATTATTAAATATAATAATTTATTTTAGTGTATCTTAATGGCTCTTCGCTTAATTCCAGATAATGTTAACATAAATTTTATTCAGTACGGAAAAGTTACACTTCTATTGAGCAGTATACTTACTATTTTATTACCACTTTTTATCTTTATACACGGTATTAATTTAGGGGTTGATTTCACCGGCGGGGTTCATATGGAAATAAAATCAGAAAATTCCGTTGCTGATATAAATAAACAACTAACAGAAAAAGGGTTTACTGGTTTTACAGCCCAGAGTTTAAAATCCAATCACATGATAATACGTTTTAAAGGTAGTCAAGATACAGGTAATGAAGCCTTGATAAAAAAAATAAAGGAAGCATTAGAAGAAAAACTAAAAGGTATAACATATCGAAAAATAGATTATGTAGGTCCACAAGTTAGCTCTAAGCAGGTAGTAAGAGGGATGGTATCTATAGCTATAGCCCTAATGGGAATATCCCTTTATATTTGGTTTCGTTTTAATTGGCAATTTAGTTTAGGTAGTGCTATTGCTCTAGTTCATGATGTAATTTTGGTGCTATGGTTTATAAGTATTGCGAATATAGAATTTAACCTTTCCTCAACAGCAGCACTTTTAACAATAATTGGCTACTCCATTAATGATTCAGTAATAATATATGACAGAATTAGAGAAAATTTGAAGAAGTTAAAAAACAAACCTTTGCAGGAGATCATTAATATTAGCATAAACAGCACATTGTCACGTACGGTTCTAACCTCTGGCACAACACTACTTGCCTCTATTCCACTGATGCTTATCTGTACTGGAACTGTTAAGGATTTTACTACTATTATATTTTTTGGTGTTTTAGTTGGTACTTATTCCTCAATATCCATATCCGCTCCTGTGTTAATCTATAGTAAAAAATAAAGTCCTAACTTCTATAAATAAATCATAAGGTTTTAAAAGATTTGTAAAAATTAAGTTGCATTTTTATACTAATACTGTACTAAAAGAGTGATTTCTATCGGAGGGATATAATGTTGGGATCAGAATGTCAGTTAAATGACGATAGCATAATCCAAAACCTAGAAAATCTTGAAGTAATATTAGGTGAGGATGATATTACAACTATAGACTTTCAAAACCTTGAAGCGATAAACGATATTGCAATTCCAGATTCCGATGATCTTGAGGCAACACTCAATGGAAATGATATCGTCCAAGCCTCGAATGACCTTAGTACAACGCCAGATAACGCTATAAGCTCTACTACTGAGGCTCTTGATAATGCTAGGGACATTAATGGAATAGCTAATCAAAGTTCTATATCTTCCATCTATAATAAGCCTACACAGACTCAAGACAAAGCATCGCAAAATAGTATTATAGATAAAGCAGAACCTAGTTTTAGTAGTATATTACAACAAGCTCATACAGCTATCTTTGATAGTGATACTGATAACCTCCAAGAAGGCAGTGCCACTCAAGCCTTAAGCAATCTTGCAACAGTACTGAAAGAGAGAGATATTACAAGCCTAGACTCTGAAGCTATATTAGATGAAAATTATATTAGAATTCCAGACTTTCAAGGCCTTGAAGCAGTATTGTGTAGAGCAGATAGTCAAAATTCAATATCTTCTACTCATAACCAAGATGCACAATTTCAAGATAATGAACTACAAAGTAATATTGCAAGTAAAGCAAAGCCTGATTTTGATCACACACCACAACAAGCTCTTGCAACTGTTTATAATGACTGTGTTCAAGAACTTCAAGTTACTTATAATGACTGCATCAGTAAGCTCCAAGCTGCTTATAATAATGTAAATAAGTTTCAAGCTGATACAAGTTTACCTAATAGAGATGATTCACAATTTTCCAATATTAAAAGTGGGAACTCTAAAGAAACACAGGGTTTACTACGTCCTGTTACTAAAGGTAAAGATCTAAAAATAGTAAAAAAATTACTGCACAGTGGAGCTGATATAAATGAGCGAGATAGTAGTGATGATTCACAATTTTCCAATATTAAAAGTGGGAACTCTAAAGAAACAAAAGGTTTACTACATTCTGCTATTAAAAGCAAAGACCTAAAAACAGTAAAAAAATTACTGCACAGTGGAGCTGATATAAATGAGCGAGATAATAGTAATAATACACCATTACATATCGCTGTCCAACGTAATAACATTGATATGCTGAATACATTATTAGGATTTAGTCCTGACATAGAATTACAGAATAACCAAGGTAGTACACCATTACATTCTGCTATTAGCCGCATTTGTGTTGGAATAGCCAAATTGCTATTAAAATATGGAGCTAACACAAATGCACAAGATAATAAAGGCAATACAGTGTTACATAAAATTATTAATTCTAAAAGTGATAGGACAACGCTTAGTTTAGAGCCGATTTTAGAAAATAAAAATACTGATTTAAACATAAAGAATAATAGAGGAGAAAGCTTTATAAATATAGTATTAAGTAAATTTGAGGGGTTGAACCATATTGATAAAAAAGAGTTTATTCGGCGTTTAAACCCAATATGGAAGCGCTACAGTAAATTAAATAATGAAAGCAGATTAATTATTAAAGGAAATAGAAAGCTCAATGCCGTTATAGAAAAATGTAGAAATAAAGCATTACAAACATATGGTTGTTTAATAAACAGTGTAAAATTATGTAGTGCTAAGGAGGAAATTATCGAGATATTACGATTACGTGGAGTTAAAATAAATGATAAGAACTTAAATGGTAAGACATTATTACACAAAGCTGTAAATGAACCTTTCAGCTTGAAAGTGATAAAAATGTTACTAGATATTGGTTATGATGTAAACGCTCAAAATAATCGTGGTAATACAGCACTGCATATTATTGCTAGTTATGATAAGAGATTAGCAATAACAAAAGTATTATTGAATTGTGGTGCTAATGTAAATTTGCAAAATGTTAGCAAACAAACGCCATTATATATTGCTGCTGCCCGAAGTAGTACAAGCACTTTAGAGATATTGTTAAACTCCAGTGATATTGATCCTAATAAACAAGATACGCTTGGCAATACAGCATTGCATCATGCACTAAAAAGTAAAATGCCGTTCCAGACTACAGAGTTGCTTTTAAAAAATGATACAGTTAATTTAAATATTAAAAACAAAGAAGGACAATGTTTTGTAAGTATAATACTAGATAAATTTAAAGGACAAAATAACAAAGAACAAAATAACAAATATTTAGTAGAATTATTAGTAAAATCCTATGATAGGTTAAGTGACAAAAGTAAGTTGATAATTAAAGGTAATAGCAAATTTTATGTTGCTGTAGAAAAGCGTAGAAAAAGGCTCATTCCATATAATGTTTTAAGTCAACCTAGTTCATCAAGCCTTGTAAATGAATTCTTAAATATAGCTAAATAAAAGAAGTGGTTTAAATTGACATTACTATACTGCTTACTATAGTTAAATAATATTTGTTTTTAAATTATGGTTTTAGAAATATTACAAATAGTATTGGTTATTATTTTAGTAATATTAGTGCTACTACAATCACCAGGTACCAGTTCACTAAGTGGTTTCGGTGGTTCACAGCAAAATTCCATTTTTTCCATTAATTCTTCTGCTAGTATAGTAAGTAAGCTTACAGCTATAGTAGCAGCAGCATTTATGATAAATACATTGTTGTTAGCTGGTTTGCGTGTACGGGATGCAAAAAAGCAATCAATTACAGAAGAAATAAAGCAGGAAAAGTCTGTTATTCCTTTTGAAAGTGAATGACTAATTTTATTTTTGTAACTGGTGGAGTTATATCTTCGTTAGGAAAAGGTCTCGCTGCTGCGAGTATAGGGGCTTTGTTGCAAGCATATGGCTTTAAGGTTTGTCTGAGAAAGTTTGATCCCTATTTAAATATTGATCCAGGTACAATGAATCCAACTCAACATGGTGAGGTATTTGTTACGGATGATGGAACGGAAGCAGATCTAGATTTTGGCCATTATGAACGTTTTACCGGAATAAAAACAACAAAAGACGATAGTATTACCACTGGCAAGATATATTATACCTTATTAAAAAAAGAAAGGCGTGGAGATTACCTTGGTAAAACTGTTCAAGTCATTCCACATGTGATAGACCTAATCAAAGATTTTATTCTTAATAATACAGATGAATTACATTTTGTTATATGTGAGATAGGAGGAACTGTAGGCGATATAGAAATCCAGCCTTTTTTAGAAGCAATACGTCAAATTAGCTATGAGTTAAGCAAACAGAAAGTGATATGTATACACCTGACATTAGTACCTTATATTTCTGCAGCAAAAGAGCTAAAGACTAAGCCCACTCAACATTCAGTGAAGGAATTGAATTCTGCTGGAATACAGCCTGATATAGTATTATGTCGTAGTCAAAAAGTAATTCCAGAAGAACAACGTCAAAAAATAGCAAACTTTTGCAATGTCAGGTTAACAAATGTAATTACTGCTATTGAAGTAAGTAATATATACGAAGTTCCTATAATATATCATAAATATGGATTAGACACGCAAATATTGCGGCATTTTAATATAAAGCCCCCTAAGCCAGAACTCAAAGAATGGTATAAAATTCTAGATTTAATTAAAAATACGGTTCAGGTGGTTACCATTGCAGTTGTAGGAAAATATGTTGATTTTCCAGATGCTTATAAATCATTAATAGAAGCATTGGTTCATGGAGCAATCTATCATAAAGTTAAAATGAGTATTAAGTGGGTAAACTCCAGAAAGTTAAGTGAACATAATATCAAGCGTCTACATAACTATGATGCGGTTTTAGTGCCAGGTGGTTTTGGTAATGATGGAATAGATGGTAAAATTGTAGCTATAAATTTTGCTCGTATAAATAATATACCGTTCCTTGGAATATGCCTTGGCATGCAACTTGCAGTTATTGAATTTGCTCGCAATATTGCTAAGATAGAAGATGCACATTCTACAGAATTCTTTAATTGTAAAAATCCTATCGTCCATCTCTTTGTAAAGCAAGGGAATGAAAAAGAAATAAATGATAACCTCGGAGGCACCATGAGGCTTGGAGCGTATGGTTGCCACCTGAAACCTGATTCTAAGATAATTGATATATACAAAAAAGATACAATTGAAGAAAGACGTAGGCATAGGTATAGTGTCAATCCTGACTATGAAGACATTTTAGAAAAAAATGGTTTAGTGCTTAGTGGTAGATCAATAGATGAAGGTTTACTGGAGGTTATAGAACTAAGCGATCATTCATGGTTCATTGGTGTGCAGTTTCATCCTGAATTTAAGTCTAGGCCATTCCTTCCCCATCCTTTATTTATATCTTTTATTAAGGCTGCTATAGATAGAAAACAATCTAAAAGTTAAATATTATTTAAGTGATGTATTACAATTGAAGTTAAACCTTACCAAATGAACATTACCTATAATGTTAGCACAAGATATTTAAACTTAACTAAAATATCACTTTATGAGAAGGGTGTACTCTTAAATTTATAAACATTTTTTCTAAATCTTCTTTTTTACCTTGAAAAGTAACTTTTTGTAAGCAATCATTGTTATAATATATGACGTTTAGTTCTTCAGTGAAATTAATTGAACTGTCTTTAATTAAGGTTATCTACAATATCCCTTAGATTTAGGTTATCATAACTAGTTAAACTAACTTCATATAAATCTTCATTCTTCGCATGATGAAAATAATTATTGATGGGCAGAGTTGCATAGCCTTCTTCATTATAACTAATACATTGATCTTCAAAATACATAAGTTCCTCTCATTTTAAAGTATATAATATATAAATTATTTACCATACTCTATCAATTACAACCAGCTAAAGCTGGTGGTATGAG
Source organism: Candidatus Mesenet endosymbiont of Agriotes lineatus (assembly GCF_964019585.1). Classification (NCBI taxonomy): domain Bacteria; kingdom Pseudomonadati; phylum Pseudomonadota; class Alphaproteobacteria; order Rickettsiales; family Anaplasmataceae; genus Candidatus Mesenet; species Candidatus Mesenet endosymbiont of Agriotes lineatus. The sequence goes on along the minus strand of NZ_OZ026454.1, from coordinate 1,097,776 downwards.
TTAAAGCTTTAAAGCAAGTTTTAAAACTCAGAGATTTGTGATGTTTATGATGAATTTCTTGTTCTTCAATATACTTCTGCACATCTGTAGAATTTACATTACCAACGGTAACAGCAAAATATCCTCTAGCCCACAAATGTTGACCCCAGTATCTTTTTCTTAATTGTTCAAACTCTTGGAATAACTTACGTTCCCTTTGATATATTGTTGGATAGTGGGCGGCATAGAAATTAGCATATGTACGTGATCAGGCGTAATATTACCACTTACAATATCTACGTAATTTTCTGATAATCTCTCTACTGCTGTTTCACCTACAAGTATCCTGTACCTATATTTAGTACTACGTGAAATCAAACGTACTATGAGAGCTATGTTTTTAATCCATAGAAAATACTAAAGTAATCCTATACTAAAGTCTTCGCCTTAAGGCGTGGGTCACCCACCTAACTACATAAATGGGAGATATAAAATGTCATGTACTACGCACAGTGGCGCTGTTTACCACGCCGCTATGGAAGGCTGTGTATGAGCGAGGTGGAAAAAGCAAGGGATTTTTGAAAATATGATATCACTAAATATAGTAGGTCAAAAATTGGCAGGAGCCTGTATAGTCAGTCAGGACGGAAAAGGGGTATAAAAAGGGAGAAAAAGACATATAATCACGGATACTCAGGTTGCTATGTAGGAGCTGCAAGTGAAAATGACAGAGCATTGGACAATATGAAAGAAAAGTACAGTGATATTAAGAGAATGTGGACCGATATGAAGGAAAAGATTTAAAGGAAAAGAAAAACATGGAATAGATATTGAGATTGTCAAAAGTGCAGATTTTTGGTGCATAAACACCAGAATTGTTTCCACAACGAGATCCAGGATTTACACAAAAAGATGGGCAGTAGTTTTGCTTGGATTAATAGAAATAGGAGGTTATCAAAAGAGTATGATCTGCTAACTACATAAAGGACTAGATAATTTTTGCATTTTTCAAATATTTTTAAAAAACGCACTAGCTGCTGCATCTCTAAATGCTTCATTAACATCAGGATGAGAGTGACAAATTCGGTAAATATCCTCTGTAGCAGCACCATATGCCATAGCTACTGCTGCTTCATTAATAAGAACATCCGCATGTGCACCGATGATATGTACACCTAATATTTCATCCTTATCTTTTGATGCTAATATTTTAACAAACCCTTCAGTATCTCCCTCTACTCTTGATCTGCCGTTTGCAGCAAAGGTAGATTTTCCGATTTTGTATTGAACATTTTCTTTTTTGAGTTCTTCTTCTGTTTTACCAATAGAAGAGACAGCAGGATGAGTATATATTATTGAAGGAATAATGTCATACTCTACACTTGGAAGCTGGCCTGCTATTATCTCTACAACTGCAATTCCTTCTTCTTCCGCTTTGTGTGCTAGCATAGCCCTACCAATTACATCGCCAATTGCATATATCCCTGAAACGTTTGTTTCATATTTTTCATTTACCTTAATAAACCCATGACTATCTTGTTCTATAATATTTTCAATTCCAAGATTTTGAGTAACTGGCTTGCGACCTACAGCTACCAATACCTTATCTACTTCAATAGTACTTAATGTATTATCAGATGCAGACTCAATTGTTATTTGTAATGCTCCTGCTTCTTTTTTAATTTCCTTAACTTTACTACTTAATTTAAAGTTAATGCCTTGCTTTTTTAAAACTGACAGAAGATGCCTACTTACTTCATTGTCCGTTGAGCCAGCAATTTTATCAAAAAACTCAACTACAGTAACTTTTGAGCCTAATCTGCTCCATACAGATGACATTTCAAGTCCTATGGCTCCCGCACCAATTACTACAAGCCTACCCGGAACAGTAGGAAACGACAGCGCACCTGTTGAAGATACAACATCTTGCTCATCTATCTCTATTCCTGGTAAAGTGGCAACATCTGACCCTGATGCAATGATTATGTGCTTTGCTTTTATGTTTTTTCCTTCAACCGAAACTGACAAATTGCCTTTTTCAAAAGAAGAAATACGACCAACTCCTGTAATTTTAGTGACTTTATAACTACTGAATAAAGAATCTATTCCTTGGCCTAATTCACTAACTTTAGCATTTTTAAAATCCATCATTTTGTTTAAGTCAAAACTTGGATTATCTACTTTTATGCCAAATTTACTAATATTGTTGACTATGTTATAATATTCATGTGAGTAATGTAGCAGCGCTTTTGATGGGATACAGCCACAATTTAAGCATGTTCCACCTAAAACGGGATTGCTGTCAACACAACCAACCTTAAGCCCAAGTCGTGCAGCTGCAATTGCACATTTGTAACCAGCTGGTCCTCCACCAATAACTATGATATCATAACAAATATCATTCATATAGATCCCTCATTATTTTGAATAAACCACCACCATTTGTTGTAACATAAAAAGAAGAGTCAGAAGAAACCAAAGTATGGTAGATCCCTTTTGGTATACTGACAACTTTTTCAATTGTCCCAGCACTTGGATCAATCTCCATAAGCATACCTTGATTTGTTGTAATAAATAACTTATTTTGAGCAAACACAGGTTCATTAAAGTAAGTGCTATTATCCATTTTTGCTAATTCTAAGGTCCAAATTGGCTGACCATTTAGTAAATCTAGCACTACAACCTTATTATCATTTGTAATTATAAACACACTATTTTTAGTAATTTCTGATACAGCTTTAACACTTAATGTTTGTGACCAAATTTCATTCCCGGAATTTAAATTAAGAGCAAATATACCAGATCCATTTGTAACTATTACTTTCCCCCCTTGAATTCTTGGCGTGCTAATAATAGTTGTGAAAGGATGATCTAAAAAACCTGAAGTAGGTAATTTGTAATCCCAAAGCTTTGCTCCATATTCATTGAACGCTACTAAATCGCCACTTGAAAATGGTACAATAATAATGTTATCCTGGACTATCGGAGAAGCAGAATTTAGTTTTACAAACTCTACCTGATTACCTTGGTAACTCCATATTAAATTGCTATCTTTTACACTTATTGCATATAAGTAATTATCTACAGTTAGAGCTACCAGCACATCATTTAATATTGCTACTTTACCTTTAATTGGGGCTTTCAGTTCCTTTTGCCATATTATTTTACCTTTTTTGGGCTCTATTTTATAGACTACATTTTCTATCGTACAAAAAATGTAATTATTTTGATATAAAAGACTTGCCCTAATATATTTCTTTGTTGATAGATTCAATTGCCACTTTAAATCACTTAAATTTTTATTATTCAGTAGATACAAACTACCTTGTGCATCTAGCACAGCTAGATCATCTTTTAATACAACTGGAGCAACAGTTCCTTGCGATGATTTTGTTATAACAGGTGATCTTTTTAATTGAAAAGATTGGTTTTTTATTTGTTCTGCTGAGATATCGCTTTTTGTATTTTTGGCTTCACTATTAGTTGTTGCTAAAGTAAGTAATAACAAAAATAATGTAAGACCTAAAGTTTTCACTCCTACCACTAACTTTAAATATATCTAATTTTCTAACATGTCTGTACCTTTAAGGCAAATTAAAAAATTAGAGGATAAAAAGGTGTAAAAGCAAAGAGATTACTCAATTGATTTATTAACAAATAAGTGATACTCATTGATCCAGGTAATTTCATCCTGAGTTAATAAGTTATAGTTTATTAGTTTTTTATCGTACGGTACGCATGTTAGTTGTCTAAAACCTAAAAATCCTGCTTTTTTTTCTTCTACATACATCAAATTTTCAATGCGTATGCCATATTCTCCCGGCTTATAATATCCTGGTTCGTTAGAAAGTATCATTCCTGGCTGAAGAGGAATATTATTACCTTTTGCAATGGCATGCGGTCCTTCATGCACTGCAAGGTAACTACCAACTCCATGGCCAGTGCTGTGACTATAATCTAAACCTGCCTGCCACAAGTGCATTCGTGCTAATATATCTAGCTCTCCACCAGTTGTGCCTAAAGGAAAGATAGCTCGTGCTATTGCTATATGAGCTTTAAGCACTCTAGTGTAGTTATCTACCTGTTCATTTGAAGGTATACCTATTGCAATTGTTCTTGTTACATCAGTTGTGCCATCTAGGTACTGCCCTCCTGAATCTATAAGATATAGCCCATTTTTCTCTATACGTTTGTTTGTTTTTTCATTTGTCCTATAATGAATTATAGCTCCGTTTCCAGCAAACGCTGAAATTGTAGGAAAGCTTAAAGATTTAAATAAATTCTGTTTTTGCCTAAACTCTAAAAGTTTTTCTTCTGCACTTAGCTCTGTAACACCTTTATCTATGTTTGCCTCAAGCCAGTTTAGAAAGTTTGTAACTGTAGCTCCATCTCTAATATGAGCGTTAATTGCACCTTGTATTTCTGTTTCGTTTTTGATAGCTTTAGGCAGAGCACATAAGTCTTTTGCTTCCATAATATTCTTACCATCAAGCAACTTCATAATTCTCATTGGCACTGTTTCTGGATCAATTATTATTAGATCAATTTTATTTAAAACGTTACTAAGGCAACTGACATTCAACACATGCAAATACTCGCCTAACTCAAATTCAAAAGATGAATCCTCTATAAAAAGATCCACATGACCATCCCCATAAAGAATTGCGTAGCTAAGCACTACGGGGTTATATAAAAAGTTGTCGTTTCTAATATTAAGTAGCCATGATATTGACTCAGAGTTTGTCAGCAACACTGCATCTTGCTTGTTTATTGTTTTTGCTATGTCCAAACATTTCTGCTTGCTGCTTTTTCCAGAATATTGTAATGGGTAATTAATGACTTTTTGTTTTGTTGCAAGAGGGCAATTCCATAGCTCATCTATAGGGTTATCATCTAATGGATTAAGTATACAAATTCCCTCATACTTTCTGATTTGACTTAAAGTAAACAGCGATATTGGGTAAGCTAAGGTGCTATTTTGGTGCAAATTTTCCTTAGCCCACTGCCAAGGAGTTTTTTTGCTAATATCGAATATTTCATATATATTCAAGTCAATTTCACAGCTTGCCTGCAGGATATAACGTCCATCTGTAAAAAAAGGAGACCTGCCTTCTTTTGTTATAATTACAGTACCATTTGTACCAGTAAAACCACAAAGCCATTTAAGTCTCTGTTTACTCTCATGAGGGTAGTCACTTAGGTATTCGTCTTTGTTGTGAAGTAAGAATGCATCTGCCTGTGCTTCCCTCATTAAGTTATTTAATTTTTTAGTCATGGTATATTATCAATCTACCATTTTTTATAGTGAAGTCAAAATGTTTGAGTAAATTCATTCCCAGCAAAGAGGTAGATATAGGATATGTATTTATACTAACTCTCACATCTTTTACTATAAAACTTCCTATTTTTATTTTAGGAATTTCAACTGATCCAGCTAGTACTGTGCCATTTGCTGTTTGATATCTTTTAAAATCTTTAATCTCTTTTAAGTTAACGCCAATTTTCTGTGCATCTTTCAGTGATAACACGGTATCAGTGGCTCCTGTATCCAGCAAGAAAGTGATATTTTTTTGATTAATTTCTGCTTGAATATAAAAATGTCCGTTTGACGATTGTTTAAATTCAAGGCTGCCATCTTTTGCAACATATCCTCTATATGGAAGAAATACAGTAGCAAATTTACTATTTAATATTTCATCATGTAGACCATAAATGGTTGCAATAGATGTAATAATTATCAGCCATGTTACAACATATTTTACATTAAAGTTTTTGCTAAATATTACGATAAAGGCCAAAATTAACAGTAAAAATACGCAGTATAAAAGCATTTAAAACTCTTCATTTTATTTAATATACACTATAAATTAAATTTCTTTTAAAAAGTTTACTGACGGCTTTTTATCTTAAATAGTTCAAACGCAACATATCTTAATAAAGACAGATTTTTATTATCAGATATACTAATATAGTAATAATTAAATGGGGGCAATATATGCTTAAAAATAAGTTTGTGATGCAAAGTGAATGGGAAGACTCAGTAGAAAAACGTTGGCCTGAAGAATATGAACGAAAAGATGGAGTAAAAATAAGTCGTGACCTTATCAATTGGAATGAGAGTGTAAATAAAGAGGTTGAGAATAAACAAAAACAAGAACAGGAGAAGCTTGAACAACAAAAATTAAAAGATTTAAAGCAAAAAGAACTACAAAAAGCGAGTAGTAGTTCAACAAACACAGAACAGTTTCCTACAAAGGAAACTGGCGCAATACCAAAACAAGGAAAGCAGGAGGAAAAAAGGTGCAAGAAAAAATATAAGGAAAATAGGGAACAAAAAGGTAAAGAGCAACAGGAAAGAGATAAGCAACTAATTTTACAGAAATTACAAACTCAGTACAACACAACCAAGGAAATATTGTTCACTTACTTCGAAGAAGAGATGAAACTTTGTGCAACTGGTGTGATTAGTCAAATTGTAGTAGAGAAGATAATGTCTACTTTAGCAAAAAAACGTATAAACAAAGACAAATTTTATACGCATTTAAAACTCAATATTGAAAATTATTGCACTTTCTTTATACACAAAAAACTTTTGGAAAAAGATTGTATCGATGTTAATCGGAAAAAAATTCAGTCTTTTATAGAGTGTGTATGTAATCTTGCTAATGAAGATGTTGAACATTTGCAAAGAAAACTTAGTGAGTATAGAACCATTTTTCCTAAAATCTCAAATCTAAGTGCACTTAATACTCAAAGCATACATGAAATTATAGATCATTTAACCACAGAGTATCAATTTTTAATTGATAAGATGAATAAAAGTTTGAAGCCTTATAGTCAAGTATTAGAGGATGCAAAAAGTGATATATGCAACCATATATTTCTAGAAGATGAATTAAATAGAAAACGTGAAAATAGCAACTTAGAGAAAGCAATCATGTCACAAAAAGACTGCTTGGCTAAAATAAACAGTATACTAGAAGAGTTAACAAAGCAACACCAATCCTCACCAAGCAGCTCAGTGGAAGAAGCTTCTACTAAGCCAAATAGCATTCAAAAAATTAATGACCAGGCCCTCTAGAAAGCAAAGAACTGAAATATTGAAAGGATAAAATATTATTGTACTAAATTATGGTTGCGGGGGTAGGATTTGAACCTACGACCTTCAGGTTATGAGCCTGACGAGCTACCGGGCTGCTCTACCCCGCGTCACTAACTATTAAAATAGTATATTTACAATTTATAGTATCTTAATTTTTAGTGCAATAAAAATATTAAACTTTATAATTTAAGAAATTAATTATTTTAGCTAAATGCTAATTTTTCTAAAAAGAATATTTGTATCAGCTAATATATTAGAACATGTCTTGAAAGGACTTAAGTAGTTAATTTAGCAGGCATAACAGTAATCATATTAAAGAGGATATTAGTTTTTGAAGTAAGGGGAGAATGCTCTTACTCATACGCCTAAAATTGGAGAGCCAAGCAAATCAACAATCCAACGCTTCGGTATAACCTCAAATCCTACAATATCAGCAGCTTTCTTGGCTATTGTGATCCTGTCTTGATTAAGCATCTATTTTTCAGGTTACCCTTGATCAGCAAATGTAATGTGGGTGTTTTCTGTTTTGCTTCTATCAAAAGATCTGAAGCTCCCTCGCGGTCTTGAATGCTTGCACTATCTACTGTAATATGACGTTTCTACCCTTTTGCCAGAATCATATCCTCTAGATCCCCTTTTTGAGTTGTTTTCACTGATTAACTATTCCTACTGAAGGTGTTTTATTTTTGCCAACTTTTACTAATTTCCAATTTGCCATTACCTGAGAAAATAATCATACACCGTTTTCCATGGCGGAAAATCCTTTGGCAGCATTCTCCACTACCTCTCATTATATACCTCATCGCATTAATAATTATTCTGATATTGTGCTTTCTTCTATCGCTCCTTGTGCAACTTGTGGCTCTAAAATTTTCCATTCCTTGTCACTTATATCACCCATCCTATTTTTTGCTTGCCTCATTGTATTCTTTTCTTTTTCAAGACATGTTCTAAAGAATTGTATTTCTAAAGATAATTTGCATAGTTCTATGAAATCTTTCACATAGCTTGTGGTGTTTAGCTCTAGAATGATCGATATTTTCAATTCCCAAATATAGCTCTGGCTTACCGTAATACTCTGTACCTCGATCTGTAAGCACACGTAATAATCGCTGTTTTATCTACGTAAAGCTTGGCAACAAGAATAAGTATCAATTGTTGGTAGATTCGTCCTTGATATTACCTACATAATAGGTATCTTGAGAACCCAAATAACCTGAGTATCAATTTCACCATCTTTGTTCTTTAATTTTTTCTAAAGCTGCAATTCTGTTAAAATTATTCCATCTTTTCGCTTCCAGTGCTTTAAGTCTCTTTTTGAAAGTTTCAACTCAGCCATACAGATCTCAGCGGAAATTATGGTATTTCTTCTTCTAAGCTCATTTTTTCTTGTCCATATGCTGGAAATTCTGTAGCTATATTGCCATTTCTATATCTTCTGATACTCTATTTGCCAACTTTTCTTGCTAATCTCATCCTACCATTTTCATATAACTCTTTGAATCGATAAAATTTGAGTATCCCATATGCTTGAGACACATTTCCTAGTTGTTTTCTAGTAATCCTAGTTTTTGTTTGTATTGTACTCATATCTAACACTCCTTTTTTATATTGTTTTTAACTTACTTATTCTAAGTGTCAGATCAAGTCTTGTTTAATACAGTCTAAGCATTTGTCTTTTTCTTCATGTACGTTATATACATCTTCTTCTTTTATAAAGATAACCACCCTCTCGTTGGAGTAATGCTTACTTCACTGCTCTTTTTACTACTATTCAACTAAAGGCTCTCTCTGGTTTTACGGAAAACTGTGTCTTTTATATACCATCTCTAACCCGAGTTAACTGCATATCGCATGAAGTTACAATATTGCCCGGTTTATTAAACGTAACTTTAACTTTTTTATTATTGCATTTTTTTATTTGCTTTATATCGTTAACACTAACTTTTGTAATAGGGTCATCACTAACAGCACCTTCAAAAATAACCGTAGAAGCTTGGTCAAAAATATCCCAACCAGTTAAATCTTCCTCAGAGCATTTGATGTGTTCTGAGGATTGATTACTACCTAATAATTTACGGACAGACAGATCAGGAATAATTGCATCCATAGAGATAGAAGCAATAAAATCTAACAATTCCTTCTCGCATTTAACTTCTTTAGCATATGCAAAAATGTTGAGCTTATCTTCATCCTGAATTGTAAGATCTAGCTTATTATCAAATTTCGAATTTAAATATTTTTTATCTCTTTCATTAAAAACAACTTTAATAATCCTAAGTAGTTCATCTGAAACACTTTTAGCGTTTTCAATTTCTTCTTTACTCCCACCCATATTTTTAAATGCTATCTCCGCAAGAGCTAACACTATTGCCGTCCTACCCTCATTATCTTGATGGTTAATAATATGCTGTACTTTCTTACAATACAAAAATTCTAGACAATCTACATGCCCGTTGACTATTGCTATCATTAATGCATTCAAACCTGACAGGCGATTTTTAGTCACATACGAAAAATTTTGCTCATTTATATCATCAGTTAATTTTTTAAGTATATCATAAAAAAATTTTAAAATATCACTGTGCCCTAACTTAGCAGCATGCATTACTGCTGTCATATCACTTTTATCTTGAGCATTAAAAGTTGTAATATCGATTTTTTCACATAACAGCTTTACCATTTCTAAATTACCGTCTATTACCGCATGCATCAGCGCAGTTTTGCCTTCTACATCTTTTTTCTTTTGTTCTTCAATGATTACCGAATCTCTTTTTCCTAAAAAGAAGTCTTCCACTACTTTATTATTTTTTATTTTTACTAAATTTATTAGACTCATTAACTAACTCTTTAACTATTAATTTTAATATTATAGTTAAAATTTTAGTATTGTTCAAATAAAATTATTAATATTTATACTAAAATAGTTATAATTTATTGATTGTATCTAGTGTTCGCTGCAATATTATTGAGGCTGAAACTTTGTCATTAAGCTTTTTGGATTTTTGGTATGATAGACCAGCAGCAATTAATGCTGCGGTTGCTTCCATAGTGGAAAGACTTTCATCCTGTAGATACACAATCATATTATGTTTTTTTACTATTTTATTAGTAAAGTTCAGTATGGTTTTGTGCCATAGATTATCTCCAACTTTTAATTCTATGGGCAAGCCAACTACCATAGAACCGGCATCACCTTCCTTAAAAAGTCTGTTTAAAAAATCAATATCCTTTCTTATATTTTGCCTGTAATAAATGCTGTGAGGTGTAGCAATCAGATTTGTTCTATCACTAAATGCTATACCTATTTTCTTTTCTCCCAAATCTAAAGACATCATGCACTTATCTTTAGGAATAAGTTCAACAAACTCCTTCAGCTGAGCACAAAGCATTTATTGGCATGATAAACATTCATTGTAGTCAAAACCTACTAGTTGTTTTTTACTGCTGATTGCCTTTGCTGATAGAGCATCGTGTGAAACTTTATCTGCACGTTGCATCGATTGGGAACGACAATAATATAAGCTCTTTAATCCCTTTTTCCAAGCAAGCATATGTGTTTGGTGTAAGTAACGTTTATGAACATTAGCTGGAAGAAAGAGATTAACAGATTGAGATTGACATATATATGGTGTTCTATCGCCCGCATGTTCTATAACCCAACGTTGATCAAGTTCATAAGCTGTTTTAAATACCAATTTTTCCTCTTCACTGAGAAAATCCAAATTTTTTACTGAACCTTCATTGGTTGATACCAAAGACCATATCTTTTCATTATCTTGGCCTTTTTTTGCTAGCAATCTTTGCAAGAATTTATTTCTTACAGTAAATGAACCTGTTAAAGTTTTCTGTGTAAATACATTGGCTGCATATGGTTCTATCCCTGGAGAAGCATTACCAGCTATAATTGATATCGAAGCAGTTGGAGCAATAGCAAGTTTGTGCGTAAACCTTTCCATAAGGTTTGCTGCTTTAGCATCTGGACATGGACCTTTCTCTAATGCTAGTTTGTAAGATATGGCGTCCACTTGTCTTTTTAAATGAGAAAATATTCCTTTATTTAACTGCTTTGCTGCCAGCGATTCAAACGGTATCATTTTACTTTGCAGAAGCGAATGGAAACCCATCACACCCATACCAATACTGCGTTCCTGCATAGCAGAATATTTTGCTCTTTCCATCTCATTTGGAGCTTTACTGATAAAAGCTTCAAGCACATTATCAAGAAAACGCATTATATCTTCAATAAATAATTGATTATCTTTCCACTTTTCAAAATACTCAAGATTGAGTGACGATAAGCAACAAACAGCTGTGCGAGATTTACCTAAGTAATCTTTTCCTGTCGCTAAAGTAATTTCGCTACATAAGTTCGACATCTTTACATCAAGATTAAGTTTTTTGTAAGAGAGTGGTTTATCTTTATTCACTGCATCAATAAAGATTATGTATGGCTCTCCAGTTTCAATTCTTGCTGTTAAAATCCTAATCCATAAATCACGTGCTCTTATAGTTGCAACTACTCGATTACCATCTTGATTACTAGGAGTAACCAATTCCCAATTTTCATCGTTTTCAACAGCTTGCATGAACTTATCAGTAATTATAACACCATGATTGATGTTTAATGCTTTGCGATTTGGGTCTCCTCCTGTAGGTTTACGTAAATCTAAGAACTCTTCTATTTCAGGATGAGACACAGGTAAATACACTGCTGAGCTTCCTCTACGCAAAGAACCTTGACTAATTGCAAGCGTTAAAGCATTCTGTACAACAACAAATGGGATAATACCAGATGTCTTACCACTATTTTTTACTTTTTCTCCAATTGAACGTAAATTTCCCCAATAACTACCTATTCCACCACCACGAGCAGCAAGCCATACGTTTTCGTTCCACAAATCTACTATTCCCTTTAAACTATCTTCAGTTTCATTTAAAAAGCAAGAGATAGGAAGTCCTCTGTCTGTCCCACCATTACTTAAAATTGGCGTTGAAGGCATAAACCAAAGATTGCTAATATAATCATAAAGCCTTTCTGCGTGAGCTAAGTTGTCTGCATAATAGGCAGATACACGAGCAAATAAATCTTGATAATCCTCATTTCCAATTAAATATCTATCTGATAGTACTGCTTTACTAAAATTAGTCAGATTGCTACTTCTATCATGGCTAACAGTAACTAAAGACATAAAAACTCCTCTACTTTTTAGTAAACTTAATAAACTATATAAATGTATATAGTACTACAATTTCTTTAATATTAATAAACTATTAATTCCCTAATTCTTTAACTGTATTACAAATAATATACCATCAACTTGATTACCATACATTTTACAGTAACTCATACAGCTTATTTTCATATTAGTATTTAACACTATAGATCTTACATATTCTTCTGAATGACGGAAAAAATCTCCCTCATTTACAAACTCAAACCCCACACCACTTTTTTTTCTCACTGAGCATATAATAACACCATTCTTGTTCAGCAAATTGCCTGCTCGCTCTAAAATAGATGCAAAATTTCCTACATAGTTTAATACTTCAATTAGAAGTATTACATCATATCTTAAATCTTGATCTTTTTTAAGAAATGCTTTCATCTCTATGTTAATCAGCTCATTATAGACTAGAGTACCATTAACAAAACAACCACGTGCAATGTTAAGCATTCTATTTGATATATCAATCCCAACAATATAATTACCAATACCGTACACTTTTAAAAATTGTCCGCATACACCAGTACCACAACCAAGATCTAAAATATTTAATTGCAGTAGTCTATCATTCATAAACTTTTTAATCAGCATGTACACAAACTCATAACCCCTATACTGTTTTGCAACTAGCCAGTGTTCTATAAAATACTCACCAGTATAGTCAAAATATTGTTGAATAATACTATCTGGTATATAATCTATGGAACTAGGATTCTTTATTTTTTTTATATAATATAGTGCTTCTTCATGATTTGCATCTATTTTTAAGAGATTAAGAAAATTGTCATAAGCCTTACTTATATTACCTGAAGCAAAATTACACCTACCTATGTTATATTGCAATACTGATAAATTACGGAAAAAGATGTTGATTAGTAAAAAGCGAAATTTTGCCTCGGATATATTACTTTTGTAAAAATGGTATAGACCTAATTCAATATTGGTATTCAATAAATTCTCTACCTTGTTGTTAAATATCCTTAACTCTTTAAAAAAAATATAATACCGCTTAGTTAAGGTATTTTTTATACTTAAAATTAGATTATATACTGTACTCATAAATTCCACTAACGTCTCTTTAATAAGAGAAACATTACTTCTCATGAAATAACCTTTTTCTTCCCCTTCTATATTCAAAATGCAACTTTACATACCATACACTTAGAATCTAAAACGTAAAATAGTGCTCTTATCCAATTAATTTAACCAAATCTAATACCAGTACAATATAATTTACTCACATAATCAAGATAATATATAAATGATATAATTTTATTTATAACTAAAAAACGTTATTTTTTAATAAAAGCAGTCAAGCTATTTGGTATAATAGGACCATTTTTACAATTTTTTATGTTTTTGACCTTAGTTTAAATGTTAGAAACAAAATAACTTTATATTGCATGGTAAATTTAGACAAGTTACTTTCTATTATTTTACAAAACAAAAATGTATCTGACATCTATTTTTTTGAAAATAGCCCCCCTATTATTAGAGAATTCAATGAAATAATTTTTTTGCAAATACCAAGTTTATCTACTACAGAGATTAAAGACATAATTACCATTCTTTTTGAAAAAGATCTAGGCAAAAAGGGAAGCAATGAAACAGACCAAGAAACAAAGGATTTCACATTTGACTTTGACGCAAACAACAGATTACGCGTGCATATTTGTAATAGCTTTAATCAGAGTAGTATAGTTATACACGTACTAAAACCTAACTCGACATCATTAAATATACCTGAGAATTTCTATCAAATAATCGGAAAAGAAGTTGGTCTTGTGTTAATTGCTGGTCCCATAAATAGTGGAAAAACTATAACTGCATTACATATATTGAATCAAATTCAAAATAAGCACATTCTAATATTTGATAAAAAACATGAGCTCGGAGTAAAGTCTGATAAATCCCTCATAAGTTATTGTAATACAACTTTAGAAATTAGAAGAAAATCTCCTGATATAATACTTTTTCACGATATTGATGACGATAAAAGATTAATAGAAACTGCAATAAACTGCTTACAAGATGGTTTTTTGGTTATAGCTTCTTTAAGTGCTTTATCTTTTAAAGATGCTATAGCTAAAATGGTAATTAATAAGAATAACACCCTACGTGTATTGTCAGAATATATAACAGCTGTAATGTTTCAGGTGTTAATCAAAAAAAAAGATTGTTTGGGTAGCTTGGCTGTTTATGACCTTTTTCCATTAAATACCGTAATGAAAAATCACATTATAAATGCTGACATAAAACAGCTACCAAATCTAAATATTAATAATATAATTAATGATTTAGTAAAAAAAGAAATTTTAGATTACACAGCAGCAGATAAAACATTGACAAAACTTGGTTACGGTGGGCTTGATAGTAATGTACATAATCTGAAACAGGACGATGCATTTTAAATTTATCATATTTCAACTACTACAAAATATAATAGTTTTTTTTATATTAAATAACTACAGTTAGCATTTAAATATCAAATTCTTTAGTTAGTTTAAGTCTTATACAATAAGCTATACCAATCAAAAGTAATCTGCCCTGTGATCGTCGAAATAAGATTACCATTTACAGCATACTCTATGATCTTAGGTGTAATTTCTTTTTCTTTCACTAAAGTAAAAGACTTAATTTTAATATAACCTGGCAATGTACTTAACTCGTTCATAAATAGAAAAACATTTTTATCACTTACTGAGCCAAAGTGCAAGTTAATCTCGCTCTTTATGACTTTAATGTACTTATCATTATAAAAAGTTTTAGCTTCCTGTGGCATAGAAATTAATATCTCTGGATTTAATATTTTATAACTCTTATGTAACTTATTTATTAAATTATTAAGATTAGTAATATATTTGCTATTATGCATCTTTGTAGAAGAAATTCTCTTCCATAAATCTAAATTAGAGACTAATACTGCTTCTTTTTTTTGTATATCTATTATTTGTGAGCTGATAATTTTGTTTTTCCTTGCTATACTTTTATTTAAAAGCTTCAATTTCTTATTGTAAGCGTTACCTAAAGACAACATTGCAACAAAAACTGTAGAAACAAGTAAATAGCAAAATAATTTTATCGTTACTTTTATTTTTAGGTTCATTTTTTTACTTATTTGCTTATATTAACGTCTATCATTGTACCTTTCCCCCCCAACTCTATTACAGGTGGAAGCTGGGAAAAATCTACTTTATAGTTATAAAATATAGTATTAAAATTATGCTTTAAATCTTCATACTCATAAAAAATATCACTATCTGATTTTAGGCAATATTTCAGTTTCATATTTACTGCATCTGTTTCGTTATCAACTTTCCAATAAAAGGATCTTAGCTCTAAATTGTCAGATTTTATTTCACTTATGTATTCAATCTCTGATAGTGGAGAATAATTTAAGCTTAATAACTCATTATGTGCATTAATTATCTCAGAAATTTCATAAATTCTTTCTATACTATAATCACGATTTAGATTCTGAAGTTGAGCATTCAGCATCTTCTCGTCTTGTATTAGGTTATTTTTTTTTTTGATAACTTGAATAAAAGTTAAAAAAAACAAAGTATTAATTGTAAAAAGCAACAACAGTGTTAATGATGAAAGATGCGGAAAATACATATCAAATAACATAAGCTTTAAGTGCTTTTTTGTTTCCCTTGTATGCAAAACAACCTTAGGTTTATTTTCTAAGATAGAAAGTAGTAATACAGTATCACAAAATCTATCGTTTGGGTTTACTATATGAGTTAATTTTAAAATTTTAGATAGTTCGTATGGGGTTAAGATACTAACATTATATTCAGCAAATTTAATTGTCATCAGGCCAAGCTTAATATCTTGAGGCACTACTATATGTAAATCTACCGAATCATTCTTGTGAAAACCAAATCTTCCCAGGTATTGAATGGTATTTTGCACTTCTTGATATACACTACCAGCAATGACATTTGGTAAAATATCATCAGTAGGTGATATAATACGCGTGAATATCATCCTACTATCTTTTGTTACTAACTGTCTGAATCCTCCCGTTTTAGTATATACAACTATGATACTCCAATTATTACCATCCGATTCAACTTCTTTTGGTGTTAAAATTGCATTAAGTATACTAGCCATTTCAATTGGAAGCATCAGCATTCCTTTGAAGTTACCACCGGCATCTATAATCAATTTTAGCCAACTATTTATGGCATTATTAAGTCTTACGCTTACAAACATATACTGCCAGTTTTTCTCTGATTTACTGGGTTTTGAAAGTAAAAAAGCAGTTTTTAAATCACTATTAGTAGGAATATGTCTTAGTTTTGATTTAACGATAGAATAGATGCTAAACCTATCCACAGCTGGGATGCTTTGCACAGTATAATCTTGATCTACATGATTGAGCACTAGATATATATGTATTTTCTTATCGGATGTAACACAAAGTTTAAGATCTGTGAATTCACCTGCATCTTGCAAAAAACATCTATTTGTTAATATATTGTTCTTTATATGTAATAATACAGCTCCTTCTTCTCCTAGCAAAATAACGAGTTTGTTTTTATGTTTGAAGTTTTTAAAGAACATGATTAGCATATTTTAAGATATGCTTTACCAGTAAAAAGTTAAAATATGGTAAAATAACATCAATAAAATAGACTTTTTGGAAGACAAAAAGTCTATCTCATAAAATTAACTAGCAACAATAACAGCCTTGCTATTGTAATATTCAACTATTGCTTGACTTATTGTCAAACTTGCAGCTTTACCCTCACTATGTTTTCCAGATGATAAAGTCTTTTTACTGTCATAACAATCTTTAGCTTCTCTTATATACTCTTTATTAAAAGATTCTATCTCTCTAGGACACTTTTTGAGTTCCAAACCTTCTACACATTCTTTCCTATAATAATGAATAAAAGAACAGGTAAATAATGCAAGTAATACACTTGCTGCAGCAGTAAATCCTATTAATTCCACGTTGTTTGTATTAAAAGTTGAGAGAGAATCAGCAAGATTTTTAAATCCAATTTCAAAATATTTAGTTAGCAAGTAAGTAGAGGTGAGAGTAACAAAAGCTGCCATCTCAGCACAGATTAGTGGTCTATTTAAAGTTAATGCCAGCCTTTTAAAAGCTAATGTTTTATATTTCCTGCCATCTAGTAAGGTATAATGTGTGTTATTACTTAGATCTAATTCTATAGAACTAATACATTTTTCATTATTAATTCTTTTCATTTTGGCGAAAACTTCATTGTCACCTTGTGTTGCAGTTTTTTTTATTCTTGTATCTTTAAGGTTTGAGATAAAGGCCCTCATGCTTGCTGCAAAAAGTATGGATGCAACAACTATTGGTATCCATATCCATGGATCCTTTATTAAGTTTTGAATACTAGCATAATATTTTGGCATTAAGATTGAATATGATGCCACAAAAGTTATAAAAGCAATACATGGTATTATAAATGCTCTTTGTTGCACAGGATATGCTACTTTTATTTTAAATTTTGACCATGAGTTTACAATTGTCCATGTAGGCTTTTTTGTAAAAAATGAGCTTACCTCTGGCCATGGCTTGTCAAATATCGTATCTTCAGAACCCCTTCTTTCTTCTTGAGATTGATATGAAGGCGGGCTAGACTCTTTGGAACTTGGTGTTGAAGTTCCATCTGAAGTTTTCGAATGTGCTCTTAGTGGCTTTTTTAGTGGATTTACGTTTCTTTGTCTCAACCCTTCATCCCCTAATGTACCGTTAGCTTTCAGTATATCATGTGAAAACACTATCTCTTCATCAGGGCTACTAATTGATGGTTGATCATTTATTTCTGCATAAGTAGGTTCAATTTCTTGTTCTTTTAAACTTGACGGTCTTGAACGATGTTTTTCCCCATGTGACTTACTTTTATGTCTCCTTTCTCTTGTTGAATGTGAACTACTTTTATGTTCCCTATCTGTTGCACTTGATGATCTTGAGTGATGTTCTTTCTTTTTGTGTTTTGTGCTTTCATGTTTCCTTTCTTCATCTTCTGCTGAACATGAACTGCTTTTATTCTCTCTATCTGTTGAACCTGATGATTCTAAACTATGTTTTTTTGCACCTGAAGCATCTTTAGGCTTTTTCTTTATTTCTGCATATTGGTGTTCTGATTCAACTATTACATTTTCTTGCCTTACTTGAAGTTGTTCCTCTAAACTCGATCTTGGTGATGGCGTTGGTGTTGTACCCTGCATAATTATCCCCCTAAAATAATGTTTAAGTTAGGATATATATGCTAATCTTATTAAAATTTCGTGAATTTCTCTGAGAGTTGGCTCCTACTTGCTTTTGTTTGCGCATACCTAACGCAGCTTTGGTCGTTATGAGTTGCCTGTGCAGCATGCAATGCTAACCTAAGTTTAGATAACAATTCTGCACTGCTGTTTTCATCTTTAATATCTACATAGCCAATTGATACTTGAGCTATACTACTGATTTTAGAATAAAGTCGTAAGATAACATTTTCTGAATGTAATGGACTACATCCAATTAAAATAAATATAACACTATCATCACCTAAATATCCTATAATATCCCCGCTACGACAGTTTTTATACAAATTATCTACAATTGCTTTGAGCGTATTTTTAGTTAAATTAGCCTGAAAGCCAACTATTCCTGCTACAACATCAGCTTTGTGTTTCTTGATAAAATTCAATATTACTTCGAGTTCAAGCATAGTAGAGGGCTCATCCATAATTTCAAGACCAGGATGCATATTGTACTTTTTGCCATTTAGATATTGGTCTCTAAATATATGCAATTTATGTGACAGGCTAAGGTCACTTATTAGTAACTCATAATTTATCCTCTTAGCAGTTGAATTCCCAGTACGAAAAGCTCTAACCTTCACTTTCTCATTGCTTCTCATAAGAGATAAATTGTTAATCTTTGCTAAAAGATCAGATAAATCATTGCCATTATCATTATATTCCAAATTGTCTTCTATAAGACCCCTTGAACTGTCGTCAAAAATACTTGTTAATGGTTTGTACAATAAATCATTCTCTTTACAGTCCAACAAATTTTCTGCGGCTTTATTTAATCCAACTATTTCTATGGATTTTGCTTCGTTATCTTGAGAGACAGCAATTACCACATCGTTTTTTCTTCTTGCAGTTGTAAATTCACGCATATAATTAACGTCAAATTATATCTAATTTTAACTTAACTAAGTTAATATATAGTTACTAGGCGTCACAAATTTACTGTTTTTAATATTTCACAGATATAAAATTCTTGCTTTGCGACTGCTTTTTGATCAAAAAACATGCAGTATTTTTTATGTTGGTATTTCTATCATTTAATTATAAGTATTGTTTTCTCCTTTGAAAAAGAATATATTAAACTTAAGTTACCTGTTTAAAACAATCAAATATGTCAAACCTAAAGGAACTTTCTCATAGGATTAAAAATATAAAATCAATACAAAAAACAACAAAGGTAATGCAATTGATATCAGCTGCTAAGCTAAAACGCAGTCAACAGCAGCTGGTAAATTCAAGATTACATCTCTCTCAAATATCTAAGACACTGCTGACACTTCATTTAGATCTTACTGGAGATGAATACGAAGTTACACAAAAAAACTCCTACTTATTAATTATAATATCTTCTGATAGGGGATTATGTGGTAATTTTAACTCTTCAATTATAAAGCTGGCTAAAGCTCGAATAAACGAATTATATAAAAATGAGGAAGAGATAGACATTATCGTATTTGGCAAAAAAGCATACGATGTAATAAAAAACCAGTTTAAGAACATTAAAAAAGCTTTTAGCTGCAATAAAATCACTTTCTTTTATTTAGAAGAAATAGTGAGCCAAATACCTGGCTTTTACTCTTATAGTAAAATAGAAGTTTTATATAATAAATTTCATAATACCTTTACACAAGAGACTGTAAGCCAAGTTATACTTCCACTAAGTAATAATTCATTATTTACAGATAGTAATACAAATGACAGTGCATGCTATGAATATGAAGGAAATAAAGAGTTTTTACTAAACTTTTTAACAAAAAATTATATAATGAGTAGCCTGTATTCTACGTTACTTGAAAGCATTACCAGCGAACATAGTGCTAGAATGATTGCAATGGAGTCAGCAAACCGTAACACAAAAGAGATGTTAAATAGATTGGTATTGACATACAACCGTTTTCGTCAAGCAGCAATTACAACTGATTTAATTGAAGTTATAGGGGGTGTAGAAGCATTAAATTAATGAAAACACCATCAGATCAAGAAGCACAGGAAGCGCTAAAACTTTTAATTAAATGGATCGGTGACGACCCACATAGAATAGAGTTAACTTCAACTCCTCAAAAGGTATTAAATGCCTATCGAAGGCTCTTTTGTGGGTATCAGTTATCAGCAGAAGAAGTCTTACGTAATGGTATTTTAAGCTGTAGTGGTTATAAGGGCATGGTAACCTTACAAAATATCAATTTCCTATCTTATTGTGAGCATCATATGGTACCTATAGAAGGGATAGTTAATATAGCATATATACCAGACGAATATATAATAGGAATTAGCAAGCTTACAAGGTTAATAGATGTTTTTGCAAAGAGGCTGCAAGTACAGGAGAGGCTTACTAAACAAATAGCTAACTCTATTAATACGTATCTAAAACCAAAAGGAGTGGCAGTTTTTATTGAAGCAAAACATTTGTGTTTAGGTCATAATAGCGATAAAACAATAATGCAGACTAGTTCTATGCTAGGAACATTTGAAATTGACCCAAACTTAAGGCAAGACTTTTTTTTACAGATAAAAAATAGGGAGAAGTAAGTTGAGTATATTAAACGTAGCATCAGATATCATAAAATTGATAAAAGGGTACGGTCTAGATGCAGAGGTTGTAGTGCATGAAATAGAGAAAACTTCAATTTCTACACGCCACTTAAAATTAGAGGAAATATCTAAATCTAAAAATTGTATAATAGGAGTCAGAGCAATAGCTAATAAACATAAATCAGCATGTATCTCCTTCAACAATTTTAGCAGTTTAAATAAAATAGTTGAAAGGGTTGTAACTATGGCAAAAAGTGCCCAAGAAGATAAATATCTTACTCTTGCTCTGCCAAATCAATTTGCAAGTAATACTTCTGCTGTCAATTTGAATATCTTAGATAAAACCCTTATAACTATAGAAAATTTAAAGGAAATTGCTCAAATTGCAGAATCTTCTGCTCTTTCTTATCATAAGGACATTACTAACTCTGAAGGAGCGCAATCCTCTTATTCTGTAACCGACATTACCTTAATGACCTCTAATGGTTTTTTTGAATCATTCAGTAAGTCAGTTTTTTCTAACCAAGTAGCTGTTATTGCTGGACAAGAAGATGACATGAAAGTTGGTTGTGATTATTCTATAGCATGTAATTTTGATAATTTATTTACCCCAGAAACGTTAGGTAAAGAGGCAGCAAAAAGGGCGTTAGATCAACTTAAACCACGCAAAGTTAAAACCTGTAAAGTTCCAGTTATTTTTGAAAGAAGAGCCGCATCAGAATTACTCAAAAATTTCGCTATGGCAATAAATGGTAATAATGTAGCAAATAAAACCTCTTTTCTAAGAGATAGTATGGATAAGCAAATATTTAGCAGCGAAGTGGACATAGTGGATGATCCATTTGTAGTAGGAGGAGTAGCATCAAAGCCATTTGATGGAGAAGGAATAGCTGGAGAAAAGAATATATTAGTAAAGGATGGGGTTTTAAAAAGCTGGATATTAGATTTATACTCAGCCCAAAAACTAGGATTGCATACAACTGGAAATGCTGTAAGAAATGTCAATGCTACTTTAAGTCCAGGAGCAAGTAACCTTTATATTAAAAATAGTAATGTACCCCCTGAAGAGCTAATGCAGGATATAAAGGCAGGATTATACGTTACTGATCTTTTTGGTTTTGGTGTTAATTTAATTAATGGAAACTACAGTCAAGGTGCATGTGGTTTTTGGATAAGCGGTGGTAAAGTAGCATATCCAGTAAGTGAAGTAACTGTTGCAGGCAGTTTACTCGATATATTCAGTAACCTATCTGTAGCAGATGACCTAATTTTTTGTGGAGCTATAAATTCACCAACAGTCAAAGTAGGTAAAATGACTGTTGCAGGCACTAGTATTTAGATTATAGTATTTTTCCAACCAACTAAAGGAACTGAGAAATATTATAATAGGCTATAAATCTACAAATTCTCTTTCTCAGCTCAATTTTTGATTTTTGTCTAGACGTTTATTTTCAGCATTTATGAATTTTAATTGTATATTAAAATATTGTAGCAATTCTCATAATAATCCGAACTACACATAAAAAGCAGGTTATTGATAACAAACCAGTAGTGAGATTAAAGTCGGGGTGGAAATAAAGCCACTGATTTTTTTGAATTTATGGAATTGTCAAAGGCTGCAAAATTAGCGTTAAAAATTGCTCAAACCAAGTGTTCTTTCAAAGGTCGTCCCATTACTTATTTTTCAGATTTTATGGCATTTTTGGCAATAGTTCTATATTATCTTCACAATTCCTTTAAATTTCATCTCTTTCTTTATATCCGTAGGTCTTTTTTTAATCCTCTATGTATTGTTAGAAAATTAATATTACCCTAAAATTTAGCCATTTCCGATAGAGTTTTGCGTAAATTTAATTTTGTGTTCAGAGTTTTTTTCTGCCATTTTTTGTACATCCAATGTTTGTATTGCTTTTTTCCTTAACTGCTGGCATTTTAAATCCTTATCCTATCACCTCTAGTGGATGAGCTGTATCTCTTTCAATAGTAATGTATAGTGTACATCTTATATTCATGTAATTAATATCTTAATCTAATAAATTTCTCTATTTTTAATTACATTAATTAATTGTTTCCTCTAAATTCTATAATAAAAATTAATATTTTAATATATAGTACTATACCTGCTAACTTTAAACTAATATTTTAAACTCTTGTATTTAATTTTGTATGACTTTGAAGAGCATCTAAATTTTACGTGCTTCATCTATGAGCATAATAGGTATATCATCACGAATTGGAAAGGCTAGCCCCGCCTCATCACTAATTAGTTCGTTACTATTTACATCATATCGCAAGGCAGTTTTTGTGAGAGGGCATACTAGTACATCAAGCAATGTTTCATCAAACATATCTATTCCTATATTTTTCTAATATAGAATAATGCTTTGCCTTAGAAATTAAAATGAAATTTTTGTTAAATTTGCAGTGATATAAGAACTTTAAAAATCTTGCTGAATTATAATGGATATGTAGAATGTGGATTATTTTAATAATTTATATCCAATGAAAAGTGGAGATATGAAATCAAAAATTTTTGCTGCTTTAGATATCGGCACAACAAAAGTTGTATGCTTGATAGTAAAAACTAATGGCAGTAAAAAAGTAGTTGGTGTTGGATATAATGCTGCAGAAGGTATAAATGGTGGGATTATTACAAATATTAAACATGCAAGCCGTGCCATACTTTCTGCTATTACAATGGCAAAACAAGCATCTAAGATAGAAATGGTGGATCAAGCATATGTTAATATATCAGGATGTAACATTTCATCTTTTGAGTTAGCTAATGAAATTATTTCAGATCGTCATAAGATTTCCAGTGCAGATATAGCAAACATCATATTCCAAACTTATGAAAAGTATGATGAAGATGATGTTGTCATTCACAATATACCAATTAGATACAGTCTTGATGATATGCACAACATAAATGAATTACATGGATTATATGGGGGCAAATTGCGTGCTGATATGCATGTTGTGACAGCATCTCGTCCTGCTTTACTTAACATCGAAAATTGTCTTGTAAATTGTGGGGTAAAAATTGCAGGCTATACTGCATCATCTTACGCGTCAGGGCTGTCATGCCTTAATACAGACGAAAAAGAGTTAGGAGCAGCGGTTATTGATATTGGTGGAGGATATACATCTATTGGCTTTTTTGAAAAGGGAAAGTTTGTTCATGCTGATTTTATACCAATAGGTGGAATTCATATAACTCGAGATATTGCCTATGGTTTATGTGTGAGCATAAATGAAGCTGAGCACATTAAGTTGCTCAGTGGCAAAGCAATCTCATGTAACGATATTAATATTTCAGATGATGAAAGTTCAAACATGCAAATAGCTAAGTCCGAAATTACAACTATAATAAAACCAAGATTGGAAGAGATATTAGAGATTTTAGATGATAAGCTTGGAAAGAAAAATAATCTAATAAGGAAAGTAGTTATTACTGGTGGCAGTAGTCAATTATCAAATATAGCAGAAACTGCAAATTATATATTAAATAGACCAATTCGTATTGCTATGCCTTTTTCTATAGATGGAGTTAGTAATAGCCCAGCATTCTCTGCTGCAATAGGTATGATATCATTAATCTCTGAAAATCATAAGGATGATTATGGCATGGAAGATAGTGGAATTAACAAATTATTTGATTGGATTAAAGAAAAAGTTAAAATATGAGTAAATACGTAATAGAAATTTAAAAAACTTTAAATATGTCAATTAAAATTGCAACTTTAACGTCTTATTAAAGCTCATGTTGTATTCATATTGCATGAAATTCATGTTACTGAGTATGTTAAATTAATATGATAAAACAAGTCATAATATTTGGTGGTAGTGGTTTTTTAGGAAAATACATAGTAAAGCACCTAGCGGATTTAGGGTATATAGTAAAGATATTTAGTAGAAACCAAGAAAAGGCAAAGCGGCTTAAACTGTGTGGTCATCCTGGACAAATAGTGGTAGTTGGCGGTTATATCTTAGATGAGTCAGTTATATCAAAGCACATAAAAGGATGTGATGTTGTAATAAATCTAATAGGAATTTTAAATGAATCAAAAACACAGAAGTTTTATACAGTGCATGTGGACATTGCAGAGAAAATCGCGATAGTAGCAAAAACAAATAACGTATCACTTATGATACATTTTTCTGCCATGGAAGTGGAAGGTAATTGTTCTTCTAAGTACGCTCAGAGTAAGCTTCTTGGTGAAAATGCTGTAGCTTCTGCCTTTCCAGAAGCAATAATAATTAGACCTAGTTTAGTATTTGGAGAGGAAGATAATTTTTTCAATAAGTTTGCAAAATTAGCGTCTATATTACCTTTTCTACCATTAATTAACAATGGTAGAATGAAGCTTCAACCTGTCTATGTAGATGATCTAGCCAAGTTTGTGTGCTATGTGATAAAACTTAAGAATCATAATCAGAAGTTATACCATATTGGTGGTCCTAAGGTGTATCCTATAAAAAGCCTTTTTAAATTTATTATAACTATTACAAATAGAAAATGTTTATTAGTTAATATACCCTTGCCAATTGCCAAATTTATTGCATTCATTTGTGAATTCAAACTCATTTCTATTTTGCTCAAACCTATTACAGGAAACGTTGAACCTTTGATAACAAGAGATCAAATAAAATTCTTGTGTAATGGCAGCGGTTTTGAACAATCGCATGAATTAGAGAAAGCTAAAATAAGAGCAACACCAATAGAAAGTATTGTTCCAAAGTATTTAAAGATTTATAAAAAAGTTTGAATATATTTTATGAAAACTATAGGTGCTTTACTCAAAGAGAGTATAAATAATCTCTCACTTTGCGGCATTTGTACCCCTAGACTTGACAGTGAAATACTAATTGGTCATGCGTTAAGTTTAGAGAGATCTTTCATTATTGCTAATTATGATTATGAAGTTGGAGAAGAACATGAAAAGTTATTTCTAGAGCTTATCAGTAGAAGATGCAAAAGATATCCCATATCACAAATAATAGGCAAACGGGAGTTTTGGGGTTTAGATTTTTTAGTAAATCAACATGTACTAGATCCAAGGCCAGACAGTGAAACAATTATCTCAACAGTGCTTAGGTATTATAGAAATAAAAATAAAAGACTAAGGATTGTTGATTTTGGCACAGGTACAGGTTGTCTACTAATATCTATGTTGCATGAATATAAGTATTCTATAGGTATTGGATTTGAAAAAAATGTTAATTCTTATAGGACAGCATTAAATAATATTAAAAGGCATAATTTACTAGGTAGGGCAAAAGTTATTTTTGACTCTTGGGAAAATAGCAATGATTTATTTGATTTAATAATCAGCAATCCTCCATACATAAAAAGAAATATGTTAAAAAAACTGCAACTTGAAGTACAAAATGAACCAACTATTGCGCTTGACGGCGGCAGCAATGGTTTAAAATGCTACCTTAGCATTTTTCCTGTTTTAAAAAGAAGTTTAAAAAAGGGAGGTTTTGCTGTACTAGAGATAGGAGAAGCACAGAATAATATCAAAAAAATCATACCTTTCTATGGTTTAATTTTTGTCTCATATGCATATGATTTATCTGGAAAAAAACGTTGTATCGTAATAAGACAAGCATAAAGCTATTTCTTTGGAGATTATGCCAATTACCTCTATATCTATGGTTTAACATTCATAATAGTATTTTATGTTATATTTCAAGCTGCGTGTTTTTACAGCAGAGGTTATGAAATCTATATAACTGCTATTTAGTTACCTGAGCTTTAAGTAAGTCTGTATCAAGTGAGCTTTGATATGAGTTAAAGGGGGCATGCACTACAACATCTTTTGAGACGTTTATGTTATGACCTTCTAACACTGTATTTTCCAAAACCATTGATTTAGAAGCGCTAGGGCCAGCTTGTTCCAATAAACCTTCAGAAGATATGATTGAATGATCTGTTATGCCAGTATCTGCGCTAACAGAGCTCTTTGGTCCTTTAGGCTTGGACTTGCCATTTTCTAGCGTTGTAGAGTTTAGGTTATCTATTTTTCTTTGAAAAAGATCATCAACTGTTACCAGACCTGATCCAGTTCTTAGTACATTTGGAATATCATAATCTCTTGTACTTGCTATTTCAATATCTGTTCTAAACTCTGTCATGGTAATATCTGTTTGTGTAAACTTTTCTGAACTCATTACATCGTGCTTAATCACATTGTGACATGTCAACTCCTCTAATACATCTTTATCTTCTATAGAATTATCTGCCTGTGTATGTATACCTTTTAATTTTACACACCTATCTAGAGTACATGTTATACAGTAACGTGCAAGTGCACAAAAAATCATGGTACATACAAAGTATGCAACTAGTGCACATGACATTGCTATAGCTTGACTATCTTTCTTATCGATTATCATCATAAAAACAGCTATTATAGCATGTGGTACAATAATAAAAATTACACCACATGCTGTATACATGCCAAAATTATCAATATCATGATAAGACACTTTTCCGCTTTTGCTATTTTTCACATATAAATGGAAGCTATATTTGCTATTTTTTACTCTCAACATATTCCCCCCTTAATAACTTGAACCTGAGTCATGCTAATACCAGCATATTGACTCAATGTAAACTAAATTATTGCTTATAGTTTTTTGAGTAAATTGTTAAACTTATCATCATGCATTTTATAAATTAAGATATTGCCCATATGATAGAATTAGCTTAACATCAGGTAACTTAAATATAATTAAGAGTAAGTATGGGGAAATATAGTGAATTTCTTGGTGGAAGCAGAAGTGTTATGGTACCAACAGGAGCTGTACTGATAGGGCTAGCTTTATTTGGACCATTCAGTAATCAAAATAAATTTATTATTGGTGTTACAGGTTACTTATTGTTTTTTCCTTGTTAAAGCTATACCATGACTATAAATACGCTTGCTACTATGATAGTAAGTTAAGAAAAGCTTGCGATACAGTACTACTCAGTGCCCCTATAATAACTGCTACTATACTAGTTGGTATTGGCTTCTTCAATATGAGCGATAGTCAAATATTAGAAGCAATAGGTTTTGGTATGATATCTGCTATTGCTTGTCTTTGTTGTTACAGTATCATTGATGATATTATTCCATATCCTCAAAACGAGTTTGAACAAACTCTTATATCTGATATAACGGATAAGGAATGTGAAATTACTAGTCTGTTTTAGTTATTATACTTTATTTGAACTCATTTAAACATGGAAATTAATTATAAACATGATTTATTACGTATTGAAGACGTAAGCTTACTAGATATAGCTATAGAGATAGGAACACCTTTTTACTGTTATTCACTTAATTCCATCTGTAAAAACTACAGAGAATTTACAGATAATATTCCAGATAGCATGATCTGCTATGCAGTTAAAGCAAATCCTAACATTGCAATTATTAAGGCTATTGCTAGCATGGGTGGTGGAGCTGATGTTGTCTCTGGTGGAGAGATAAGGCGCGCTATAGCAGCTAAGGTTTCAGTAGATAAAATAGTCTTTTCCGGAGTTGGTAAAACAAGGGAAGAAATAGAATTTGCTTTAGATAATAACATTTATCAAATTAATGCTGAATCCAAAGAAGAGTTAGAATTAATAAATCAAGTAGCGTCTAACAAGGGAATCAGAGCTTCAGTTGCTGTTAGAATTAACCCTAACATTGATGCTAAAACCAACAATAAAATCACTACAGGGCTTAAAACAAATAAATTTGGTATATCTGAAGAATATGTTGATGAGATTTTTGCCAGAGACTTTTCTAATATCGATTTATTTGGTATCTCTGTTCATATCGGTTCTCAAATTTCCAATCTAAATATATTTTTAGAAACAATTAACAAGGTTAAAACGATCATATCTAGAATTAAAAAATATGGGCGTAAAATCTCCAAAGTTGATTTAGGTGGAGGACTAGGTATTACATATGCTAATGATGATAACGTTCCAGGTATTGCTGAATATACTAGATTACTTAGGGAAAATATTTGCAATTTAGGTTATAAAATAATATGTGAACCGGGCAGAGCTATTGTTGGTAATGCCGGTGTTTTAGTTACTAAAGTTCTATATACAAAAAGCAATGATATTGTAAAACATGTGGTAGTGGATGCAGGCATGAACGATTTGATTCGTCCAGCACTATATGGCAGCAAACACAAAATAGTTCCAGTTAAAAAGAATGAAGACTTGCAAGAAGAAGAGGTTGATATAGTTGGTCCTATCTGTGAGTCTGACGATGTTTTTGCCTATAAATACAAAATGCAGCAAGTAACTTCAGGTGATATATTGGCTATATGCGATGTAGGTGCATATGGAGCTTCTATGTCTTCAACTTATAACTCTAGGCTACTTATTCCTGAAGTGCTAGTAAACGGTAACCAATTTGCCATAATTAGAAAACGTGGATCATATGAGGAAATGTTAAGTCAAGATATAATGCCTAACTGGAAAAATTTTGAGTAACTTAATTTTGTTTAAAAAACAAGTAGGTTTATTGATTATACACATAATTTCCTAAAACATTTTTTGGTATATGAGGTTCTCCACGAAAGTTTTTTACGTTATTAAATTTATTTTTGCACGTAAAAAATTTCTTATCACAGCCAGCAGTGATAGAGTATTGGTCTTTTTCTAAAATTTTATGCGGCGCCTGCATAAAAAGTGTAACGTTTCCTTTTTGATATTCTCGAATGGTAAAGGTTAAGCCGCTATTTGCTCCACTGGCAAATTTAACTATTCCATATTTGTAATAATCATTATCTTCTGTTAAATTTTCATCTTGAAAATTATGATTATTTACCACTGATGTTACTGCACCAGATTTAGTAAATTTATTGCTATTTAACTTACACTTATTATCACAAAACTCTGCTCTACATAAGGTTGAATACAACTTTCCTATATTTTGCGTAAGTTTAGTTGATAGCCCGTGAATTTGGGCTACAAACCTACCGTTGCTGAGTGTTATTCTTCCTAAAGCACCATAATGCATGTTTAAGATTCCCTGACTTAAGTTGTTATAATTAACTAAAAATATCTCAATTTGCGCAAAGTCATACTTTCCTGCTAATATATCTTCTTCTTTTATACTATTGCTACTTAGCACTCCTTCTATTTCTAAGTTATCGATTGCCAGATCGGAGTTACTTACAATAGTACTTGCAGTAAAACCTGCATGTGATTGATAAATTACATTATCTATTGTTAAGTTCTTATCACAGTCAGTAAAACCCATAACTTTATTGTTAGTTAGTGTTAATTTCCAACATGTTGCAATGCTTAGCACTGAGCTAGATAAATGTTTTTTTAATTCTTTAGTAATGTTTTTCATATGATTAGAAATGTAATGCTAAATTGTGATTGTAATAGTGAAATAGTCTCTTATGCCATCACTTTTAAAACTAAAATTAAACACAGTGTAAATTGACAGATATTATGCTATAAAGGATATAAATCATCTTGATAAGGGGGGGTATGTCACTTGATAATCAATTAATAGATGCAGTTAAAAGTGAGGATATAAAGAAAGTAGAATCTTTATTAAATGAGGGGGCAAATCCTAATGCTTATCTTCCACCAGAAAATGCAGCTGTATTCCTTACTGATATATATGTAAAAGAGTTTGCAGAAACACTTTTACATAAGACGAATGGAAATGCAGTAACAGTGTGGCACATTGCTGCCTCATCTGAAAATGAGAAAATAATAAAGTTGTTTTTAGAAAAGGGGGCAGATGTTAACGCTCGAGATAATTATGATACAACGGCTTTGCATATTGCTGCTGAGTTTGGAAATAGGGAAATAGTAGAGCTGTTTTTAAGAAATGGAGCAGATGTTAATGCTCGAGATAGTTTTAATACAGCACCCTTGCATTTTGCTGCTGAGTCTGGAGATGAGGAAATAGTAAGATTGCTTTTAGAAAATGGAGCAGATGTTAATGCTAAAGATAATTTTAATACAACGGCTTTACATTCTGCCGCTGATTATGGAGATAGGGAAACAGTAGAGTTACTTTTAGAAAAGGGGGCAGATGTTAGTGCTCGAGATAATGTTAATGCAACAGCTTTGCACCTTGCTGCTGAGTCTGGAGATGAACAAATAGTAAGAATGTTGCTTTTAGGGAAGAAAATAAATGTCGATGCTCGAGAAGGTAATTATGGTGCAACGGCTTTGCACGTTGCTATTACATATGAAGATGAGGAAATAGTAAGATTGCTTTTAGAAAAGGAAGCAGATGTTAATGCTAAAGATAATTTTAATACAACGGCTTTGCATCTTGCTGTTGAGCGTGGAAATGATCAGATAATAAGGTTGCTTTTAGAAAATGGAGCAAATGTTAATGCTCAAGATAATTTTGGAATAGTAGCATTGTATTTTGCTGTTATATGCAGAAATGAGCAAATAGTAAGATTGCTTTTAGAAAATGGAGCTAATACTGATATTAAAGATTATCGTAGTGAAGCAACAGCTTTGCACTATGCTACCATTTATAGACACAAAGAAATGGTGGAATTACTTTTAAAATATAGAGCAAATGTTAACGCTCAAAATCACTGTGGAATGACTATTCTGCATATTGCTGCTGAGTCTGGAGATGAGGAAATAGTAAGGTTGCTTTTAGAAAATGGAGCTAATATTGATGTTAAAGATTATCGTAGTGAAACAACAGCTTTGCACTATGCTACTATTTATCGACATAAAGAAATAATAAAATTGCTTTTAAAATGCAGGGCAGATATTAATGCTCAAGACGAATATGGAATGACTGCTTTGCATATTACTGCTGAGTATGGAGATGAGGAAATGATAAGGTTGCTTTTAGAGGGAGGGGCAAACACTAATATTCAAAATAGTTTAGGAGCAACAGCTTTTGACTTAGTTGTTAAATATAAGCAAACAGAAAATTTTTTTTTATTTTTACTTTATGGTCACGATATAGGTAAAGAAGACCAAAGTATAAGGGATATAGTGGAAAGTAATCCTATGTTTAAAGATTGCCTTACAGTGTTTAAAAAAATTGCAGCAATACCTTACTTAGACAAATTAATAGAGATAAATAAAAGTAGAGATAAAAAAGAAAATGCAAAAGTTATTTATGAATGTGTAAACAACAAAGTTAAGCAACAACAGTTCATTGAAGAATTAATTAAGATGGTTAAAAGTATCAAGAAAGATTTTAACTCTGATGAGAGGCTATCCTTTATATGTAGAGAATTAGTAATCTTTATAGAGCGTTTATGTGAGCAATGCTTATTAGAGCATAAAAAAGATGCATTTAGAACCGGTGCCCTTGCTGAACTCTTAAGATTAGAATTGCTAAGAATGAAAAAAGGGAACTTTGACCTTAACAAGAAAATGGCAATACAAGATTATGGCTTTATTAAGGGAAGTAATGATGCATTAAATCTGAGCGTAGTATGCAAATCTATCAATACAGAAGCTAGGCAGCATGCAGAGATCAGTTTGCAAAAACGAAAAAGGGAGATCAGTGGACTACCTCATGAACTGCAAAGGTTACTAGTTGAAGTTGAGGTAGAAGAGCCCCCAAGAAAACGTCAACGTATAGAATAGAGACAATGAAGAATTTCCTAATTATACAGAGGCCCCAACATACAAAAACAGCTTCAAAAGATTTTGAAGAAACAATGAAATTTTGCAAATTTTTGCCTCCATAGATTTTTAAGTAATTACAGCTCATCCACTAGAGGTGATAGGATAAGGATTTAAAATGCCAGCAGTTAAGAAAAAAAACAATGCAAACATTGGATGTACAAAAAATGGCAGAAAAAAACTCGGAGCGCAAAACTCTATCGGAAATGGCTAAATTTTAGGGTAATATTAATTTTCTAACAATACATAGAGGATTAAAAAAAGACCTACGGATATAAAGAAAGAGATGAAATTTAAAGGAATTGTGAAGATAATACAGAACTATTGCCAAAAATGCCATAAAATCTGGAAAATAAGTAATGGAACGACCTTTGAAGGAACACTTGGTTTGGGCAATTTGTAACGCCAATTTCTTTTGACAATTCCATAAATTCAAAAAAATCAGTGGCTTTATTTCCACCATGACTTAATCTCACTATTGGTTTGCTATCAACAACCTGCTTTTTATGTGTAGTTCGGATTATTATGAGAATTGCTATAAATCTTGGCAGTTAAGTATTTTAGTTCAGTTAGATTTACACTACTGATCTAATTGAATCGACAAACCAAGAAAAAACCAATTTACTAGTATTTGTATAAACAATGTGCTATAAAGAGGGTAAATGTTATATCAAATTAGACATTAATTATTCCTCAGCTTCTTCCCAGAAAATTGAGCTGCGCTAAAAATTCAGTTGACATAGTTTGTTGTACCTGAAAAAGTTTTATTTAAAGCACTTTACTAAAAATATTATTAATACGATTTGAAAAAGCACTGGTATCGCCTATTTCTTCACCTTCAATAATACAAGCCTGATAAAATAGTAAGTGTATAATATCCTCCAACATAGAGCTTTCACCATCTTTAATATAATGCTTAATGATTCCCTTAATTATGGGATGCTTAACATTAATTTCCAAAATTTTTGCACTTTTATAACTCAGTTGCTTTTGCTCACGTAAAAAGCGCTCCATTCTAATATCCATACCACTTTCACCAGCTGCAAGGCATACAGGGCTGCTAGTTAACTTTTTTGAGACCTTAACACTACTAACTGAATCCCCTAATACTTTAGTAAAGTATTTAATTAATGAATCTACCTCTTCTTCGCTACTCTCACCTGAAGACTCATCTTTTTTGCCTTCATCACTTTCTTGCACAGAGAACTTGTCTAAGTCCGTATCAACACGAGTTATAGATTTTAATTTATACTTTTGATACTCAGTCACAACGCTTGTCCAGAAGTCATCAACTGGATCAACAAGCAGTAGTACTTCAAGCTCCCTGCTAATAAAACCCTCAAGTTGTGGGCTCTTTTTTATTGTTTCTATATTATTGCCAGTAAGGTAATATATATTGTCCTGATCTGACTTCATTCTCTTTATGTAATCTTCAATACTAACTAATTCTAATATATTATCCTTATTAACTAGTTCTGATGTATTATCATCTTTAGGTTTTGGTCTTATACTATAAAAGCGACATACAGAAAGTAGTTTTTCTCTTCCATCTGTATCCATTGCTTCACATAAGCCTTCTTTTAAAACAGCACCAAAATTATCCCAAAATTTTATATAATCACTTAAATCTTCCTCTGCTCTTTTCTTAAGTGCAGACATTACCTTTTTTATTAAGGATTGTCTTATCGTTCCAACAACTTTATTGTTCTGTAGTGTTTCTCTACTAATATTTAAAGGTAAGTCTGGTGAATCAACAGCGCCTTTTAAAAAACGCAAATATCGTGGTATAATTTCCACGTTATCTTCGGTAATAAAAACTTTATTAGCATAAAGTTTAACAGAACAACGTCTATCTGGGTGGAATAAATCAAAGGGTTTTATTGAAGGAATATAGAGCAAATTCGTAAACTCTATCGTACCCTCATTTTTATTATGTAATATCATCCATGGTTCACCACCAACATGGGCAACACTGCGAAAAAATTCATTATGCTCTTCTTGTGTAATATCATTTTTAGCTCTAGTCCAGATTGCAGATTTGCTATTTAACTTCTCGCTATTACCTTTTTCATCTATGAATTCAATAGGAAAAGCAATATGATCAGAGTAAGTCGTTATAATGTGTTCTATACGAAACTTATCTAAAAATTCTTGCTCTTCAGGACGCAGAAAAAGTGTTATTTCTGTCCCTCTTAGTGATTCTTCATCTAAACTCTTTACTATAAACTCACCGTCGCCTTTCGATTTCCATAGCCAAGATTCTTTCTCTTCAGCTTTTCTTGATTTGACAATAACTTCCGATGCAACCATAAACGCTGAATAAAATCCTACACCAAATTTTCCTATCAGCTCCACCGCTTGATTGGTGTCTTTATTACCTTTAATTACATCTAAGAATTTTTGTGTACCAGAACTAGCAATTGTACCCAGATTCTCTACTAAGTCTTGCTTATTCATTCCTATACCATTGTCAGTGATGCAAAGCTTATGATTTTCTTTATCAACTTTAATTGTAATCTTAAGCTCATCTTGTGAATCAACTAAATCTGGGTTAGTTATAGAACTAACGCGTAGCTTTTCACATGCATCAGAAGCGTTAGATATGAGCTCACGTAAGAAAATATCTTTATTTGTATAGAGAGAATGTATAACTATATTTAATACCTTCCCTACCTCAGCATCAAACTTTAATTTTTCTGCTACACTATTCATTGGCTACACCACAAATTTCTATCATCTAGGATCTAATCATCATTTGAGTGCTTTTCAAGTGTACATTCTACTAAAATTAGCGAGATTTTGCATTACACTCTATCTATAGTAAGCGTAAAACCCACTATTTTATCATTGTATAAATAGTTTAGCTGCCAAAACATGCTTAAAACTAGCTATAGCAAATTTTAACTTGAAAAAGAATTATCAATTACCACTAGCTAAAGTTGGTGGTTTGAAGAAACGCTTATAAAGCAAGTTTTAAAACTCTAAAATATTGCAATTATTCTTGTTCTTCAATATACCTTTGCACATCTGTAAAATTGACATTGTGACAGCAAATTACCCAAATACCTTTTTCTTAGTTGCCCAAATTCCTGTTTAATATATTGTTGGATATTTGGAGATATAGAATATGTATATGATCAGGTTCTACATAATTTGCATTCTCTGATAATTCCTCTCTGACCTGTAAATATCTGTATTTAGTACAATTAGATCCATATCAAATCACTAAAATACTAAAGCTTAAGCTAACTACATAAATAATATTTACCAATCAATATTCTTATCACTTTCTTTGATTTGTAATATAGATACTAAACTGATCATTGCAGAGAAGATTATATAAAATCCAGGGGAGATCTTAATTCCTGTTGCCATTACAAGCCAGGCGCATATTAAAGGTGAGAATCCACCAAAAAATCCTGCTGAAATATTATGTGCTAAACTCAAACCAGTATATCTAACTTTTGTTGGAAATAATTCGCACACAACTGCGTTATATACACCAAATGATGCTGCACTAGGCACAGCAAACATCAAATACGCAAATATAATAGCTAGATAGCTATTAGAGTGTAGCATAAAAAAAGCTGGAAAACTGGTCATAGCGAGTGTAACACAAGAGAATATCATTATAGTTTTTTTTCCTACTTTATCAGATAAAATAGCAAAAGATACAGCAAGCATTCCATACAGTAGATTGCCAAAAATTTCTATTATGTAAGTAATATCAAAATTTTCTGGTGATATTTCTCTTACGTAAGTTTTGAAAAATACTAAAAGAGCATAGACAGAAGCATTTTGAGCAATGCCAATTCCTATGGATATAAGCACTGGTCTTTTGTAGTATTTAATAAACTCTAAGATTGGTGATTTTGATAAGTTCTTTTTATTTACTTGATATGCATAGCTTTCATCAAAGATAAATCTTGTACATACAGCAAAAAATCCCATAAACAAGCAAAATATAAATGGTAATCTCCATCCCCAAGAATCAAAATCAGATGTTTTTTTGCAGATTACTATTACTATTAAACTAATCACAGAACCAAGCATTCCACTTAAAATTTTGATACTACCAAGAAAACTTAGATTCTTTTTATTATCTGCATTTTCAATTAAAAAAACTGAGCTGCCTGCTTCTCCTCCCATTGCCATTCCTTGCAATAAACGAAGTGTTGCTATAAGCAGTGATGCAAATATTCCTATATTTCTATAGCTCGGTACAAATGCAATAAGTGCAGATGAGGCGGACATAAGTAATGTTGAGGTAAGTAGTGCAATTCTTCTGCCGTGCTTATCACCAATATGCCCAAATATAATTGCGCCAAATGGCCTTGCTAAAAAACCAATAGCAAAAACACTAAAGGCTTTTATTAAACCTATGTAATAGCCTTCTGATGAAAAGAAAACATCACTTATTATATAAATTAAGGTGCCAAATAAAGTATAATCGTACCATAAAACTACGTTGCAAATTACACTTGAGATTATTGCTTTCTTAATGTTTTTCATTTTTATAAGATTTCTGTCAATAGTTGTAAGTTTACTTATGTTTTAGAAAATACTTTATAGAATTCTTTCTGCAAAATTTCATCAATTGCGTCTAAGGAAGTTTCAATTCCTAATTTCTTCATAGAAGTTATTCCATATTCTCTAATACCGCAAGGGATTATACTGCTATAGTGAGATAGATCAGGGTGAACATTTAAGGCAATACCATGATATGTAACCCACTTTCTTATCTTTATGCCAAAAGCTGCGATCTTCTCTTCTTTTCCATTTGTATTTACCCACACTCCTATGCGGTCACTTTTAAACTCTCCATAGATCGACAAATGGTATAAGCTGTTTATTATCCAAGTACTTAAATTTTTGATATATAGCTTTATGTCACATTTATTTCTTTTTTTAAGATCAAGCATTGCATAGATTACCCGTTGCCCTGGACCATGGTAAGTATATCTACCTCCACGACCAGTTTGAAAGACAGGAATGGTTATATTTGCACTGATCTCTGCTGCATCTGCACTGATGCCTGCTGTATATATTGCTGAATGTTCAAGTAGCCAAACTAGCTCTGGTTTTATTCCTTCAGAAATCATCTTAACCCTTTTTTCCATAAATTCTACAGCACTTAAATATTCAACTGGTTTATCTGATTTTAGCCATTCTACCATGGGCATATAGGAACTAGAGCTATTAGTTTCTTACAAGCTAAAATAGAAACAAGCAATATATAAGGTTATATTTATTAATAAATTAGCATTATTTTAATAAAAAATAAGTATAATTTGTAAATTAATTAATAAATAAGATTATGGCTACAGATCATTATACACGTCTTGGAATTAAAAAAGAAAAATTTTATGAACTTGATGAGAAGGAAAAAAAAGAATTAGTTGATAAGCAATTTAGAGGATTAGCTGGAAGTTTATTTAGTAAACTACTCAGTATCTTTTTTCCTGGTTTGGCTGAAAAGCGGCTAATAAAATTGAAAGAAGCGATGGATATATTAAAAAAAGATGACACTAAAGCAAACTTAACAGTAGATTATAATAACAATCAATCTCAAGAAGCAATTAAGAACAATAGCACCAAACCTTTGAATCTTGAGGAGAAAATAGAACAAAAGAAAAAAGAATTGGAAGAAATTAAGGATGGAAGAGAAACTCAAAAATATGATGTAACTAATAAAATTATAGAACATCTTGAAAGTGAGTTAAAAGGCTTGATGGAGAGGGTACTGGAAATCAAAGCAGCTAAAATTAATGACCTTAATTTAAAGCTTGAAGGAACTAAAGGTAGAGATAATCGTAATAATATTAAAAGCGATATAGTTCAAATTGCTAATGAACGTTCAAAGTTACTTAAGGAACTTAATGATCTAGATAGCAAACAACCTAAAAAAGAAGTGGGTCAACAGGATGAATTAACTAATATTCCTCCTAAGTTTACTAACGTATCAACAGAAAAAAACTTAGAAGTTTTAAAAGAGCAGTTTAAAAAGGGATTAGAAAAAATTGGAATTGATATTAAAGGAATGGGTCACAAAGAAGTATTAGAAAAATTAAAAGACAATTTTCTACTTAATGCTCAATATGAAATGATAAAGAAATTTGAAGGAAAATCAGAACAACCTGAGCAGGAAAAATCAGAACAGCAGGCTAAATCAGGTGCTAAAAAAGGTGTAAGCAATAAAGCAGTTAGAATTCCTCTTACTAAGAATGTACAAAAACTTGTTAGTAATGCATCTGAAGAAGGCATTAATTTTGCACAACGAGAGCTTAATAGAACAGGAGAAGCATCAGAGCAGCAAAAAGGCAATGGTAGGTCAATATGATTTACTATTTATAAAGTGCATTTGCTAATTTGCAAAATTGTTCAATGTTTAAATCTTCTGGGCGCTTACTGCCTTCAATTTCTGTTGCGTTTAAGAGGGCATCTGTATTATGAGATATTTCTTTTAAGCTACTGCTGAGCATTTTTCGCCTTTTGTTGAACACAGCATTCATTACCTTTTTAAGGGTACAAATATCAACTGAGAATCTAGGAGAAGGAAGAGGCGTGATTGTAACAACAGCAGAATCTACCTTTGGCTTAGGAAAAAATACTTCGGGTTTTAGATCAAATTCTTTTTTGACATCGCAAAACAGTTGAGTAAGTATTGAGAGCCTACCGTATGATTTGGAGTTAGGAGTAGCAACAATACGGTCAGCTACTTCTTTTTGAAACATTAAAGTCAAACTAGTAAAGAAATTTATATCTTCTAACCATTTAAGCAGCAAAACCACTGAGACATTGTAAGGTAGATTGGCAATAACCTTAACTGGTTTATCTACTAGCTCTCGCTCTTTAACATGCAGGGCATCAGCGTTTAAAATCTGATACTTACCAACATAATTTTCAATTAAGCTGCTATGCTTTAAGATTAGTGATTCATCTTTTTCTATAGATAAAAGGTACTTG
This sequence comes from Candidatus Mesenet endosymbiont of Agriotes lineatus, assembly GCF_964019585.1. Classification (NCBI taxonomy): domain Bacteria; kingdom Pseudomonadati; phylum Pseudomonadota; class Alphaproteobacteria; order Rickettsiales; family Anaplasmataceae; genus Candidatus Mesenet; species Candidatus Mesenet endosymbiont of Agriotes lineatus. The sequence continues at coordinate 1,058,046 of NZ_OZ026454.1, read as the reverse complement.
GGACTGCATTTTAATATGGACCTTGTGAGAGAGCCAAATCCAGGACCGACCTCAATTACATTAAACTCACTTAAATCACCAGCAAGTGCAGCTATTTTATCTGTAATATCGCTTGATAGAATGAAGTTTTGGCCTAATTTTTTCTTTGGTTTAATCAATTGGACTAATATAGATAGCCTAAATTTTATATTAAAAATTTACTTATTTTTCAATATATAAAAGATCCAAGATGCAAAATAACAAAAGCTATAATTATTAGCAGTAAAAACAGATAAGTTTTACTACTGCTTGCATATGAGTTATTCTGCTGTTCAATTATATTATCAGCTATTCTATTTAATTTTTTCATAATCTGTGGTACTTCTTGTATAGTTTTGACTAAACACGATTCTTTCATTTTTTCAATACATCTATTTCTTTGATTCTCTTGTTTTTCTATCCAAAGCTGAACCACTTGCCAGACATTAATACTTGGATGTAACCTGCGACATATGCCTTCCACTAAAATCATAGTTTTTTGCAGCAATAGAAGTTCTAATTGTATATCCATATTGAAGTCAGCAGTGATTTTAAATAGCTGCGTGAGTAAATTAGCAAATGAAATGTTTTCTATTTCTCTACCAACAATGGGTTCCCCTATTGCTCTGCAAGCTGTAATAAAATTACTATACTTTTCTGAAACATATCCAGCTTGAAAATGGATTTTAGCGACGTGGCTGTAATCTCGCTTTACAAAACCTTTTATGATTTCTGCAACATACATTGAAGTGCTACGATCTATTCTTCCCATTATGCCAAAATCTACCATGACAATTTTGTTATTTTCAGTAACCATTAAATTGCCAGGGTGCATATCTGCGTGAAAAAAACAGTCCCTATATACCTGATTGCAAAACAAAGTTATGAGGTTTTCTGCAACTTGTTTGCAGTCATTTAACTTGTGAATTTCATATATTGGGGTTGCATCTACCCACTCTAAAGTTAAAACACGTCTTGAAGTTCTACTCCAATCCACTTTGGGAATATAAATTTCCTCATCACTATGCATATTTTCTCTAAGCTCTGAAGCATTTGCCGCTTCAAAACGTAAATCTAGCTCTAAACGACAGATTTCAGAAAACGTTTGCACAAGTTGTACGGGTTTAAAGCGGTGTGAATTCTTGCTAATTTTTTGGGTCAAGCTTGCAAGCCACATTAGCATTTTTATATCGCACGAGAATATTTTTTCAATGCTAGGTCTTAAAACTTTTACAGCTACAAGTTTACCGTCCTTCGTTACAGCTTTGTGAACTTGTGCAATTGACGCTGCTGCAACTGGTTTTTCGGAAAAATCTAAGAATAGGCTATCAATTGAACAACCAAACTCACTTTCAATAATTTGAACAACTTTCTTATAAGAGAAAGGTGGCAGCTTATCACACAAAGACAGCAGACTATTTGTTATATCTTCACCTAAAATGTCAACCCGTGCAGAGAGTGATTGCCCAAATTTGATAAAAATTGGACCAAGTTTTTGCAGAGCAGTCTTTATCTTATTACCTTTAATTGTGTTTTGGATTGATCTGTTTGTATATGAACAAAAGAGCAGATTATAGCGGATTAGAACTATCAGTATGTTTACAAAACGAATAACACTTCCGATCATGTTTCAAAATAACCACGAAATATTGTGATAAAATTTCTATCTTTTTCAATTTCATTTGGCATCCCTTGGCAATAAACAAAGCAATTTATGCACATTACATTATCAGAATAACGCAGAGCACAACGCAAATCATGAGATGTCATGATGATGGATATTGATCTTTTTTTAACCAATTTAGAAATTAAATCATAAAACTTTACTTTTGCATTAATGTCCATAAAGCTAACAGGTTCATCTAGAATTATCAAATCAGGACTGGACATTAAACAACGTGCCAGCAATACAAGTTGCATTTGCCCTGCAGAAAGCTCCGATAACTGCTGGTCTAATATGCTCTCAATATTGACATCCTTAATGATATCATCAATATCTACTTTCCTTCTTAGTAGGCTATATAGAAGAAAATATTCAACTGTCATTGGCATTAAGTTGTTAATTACAAAACTTTGTGGGAGGTAACTAATTACAATATTGTCCATATACTCAATGCAACCAGTATAGTTTTTATGTATTCCTACTAGTATCCGCACTAGAGAAGTTTTACCACCTCCATTAGGACCAAGTATGGTAAAGATTTCACCTTTCTTGACTAACATGTCGATATTTCTTATTACTTGTTTATTTCTGTATGAAAAAGATAGATTCTTTACAATTAGAACATAATCATCTACACAAATTGAGCTATCGATATCACTTAAACTATTATGAAACACGTCTTTCTCTTTTTATTACTTGTTTTAATACAATCAAACGCTAACTCTCATCCCCCTAAAATTATTGCAACGATAAAACCAATACATTCCCTTGTTGCTTCTGTCACATATGGGGTTACAGAGCCAGAGCTGCTAATTGATGATGTAGTATCAATACATGATTATATGTTAAAACCTTCAAATGCAAACAAATTAGAGCATAGCGATGTTATATTTTACGTTTCTGATCAGCTAGAAACATTTATAAAAAACATTAGGAGAAAAACACTAGTTGCACTCTCACAAAAAGTAGATCTTCTACCATTAAGATCGACCTGCATGCATACTAAAAATGTAAAAGACTTTCATGTTTGGTTAAGTCCAGAAAACGCAAAAATAATGGTTAATCATATTAGCTCAATACTTAGTGAGGTTGATAAAGCAAATTCTTGGATTTATAAAAAGAATGCTGAAGAAACCATAGAAAGGATAGAAAGAAATGCACAAGAAATTAAAAGAGAGCTAAGCAGCTCAAAGGATCAGCCGTATATTGTAGTGCATGATGCCTATCAATATTTTGAAAAATATTTTAATTTGTCAGCACCAAGAGGAATTCTCCCTTTAGGAGATGAGGCATCAATCAAAATTAGTACTATAAACAAAATAAAAAGAATAATAAAAGAAAATAATATAAGATGTATATTCTCCGAACCACAAGAGCAATATGTAAGAAGCAGCATCTTTACAAATAGTGTTGAGATTAAGATACTTGATCCAATTGGTAATAATATTACTCCAGGAAAAGAAGCATATTTTGCTATTATGAGCAGTATTGCAAAAAATTTTAAAGCATGTTTCAACTAAAAAACTTTTATCTATTGCTCTATTAAAAGTATTTAAAGTGGCAATTTTTCTATAGCATACTTTAAAGCTTCAGTATTGAAGTATAGGTTTAAAATTCGAGTTCAAGTTATTTTTTAGTTTGTCATAAAAAATAGAAAATATTTGTGATTAATTACGTTCATTTATATGATGGTATATTGCCCACTTGAAAGTATTATAATGATAATGTGGAATTATTTTAAACAAAAACTACCTAACTTACTAACACTCTCCCGTGTTTTGGCAATACCTATGATGATATCTAGTTTTTATATTGAAAGCCAGTACACCTGTTGGATAACAATATCAATATTTCTATTTGCATGTATTACTGATTTTTTTGATGGCTATTTAGCACGTGTATGGGATGTACAGTCAGAATTTGGCAAATTATTTGACCCAATAGCTGATAAATTAATAGTTATTTCTACAATAATTATGTTGATCTACAAACAAAAAATAAATGATTTTACCGTGATACCATCGATAATTATAGTTTGCAGGGAAATTTTAGTATCAGGACTGAGGGAGTATTCAACTATTAGAATACCTGTTAGCAAAATTGGAAAAGTAAAAACTTTCTTTCAAATGATAGCTGTGATAATGCTGATTACTGATAATTATTCAATTGTTAAATATATAGGAAGTATATGTTTATGGATTGCAGCAATAACTGCAATATGGTCATGCTATAACTATATTATACAAGGGTTTTATCAAACTAGTAGCAAGCTTAAGTAAAATATTGACTATTTAACCTAAAGTAGATATAATTTAATGTTAAGGTGTTTAGATGTACATCTTAAATTATATGTCAATTTGTGGGGTCAGATATGACAGCAGCAGGTTCAAGTATGGGTAAAGAATCACAAGATGAAACAGCAAAACAAAAGTTAGTAGAAGAAGAAATAGCATTAGAAGAAAGAAAGAAAAAATTAAACCAAGAAAAACTTTATCTAATACAAATGAACCAAAAAAGAAGGTATATTGTAGTTGGAACTTCACTTGCATTTGCGCTCATATGGGCTGGCTTTGCGGTTTTACAATCAGAGATATTAAATCTTAAAGCTGAGGAGACGTTGTATTATGGAAATGTTCTTGAAACTACTGCTTTAGTTTTTTGTATAGCATCCTTAATTTGTTCAATTGCATTAATTCATATTTATAATAAGCAAAGGAAAAAAGAGAAAGAGTTACAAGCGTTAAGTAAAGAAAATAAAGAAGAAATACAAGATAATAAGCTTGAAAAAAGCGCTGTTTATTTAGATGCTTTTGCATCTTTAGTAATAGTAATTACAGAATTAGCAGTAGTACTCAATATTTGGGGAGCCATCTCAGGCACAAACAAATCGCTTGGGCTTGAAAACGCAGCTATGAACTTTCAAGGTATATCTGACACAATATCTAATGTCATATGTTTTGGTGTTGCGCTAATGTTTTTATATATTGCAATCGATAAATATAAGTCAGGTAAAAAAGTAGGTACTGATAAGGAATTGCTTCTTAAAGAGGAAGGAGATAAAGGCACTTTTGATAAAAAGGCTTTAATGGGAGCAGGACTGATAGCTGTTGGTGGTTTATTTATGTTAATAAGGAAGGTTCTGCTATCGCTTGAGGTAACTAATTCAATAGGCTATACTGGCAATATAGGAAAAGGGTTTAAAATGGATACTTTGCCACTTGGATTAATGTTTGGGGTAATAGGTGTGGCAATATTTTTAGTGGGATTTGGGTTGAATATTAATCTCGCTGATCAAACAATAAAAAAGCAATCAGAGTTTATTAGTGGAATTCGAAATGAACCACCTCAAGCTAATAAAGCAGAAGCTACGCCAGGGATGTGTTAAGAACAACATTCTTATTGAATTATTAAGTATTTATTGTTATATTGAGCAGATAATATGTTTTTAAAGGTTTAATGTATGTCATTTGTTAGGGATCAACAAAATGTTAGATCACAGGGTGTATACTATAATGCAGGGCTAAGGAGTTATCTCGTTAAGGTTTATAACTATATGGCAATAGCTCTTGGTATTACTGGTATAGTTGCATTTTTTGTAGCTTCTTCTCAAGCTGTAATGTCAGCAGTATATGGTACTCCTTTACAGTGGCTTGTTGTGTTTTTACCAGTTATATTAGTATCTGTTATGTCCTATAAGCTTCATTCACTTAGCTTTCAATCGACAATAGCTCTGTTTATTTCTTTTTCAGCATTGGTGGGTGTGTCTTTATCCTATATATTTGTTGTTTATACGGCTGAGAGCATAGCTAGGGTGTTTTTTATAACAGCAGCAATGTTTGGTTCAATGGCGTTATATGGTAATAATACAAAACACGATTTAACAAAGCTTGGGTCGTTTTTAATGATGGGTGTTATAGGTCTTATTATTGCTTCTTTGACTAATTTGTTTTTAGGTAGTCATCCCCTTCAATTTGCTATTTCACTGATTACAGTAGTAATATTTACTCTCATGACTGCTTATGATGCACAAAGAATAAAAGATTTATATTATCAATTTAATGATGGTTCAGAAATTGCAACTAATAAATTGGCTATAATGGAAGCAACTAGCTTATATTTTAACTTCATTAATATATTCTTAAGTTTGTTAAGATTATTTGGTGATAGGAAATAGTTCTTATTTGTGTTTTGTTCTAATTCTCCTAAGGAGCACATAAAATGCTCCTTTTCCTCCATGTATTTTGGTTGCTTGTGTATAGTAGAGTATCATATGTTGTATTTCACTGCTGTTTAGCCAATTAGCAAAGTTATTTTTTATCACTCCAGTGTTTATCTGATTTCCATAACCAGTAATGATCAAAAGGCATCTACTACCTACATGGTAATGTTCTGTAATGAAATTGAGCAAAATTGAATATGCCTTATCTAGGCTATAGCCATGTAAGTCTAGTTGATCATCTAAGGCGTATTTGCCTTTAATTACTTTTATCTTTGTGTTGTGGTCGATATCGTAGGACTTTAATTTTTCTTCTTTTATAAAATCAAATTTATTATTTAAATAATAGTTAACATTATTATGTGAGTTAAAAGCTACTAATTTCTTCTTAATAGGAAGTATTTTATTATTAGTAATAGGTGTTATATTTTTTATAACAGAGCACCACAATGAAAAATCAAACTTATCATCATCTTGCATATGGAATACTATAGATTTAGTCCATCCTCTATGTTAATATCATCTTCACACAAGAGGTCTTGGTCATTGTTTAAATTATCTTCCTGATCACTTAATTCTTCATTACCAAAAAAATCTGTTTTTTCTATACCATCATTAAATTCATCTAAACTTTTTTTGTTACTACCAATAGTAGCTTCAATAGATTTTTTACACCTGTTAACTGCAAGATTAAACAGTGTATGATAGTCTAGTTTATCACTTGCTATTTCATTTAAAGCAATTGTTGTATTTTTACTTTTTGTACATGTAATTACAGGCTCAGCACCTATATTAAGACAGTGAACCCTTTGACTTGCTAAAACAACTAACTTAAAACGATTATTAATATGAGACAAGCATTTTTCAATTATAACATCAGCCATTATTTTCAGGGATAAATTAATTAGTTTGCATTATAAACTGTTTTAGTATCAATGACAACTTATAAAATATTATCTATATTAAAAATCTTTAATACTATTATTGTTTTAGTCTATATTTTTATTTATTACTAATTTTATTTCATTTGGGGTTAATTCTATTTCATAATGCAATTTAGCTAAATCTATTCCAAAATGCAATTTAGTTAAAAATGATAATAAACGTTCAAGAGAAAAGCCTTGAGTTTTGCTATGTTTTATTTGAGAAATTTTTGGTTGATCAATGTTTAAAAGTAAGGCCGCTTTTGTTTGGTTCCATCCTTCTTTTTCAATAATCTCCTTTATTTTTTGCACTAAAATCTTTTTCATACTAATTCCTTTGTTCTAAAATATTGATATGTTTATCTAACGCTTCAAATTTTTAACATATAAAGTGTACATATAAATGTACTCTATGTATATAAAAATGTATATTATATGTATAATATATATATGAGTAGTATACATAAAAATTGTATTAAACAAATATTTAATTGTATTGTTAATAATAAATTCAACTTATTTTCTACTATTATAAAGAAGAAAAATTTTTAAAACTTTAAAATAACTATTTACTAAGAAATGTTTTATATGTCTTAAAATGTTTTTCACTTATCTTTAGTATTACTGAATTAAGTTAGAGCAATTGCAATTCTGTTTGATCGATGCTAAAATTCCATTTTTGTAGGGTATCTATTTATATGGATAAGTCTTTAATTATCACGCCACTATTTATTTTTTCTATACTTTTTAGTGATTATGGACTAGCAGAGCAAGCAGTACGATCAATAGCTACTAACGATCACATTAAAGTGATGAGCTATAATCCTCAGTCAATACATGAATATATTGGTTTTTATGGATATCAATCTAGTATTCTTTTTGAAGAAGGAGAAAGTATTGGTACCATTTCAATGGGTGATTCAACTGGTTGGCAACTTAATCCTGAGAGTAATAGATTATTTATAAAGCCTATAGAAGATAATGCTGATACTAATGCAACGATTATCACTAATAAAAGAGTATATCATTTTGAACTTCATGCAGAAGAAGCAAAAGGACTAGATGATCCTAGGCTTGCCTATGAAGTTAGATTTGTTTATTCATCAAATGAGGGAAATATATCTTTAGGTGACTCAAACAAAGACGTAATTATTCCAGCTAATCAAACAGTTATCCCAGATTTAAGCGATCCTGAAGTTGTAGGACAAGGACTTAATTTTAACTACTCTGTTGCTCATAGTAGAGGTAGTCAAGCAATAGTTCCATTAAAGGTATTTGATGATGGAAAATTTACTTATTTGCAGTTCAGTAGTACTAACACTGACTTACCATCTATATTTTTAGTTGATTACGAAGGATATGAGTCATTAATAAATTTTCGCGTAGTAGATGATTACGTTATTATTGAAAGAGTTAGTGCTGTCTTTACTTTAAGACACGGAGCAGCGACTGCTTGTTTATTTAATGAACAAATGTCTCATTATTTTAAAAATGGTAGCAAAAAGTTTAGGAAAAGAGTATATTAATTTATGTAATTTCAATAATTATATAATGTCTAAGTATTATTCAAATAACAGTTCTCATTTGTTTGTCATTAATGCAGCTTTTATAGATGATGCCTATCAACGTTATTTGTTGGATGATAAATTAGTCAGTGATGATTGGAAAGTAGTTTTTTCTGGGGATTTCACTGCTGATAAAAAATCTATAATTGCTAACACGCAAAATGAAGATCCAAAATTTAACTTGCTCAATTTTTTCAGGTGTAACGGCCATCTTTATGCAGATGTTAATCCTCTTAAAGCTCAGGTGCCTTTAGCTGATATGATGGATGCTTCACAAGAGTTGATTGCTTCACTTAAAAATATTTATTGCAGAAGTATTGGATTTGAATTTATGCATATCTCTTCTTCTGAAGAGGTAGAATGGCTGCAAAATAAGATTGAAAATCAGCACTACAACTTAGATGAACATAATAGAAAGACAATACTTAAACATTTAGTGGAAACCGAAATGTTTGAGCAGTTTTTACATACCAAGTTTCCTGGATACAAACGTTTTTCTATTGAAGGCGCAGAATCGCTCATGGTTGGGCTTGAGAAAATTATAGATGATACTTTTGTTTTTAATATAAATGAGATAGTTTTAGGTATGGCTCATCGTGGACGCTTGAGCGTTTTAACAAAATTTATGGGCAAAAAATATTCTGCTATGATATCAGAGTTTAAAGGTAATCTTGCACACCATGATGCTCCTGAAGTGGCAGGTGATGTAAAATATCACCTAGGTTACTCTTGTGATAGGAAATCCGTAGGTGGAAAAAGCTTGCACCTAACATTGTGCTCCAACCCTTCCCATTTAGAAGCAGTAAATCCCATAGTTATGGGAAGAGTGAGAGCAAAGCAAGATTTGGCAAATGATAATGAAAGGTCATTAGTTCTTGGAGTTCTAATTCATGGTGATGCAGCTTTTGCTGGACAAGGAGTTGTTTTTGAAACTTTATCATTGAGTAGAATTCCTGGGTATAATATAGGTGGTATCGTACACATTATAGTTAATAATCAAATAGGTTTTACTACAAATCCCAAAGATGCACGTTCTACTTTTTATTGTTCAGATTTAGCAAAGTTTATCGAAGCACCAATTCTTCATGTTAATGGTGATGATCCAGAAGCTATGAGTTTTACTTGTTCCTTAGCTCTTGAGTATAGGCAAAAATTTAAAAAAGATATAGTTATTGATCTAGTTTGCTATCGCCGTTATGGTCATAATGAGGGTGATGAACCGGTGTTTACTCAGCCTTTAATGTATAAACTAATATCTGAGCATAAAACTACTGCAAAATTATATGCTCAAAAACTGATTGAACAAAAAATTGTAGATGAAGAAGAATACAATAACTTGCGCGATAGTTTTTCTGCTATTCTAGATGAGAATTTAAGAAATTCAATAAATTATACTCCCAGTAAAGCTGATTGGTTTTTTGGTAACTGGTCAAGTTTTCGTAGACCCAAAATTGGTGATTTTACTGATTATCTGACTGATACTGGAGTTGCGATAGAAAAGTTAAAGGAAATAGGAGAGAAAATCAATAGCAATGTTCCCAGTACGTTTAGTATTAACAGTAAGATAAAAAAGATACTTGCCAGTAGATTTGCAGCTATAGATTCTGGTTGTAACATTGATTGGGGAACAGCTGAAGCTTTAGCATTTGGATCGCTTTTATCTGAGAATATTAGAGTACGTTTATCAGGTCAGGACAGTGGTAGAGGAACATTTTCTCATCGTCATGCTAAGCTTATAGACCAAGTTACAGAAAAAGTGTTTGTGTCTTTAAATAATATAGATGAAAAACAAGCATATTTTGAAGTAATAGACAGTCCATTATCAGAATATGCAGTTATGGGTTTTGAGTATGGTTATAGTTTGGACTGTCCTAATACTCTTGTTCTATGGGAAGGACAATTTGGTGATTTTGCCAATGGTGCCCAAATTATTATTGATCAGTTTATTTCATCTGCTGAAACAAAATGGCTTCGCTCTAGTGGTTTGGTTTTACTTTTACCCCATGGTTATGAAGGACAAGGTCCTGAGCATAGCTCAGCAAGAATAGAGAGGTTCTTGCAATTATGTGCAGAAGATAATATGCAGGTTGTAAACTGTTCTACGCCAGCCAATTATTTTTATGCTTTGCGTAGGCAAATACATAGAGACTTCCGTAAGCCTCTTATAGTGTTTACACCAAAATCGCTCTTGCGTCATAAAAGAGCAGTTTCTAATTTATCTGATTTTAAGGGAAGCTTTAAACCAGTCATTACGGAAATAAGTGCAGATTTAGTGGAAAATGCAAAAATACGGAAGCTTTTAATATGTAGTGGAAAATTGTATTATGATTTAATAGAAACGCGTGAATCTAAAGAAATAGATGACATAGCTATTGTACGTCTTGAGCAATTTTACCCTTTTCCAGCTGAGCAACTTGTTTGCGAACTGAAGAAATACCAAAACGCAGAAGTAGCATGGTGTCAGGAAGAACCGTACAATATGGGAGCTTGGTTTTTTGTAAATCATTTAATAGAGGATGAGTTATCAAAGCTAGGTAATCATAAAGCAAAGCGTCCTAAATGCATAGCAAGACCTGCATCTTCATCTCCTGCTTGTGGTTACTTGAGCATTCATAATAAGGAGCAGGAAGCGATAATCTCAGCTGCTTTAGATATAAGTAAATAAAAATTTGCTATTGAAAATAATTTAGAGCTTTTCGTTCAAAAAGGGTATAATATAAAATTAACTATGTTATTAATTACGTGTTAAATAAAAAAAACTGTCCTATCACTCAAGAGTTTATAGAAAGTGGAGCAATTTTAGAAGGGCATTTTATTTTATCTTCTGGGCTTCATAGTAGTGTTTATGTACAATGTGCTAAACTCTTTGAAAGGCCAAGTCGAGCTGATAAAGTCTGTAAAATGTTAGTTGATAAAATACATGCTACTATCAGTAATTTGGATAAGATAGATCTGATTTTATCACCAGCAATAGGTGGAATAGTAGTAGGGTATGAGATAGGAAGGCAACTTAGAATTAATTCTATTTTTTGTGAACGAGTTGATGGCAAATTTGTTTTGCGTCGTGGTTTTGAAATACAAAAAGGAAATAAAATATTGATAGTAGAGGATGTCATAACCACTGGTAAGTCTTCTTTAGAAACTGCAGAATGTGCAAAGAAATATGAAGGAGAAGTTATAGCAGAAGCTGCTTTAGTCAGCAGAAGTAGTGAAACTTGTTTGCCTTTTCCAGTTATTTCATTACTTAACCTAAATATACAAAACTACACTGATGGTAACATTCCTGAAGAATTAAAGCAGATCCCACCTGTAGAACATGGAAGTGGACATTATTTATCTAAAAATGCAACATAAACTGCAATTAAAGGCTACTCTAACACTCCTTTTTATTGTTAGATCAAATCCATTAATTACGATGTCTCTCATTATTTAAAGAAGCTAGTTACGCTGCTTCTATATCTGTTCTAGCTTCATTACTATTTCTTTTTTGACAGTAACAATATGCTAAAATAAATGCAAAAAGAATTATCAAGCCAGGTATGACTATTCTAACGATGTCAAAGATTATTGTTCATTACTGTTTGGCTTGCAAGGTATAAGATCACTATATTCAGTACTTGAGTTAACAAGGGATTTTATGTACTAAGCTAAAAGAAAAAAATGAATAGATTTGTGATTACAGAAGAGATGTGAAAAAAGCCAAAACCAAAATTTAGAATTTGGATTTTAAGAACAGGAGCACCATCGGCCATATTCATATGGAAAAGTGTTTATAATCGGTATTATAATTTGGCTAAAAAAGATTCTAGAAAAAAAGATACGAATGGAATATCCACTATAGCATAGTAGCGGTGGGAAAAATGGAATTGTACTAAAATTCATATAAAAGTTGATGCATTTGATTAAAAAATCAGTGGTAACAAATTAAGTTTAATTAATTGATTATGTGAATATTTAATTGCAGATATAGGGTATGACAGTTTAGAGAAATACTTAAAAAGTCAGGAATTTATACCAAATAGAAAAAATAGAAAACATCCATATGAATGCGATTTTACGAAAATTGTAGTTCAATAAAATGAAACAATTCAGAGAACAAGATATTGTAAAACTATTCTAATGTTTATTTAACGCTAGTAGCTATTTTTTATTGGTTTAGGGACACTGCCTAGTATTAGTGACTGCGCTCACTTAGTGTACTACATACACATAGTGGTATTTTAATAAAAAGTATATTGATTTAGGCATATTTAGGTGTAAACTTTGATAAATTAATGGTTTTATATTAGAATAATGTTTATTAGCTGCAGTAATAATTAATCTATTTTATTAATAAAATAGTAACTTTTTTGTATAATCATTAATATTAACTATATTTACAAATAATTATGTCTACTCAACCTAATTTTAAAGATGTTATAGATTCTAATAATCCTAAAACAGTAAAGAATTTCCTAGATAGCAAGCAATTTTGGGTTAATGTTGGCGATATATCGGAAGTATTGCAGTATTGTTTAAAAGAGAAGAAGGATGTTAAGATTTTAGAGCTAATATTCAATAGATTTAAAGGTGAAGTAAAAAATAAAACAATAAGTAAAAATGGTAACTCGATTTTATTCTTAGCACTCGATACCGGTAAAGACTACTTTGAGGTTTTTAAAAATTATGAAAATGTCAATTGGTCTGTACTTGATAAAAATGGTAACAACCTATTGCATCATGCACTTTCTTTAAAAGATGTTTCTGAGGAGTCACTAGATTTTCTATATGAAAAATTAGGTGGTCATGCATGTCTTTTTAAGATCAATGATAATAGTGAAAATGCTTTGCATTGTGCTACAAGCTTAAAGAATTTTAAGTGGTGTTTAGAAAAATGTAAAACTGATAAGATAAAATCACTTTTACATAATGTCAATAATATTGGAGAAACTCCTGTAGTTAAATTGCTAAAAGATAAGGATTTGTTGAGTGATAAAGCGTTATTTGGGGAAATTATAAACATTCTTAAAGATAAGAAGTATGATTTCTTAAAAACAGATAATAATGAGCAAAATGCTATAAGCCTTGCTATTCAAAATAACTATTATGATGTATCGCTATATCCTTTTTTATCTGATAACCCTCATGAGGAAGAAAGAACTGAAATAGCTTTTTCTGCTATTGAACATGGTAAAGACAATCTTCTAAAATCGTTAGGAATAAAAGACAAAGGTGATTTTATTGTCAAAAATCATGAAGAGCTTATTAAAAAATGTCCTGAAAGATTCGCTGATTTTGTTAAAAATGATGAAAAAATTTTGCCTGATTATATTAAATTGTGCGGAACTAAAAACAGTAATCTTGTAAATGATGAGTTGCTTAATCTATTCAGTAAAATGATGTATTTAGCAATAGATTATGCAGATGATAAACTTGCCGATCAATGCCTTAACCAATATAAACTAGTTAAATACTATTTATCATTTGCTGAATTAGAGAAAAAAAAGAGAGTACCTGATTTACTTGAAAGACAAAATAGCGCAGGCAACACACCTTTAGATTATGCATATAAAAATAATCCAGAGATATTTGCAAAATTAGCTGCAAAATCATCTCAATTAAAGATAGATGTTTCATTTAGAGGTGGTAGCAGTCGAGAATCTCATCAGATTAGTCAAAAAGAGGAGATTTCTGCTAATATTGTAAATTTATTCACATCAGTTGGTAGTCGTGGGTGGTATGATACTGGTGGAATTTTAGCCTCTTTGGCTGATTTAGTAATAAAAAAAAGTGATGATTCTCCTACGATATTTGTTCAACCTGGTACTGATGATCAGCAACGAGCGCTATCTGATGAATTGAGGAAAGTGTCTAAGTGTGATAAGAATGTTATATATATCAGACGCAGTCCTATTAATGAAAAAGGAGAAAGTAGTGCACATTGGGTTGTTTTCTACTTTTTTGAAAATGAGGAAGGAAGACGTAATCTATTAGTAGTTGATCCTTATGGAGCCAATGAGCCTTCTGTAGTTATTAATGAGGCCGTAAAAGGAATTGTAGATGGTGCAGTATATGTTTCTACTATCAAAATTCAACGTGATGATAACTCTTGTGGTTCTATCTCTTCTGAGGTTGCTAGGGCTATATACTCTCAAAAGGAAAAGCTTCAAGGATTATTAGAAGGTAATAATCAAAAAATTGATATTGAGCAGATTTTACCTATTGGTCTAATAAATGATGCTAAAGAGAGTGGAAGGATTAATTATGGACGGGGATTTGAAAATTTTAATTGTTCAAAAATAAGAAATGCTCATGTACAAACTGTACAAGCTATAGATGAAGCAATAATTGATAAAATTGATACAATTCCTTCTCAAACTTTAATAAACAAGGTTCTTGCAGGAAAAGAAAATTCTCTAGATGAGCAAATTGTTACTATCGGTTATAATTCAATCAATAATATTTTTAATCTATGTCAAGATAATAATGAGGAAAAAAAGAAGGTTGTATCTATATTAGTAAATAAAAATGTAACAGATGCAACTCTTGATCAAGAGATTGCTTTCTTGCTATCACAAGATAAAACTAAAGTTAATGTAAAACAAATCGATGATCTTGAGCAAACATTAGGTGAGGAGCAGTTTAAGCCTATAAGAGAAAGATTAGATGCTCAAATTCAGCAACCTCAACCGCTACAATTAAATGGTAAACAGAAGGAAAAAATAAAACAAATAAGGGAAAAATTCAAATCAGAATTAACAAATCCACAAAAATATAAGATTGATAACTCATCGTTGTACAAATTTTTGTGTTCTGTACCAGTAGGTGATATAGGGAAGTTTTTAGATTCAAAGCGGATTACAAAGGAGAGTGGAGATTTATGTAAGGCAGTATTTACTGCAGCAAGGAATGGTGATTTCTCTAGGTTAGAGGCTTTTATTAATTATGATAATGGTATTATATATGAAACAGACGTAAGTGGTAAGAGCTTATTGGAGGCTGCTGCTGAAAATTTTCATTCTGAAGTTGTTCGGTATATTATTCATAAACATAATGAAATTTATAAAGATAAAAATGGTAAAATAGCAGGTGAAGTACCGTCTGAGTTTTTAGGTTTTGTAGATAATATAAATAACAGGAAAGATCCGTGGGCTAAAGATTTAGCAAGAGAGTTAAAGAGGATATTACGCAAGAAAGATTTCAATGAATCAGATGGATTAAAAATAGATTTAGTCTTTAGTTCTTACATCAACAATAAAGAGCAAGAAAAAGAAGTAAAAAACTTTAACATAAATGACTATGGTAATTTATCATTCTATGCTGATATTATTAACTCTGGCAGTGAGGAAAAGTTTAAAGCTGCTTTGGAGAAGATAGATCCTAAGCTTTTAAATGGTAATGGTCACAATATAATAACTTTAACTGCAGCTTTAGATACACCGGATCATTGGAAAGAAATAGAAAAAGCTTACAGCAAAGTAGAAGGACGCACTGCTATTTCGGCATCATTAGATGATATGTCTTCTATTGGTAGCCCAATTCAGGCTGCAATTATTGCTGATAATTTACCAATGTATAACCATTTTCTTGATTTAAAAGATGGCTTTATAGTTAATAAGCAATATGGGATAGAGAAAAATAATGTATTACACACAATTTTGCAGTCAAACAAAGTAGAATTGCTAAATGATATACTCTTTAAATTTAAAGATAATAAAAAATCACTTGTTAAGGCTCTACTGCAGGTTAATAAAGATAATAAAAGTCCATTGGATTTAGCTTTAGAAAAAGGTCGTCATTATGGCTTTTTTGAAAAAGCTCTAGATGTTATTGCAAATCATAACAAAGAAACTATAAGGAATTTGTTGATTGCAAATGATTGTAGACTGATCAAATCAGCAGCTTCATTTGGTAATGAAAGAGTTATTGAGAGAGTATTCAATTTACAAGATGAATATAATGAAAAGATTAAGAACAAAGAAGATCAGTTAAATTTATTAAATTACAATAATCGCTATGATAAAGAAAATAGGTTAGAGAAATCTGAGTTATTGAATCTTGCGTGCGGGCATAATAATGTACACACAGCGAATCATATACTTGAATTACTAAAAGAAAAGAACAAGGTATCAAGTAAAGTCTTAATGAATGCTTTAACAGCCTCAATTTCCAAAGATTCTAACAATAAAGAAATATTTGATTTTTTGCTTGGTCAAGTAATAGACTTCAAAACCTTTAGTGGAAGATTTACAACCCCTATACATAAAGCTGCAAAGTGTGGTAATACTTATGCTTTGAAGTACTTCATTAATAAATTTCCTAAAAATAATATACTAAATCTCCAAAATGAAGATGGTAAAACACCACTACATTTAGCAATAAGTAATGGTAATAGGAAGGTAGTAGAACTTTTAATAGAAAATGGAGCTGATTTTGATAAACCGGATAATAAAGGTATCACTTCTTTTAAGCTTGCTTTGGAGAATAGCAGGTTTGCTGATATGTGTATTGATCTTCTAAAATATAATCCAGAAGCAACTATGCCTCTTCATAGGGCAATTCTATCTGGTAATAATAAGCTAATAGAAAAACTGATAGATCAAAGCCATTGGGTGCTTGAGCAATATAGCAGCAGTAGCGCAATCATAAATCATGATTTTGTAAGTGAAGAAACGGCACTTAAATTTGCGTTAAGAAATGGAATTAGCAGAGATTTAACAGCAAAGATAGCAGATAAATCGATTAAGAGCTTTAATAAGTTAGATGAAAAATCGCAAAAAACTCTCTTAAAACTGGGATTTTTAAATGATGTAGTAAAAAGTAGTATTTATGAAGCAGGATCAAAAGAAGCTGGTGAAATTAGTAAGTTTATAAGGTCACAAGTAGGAAAAGATAGATCTCTTCTTTCTATAGTGAGTCAAGGCACTACTTTGCTCCATGATATAATTAATAGTAATAATTTAGATTTCTTTCTAGAAATAGAAAATGACATAGAATCTGAAGTAATTACTAAAAAATCTGATGAGCTAGAAGAAACTGCTCTTCATGTAGCAGTAAGAAGTGGTAATACGAACATAGTTAAAACCGTACTAGACAAAATAGGTGATGAAGAAAACACAAAACTTGTTGTTAATGAATATGATGCTAAAGGTTATACACCATTTCAAACGGCTGCTAAATTAGGTCATCAGAAAATATATGACTTACTTAAGGAAGAAGGTGGATATTTAAAATCTAAAACCAAAGCTGGTGATAGTATAGCACATTTATTAATTTTAAGTGCTATGAAAGATTCTACTGATGACGATTATGAATACCAAAAGCTGCTGAAGAATCATCCTAAACTAATTGAAGATGTTAATAACGAAGGAAGTGGTTTGCTCGCTACTGCAGCAAAATGTACAGATCAAAACGAAGCTCCTAAAATTATAAAGCAACTTTTGGAAAATGAGTTTAAACATAAAAAGGGTCAATTCACAGAAGAAGATGCAGTAAAACTCCTGTCTAATGCAATTTTATCCAATAATTTTGATGCTATAAAAGGGATGGTCTTTGATAACACAAAAGGAAAAATTGCTAATAAAATTGCCAATGCAATTGCTGGAGATGGTACTGGTACAACGTTTAAAACTAGAGCTCGTAGAACTATTGCAAATACTATTACTTCAAATTCACAGGAGTATATTAATAATATAAGTAAAACAAAAGTCTTATCACAATCTATAAAAGAGGTTTTATCAGACACTGAGGAAAAGAAGCAAAGCCTATTACAAAATGCGTTTAATTTTCTGCATATAAAAGCACAGAAAGGTTCATCTGGTAAGATAGATGTAAATACATTGCTTAATTTTCTTGTGAAAGATCAAGGTTCTTATGCAAATTCCAAATTTTTTTTAGTTGAAGAAGAAGTAAAGGTAAGTAGTGCCAGGAAGAATGTTTTTGTACAGCAAGAGGAATTAAATCGGAAATTTGATACTTTTTTAAAACAAAGGTCAGAATATCCATCATGGCAGAAAGAAATAAATTATTACAGAGATAGGAGAAATACGCTAGAAGCTTGTGAAGCAATTATCCAGAATATTGACACTAATAGCTCAGTCTCCGATATTGAAAAGGCAGCTTATAAGTATTACTGTGAGTATTGCTCTCAACATTATCTTAAAAATGACTCTAAATTTAAAGAAGATGATATAGAAGAAGGTGCTAGAATGAAGATAGGCTCTGTACTAGAAGAGAATCCCTTTATTAATTTTGGCTCATATATTCAGCAGCTTAAAGGATCACAGTCAGAAGAAGATAAAAATAAAATAGTAGATGCAGAATTTAACCACCTGGCTTCTTGTTACAGTTCATATAATAGAAAAATAGCAGAATTAGATAAAAAAATTAAGGGTTATAAATTTGATGCAAATAATTTACTTGAGGCGAGAATATCACAAGACGTATTCTATACAAACTGTAAAGACTTAGATGGCAAATCAATTGCTGATCGTGTTTTTACTAGCAATGAGTTGCCTTTTATAAGGGGAATCATTTTAGAGAACGAAAATTTATGGGATCCTAGATTTGTCGACAGTGAAGGAAACACTTTGCTGCATAAATTAGCACAAATAGCTGAAAAAGATAATACACTTATCGGTTACATTCAGCCTTTGATTGATCAAGGTTTTTCTCTAATTAAGAAAAATAAAGAAGGTAAATCAGTAAAAGATATTCTTAAAGATGTTAATGTTAATAATGAGATTAAACAAACAGTAGATAACTTAGCAAAAACTGAAGAGCAAATTCATGAACATTTTGAAAAAGGATTAGATTCTCTATTAGACAGTGGTTCAGTTGATGATTTGGCAAAGATTATCCATAATAATGAAAAAGGTTATAAAAAATACTATGGAACACTCTTTAATCCGTTTCATAGTGTTGTTTCTTCATGCTTTAATGGTGATTTGTCAAATGATTATCTTTTTGATAAGAAGTCTAAGTGCTTTAAAGAACTGTTAAAAAGCAACGATTTAAGATCAGCATCAGATAAAACTGATGAAAAAAGGTGTAATTTTTTGCATAGAGCTATAGAGGAAGCTGCTGCTAATTATGGTGGAAGCGATACTAATAAAATGCTAGAGCGCATTTTACTTGATGTTGCTCGTGGATTAAATGGCAGTAGAAATTTTAAGTTGTGTAATGAGCTGTTTTTTAAGCAAAGAAATAGTAATGGTGATAATGTTGTAGAGGCTCTGTCAAAAGTTGAGGGTGGTTTAAACATATTTAAAAAGCTAGAAAAAGAATTTGGTAAAAATACTTTTACCGATGAATGTGATTTAAACTTAATTTTAGTAAACGCTGCTAGTAGCAAAAACAGTGATTTATTTGAACATGTCATCGAAAAATATGCATTAAATAGATTTAGAGCTCCAAGTGAGGAAAGGCAATCTCCACTTCATGCTGCGGTGATAAGTGGTGACCGAAAAACGGTATTAACTGTGTTAAAATCTGGTGCTAATATTAATCAAGTTAATAGCAGTGGTAGAACTGCTATGCATGAACTATTAATTTTCTTGCGTGATAACCAAGGTAGCCAAGAGCATATAGATTTAGTTCATTATTTGACATCACGTGGTGCTTTTTTTGGCCGCTATAAGGAGGAGGAAGAAAATAAAGAAAGAGGTGAGATAAGTGAAGTAATAGAATCTATAGAAGGAGAGATTCAGGAGAAGATTTTATTTACTATTGCGAGTGGTAGGTCAGATTTCTATGGTATGAAGCATAAGTTATTAAATGAAGCAAGCAATTTTATCAAGTTAAAGAATAAAGATAGTCCTTTAGAGTTGGACTTAGATATAAGTGGTAGCGTTGTTTTTGCTAAAATAAAGAATGGAACGTTTAAGAGTAGTCAATTTTTAAATAGTGATGTCTGTAAATCAAATCACTTAACTACCAGCTACTTTGATATAGATGGATGTAAAGGTTATGTTCAAAAGTCTATGGGTGGTAAGAGAAATTATGTAATCTTTGAAGATGGTATAAGCGAAGAAAGTAGTAAAAAGGTGCATCACCCGACAAAAATTAAAGTGTGGTTATCCAGAGAACAAAGTATAACAGTGCTTGTAAGTGCTTATGGAACTATAGAACCTGCTGAAACTAGCCATAAAATAATGAGGGTAGAGGTTAAAGATAATCTTTCAGAATATAAGGATAGAAAAGAAGAATTTAAAAGAGATCACTCTAAGTACAAGGATTATATAGAAAAATTGTGGAAGAAAGTAGATAGTCAAGATGAATATAAAAATGAAGTATATATAGGTGGTATTCCTTTAAAGGAAGCTTTAATGAGAGGGCGTTGGCGTGATCAGGGCGTACAAGAAAAGAAGCAAACTCAAAGTAAAGAGCAAGAGAGAGTTCAGAAAAGCCCCGAAAATAATACACCAAATTATTCAAGAAGGAATAGCAAAGGCGATGAGATAGGGGAAACAATTGAAGATGCTCAAATAGATCCACCAGATATCAATCAACAATTGCAATCTCAATCAAATAACGCGACAACAGCTGATGCTGATGCTGATGTGCCTAATCAAGGGTTTACAGCTGAAGCAGCAGGTAGTGAGCAAGGAAAATCTACACGATTGGGGGTAAAAAATAATCAATCAATTAGTAGGTTAGGTATGAATGATGACATTAATGACAAGTTCTCTAAAAATTTAAATGAATTAGGGCAAAGATTTAATCAAAAAAATTATGGGCTAAAGAATGTTTTATCTCAAGAGCAACGTTCCGATTCAAATAAGTTGAAAAGTGAATTAGAGCAAAGATTAGCTCGGCCAAATAAGGGGTTAAAGAAAGTAGATCCAAGCAAAATTAATCCTGCTTCGCTAGAAAGATTAATGTCAGATGGTTTATTAAGCGGTGAAGGCGAAAAAAGTAAAAATTTCTATAAAGATGTAAGTCAGGCTGTCAAAGGAATAGAAGAGGGTTTAGAAGGTATTGTGGAAGAGAGTATTCAAGCTTTAATATCAAATAAACAAGAAGTTAAAAATGTTCATCCTCAACAGGTGGAAAAATTGACTAATAAGGGGAAGAAAAATTTCTATGATGGTGTAAAAGAGGTTATAAAAGAAATAGCAGAAGGTTTGAAGGGCGTTGCAGACAAGAGTAACCAGGCTTTAAAAAAGGAAATGAAGCTTGAATTAGATATTGATCATAATGACAATACAAATGTTAATACTCCTGACTCAGGATATGGATCAGTTGTTAGTTCACCAAACCAAGAAGAAAAAGGTACTAGGGATAGTTACGAATCGGAGAAGTCAAAAATAAACGTGGAGAATGATCAATCATCTAGTGAAGAATATATGATAAAAGACAGTGGAATTGAATTGGGTGATATAAAATTTGAGATAGAGGAGCAGGAAAAAGGAGCAAAAGATAGTTGTAAATCAGAAAAACAAAAAAATAATCGTTTGTTAGGTAAATCAGAGGTATACAATCAAGCTAAACTTATAATGGTAGAGAAATATGAGCCTAAGTTAAATGAAATTCAAATGGTAATAAAGAGTCTAGTTTCTGCACAAAACACGAAAAATCATATGGGTCCTAAAGCAAGAGAAAAGTTTGATAAATTAGATACTTATTATAAAAATGAACAAAATTTAAGAACTGGAAATAAACCATCACTTCCTCCAATTTTAAGTTCAGGTAACAACAAACACGGGCATGGGAGATAATATCCAAAACATACAAAGCATTTCTTATAATACCTTGGCGTATGGTTTTTTAAATATTTCCTTTTCAGTTACATTTGAGATAATTTTTCAAAGAGGTAATTTCCATCTGCAGCGGTAATTTTAACTTCTGCAATACTCTTAATTGCAATATCATGTTCAAATTTTACAAGAGCAAAATTTTCTGCTCTGCCTATATGTTTTTGTTCAATTAAGATACTTTGTGAGGAGCCAATAAGCGATCTGTTGAATTTTTCAAGTCTGATTTTGCCTAAACTTCTTAAATAATTTGCTCTTTCTTTACGTATATGGATGGGCACCTGTGGCATTCTTTCAGCTGGTGTATTTTTTCTATTTGAATAGGGAAAAACATGAAGATAAACGACATCAATTTCTTCTAAAAGACTTACAGTGTCTTCAAACATCTGGTCACTTTCTGTTGGAAAGCCAGCGATGATATCAGCTCCAAAAGCAACGTTACTTCTACATTTTTTGATTTTCTGGCAAAATCTAATTGTTTGTTCTCTGCTATGTCTACGCTTCATTCTTTTAAGGATTAAATCATTCCCCGATTGTAGACTTAAATGTAGATGTGGCATAAGACGTAACTCTCGTGTTATAAGTTCTAGCAATTCATCATCAACCTCTGCTATATCTACTGACGATAACCTAAGCCTTTTAAGTTCTGGCACTTCTTTTAACACTCTCTTTATCATTAAACCTAAAGAAGGCTTGCCAAATAAATCTGTACCAAAATCTGTGATATCAACTCCTGTAAATACTATTTCTTGATACCCTTTTTCAAGAAATATTTTTATTTGTTTTATGATGTTACTAATTGGTACAGAGCGATTATTACCCCTTGCGTGAGTTATTGAACAAAATGTGCAGCTGTGATTACAGCCATTTTGAATTTCTATAAAAGCTCTTGCTTTATCTGCAAAACTATTGATAAGAGGAGGGCTGAGCTTACGTACATTATTTATGTCGCTGACTATAACCTTTTCACTGCTAGGTAAGTAATTTTCATAATTTAATTTATCATCATTACCAAGTACTTGAGTAACTCCAGGGATTTTAATGTAAGATGTAGGGTCAAGCTGTACAGCGCAACCAACTACTATAATTTCAGCGGCCGGGTTTTGCTTATGAATTTTACGTATCTTTTGTTTTACTTGACGCTCTGCTTCATTTGTTACAGCACAACTATGAACCACAGTGACATTATCCCTACTTGCCTTTTTTAGAGCATCCTTGATTAATTCACTTTCATAAAAGTTAAGACGGCAACCAAATGTTACTATTTCATTCATGTTAAACATATAAGTATATTAAATACTATACTTTATAAGTGCTGTATCTTCAAATAGCCTTAAAATATATAATTTATCATTAAAAGTTTTTGGATGATTCTTGTTAAAAAATTTGGTGGCACTTCCGTAGCAGATTTAAACTGTATTTTACATGTTGCTAAGCTAATAAAAGATGATGTGGATAAAGGCAAAAGTGTAATTGCAGTAGTTTCAGCTATGGCTAGTTTTACAAATGAGATGATCAGTAAAATAACTCAGCTTTCAAACCTAAGCTATAGTCAAGAAGAGTTATCAGAACGTGACGTTGTACTCTCTGCTGGTGAGCAAATTTCTTGTGGTTTTTTAACTCTTGCTCTTGAATCTTTGGGCATAAAAGCAAAGTCATGGCTTGGTTGGCAAATATCTATTAATACTGATGATGCTTACGGTAAAGCAAGGATTAAAGACATTCAAGTTGATAAACTAAAAGCATCCTTTAAGAATTATTCAGTTGCCATTGTTGCTGGATTCCAGGGAGTACATAATAACAGAATCACAACCTTAGGAAGAGGAGGGTCAGATACATCTGCGATTGCCATAGCTGCAGCTTTAGGTGCAAAAATATGTGAAATTTACACTGACGTTGATGGGATATATACTGCTGATCCAAATGTCGTTTCAAAGGCAAGAAAACTTGATAGTATTTCCTATGAAGAAATGCTCGAGATGTCGTCTCTAGGAGCTAAAGTCTTGCAAATACGCTGCGTTGAGCTGGCGATGAAATACAATATAAAAATAAATATATTGTCTACTTTTGCACAAAGTAAGGGTACACTTTTGTTAAGTAAGGAGGAAGTTGTGGAAAGAAATTTAATTACAGGAATTACGTGTGATGTACATGAAGCAAGTGTGACTTTAAAAAAGGTTCCTTTTGGGTTTTTGCCTGTTTTTGAGCTTATAGCTAAAGCTAACATCAATGTTGATATGATATCACAAAATATGAATAACGAAAAAAACGATATTACCTTTACAATACAAAGAACAGATGTAAGTCAAACTAAAAACTTGCTCAAGGAGAATAAAGATAAAATTTTATATGATAGTTTATCTATAGATGAATCTGTAGCTAAGGTCTCTATAATTGGGGTAGGGATGCTTTCACATTCTGGAGTTGCTTATCAAATGTTTAAAACTCTAAATGAGAAGGGAATTAATATTCTAGCAATTACAACGTCAGAGATAAAAATTAGTGTTCTAATCCCGGAAGATTATGCAGAACTTGCTGTCAGGGCACTGCATACCGTATATGATTTAGATTCTAGCGAATCGATTTCTTAAATTTTTACTATGGTAGTGTAAATATTAAATACATATATCGCATTATAATCTATAATTTACTTTCTTGATTTTGCTAACGATGTTAGTAAAATTTATATTCTTTAGGGGGGGTATGTTAGGTTGTGATATAGGTTTTTATTCTCGTGACTATCTAATCTCTTATTTTAAAGATAAATATAGTACCTCTATATTGCATAGTGCCATTGCTATGGGTCATAGTGATTCTAATACTGACATCAATAAACAAGTTAAAGTTTCCACTAATTTTATCTATATTAATAACCGTGAAGAAAAAAATTTGCATATTGAGATTACTAATATAGATTTAACAAAAGGAAGATCTCTAAAGAGATTTGCTAGTTTATTTAATTCTGTATTCACTCAAACGTCTTGTAGAAAGAATGATGTATTCTTATTACGTCTCTGTTCTACTAAAGGGCAAAAAAATCCATATGACTCATTAATAAGATTTTATTCAATAAAGGGGAAAATTGATAGATATTGTAGGCGTAATCATATATTACAAAGTGACGTTAAATTAACGTTAATCAACTTATGTGCATTCAACAGATTAAAATTTGATGCTAATAAGCTTGAACAATACATTCAATTTAAAAATGAGGAATTATCACGCTGCACAGAAGAAGAGTTAAATGAGCAGGCTGAAAAATTTATTAATCCACATAATTATTCGGATCATTTTAAAAATGAAGTTTTTGTATATTCAAGAGCAGCAACAACACAAGAAATAGAAAAAGGTATATACACGATAGTTAATTCGTTTATATTGATAAATCATAACACTTCTCTACAAAGATCTCAAATATCAGCTTCAACAGCAATTTTTACTTGTGCCCAATTTAAAAGGCTAAGTCACTAATATTAACATTCAGTTGTTGTGTAGAAGATTTGGATCTCTATTCCTATAATATCTACTAATTAAATTATTTTTAGCTTGTTGTTGTATTTTATAAAGGCATAATAATGTAACTATGAAAGGAATAATTGAAGTATTTGTAGGTCGTAATAGAGCAACTCTATTGCTACTGCTTATGATTTTTTTTATTGGTATTTATTCTTATGTGCAGATGCCACGTGAGACTAATCCAGATATCCAAATACCTATTATTAATGTTTCTGTAAATTTGCAAGGTATCCCTCCTGAGGATAGTGAACGCCTACTTGCAATTCCTATGGAAAATGAACTTAAGTCAATTCAAGGCATTGAGGAGATATCGTCAGTTGCAACCGATGACCGTGCATATGTTACACTTAAATTTAAAGTTGGGTTTGATAGCAAGAAAGCTTTGGAAGACGTAAGAGCAAAAATGGATAATATACGCTCAAAACTACCAAGTGAAGCAGATCACCTAGCAGCACATGAAGTAAATTTAAGCCTATTTTCGGTTATAAATGTTGGTTTAATTGGAAATTTGCCAGAGAGAACGTTAAATGAAATAACACGTAATTTAAAAAATGCAATAGAGACTCTACCCAACGTTTTGAGTGTTGAAGTTGCAGGCATACGCAAAGAAATAGTTGAGGTTATAATTAAGCCTAGCGTATTTAACAGCTATAACCTGCAGCTTGATGAAATCTTAAATGCAATAGCGCACAATAACAGATTAATTGGAGCTGGAGTACTAGAAGGTGATACTGGTAGATATTCAATAAAAATATCAGGTACATTTAAAGATGTAAAAGACATACTAAAAGTGCCACTAAGAGTGCAAGGAGATGCTGTAGTTACAGTAGCAGATGTAGCAAAAGTATATTATAAATTTGAAGATAGAAAAGGGTTTGCTCGTATAAACGGCAAGCCAGCTATTGTATTTGAAGTCTCAAAGCGTACAGGTGCAAATGTTATAGAGACTATAAATCAAGTAAAGAGTCTAATTAGTAAAGCGGAACTTCCAAAAAATTTATCTGTAGTTTATATGCAAGATCAGTCAGATAAAATCATAGATATTATCGATGACCTTGAGAACAGCATAATATTTTCTATGCTGCTTATACTTATTGTTATGATGCTGACTATGGGCACAAGGATATCTATGCTGGTTTCTTTAGCAATTCCAGGATCATTTTTGCTTGGTATTATCATACTTCATTTTATGGGAATCACGCTCAATATAGTAGTACTGTTTAGCTTAATTATGGCTGTTGGCATGCTAGTTGATGATTCAATTGTAGTGAACGAATATGCTGACAGAAAAATGATTAGTGGATTAAACCCAAGTGAGGCATTTAGGGCAGCTGCAACCGATATGTTCTGGCCTGTAACTTCTGCCACTTTAACAAAATTGGCTGTGTTTATTCCACTTTTATTTTGGCCAGGGGTAACTGGCGAATTTATGAAATATATACCCATCACTTTAATTGCAACTTTAAGTAGTTCCTTAGTTATAGCTTTAATCTTCACTCCTACTTTAGGTGCAATATTTGGCAAGCCATCCACAACTCTGCCAGAAAAAGTTGAAAAAATGAATGCCATAGAAAGTGGCAGCCTAGAAAAAACTAGCACTTTCCTCAAAGCTTACGTAAGTGTTTTAAATAAAGTCTTGAATAACCCAAAAAGATTTATTTTCATTACCATAACTGTTTTAATATCAGTAAGTATAGTTTACTTTAAATTTGGTTCAGGTGTGGAATTCTTTCCAAGTATAGAACCAGACAACGCAGTAATAAATGTTAGAGCTAAAGGTAATCTATCAGTTAAAGAACGTGATCTTATACTTAGGGAGGTTGAGGATCACATATTAGATATGAAGGATGAAATTAAGATTTTTTATGCAAGATCTGGACTATTCACATCAGAAGAAAGTTCAGATGATATGATAGCTAAAATCCAACTGGAATTTGCCAATTGGCACCTGCGTCGTAAAGCTTGTAATGTAATAGATGATATTAGAAATCGTATGCAGAACATTAAAGGAGTCGTAATTGAAGTTCAAGAAGAAAAAATGGGACCACAAGGAGATAAACCAATACAAATCAATCTAAGTTCAAAATCTTGGGCAAAAATGGAAGCAGCATTAAGTAAAATTTTAACGCTGATGCATAACTTACCAGGGTTTATCAATATTCAAGATAGTCGCGCGTCACCCGAAATTGAGTGGGATATAGATATTGACCGCAGCAAGGCTATGCTTTCTGGAACTGACATTACAGTTGTTGGTGAATTTATAAAAATGGTAACTAGTGGCGTGATAATTGGAAAGTATAGGCCAAATAATCTTGATGAAGAAATTGATATTATTGCTCGTTTTCCTAAGGAAAATCGCAACCTTAAAACTTTAGATAATTTATTTGTTAGCACAAAAGAAGGTCCATCTCCTATTAGCATTTTTACTCAGCGTAGCCCTAAAAATAAAATTAGTAGAATAAACAGAACAGATGGAATGCGCATGCTTACAGTTTCTGCTGACGTTGCTTCTGGGTATTTAGCTAGTGAGCAAATAGAATTTATTAAACTGCAAAAAGATTGGGATAAGGAAGTTATAGTTGATTTTAAAGGTGAGAGTAAAGATCAAAACGAAGCTCAAGCTTTTTTACTGAAAGCATTTATACTTGCAATAATGCTTATGATCTTAGTGCTCGTTACAGAATTTAATAGTGTTTATAACACTTTTATTGTTATGACTGCAGTATTTTTATCTACAACTTGTGTTTTTTGCAGTTTACTGCTGCTAAAGCAAGTATTTGGCATTGTAATGGGGGGTGTTGGAATTATCGCTCTTGCTGGAATTATAGTAAACAATAACATATTACTGATTGATTCTTTTGAAAATAAACTAAAACTTTATGGCGTAAAAGAAGCTATAATTAGAGCTTGTATCTCAAGAGTTAGGCCAATATTACTTACTGTAGCAACAACAGGGTTAGGTTTATTGCCTATGATCACAAAAATTAGTATTAATTTTTTTAAACGTAAAATTACGTACAATGCTCCTGCAAGCCAATGGTGGACCCATCTTTCAATTACGATAGCAAGCGGCCTAATCCTTGCTACAGCACTTACTTTATTTTTTACACCAGCATTGCTTTACTGTAAAAAATATAAAGGAGCAAGTGAATAGATGTTAATAAACAAGTAACATTATAATTAATATCTTTACTTATTATTTAAAATAAATTACTATATATTAAAGTGGCTTTTGCGTAGGAGGAGCAAATGCATAGTAAATTAGATAGGTTAGGAAATAACAAATATTTTATAGATTGGTTAAAAGAGCAGGGGTGTTCAAGTGAAATTATCAATGGAATATTAGAGTTTAATTATTTTAAAGAGTTGTAAAATAACCTGATTTGTTAACTGCATTGGTAGAGAATGGTTATGATAGCAAGGTAGTTAATATTGCATTTTGCTATGGCAATGATCAAATGTATGACGATTTTTTAAGATATAAGCCATTTATGCTCGAATTGCTAAAAAATCAGTGTCCTGCTTAAAAGTTTAAATTTACTGTATTGTATTAATGGCTATCTCTTTAGTAAGAAACTGATCAAATATGGTGAA
Source organism: Candidatus Mesenet endosymbiont of Agriotes lineatus (assembly GCF_964019585.1). NCBI lineage: Bacteria > Pseudomonadati > Pseudomonadota > Alphaproteobacteria > Rickettsiales > Anaplasmataceae > Candidatus Mesenet > Candidatus Mesenet endosymbiont of Agriotes lineatus. Next base: position 1,028,818 of record NZ_OZ026454.1, on the reverse strand, counting down.
GTGTACATTACAACCCTAAAATATTTTCCATGCTCAATTAGTTATCGGAGTGCTTTTCAATATATGGTGGATTGTGAAGAGTCTAAGCTAAAAATTGTATGAGTAATTTAAAACTATTTTGTTTATTAATGATAAATGGCATCTAAGGCACAGGAATAATGCCTGGTATGGTAGTTCCAAACAATATGGATGAACTTCCAAATGACCTCTTAGAACCTGTACGCGATCTTAAAGATATGATAAAGTCAGAATAATTTTATATGAAAAATATATGAGTAATTCATATCCAAGCGATATAAGTCAAGTGAAATAATTGCACCAGCTCTAGAGTCCTATCGGAAAAAGCTCAATTTATATGATGTATTGTGTGGAGTATTGTACGTTTTGAAGTCAGTGGCCCTAAAGAGTTTCCAAAATAGCGCATGATTATTTTAAGAAGTGGAGTGAAAAGGCAGGTATAGATAAAGAGTTAATATATTATCGTCCATCCGAAGTCGCTAACTGGCAAAGTAGGAGCCACTGATCAATAGAAGCAAGTTTAGAAGGTGAAATAGAAAATAAATGAGAATGAAGAAGTAGAAAAGTTTAAAACACAGATTCATTTGAGCTTATGAGATAGAGCTACAGGTAGTCAAAAAAAGACAAGACCTGGTGCAAAAGAGGAGAAATGGTTATATAAAGAGAGATAGAGCAAGAAAAAGTGAGGCAAGATGAGCTTAAATTAGCATAATATAAAAGAACATCCGAGGAATTTTCAAGATGTAACAGGTCTGACAATAAGAAAATTCGAAAAGGTTATAGAAAAAGTGCGCCCAGAGTGGGAGAAAGTTAAAAAACGGAAATGGAAGAACATCAAAATAGCCTGTGTTGGAAGACAAAATACTTTGTATAATTCTGTATTATAGAACTTACATAACACACCGATTCTTGAGTTACCGATTCAACTTGCATAACTCAAACATCTGCCGATTACTCAAGAAAATGGAACCACTTTTGGCTAAAAAAATCTCAAAAAAAAAGGACAGAACTATGACGCCAGAAAGAATTTTGAAGATATTAGCAGATGTTACAGAACAACCAATAGAACGGCCAAAAGACAGGAAAAAAAGAAAATTGTCTTATTCTGGCAAGAAAAGAGTAAACACGATAAAAACGGAAATCGTTATAAGAGAAGATGGGCAAATTCTATCAGTGTCAAAGTCATACAGAGGTCGAACTCACGATTTTAAGATATGAAAGCAGGAAAAAATGTTACCAAAAGAGAATATAAAGTATGCAGATTCTGGATATCAGGGGTGGCAAAAATTGCAGAGTAACGTTATGATTCCGCATAAAAGGTATCAAAAAAAAATTGCTGACGGACGATCAAAAAGAGCACAATCGGAAGCTGGCATCATTTAGGATGAAAGAGGAGCATAAAATCCGTGAAATTAAGATTTTTAAAATCATGTCGCATACCTATCGCAATTTTCAGAAGAAATACAACATGAGATTTAACATAATTGCTGGTCTCGTAAACCTCAGGCATGAGTTTTAATTGATTCTTGCTGTTGTTGCTGCTGAAATTAATTGCATACCGTTTCTCAGCAGGTCTATATACTTAGCAGCAAAAATAATGAAATTCTTAAAATGCTCATAAAAAGTGGTGGATATGTTGATGTAAGATCTAAATACACCCCTGCACATTGCAGTTTTAAATAACTGTGAAAACGTTGTAGAGATTCTTTTGCAAAACAATGCTAACATTAATACTCAAGAAGAATATGACTGTACGTCCTTACATCTTGCAGTAATTAAAAAAGAATCGTTGAGATATTATTAAGCAAATATTTATTTAGAGGTTAATTATAATGATATTACTATGACAGCTCTGGATATCGCTAAGGCTAATAAAAATAAAGAGATTGAACAATTACTTTTGAGTTTTATTGCAAAATCACACAGTTTGTTGAACGTTCTCAAATTTACAGTCCAAAGCAAGAGAATATAACATATTATCCCATATACTTTCTATATACTTATATAATTTTTATTAATTTATTAACATACAAAATATTAATATATTTTACACATGAATCATGCATTTAAAAGCTCCTAACTTGAGTAATATTACTACTCATAACAGAAATATCATGCAAGCTACTTGTAGGTTTATTTGTATCTATTAAACTTAAACTATTACCGAATAATTTAGGTAGTACTATATCTCTATCAGATGGAACATTGGATAAAACAGTCTCATAGGCTGATTGAATTTCTTCTAGTGTGCTGTTTGGCTTTATAGCAGTACATGGTTTATTATAATAATACTTTTCTTCTCCACTGAATTTAGCATTGTAATAATTGATAATATTGTCAGCTACCGTACCTAAAGCAATTATTACATTTGTTTTGTACGTTTCCATAAATTCTTTGATTTTACTTGATTCTTCTTTGTTTTTATCCTCTTTCAACTTTATCTCAATTAAGTTTTCTAATGAACAAAACAAAGTCTCAACTATTTGATTTTTTTGTATATTCCCACTTATAATCATTTTTCCTAAAGTTGCAGTGTATATATCGTCTTCTGTAATAACTATAGGAATAGATAACTCTGTAATTGTTTCGCATGCCTTTACTTCTTTTAGTACTCTATAAGCTACTTCACGTATTTCATCATGTATATCTTCTTCATCTTTTGATTTTATCTTATTGTACCATCCTAACAAATAAGTCAGTAGTATGATATTACGATCTTGATCGTATAAATTTCTTATATATTCACCTTGCTTTTGCATATTATATCGTTTCACGTTATCAGTTTGCTCTTTCATTGACTCTAATAACTTGTTAGCACATAAGTTATTTAAATAATCATTATCTATATTACATTTATCCTTTATAAGCTCAGCAACATTTCTTAGGCATGTATATATATCACTGTCTTTATATGGTTCAAAATTAGCTTTTATTTCCTCGCAAAGATCTTCTATTCTTTTTAAATCTTCTTTATTTAATTTCCCCAACACTGCATCGTAAAATCCTACCACATTTTGAGATGTTTCTTCTTCTACATTTCCATTAAATGGCTCATTATTCTCTTTGTTCCATGTCTTGATATCTTCAAATCTTGTAGCACTTTCCATCTTTTGAGATGTTTTATCTTTACTAAACAACCCACTAATTACATCCATAGTTGTTTCATAAGCATTAGTTATTGATTCTTTCATCCATACAACACCCTCATTTATCCATGACTTTGGCTTAGTACCACTGCTCTTTGCTGCTAATATTTCTGCTCTTTCTAAGCTTCCTTTTGCATTTGTTACATCTTCTACCTCAACTGCACGACGATGCCTATTATTACCTCTGTGGTGATGTTTATGACGTCTACGTCTTATTGGGTGTGGTGTGGTGTTTTCTAAGTTGCTTACCTTACTTTTCTCTTGCTTAAACTCTGCAATGATATCATGTGGATCACATATAGAAATTACACACTTTGCATTAGAAATTAGTGCATCACTAAAAGTAAATATCATTTCTCTTGCTTCTGGGCTGCCCAACCAATTTTCTACTTTTACAATAGTACTACCTTTAAATGATAAAGTTAGGCTACTACCAATAACCCGCATATCACAATTTAATATAGACTTATCTTTCAGATCTACTATGCCAATTTGATGTTTGTTTTGAGGTTGATTATGGTAAATTTGTAAACCTTGTTCATTATTCGGTTTGTAGTATCTAAAAATATCAATAGGAATAACTTTCACACCTTCTAAGTTAAGTATTGGACTTAACTTCCAATTTTCACCCGTACTTTCAAGCTGCATAGGTATAGTATCATTTAAATAAACATGTAGTTTTTGATACCACTGTGTTCCATTAACTAACTTTACCGTTATAATACTCTTTTCGTAAGGTCCAATTATTACATTAGAATTTCTAAAACCTTTTGACTCTAATTCAATTATCTTTACTTTTAGTAATATTAGTAGGTTATTTTCATCTTGAAAAACATCAGCATTATGGGATATTTCTATTGCTGAAAGTGAATCATTATATTTTTTTGTTAGATATTTCTCTGATGCTTTTATTGCGTTGTGTAAATCTAGTGAATCTACAGAATTTTTCTCATTAACATTATAAACATTAACTTTAGGTATATTGTTACTTTGTTGTTCAGAAGGTGAAGCAATAACATATGTGTTCTCACCACCATTACCGATTAAATGATTTTCACACGTTGGATTACTGTAAAATATTTCATGTGCACCATGTCCTACCACTATGCACTGATTACCAGATTTGACAGTAATAGTTGCATTAAGTCTATCTGCTATTTGTGGGTAACTTCTCACTACTTCATCAACAGATTTATCAGCATTTTGTATTACATAAACATTTTCATATCTATCTATTTTTACTATGGCATTATCTTGAAGATAAGGTGTATCATCATCAGAAATACCTACAATAGTTGTATTAGATCTTTCATTAGCAAAGTTTCTACCTGTTTTAGGTGATAGAAAGCTTAGGGCAATATTTCTAATCATACAATTAGCAACATAATTGTATGTGTTTCTAGTATTTGAAGTTACAATATTCATCAGATCAGAAAGAGTATAACCAAAGAAAAATTCATGTTTAGTGTTTGATGATCTGAATCCAGACTCTCCTGTCATATTAATGTGAACATTTCCTCTACCTACAGGAATAATATGGCTAAAATTGTTAAAAATATCATCATTATGTACTTTAGTATAAGGTTTTACCACTATTTGTAATGGTTCTCTAAGTATACATGAGTGTATAATAATCTCATCAGGATTGCTGTCACTCTCTCCACCTTGGCCATCTATGACCTTTACATTGCAACTAGGCAATATTCTGTCTTTTTTCTTTTCCCTACCTAAAATTGTATGCATATTTTTTATTGTAAAGAATTTCTGATCAGATCTCTTATATACCATTTCTCCTACTTCTGGGTCTATATAGTTTAATATAATTGTCTCATGCTCATTTGGAGCAAAATTAGTTAAGTCCAAGGTGTTATTTCCACCACCACCATTTAATGTTCCCGTGATCCCGTTATTTCTTAAAATAAATACATCATCCTTGTTTCCTCCAAAAAAGGTTTTATTTCCATTACCAATTAGGAAGATGTTAGGACTATCCAAAAACCCAATAGCTTTATCATCACTATCACCTAAATTAATTAAAGTATAATTTCCTGTTCTATCTTGCACATAAGATAAACCTATTGCATTACCGCAGTAGTAAGCTGGATGAGAAACACGTTCATAATGAGGATCCTCTCTGTTATCATTGCTAATGTGCAATTCTCTATATGCTGCACCAGCTCCACTGAGATCACGACGATTTCTTGCTTCACCAAGCTTACCTGGATGACAAAATAGTTCACCAACGTTTTGATTTATGATTTTGCAATACTTTTTAGGTTCTAAACATGATTGTGACATCGCATTGGAATTACAATCAGATCTTGGTACCATTTGAGTAACGCAACGCTCTTCACCCCCTAAATAAGGATTATTTATACGTGCTCTACTCCACATGACATTGCTTCTTTTGCTACTCAAAAGTACTATACTATTCATTTCCTCCTTTATTCGAGTTTTGCACTCTTCTATCTCTTCCATACATTTACCCGCATTTGCATTGCACTTACTACCCGGTAATGGTACTGTACGTTTTTTACAATCATATTTTTCAGGCATGCCAGTAGAGAAAACATAACTTTTTATCTCTGGATGCTGCATTAAAAAATTTAGGCCCTCTTTTGCCAATATATTATTAGCTGCTTCTTCTTCGATTAATTCTCGCTCTTGTTTTGAAGGAGATAAATTCAAAATTCTCCTTACTATTGCCTCAACAGTTTGTTCTCCTGTTAGATGAATTGTTTCTTTCTCATGCATGACATCTTTTACTGCAACATAAACTATTTTAATAGCCATTGCAGCTCCTACCAATATTTCCGCTTCAGGTCCAAGCTCAATTGCGTACTCAGATGCAAGCATTGGCGCAGCGCTTTGCAAAAAAGATCCCGCTAAAACTGTACTATCAAGTGCAATTTCAACTGCAACATCTTCACCAGCTTTAAGTTTTTCAATATCATCCGCCAAACTCTTTACCATAAAATACCAAGTTACAGGAGCAATACCAGTTACCTTACCAAATGCATAATCACCTGCTATTACTGCTGATCCTGCCAATGCACCTTCAACGTTGCCATCTGCAATATTACCAATAATATTACCATACATTTGACCGCGTATAACCCAGCTTACCCTTTTATTTATATTTTCTAATACTCCTGGTCTACCAATAACCTCTCTTATTCCTTCTATATTTTTTTCTTGAATTTCTTTAATAGCATCTTCTGCTTCTGAATTTATAAAACCTAAAGCTTTTATCTTAGTAGAGAATTCTTGTATATCTGAATCTGTAGCTTGATTACTAGATATTCTTGAAGAAACTTCTAACAATTCTTTATATTGTTGAACATTGTTGTCATTAGCTATGCCATACTTTTTTAACATGCTCATAATTTTACTCAACATTTCTTTCATTTCTCTAGATCTAAAAATCTCCTGTATAAGTTTTCTTTTTTCTACCTTATCAATCTCCTCCTCATCACGTGAGTCAACACACTTCATGCCTACTGCTCGCTTTTTTCTATTCTTTGAACAGCTTGGGTTTTCTAATCTCCTTCTCTTAGCTGATGGTTCATCGTTAGGGAAAAATATATTTATAATCTCTTCACTAGTTAGTTGGATCTGGTTTTTTCGTTTTAAAGCACTTTCGCGTATAATTTCTCCATATCTCTCATCATTATTACCTGCCATTGCTCTAGCAATTAATTCTACTATTTTTTTGAATTTTGATTCATCTTTATGTAACCCCTGCAGAGCTAAATCTATAGGAGTCATCTCTTCATTGTTGACAGCATTAGGATCAGCATCATTACTTATTAGATAAGTAATTATTTCTATTGTAGAGAATCGAATAGCACGATGTAAAATACTATCACCATTTTCAAATTCACTTTCAAATCGATAATTTATTACAACAGGATATTTATACACAATGTTTTTTAATAATGTTATGCATTCTTCTTGAATAATTTTATTAAAAAAAGTATCTTTTTGTATAAGATTATCAGACAACATCATATCTTCAACCACTCGTATCTCAACATAGTTAGGATTAAGTATTTTTTCTAAAATCTTTTCAATCACTATAACGTCATTAGAATAATTTATAGGGGCTAATTCAAATAAGTTATCTTTTTTGGTGAGATCTGTGTTGGAGTTCGCTATTAAGATCTTGATAAAATCAACATCTTTCCAACTAGCAGCTAAATGCAAAATTGTTCTACCAAGTGCATCTTGGGTATTAATATTAATATCTGGATCACTCAACATACCTTTTACTTTGTTAGTATCACTTAAAAAAGTGGTATGTAGAATAGAGTCTTTAGCTGCAATATTATCAAAGAATTGTTTAACTCCTATTATATTATCTTGTAGAAGAAAATGTTCTAATAAAAATTCACGTAATGTCTCTTGTTTTGATTTTAGCCCTTCAATGTATTCTTTATCATAATCACTATCTATCTTTTCTTGTTGCCTTGTGAACATATTAAAAAGCTTCTGAGCAGCAAGATATTCAGCAAAAGTTAAGTGAGTAAAGTTTGGCTTTTCATCAACAATGCTATCAATTACCCCAACATAACCATTTCCTTCTTTCATTTGCTCTTTTAAAGATTCTATCTTATCAATTTGTTTTTTGGAAAGTAAGTTGTTTAATTCTTCTTCAAATAGTACATCAAGAGCTAATAACTGACGCTGTTTAAAGAACTCGTTAAACGACAACCTATCACTTGGATTTTTATGACTTTCTTGCTTCCTGGAATACTTATCGAATTTGCACTTAATAAACTTTTCATATAGATCAATCAAATTAAAATTGTCAGGTAGTGAAAAAATATTTTTATCGCTATCGTAAAATTTTTTAAAATTATCTTGTAAATATTCAGCAACCATTTTAAGTTGTAGTGGTACAGCTGTAAAATCTTGACCAAGACTTAAATCATTAGCAAAAGCATTAAGGAATGTTTGAGTACAGATCTCTAAACGTCCTTCGTCTACAGATATAGATTGAGTTTCTAAATTACTTCCAAAGAACTTCTTTAAAAACTCCTTTTGTTCATTTCTAGATAAGGGCTTCAATTCATATGAAGACACACCTAATGCATTTTCTAGCTTATCACACATATGTGTGCGAGTTGTGACCCACAATTTCTTTACTTGAGTCTCTTTTAGAATAGTAAGCAACTTGATGACTTTATCCTTATAAGTAAGGCTAACTTCGTCAAATCCATTAAAAAACAATGCAACTTTATCTTGTTGATTAAACCTATTTTGAAATAATTCCTTCTCTAAAGGAGTGTTTAACCCGATTATCCTTGATAAGAAGTTAATTGCCTTTTCCTTATTATAATTATCAAAAATCTCTGTATTTAGTGCTTGTACATGTTCAATTAGATTAATTTTAACAACCCACAAAGATGGATCGCTTATTTTCTCTTGCTCTGCTAAATGAGTTAATACTACCGACTTACCCATACCAGGCTTAGCAGCTATGATTGCTACTTTATCAGTAATACTCCTTATATTATGTTCTTCTCCCTTACCAAACGTACGTTCTATATAACACTCTTTATCTATACCAGTTAACCCAGGAACAGTATTGCCTATTTTTATTTCCTCACCATCAACCAATTGAGCTAATACTTCTCCATCAACTAAATTTTTTTGATTATCATTTATCAATTTACCCAAAGGTGTATCATTGCCTTGAAAATTGACTGTCTTGTCTAACATTTTCTTTTGTGACTCTGGTGTAAGATCAGATAAGCCACCAATATCATCAGATTTTTCGTCATATTTGTTGCCTATTTGACCATCATTTTTAAACGCATTAGCCAAAGCATTATCATCTTGGGTAATTAAGATGATTTTTTTATTTGGAGTATTTGTTGCAATTCTTATTAGCTCTGAAGATAAGGCTTGTATATCATCTGCTCCATTACTTTTACATTCAATTACTAATAAATTTCCTGTATTTTGTGCTTTAAAAGCATTTAATGCTTTATCTTTTAACCGTAACAAGCCACCTAAAGACAAAAAGATATAACTATCTTCAGCTTTATATGAATTATGGTTTTCTACAGCCTGATTTACTTTAATTGCACTTAATCTAGTATCATGCTGAAACTTAAGATTTAAAATCTGCTTTTGACTCTGGCCTAAAAAAGACTCAACCTCTGTTAATTTATCAGGTTTAAACTTAATATTATACCGCTTTAGTTTCTCACTATATCCAGATGTTGGTCCGGCTATTTTTAATTTACTCACCTTTTGTTTTGCAAAACCAAAGAATTCTTTACCATCTTCAGATGTAAGGAACCTACCCTCTTTTCCTTTTGGCCCTTTCTCTTTCATCCAATTTAACATTTCTTTCTGAAAATTATCTATTACAAGATCAGCATCAATCAGATTGAACTCTTCACCTAGTTCCTTACCAATAATCTTACTTAGTTCAATCTCATTAGGTTGAGCTACCGCAAATACCAGCTTTTCAAGAAAGTTATTTATCTCTACATCTATATTTTGCATGTTCTGCTTTTTTATTTCTTCGCTTTGTTTTAAATGCGTAGCCAAGTCGCCTTGACTATCTTTTAATTGATATCTTTGACCACCATCTTTAAAAAAAACATCATTACCCTTAATTTCTTCAACTGAAATTTTCTTCCCTTTGTTCTTTCCAGATTTTATCACTTTAAGTTGAGTTGGTGATGAATTGTCTAGATCAAAACCAATATTAGTACAGATGATAAAATCTACTAAGTCACCACCTTGGAAAATAGGATTATTCTTGATTTTTAAATAAGAAAGAAAATACTTTGTCAACTCAAATTCACCACCACCTTTCTGTTCTGTAAATAAATCTCCTATTCCGATCTTTTTAGATTCATCCTGTTTATGTTTAGCTTGTAAGAAACGATATTTGTCCTGACCTTGATCAGTATATTTAAACACCAAATCATCAAATTTTTCAGCATCATCCCATTCTGTTGCTAAACGAAAATCATATCCCTCTTTTAGTCCACGGTTCAGGAAGAGCATTAGCAGTTTTAATTGATAAATATTACCGTGTAAGCTGTGCTTGAGCCCAGATGCTCGGTAAGTTTCACGTGCATTAGACTGTGGGGGTGGCAATTGACCAAGCCTTGACCGGTTTGGATTTAGATCACCATCGGGATTAGGTCTTGGTATTCTTGATTGTTGATTATCTGATCTGAGTATCGGTTCAAAATGATTACGGCCACCATTTACTATGTGTATTGTATTGACTGCATCATAATCAACCTCATCCTCACTGATAGACCTAGAACCTGTACCATCTATGATTTGGTGTATCCATCCTACGTTAGGGTGGTCTTCACCAACATGCAATTCTACACTATATTTTTGACAAAGAATTCTACCTTCAATGTCAGGATCTCCCCATCTGTTGTGATCCATAATATTTTCTGCATATTTACTAGGGATTTCGCTACGTACCGAATTATCTTGATTACGACTATTAGCAATAGCATCTATGAACCATTTTAGTGGATTATTTTGTGCAAACTCTTTACAAATTCCCCGTAATTGCTCAACACTAACTTTTATTCCTAATTGTTCTAGTCCCTGTCTAAACGAATCAAAGAAGCAATCCCCATTTGTTATTGCTTTCCCTATCTCAAAATTCTCTGGTAACTTAAGCACAGAAGACTGCTGTTTACCAGAATTAGAAGGTTGATCTACATCCATTCGCTGTCCAGTACTAGAACCTAAATATCCTGCCAATCCCTTTGACTGATAAGACTGGCGCTCTGCTAATAGAGTTTCATGTAATTCTTGTTTTAAAGTATTGAAATCTTCATCTTGAGGATCTTGTATCACGTTTTTCCCTAATGTTACTAACTTATCTACTTTAGATTGTATATAGTCTAGAGCACCTAGAATTTTACTTTCTAATCCAGCTATCCCAGTACCTAGACTAGGTTTATCATTATTGCTGCACGGTATTGCAACAAATCCACCTTTCTTTACCCACGTCTCAATAGGTGCAAATTCCTTATCCATCAGAGCTTTAAATTCATTTATATTAGGTGTATACCCACCACAGAAAGTAGTAGTTATTCCTATTGCATTTCCATTAATTCCACCATTGTTCGGTAATCTATCGTATGGTTGTTTTCCTGCTCCTGTCGGTCTTGTGACTGAAGCCTGTCCTCCACCTCCAGGATTAGTTCTATCCATTCTATACTTTGCATTATCGTTATCATCAAATAAGAATAACAGATTGGGATAATTTCGTAATTGTTCTTCAGTATACCAAGTTTTCAATAGCACAACTCTATTTGCTGGTGTTGGCATAGGCTGCAAACTATCACTTGATCCTGGTTGAGCCCGTCGAGCTTCTAGTTGAATGATGATGTCTTTCTTATTAGCATGACTGCTACTTAAATCGTTAGCTAGATCAAGCGGTGTATTACCTTGTTTATTTTTAATATTGATATTTATGTTAGGTACTTTTAGAAGAAGGTCAACTATGTCATGATGTCCTTTAGAAACTGCAACATGTAGTGGTGTATTATTGTGATCATTAGCGTCAACATCATTAATATTGCGTATTTGAGTAAGCAATCTTTTAATTTTTGCTATTTTATCTTTTGGGGGATTGCCTGTTTTGTGTTCCCTAATTGCAGTAAATAGCTTGGCAATATTAATATCGCTAGGATCATATTGTCGCTTCTGTCTACTAAGCTGACTAGAAGGGTGCATAGTATCGAATAATATAGATTTTTGCTCTACACTACTTACTTCAGAATGCACAGCCCCATCAAAGGCACTTTCCACCATATCAGCTTTTGAAACTGAACTATGATCTGCATTAGAAGTATTGCTAAAATCAATTGTCATAAAATCCCCCCTGATTACATCAACTGAGTTATCTCTATACAATTAATGATTGAATTGCAATACTATATTTTATAAATTTCTCATAATTTTATCTATAGTAAAAACAACTTATAATTTATTATAGATATTGATTTTTATTATTAATCAAAAGAGTAAAATGTACTATTAATCTATTAAAAATCTTAAATACTAGATCAATTAAGATATTATTTTATCTGTTATCACATTTAATAAATTTAGTATAGTACTTGAAGTATACAATTTTTAATATATCTTCTATAAACAATTAAATCTATATATTTTAACTGAAGCTAGTGCTAACCCAAAATATTATATTTACTGCATTTTACCTGTTATGATCCTCCTCTTTCTCTGAAAGGTAAGTACCTTCATTACTTTATACGATTACTAGAATATACTACTATAATCCATTTTACAGTATTAAAGGGCGAAACAGAGAGCAAGTTTTGAGAAACTGGAATGGTCCACCATAGCAACTTATATGAACTTTTCTCCATTCTAATATCGGCATAGCCTAAAAGCCGCAGCGGTAACCCTCTCTATCTCACATACATGTACACCTCGATACTCAATTACACTGCAAAATTACCTCCTATTTTATTTTCCATAATGTAATACTTTCAGCTCTCTTTCTCTAAAATATTGGTACTTCCTTGTGGTTTTGAGAGTAAAGTCAATATTTGAATTTTGGTTGGTGCTAATTTCATGTTCCATTTTCATAAATTTGTTAATGTGAAACGCTACCTATCCCATATCATAAGATATGGCTCTTTTAAAAAACATCAGAACATTTTTTAGGAGTAAAGCTTACCCCAAAGCCAAAAAAAGTAATAATGATGATAAGAAATCATTATTAAACAAAACAGAAAACGTTTCACCAGCAAATAAAGAAATTAAAACAAAGAAAAAATCTTATACTTTACAAGCCACCCAACCTTTTTCTGAAAAACAAGAAGTTTCTGTTGGGGAATCTGTTTATTCTGAAGATAAAACTCAACAAAAAAATTCTGCAAACCTTATCAATCTTGGAATTGAAATTAAAGAAAGCAAAAAGATTGTAAGTGAAGTATCAGAAGAAAGAAAAGAAGAGATACGAAAGAAAATTCAAGAAAGAATAGATAAAGCAAGGAGGAAAGGCTTCCGTCAAAGGAAACTGTTAGATAAATGGAAGTATGCAGCTAGAGAATTTGGCAAAGCTAGTACAAAATCAAATGATATAATTGCTAAAGAACAGCAAGTTTCTATAGACTTAGATAACAAAATGTTATTCAATCATCAAAGTAATAGACTTATCAAAAATCCACCTATAAATGAAACCCCTGCTTATATTAGGGAAGTTGGCACTAAAGAAAGGAAAGGATATAAAGACTTTGGATATGAAACTATTGCAAAACGCTTTTCTCCTGAAGAACAAGAAGAGCATACTAGAATTCCAAAAATTAGATTCCAAAATTAGATAGTGGTAAATTTAGACTGTATGATCAAAGTGGTAAGTTGTATGATACAAGCAATGAAGAAAGCAAAGGTATAAAAGGATTAGTAGCATATGCTGTAACGCTTAGTGGTGATTTAGTGACTTCTCCGCATATTCAGCCAGGTAAAGGGGTTGATTTTGGTTATTATCATTCAACCTTGCTTGGAGGGAAACCTGGTTTATGTTTTGGTATGGTGGAAGTTAGAGATGGTGAAATTACTTACATTGATGATAATAGTGGACATTATAAACCAACTCAGGAAAATTTATATAATGCTGTTAAAAAATTACGTAACTTATTTGCAACTGATGCTATAGTATCTTCATATTCACTACATACCCCTTATGTAAACACAGAAGAAATTAGATATTCTAAAGATACAGAAAAAATAGAACAATTTTTGAAAAGAATGGAAGAAAAAGGAAAAGATGGCCTTACAAAACCCCAAAGTTACTTTGAAAACATGCGTAAATACAATAACGAATATAAAACTTCGTTAACTTATAAACCTGTCCATGTTTTTAACAATAACCCTAAAATGGCTGTGGAACATTCTATAAGGAAATTTATTGATGCTGGCTTTGGAAATAAACCAACTATTGATATTGATCAAAAAACTGGCAAAATAACTGTTTCATTTAAAGATCGAGATATAGCTTCACAATTTAGAAATAAGTTTAGAGAGTGTAATCATAAATGTGGTAGTGGAAGAGTACTATCGGAATCAGGAAGTTACTTGTATGTTATACGCAGTAGTCAAAAACATTTTGCTTCTTTTTTAAGCAATGAGCTAAAGATAGATTTAAAAGATGTTAAAATGTTAAATAATCAACTTATTTCAAAATTTAACCAAGGTGAACAAAAAATAGAAAAAAACAGTTTTGAGCAGAGAATTTTAAAAGAAAAAGGTCAAACAAGAATAATAGAAATCTAAAAAAAGAGTATAATTAAGTTATTAAACTTAATAATATCTTGAAATATTTATTACCTAATTAATAAATTACTTAACCAATACTATCTATAATATTCCCCTTCTAACAACAAAACTGCTATGCTGTAGATGGATAGGTGCGTGGATGACGTATATAAAAATTATTACCTCTCGTAGTAAAACCATGTGATTTCATAAACGGTTTTATAAGCTCCATAAACGGACCAAATATATTTTGATATGCCATACTAATTCTCCATAAAAATTTACAAACTCCACGTACGTGGACGGGCTTTAAGGCGTACTTCTATAACAGGAGATTTTATCTTGTCTTCCTTCTTTTATAAACCTATTGTTTTTTCTTTCGTTTTTTACTCCGGTACAATTCCCTCTCCCTTTCCAGTTCTTGCGCATAAGCTTCATCTATCCATCTTCTTTCTCTCATAAAGGTATCGTACTTTCTTTTTAATCCAGTCGACTGGGGATTATTTTGTACAATTTTACCTAATTTATTTAACACAATATTTAGTTTTTCTTCTTCACCTGAAGCTAAAAAGAAAGTAGCTAAATATTGTAGATCATCACTATTAGGCTTTTTATAGGAAAACAAAAGGCTTTTTAATTGTTCATCAGTGATGCGCTGATCGATTGCAGGAATGGCAAATTTTGCTATCAAGGGACTCACTTCATCAAAAAGTTCTTTAGCGTCTACTTCACAAATGGTATCGCTTGATGTTACATAATAACACCTCCACCACCAATCAGATATAGGCCACCTGTCTGCAAACCCCTTTTCGATACTTTTAGAGTTAGCAAGATTTATGCACTCAGGACTTTGTTTAGGAACTAAAGAATCAATACGCGTGCGCCAATGACCATCCCATTCTGAGGGATATTTCTTTACTTCTTTTTCACCAAACTCAGCTAAAAAAGCCTCAGCTAAAATATATGAGTAAATACTGATATTGATAGTAAATTTTGAAAAATATTTTTGAAAATTAATAATTCCTATATTTCCTTGCGGGTGACGCTTATAAAAATTATTATTTTTTTTAGTAAAACCATGTGATTTCATAAATGGTTTCATAAGCTCCATAAACTGATTAAATATTTCTTCTTCTTGATCCATACTAATTCTCCATCATTGAACTTTGCAATAATCTTTATTAAGTTCCTCAACACGAACACAGTGAATAGGAAAACTTGTTCCTTTTTCTTCTTTCTCTCTCTCTTTTTCTATCCAAACATCTTGCGTTCCCTGTTTTGTTGGTTTTTCCCCTTGCATTTCTGCCCCCTCTGAGTCTGGCCTCACATAAGGTGAATCCCCAGCCTTTATTTCATACCCTACAACAGGTTCAAACTTACCATTTTTACCTATTTTTCCAGCAACAATGTCTAAAATCCGTAACCCAGAAGGTGTTTTTACACGATATCTTTCTTTTACTTCAAATCTGGAATCAGAAGACAACAATTTTGTTAAAAATTTTGCACAAAATGTGCTTAGCGTATCACCACGTATCTTGTTTTGCCATAATCTTTTACTAGCCTCACTTGTTTGCCTTAGTAAAATTTTCACCTGTTTAGGATTAATACTCCTATAAGCCATTCCCGCAATATGAACACCACCATAAACAGCGCGGGAGTGCCCTTTTTCAACATCATGGCGGAAACTGGCTGGAACCCACAAACATGTGCCTTCTAGATCAACCTCTTCTATATCGGTTGCAAAGCCTAAATCAACAAACGATTGTTCCAGTTTTTCTCGTCCACTTAGCTGTATTTGTAACTGCCGTTTATGTTCTTCTAACGCTTTTTTTGTTTCACTTTCTATAATTTTATCAATTATAGGTGGGGAACTATTGAGTGCTTTATCTAAACTATGTGTAGTATGTTCAGGATAGATCTCTTTAATTTTCTTAGCAACTTGCTTTCTATCATAATAAACTAAATGTTTATGTAATGGATCATCATTACCTTCTAAAAATCCATCGATTAATTGGCTAGCTTCTGATCCAGACAATTCATCCTTAAATAGCTCCGATAACTGCTTGTGACACGCTGCCCTTTTTTGAGTTTGTAAATCTGTAATGAATTTAGGTATTTTTGGTCTTATTGCTTCTCTGTAAACCTTATGCGATACACTATTCCAGCCTGAATAACCATGTTCAGCAATAATATCACTTCTGATCTCATCATAACACCTATCACAAATGTCTCGAATTTCGGGTGAAGATTCAGTGAAGTATAAAGTGCCTATTTGCTGTCTTATATCATTGAGGGATTCTTGCCTTTTTTGCTTAATCTTCTCTTTGGAAAGTTGCTTCTGCCATTCCTCAAACTGCTTGGTTATACCCTTTCTGACAATTTCCTTTAGCTTTTGTCCCGTTGTTTGCCAATAATCATCAATGTCTATTGGTTGTTCAGGATAGATTTCTTTGATTTTCTTAGCAACTTGCTTTCTATCATAATAAACTAAATGTTTATGCAATGGTTTATCATCACCTTCTAAAAATTTGTCAACTAATTGACTAGCTTCTAGTCTAGATAATTCAGCCAATTCATTCTCAAATCGCTTCAATAACTGCTCACAACCCGCTGCTTTTTTTTGAGCTTCCAGGTCTGCGATGAACTTAGGTATTTGTGGTTCGATTACTTCTCTGCGAACATCACATGATACAGTGCTGTACCAACCCCAACTTAATAAACCATGTTGATCAATATAATCACTTCGGACCTTATCATAAGAGCTACTACACATATCTTGAATTTCAGGTGAAGATCTAGTGAATTTTAAAGGGCCTATTTTTTGTCTTATATCATCGAGTGACTTTTGTCTTTTTTGCATAATCTGTTCTTTAGAACATCTGCTATCAGATTGTAAGTCACAAAATTGTTTATAGTTTAAGCGTTTCCTAATTAGGTGTACTTTTTCTTGATTTGCTGCACGTTGTGCTGCCATAACATTAACTAAGGTTGCAGCTTTACTTAATTCTCTGAGTCTTCCGAATTCAGGAAAATAAACAGCAAATTCATTGTAATATTTGGTAAATTCTTGTGCAAAGATAAATTCAGGTGAGTAATGATGTGGCATGTTGACTTTTTCAGCCGCTTTTAAAACAATTCGATAGATTTGACGTAAAGATTCTGAATCATCAGTCTTAACCTTCTCCTGAACGTCACGTTGTCGTTTGCTCAGACGAATCAAGTTATGTTTATCCTCTTCTAAGGTGAAACGGTATGTTGCCTTATGGTTTTCCCAAAAAATAAGCTCCCAGGACTCTTGAATAATAATCAATGCTGAATCCGCAATAACCCTTTTCCCATCGCCTAATTCTCGCTTTTGTTCTTGAGTTAATACATAACAATCCCAACCTTCATCTTCACCCTCCTTATCAACAAGGTGTCCCTCTGCATCACGTTTCAGTTTATGATGCTTAACAACCATTCGAATATCTCCCAGCGCAAACAAAACATCTCCATCCTTGCTAAGCCCTTCATCATCAATGGCTAGTTCTACTTCCTCTGATTCAATCCAAAAACGATTCAGTGATTCTTCATGATGACTGGCGTGAAAATCATCAATAATTTTTTTAAGATGTGCAGGGAGTTGATTAGTAATTTTATCTAAAGATCTTAATTCGTATGGGTCACGACACTGCACTTCTTGGCCCACAGTTAGAAATTTTAATAAATAGTCCGTAAGCAACATCGTATGCAGTAATTGCGAATGATATAATATCGACGGTACAAAGCGCATTTGATTGAAGGGATGATAAGGCATGTCGGGGTCGACAGGATCTAAACTAAAAAGCGCTGATGTTAAGCGACGTTGAAATAGCTCATTTAAATCAAAGATCGTTAACAAGCGGTTATGGTCACTTTCATTTTTCTCACAATAATCGAGAATAAACGCCATTTCCCCGGTTTTATAGTTAAGTTCTGCGCCATGGATCGTTTTATAAGTCGGAACGTTTGCTTTTTCTGCAAGCGGTAATACTGACTTAGGACGAGTCCAACCTTGTTCATCTAGATTAGTAAGAGGCCATGGTGCATTGAGATTGTAATTAAGATCATCTACCTTCCATTGCTTGCTAACTAACAACTCCTGCATTAATCGCTGACGAAATTTTTTCTCCGTTTCTGGATCGTGATTTTTTTGATACCAATTTTTTAAACATGCTTCATATGCTTGATAAAAAACACGCACATAGCTGTGATCAATTTCTGCTGTACTTTTTGGATCATCAATTTTATCAATGAGCGCATGGAGCAATTGGCGCATTAAAATTAGGGTTTTATCTTCTTGTGCAAGAAAATCAGCATTGGACTGTGGGGCTTGGAAAAAGGGGAACAAATCAGCTAGCCAGAGCGTTCGATGCTGTAATGCCTCTAGTATTTCCTTAAATTCAGAATCGGTATAACGACAAGATAATAAACATTTTACACTATGTATACACGTATAAAGTTCAATATCTGGTGTTGCATGATGACCAATACCTATCGCTACGCCATAAACTTTAGCTGCAAGTTTTTCATCTGCCATACTTAGTATAGAATCTGATTCTTGCGCAGCAGCTTTTTGCAGTGTAATTCCAGCTTGTAATAAGGTATTAACAGTAATTGCATGCTCGGCAAATCCCATGAGTGTAGGCAACCAATCGAGCAAATGGAAGCTCGGTAAAAGGCAGCATGATCAGTTATATCTGAACGTTTACTTAGATCTTTTTCTAATCTTAACAACAGGCGCGCATATCGAAGTAAGTTAGCTACCTGATCGTTCGATTTACTTGTGCTGCGGTTTTCAGATAACTGTGATTTTAAACGTTCAATTAAATTTTCAACTGCTGCTTGTCCATTAAAAGTTTTTGCATATGATTCATCCAATATGCTCTCTTCAGATAACCAATAATAATGCAAGGCCTGTGAAAACAAGCTATGAAAATATCTACTTTGCAGTAGGGGAGCCATAAAACCCATGGATTGGTCAGTATTGTGTTTTGCATACTCAGTAATTTTATGTAGTGAAAATAAGATCTTTACAGTGGGTGTTTTTTCTTTAGCTGCTACTAGCAAAATTTCATAAATGCCATGGTATAATTGAAACTCATAATCAGCTTGTTGGCCTAAAGTTTCTAGCTGCTTAATTTTTTGATAAAATGCTTTGCTTAAATCTTTTAAGCTATTTCCGAAATAATCACCTCGCAAAAATTTGATAAAATATTCAGCTGCTTTTTCTGGCGTTAAAGACCCTATATTCAACTTTGTTCCTAAGTCCTCTTTTGTTTTAATAAAAGAAAATAGATCATCTGCAACATTACTCATAAGATCGGAATGAAAAGCCTTTAGATATGACGAAGACTGATTTCGATTAAGTGGTTTCTGTTGGTATTGACCTACAAGTTGTGCATGTTGCTGTCTAAAAGACCTTGAAAATGGAGTACCTGCTGTAGGTAAATAACCTGATGGTGTTAAGGATATTTCAGTATCATGAGATGAATTAAAAATTTCCCACTCTTGATCAAATTTTTTTCTTTCAATCGGATCACTTAAGGTTTGATAAGCTGTTGTCAGTAATG
This sequence comes from Candidatus Mesenet endosymbiont of Agriotes lineatus, assembly GCF_964019585.1. Classification (NCBI taxonomy): domain Bacteria; kingdom Pseudomonadati; phylum Pseudomonadota; class Alphaproteobacteria; order Rickettsiales; family Anaplasmataceae; genus Candidatus Mesenet; species Candidatus Mesenet endosymbiont of Agriotes lineatus. The sequence continues at coordinate 1,008,777 of NZ_OZ026454.1, read as the reverse complement.
CCATTTTTTGCGCACTACCACCTTTATCAGGGTGTTCATACAATGCCTTATCTCTATAAGCCTTTTTAATAGCATAAGTAGGTACGTTTTTATTCACCCCTAAGATTTGATATAAATTATGCATTTCCACCCCTCTTTTTTTAAATTTTTAATAAATCTCTATCAGTTTTACTCACATTTTATCAAAACGGCCAAAATAATTTGGTTTTGCAAAGCATTTTAAGCGTTTACTCAAATTATTAGCTTTAGCTGGTTGTAATTGATATTCTTTATTTTGACAAAACAAGACCTTTTAAAAGGAATAGTTGATGCTTTCTTCTAAAACACACACAACAGGAGCATGATCTGATGGGTTTTCTTTTGCACGCATTTTGTTGTTGATTTCTCTAACCTATCTGTAGCCTCTGGTGATAGTAGAATGTGATCTATTCTCATACCCTTATTCTTCTGCCATTCGGTAATCCCACCATCTTTACTTTCTGGATTTTAAATGCATCATAAGTTTGTTTGAGTGGTATTTTAAATAAACCGAGTAGTGCATATGAATATTCGTTTGCACTTACAAAGAAGTTTAAAATAGCATTTTATAAAAACATATTTTTCTAAATATATGTTGACTACCTAGCATAATATTTATATGCTAATTTTGTATTATTTAGTGGGGGATTTATGTTAAACAATACTAATACTGAAGTTATATCTCTAATTGAAGCTGTTATTACTCCTAATGTCAGTAGTAATCCTTCTAATGAGTCTTTTATTTTTTCTCCAAATAATAAAGCAAGAGCAGACGATCATTCATTTTTAGGGACTAAAAATGAACGCAAGTATGAATACATAGATTGTGACGATGAAAAACAGATACAGTCCCTTTTTTCTAATGATCTTGGTAACTCAGAGAATAAAAACCATGGCAAGTACCTTAAGGGTAGCATTATTAACGAAACTGAGCAAGAATTTTCTAAATATATAAATAATGGCACTCTTGAATCTGTGCAGCTTAGAGTGAGAAGTCCAGTTATAACTATGTTAACTGCAAGGATTATATTGAATAATAATAAAGGAGAGATAAGCATTAGTGATATCCTGAATAGTGATTTTTGTAAAAAGAATAAAATAACAGCAATTACACTGTTGTTACCTAATCAAGACGAAAAAAGAGGAATACGTGGCCGGGTTGATGAAAATGGAATAAGAATTTATGAAATAGCTAATGGATCATATAACATGACTCTAAAATGGCGTTTTGAAGAAAAAGAATGTAATATTAAAGTTAACATTAGTGATGATGGTTCTATAAAATTTCTTGAACGCAATGGCATTACTGTAGAGCAATTAGCTGCAAATAATGTAAAAATAGGAAAGCAATATGAGGCAAAGCCTTTACATGAATTATTAGCATCACAGTTACAACCTTCAACAAATGTAACAAATGTAGACATGGCAGCACAAGAACAAAAGAAGGTATTAGTATAATTCTATAAAATATAGGTCATCAGTAAGTAAAACAAGTTTGCTCAGTTTCACAAAACACTGATAATCAAGTGTTACTGTACCATTAGTATTGGTGATATGTAACCTTTGGCGAATTGCTGTTTGAGTTGGCATGCTCATATTGGTTGTTTCTTGAGTTTGTAGCACTTGTTCTTTTATTTGCAAACCTACACTGCAACAAAAGTAAGAATGAGAAAATCCAACGAGCTTAAGGTGGGTACTATAGTTTTTCTTAGTTATCTTTAAAGGTGTTCTTTCTAATGATGTAGAAGAGTATGCAACTTTAATCAAAACAGGAGCATTTCAAAGTTTGTGCAGAGAAATTTGAAATCTTTAAAATTATAATTGTTACCGAGTATTTAGCTAATCCAAAATTAACACTAATTATCCCTTATTTTCTTTGCCAACTAGTTGAAGAGGAGAATCTCAGTAATGAAGACATTGATCAGTTTTAAAAACGAGTTCTTTAAACAGAAGCTCTGATAATAAACCTTAAAGTTTTTGAGTAGTAGCTTAGATAATAGGGAATTGAGAGATGAAATTTTACAAATTTTGACTATACATACTAATAATTTTCTCCTTAAAACTTCTGATCGTACATTGGCAACAAATGTAAAATATAGTTTACATCCCTCTCTCACAACTGCTTTCTCTTTTTGTTTCTAACATATTTTGCCAGATATTTTTTGTATTTACTTTATTATTTCCTTGAGCTATACAATCCATCCTCTCCTCAGTATCTTGAGATATATCCTGTATTATTTCAGAATTTTCTGGTCTTGTAAAATATCCTTTCTTAATAGCATCGCAAACAGTTAATCCTCCTAATAAGCAATTCTTTCCTATCTCTTCCTGACTGCTGACTAATTGCTCAAATTTTTCTCGATCACATACTTTTATTTCGATCACATCTTCATTTTGCACATTATGACATAACTTAACTTTTAACTCTCCTAGGCTAGTACAAAAAGTGAGCATAATGTTACTATTGTTTGAAAGGTTTGTGTAATTCCTTACTTTATCCCTTATCTCAATTTCTACTTCACTACTGCCTATTTTAATTATATTACCACCAAGCATTATATTCCCTTGGTTTAACCCTAAATTCTTTGTTCCATCTATAATTTTAGCAGTATCTATTATACTGTTTGGTAAATATTCCAGATAAAAAGTAGTATTGTCTATCTCTACGTGGCTTACTTCACCTTTGTATGTCGCTTTTGTTGCTACATCATATAAATCTCTAGTCAGGCTAGAAAATTCAGAGTAAGCCTTTTGCATTTTAACCTTGTGATTTCTTAATAATACTTCCAACTCTTCATTCATTTTCTGATATTTACTAATATCTGCTCCTTTTGATATCAGCTTACAAATTATATCACTTGCAATTTTAGGGTTTTCCTTTACTCCATTCAATTGTTCAACTTCTGCCATAACTGAATCGACAAAACCATGTTTTATTTTTATTCCCAACTCTAACGCTTCATTTACAGCTTTATTTAGTTCTACGATATCCTTAGCCATTCTATCTAAAAACTTATCTGATTTGCTATCAGGTATTTCTTCTATATTTTTTTGTTCAGAAGGCCATGTAATATCTACATTAGTGTTTTCTTCTAGTGCTTGATCAAATTCCTGTACAAAATCGGGATAAAGATCAGGTATTTCTTCAACATAAGATCCTAACTTATCATAAAAACTATCATCAAGTGGAGCACTAGGCGCATATTCATCTATTGGAGCAGTTGATGGTTGGTTGTTTTCTCTGCTTTTTAAAGCACTTTCTATTATATCTCTAATTCTTCTATCTTCATTTGCCATTTGTATAATGTTTGGTAGCCCTTTGGTCCCACCAGTCAATACCTCTTTTGTTTTTGCAATCATTTTATTAATGAGATCCTTTGGTCTAAAATATTCAATATTAGAAAATACTGCTAGCTTTTCTATAATTTGATATGCTTTTTCTCTTTCTTCTTCTTCACAATTCTTATCAAATGCTTTTCTAATCGCTATATGTATAGGTGTCCAACCCTTATCATTACCAATACTTGGCTTTGCTCCTTGCAACAATAACTTTTTCACAGCATCTTTATGACTATTGCTAGTGGCTATTGACATGGGTGTTGCTTTTTTGTACTTAGCATCATTTTTAATATATATAACACTGCTTTCATCAGCACTGCCATCTTGCATGTTAATAAACTTTTCTTTTGCAGATTCAATTTCCGATTCTACAAAATTTCCACATTGAACATTAATATCTGCTTTGTTTTCTATAAAAAAATCCATAAGATGCTCATGCCCATATTTAGCAGCTATATGAATTGGTGCTACTCCATTTTTATTTTTTTCATTAATATCTATCCCATTCTTTACAAGAAAGTTAAGCATTTCCCTACTACATCCTAGTTTAACTGCGTGATGCAAAAGTGTATTTCCTTTTTTATCCACAGCCTCAGAAAGCAGAATTTTAGCTTTTTCACCATCTATCTCTTCATCACTCTCAATTCCATCACTATCTACCTGATGAGGAAGCAGTATTTTTAACATTCTTAAACTTCTTATTTTTACTGCATAATGAAGTGCTGTATAGCCATATCTATCCCCTGCTTCTACATTTGCTCCTTGCCGTAAAAGCTGTTTGACCACTTCAGGCTTTATATCTTCAACAGCAAAAAACAACGATGTGTTACCATTTTTATTACAAATATTAACATCTATACCTGCAGCGATAAGCTCATTTACATTTTTCACCGCTGTATCTTCAGAATAATCATTACTGTTGCTATTTAACGGATCATTATCTGGCGAAAGTAAATCACATTTTGTAGTTTTTAGATTATCTCCTGTATGGCTATTACATGCAGCATAATGTAGAGCGCTATTACCTTCGCTATCTGTATATTTTATATTTGCTCCTCTTTCTAATATTTTACGAGTTACTGGCGTAGAATTTAGTAGAGCAGCAAGTAACAGTGGTGTCCATCCCTTTCTATTGCTTATATTTACTTCTACATCTCTATATTTTTCATCTAAAATACATTCTGAAATCCGCACATCTTTATTATAGAGAGCAAGATGTAATGCTGTATTTTTATCCTTATTTATAAGATTAATTCCTTGATTTTTTTCTATAAGTAACTCTATTCCATCAACATATCCACGATCAGCTGCGTAATGTAGTGGTGTATTGCCATAATTATCTTGAATATCAACTCTTGCTCCTTGCTCCAAAAGACAACTTATACTCTCATCACATTCATGGGAGCCGCTATTATCGGCAACATAATGCAGTGGTGTTTTTCCGTACTGATCTTGTACATTGACATCAATATTCTCTTTATCTAAAAGAGTTCTTAGAGCCTCTATACAATAATCTTCAGCAGCATAATGCAGTGGTGTTTTTCCATCTTTGTCTTGCACATTTGGATTAGCACCAGCTTTCAATAATAGATCTAGGACATCAATATTAAAGTTGACAACTTCATGTAGTACTGTTGTTTTTGATTCTCCCCTTTTAAGATCAAATACTACTTTTAAATCTTGATCATTCTCATAATCTTCTAAAAATTTCTTAAGTTCTGCAGCACCAGGACGGTCATATTCAAAGTCTGTGTTAAAATCATAAACTCCTAAATACAATCTTAAATTCTTCAATTTATTTAAAAATTTACTATTTAATTTTCTTTGATTCTTTGTTAGTTTTAGCTCTTCACTAGACCACTTAGCTATTTGCTCTTCCCATAAATCTTCCGGTATGTCATCTCTACTTAAAGAACTTTCCTCCACAGCCATATTTTTCCCCTCTACCTGTTTTGTATGCTATATTTAGTTTATAGACGTAAGTTAAATTTTCTCTTAAAGGACATCTAAAGATTTTAAGAAATTAGCTAAATAGATAAAATTAGACTACTTTTTTTCCTTACATTACTTGCAACTAAAGGAAACAGCATACTCATATGGTTTAGATTATGTTGTAAAAAGCTTTCATTAAGCTCTGTAATTCAGCTATCAAAAGTAAGTCAAAATTGTTGTATAGAAGTATTAATTTCCCTTTATAGCTACAACAATCCATTTTCATAGAAACTAAAATGATCATCAGCAGTAATAATCACATGATCTAGCATTTCTATACCAAACACGCTAAGGATAAACATTTCAATATCATTTTCTGAAGGTTTTGGATCTCCGCTTGGGTGATTATATTACTGATGTTGCACCTTTAAATAGTGCTTTTTTGATAATCTCTCTTATATGTAATGATACTTTGTACCAACGTTTTGAATTTCCTCTGCTATTAAATGATATTTCTTGTTTAGATATATTATCCTGACGTTTTCCATTCCCGATTGGCCAATCTTAAGTAATCTACCAATTTCTGCCAATTATATACAGTTTTTTTAATCTATCTCTCTGTTTAAAGCTTCTCTCACACAGAAAATTACTGCAACATTCACACTTTTAATATTTTTCAAATCATCTATTTCAGAACCTTACCTATACTGCTTAAATTAGTTCTTTAGCTGTAATACGAGCTTGGGTGCACTGCATATAACAACAATTCAATTATTTCACAATCAAGTAAAGCTTGTCCTTTGCTTGCCAATATTCTTGATTCTAAGCGTTTCTTACGTTTATTACCATTATTATTCATAAAACTCTTAAGTAGCATATAAATTTTAGATCTGATATCTACAGTGGTGGTCATCTATCCATCTATTTCTACTTAAGTCAACTTATTTATTTTCTTGATGTTTTTTATTTATAAGATATTCATTAAAGTACAGAAGATGTTAATGTTTAGATTTACAGAATAAATTGCAATCCCTACTGTTCGTAAAAAATCTTCTCCTGTTCATGCCACAATATTGGTATATTTCTTATACTGGAAAAGTTAGGAAATAAGTTTGTTGAGCCATTTAAAATATCTTCTTTAATTTTTGGCGAAAGAAAGTTTAGCTTTAATACACGTTGTGGGTATTTTGATCCTATTGCGAATAGAGCTCCTTTATAGTTCCATATTTACCACAAGTTTTTGCCACATTTACTAGTGCTTTAAGTAAATTATACTTTTTTCTTCTTTAAATTCAGGGGATAGTATTACTGTTTGGTTGCTACTTTTATTAAATTTTAGTGATGTAAATAAAAATATTTCTTCATTTGCCATACCATCATTTGATCCTTCTTCAATATTCCCAGCAAGCCTTATAAGTTCTGTAGGATTAATGCAGATTCTTTCACTCACTCTTATAGCTTTAACTAGCTTCCGAACGATTTTTTCTTGTTCTCTTGGAAATAAATTGTCCCAACTATCCCTTATAATTGAGAGATTTTTTTATCATCTAAAATCTGTAAATGAGTTTCTGTTCGTGGGTTTTTAAATAATAAGCGAACTTGCATAACAACAGCTCTTTCTATCTCTCCTGCAGCTATGCTACTACTACTTAATAAGCACCTCTTATATGACTGTTGCCAAACATACCTTTTATTTTTCTTCTTGTAGCCTTCATCACTGACTTACAACTATCACAAAACCTTTAAGTAGAGCTCTATACTCTTCCTTAGGCTTTATCCCTTCACGTTTAATAAAAACCTCTTGTACCTTATCCCATAGTTCCTTATTAATTATTGCCTCATGTTGTTCGGTTGCCTTTATGAGTAATATAGCCAATGTAAGTAGTATTAGTGAGGATGCCTCTTACTGTTGCAATTTTAAATGGTCTTTCTGCTTTAGTCTTATACCCTTGGTTATTTAATTCTCTAGCAACGGTAGCTGCCGACTTTAAACCTATAAATCGATTGAACTTACTACCTCTGTCTCCTCTTGATTGATAATAAGCCTACGGTCTTCTACATCGTAACCAATGGGCTCCCATCCTTTCTGTTTTGAGGCTTATCTCTCCCCTTCTTTCATATTGATTAGGACTATATTTGAGCATCCCATTGAATTTGCGGTGTTGTGTTATTGAAACAAATGTTACTTATCAAACAAATCTTAGCAAAATCAAGTATTGAAAGCCTATCTATTTTATAAACTACAACACTTAGCATTCTCGATATCCTTAAATAGTTCTTGCAGAGCTGGTCTCTCTAAAGTACCGCCAGAATAACCACCGTCATCATATCTTTTATCTAAAGCATTCATGCTGCTGACTTTGAATATCCGGCTAAACGTTGAGCATCGAGACTATTGAATGTTTGCTCTAATCCTTCCTCACATGATTTTCTGGTATAATTTTATCTCTTGAATAACTGTTTTAAGCATTTTTTCTTGTAGGTGACTTTTTACGCATGCCAAAAAATAAAGGGCCATTGTAGCTATTGCCAGTCCTGCTATCTTAGACAATGACTGATACTGCTGTCCCTTATAAATTACAACCAGCTAAAGCTGGTGGTATGAGTTAAAGCTTTAAAGCAAGTTTTAAAACTCAGAGATTTGTGATGTTTATGATGAATTTCTTGTTCTTCAATATACTTCTGCACATCTGTAGAATTTACATTACCAACGGTAACAGCAAAATATCCTCTAGCCCACAAATGTTGACCCCAGTATCTTTTTCTTAATTGTTCAAACTCTTGGAATAACTTACGTTCCCTTTGATATATTGTTGGATAGTGGGCGGCATAGAAATTAGCATATGTACGTGATCAGGCGTAATATTACCACTTACAATATCTACGTAATTTTCTGATAATCTCTCTACTGCTGTTTCACCTACAAGTATCCTGTACCTATACTTAGTACTACGTGAAATCAAACGTACTATGAGAGCTATGTTTTTAATCCATAGAAAATACTAAAGTAATCCTATACTAAAGTCTTCGCCTTAAGGCGTGGGTCACCCACCTAACTACATAAAAATAAAATATATTTCACCAAATTACGGATCTATAGGGATTGTATAAGTATAAGTTTTATATTCTGTTTTATAAAATATACTAAAAAAGTAATATCTTTTGCTTTTAAATGTATGCAGTGGTATAGCCCATATTATGATGCACTTGTAAATACCATTAATAAAGAGGGTAATAAAGATTCAAGTAAGATTAAAAAGTTACTGAATTTAGATAAAATCAGAATTTTTCTAGAAGAAGAACCAGAAGATGAAAATTTGAAGTACACACCATTACTTCACTTGGCTGTTATCAATAATGCTCAAGAAATAGTAAAAGCTTTACTAGAAAATGGGGCAAATGTTAATATATCATATGCAGATGGACATACATTACTGTATTCCGCAGTTCTAAACGACGCTCTAGAAATAGTAAAGATTTTATTGGAATATAATATAGATACACATGGACAGAACTATAAAGGAGAAACAGCCCTTATGCTAGCTATTAAACAAAATAATTATGATATGATTAAGCTATTGTTAAGTCATGATAACATCGATCATAATATATGTAACGACTATGGCGATACTGCCTTTGAACTGGCCTTAATGAATAGGTATTCTGACGATATTATTGTAACGCTATGGCATGATATAGACAAAAGAATTAAAAATGGAACTTTGAAAGATCACTCTATTAAACTGGTGAAAAAGTTTGGGATGAAAGAGGAATTAGATAGGCTTGAGGCAAAGTACAGAATTGATATTAAATCAATGGTTGAACTTATTTATATTCCAGAGCTAGAGGGATATGGAGACGAAGAATCAGATATGAGTGAAGAGTCGGAAATTTCAGAGAATCAAATCTTAGAACATCAGGAAACTGAACCAGGATTGGAAACATTTGAAATTGAAGTAGAGGCAGGTTCATCAGCAAAAAGATCAAGGCTTGGGTAACATTTTATTCAGATGTATGTAGATTATACTTATTATACCTTTGCTGAGTTTATCTCTTGTCTTGAACAAAGGGCTGCGTTTAGTGTTCCTTCATCAAGGTAGTCAATTTCTCCACCAATTGGTATGCCGCAAGCTAGACGTGATACTTTTATATTTAAGTCTTTCAATAGATCTACTATGTAGTGTGCTGTCACTTGTCCATCGAGCGTTGAGTTAGTGGCAATAATTACTTCTTCAACACCAGATTCTTTTACTCTACTTATAATCTTTTGCAGATTTAGCTCTTTAGGACCTATACCATTTATTGCCGATAAAGTTCCACCAAGTATGTGATATAAACCACTGTATATTTTGCCTTTTTCAAAAGCCCATAGATCTCCTAAGTCTTCAACAACGCACAACAGCTTAGTGTTACGCCTTTGATCTAAACAAATAGAGCAAGGTGACTTTGTCTCAAGGTTACCACATATCTCACATTCTACTACTCGCTCTGCAAGTTCTCGAATTGAATGTGCAAGCGGCAGCATGATTTTTTCTTTGTTTCTAATTAGATGAAGAATTAGCCTTCGCGATGAGGCGGGACCAAGATTTGGTAATTTAGAAAACATTTCAATTAAGTTTTTTATATCTATATTCATTGCAGTTTAAAGCTTTTACCGTCATATTGACATAATATTTAGAAATTAGCAAAATGACTACCAAACAAAAGTGTCTAACAATTGCAATAGCTGGTCTGCCAAATGTTGGCAAGTCTACTTTAATCAACAACATTGTCGGAGCTAAAGTTTCCATTATTACTCCCAAGGCACAGACAACACGTACTAAAATCAGAGCAGTTGCCATATATAAAGAAACACAATTTATCTTCATTGACGTTCCTGGCATTTTTGATGCTAAAACTAAACTCGAAAAATTTATAGTAAGCTCTGCATGGTCTGCAATAAAAAGCACAGATGCTGTTTTGCTCTTGCTTGATTTTAGAAATTTCTCTTATGGTAGTGACCAGATGATAAAAGTTATTGCAAGAACAAAGCAATTAAATATTAGATGCATTTTAGTAATTAATAAAATTGACCTGGCTACAAAACCTGAAATTAAAAGAGCATATGAACATTTTACTGCAACTTATGGAGGATTCGATCAGATGTTTATGATCTCGGCGTTAAAAAATAGTGGTGTGGAAGAGATGTTAGAATATTTATCTACAGTTGCTCCTGAAGGTCCATGGCTCTACCCTGAAGATTGTATAACTGACACATCAACCAGCTTTATAGCTGCTGAAGTAACTCGTGAAAAACTATTTTTAAGCTTAAATAAGGAGCTGCCATACTCTCTAGCAGTAGTAACAGAACAAATGCAAGAGAAGAAAGATAAAAGTTTAATTGTAAGACAAGTTATATACGTTCTTAGGGAAAGTCATAAAAAAATTATCATTGGCACAAATGGAGAGAACATAAAAAAGATCAATATTGCAGCACGCACAGAACTTGAAGATATGTTTGAAGTTAAAATACACCTTTTTTTGTTTGTCAAAATACGAAAATCTTGGCAAGATCGCCCAAAGGAATATGTAGATCATGCTTAATTCTTTAGTAGTTTTTGATATTGAAACCATCCCAGATATTAGTGCGTGCGATATCCTGATAGGTAAAATAGATGGTGATGTGCAGCAAAAGCGTGAGGCACTGACTCAGTATCACTTAGAAATAACAGGTGGGCAGAATCCTTTTTTGCGCCAGCCTTTTCATCAAGTAGTAGTTATTAGCTTTTTGTTTGCTGATGTTGTCCGCAGTGGTGGTTATGAGACTTTTGTGCTGAGAGAGATAAGATCTGGAGGAAAACTAGATTCCAGTGAAGAAGAACTAGTTAAGGGATTTTTTGAGTATATATCTAAAACTAAGCCAAGGCTGGTTTCTTTTAATGGCCGTACTTTTGATTTACCGGTACTTAAGTATAGAGCGATGAAATATGGGGTGCAGGCAGAATATCTTTATAAATCAGGTGATAAGTGGAACAATTATATGCAGCGCTACAGCGTTGATTGGCACTGCGATTTACTTGAAGCTCTTTCTGATTTTGGTGCTTCAGCTAGAGTTAAGATGAATGAGGTATGTTCAATACTTGGGCTTCCGGGGAAAATTGGTACTGATGGCGGGCAAGTTGCAAGTTTATACGATAGTGGTAAAATCCAAGAAGTTAGGGACTATTGTGAAACTGACGTGATTAACACCTATCTAATCTACCTAAAGCTAATGCAGCATCAAGGCAGGATTACAACTGAAAGTTATAATAAAAATCTCGATGATTTACTTTTGTATTTAGAGAATAGTCAAAAAGATCACTTACTTAAATTTAAGGAAGAATGGAAGAAAGCTTATGATGGTAAATTTTACTTAAAAATTTAATAATTTTGCTTTGTAAAAATTTAGATTAGTACATAATTAATTTTATTATTAGGATAATAAGATGAGCGTAAATAATACAGATCTATTCACGGCTATTAAGCAAAACTCTTTAGATGAAGTTAGTAAGCTTCTACTCCGTAACATCGATAATCTTAATGAATACATTGATCAGAGAGATATCAATGATGAAAACACTCCTTTGATTTTTGCTATACTAGAGAGGCATTTTTATATGGCTAAGTTATTAATATATGCTGGTGCAGATGTTAAAAAAGCAGACGGTACTCATCACAAGTGGACACCACTACATTTTGCTTGTGCGTTTTATAATTATGATTTGGCTAATTTATTGGTTGAGTGTGGTGCTAATGTTAATGCAAAAGAAAGTGAAGGACGCACTCCTTTAGATATTATGTTTCTTGGAAGAATCAAACAAAGAATGTCAGCTAATTATAAAGGGGAATTAGATGACACTAATAGGATTACATCTTTATTGCTCAAACATGGAGGAGAGACAAGATTCTATAATCAGTTTGAATCATATGTAAGTTATAAAAAAAATGACAAATGTAATATAAATGCTGACGCAGTATTTGATCTTGGTATTGCTGGCAAAAGTAGGAACACCATTACTTTAGCAGAAAAATTTAATAAAAAGTTGATAAATAATGATCCAACAGTTAAAGCAGCTATAGAGTTAAGAAACAGCATACTATCAATTGAAAACACTACTATGCTTTATCAGGATTCAAAATTGATTAATGGTTCTTCTTACCCAGAAATTACTGATCAAAGCAGCAATACTCCTAATATAGGAATAATAGGTGGAATATTTGGTGGCATTTATGCTTTAGGGGTACTGGTTTTTTTAGGAAGGAAGCTCTATGATTATTATAGAAGTTGTAATACATATGGTTGGAAAAATAACAGAAACATAGTGACTGAATCATTGCTAAAACAAGGACAGGATAATCTTGCTTTTATTACACTAGACGGTATTACAATTGACCCAATAGGAGATAATGAAGTAGTTGCAACTACTTCTATTTAAAATTTTGTTGTATATAAGCAGTGCATTTAGGTGTACTGCTTATACTGAATATTTTATTGACAAGCAGAAAGCTATCTATAGTATACCATTACTGGTATGAGAGAGGGAGAGTTATGCCAATTAACAAAAAATTACTTGATGCCATAGAGCTTGGTAATGAAGAAGATGTTAAGTATTATGTAAATAATGAGGATGGCACTTGTGGCAGTTGTGATTACTATTATGATGAAGATTATAATTGTGATGCACATTGTATAGATGTTAACATTCAAGACGATGAACATGACAATTGGTCTTTATTACATTATGCTATTTTTCATAATAAACCTAGTATTGTTCGATTACTGTTAAATTTAGGGGCAAATTTAGAAATTCAAGCTAAAAAAGGTATGAGACCGCTTCATCTTGCTGTTTTTTATAATAGAGTTGAAATCGCTAAAATACTGTTAGATGAAAAAGCAGATGTTAACGTTGTTGGTAATCTGGGGAACACTCCATTAGGTATTGCTCGTAAAAAATACTCTAATAATGAAAATTACAAAAACATTACTGAATTGTTAGAAGGAGTAGATCACAATAGAACTATAATAAGTAGTGTGGAAGATATGATAACTTCCAATACAAAAGATGGGATTGTTGATTTGAGAGGCAGTGAAACTACTATAATACCAAACATTACTACAGTGATACCACAATATCTCTACCAAGGCTCAAAAAATACCACAAGCCTTCTACTTTTAGGGGGTAATGCAGAAAATGGTACCTTTAGTCAAGCAAGTAGCTTATCAAGTGTTAATGGATTGTTAATGTTTATAGGTTACATATGCGCTTATGCTTACAGAAAAATGTTTTCTAATCCATCAACTGTTGTTGACACATCATCGCATGATCAATTTCGAAGTTTCAGCAATAAATATTAATTGCAACCACTCCTCTTTAAAATCAAATGTATATAAGCAATGCATTTAGTTATATAGATTTGTATTCATATAAATTTGCATAGATAAATCTCATGATAAAATGGTCTTATATTGACAAAAAAAATTTTTTCTATCTATTCTATATTTAGAATGATTTTGTTATGGGGGGTATTATGACTACTTGGATTGATGAGGAAAGACTTAAAACTGATGACGCTTATTGTTATAACCTTTTTAGGGAGAGTTTCATAGATCGAAGTAAGGAAAATGTTGAATTACTTATAGCGACAGGAGCAAATGTTAATGCGAAGGGTAGTGATGTAATAAGACTCTCAGACCGGACGCCACTACACTGTGCGGTTTCAATATATTGTTCTTGTAGTTCTGGACAAGACTGCACTGATAATCCACCGTTGAGTAGGGATATCATTAGCTTATTAATTGAGAAAGGGGCAGATGTTAACGCTAAGGACAGTCTCCTTGACACACCACTACACTTTGCTGTACGAGAAAATAATCCAGATATTGTTAGACTGTTGATAAACAATGGTGCAGAGATCGACTCTAGGGATAGTGGAAAAATCACTCCCTTATATTATGCAATAGAACATGATAATGATAAAGATATAATTGAACTTTTAATAGACAATGGAGCAGATGTTAATGTTAAGACTTTCAATGGTTATACACCACTACATATTGCTGTGGAAAAAGGCAATATAGATGTTGCTGAGCTACTGATAAGTAAGGGAGCAGATGTTAATGTTGAGAACAATAGTAAGAAGACACCATTACGTGTTGCTGTAGAAGGAAATAATGCAGATATTGTTAAGTTATTGATAAACAATGGTGCAGAGGTTGACCATAAAGGTGATCGCGGTAAAGGTCTATTATATTACGCCACATTATACCATGGGAGCAATAAAGATATAATTGAACTTTTAATAGACAATGGAGCAGATGTTAACGCTAAGTTTTTCAATGATTATACACCGTTATAATTTATTATATCTGGAAACAGTATGGGTAACAGTATAGATTCTGTTAAGTTGCTAATAAGCAAAGGTGCAGATGTTAACGCTAAGGACAAAAATGGTCATACGCCTTTATATGTTGCTATATATAAAAACAATGTAGATATTGCTAAGTTGCTGATCAGTAATGGTGCAGATATTAATGCCAAAGATAATTCTGGTAATACCCTACTACAGGTTGCTTCTGAAGAAGGCAATGAAGAAATGGTTACATTGCTAGAAGAAGCTGCTCGTGAGCAAGCAAAAAATAGTACAACAGAGCAGATGACAACAATAGAAAGTTTTCTTGAGGAAATTACTAACTCTAACAGAAATAACGGTATTATTGATATGAGAAGTAGTGGGATACCTGACACTACTCCGATGATGTTATCACATTTGCGTCAAAATTTGGGGAATATCACTAATTCCACCTCTTTGCTTTTAGGAAGTGATGCAGAAAATGGTATCTCTAATAACGCAAGTAGCTTATTAAGTACTAATGGAAGTGGGTTGTTAATGTTTGTAAGTTATGTACTTGCTTATGTTTACAAGAAGATGTTTTCCACTGATGGTCCATCAACTGTTATGAATGCACCTTCGCTTGGTCAAATTTCGAAGCTTCAGAAATAAATATTAATTGCAACCACTCCTCTTTAAAACTCAAGCTTTATTATATATAAGCAGTGCATTTAGGTTCACTGCTTATATAGATTTGTATTTGTGCAAGTAACCCAGCTTTGCTAATCCAGCATAAAAACAACTAGTCATTGCAATAATATTTGTAGTAAAGCTATGATTTCATATAATTTATACATGAATTATTTAGTTTTATGTTAGAGCAGTCTTGGTTTTTGTTAGGGAATGGTCAAAAAGAAGGGTATAAAGTTGCGTATATAAATACTCGTATAATTGATCCTGAATCTAAACTTGATATTTATGGCTCACTTCTAACTGAAGGTAAGATTATTGCTGATTTTGGCGAGTCTTTATTTGCAGGTGGTGTGCCAAGCGGTGTTGATGAAGTGATAGATTGTGATGGCCTTGTGCTGATGCCAGGAATTGTTGATATTCATGTGCATTTTCGTGAGCCGGGGCAGGAGCATAAAGAAACTATATATACTGGCAGTAAATCTGCTGCTGCAGGCGGTGTAACCACCGTAGTTTGTCAACCAAATACCATTCCACCCATTGATAATCTAATACTTGCTAGGTACTTAAAGTATAGAGCATTTGAGACCTCTCATGTTAATGTTGAGTTTTACGCAGCAATTACAAAATCTGGAAATAAGTTAACTGAAATGGCATTGCTTAAGGAAGCTGGAGCTGTTGGTTTTACTGATGATGGACTACCTGTTATGAATGCTCATATAATGAGGCAGGCGCTTAAGTATTCATCTATGCTAAATGTTCCTATTGCTCAGCATGCAGAGGATTTAAATTTATCTGCAGGTGGTTGCATAAATGAGGGAATAGTTTCTGAAGAGCTGGGAATTACAGGAATTCCAAGCGTTTCTGAGGCAGTGATGGTTAGCCGTGATATTTTGCTTATGAAAGATATTCCTAATGCTCATTATCATGTTCTACATGTTTCATCTAAAGATTCGCTAAGAGCAATTGCCGATGCAAAAAAAAGAGGAATAAATATAACTTGTGAAGTTGCCCCTCATCATTTTACTTTAACTGAAAATGACGTTAGAGATCATAGCTCAATGGCAAAAATGAATCCTCCATTAAGGTCAGAAGAGGATCGCTTAGCTATGATAGAGGGATTAAAAACTGGTATAATTGATTGCATAGCAACCGATCACGCACCACACGATGCAGGTTCTAAAGATTTACCATTAAGCGATTCTGCTTTTGGTATTGTAGGACTTGAAACTCTTGTACCATTAGCACTTGAATTATACTATGACCATGATCTAGATTTATTGGATGTGTTAGGAAAACTAACCTATAAGCCTGCAGATATTATACATGTGCCAAGAGGACGAATAAAAAAGAATTTTGTAGCTGATTTAACTTTTGTTGATTTAGAGCATAGCTGGGAAATTGATATCGGTAAATTTGCAAGTAAATCAAAAAATTCTCCTTTTGATAAGAGAAAAGTAAGGGGGCGTGCAGTTCGTACTGTGATATCTGGTAAAACTGTGTATATACTGAAATAGATATTCCTTTTGAGTAAAAATTTAGTACTATAAATGCTTACCTTTGCATTGTACTGGAAACTAAATTTTAGTCACTTTAGGTTAATATTAAAATTTAAGTTAGGGTGTTCTGTGAAGATATTGCGTTATGCTACAGTAGCTGGTGTTCTAGCTCTTTCATTCTTGTTGTACGCTGCACCTAGTTTTATTAATTGGAATAATAAGTATAAAAGCTATATAGAACAGAAGCTAAAGGAAACATATGGTACTCAAGTAAATATCAATGGTAGTGTTGAAGTTTCATTTATTCCAATAAAGATGATTATACATGATTTGTATATTAAGCATGAAAGTGAGAGTTATCTGTCGTCAAAATCTACTATCATAGAGAAATTAGAATTTAAGCCATCCTTTTTATCTCTAGTCAAATTTGCACCAAGTCCAAAAAAAGTAACTATACATGGTTTAATCACTGATATACAAAACCTATATAAAGTGACCAAAACAGGAAATAACATTAAAAGTGTATCGATTATAAATAGTGATGTCAATGTAGGAAAAAAAGACAAAATACGTATCAAAACAGCTATTTTTAAAGGTACAAAAGCTAACAGAAAAATAACATCTACGTTTATTTTAAGACAAAATAATTATAATTTAAATGCAAGCATGGATCTTGTAAAGCACAATACATATCAAGTAGATGCAAAGATAAGCTCAAATTTCCTAAATATAGCGTTAGTAGGGAAGCAAGATCAAAATGCCTTCAAAGGAAAACTAACAGCAAAAGCAAATAATTTACTTAGTGTTATAAGTGGCACTGAAGCTGGCAAACAAACAGCAGATCGAGCTTTTGAACTAACATCGGATATACACGTAAACAATGATGAACTGAAAATCTATAACTTGAGATTTAATTCTGAAGTTATAAAAGGGAATGGTGAAGTTGCTTATAATCGAAACAATACATACAATGTGGGAATAAAGCTTGAAAAAATAGATATAGATTATTTGTTTTTTAATCAACGGGAAGTTAATCATGATAGGTTGAATAGCATATTGGAAAATTTTAGGTTAATAATTCCAGATTATATAAATGCTAATTCCATAATTAAAGCCCAAGAAGTAAAGTATAATGGTAAAATTTTAAGCAATATCGAACTTAAAACTGGTGTACATAATGGTAAGGCAGATATAAATCTCACTCTTGTTTTGCCGGGTAGTGATAACAGCATGGGTGTTACTGGTGAGATAAGCAGTAACAAGGTAATATCTAGCTTCAAAGGAATACTTTCAGCACAGGGACAGGACATGGACTCATTATCTGAATGGTTATTTCCTATTTCAATAAAAGATGACCTTAAAAATGAGAATAACAAATTTAAGTTTAGTGGTTATTTATATGTTGCACCACGAATATTTATGATCTCGAATGTTAAAATGTTAATGGATGAAGGCAATCTACACGGAGAAGTAAGCATAAAATACAATAAAAAGATAAATATTATTGATGGTAAAATAGATGTAAATGATATTAATCTTAATAAATATAGCCTTAACTTTCCTACTGAAATAGAGAAAGGTAAGTTACCTATGCAGTGGTTAAGAGATACCAAATTCGATATAAAATTTAAAACTAGTATTAATAATTTAATATTAAAAAACAATCAAGTGAAAAAAATTAGTTTTCTAGTTAATACCATTAAGGATAACTTATCTATAAGTGATATTAATTTAATTGGAGATAACGTTGATATAAGTGGTAATGTGCAAATAATAACAGATTTTAAAACAATAAAACCAACATTAAAAATAAATTTAAGTGGTAAAGAGTTCAGTAGTGCTTTTATTGAATTTCCTAACTTGATCATAAAAACAAAAGCTTTAAAAACAAGAAATGAAACAATGAAAATTATTTGGTCACATTATGACTTTGATTTTTTTAAACTAAATGAATTCAATGGTAACATAAATATTGATATTAAAGAATTTAAGACTAAATCTAACATTTTAAAAGATTTTAAATTAAATACTATTTTAAAGGATGGTTTAATTAGTGTAAAGCTATTCGAATATAAAGTAGCAGGTGGATATGCAGTTTTTCAGGGCAACATTGGTACTGGATCTCAGCCCTCTTTGGTCTCATCATTTTCAATAGCTAATTTAGATATAAGCTATATTGCAAAACTTCTAGATATTGACAATTTTACTGGTAATATCAGCATAAGTGGTAGTGTAAAAACTGAAGGTAAAAGTGTGTATGAGTGGGTTAGTAAAGCAGTTGGCAAGGTAAGTATTGCAGCAAGAGGAATTAATTTTGTTGGTGTGGATTTAGATTCTTTTATTGTTAACTTACTGAAGAGTAAAAGCAAATCAGATATAGCTTCACTAACACAGGTTTCTTTATATAGTGGCAATACCTCTTTCACTACAATAGATGGTAGTGCAAAGATTCAAAATGGTATCTGCTCAACAAGCCTACAGTTTATGATAAATAACGCAAGTGGATCAGTTTCCTCAAACATATCTCTGCTTCAATTTACAACCATCTCCTGTTTGAGGCTCTTTTTTATACCACCAGAAAAAAGTAATCCAGTATATATAGACTTGAACTTAACGGGACCAATATGGCAACCAAAGGTTAATTTTAATATTGATGATTTATATTCTATAATAAAAAACAATAATTAAATCTTCGAATTAAAAGTAAAAAACTAAAAAGTGATTAAAAAATGGGAATTTATAAGAAGTGTACGCAAAAAGGTCAGATCATTGAAAATCTTACCCCCTTCCTCTTATAGAAGTAACATTTCCTTTATTGCGTTCGCCTTTGATTTTGCTAGCGTGATTAGGATTATTGGTAATCATTTCATCATTACAAGTAATAGTTTTAGTTCCAGGCTGAGTATAATCTTTACTTCCACTTCTAATTGGATTATGTATTGTGCCTTCTTTTCCCTCGTCACTTGAAATTAGTCCCTTAATCTTTACCACACCTATTATAGATGGTACTACTAAAAGAAATACGGCAGGGCTAAAAAAAGCTAACATTGATAATGTAGATAAGCCAACTAGCCCACCGATCAACATATTTGAAGAAGGAACAAAATTACCCACGATTTTACTATCGCTTTCAGGTATTTTACTTTTTTCCTTGTTACCACCAAATTTTTCTTTTAATGACTTAAGTGGATCATTAAGGTCTATTCCAGTTACATCTTGAACAAAACCTGGTAATTTCTCCATTGATTCTGAAGCCCATCTTTTGAATTTTTTCCATCTGCTATCATTTGGATTGTTGAAACAATCAGAGACTTTAACATACTTATTATTTTCTTCTAATTTAGTCATAATCTACTAAAAAATAACTTACTTTAAGTGTAACATTAAACTTTAAAAAAATCAATAATTTATGGCTTAGATAGTATTAGTTTATAATACTAACTTATTACTTTATATTTAAAGTCATGAAAAAATTAAATATTGGCTTGCTTGGTGGAACGTTTGATCCTCCCCACTTTGGTCATCTTTACATTTCAACCAAAGCAATAAAGACAATTGGTTTAGATTGTGTATGGTGGGTGGTTGCAAAACAAAATCCACTAAAAGAACAAAGCAGTAGTATGACAAGTAGAGTAAATCTTGCCAAAAGTATATCCAAATTCAGCAGTAAAATTCGCGTTATCGATATAGAAAAAACGGTAAAAAAGAGTTACAGCTATAATATGATAGTGCTACTGAAACAAGGATTTCCATATATAAACTTCATATGGATTATGGGTTCAGATAATTTAACTTCCATACATAGATGGTATAGATGGAAAGAGTTCTGCACGATGTTGCCAATTGCAATTTTTGAGCGTGGTAAATTATATAAAGAAATTAGATGTCCTTTTGTTAGTTGCTTTTCGTCTTTTTACGTTAGGAATCCAAAGTTACTATTAGGTCGTCTTTTCGGTTGGAGCATTATCAGAACAAAAGTTAATCCCATATCTTCATCAATGATAAGGTTTTGACATATTAAACGTAAACAAATAAAACCTTTTTAATAAAATAAAGAAAACCTATATGCATAAGCCAGTTTTACTAGAAGAAGTGATGTCAATCTTAACACCAAAGGATAATGGGATCTATGTTGATGCAACATTTGGCTCTGGTGGATACAGTAGGAAGGTACTACAGCTAGCAGACAGTAAAGTATATGCAATCGATAGAGATAAGAGCGTACATACTTTTTTTGATGAGTTAAATTCTGCGTATCCACAAAAGCTTCAACTTTTTACGGGTAAGTTTAGTAAGATGAAAGAACTACTTGCACAAAGCAACACTAATTACGTTGATGGGGTTATTTTTGATATAGGAGTGTCTTCAATGCAGCTTGCAGATGGAGAGAGAGGTTTTTCATTTATGCATGACGGCCCTCTTGATATGAGGATGGACCAGTCTTTAGATTATATTAATGCTGAAACATTTGTAAGTACGCTTGGGGAGAAGGAAATTGCAGATACGATATATAAATATAGTGGGGAGCGCTGTTCTCGCAGAATTGCAAAAGCAATAGTAAATGCACGTCGAAAAAAGCCAATAAAAAGTACTTTAGAGCTAGCTAATATCATTCGCTCTGTTATCCCAAGAGGAAAAATTGATGCAGCAACGAGAACATTTCAAGCCATTAGGATATGGGTAAATGATGAGCTAGGTGAATTAGAAAAAGGACTTAAAGCTGCATCTGAAATTTTAAATACAGGTGGTAGACTCATAGTTGTTTCTTTTCATTCACTAGAAGATCGCATAGTTAAGAACTATTTTAATCAATTATGTGGCAAAAATTCTCCTGTTCCAACTCCAAGTCAGTTTACCCTTGTTAATAAAAAAGTAATTAGACCAAGCAGAGAAGAAACTCAAACAAACCCACGTGCACGTTCAGCAAAACTTAGGGCTATTACCAGGCTATAGTTTTTTGTAAATATAAGCAAAATTTGAAAAACAGTGACTTGCCTTGATATCAGTAAATATTCCTTTTTTGAGTGAATTACAAAAATAGAATTCTATAAAATGCGTAGATGAGAAATTTCCCATTTATATTGATTTAGATCTATGTAATATCCTGATCTTGAATAGAAGTTTTCTCTAACGAAACTTCAGCTAACAATGTGCTTAATTTCTCATAACACTCTTTGATTTCATCATATATTACACAATTTTCTATCAATTCTTTACTAACTTTTGCTCCATTTTTTAAAAGAAGCGTGACTATTATTGGATCTACTCTCTCATCAAATATGGCCTTCTCTAAAATATTCCTTCCAGTATTGCATATAGCATTGACATTTGCGCCATTATTTAAAAGTAAGTCTGTTTCTTTGCTTATAATAAACAGCTGTAAGTAAAGGAGTTCCTCCGTACATATCCCGAGCTTCGATATCTGCACCATACTTTAAAAATAACATTGCTACCTCTTCATTTCCATACTCAGCAGCGTAGTGTAAGGGTGTATGTTGGTCACAATCCTTAATATTAACAGATGCTTTTCTATCTAAAAATAACTGTGCCATATTTTTCTTTCCACTACGAGCAATGAAGTGTAAAGGTGTCTCTCCATATATATTTGGAGCATTAACACTTATTCCTTGATTTAGTAAAGACTGCACTCCTTCTATGTTGCCACTCCTAGCCGCAGATGTTAATTGTTCATGAGGTAATAACATAGTGACTACCCCCTAATATACTAAAAGTATCATATTATGATACTTAATGATGTCAATCGATAATTTTGCTATTTTGAGTATGCTGTTGGATAATGCTTTATTCTCAATTTAAACGAGAATGAAATCTATCAAATTCTATTTTTGGGATTATCATAGTATTAACTATTTAGTGATAATGTAAAAGTCATTATTATTTCATGAGTTGAATATGCATACCTTAGAAGAAATATTAGCTAAATATCCACCAATAAGAAAAAAAGAAATTGTGTCATACAGTTCAAAGTTTTTCGCTGCATCTACTATTGCTACACTTGCCACACTTAGTTACTGCATTATTGACAGCACCATTTATGGTTTTAAATTTAACAGAAATTTAAGCATGTTTATGCTGTTTTCAGCTGCTTTTGCCGCTGCTTCGCTAATGCTAGTTATATCTTATGGGGTGTTTAAATATTCTAATAAAAGAAGCGATAGCTTAAAAGAAGCAGTTAAAATTAGTAATCGTAAGGTAGCATCAATAAGTGGTAAGGTATTTGCTGCAGCACTTGCAATTAGTGTTACTTCCTTGGCTTGCACGTTTATCACCAGTGCCATTAATGGACAGGATAGCCCTTTTCTATCTTTGGTTAGAGAAACTTTTGGTTTTAGCAGTAATGGTGCTTGGATAGGCGGAAGCGGTGGTCTTTTGCTTTGTTTCATAGCAAGTTCATTTATTGTTTTTGCCATTTCCGGCCTTATGCATCATTACTCTAAAGATAAGAGTATAAGTTGGGATAGTAGATATGATGATGCCTCTCAAGCAGCTCACCAAGAACATATGGCTCGCCAAAATAGTACTGGCCTACTCTTAAGTAAAGTAGAGGGAGTGGAAAATACAGGGAATAAAAAAAAACTTTAAAAACAGCTGAACGTCAAGACTCTACTGAAACTATATACAGTAACCCCAATGAATTAGATCTAGATAAAACTATTGAGAAAATTGTAGCACGAGCTCAAGTTGAAGGTAGTCCTGATAATAGTGATAGTGAATGGCAAGAGATAGATGAAACATGTACAAAGAATGTTAGAGAAGCTGAATTAATATCAGAAAGAAACAAAACTACTTATGCAGCAAGGCCTGTTGCAGCTCCAAGAAAAAATCTATCAAAACAGACAACTATTGAACTTGATTGCATAGAAACTACCTTGTTAGAAACGCAAGGTGGAGCTGCTCAGAAGAGAAGAAGTAGGGATTCAAGTCTTTGTAGTACAAGAAATCCAGGTCCAGTGGTGACAAGAACGGTTTCTAATCTCCAAGAAAATGGGCTTAATATAAATTTACGCTAAATTAATGTTTTAAACTATATTCTTAGACCTATAATAATCACGTAAACTTTTGCTGGTAACTACTACAGTGCCAGCAATTCTATCATGCCACGCCCGGCCACGTTTATCAAAATTTGCCCATATAAAACCAAG
Source organism: Candidatus Mesenet endosymbiont of Agriotes lineatus (assembly GCF_964019585.1). Taxonomy (NCBI): domain Bacteria; kingdom Pseudomonadati; phylum Pseudomonadota; class Alphaproteobacteria; order Rickettsiales; family Anaplasmataceae; genus Candidatus Mesenet; species Candidatus Mesenet endosymbiont of Agriotes lineatus. The sequence goes on along the minus strand of NZ_OZ026454.1, from coordinate 984,788 downwards.
AAACAAATGAGTAGCTGAGAGTGCAGAGGAAAAAAGCCTTTTAATTGCTTGCCCAAGCGTAATTTTCTGCAGTGTCACCTCATCTACAATTCTAAACCCAAATAGCAACTTTGCAGGAGTTGCAGCAAATTTAACCCACATCAATATGATATATACAAAAAGTACAGAAAGTTGAACTAGCTGATTTATCAAAACTAACTTTATTTGTTTATCTTTAATTATTACCTCTTCTTGAGTTAAGGGTACTTGCATTGAGTATTTTTTCATTACTTTAAGCACCTCTTTATCGTTTCTACCAGCAAATAAGTAATTAAAACCATAACTAGTTGCGTATAAAAGCAAGAGTAATATTAATAAATCAAGGAATACAGTTGTATAGCGTCTAAGCCCAACAACGTAACATATTCCTCTGTCATCTTTTTTTTCTTTGGGTGCAAATAACAGAAACTGATTAAAAAAAAACTTGAACATATGTAAAAACTAAGTTTTAAATTCTATTTATATATATTATTTTGCAAAAAATACGAATAAAGAATTTACCTGTATATGCAAAGATTGGGTGTTATAACTGGGAGAAGGTTATCACTCAAAAATTACTAATTACCGTCATTATATCAATAAACGTAGATGCAGCAAATATGAACGCACCAATGATTGATTATTATGAATTTAGTCAAGATATAAAATCCTTTACTCAAGGTTGCGAATATAATTTTCTTGAAGAAATGGCACAAAAATTACTAGATTACATTATGCTGAACAATAAAATATTGCATTGCTACCTGCAAATTCTCAAACCATCGGCACTTGATGGGGTAGGGGAAGTTTCAGTAATTATAGAAAAATAGTTTTATAAATTAATCATTACTTTTTAACTTTATTAATGTGGTCTGTTGCTCATATAAGGGCTATCTAAAGAAAATAAAGGTATCTTTACTTCAAAAAGCTTAGAGTTATCGGATATAAACTCGTACTTCCCTTGCATTATTCCAGAAGGTGCATTTAAATATGTTCCACTTATATATTCAAAAACTTCACCTGGTTTTAGAATAGGTTGCTCCCCCATCACTCCAACCTCACTGATTTCATTGATCTTTCCAGTGTAATCTATAAGCTTCCAATAACGTTTTAAGAGCTGAACTGTTAAACATCCATTGTTTTTGATCTTTATGCCATAAAACCAAGCGTAACGGTCTTTATGCGGCGTGGATTTTTCATCGACATAGAATGGTGGTTGTACTGTAACCCTAATTTCATTGGTAATACATGAGTATTGCAGCTTTAAGGACATGGTAATATTTTTTTATAGATTCTACATAACAATGTTATTACATTTTATATGAAATTTCAATTGTTATGGGTAAATCAAATGTACTTAGATCGAGCTAAGCAGTTTATTATTGGCATAATGGGTGGAGGACAATTAGGTAAAATGATAGCTGGTGCTGCAGCAAAATTTGGTATAAAAACACATGTTTTTACCGATGATAAAGATAGTCCTGCAAGCCATATAACTAGCAATTTAACAATTGCTGATTTTACTGATAAAGATGCTCTAATTTCATTTGCTAAAAATGTTGATTTAGTAACTTTAGAGTTTGAGAATATACCGTGCAGCGCTATTGATATTTTGCTCCAATATACAAGTATTTATCCAGGTAAAAAGTCGCTATATATTGCTCAGAATAGACTGAGAGAAAAGGGATTTATGGAAGAACTAAAAATACAGGTACCTAAATATTGGTCTATTTCTAATTATACAGAGTTGCAGGAGAGTATTAAAAATTCAAATTTTCCTCTTATACTAAAAGAAGCCGAAATGGGCTATGATGGTAAGGGGCAATATGTAATTCAATCTGATTCTGACGTACAAAACCTTTATAACTTATTGAATTGGGAAAAAGAATATATATTAGAAGAATTGGTTGATATACAAAAGGAAATCTCTCTTATTGTTGCAAGGGACAAAGACAAAAATACCTCATTTTTTCCAATAGCAGAAAATTTTCATGTAAATGGAATACTTGATAGGTCAGTAGTGACTGCAAAAATTGACTCTTGTTTAACTAAACAAGCACAAAAAATTGTAGAAAAAATTGTATCTGAGCTTGAATTGGTAGGAATTTTAGCAGTAGAATTTTTCATAACTAAAGACGGCAGTTTACTTGTTAATGAAATTGCTCCAAGGCCTCACAATTCTGGACATTGGAGCTTAGATGCTTGCAATGTTAGTCAATTTGAACAGTTGGTAAGAGCAATTTGTGGATTTCCACTACAAGAAGTCAAACTGCACTTTCCTTGTACAACAAAGAATATACTTGGTACTGATATCAATAACTGTTTTCACTATTTAAGTAATCCAAATGCTAGTCTTACTATATATGGTAAAGAGCAAGCAAAAGGAAGACGTAAAATGGGGCATGTAAATATCATAAATACATAAATTTTAAAATTGGATTTATTTTTAGACTTTCTTTCAGAAAAAATAATAGTACTACTTAAGGAACAAAGATCTTATCGTTGATTAATACTAATATTAGTATATAATCATCATTTCATTAACAAAGGAAAGTTAATGTTGTGTCCCACACAATATTCAAAACAACAAATTATAGAGATATTATATAGTTATAAACATTCCACAGATGATTCTCATTTTACCTTCGGTATTATGCTCTCCAATTTAGAAGCTATTATGACTCTGCAAGATAGATATAGTATAGATGATATTATAAGTCTGTTCAACCGATACATACAAATAGTTGGAATTATAGGCTATGACCAAGTAAATTATAGTAAAAAAATTATTGAGCATATAGATAATATAGAATTTTTAGAAACTATCCTTAATTGCGATTATGAATGTGATAGTCAAGTGCCATTAGTATTTCTTCAGTATGTACTAGATAGTAATTTATCCATAATGGATGTAAAAAATAAATCGGGGGTTTTTTTATCTATAATAAGATATGATAATAAGCCTGTATTAGCTTTAATTGATCACATTTTCAACAAAAATATAGTAGCATTAGCATTGATTAAATATCAGAATAGAGATGATGAGGCACTTGCAAAGTTTATAATAGATAATCTAGATTTTGTTTTAAAAATCATATGTAATGGTACTAAAGCTGCTGTAGAATATATTAATTATGTTCTTGATTATCAAGAATTGATATTGAACATAAAAGATCAAGACAATCCAATAATGCAGATAATAAAATATCATAATGAGTCAGCTGTCATTTTAACTAAACGTTTAATTGCAAGTGATGATCAAAGTCATGTAATGTACATACAAAATAACACTGTTATTTTTGATACTATAATGTCATATGACACTTGGGCAACAAGGACTTTTACTTCATGCTTATTGGAGGATAAGGAAAATATTGATTATACACTCCAGCATTTCCATCTTTTTGAACACCTGATTCAATATGAAGATACGATAATGGCTAAACTCATAAAGATTTTATTCAAAGAAAAAAATCCAGAATTGATGGAGAATATATGTAAAAACTTTGAGATTATAAAACAATTCATGAGACAAGGAACAGTTGCAGCCTCAATATTTGTAGAGAGGATGTTAGAAAATAATGCTTCTAATATAGAAAGGATAGAAGATCAAATAGGCAGTTTACTAGAGATTACACAGCATGAGCACACCCATGCAGCTTTGATTATGGAATATATAACTCACGTTCCAAATATTATACATACTACAAGATATTTAAAGTGCTTTATAGATGTTCTTCAGTACAAAACCCCTTCCTCTTTAGAGCTTATTTCTAATATGGTTGTAAATGAAGAATGCCTAGAAATGGTAGTGGAAAACTTAGAAGTTTTTAAAAAAATAATTAACTATAACACTACTGCAGCAGGTAAGTTAATACAATACATAGCTGAAGACATAAGAATTATACAGTATATACAAAACAGTCTAGATGATTTTATAAATATAATCAAATTTGATAATGTACAAGCAATAATTGAAGTTGCAGAATTGTTTGCACAAAAATCTGCAAAAATGTGGAGCAAAGATTTGCATGATTTAATAAATAACGCGCAAAATGGAAGCATAGCAACTCAAACACTAGCAAGGTTAGCAGGGACAGATCAGGAATTTTACGAATTAGTACAGGAAAATGCAAATTTTTTTATAAGCTTAATAAAAGAAAAGTCTATGGGAGCGGATGTAATTGTAAAATGCATGCATCAAGATAAAAATTTTATGACTTTAGCAAAGAGTAATAAGCAATTTTTTATAACTATGGCACAACACGATACTGTAACCTCTTCAATATTGATCTATCTTATACTGCAAAATCAAAAAGTGAATATGAGCATAATTTGTCGAAATCAGGACCTATTTATGGCCATTATACAATATAATAGTCTAGCGGCTATAAAAATGTTGAATTTATGCTGTCGGCAAGTGAAACACATTTAAAATTAATTAGAGATAATTTAGAATTATTAAAACAGATTATACTACGTAATAACCTAGTTGCTTTGGCACTTACCCAATATATACTTGATGTAGGGGTAGAAGGTATTTTCTTTATAAAAGATAATCTTACATTTTTTCTAAGATTTATAGAACATGATAAAGAAATCTCAGGGCATTTTATTGCTAACCTTCTATATAGTGAAGAACGTATAACCTTAGTTGAACGGAATTTAAATATATTTTTTAAAATGTTACAACACGATAATTTTATAACATTTGCCCTACTTCATTTGATGCTGATTAATGAAGTATTTTTAGATTGCGTAAAGAGCAATGAAAAAATTTTTACTGATATAGTACTTCATAACAGCGCATCAAGTGTGGCACTTCTTAGTAGTATTTTTGAAACCAAAGAGATGATAACTTGTAAGAATCATCTACAAAGTTTTATAAAATTAATAAAATTCAATACTAATACTGCTATATACCTCATTCAAGGCATGTTCTCCAGTGAAGTATTAGCAGATAGTGTAGATAATCATCTAGATCTTTTTATAAAAATAGCTTCACACGAAAGTGCGATAATGTTATCTCTTGTTGAGAGAATATTTGATAATGAAGAAGTTTTAACAAAAATAGTAAGTCATCAACAATTATTAGAAATAATATTGGATGTCGATGAAAATGTCATGGGATCAGCAATTAAAATGTCCATATGGCGGTTTTTACAAAACCAAGGGGGATTAAGGGGACTGGAAGATCAGCCAAAATTTTTAGCACTAATGTCAAAACTTACACCACACTTGGACACCAATGATCTAGTTCATGTACTTTGTCAGTATCAATGTATAGCATCAAGCCCACAAATATTATCATTGTATGAAAGGAACCTAATAAAATGGCATAATGGAAAGGATTTATTTGCTGTGGAAAGCATAAGAAAGGCTGTGTTAAAGCAGATGAGAAATATAATAGCAGTTCCAGAAGTGTACAAAGAACATATAGACAGTGCTATTTATGATATGTTGTGTAATACTGGAGCAGAGCTATGGGAAATACCATTACCCACATTGTCCTCACTCTGCTTGGATAAGTTGCTAAGTATGGCTAATGTGACAACACGATATAGTTTACAGGATTCAGTAGTATCAAGCAATTTACATGAGGTAGAACAATTGGTAGAGGCTTTTAATCAGCAAAGTTTAACTTAAAATTTGACTGACAATGAAAGAAAACATTCAAGTAAAGATCTAAATATAAAATTATAAAGCATTAAAGGTAAAAAATTATTTCTTATAAGGAATAAACAGAAGAAAGCATATAAAAGGTGATAATGGCAAGTCTAATAACTTTATCCCAAATCTTAAAGAAGGTTAGAAGAGTTATTATTCAAGTTTCATTCTTTTAATACTTTGCATAATACATGGTTCAAAAAGTTCAGATTTAGGAAAATCTGGTGCGCTAAAATACTTTTCAAGCCTATAGTTAATTCAAAACAACTATATTACCTGCAAAAACATGATCAATTACAACCAGCTAAAGCTGGTGGTATGAGTTAAAGCTTATAAAGTAAGTTTTAAAACTCAGAGATGTTAAATATGAACTTCTTGCTCTTCAATATATTGCTGTACATCTGTAGAATTTACATTACCAACAGTAACAGCCCAAATATCTTTTTTTTAATTGTTCAAATTCTTGGAATAGCTTTTTAATATATTGTTGGATAGTGGGTGGCATAGAATATGTAGATGGTCAGTTACAATATCTACGTAATTTGTAGCACATTTCTCTACTGCTATTTCACCTGTAAATATCTGTATTTAGTACAAAATACTACATGAAATCAAACGTACTGTGAGAGCTGTGTTTATAAATAAACTAAAGTAGATCTAATACTAAAGCTGAAGCTAATTACATAAACATTTCAATATAAGGCCATTAGCAAAAATAGTAGTTGAATTAACACTTTTTTTCTGTAAAATTATCAGATTTTCTTGCAACAGGATTTCCATTTACAAACACACCATTTAGTATAAATATGGGGAGTGGTTCCCCAAACTGGGTCAAAAACTCAACTCAATTTTCAATCTGTTGGGAAAGAAAATATCAAGTTGAGAGATGATTAAAGCCCAATTTGGTATAGTCCAATTTTGCTCTATTTTTTATAGCAAACCATTGATGTTCAATTTTATTAAAATCGGGAGAATAAGTAGGAGGATAAAGAATTTAAGCACCTTGGCAAGATCACTGATTTTTTTGATTTATGGAAACTTGCATTATCAAGATTTGACCAGGTTGTAAAATTGGAGCTTTCAAACCAAGCGTTAAAAATATCCCTCGAAGGTGCCATTATTTGTTTTTTATTTAGCGCTACAATCATGCTGAGTTTTTTACCTGATTTTAGAGAATGGAATCTCTCTCCCCGCTTACAATATCCATACTCATAGTCTTCTGTGTTCTCTATACCGGATTCATCAATATATACAAGATTTCCGGGTTGCTTCAAGAATTCTGCTCTTCATTTCTTTCCCTATATCCATAGGTCTTTTTTGTGCGTAAATCCGATATTTTTAAGTGCACGGTGGATCGTTTGCCTACTGATATTGCCCCAAAATCTTTGACTACCTTCATGCTTTTTAGCAAATTCGATAAACTCATTCCAATTTTATGATTATAGCCAACGCCTTCAGGTTTTTTTGGTAAAAAGTCTCCTGTTTCTTTGCGTCTTACCTGCCACTCATATAATGTTCTATTTTATATCTTATAGCTACAGATTTTCTCCTTCATCCAATTGCCTTTTTCCTTAAATCGCAACTCTGGCATCAACCATCCTAAATCTTTATCTTACCTCTTCCGGATCTTTAAAGGAAGGGCTATAATTGTGGTAATAATTAACCAAAACCTCCAGTAAAGCAACAAATTTTCTGCCAATCCATCCACCAATCATCTTAGAATATTCACATAAATTTTCTCTCCTCTTGGCGCCCTCTCTATATCCAGCTTCATCTATATATACGATTTTTTTCGATAAACCTCTGCCTATATTTTGCTATTGCAGAAAATTTATCACTTTCCCTACCATTTCAATTTATATTTTTACAGCAAAAACCACTTTAATTATATATTAATCAGCATAAATTTATTTTCTAATCTATAGAATTAAATAAAAACTGCAATTTGAAAAGGCACTCTAAACCTCGTTGCATAGCTTATGTTATGAAAAGAATATAATAATTTAGTTATAAAAGGCCTTTATCTCTCTTATGTTTTTTAATTTCTTTATTTTTCTGCTTATCTTCTTCCTGCTGATCTTTCTCTTGTAATTTTTTATCTACAGCATCTTTTAAATTAGAACCAAGCTTTTCTATCTTAGAATATATCGATTGTGGTACATACGTATTTAAACTATTTTCAATTGCATGAAACATAGGATAAAAGTGCGAATCAATCAGCCAACCTGGTAAAACATCTTCTGCACTACTACCCTTATTATCACTTTTGGTATAAAAGGTAAAATAATAGACCTCGATCGTAAAAAATATAATAGAAGAGAATATGATACCTTTTAAGGCACCAACAAATATGCCACTTAGTCTATCTGTGGCACCAAGCCTTATGGGACTTAGTACATACATAATCCAACTATTCACTATTATAATGGCTACGGTAACAATGACAAAAATAGAAATTGTGGACAGAATGTTTGCAACTAACTCTGATTCCATATATTTCATACTCATATAGTTCATTTTAAAGAAATCAAAGTGGTTTATTGTAAGTATTACTGATAAAAACATCCCTACCAGTCCAAATAGCTCTTTTAGCCCTCCTCTCATGAAAGCAACAAAAACACAAAGAATAATTACGAAAATAACTATAACATCAAACATTTACTTGTACCTTTAAATCTGTTTTGCAAAAAAATTACGCTCAGCAAAATAACTCCACATAATGCATATGCATAACCAGTATGTACAGGAATAAAAGCAACAATTGCTCTAGGAAAAAGTAAAATAAAACCTACTACAAAAAGTAGAATTGATTTGTAAAATCTATTTACTCTAACAAAATGCCCTTGCATACCAGAAGACATTGCAATTAAACCAACTAAAGATGTAACTATAGTATATATAGAATGTGGCACACTTTTTATTTTATATAAAATTAATTCATTATTAAAAACAAATGCAAATGGTACTAGCATTGTTCTGATCTTATAAAAAAAAGCTTGGATACCAACTTTAAATGCATTAGCTTGTGCTATTGCAGCTGCAGCATAAGAGGCTAAACCAATTGGAGGGGTGGATATCTGCCATCAAACCCATTTTTTTCATAAGGGGGATAGTAAAAGTTCCTGTAGTGATAATATTTGTCATGGAAGAACCAGAAATCATACCCATAAGACCAGAAGCAACAACAGCAGCTTTTGCTGGACCACCAGTAAATCTTGCAAGCAAAGCAAAAGATAATTTTATAAAAAATTCTCCGCCTCCAGCTTTTTCAAGTAATACACCAAATAATACATAAAGAAAGATAAAGTTTGCTGAAGTAGCCAAAGCAACTCCAAATACCCCCTCTGATGATAGCCATTCATGCGAAGCAATAGCGCTGAGAGAATTGCCCTTGTGTGCTACAATTATGGGCATATACTGCCCAAAATATGAATACAGTAAAAAAATAGAACTATAATAGGCATGCCAACAGTTCTTCTTGCAGCTTCAAGTAAAATTCCAGCCATTGAAATGATCAAATTAGCATTAGTTGGCGTTGCAACCCTAGTTGTCAACTCTTCATAAAATATAAATAGATAAAGCACCGAGAAAGGTGAGATTAATGCTAATACCCAACTGGTCAAAGAAGTCTTATTATGTCGGCTATAAGATTCTGATATAGTTTTTATTATATTATTCCCTTCACAATCATTAAATTTTTTACCTTTTTGCGTTATATTATTAGCTGATTTTAACATATATGAGTCAATTTAAAAGCTTAGCAAAAAAACTAACATTATTTTACAAAAGAGCTGCTTCAATAATTTTATGTGCTTTCTCTATGCCATTCCATCCTTCCACTTTAACTTCTTTATTTTTTTCCAATTGCTTATAATGAGAGAAAAAGTGAGCAATTTTATCCAGTAAAGATTTAGGCAAATCAGAATAATTACCTATGTTATCATAGTAAGGATCAATTTTAGAAGTAGGTACGGATAATATTTTTGCATCAATTCCTGCTTCATCAGACATAGAGAGTACCCCTATTGGACGAACAGAGATTATAGCCTTTGGTATTAAAGGAAATTGTGTTAAAATTAAAACATCTACTGGATCATCATCTTCAGCGTGAGTTTGGGGAATGAAGCCATAATTACATGGATAATGCATAGCTGTTGATAAAAATCTATCAACCTGCAATAGACCTACTTCCTTATTAAATTCGTACTTAATGGGACACGAATTTGCACTAATCTCAATAATTGCGTTAACTATTTTAGGAGGATTTTCACCAGCAGTAATCTTACTTGCATCTATCATATATAATCATTTAAAAGCATAGTGTACTAGATCAGCTAAATTTTTGCAATTTTAAACTCAATTAAACGGCCACTATCATTATTCTCTACATTGCTCTTCCCTTTTGCTGGATGAGGTCGCAAGATTTATTTCTTCTAAAGTAGATGGAATTTTATTATTATTCTCAAAAAGATCAACGACTTTATTTTTATATTTCTCTTCAATTGCCCTTTCTATGCACTTATTGATAATCAAGCAACAAGTCAGTGCAGCAATGTTAATTATGAGTACTAAACTTATGTCTAAAGCTATACTCCCCAGGCTTGTATATATTCCAGCAAAAGCAGAATTTATTGTACATAAAATCAATGTGTATACAAAGTACTTCTTTACCTGATAGCTTCTAATTTTTGCATTTCTTTCTTCTTGTATTTTGGCATATTGATCCAAAATAGGATAATTACGTTTTTCTTGTTTTGGACAATAATCAATAGGAGTTTTACCAGAGTGGTCTTTACTGAATGGGTTGATATCTTTTCTTGTTAGGAGAACTGCAGCTGTATTGAGTTTATGCTCATCTATAGCATAGTGTAGAGGAGTTTGACCTTGATAATCTTGTGGATTAATCTTGCAATGCGAGATATTAATTAAATATTTTACTATATCAAAACATAGATCTTTCTGATTATCACTACTACTACTTACAGCAACATGAAGTGGCGATAATTGAGTAGAACCCCCTCCCACACTAACTATATTAACATCTGCTCCCAATTCAAACAACAATTTCACAGCATCAAACTGCTTATTATTTATTGCGTAGTGGATTGATGATTGATTTCTTCCATCAAAAATATTAGGGTTTGCCCTTCCCTCTATTATTAGAATTTTTATTACATCTACATATCCTCTTCCTGCAGCTAAGTGCAGTGGTGTGTGATACAAAGTATTATGCAAGTTGGCATTAATACCTTTTGCAATTAAATATCTTATTGCTTCAACATCACCTTTTTCTGCAGCTAAATGAAGCAGGCTATCCTTATCAGATCCATATTTGTTATCAATTAAAGCTTGCAATATTTTATTTCTGTTACCCTCTTTAGCATAATCAAAAGGAGTTCTGCTAAAGCAATCTTTGATGAATGGATTGATATCCTTTGCAGTAAGTAGTTCATCTATTAGAATTAGCGCTAATTCATCATCTTTAATATATTTTATTGCATAGTGTAGTGGGGTTTCTCCTTGGAAATCTTGAATGTTGATATCAAGGTCAGAGTAAGAGAGTAGGTATTTTATTATTTCAAGTACATTTGATTGATTATCTTTATGACTTAAGCACTCAATATAATCATTAATAGCTAAATGCAGAGGAGCACATCCAGAAAAACCTTTATCTTCATAAGTAGAATTAATTATTTTTTCTTTTTCATTACTATTTTCCAATAGCAGCTTTACTAAAGCTAAACTTCCTGTACTTACTGCATCATGAAAAGGAGTATACCCACCCTTTCTAAACTGCAGTAATGAAGCACTATGACTTAATAAAACCCTTATAGTATCTTCATGCTTTGTATTAACTGCCAGGTGTAATGGTGAATTGTCTTCATAGTCTTGCGCGTTGATTTGACTCGGAAATTGTGATATTATAGCATCAACTATCTCTAAATACTCTTTCTCTTTTTTTTCACTTATCCCCTCATCATAATAACATGTAATACCTAAAACAGCCATATGAAGGCAAGAGTATTTTTTATTTTTGCAAACAGCATTAATATCTGCTCCATACTCTATGAGTAAGTTAATTAAGCCAAAATTGCCTATAAACGCCGCAAGATGAAGTGGTGTGCATTTTATATTTTGTAGTTCAGGAGTTTCTACATAAAGATCTTTACCCAATAAACAAAAGACACTTGGATCTGCACCGGTATCAAGCAAAGGCTTTATTATCTCATCATTTTCACAAGATACAGCAAAAAATAGTGGTGTATTACCTTCATTGTCCTTTGTGTTAGTTTTTAATCTTTGTTTAAGCAGTTCTTTACTTGATCCTTGTTCAATCAATGCCTTCAATTCTTGATTTGATTTTTTTTTAGTCAGCTCTGTAACAGTATTAGGGTTATTATTTATAGCTGCCATGTGTAATGCTGTTGCTCCGCTTTTATTTTGAATTTCAATATCAACCCCCAGCTCTATAAAGAAGTTTATAAGATTAATATTATTTTCCCTTGTAGCCCAATGTAGTGGCGTTTCTACCCTTTCATACTTGTATGTTCCTATATTTATTCCAGCATTAATTAGCGTTTTAGTGATTCTCTTTACTATCTCTTCATATAGTTTTGGATAGTCAGCAGCATATTGATCAATTTCTTCAGAGTCTGATGAATAGCCTTCAAGATCTGATCCGTAACCAGAATCTCTTCTTTGTAATAAGAAATTACTTTGGGTAATTACTTTTTCTAATATTTTAAAAACTTTTTCTACTTGTTGCTTTCTAACTAAATTGTTAACATAATATGACAACAACTTTAAATTATTCTTGTTCTTATATATCAGTTCCCTTAATAGTTTATAATCGTCCTTGTAACCACATTTCTTTTTTAAATGTTGCAGCTCTTCTAACGCATTCAAGTTACAGCTCTTTTGCTTTTGTAACGTTTGATGGACGCGCTCATACGGCAGTGTCATTATAATCCCCCAATATATTATGATGCTAAATATGATAGAACATGCCTATGAATTTTCTTTAAATTGATCTAATTTTTAAGAGTTATTACTTTATATCAGGATATAAGAATAAGGGTATTTAGGAATTTAGAGATGTAGAAAAAAGGTGGGATAAAACAATGGACAATTTATAGAGCAATATAAACTAACATTTTTATCCCAACCTTCTCAATTTACTGCCTACTTGGGCCAGCAATATTCAAATTCTCAATTTGCACTTCCATTTCGGTGGTAGGTGGACCTAGAATTTGCTGCCTTATTGCTTCAATTTTATTGTCTTTCTCTTCTTTTGCCATTGTATTAGCATTTTTGCAAACCTTGGCAGCTCTGCAGCTATCTTGTACACTCAGATGTTTAGCAATTTCTCTACCAACTTCAGTCGGTAAATTTTGCCAATTAACTTCTTGAGGATTGCTTCCAGTATTTGCATTCCGAAACAAACCCATAACTGCACCTTCTTTATAAGCTTGATAAGAGATACACTCTATTATGTACTCAAATAATTTATGGTACTTAAGATTTGGCAGTTTATCTTGTCTATTTATCTCTCTGGTATACTGCGTCCATTCATAGTCACGGCAAAATTGATTAGTAGATTCAAATATTTCCTTTTGAGTTACACCACGTTTAATTACCTCTTCAATTAAATCTGCGATTTTTGCTTTATTACTTTGCTTTTTATCATGATGCATAATTTGATGTGCAGCAAGAGTGGCTATTTTGTATGTTGTAGAAAAAGTCTGTTTTAGAGATGGCATATTAGTTGTGTCTGTTATATACAATCCGCTCTCATTTATTAAAATATCTTGAGACTGTATATTATTACTTATAATAGATTCTTTTTTTGTTTAATTATTAGCTGAGCTGAATTTATTACTCCTTCTATATCATAAATTAAGTTTTCTCTTTGAAAGATATGATTTAAAGTTGTGTAATGGGTATATGAAACTGAGCGATCACTCGTTGTATCTTGTAGATACTTCTGAAAAACATACTGGAGCATAATAACTCTGCCCTTTTCTTTAAAGGTAGAAATATGAAGTTGCCATAATCTTCTATCTGATTCATCTTTTATATCATTATGCATACGATGTACGAAAAAGTGTTTTACTAAGTTGAACGTGTCATCCATATGTCTATGTTGAAACTTTGATACTTTATTCATCATGGTATTCCACTGATGATAATCATCACCAGATACTGGGTAATCACCTTCTAAAAAAGTCACTGGAAAATCATTAAACCTATTAAACTTTTTATCTATTTGACGCTTATTTATACTAGCTATTATTTTATCTTGAAGTGGATATAGATTATCGACAATATTTGCTCCCTTATCTAAAAGAAATTGAACCTTACCGGTATCTATTTTAGCCACGCCACGATCAATATTATCAAGACGGGATACATAATGCCTACCTCGATAATCTGAATCTAACAATAACATTAGATCATCGCTTTGAGGGTCATACCCTTTTGCAACTTCAGCACCACCTTCAACAAGGGCTTCTAATGACGCTTGACTACAACCGTTAAATATTGCATGAGCCAAGCTTCTATATTGTGGAATGCCACGGTTGACAGGCTTATCACCCTCACGTATAACATTTTTTATTCCTTCAGTGTTATCTATTCTAATTTGATATGACAATACTTTCGATAGATCTTCCTCATTATTGTCCAACATTTCATCCCCCCTTGGATTATATTACAATATAATATGCTTAATTTATAATTAAGTAAGGTAAAAAATAAAATTCATTAAAATTTTAACAGATCGTTTTACATAGTTATCTCATTAACTTATAAATTCTTGCTATAGGCATTGATAAGTTACTTAGTGAATATTATATTAATGGGAAATAACTGGTGTTTAATTTATGGATTTAAATAAATTTACTGAAAAAGCAAAAAACTTGATACAAGAAGCACAGCTTAAGGTGCTAGCTGGGGGACATCAGGTTTTTATGCCTGAACACTTGCTAAAAGTAATGATAGATGATGAAAGCGGTATAACAAAAGACTTAATAGCCGCTTGCGATGGAAATATAGAGGCCGTACGAGAAGGTATTGATAGATTATTGCAAAAATTACCAATAGTTGAAGGTCCAGGGAGCGGCCATATTCAACTTTCACGAGAGATGGCAAAAGTTTTAGAGGATTCTTCAAACATAGCACAAAGGAATAAAGATTCTTTTATCACTGTTGAGCGCCTCCTGCAAGCACTTTCTGCGCAAAAGGAAAGCAGCGTAAGTAAAATATTAGTAGAAAATGGCATAACACCACAGAAGTTGAATGCTGTGATTGCTGACATAAGAAAAGGAAAAAAGGCAGATTCAGCAAACGCGGAAGATAAGCTTAATGCCCTTAAGAAATATGCAAAAAATATAACCCAACTTGGGGCAGAAGGAAAACTTGATCCAGTAATCGGACGTGATGATGAAATAAGAAGAACAATGCAGGTTCTACTTAGGCGTACTAAAAATAACCCAATACTTATTGGTGAGCCTGGAGTTGGTAAGACCGCAATTATTGAAGGTTTGGCATTGCGTATTGTATCAAATGATGTGCCGCTTGGTCTGCGTGGTGCTAAAATAATGGCCTTGGATCTTGGTGCTTTAATCGCTGGCACTAAATTTAGAGGCGAGTTTGAGGAGAGGCTCAAGGCTGTCATTAATGAAGTAGTTGCTGCAAGTGGCAGTACAGTATTATTTATAGATGAGCTACACACTCTAGTTGGAGCGGGAGCAACAGATGGGGCAATGGATGCTTCTAATTTGCTTAAACCTGCCTTAGCACGTGGTGAAATACACTGCATTGGTGCTACAACTTTGGATGAATATCGAGAACATATAGAAAAGGATGCAGCCCTTGCTCGACGTTTTCAGCCTATCTTTATCTCACAACCTACTGAAGAAGATACCATTTCCATCCTAAGAGGGCTTAAAGAAAAATATGAGGTTCATCATGGAATTAGAATTACAGATAGTGCTATAGTTACAGCTGCAACTTTATCAAATCGCTATATTACTGATAGATTTCTGCCTGATAAAGCTATTGATTTGATGGATGAAGCGGCAAGCAAGGTAAGAATGGAAATGGACAGTAAACCTGAGGCAGTTGATGAGCTTGAACGAAAAATAATGCAATTAAAAATTGAATCAGAAGCTCTTAAAAAAGAAGATAATGAGTCATCTAAGCAACGTCTGGATAAATTAAACAAAGAAATAGAAAATTTAGAAAGTAAATACACTGATCTGAACAGTAAATGGCAGATAGAAAAGTCAAAAATTACAAAAATACAAGATCGTGCAGAAAAATTGGATAATGCGAGAAAAGAACTTGAAATAGTACAGAGAACTGGCAACTTAGCAAGAGCTGGTGAACTTATGTACGGTATTATTCCTACACTTGAAAAAGAATTGAAAGAGCAAGAGAAAGTAGTAGGTAGTTTTTTAAAGAAAGAAGTTACTGAAGATGATATTGCCAGCATAGTTGCGCGTTGGACTGGAATTCCAGTTGAAAATATGATGCATAATGAAAAAGAAAAGCTTCTTAATATGGAAGAGAAAATAAAACAAAGGGTAATAGGGCAAAATGAAGCAATTGAAGCAATTAGCAACGCAGTAAGGCGTTCACGCTCTGGTGTGCAAGATTCATGTAGACCTTTCGGCTCTTTTTTATTTTTAGGCCCAACTGGAGTTGGAAAGACCGAGCTTGTTAAAGCTTTAGCTGAGTTTATATTTGATGATAAATCTGCACTGCTGCGTTTTGACATGTCTGAGTATATGGAGAAGCACACTGTTTCAAAGTTAATTGGAGCTTCCCCTGGATACGTTGGCTATGAGCAAGGTGGAATACTTACTGAAGCTGTAAGGAGAAGACCTTATCAGGTAATTTTATTTGATGAAATAGAGAAAGCTCACAGCGATATTTTTAATATATTACTGCAAGTGTTAGATGAAGGAAGACTCACTGACAGCCATGGTAAGTTAATAGATTTTCGTAATACTATACTCATCTTAACTTCAAACTTGGGTGCAGAAATTTTAATCAAAGAAAATACTAATTTAAGCCAAGCTGTAAAGGAGGAAGTGATGCAAATAGTGCGCTTATCTTTCCGTCCTGAGTTTTTAAATCGACTTGATGAAATAATTATTTTTCACCGTTTAAGTAAAGATGATATATACAGAATAGTTGATATACAATTTTCTTACTTGCAAGAGCGCTTACTTAGTCAGAAGTTGAGCATTGAATTATCACAAAAGGCAAGAGAATGGATTGCTGAGCGTGGTTATGATCCTTTGTATGGAGCAAGGCCACTCAAAAGAGTAATACAGCAGTATATTCAGAATAATTTAGCAAGATTAGTACTTTCAGGCGAAGTAAATGAAAGTGATAAGTTAGAGGTAAAATTAAATAATGATGAAATAGTAATAAAAAAACTATGATTTTAGTTTAATTTAATAGATATATATTATTTATACTCTAACTTAATTAATAAAACATTATGTATCATAATTATAGTATAAGTAATCAAGTTATTGACTCTGTACTAAAGCTACTGGATCCAGAAAATGGCAATGATCAATTACGAGAATTTATTAAGCATTTTTATAACTTATTTTACAACAGTGACCTAAAGATTAATGATGAATTTTTGTTATATCTTGCACAAGATGTATACCAGTTTATCCTAAGCCGCAATATCCATGAAAGTAAAGTACATATATTTAATCTTGACGATATTCCTCAAATAGAAGGAAAGTTCACAATCATTAAATTAGTCAATGATAATATGCCTTTTCTTGTTGATTCGGTTACAAGTACAGTTAAGGCAAATGGTTTATCTATATGTTACTACATTAATTCGATACTTAATGTTAGTAGGAAAAACGCGACAATACAAAAAATATATTCTCTTAAGGATGAAGGGGATGACAGAGTAAAAGAAGCTGTTATGTGTATCATATTAAAGCGTATAGATGACAGCCTTATTGCCAAGCTAGAAAACGATATACAAAAGACTCTTACAGCAGTGGAGTGTTGTGTTAATGATTGGCTAGCAATACTAAATGAGTTAGATGCAGCAATACAAAACATGCATTCAGTAAACACAGCAGAAGCAGAAGAAATTTGCGTGTTTTTAAATTGGCTTAAAAGTAATAATTTTGTTTTTTTAGGGTACAAGGAATATTTTTATTCCCAAAATCAATTAATACATGATGATAAAAAGGATCTTGGGCTACATAAAATTGACCATGGTAATGGCCATGTAAAGTCTTACTATCAAGAGCTTGGTTATTTATATATTGCACATCCCAATCTGATATCTATTGTGCACCGTCGTGCATACTTAGACTGTATTGGAGTTAGAAATTTTGATCAAGATGGTAACATAACTGGTGAACAATGCTTTTTTGGTTTTTTTGCATCGGTTGTTTCGTTCCAAGATATAAGGCTCATTCCTATCATTAGAAAGAAAGTAAAAGCTATTGAGGAAAGAGCAGGATTTTTAGTGGGCAGCCA
The DNA here is from genome assembly GCF_964019585.1 of Candidatus Mesenet endosymbiont of Agriotes lineatus. NCBI lineage: Bacteria > Pseudomonadati > Pseudomonadota > Alphaproteobacteria > Rickettsiales > Anaplasmataceae > Candidatus Mesenet > Candidatus Mesenet endosymbiont of Agriotes lineatus. The sequence continues at coordinate 966,572 of NZ_OZ026454.1, read as the reverse complement.
TAACAATAAGGCTTTGATTTCTATATTGCAAAAATTTCCGCGTGATGAGCTTTTTCACTCTTCTGAAGATGAATTACTTGATATTTCAATGGCGGTTTTAACCCTTACCATTAAACCTGGAGTAAAGTTATTTCTCGCCAAGAGAGTTGTAGGGAGCTTTATTAATACTATAGTGTTTATTCCAACAGCTAATGTTAGTGTTAGTCTTATACTTAAGATACAGAAAATTCTGGAAAGCGAATTAAATGGTGCAGTTGTTAGTACTTACAATAGTATAATTGACGAATACAATTTGGTTATGCTTAAAACTGTGCTAAAGATTGATGCTACTCACGCTGAGATTCCTCATGAGCATATTAGCGCAATAGAAAATAAGCTAATACATGCAGCACAAAAATGGCAAGATCGTTTTCTAAGTGGATTGTACAACGCCTTTGGTATTATATCTAGCGTATTTCTGCAATATCAAGAAGCGCTTCCTATAAGCTATCAAGAAAGTTTTGAGCCTAATGAAGCATACTTCGATATCAAAAAATTAGAAATTGTGAGAGAAAAAAAGAGCAACGAGGTAAACTTTAAACCGTATGATGATCACTATGAAATTAAGCTATATACTCCGAAAGATAAAGGACTTCAGCTATCAGAGATATTGCACGTCATTAAAAATATAGGGATACAACTGTTATCCCATAATAGTTATTATATCAATATAGAAAATGGTATATGGATACATCATTTTGTACTATCTAGAGTTGAAAAACCTGTAAGTGATATTAGCTTAAAAGAGCAACTTGAGGCTACATTAACTCAAGTATTTATGAAGGAAGTCAAAAATGACTATTTTAATAGTCTTGTGATTTTAGCTGGTCTGACATGGAGGGAGGTTTTATTAATCAGAGCTTTAAGTAGCTATCTTAAGCAGGTTTGCTTTAACTATAGCCAAGCTTACGTGCAAAAAGTTATGGCAAAGCACCCCAAAATAGCAAAGTGTTTAGTACAACTATTTCATGTGCGGTTTGACTCCAACCTAAACATCAATAGAACGGAAGCTACTGCTATTATTAAGCAGAGCATCTATGATCTTCTAAAAAGTGTAAGTGATATTGCATGCGATTATGTATTGCGTTCTATACTACTTTTAATCTTAGCTATCTTGCGTACCAATTACTATCAAGATAAACCTTACATATCAGTTAAATTTGATTCAAGTGTAGTACCTGGATTGCCATTACCTCATCCATTTCGAGAATTATATGTATATTCATATAATTTTGAAGGGATACATTTAAGAGGTGGGAAATTAGCAAGGGGAGGAATTAGATGGTCTGATAGGGTGGAAGATTTTCGCACAGAGGTGCTTGGCCTTATGAAAGCACAGATGACGAAAAATGCTGCAATTGTTCCAGTTGGTGCAAAGGGTGGTTTTATTTTAAAACACCCTCAAAAAGATAAAAGCTTGATGCAAAATTATGCCATTGAATGTTATAAAAGTTTCATCAGAGGAATGCTAGATATAACGGATAATATAGTTCAAGGAAAGGTAACTATATTAGATAAAGTAGTCAGATATGATGAAGATGATCCTTATTTGGTAGTTGCAGCAGATAAAGGTACAGCATCTTTTTCTGATTATGCAAATCAAGTATCTTTTGAATATAATTTTTGGCTTGGTGATGCATTTGCCTCTGGAGGATCAGCAGGATATGATCATAAAAAAATGGCCATCACAGCGAGAGGAGCATGGATTGCCGCTCAAAGACATTTTTGGAGAATGAATAAAGACATTAAGAAAGAGGCATTTACTATAGTTGGAATAGGTGACATGTCTGGTGATTTATTTGGTAATGGCATGCTACTTTCTAAAATTATAAGTTTAGTTGCTGCATTTAACCATAGTCACATATTTATTGATCCAAATCCTGATCCTAAAACAAGTTTTGCTGAGCGTAAACGTTTATTTGATCTTCCTAGTTCAACTTGGGCAGATTATGACAAAAATGTTATATCTGTAGGAGGAGGTGTTTTTGAACGCAACGCTAAATCTATACAGATTTCTGGAGAAACAAAGGAACGTTTTGACATTAAGGAAGATAGGTTATCCCCTAATCAGTTAATAAAATGTCTGCTCAAAGCTAATGTTGATATGGTATGGAATGGTGGTATTGGCACATATGTTAAAGCATCTAATGAAAGTAATAGCATTGTTAGAGATAAAGTAAATGATCCTTTAAGAATAGATAGTAAAGATATTAGGGCTTTTATGGTTATAGAAGGAGGTAACTTAGGTTTTACGCAACTTGCAAGAGTAGAATATGCAAAAAATGGTGGTTATATTAATACTGATTTTGTAGATAATGCAGGCGGAGTTACATGCTCAGATTTGGAAGTTAACATTAAGATCGCTTTAGCATCATCTATTAAGGACAGCACCATTTCCTTAGAAGAGCGTAACCAATTGTTAAGTAATATGAGTAATGATGTAGCCTTTCAGGTACTGGAAAATCATAGCAAAATGAACACAAAAACATTAATGTTAGAATCTCTACAAGCAAAGGATAAAATAGAGCATCATCAGAGGTTGTTACTTAATCTGGAAAGATTGCAATATTTAAATCGCAGTATAGAGTTTTTGCCAAACGATGAAGAAATTATGAGGATGTTAAATGAATTCTCAGGATTTAGTTCTCCCCAACTTGCTGTACTAATCTCTTATTGTAAAACACTTATAAAAAATGAGATAATACACTCTAATATTCCTGATAACGAATTTTTATCTCAAAGCTACCTGCTGAGCTACTTTCCTGAGAGAATGGTTAGCAAATTTACAAGTTACATACTAAGGCATCAGTTACGTCGAGAAATTATTTCAACTTGTATTACAAATGAAATAATAAGTAGAATGGGGTGTACATACGTTAATTATTTAATTGAAAATTCTGCAATAACTGCCTGTGAAGCTGTAAGTATCTATATTACTATAACTTACTTGTATGATTTAAAGGAACTATGGAAAAGCGTCGATGTACTAGATAGTATAATAGATGTTAACTTATATTTGATTTTAGTAAAGGAAATAAGGAATTTTGTTACACAAGTATCTTTCTGGTTTGCTGGAAATATTGGACAGCTAACGTTCACAAGGTTAGCTGTGCTTGAAGAGCTAAAATGTAAAATCCAAAATTTAGGTGACAACATAGCTAATCTTTTAAGCCAAAACTTTTTAGTATCATATGATGAGGAACTTAATAATTTATTACAACTTGATATAGAAAAAAATCTAGCAAGTAAAATTGTCAGTCTAAAATTTTTAACTTCTGGATTAGATGTAATATCTATTGCTGATGAAACAAATTTACCGCTATTAGAAGTAGGAAAGTTATATTTTGAACTAAAATCTTGTTTACATTTTTGTAGCATTAAAGATATGGCAATGCAGCTGGAAGCTAATTCTTCGTATTGGCAACATATTGCAATCAATAGCCTTCTTGATGACTTGAACATTTACTACCATAAACTAACATTAAAAATAATAAATAGTACAACAAATGTGATAGATAATCGTAAAAAATTAGTTGAAGAATGGTTTAATAAAAATAAAGCTGCTGTAGATTGTTATACAGCTTTTTTAAACAGTATGAGTGCTTATAAACTTGATTTAGATAAATTAGTCCTTATAATTAAACGCTTTGAAGCGCTGTTTTGTTGTGGAAAGGTATAGATGTTTGGTGTTGGGCTTTCAGAAGTTTTAACAATACTCTTAGTTGGATTAATACTCTGTAAACCTAAAAATTTTCCTCTTGTAATAAAATATATTAAATTATATTATGCTAATTTTGCAAAAGTGAAGTATAAAATTATGCAGTTATTGCAGGGCATCAATATCAATGAAATTAATAGTAGCCAATCTGGAGAAAAAATAACTTACATAGTTGGTGATGATGGCAATTTGCATGAGTCATACGATATGCAAGATGTAATTGGAAAAAAGAATAAAAAGTTATGACGGCAAGAATCCTAGTAGTAGATGATACAGAAGCCAATATTAGGCTTCTAAAAGCTAAACTGATAGTGGAATATTACGATGTTATAACCGCAAGTGATGGTAAGGAAGCTATAGAATTAACAAAAAAAAAAAACCTGATATAATATTGCTTGACGTTATGATGCCAGTAATGAGTGGGTTTGAAGTATGTAGGGTACTAAAGAATGATCCAACAACTACTTATATCCCTATAGTTATGATTACAGCACTTCACGATACTTACAATAGAGTTCAAGGTATAAATGCTGGTGCTGATGATTTTTTAAGTAAGCCCATAAATGATATTGCATTGTTTGCTAGGATTAGATCGCTTGTACGTCTTAAAATGTTAATAGATGAGCTGCATTTAAGGGGACAAACAAATTCAGAAATTAGTGGAGTAATTGAGAATCAGATTATGGGTTATTCTAATCAAATCTCCAATGCTTCAATATTAATTGTGGATCAAGATGTAACACAATCTGAGCAAATGCATGTTATTTTAAAGGAATGTTTTAAAAATGTGGTTGTGTCCCATGATATAAACTATACTTTAGAAAGTGATATTGAGAATGACTATGATCTAGTTATCATAAATGTCCATCTTGCAGGAGAAGAAGGACTTAAACTTTGTTCCCAATTCCGTAGCAATGTCAATACCCGTTATATTCCAATCTTGATTTTACTTAATGAACAGGATGATAATAATAATCTAATAAAGGCTCTTGAAATGGGGGTAAATGATTATCTAGTTGTGCCACTAGATAAAAATGAATTGAAAGCCAGAGCTAATCTGCAAGTAAAACGCAAGAGGTATCAAGACGCTTTGAGAGCAAACCTATACAATAATATGGCAATGGCAATAAAGGATCCATTAACAAACTGCTACAATAGATATTATTTCAATATGCATTTGAAAAACATTATGAGGGGGTGCTTAACAAAAAATAAAAAATTATCGCTAATGATGATAGATGTTGATTATTTTAAAAAGATAAATGATAACTTTGGTCATCATATAGGAGATGAATGTTTAAAGCAGATTCAAAAAAGAATCGGAGAAAATATAAGAGCAGTAGATTTACTTGCTAGGTTTGGTGGTGAAGAATTTGTTGTGTTATTACCAGATACTGAAATCAAAGAAGCAAAGGTTATAGCAGAAAGAATAAGGTCTATTATTGCTGAAAAACCATTTGATTTTTTAGGTTCTCATAAAGTAAGTCAAACTGTTAGCATTGGAGTCGCTCAAATGTCTTGTGGTAACAGCGCTAATCAACTTATAGAGAATGCTGATAAGTGTTTATATAAAGCAAAAAATAGCGGTAGAAATAAAGTAGTTACTTAACTAGCTAAAGAGAAAAGCTTTTGCTAAACCAAGAAGTGTTAAAAATGATAAAGTATCTGTAGTGGCACATATCAATATAGATGAAGATATGGCAGGATCAACCCTTAGGCTATTTAATATAATTGGTATCATTGCCCCTGCAGATGTTGCAATAGTGAAGGTTATAATTACTGAAATGCCAAATAAGATTTCAAGTTTGATGTTATGAAATCTAAGAATTATAAACATTACCGATACCACAGCTAAGATAACTCCACTAATAAGTCCTGTAAGTAGTTCTTTTATTAATAATCTTGCTGTATTTTGTTTTGCAAGCTGCTTAGTAGTTATAGCCCGAATGGTAACCGTTACCGCTTGTAATCCTGCATTACCGCCAATAGAAGCTATCATTGGCATTATTATTGATAACTCAATAAGCTGTTTGAGCGTGTTGCCAAATAATCCTATAACTAAAGAACTAAGTGTCGCTGTACATAAATTTATTAATAACCATGGCAAGCGTTTTACAATAGTTCTGTATAAAGAAGAACTAACATCTGTTTTAGATACTCTACTAAGTTTAAATATATCTTCTTCTGTTTCTTGTTGAATGACATTTACCACGTCTTCAATTAGAATTGCCCCTATTATACGCCCTTCTTTGTTAACCACAGGGGCAGAAAGCAAAGAGTATTTTTGAAATATGCTTGCAACTTCTTCTTGGTCTACTCCGGTTTTGATTACTTTAATATCAGTTTTCATTATATTTTTTATTGATTTATCAATCTGTGCACACAGTATATCACTTAGCTCTACTACTCCCACTGGTTCCAGTTTTGGATTAACAACAAAAATTTGATAAAACTTCTTTGGTGTCCTCCTATGATGATGTAAAAACTTCAGTAACTGTTCAATATTCCAATATTCAGGAGCTATTACAATATCCTTATGTATTAACCTACCAGCACTTTCTTCTGGATATGATAGTAGCTCATCTACTGACTTTTTGATAGCTTGTGGCAAAAGCTTGATAATGTTTCTCTTATCTTTGTCATCTAAGTCCTTCACAATTGCTACTATGTCTTCCGCATTAAATGCAGCTAATATCCCAGCAATTTTTCTTATTCCTAATATATTAATAATTTCTACTCTTAGTTCAGGTACTATGTGAATAAAGGCCTTTTCCAGTAGGCTTTGATCTATTATCTTTATCAATTGACTCCTATGTTCTGTAGTTGAAATTAGTAAAAAATAAGCCAGTTGTACTTCATCTATTTTTTGCGTAATTTGGAGGATAATATCCTTATCTACCTGCTCTATAGATTTTGTTAAAAGATCAATTGTTTTTTCATCTAGCTTATAGCTTAAATAATCTATCATAATGTCTGCTATTTTAAGGTTAGCAACTATAGTATACAAACTTTTTTAATAACATTATAGAAGCTTGACTTTATTTTTTTGTTTAAATATTATCAACTGTATCAGTTCATGTTTTTATGATCAAATTTTTGTTTTGTCTATTGTTATTTTTAATAGTATTAAATATGTTAAATTCTAAAGTTTAAATATTATGAAAGAAAAATTAGAAATTTTTGAGTATTTTAAAAATCTGAGTAGTAACATTTCTATGGTTAGGAGGTGTCTTTGACGTAGATGGTTTAAGTCTATCCCTTAAGGAATTAGAATCTAAATGTGCAGATGATTCATTATGGCAAGATGTACAGATGGCACATGAGCTTTTGAGTAAGAAAGCTAAAGTTCAGGGAAGCTTAGATTCATTCCTGAGTTTGGAAAGTGAATATACCAATAATATTAATCTTTTGGAATTAGCATTAAATGAAAATGATGATAGCTTCTTTTTTGAAATTCAAGATAATTTATTAAAACTAGAAGAAAGGATTAAAGATAAAGAAATAGAGTGCTTGTTTACGGAAATAGTAGACAGCAATAATTGTTATATTGAGATCCATTCAGGTGCTGGAGGAACAGAGAGCAATGATTGGGCTAATATGCTTATGCGCATGTATATTAGATGGGCAGAGAATTATCATAATTTCAAAGCTGAAATTGTAGATAAACTGGATGGTGATGAAGTGGGAATAAGGTCAGTAACTATAAAGGTTATTGGTGAAAAAGCTTACGGATGGGCAAAGAGTGAAAGTGGTATACATAGATTAGTAAGGATTTCACCTTTTGATGCAGGTGCTAAACGCCATACTAGCTTTGCAAGCGTGGGGATATCGCCAATTATAGATGAAACAATTGATGTGCGTATAGATGAAAAAGATCTGCGCATAGATACCTATAGATCTTCTGGTGCTGGCGGTCAACATGTTAATAAGACAGAAAGTGCTATACGAATCACTCATATTCCCACGGGAATTGTGGTGCGATGCCAAAATGATCGTTCTCAACATAGAAATCGGGATGAAGCATTTAAGTTACTTAAAGGTCGTCTTTATCAACTAGAATTACAGAAGAGAGAACAAAAAATTGCACGAGAGCATGGTAAAAAATCCACTATTGGTTGGGGAAGCCAAATTAGGTCGTATGTAATGAGTCCTTATCAGATGGTTAAAGATTTAAGAACTGGACAAGAGACAGGTAACGTTAATGCAGTTTTAGATGGTAACATTGATCCATTCATTATGGCTTTTTTGACAAATAAATCTTAAAATTGATTATGTCGTTTTAGGGAGCTAACCTAAATTTTCTTGTTGTTAGATATTATACAATAGTTGGTTTTGTTGAAAGGTTCAAATGTATAAAATACTTTACAGACAAGAGCTTACATTATAATTTTAAACAAGAGTAAGTTTAAGTTTATGTCAAATGTTATTGCAAAAAGGATGTTAGGTATAAAACCATCACCAATTCTTAGTATTACCGATAGAGCAAATCGATCGAAAGCTAAAGGGTTGCAATGTTGTGTGATGAGTGCTGGAGAGCCTGATTTTGATACTCCTGAGCATATAAAACAAGCAGCTATTACAGCAATTAACAATGGAAAAAACAAATATACAGCTGTCAGTGGCACTCAAGAACTAAAAGAGGCAATAGTAAACAAGTTTGAAAGGGATAATGGGCTTGTTTATAAATTAGATCAGATTTGCGTTACTGTAGGGGCTAAGCAAGCGCTCTATAATTTGTTTATGTCAACAATAAATGACGGTGATGAAGTTATAATTTCCGCTCCATATTGGGCTTCTTACATTGACATGATAGCGATTGCCGGGGGAAAGTCAGTAATTATTGAATGTAAGCAAAAGAATGATTTTAAACTGCTTCCTGCTCTACTGGAAGAAAAGATTACTAATAAGACAAAATGGCTTGTAATTAACTCACCAAGTAACCCAACAGGTGCTGTATATACATATAATGATTTAAAAGATATTGCACAAGTTTTACTTAAATATCCACATGTAAATATAGTCACAGATGATATATATGAACATATTATATATGATGATCAAAAATTCTTTAATATTGCGCAAGTGGAATCAAAGTTATATAAGAGGGTTTTTATAATTAATGGTGCTTCCAAAGCTTATTCTATGACTGGATGGCGTATTGGTTATATTGCAGGAAAGAATGATGTAATTGATGCAGTCTCCACTATACAATCTCAGAGCACTTCTAATCCAAATTCAATTGCTCAAGCAGCTACTGTAGCTGCACTTAATGGTAGTCATGATTTCTTAAAGGAAAGAGTAGACATCTTTAGAAGACGTAGGGATATGGTAATAGGTCAGCTTCAGGAAATTCCTGGGTTATCAATATTTGTTCCAAATGGTGCGTTTTATTTATTTATTTCATGTAATGATTTAATGGGTAGACGTACAAAGAAAGGCAAATTAATAGAAAATGATTTAGATTTTGGAGAATATCTTCTAGATGACTACTTAGTTGCAGTAGTGCCAGGAATTGCTTTTGGTATGCAGAACTTCATTAGAATTTCTTATGCAGCCTCTGAAGAGCAATTATCTTACGGCTGTGATCAAATAACTAAAGCATGTAAGAGCCTATACGAGTAATTTAAAGTACCCATTAGATCAAGTGAAATTTTTGTAAATCATGCCAAGAAATGATATATTAAAATATATCATTTCTTGTGAAAAAGTAAAAAATTTAGAAAGTATACTGCTAAAACCAAAAATGTAGGATAAATGTTCATATATAGAAAGTAGAACAGGGAAACTAACATGATGAAAGAGAATTGGAATTGTTGATTTTTATAAACCTTCATTGCTAAAAATACTGATGAAAGTTATGATAATTTGGCTTGATACCAAATTATATACTCGTGCTAGGACTAGTTGTATAGCATGAGCTAATAGAACTAAAGCTTTCAGTCTGTTGCAATTCACTTGATACAACACTCATCTTCTCTAATGAATTTATAATATCGTTATCATTTGCTTTATTCACTATATAAATCATACAGTCCTCTAGATAACATACAAAAGCTCTATCATTACACAACTTATAATCTGTAAAGAATTTATTTAAAGCATAAATTACCTCCTGTGGTCCTATATTACATTTGATCATTTGAACAAATAATTTTGCAGCTCCGATTTTGTTAACTTTGTTATCACCATAGTGTATAAACTGATGTGCAATAAGCTTAATAACTTGGTAGGTAGTGGAGTAAGTATGCTTTGGATTTAGTACTATGCCAATAGAACAAAATCCATCTTCATATTCTGCTTGTAAGTTATCTATTTGTTGTCCTTTCTTATTAAAGATTACTTCTTGAGATTGTAGATTATTACTTACAATAGAATTCTTATTATATTTGATTATAATTCTTACAGCCTTGATAATTTCATTTAGATCAGAACTATACGCAGCTTTTGCAAAGAAACTATTTAAACTAGTGTTAAGTACATTAAAGTGTGACTTTCTATCTCCCAGATAATATTGGAGTGCTATTACCCTGTGATTTTCATTTATCATATTAAATTTAATGCTTTTTTTTCCTAAGTTATTTAATATAATTTTATTCATTTTAGGTAGTAAATCATTAACATACTGATTGCCTATATCTAGACTAAGAATTGCTTGGTTATATATTCCTAAATGCTGATTATATTTGTACCGATCAAATTCCTTTGGTTGGCGTAAGAATAAAAGAAAATCATTAGCATAAATATCACGAGCAGTAGCTTCTCTAAGATAATTACGAATTACCCTATAAGGACATCTGGTAGGCTTCCTTTTACCTAAATCTGCGGTTGTATGACCAGTATAATTTTTTGTTATGCATTTTAACTTTTGAAATAAGTTATCAGCTTTACCTTTTTTAACAACCTTTTCTGCCCCTAAGAAATCTTTTCTATTACTAAACATCTTGCATATATACCTTTTACATATCTAATTATTTTTATACTAATATATATATAGAAAAAATCATGCAATTTTGCAAAATAAAGTTATTTATAATGAAATGGGAGTAGGCTTAAAAAACTACAGTTTATCTAAGCCTTATTCTTTTAGCAGATGACTTAGGAGAGTCACATTCAGAGGAATTCAAGTCTAATGTACTAAAATACCTTCCACATCTAGACATATAAGATGACTGAGAGACATTAGATTCAGGTGGGCTTATATCAAACATATCAATACTATCAGATCGAAATGAAGATCCACCTAAGCTTATATCTGATATATTAGAAAAGTTTTCACATTTATATGGTGATCTAGAAAAAACAGACCTAGGTGAACCCATACTAGTAGATCTTAGTAAACCTGTATCTAATCTACACCTTCTTTGAACTGGAGATTCGGGTGAGACTATATTTGACATATTAGAAAAGTTTTCATATTCACTTAGAGATCCACAGGAAGCGGATTTAGGTGAGTTTATATCTAACATACTAGTGGAAGATGCCGGTGAGTTTATATCTAACATATTAGTGGAAGATGCCGGTAAGTTTATATCTAACATATTAGTGGAAGATGCCGGTAAGTTTATATCTAACATATTAGTGGAAGATGCTGGTGAGTTTATATCTAACATACTAGTGGAAGATGCCGGTAAGTTTATATCTAACATACTAGTGGAAGATGCTGGTGAGTTTATATCTAACATACTAGTGGAAGATGCCGGTGAATCTATATCCAACATATTATATTCTCTGTGCGGAGCTTTAGGTAAGCTTATACCTGGCATGTTAAGGAAGCTTTCACATTTATATGAAGTATTTGTAAGATTTTTGCGTTTACGTATTGCAAATCTACGAGTTGTATTTTGCTCGTCCAAAGGTTTTTGATATGTGTATTCTAAAGACTCAACTTTAGGTCTATGTGAGTTTTTGTCCGACTCATCATCCATCCCATCCATAGACCCCTTGCGCTTCAATGGAGAAGATGAACATATAATACTCCCATATAAACTCACGGTAGTTGCTAAACATTCCATTCCTTGTGAACTCGCAAAGTCAGAAAACATTTTTCCAGCATAATTCTTCAGACTAGGATTAACCCCATGTTTTAATAAGAGCCTTACTATTTCTAGACAATCATTTTTAGCTGCCATAATCAAAGGGGTATCTCCATTATTGTCACGTATATTAATATCAATATGGTCACATAGTAACAATTTTTCTACTATACCCACACTATTATGTCTTATTGCCAAGTGAAGAGGCACCAACCCGTTAAAGTTCTTTCGATTTACAGTATCTTCTGTACATAATTGGTTAATTATGGTTAAATATCTTCTCTCGACTGCTAAATGAATGGGGAAATTATCCCTAATGTTACAAATATTGTATCCTGCACCTAATTTTAATAAAGTTTGAATCATATCTAAACTGCCACCTAAAATTGCTGTAAATAAGGCTGTATTACCTTGGTCATCTTGTATATTAAGATTAGCTCTAAATGCTGCTAATATTTCTAACATATGCAGATCATTATTCGAAACGGCCAAATGAACAGCAGTGTTCCCATATTCATTTTTTGCATCAATCTTCATAGTTGAAGTGTTTGCTAGCATAAATACAGCTCTCTTTATTTGTTTAGAAGACACTGCATAAAAAAACATTTCTTGTATGCTCACTTTTTGTTCTGGGTATTTACCTTCCTCCTCAGTATGCTGTAATATCTCAAGAATCTCCGTATTATTAACAGTTGCCATAGATATGGCTGTCATACCATATTTATCCTTTATGTTTGGATCAGCCCCAAATACCATTAACATCTTTGCTATACACAGGTTGCTATGTAAAGCAGCTAACAAAATAGCAGTCTGCCCTTCACTATTTTGTACATTAATGTTTAAAGATGAAGACAACAATGCTCGTGCAACTTTCTGTATATTGGCAGAAGATATAGCAGAAAAAAATTCTTCTTGCAAACTCATAGTTCCCCTATAGTTGGTTTATTATTTTTACCTACTGATTTTTACTCTTTTTACGGCAGGTGAAACTGAATCACACTCAAATTGATCAAAATCTAATAAATCATTGAATTTATCACATAAAGCAGTACTTATAGATGAGCAAGATTTAAATGATGCTGAAGAAGATTGAGTGGACATTGAATAAAAAGAAGACGATTTTGTACTGGAGCTATCATTAGATCTTTTACGTTTAGGTGTAAAAAGCTCACACACTTTATGCTTTGGCAATTTACTGAATTCAGTCTCCCATAAAATTACTGAACCAACGGATATCGGTTCAATACCATTTTTGATACTGAAATCTCTTATGCACTGCAATAAAAATCTTTCTATAGCTGGATAAGCTATCTCATTTTCTGTAGCAATAGCAAAAGCATGTCCTATATCACTAATACTGTTGTACTTAACTAACACAATAACCGCATCTAAGTTGCCATATTTTATTGCTAAATTGAGAGGAGTAAGCCCAGCAAGGTCTCTATGATTTACATTATTTTGGTCAGTAACAAGGAGCATCTCAACTATAATTGGGTGCTCCATCTGTTTTATAGCTAAGTGAATAGGATAATCACCATTTTTATCAGAAATATCACTACGTGCTTTTTTTCTTAATAAGAAGCCAACTATATCTTGCATACCATTTTTTTCCTCTTGAGCATAGCATGTTATTGCTATAGACAAAGCTGTTCTTCCCATATTATCTTGTACATTAACATCAGCACCAAAGTCACATAACAGCGTTACCATATCAAGATTTTTTGCATGAGATACAGCTAAATGAATAGGATAGGTTCCATATATATCACTAACATTAACATTTGCCTTTGATTCAAGTAAAAAGCTAGCTATTTCTATATAATCCCCAGAAACTGCAGGGAATAAAGCTGTACATCCTTCATCATTATTGAGATTAATATTCGCTCCTCTGTCATATAACAACCTTACTATCTCTTGTTTCCCTCTCAAAATAGCTAAGTAAAGAGTAGGTGTACTTCCAATATCAACCATTGCACCTTGATCTAACAAGAATCCAATCATATCTTGATCTTGTTGATAAATTGCAAGATCTAGGGCTGTGCTTCCATTGCAATTCAATATGTTGATATCAGCTCCAAATCGAACTAATTTCTTTACTATACGTAAGTTACTGGATAAAACAGCAACATGGATAGGTGCCTGGTTAGAATCACTTTTTACATTTGGATTAACCCTTGATTTTAGCAGTAGAGTGGTCTTTTTTATATCACCTATACATATTGAATCAAAAAGTTCATTTTTTTTATCAGAAATCATCTTTTTCTGATTTAAATAGCACATAAACTTTGATGCAAAAAAGTAGGCTAAGAGGCCTGACCCTACCATAGATGTATTTCCTCTAATATAATTAGTATTACTAATACTAAGTACATCTTGTGTAGTTGCTATATCACTGCAAAATGGCAAATCACGAAAACTTTGAAATGGCAATTCAGGGTAAAAACATTCAGGATGTTTTCCAACTTGATTTATTATAATACTCATATCACCACAACTGTCGTGATCTATTTTTTTCATACTTGGTATTGTATTTTCTATTTTTTTCGTACTATTTGTTAGTAAGTCAATAACATTAGTATTATTCTTACTGACAGCAATACTCATCGCTGTCTGATTGTGTTGATTACTAGCATAAATATCTGCACCACTCATGACCAGCAATTCAAAGATAGGATAGTTATCATTTTTATCAGCAGCATAATGCAATGGAGTATTAAAAGATATATCATAAATATTAATACTTGCACCATTTTCTATTAACAACACAACCATATCTTGATTGCCGTCACCGATAGCTAAAAATAGTGGCGTTTTACTGTCTATATTTCTAATATCAACATCTACACAGCTACTTATTAATAACTTAGCAATATTCACATAACCTTCTTCAGCAGCATAATGTAATGGTGTTTTTAACTTTTCGTCTAGGACATTAACATCTGCACGGCTCTTTATTAATAACTCAGCAGTATCCGTATAACCTTTTTTAGCAGCATAGTGTAATAGAGAACCATGACTATCATATAACATATTTATATTCCCTGCTTTATTGATACAATATTCAACAACATTTTTAAGATCATGTCCAATTGTCTGGCAACATACAATTTTATCAGAAAGATTAATCTCTGCTTTTTCATCAATTAATAATTGAACAGTTTTTGCCCTGCCAGATAAAATAGCAAGGTCTAATGGTGACTGACCATACTTATTTTTAGCATTAACATTTACTCCCTTCTCTATTAATAACCTTGTAATACCTTGATAGTTCTTTTCAGCAGCCAGATGTAATAGTGTATTACCCATATCATTGCTATATTTAATATTAGGGTTCGCAGCTTTAATTAACAGTTCAGCTATATTTTCATGACCTCTATCAATAACTTGATGCAATAAATCTATTCTATTGCCAACACTTGCTCCATGTGACACTAAGGATTGAATAATATGCTTATCACCTTGATTAACAGCTATATGTAGCGGTGTTTCTCCTGCATTATTTTGAATATTAATATTTGCATTATGCAATATCAATGATTCAATCATGTCTTGATTACCTTGATTGAAAGCATAAAATAACACATTACTGTTAATTTCTGCTCCACTATCTATTAACAGCATAATAATATTTAGGTGTCCATAATGGACGGCAATGTCTAATGGAGTGTTACCATATTCATTTTTAGCATTAAGATCTGCTCCATTTGCTATAAACAACCGCGCAATATCCTTATAGCCTTTTTTAGCAACTAGATGTAATAGTGTATCACCTGCATTATATTCGTATTTAAAATTGAGATCTACATGGCTGCTAATTAACGTCTCAACCACATTTTTATAGCCCTTATCAGTGACTTGATATAATAAATCTGATTTATTACTAATCTTTGTTCCATTTTGTATTAAGAGTTGAACAATACGCTCATTACTATGTCCAATAGCTATATCTATTGGTGTTTTTCCTGCATTATCTGGAACATTAACATCTGCTCCATTGAGTAATAAGAGTGTAACAATATACTCATTACCTTGACTTTGGTAAATAGCTGTATGTAATGGTGTTTCTTTTGCATTATTTTGAACATTAACATTTGCACCATGAGATATCAATGATGTAATTATGTTTTTGTTACCCTTTTCAACAGCATAAAATAACATGTTACTGTCAATTTTTGCTCCACTATCTATTAACAGCATAATAATATTTAGGCGTTCATAATGGACGGCAATGTCTAATGGAGTGTTACCATATTTATTTTTAGCATTAAGATCTGCTTTACTTTGTACTAATAATTGAACAATTTCTTGGTTATTTTTTTCTATAGCACGATGCAATAATGGCAAAGAAGTACTGTTGTTAATTTCTGCTCCACTAAATATCAATAACTTAGCAATATCTGTATTATTGTAACTGATGGTCCAATATAACGGGGTTCTATCACCTTCATCTTGTACATTAAGATCAGCGTTATACTCCATTAATAACAGAACTGCATCTCGGTTGCCTTTTTCTATAGCATAATGTAATGGTGCTTTGCCATCCTTATCCCGAGCATTAGGATCTGCTCCATATTGAATCAGCAATCGCATGATATCTTGGCTGCCTTTTTTTGTAGCATAATGTAATGGTGTTTGAGCAGCATTATCAATAATATTAACATTTGCTTTTTTTTTATCAGTAATTGAATAACCTCTTTTCTATCAGCAGTAACAGCATTATGTAACAGAGAACTACTATATTTATCTTTGATATCTGAAATATTTTCTCTTTCTGCTATAAATAGCTCAATCACGCGTTTATTATTACCATTTAAAGCATAAAAAAACAATTCAGAAAAATAATGATCATCATATTTTAATTTTTTCTCATCTAACGAATCTACTTTTAGTTCTGATAAAGTAACATTATTTCCTTTTTTCCTTAGAGCATTGTCTATATCTATATATACCCTATCTAACATAATCAACCTATTTTATATTAAACTTGATATAAAATAGAACTATTTTTTTATAAACACAATTATAATAAATCGCTTGTTTAGAAATCTATTTATCAAGTTAATCTAAATGTAAATTGTAACTGTGATTATGCACTACAATATCCACTATAATATTTCTTCCTTGTATATCATCGTTGCTTATGTTATATGACTTAGAAATTTTTGAACAAGATAGCTTAAATTCTATATAATCATCTATTGTGTTAGTTTCTTTAGTAGCACATGAAACACCAATTCCAGAAGTGCTTGGGGTAATTTGGTTATACCATGGCCCACGTTAGTTTCTTGAATCTTTGGTATAACGAATGTACCTAAATTCCAATTTGAATTCCTATGTATAATACTTCAGTTCCGTTGTAAGTATTATGTGCAGTTACACTAAGAGCCCAGGTAATAGTGTTTGTGTAAATTGTGTACATTGATTTTGATCGTTTAATATGTTTTGTCCACTCTCTATTTACTCTATACATGAAAGTATATATGAATATATTAGATATAATGATTTGACATAACGCAATAATACTTAGAGTAAATATGCTAAAACTTTTATCTATAGCATAGATTAGAGGAATTATAAACGTAACAGCGTTTACAAGTATTAGCAAACAACCACAACCCATAGTAAGAGTTTTATAGTCGTAACGAGCAAGATATTTTGAGTAAATATTAGATTCACTATCTTTAGCCATGGCCCCTACATTATTTAAAAAACTTTACACTAGGTAAGTAGAAAGTTAGATTAATGTCAATTACAAGTTGGGATATTCACTTTTTTCTCAAAACTGTGAAAAGATACTGTCATTGATGTCAACAGATCATGTCACTACATTATAATTAAACGGCTGATTGTTTTTGAAAATACCAAGGGATATATGCATTAATTTTCTCATTAACGCAATAATTATGACCATTGGACATTTTCCTTTGTTTGTTAAACATCGGCAGAACTTTTTAAAGTGAGAATTATGATTCTTAACTACTATGGCTGGCATATAAAGAGCCTTGCGGATACGCTCAGATCCTATTTACATTTCTTTTCTTTTTCTTACACTGATTGGTAACACAGTGGATTTAAACCAGAAAAGGCTGTAAATTGTTTGGCATTAGTAAAATTATTAACTAGAGGCATTTCTGAGATAATAGCAACAGCAGTAATATGTACTACACCTTTTACAGTCTTCTGTTACATTGTTAAGGAGTTATCAATATGCTCATCAATTTCTTTCTCTAAGGCAACAACTTGCATGTCTATTACCTCAATTGTTTACAAAATATTTTTGTTTTCCAAACGTGTTGCCACTTGTCATCTTTAAGTGCTTGCAAACAGCGATGAAGGTCTCTCTAACTTCAGTAGTTCCAAAGATTAAGCAATATCAATTACAACCAGCTAAAGCTGGTGGTATGAGTTAAAGCTTATAAAGTAAGTTTTAAAACTCAGAGATGTTAAATATGAACTTCTTGCTCTTCAATATATTGCTGTACATCTGTAGAATTTACATTACCAACAGTAACAGCCCAAATATCTTTTTTTTAATTGTTCAAATTCTTGGAATAGCTTTTTAATATATTGTTGGATAGTGGGTGGCATAGAATATGTAGATGGTCAGTTACAATATCTACGTAATTTGTAGCACATTTCTCTACTGCTATTTCACCTGTAAATATCTGTATTTAGTACAAAATACTACGTGAAATCAAACGTACTGTGAGAGCTGTGTTTATAAATAAACTAAAGTAGATCTAATACTAAAGCTGAAGCTAACTACATAAAAAAATAGCTAATCGTTACAGAAACCGAAGGAAACGTTTTGCTCTGAGATTCAATTTGATAGCTGGTATTTACAACTGGGAACTTTCTATATGAGTTCCGAAAGAGGTCTATTAATTCAGAGCAGAAAGAGCATAACAGAAATTGTTTAGAATGAGAGTAGAAAATTAGGTTCAAAAATATTTAAGATTACGTCACATGTTTATCGTATAGCATTTCCCACAGAAGAATTCATAAGAAAGCAAAATATGACTTGAACAGAGGGATGTTCTTCCTGGCTCTGTTTTTAACCAATGAGTTTATTAAAGTCAGGGTGGAAGATTTCAGTGCCTTAGCAAATTCACTGATTTTTTTAGATTTATGGAAATGTCAATGTTTGACCAGGCTAGTGTTAAAAATTGTTAAAGTTAAAAACCTCTGTATCACTTCGAAGGTCATAGGAGCAATTATTTTCCCATTATTCAGAACATACTAATACTCTGACTCTTTTTTCCAGATTTTAAAGCATTTCTGGCAATATCCATAAGTTCTGTATTATTGATTCATACCAGACTTTTAGGTTGCTATAATTTCTTTAAATTTCATCTCTTTCTTCGTATCCGTAGGTCTTTTGTTACGCACAAATCCAATCTTTTTAAGTGCTCTATGTATTGTTCGAAAATTAATATTACCCTAAAACTTAGCCATTTCCGATAGTACCTTCACAAATTCAGCCGGTAATTTTATGATTATAGTTCCAATGACTAAAAATCCCCTGTTTCCTTACGTCTTTGCTGCCATTCATACAGAGTTCTATCTTAAACCTCTGACCAACCTACTTTCTCCTTCATCCAATTGCCTTTTTCCTTAAATCATAACTCTGGCATCAACCATCCTAAATCTTTATTTTATCACCTTTAGTGGATGGGCTATAAAAGGTTGTCACAGTTTTTCTATTACATTGGAGCTAAAATCAATGTTGAAAATAGACTTCTTTGAAAACGTTTTGGATTGAGATTTAATTTGATCGCTGCTATTCACAATTTTCAGCTCCTACATGAATTTTGAAAGAAGTCTATTGATAAAGCAGCAAAAAAATTGTCTTAAAGTATTTTCCAAATTAGCTATACATTTAATTTTTAATGCACTAAACTTCCATAGTTTATTTTATAAAAATATGCGCTTCAGTGTTTTAGATGGTAAAAGGTATGAATCACAAAAAAGTGGTGGTGATCTAAAAATTGAAGCACAACATAAAAAAGGAAAACTCACAGCAAGGGAAAGAATTTGTATCTTATTTGATAAAAATTCTTTTCAAGAATACGACGCATTTGCTGAGCATAGATCAGAAAATTTTGGCATGGCTAAAATCCCAGGAGATGGGGTCATAACTGGTTGTGGTAAAATAAATGGTAGAACTGTTTTTGCTTATGCCCAAGATTTTACAGTGTTTGGCGGTTCTTTAGGTCAAACGCACGCAAATAAAATATGTAAAATAATGGACAAGGCTCTAAGTGTACGTGCTCCAATTATTGGTTTAAATGATTCAGGTGGTGCTCGTATCCAAGAGGGGACAGACTCTTTATCAGGATATGGGGAAATTTTTCAAAGGAATGTAGATGCATCGGGAATAATACCTCAAATATCTTTAATTATGGGCCCATGTGCAGGTGGTGCAGTTTACTCTCCAGCTCTAACTGATTTCGTCTTCATGGTTAAGGATACTTCGTACATGTTTGTCACTGGACCTGACGTTGTAAAAAAAGTCACATATGAAGATGTAAGTTATAAAGACTTAGGTGGAGCAAAAATTCATGAAAGTAAAACAGGAATTGCTGATCTTGTATTTACAAATGATATTGAAGCTTTAATACAAGTACGCCAGTTTTTAAGCTTTTTACCGGACAACAATAGTAAATCTCCAATTTTTAGACCAACCTCAGATCCAGTGGATTATATGGACGACTCCTTAAATACCTTAATTCCACCTAATTGCAACGTACCGTATGATATGTACGAACTTATCGAAAAGATTTGTGATGAGAGGGTGTTTTGTGAGATAAAACCTAACTTTGCTCGCAACATCATTATTGGGTTTGGTAGAATAGGAGGCAATACTGTAGGAATAGTTGCAAACCAACCCATGCAGCTTGCAGGTTGCTTAGATGTAAATGCATCATGTAAATCAGCGAGGTTTATACGTTTTTGTGATGCGTTTAACGTTCCAATTATAACCTTAATTGATGTGCCAGGCTTCTTACCAGGAACAAATCAGGAACATAATGGCATAATAAAACATGGTGCTAAATTGCTTTACGCATATGCAGAAGCAACAGTACCAAAGATTAGCGTGATAACACGTAAAGCATATGGTGGTGCTTATATTGTAATGAATTCAAAACATTTAAGAGGTGATATCAACTACGCTTGGCCTAATGCAGAGATAGCTGTTATGGGATCTGAAGGAGCGGTAGAAATAATCTTTAGGCAAGAAAAAGATCCTAACAAGATAAAATCACTAGTACAAGAATATCGCACAAAATTTGCCAACCCTTTTCTTGCTGCATCACGTGGGTTTATTGATGATATAATCTATCCAAGTCATACCAGAAGTTGTCTATACAATTCCTTAGAGATGCTCAAAAATAAAAAAACTAATAAACCCTGGCGTAAGCACGATAATTTACCAATTTAATCTATAACTTCTTTGGTTGTATGAATCTAACCAGCTTTAAATTAAAGTCTTCACAAGAATGTTCAATAAACAATGTCAAATCGAGAATAAATATATTTAAATAGTATAAAAAAAGAATTAGAAGAGAATATTCTGTCATCTATACGAGAAACTAACCGAAAGAGATGGTGTGCTGACACCATTAATCAAAAAGCTGCTAGAAGCAAGTTTAGAACAAATGAGAATGAGGAAGTAGAAAAGTTCAAAATACAGATTCATTTGAGCTTGTAATGCCTCGAGATAGAGCCACAGGTAGTCAAAAAAAGACAGACTAATTTACATCCGAAGCAAAAATTCTTAGTATGTTTGCAAAGTTATCAAGTCGATAAGATATCAGCAGCAGCAATATTACATATTACCAATGAGTGGCGCAATTACTTGCCCAATGATTTTTTAAAGTTAAAGTAAGTAAATAATATACTTGGCATAGATCAAAAAAAGAGGTTTTTATCTAGCTGAAAGCGAAGGTTTTAGTTAGGGAATGATCTCAAAGTGTGGAATTTGTGTATTAAAAGCTTTCCTACAGCCATAAACAGTGTATTTCCCAGTGCAGAAGTGCAATTGTATATGAGATAAGGAACTCATTAAAATATGTATCCAGCAAAATGAATGATTTGAAGAAAGGCTTCAAATAGAGAAATAGCTGAATGCTTGAATTAGAAGAAAAATGGGGAATCCTATGGCAAAATAATTGGGAAACTGGCTATTTTAAGTATTCTGATCCGGTTAGGTTTATACTACCAATCCCATAGAAATCAGGAAAAAACCAATTACAAATGCCTTGGTGCTATAAAAAAATAGAACAAAATTGGACTATACCAAATTGGGCTTTTTGATACCTTCTTTCCTAACAGATTGAAAATTTAGTTGAGTTTTTGACCCAGTTTGGGGAACACTCCCTTTTGATTTGCAAAACTACATAATCATCAAATTTCTTTATAGTACATCTTTCTCTATAGAAAGGCATTCTTTAAAGTTAAAGATTTAAATTATATTCATAATTAATTCATGTTTGTCACATCATGAAATTGCTGCTTCACTGCTTTTAAAACATTCAGGGGTAAAGACATTCTTAAGAGCAGTACATGTACTTATATTTTTATCCTTACCTTTTTCTTCATTAACTTTTTTACAAACTTTCGCTATTAAAAAATACATAACTGCAAGAGTTGCTACATCAACAAAAATACCAGCAGCAATGATATGGTTAAACGATACTATTCCAGCTGATAAAGCTACTGCAGTGTAAACTCCTACCGCTATGAATGGAGAAGCTATCATGGTAGCATACATAGCCTTTTTTGTTGTACTGGTTTTCTGTTGCTGATTACTGCTCACTATTTTGCTATCCACAATTTTGGAATCATCATCGATAGTAGAGCTGCTTACATCAGTTATTGATGGCTCTATATGTGATATTGATTTGGCATTTAAATCTTCTGTAGAATCAAAGTCCTCTGTTATTGAGGATTGTATCTCAGGTTGTTGTGTATCTTCTTTTTTATCAGACTCTTGTTTGTTAATGAGACACAAATTGTTAGCTACTTCAGTGTTTAGATAACTACTATCCTCTTCATCATACGTTACATTAATGTCAGGATTAGCTTTGTAATAACCTGCTTTACTAGTGCTAGCTATAAGCTGACCTTTAATTTCTTTTTTCTCTAAAGTTGTTCTTTCAATAGGCACTCGATCAAATTTATCAGAAATACTAAAAGGTAACTTATCACCAAATGTACTTAAAAAATCGTGTATAAAAGTATTTTTATGTACACCCATAGGAATTAATCTACCTCTTGGTCCTCCTACTTCTATAAAACATGTAGGTTTTCTTTTTTTTGGTCTATTATCTTCAAAAGCAACTAACTCTTCTATAGTAAGCAAAGCTACATCTTTAAATTTTTTAGGATTAATTTTTTCAATTAACTTTTGAATGAATATTTGCAATACTTTTGGAATTACTACTATTCTAATATTTACTCTCTCATATCCAGTTTCTCCACTAATACTTGAATCTACTCCTACTCCCCCAATTCCATCTCCAATAATCACTACTGGAATACTGGATAAAGCTTCATATGTCTTACTCATTAAGTCAGATTTTAAAATCTCTTTCAATTCTTGTACTACACTCTGATCCTTACATTTTTTTAACAGCTTTTCTTTGAACTTATCATAACCACGTTTATATAATTCTGTTGATTTATCAGCATAATCAAATACTTCTGCTAATGCTGAGTCTTTAGATCCTAACCAAACAGTTGATACATAGTTTTGGCTTATAGTATTTGGATAAGAAACCCATTTATTGAACTTTGCTTTTTCTTTTTCAGATATTAATTCACCTGCACCTATAGGTACTCCCCTTACTTTCATTGCAAATTTGGGTAATAACTGTAAATTAGTGAATGCAAATGCTGAGAACACTGTCCATGCATTAGTACCATGAGCACAAATAGTCTTAAAATTGGCTACATCGCTTCTTCCTAGATTAATGTCTGAGTGCTTTGTTATAAATTCTCTATAATTGTCAATTAATCTTTTTTCAGTAGGTGTTTTTATTATTGATTTACTATATTCCCTATAAAATTTTTGAAATTTCATCAGCTGTGGCAAAACTTTATCAAAGAATACACTGATTGCTTGTTGTTCCTCATCAAATGCAAGCTTGCTATCTTCAGCTTCAAATTCTAAACTTTTATTATTTAGATCACCGTTTTGAATTACATTACTTTCTACAGGTTCCTCTACTAAATTCAGGTTTTGTATAGCTTTTATTTCCTTATTTTTATGATTGAAGCTACTGTCTTGAATTACAAATTCAACTTTCCCTCTAAAAGGACTATCAACGTTAAAACCAGTACCATTAAACAATCCTACTAAAACTGCACTATTGACTGGAGTTAATATTTTAGCAGAGGAATAGAAGATAGATACATTATTATCTAATTGAAAGTTATTGCCTTTTATCATGCTAATAGATTGAGATTGACGTACTTCCAGCATCATTGGCATTCTCAATTGTATATTATGACCTAAAGGGTTAAAAGTTATTGTTGAAATTGGGACTACACTCATATGGTTAGTATTTTTTATTGCGTTAAAGCATGCATATGGAGTGTCCTGATATAAAAAATATCTTATAAAGTTAGCAGCGTAGTATTGACTATTACCTAAGACTATATCGTTAATTAGGATCAATAATCTAACAGGATAGTAAAAGATAGATGCACTATTATCAGGTTGAAAATCACTTTCTTTTATCGTTGATGATAACCATCTATTTTATGAATAGTATATTCTGGAATTACAGATATTCTTAATTGTTCCCCTACATGAACATAACCTAAAAAACCAGGTGCTACTGCTGGCACTGGATCGTATCTATGTTGAACCACTCTGACAGTCTTATTTGGAAGAGCTTTATTGTAAATTTGACTAGCAGTAAGATCAAAGACTCTTGGGTCAGCAAAGGTTGCAACATGAAGATCTTGAACACCCAGTTTCTTATTCAAAAATAAAGCAGCTATTTTAGCTATAGCTCCTCCCATGCTATGACCTGTAAGATAGAACTTAAAATCTTTAATTGCTAGTTTTTTCTCATTAGCATGAGTTTCTAAAACATGGGAAAGACTGCCCACCTTGTTATCAAACGAGTCATGAAATGAGGAATAAAAACCATAATGTGCTCTTCCACCTTCAGGCAGGAACTCAAAAGGAGTTAACATTACACACATATCAGTTATAATATCAGCAGGATATTGAGTACCACGATAAGCTATAGTTATCTCTTCATCCTTTGTAAAGACAAAGCCAGCTAATGTTCCATTAGTGTAGTAGAATGGAATAATATTGTACTCTTCATCAATAAATTTAGCTTTAGTTCTATATCCCGATTGGGATAACTTTGAGTCATTATTACCATAAGTTATTTTGCAAAAATGACTCATTTCTAATAATTTCTTTTTGTTGAACCCTGCAATTTGTATTTCGTCTGGGTCAGGAGAATTAATCCATTCAAAGCTACCTAAGCTATCTTCAGATTCTGCAGAATAGTGCTGCAATTCATCCCCAATAGATTTTTTATCTTCTATTGAATCTTCACTCATTATCCACCTCAACATATTAATTAAGTATATTATTAAACCTTAATTTTATAAAGTAAATTGTTCAATTTTTAAAAGAGATCATAAGATTTTCTTTACCTATAGTGAGGTCAGATAAACTAATAAGTTTGTAAAAAATACGTCACTCCCCAGCACCAACCAAAATCCAAATTTACTCTCAAAACTACAAAAAGGTACCCATGTTTTAGAGAAAAAAGGCTTAAAAAGCTACATTGTGGAAAGTGAAACAGGGGATTATTTTATAGCATAATTAGATACAAAGGTATACATGTATGTAAGGTAGAATAGGCTGCTGTAGCAGGTTTAAGATTATGCTAAAATTAGAATAGAGAAAAGTTCATATAAGTTGCTATGGTGGACCATTCCAGTTTCTCAAAACTTGCTCTCTGTTTCGCCCTTTAATACTGTAAAATGGGTTATAGTAGTATATTCTAGTAATAGTATAAAGTAATGAAGGTACTTACCCTTCAGAGAAAGAGGAGAGTAATAACAGGTAAAGTTCGGTAAATATAACATTTATGCTCAGCGCTAACTTTAATCAAAATATATAATCAAGCTTCTTTTAAATTATGCTATGATACATTCTAAATGTCTTGTGTTGCTTTTTCTTTTCTAAAGTAAAATTAGGCAATTTTTTTCATCTAAATTGGTTTACATGTTGTTATAAAAGTACTTCACTATATTAAAATTAGTATGGCCTTTTCAAATTTATGCTAACATAAACAAAATTATATTTTTAATATTCATTTTAAAGGAGGTAATTATGGACCGTGGAGATATTGCAGAGGTTTTATTTTCTTGTATTAGAGAAGATGATCCTTATAGAGCATCTAAACTTCTTCAAATTGAACGTTGGTGTTATGTAAATTGGCATTTGCATCAAAGAGGTGGCAAAAAACAACATAATTTTATTGCACAAGTATTGTCTGATGAAGAATGTTGGGAGAAAGTTAATAATTTACATGGAGTGAAGCTCAATAGACAAATGGTAGGTAAGAAACTTATTTTGCCACCAGACTCAGATAACCCGTTTACTGATGCGAAAAGGTACAAAATTGCATGTGAGTGTTGCTTAGAAGAGGATGTGAGAGCTTTGTTTGAGGAAAGAAAGGAAGAATTATTATCTCAAGGTAAAAGTAGCTTATTAGAGTATGAGCATTTAATTGGGTGTTTCGGAGAAGGTGCTTTAGGGGAGTTTTGGTCACATTTTGTTGGTGGCTATACTTCTAGACTAAATTTGAAAGGTCGTCATATATATGAGTATGGGCTTGACTGTGCTATAGATTGCAGACAAGTGCAAGCAGTTGAGTTCTTTTGGAATAAGATAAAATCTTTGCCTGGAGATGAAATGAGTGCACAAAAGAAGGATGAAGTCTTAATGAAAAATGCAGTATATGCAGTAGGAGGTAATTTCCGTATTTATCCTGATATATTTGAATTTTTCTTTAACCAAATAAATCCTAATAGATATCCAGAGCTTTTGAAAAGAGATTTGGAAAAAAATCGTCATTATGGATCTTTAAATATTATGGTGGATATGCTGAACTTTGATAAATTTCAGAAATTGTTTGATTGTTTAAGACCAAGTGATATTTCAGAAGGTTGTTATCATACTCGTTTGTACTCTATAGAAATACAAAACTATTCAGGACATTATGTAGGTGCAGCTGAAAAGCTTTTCCTGCACATATGGACAAAAGAAGGGTTTGACAGTCATCGTGCTCTTGTAATAAATGAAGAAGTGATGGATGAATCTGCCCTTTTTCACAAAAATCTATTGGTACGTTGGGTAGAAAAAGGTTGTATGGAGGCTGTGTGGGCAGTGCTAGACAAACTAGATTCTGATCAAATAAAGGAATTTATGACATATAAGCAAGCAGATTACATACGCTCTATATTAGAGCAAAGAGATGATAATTCATTAAATAGATTTTTAGTCTATGATAAGTCTGTTGGTAAAGATCTCAACCAAGAAAATATGCCTGGCCCAGGTGGTGATCTATCTGAGATGAAATTTAGAAGGGTACACGGTCAGTCTAATTTAGGATTGGGTAAATAGAAAAAATTGTATATTAATAGGGGGTTTTATGCCAAATCAAGAAAAACCACAAGATTTTGAGTTAATAGAATTATTAATTCGAGAAGTAGGTTTAAATGTAGGAGCTAATCCAAGTACTTCAACTCAACAAGGAAGTGATTTTGAGTCTTTCAAGACAAGGTTTCAGTCATATATAGATCAGATTCCATCATATTTACATTCAGTAGGTAAAGAAGGTTTTTTTCCTCATTTCTTTTTGGGAAGCTTTTCCACCTTAGCAGATACAGAAATTGCAAAAAAGTTAAATATTGAAAAGATATATTTTAGTTTTGATAGTTCAAAAACTCTAAAGGTAGCTGTTATTAAAAAAGGAGAAATCAAAAGTCCAGAAGATGCAGCTGATAAGGTAAAGCTCTTTGTTATTGCAGAATCTGATAGCACAAGAAAAAAGTTTAGCTATGGTGAGTTAGATAAAGTGCTAGGTAATACTAAAGTTGCCAGTAATAATCTTATAAGGCAGGCTAGAGATGGGGATAAGCTTGGCATACAATTGGTAGAAATTACTAAAGAGAAAGATACCAATGGAAAAACAACAGGAATATCTGTTGATGTAAGAAGTAATAAGTTGGATAAAGATACTTCTATAACATATGAGTTTAAGGAAATAAAAAAAGGATTATGGAGTAATCCAGAAAGTGATATATCAAACCTAACTAATTCTGACAAAAAAGAGGTTAAAAAATCTTTTGACAAAATTCTTAAAAAGGTTGGTGGAATCCACTTAAAATATAAGGATTCACTTATTTATGCTAAAGAAGCACGAGAGGCGTCACATCATGGGTTTATAGCAGGAGCTCTTGTGAATTTCCGCTATAGACATAATCTTAGGGTTTATCTAGAGCAGTTTGCAGGAAGAGGTTACGCTGATATTGTTTTAGTGCCACGTGGTAAGGATAGATCGTTAAATGCAACTCCTATTATTATAGAGTTAAAAGCTGCTACTAAAGCAGAGTTAAAAGAAGGTAAAATAGGGGAAAAGAGTGGAACTACACCAGCTGCTGCTTTAAAACAGGCAGAAGATTATACTAAAGGTTTTCAACCAAACGTGATGAGAGTTTTAACTACTGCAGATGATATTTTATGTGTTGGTGTAAACCTTGATCATCCATCTCCCATTTCAGATATCGTTGCTAAGTCACGTGATCAAAAAATTATACCTCTTTTTAATGATATGTTAGGATCTATTGATGAACGAAACAGTGGTAAAATTGATGAAGGAGAGTTAAAAAAGCAAATTCAAAATAATATAGAACGTGTATATCATACATTTCCTGGCACGGGAGAGAAGGGAGATAATCATTATTTTAGTAGGTTTCTGTTAGGACAATCACTATTGTTAAATGAAGTTAAGGATTTAAAGACGAGTTTTGAAAAACATATTTTTGTTTATGAAGAAAACGTACCTACTGAAGTTCGTTTAGAAAGTAAAGGTAGAGGTATTCCTCAACGCCAAGCAGCCAAGAAGGCAGATGAAAAGTTAGCTGAGTCATCTAGGCTTGATGAAAGTCATGCAGTTGTAACAATGGTATTTGTTCCAGAAAGTGATAAAAAATCAGCTTATGTAATGAATATTGTTGAATCAGATGGAAAAGCTGAAATATTAAAAAAAGGCATTCCTCTTAATAAACTTGAACAAAAGATAGGAAATAGAAAGATAGTGGAATTAAATCTTAATTTTAATATAAAAGAACAAAAATCAGATTTTAAAAAATATTTTAGTGTTGAAGTTAATGAGCCTATTTTTCTAGGAGAGTATAATGGTAAAAAATCTGATAAGTTTAAAGGTAATTTTAAGAATGTTCCTTACCCTAAGGATTTTAAGAAAACATTTGATGAAGTACTAGTATCTCAGCTTGCTCCTTCACAAGATCAATCTTCATCAATAGGTAAGTACAAGAAGTTATTTGGCAAAGTAGGCGAGGCAATGTTACCTTTTAAAGGTTTAATAGAAAAAGAAGCACATACTCAGGCAGTATTGCATGGAGCATTTGACCATTATAGTGATATCAAGCTAGGAGAGCCACAACAAGAAGATAGAGCGTTAATATTAACAGAGTTTCAAACAGGTAGGGGAAAACGCATTGATATGCTAGTTCATGGTATTAAGTTTGCAAATCAAGCTAACAGTGCTAAAGAGTATGATCCGGTAGGATTGGAGGTCAAAGGACCAAGGGAAGGTAAGACAGCTGATGCATTAATAACAGAAGCAAATGATCAAATAACTAAAGAGTATACAAAAGGTGTTACTTATAAAACGCTCACAGATGGCAACAAAGTAGCTTTTATGGGTATTGTATTTGATAAAGGAGCAAATAATGCAAATTCTCTTATTTTAGTAAGTAAAGATGAATTTACTCCTGTTAAGGTAGTTCATAGCTCCATTTTTAGTTTTAGCCAATGTGCAACAAGAAAAAGACGTGATATAGGTATACCATGCATAGATTCACTTGATGAAGAAAAGATCACAGAGGAAGGAAAAAAGCAACTTATTAAAGAGTTGTTCAATGCTGACAAGGTAGTAGAAAAAGTAAAGAACATCGAGTTCTATGATCAGCTTTTCAAGCTTTCTCAGCAGATATCTGAAGGTGAAATTATAGACAAAAATGTTGAAGAAGCATTTGTAGCAAAGATTAAAGATATAGATCTAAATTCAATAGACCCAGAAATTAAGGATATTGTAAAGGAGATGAAGGATAATATAGAAAATAAAGAAGAAATAAAAAATATCCTTAGAAGATCCGGAGTAGCAGAAAAAATAGGAAAAGTAGCAGAAGGTGCAGGTCTTGCCTTTACGGCATTTTTAGTTGGTAAACATATAGCAAATGGAGATGTAGAAGGGCTAGGTTATGATGCATTAAATCTCTGGGTAATGCCAAAGATTGGTGAAAAGATCTCTGGAAAAATATTAGAGTTAGGAACAAAGCTTGATTCTCAGATGTTAAAAGGATTTGCCCCAGTTATGGGACGTGCTATAGGTAACTTTGCAGCATTTTTAGGGCTAGCAGAGTCAATAAAAGCAAGGCAGAATGCAACAGATCCTGTAGATATAAAGATTGCTGACTTAAACATCGCAACTAATTCCATCTTTATAGCTGCAGATGTACCTGCAGTTGTTACTGAAACAATGTCAGTAGCAGGTTTAGAAACCGGGGTAATAGGAGAATTTGCTGGTCCAGTTGGTGCTGGTATCTCAGTTGCTGCTATTATCATATCACAATTTGCAGAAGTAAAGCTTGAGGTAGAAAAATTAGAAGAGCACATAAATCTTACAGATCAGGAAAAGCATGACTTTTATTGGGATTTCTTTCTTGGTAAAAAAATACCTCATTATATAGAAGATAATATGGAAGTGAAAGAGATATATAAACAGTATATATCAAAGATTGTAGATAAATTTAAGAATGATCATTCCAGGATAGCTATATCCTTACCTCCCATTTCAGTTAAGAAAGTGGTGTATGCTACTAATAATCAGCTTCGTCAAAAGAAAAGAGGCGTAGTAGATGACATAGATAATCAGATGAAACATCTGTTTGATGCTTGCCGCATTAGAACACAGGTTGTTGGTAGAGAATTTGATTTTAACTTTACTGCTATTATGTCTTCATCTAACACAAGATACACTGGTCACTATTCTAGAATAGTTCCTCACTCTCTCGAAAACTACAATATTGTTTGTGGGCCGTATGGTGATAATATTAAGGAACAAGAAGTATCTAGAGAAATTTGGCATAAATTACCAAGTGAAGCATTATGCGATGATTCTTCACCACATAAAGATAAAGTGTTAAGTACAGTAAAAGAGAAATGGTCTTTACAAGAATATCCACCTCACTGCCAAAACGTAGTTATGTATGAAAATGATAGTCTTCATAAATATAAAACTGATATGTATTACATTAAATCTTTATACACCGATATACGTGTAAGCGAGGAAGACAGTCTTAACGTTATTTTTTTTGGAACTCATGTATCTATTTCTGATTTAAGTAAAAGAGGAAGTGATAAGGTGGAAAATAGGTACTATTTTATGAGCTTGTTAGAGAGCTGTAATGTACAGAAATCAGGCAACAATTTTTTTTACATAGAGGATGATAGGCTTTCTTGTAACTTAGGAATAAATAGACAAAAAAACATAGTTATAGTAAAAGGTGATTTTACAGATTCAAAAAATATACAATCTGTCGTTGGCAGTAACGGAGTTAACCATATAGAAACTTCTCATGCAGGTTATGTAGATGGTAAGGGTGGAAATGATACAATAACAGCAAAAAACTTTACTACAATAAAGGGTTATTTTGGTGATTCTATTTACGGAAAAGGTTTGGTATTATTACCGATAAATTTTAATGATATAGGTAATGTAACTCATGCTAATAATATAACAAACATCTACAATAAAAGTGGAGATTTTATAAGCGTGGAAAAACAGACGTTAGTAAAAACAGCAGATGATTTATTTGTAACTCCAACAAAAGTAGATATTAATGGTATAGTAACAAATTTACAAGTAACAAAGAGTGTAGGTAGCAATGTTATATTAGATGATGAGTTAGATAGTTTGCGAAAAATAGACAATTCAAACTTTAATATTACAAAGCAATTATCGACCACTAATTATCATAGTACTATAGGTAGTGCTAGTAATCATATTTTTTATCCTGATAAAGAGCATCATAATTTTTATTGGGAAGCTCCAAGCGATATAAGTCACCTTTATCTTTTTGATGAAAGAAATGCTAATATTACGATTGCTAAAGCAAATGGTATATTAGATTTTAGCCAACTAAATAGTACATTAAATGATATGCCATTTATAGAAAATGATAAGGGAGAAATAAAGATTAACAAAAATGGCCTAAATGTAACCCTGCTACCAGGTTATAAAGATATTACAGTTACATTCGACGGGGAAGAATATTACAAATTTCAGGATGGGGAACTAGAGCGTGATTATTGTTCTCACAGCTTGAAAATAGATGGAAGATTTAGCGTTAATGGCACTGATCTTTTAAATCATTATAATTGTTTCACATTTGATTCAGACAAAGTACTCTTTTTAAAGTTTAATAATGACTCACTGTTATTATCAGATAAGGAAGCATTATCAATATCGAACTACTATTCTCTTGTTCACGAAAATTGGGATTTATCTATAAAGTTAAATGATAATATTATAGAACCAGAAGAATTCAGAGAAAGAGCTGATAACCCTAGTTCTTTTAGGTATTACAAGCCAGATGAGCAAGGATTACAGATTTATCATAATCAGCCCGTTAATAAGAACGATATTGGTTTAATTGATTTAAGAGATAAGTCTATATTAGATTTCAATATGAAAGTTATTAATGATAGTCTATTACTGTTGCGTGAAGGTGCTGTCCTTGTAAAGGTAGAAAATTGGAATACCTATCAATCTGCAAGGGAAATGATCTTTGCTTTTAATGACGCAATAATTTCTAATTCAAAACGTATAGTTTCTTATTGTAATTCAGAAGATATTATAGTGGAATTTAGTAAAGAAAAAGCAGTTATATTGACAAAGCAGGTGTTTGATGCTGTAGTGCAATCTAACATTGATATAGCAAAAGACTTAGTCAAGAAAATTGAAAATATTGACACTAGGGGTAATTATGAATTGACACTTTTATATGTAGCTATTAGAGAAAATAGGTTAGATGTGGTTAAACTTCTTTTTGATAGAAAATATGTTAGTGTTGAAGGTAGAGATGCTTATTACCATACTCCTTTGCACTGGGCTATTCAGAAAGATAGATTGGGCATAGCTAAGTTTCTTCTTGATCAAGGTGCTGATATTGAGGCTAAAGACCAGTACGGTTGGACATCTATATATTATGCTATTTATAAGGATAATTTCGATATATTGAAGTTTCTTATAGATAATGGTGCAGATATTGAAGCTAAAACTATCAATAACGAAACACCTTTATACATGACTGTTGAGGACAATAATAAATTTAAAATGTTTAGGCTTCTTCTGGATAAAGGTGCTAACATTGAAGCTAAAAGCAAGGATGATTGGACACCTTTGCACTATGCTGCTTATAAAGATAATTTGGATGTATGTAAACTTCTTCTCGAGAAAGGCGCTAGTGTCGAGGCTAAAAATATTAACGATGAAACACCTTTACATGTAGCCGCTGAGAATAATAATAGATCTAAAGTCACTGTTGAACTTCTTTTAGATAAAGGTGCTAACATTGAAGCTAAAAGTAAGAATGGTTGGACACCTTTGCACTATGCTGCTTACAAAGATAATTTGGATGTATGTAAACTTCTTCTCGAGAGAGGTGCTAGTATCGAAGCTAAAACTAATGATGATGGGACACCATTAAATATTGCTAATTATACGAAACATTTTGATGTTGTAGAATATTTAGAAAAATTTAAGGAAGAAATGGAAAGGCCTGTACAGCGCAAACGCCGTCATCACCATGGAGATCATAATACTCATAATTTATCACGTAAACCTCTTTCTACAGATTCAAGTAATCAACTTGAGATAGCATCAAGTAGCGGCATAAGAACATCATCATGGATAAATAGTTGTATTGCATGGATGAAGGATTCAATAGGAGGGTTTTTTACTAGTAATTCCTATGCTAATGGTAAAAACAGAGTAAATGAAATAGGTTATAGTACTAATTATGAAAAGCAGCAAACATTTAACCATAAACCTCAAATGACTGTATTAGGAATAGGAGATAAATACTTAGCACAAGCTGATGTAAATGGCACAGTATTATTAGCAGATGTTTTACTAGCTAAGAGAGGTAAAAGACAAATATATACTTCTTCAATGGATCAAGGTTTGTCTCAATCGCAAACATTGAGCTGTATGTTAAATATTAGACAAATGTTTGAAAAAGCAGTAAAAGAAGCTGCATTAAAAAGTGGTATATCGGAACGTCGATTAAATATTGATTTTGCAGAGATAGAGAAGATGGAAAAAGAGATTAATAATAAAATTGCAAGAGGTAGATTTGATGAAATTTCTCAGATCTTAAAGTCATACGCAGAGAAAGCTTGTCCTAGAACGGAAAATGGATCTGCAGGTATGTTAAGTCCAAAGAAATTTAATAAGTTTATGGCTGAGTTTAATAATCTATCTTTAGATCAATCAATACAGCAAATTCTGTATAATAGTAAAAATAATGTACTAGAAGATAATAATGTACAAAAACAGCAAAGAAGTTCTAATTTAGAAAACAAGAAGCCTAAAAGCTATCTAGACAATATTGCTACTCAAGGTTATTTAACTCAAGTTAGGGATGTAATATAATAAAAAAGAAGGTGTATGATTACTAAAGGTAGAGCCAACTGATTTATGAAAATTAATCTCAGACCTACTTTAGGTAACATACACCTATAAAGCAACTATCATTCTTGTAATTTTTTGATCTCATCTAAAGATAAGCCAGTAAACTTGACAATAGTACCCACATCAACATTATTAGCCAGCATTGTTTTTGCCACTTCAATTTTCCCTTCAATTTTCCCTTCAATTTTCCCTTCAATTTTCCCTTCAATTTTCCCTTGTTGAGTACCGATTTGTATGCCTCTTTCTTCGCCAATTTTGATGCCTTGTTCTCTGCCTTCTTTTTTACCTTTTTCAGTAGCATCATCAAGTTTTTGCTCTAAAATAGCAGCTTCCTTCTGAAAATCTAAAATTCTTTCTTCATATGCTACTAGATCTTTTTCGGTCCAACCTGATTTATCCAGCTCATCATACGCTAGCTTTATTATTGGTTCCTGTTTTGCAATTTTCCTTAGATCTTCATCAGTTGTTTCTTCTGCATATTTAAAAAAGAAGCACCAGCGCTCTACAACTGTTTGAAGATGTTCCACTTTACTTTTTACAAATTTAGGTAACTCTATAAAAACAAACTGAAAATCCTTTAAGTAATGGCCATTGGTCTTAATGTCGCGAATATTATGGGTAGAGATATACTCAACTTCTTTAGGAAAAAGAGTACAATTGGAAATAGCAATAAAGAAAACTTTCTTAAAATCAATATAATTACCAGACTGTCGTGAATAAGCCTTAGCAGCATAAAGTTGAGCACGTTTTTCAAAGCCTTTATCTCTTGCAACCTGCATCTCCGCAATATATCTATTACCATGAGAATCCTTACAGAGAACGTCAACAATGCTTTGTTTATCAGAAGCAATCTCAGGATTCATAATAGTGCTAAGAAATTCAACTTCTTGTATTGCACTTTCTCCATGAAACTCTAAAATATCATTAAGGAAGTGAATAAGAATATTTTTATTCTTCTCAGTACCAAAGATACGTTTAAAGGTTAGATCACATTTTGGATCTAAAAACTTAGAAAGAGCCATATAAAGAAAGAGAATAAAATCTTAATAATTATACACTATTTAAAGTAACTTTACAAATGTAAAGCTAGGTAATAGACTGACCTAAAAAGTTAGGGATAGTGTGGCAATAATATTACTTGATGCAAAAACAGTAAGTCGGATAGCAGCTGGTGAAGTTATAGAACGTCCAGCTAGTGTGGTGAAGGAATTGGTAGAGAATGCCATAGATGCTGGTAGCTTAGAAATTGAGGTAAAAATAGAAAGTGGTGGGCGCAATCTCATCACTGTTTTAGATAATGGTACTGGCATAGAGAAGGAAGATATTGAGCTAGCATTTAAGCGCCATGCAACTTCTAAACTTAAAAATGATGATGATCTGATAGAGATTAAGCACCTAGGATTTCGGGGAGAAGCACTGCCTTCAATTGCCGCGGTTAGTAGAATAAAACTTTCATCTCGGGCAAAAGGCATGGATTCTGCTTGGAGCATAGCCTACGCAGGTGGAGAAAAGGTGATGGATCTTACTCCTGCTTCCGCTTTAGGTGGTACAGAAATTGAAGTGAGGGATTTGTTTTTTGCCACTCCTAATAGACTTAAATTTTTAAAAACTGAACGGGCTGAAACCCAAGCAATTGTTGACATTATAAACAACTTAGCAATGATAAACTCCAGCATTGGTTTTACTTTAAGCTCAAATAACAAAAGGCTTTTAAAATATAATAAGCAAGAATCACTACTGCTTAGATTATGCGAGATTGAGAAGGAATTTGCAGAGAATTCTCTTAAAGTGAGGGAAGAAGAGGATGGTACAGGCGTAACAGGCTACATCTGCAAACCAACAGTAAACCGTGGTAACTCTACTATGATCTATACTTTCGTTAATAATAGGCCAATTAAAGATAATATGCTCATAGGGGCCATAAGATATGCATATAATGACTTTATTCCCAGTGGCAGATATCCAATTGTTGTACTGCATTTAGAGGTGCCTTACGATCAAGTAGATGTGAACGTTCATCCCAATAAGCTAGAGGTAAGATTTAGAGATAAAAAGCTTATATATGAGGTAATTACCAGAGGATTAATTAAAGCCTTATCAACAAGATTAAGTGATAAGAAAGATATTCCTTTGAGCCCATTTGAGAAATTTATTGCCGATGATAAGATTAGTGAAAACAGTAAGGTAAGTAAGGATAATAGAAGGAATCAAGAATTCTATTCCAAAAGACCATCTCCTTTAGAAAGTTCATTAATGAATAAATTCCTATCTCCTGATTTAGAAACAAAAAGGGATAGTTTTTCAGTAGATAAACCGCACTCTTTGGATCTGCAAAAAGAGCTAAAACCTTCTCAAAAAACAGATATTTTAACTAAAGAGCAAATAAATATAGTAGAAGAATATCCTTTGGGGCTTGCACGCTGTCAAGTTTACAATACTTACATAATTGCACAGTCAAAGGATAAGCTAATTATTGTCGATCAGCATGCAGCTCATGAGAGGCTTGTTTATGAGTATTTAAAAGGGATAATAAAAAAGTCAGGAATCAAAAGACAAAAATTACTTATTCCTGAAACTGTAGTAATAAGTAGCTATGCTGGAGAACTTATAGCAAAATATAAAGATAAGCTTGGTGAAATGGGTTTGGGTCTTGAGATTGCCTCAGATACACTAGTGACAGTCAAAGAAACCCCAGCAATTTTTGGTGCAATTAATGTCAAAGAAACGGTATTGGATTTAGCCGATAATCTGATAGCGATGGAAGATACTTTACCAATAGAAGATAAAATGAAAAAAATTTGTGCAACCATCTCCTGCCATGGATCAATCAGAGCGGGAAGAGCAATGAAACTTGAAGAGATGAATGCTATGCTCCGGCAAATGGAAGAGACAGCATTTTCTGGCCAATGTAACCATGGTAGACCCACCTATATAGAAATGAAACTCTCTGACATTGAGAAGCTTTTTGAGCGGAGGTGAGTTTTACTTAGAGATACAGTGTGATTTTGCAATAAAACTTAAAAGTAATTGTTCAATTTCTTCATTTTTATTAGCCTGAGCGATATCCAGAGCTGTCATAATAATATCATTATAATTAACCTCTAAATAAATGTTTGCTTGCTTCTTTAGTAATAATTCAACGATTCTTTTATTGCCTTTAATTACGGCAAGATGTAAGGGCGTACAGTCATATTCTCCTTGAGCATTAACGTTAGCATTATTTTGTAATAGAATCTCTATAGCACTTTCACAATTATTTAAAACTGCAATATGCAGAGGTGTATTTAGATCTTTATCTATTACATCAACATATCCACCACTTTTTATGAGCATTTTAAGAATTTCATTATGGCACTCTTTTGCTGCTAAGTGTATGATAGTATTTCCCCAACAGTCCTCATAATTTACATCTGCACCATATTTTATCAGGGCTTCTACAATTTCTTCATAGCCGGATTTAATAGAATAGTGCAGCGGAGTTATATTATAAATATTTTTAACATTGGCTTTAGCACCATTAAGCAAAAGAATATTTAAGATTTCTTCATGGCCATTTTTACTAGCAAAATGTAAAGCGGTGTTGCCGTTTCTATCTCTAACATTAACCTTAATGCCTTTTTTTACTAAAAATTCTAATATACCTTTCCAATTATATTTAGCAGCCAGATGAAACAATTTTAAACCAAATATACTATTAACCAGAGGGTATAATAATGAGTTAATATATTTACCTTTATTAACTTTTCTCGCTATAGCATTTAAATCCTTATCAATCCCCATACTGACCTTCATAGAGCGTTATATATTAGAGCATGTGCTCTTCAGGGTTAGGATAGTATTAATATAATTGCTCTTAGCAAGAGAAATATTTAAGAGTAATACTCTTTATACGAGAAAGTATTTGGTAAACATTAAAAAAACTTCTGGTGCTGGATTTAGTAAAAATTTATAACATTTATGCTACCATCTTACAAAATTCTTCTATTATCCTTTGATTATCACTAATTATCATCTGGGCTTCTTGCTTTAAATCTTTGATATTTTTGGCAGTAGTATTGTCTATCTCAGCTGATGCAATTTTTAATTGAGATTGTATTCTTATATACTTATCTCCCATTACTTCACCCAGCTGATAATCAACAACATCAAGGCTACTGCCGAACATAACATCCAGCAAAGGTTTAACCCAAGTTATCTTACCAAACCTTTTTGAGCTACTATATTTTATGGTTCTTTCTAATGTACCTGTACCAATGGATAGAATAGTTATATCATCACTTGGGAATAACCTCTTAGCACTAGCGTAGCCACAGGCAGCAGGATTATTGGCAAAGATTCCCCCATCAATCAGTACTCTATTTATTTGATTAATTTTAAGATGTTTAGGGGTAAAGTAAGTGGGTGCTGCAGTTGTAGCTCTTAAAGCATCTTTTAACTTGATAAGATTTCTATCCTCTCGCCAGTTTTTAAAGAAGAAAGGACAATGATTGTCTATATCGTAGCTAGTTAACAGGAGATTACTTAAAGTATTGCTCAAAGTATCCTCACCAAAATACCCAGTTAGAACATGTTCAAGATTCTTATATGAGTACTCTGCACCATTAAACCAAGCAATTGCTTTTCTTAAAAAGAAGGATCTAAAGATATAAGACCCATACTTTTGATAAAGGTCGACTAAATCTTGAGCAGAATATTTAGGTTTTCCTTGATCATCTTTCTTGCATAAGCCAGCAACAACAATTCCACCTGTTGAGGTTCCGACCATTAAATCAAATATTTTAGCAATAGGTTTATTTACTCTACACTCTATTTCTGCTAAAATGATGGCTGGAATAATACCTCTAATTCCACCTCCATCAACTGAGAGAATGTATTTTTTCATATGAATGTTAGATATTTATTAATTTTATTAACGTGTTTGTCTCTATCAGGATGTGTCAATTTTCTACCTTCATTTTGCCCAAAAACTTCAGTTTGCTTTACACCGGGCAATCAATGCACTAAACGTATAATTGATGCAGTAAATCAATCTAAAAAATCTATATTGGTTCAAGCTTATATATTTTCCTCTAAACCAATTGCGCAATCTCTAATTACAGCGAAAAACCGTGGTATTGACGTTAAAGTAATTTTAGATAAAACACAAATTCACTCAAAATATAGTGTGATCAATGAACTGTTTCAATACAAAATACAGATTTGGATTGACCTTAAACCATCAATATCACACAATAAGATCATTATTATTGATAATCAAAAAATCATAACGGGGTCATTCAATTTTACTGCATCTGCTGAATTAAGGAATGCTGAAAATTTATTGATTATTACAGGCAATCATGCATTAACTGAAAAATATGTAGAAAATTGGAAGGAGCGCCAATTGCAGTCTAATCCTTATACACCAGCTGGAAAAGAATAATTATTACCTTGAGCTAGAAATTTGAATTTTAAACTCATCTAATTCTTCAGAGAGGTTTTTTACTCTTTCCTCAAGTATCAATACTTTTTCTATTAATCCATGTTCAATTAATTTATCATGCATGTGTACTCGAAAATCAAGCTTTGCGAGCCACCAGATTGTTGCCACTGTTTGTATTACCATTGTTATAATTACTGCTATTGGGATTTTTCCTATAGTTTGGTTTTTCATGCTTCTCCTCATTGCTAAAATGGTTTAAATTTTGATTAAAGTTTTTTGGTTAAAATGGGTTTAGTAAGACTAGAATGTTAGTATATATATTATCCTCTTTTGCTCAGTAGACTATTATTCAAATTTGTATTGCTTGTCTGCGTTATAAAGCAGACTTATAATCTCATTGTAGGGTTTATCTTTATTATGTCGTGATTCTATTACGGCCATATCTCTAGGATTTTTTTCGTCGTTATCTCTCACGTTAGGATTTGCTCCTTTTTTTAATAAAAGTTTAACAATCTCTAAACGACCTACATACGCAGCATGGTGTAAGGCTGTTCTTTTGCTTGTACTGCCATTTGTAGCGTTAATATCTACCCCTTTCTCTACAAAAAACTTTATAATTTCCAAACACCCTCCTCTTGCAGAATGAATTAGTGTTTTTGAACTAACACTTGAAGTACTATTTATGTCTAGTATATCCTGTACTAAGAATTTTGTGATTTCTAGATTACAACCTTCTGCAGCAACTTGCAATATTTGTTCATAATTGTTGGTAGCTTTTACTTTCATGCAATAATAAGTAATAAAAACACATATTACTGTTACTACAAGCCATATAAGGTTTAGACTGTTTTTTACATTTTTATTCGGCTTGTTCATATTTAACATTTTTTCTACATTAAATAGATAATTTATTTAATTTTTCTTAACCCTTTTATTTGTTAGATGCCACTAATGCAGTAAGATAACCTCTGCTATTTAAAGTATGTTCTACTTTGTTTATCATCCACGTACCATCTATTTCTTTGCCAAATTCTGCAAGATTAAGTCTAGCTTCAGTAAAAACTCGAGGATTACCTGGTATAGTTATATCTAAGGTTGCTGTGCTACGCCTTAGTTGTTTTAATTTTGCTTGAGCTGCACCTAGTGCTAATTCTGAGCTTGAGTAAACTTCCCGCATGACATAACTTGGACTACCAACTCCAGCTGTTTCTGAAATAGTTTCTCCCTTTTCGTAATT
This sequence comes from Candidatus Mesenet endosymbiont of Agriotes lineatus, assembly GCF_964019585.1. Classification (NCBI taxonomy): domain Bacteria; kingdom Pseudomonadati; phylum Pseudomonadota; class Alphaproteobacteria; order Rickettsiales; family Anaplasmataceae; genus Candidatus Mesenet; species Candidatus Mesenet endosymbiont of Agriotes lineatus. The sequence goes on along the minus strand of NZ_OZ026454.1, from coordinate 925,075 downwards.
ATACCATTTTGCTATCACAGAATTATAACGATTGCGTACAGTAAAACATGCTTGCCAGTTAATTACATCTTGAGGGGTGATAGCTATTGCTTCTAAAGTTTTCCCTGATACTGATTTTGACTTTCCTTTAGAGACAAAGATTATATATCCACCTATAGGCTTAACTATTGCTCCATGTTCTCTAGCTATTTTAGTTAAAAAACTCATATCACTCTCATTGATTTGATAAGTATGCCGCACTAAGATATCTTTGAACTCTGTAGCAACTTTAGCTCCATAACCATGCTTTTGTGCTATTTGTTCTACTAAATCACCTAAAGTAATCTGATGCCACTGTTTTGATACCTGTTCTTTTAAAGACTTCTTTAAATTAGCAACATGAGCTTTAATCCTTACTGTTTGTGGTGGACTTTGTATTATTACTTCATTGGCTACATAAACTCCCATGGGAAATAACCCTGTCTCCTTATATCCAAGAAATACCTTTAAATTACCTGCAAACTCTAAAGCACCATTTTCATAATTAAAACATATCTCAGCTTCATCACTGGTAGTGCCAAGTTCATCAGTAATACGCAGCGATATTAACCTATTTTTCAAATTCTCTATAACAAAGCTTTCTCCTGTGATTATATTAAAATCAGGTATCATTTTAATCTAAAATTCTTACAATGGACTTTTGTAACATCTTCTCAAGCTTAGGCAACTTAATCTTAAGTCCTGCGGGCAAAAAACTACCATATTCTGCAAGTCCAGGATTTTCCTCTAACACTTTTTCCACAGCTCCAGAAGTAAAGCCATAATGTTGATGACAGATATAATCTAAAACTTCATTCTCTTGAGTATGGTAATACATAACGTTTTAAACTTAAGCTAAATTCAATCTTTCTTGGCAAACCAGAAGGGAGAAAGAATCTTTGCCTTTCTTCTATATGAGTAATAACAAAATGCCCAAAGATAAACCCTGAAGCTTGGGCTAAGATATGGGGTATTTGCTTTACCCATGACTCTCTCATATTAATTAGATCATTAAAATGCAGCTGCGGATAGATTATTCCTTCCAAATCAATATGTTCTACCCCTGAACCAATATTTTGTAATGATATTTGACCGATGCACTCAACTGCATGCCATCTTTGCTCTTTATAGTATCGTAAGCTTGTTGGTAAAAATTTATATGGTCCAAGTGACAGCATTAATAAACCTCTTCTACTATATCAAAAAGGGCGCCACGTGCTTGTTCTCTTATTCTTCTTATAACTTCATCAGCAAGACTACAAGTATCTTGATTAGGCTCTGCTTTAATACTGATATTATAATTATTAGTAATATGTTGAGTTTTATTGAAGGTTTTCTCTTCCTTATTTTCAAATTTACTCTTGATAAACTCTTTAAATATCTTGTCAGTATCGTCTTTAGAGTTACTCTCAGCAAACTTTTTCTCTTCAATAACGCTATTTACCTTAAAATTCTTAAGAGTATTATTTTTAGAAAACTCTTTTGATGTGCTGCTACTTAAAGGGGAATATACACTCTTTAAAATAGTGTTTTGAGCAGACTTCTTCTTAAATAGTGAAACAGTATTCTTAAGTGGAGAAATAGCAGTATTGCTTATCCAAGCAAAAGCCTCACCAATGGGTTTTATAATTGATTTAATATACTCCCAAAAACTAGCAAAGAAACTTTTCACCTTTTCCCAATTGCTAATTATAAGAGCTGCACCAGTTACAAGTCCTGCAACTGCTATACCTATAGGATTACTGATCACAGCTAGTGCTATGGTTTTTAGTCCTAAAACTACTGCTGGAAATACCGATGAAGCTAATTTAGTAAATGCTAGAGTAAGCGGTCCATGCATAATAGCTACTAGTGCTAAAGCTCCACCTTTAATAAAAGTGAGGGCATAACCTAGTCCTACTGCTGCTATTTTAAAACCAATCAGAGCAGTAGTAACTCCCACCACTGCTGTAGTTATTTTGGGATATCTCTCTGCAAATTGAGCTATGCTGGTAGATATAGCTTTTAAAGCTCCAGTGATTGTATTTAAAGTAGGGAGCATAACTGCACCTAAATTCATACCAACTTCAGCCATTGAATTTTTAAGCAATTGTAGATTATTGGCTGTAGTACTTGCACGATTATCAAACTCTTTCTGCATAGAATTTTCATAATCTCTTTCTTGAGCAACCAGCTCTATAGCTTTTTTATACTTATCTAAACTACCAACTAGCAGGGCAATATCATCTTGATACTCAAGGCCAAAGAGCTTGTATAAGATTTTAGAACGTTCCTGGCTATCTATTTTCTCTAGTGCTGCAAGAAATTTCATCAGTGCTCCTTGGGCATTAGATTTGATGGCTTCTTCAAGCTCTTCTACGCTTAACTCCATTTCCTCTAATGTCTCTTGGAACTCACTACTTTGCTCTCCTGCAGTTTGGAGTTTACTGAGCATAGCATTTATTGCTGTTGCCGCTTTAGCTGGTTGTTTACCTAAACTAATAAAGCTATTAGCTAAACTGCTTGCTTGAGTAACGTCCAAGCCAAACTGTTTTGCTGTACCACCAATTATATTTAAAGTTGCCACCATTTCTCTGGCTTTGGCTGCAGTATTATCAGATAAATGGTTTATTACATCACCAACTTTACCCATTTTATCAATGCCAATATTATAAACATTGGAGAGTTTAGCAATGGCATCACCCGCTTCTTCTGCCGTCATATCAAATGCGGTAGCCATTTTAGCTACTGTATCTGTAAATTTAGTGAGATCTTCTTTTGCAATACCAAGCTGACCACCACTAGCAGCGATTTGGGCAAGTTCTGCTGCTGATAAAGGTATAGTACGTGACATTTCTTTTAGCTTATTAGCAAAATCGGTAGCTTCGCTTGTATTAGGAGTAAATTCTACCACCTTCTTAACATCAGCCATAGCAGATTCAAAATCAATAGCAACTTTTAGTGGTGCTGCAAGTGTTACCCCTAATGCTATGGCATCTACCATTTGAGATCTAAGGTTTGCTCTCTGTGCTAAAACCTCTTGCTGTTTTTTTATAACTGAACCAAGTGCATGATAACGGCTTTTTAGCTTTTCAGCTGATGCTCCGAGTTTAAGTTGACTACGAACCAGAGACTCTATATTCTGGCCACTTTTTCTTATTTCTAGATTTAATTGGTAGAGGGCTTCTCTTTTGTGCAAATAAGCTGCTTTTGCCTTAGATGTCGATAACTTAATCTTATTAAATTCTGTTTGCAGAGCTTTACTTGGATTCTCACTGAGTTTAATTTGCTTAGCCAAAGATTTTACTTGTCCTTCTAAGTCTTTCCAGGATTTTTTGGCAGTCAATGAGTCACGAGTTAATTGCTTAAATTTAGATACTGATTGCATTGATAAGTCAAGTTGTTTGATTGTATTGCCAAGACGAGAAAGCTGAGCACTACTTCCTGCCATAGTACTACTAAAGCTACCATCAAGTATAGCACCTATTTTGATAGATAATGTTGACATTTTATTTCTACTCCAACTTTGAGCCAAAGAATGAACTCATCTATTTCCATATCTAAAAACTGCTCAATCCCGCCACCTGCAACAGAACTGAGCAACAATACATTTAACCTTAAGTCCTTTGTGATGGAAAAAAACCTCTTAATACTTCCTGTATTTTGACATAATCAACAATATCTAATTCTTCAATAGTTTCTTTGGTAACAGAAGCAAGGTTAGCAGTTAAAGCTACTTCTCTTGCCAGATTACTACCATCAAGACGATCTATAGCTAAGTAATCTCGCACTTTTGGACGTCTGAGAGTCAATTCTGAAATAGAAGTGCTGTCGATTGTAATTGGGTTGTTAAGTGTTATTGTTTGTATACCTCTCCCTAAAAAATTAATTAAATACAAGCCTACACTGACTTTCACATGACTAATTTTCTTGATATTAATATTTTAATAAAAATAAGAACTATTATCTTTGATAAGAATCTTTTCTGTGTTCAATTGAAGTAATAACTACTGTATGTGTTGAAGTATCTATGTAGTAAAGTATTCGGTAGGTACTTACTCGCAAGCTACGCTGTCCACTTAAATTATGTCGTAACGGTTTTCCAAGTCCTATAGGATCAACTGTCAAACGCTCCATTATTGCCTTTTTAATCATTGATTTTACTTTAGATGGAAGTGCAGGAATATCTTTTATGATTACAGACTCTGAATAATCTATATTATATGGCTTAATCCCAGAAGGCATTCTGATGTTTAACCCTCTTTTCTTTATAACGTTTATCAGCAATTTTAGATAATTCCATATCTTCAATTTCTTCTTCCATTAACTCAGTTAATAGTTTTAAAACAGATTTGTTTTGAGACTGAGAGATATTAACAAGCAAATTATTTAATTGATTTATAAGACTATCATAATTCATCTCAGCCATGTGTTACCTAATTTATAAGTTGACACATTTTAACATTTTTACGTCATTTTGTCAATTTTTATCATATTCCTAAAGCTGCCTGTAATAAAGCCAGCTGATCGACACCGTTGATCTTACGCATCATATTCTCAGCATCGATTTCAATGAGTTCTTTGCCTCCTATGGTAAGTTTGTAATAGTGAGCATTGACCATACATTTAAGAGTTCTCCAGGTTTCCAATTACCAAAATCAAGTTCTCTAAAGGTACCTCGTAAATTGATCACCACTGCTTCAATATTATTATTACCACTTCCTTGGAGTCCTCCCCTTAAGGTTAAAGGTACTGAATTGCCATCTGTTAAACCAAAAAGTCTAAAAAGCTCAGTGTCATACTCAGCAAAAGTAAGCTCAGCTTCAAGCTTTTCCATCCCCATATCAATACTTACTGGGATATCCATCCCTCCAGCTCTATATTCTTCAGTTTTGATAGTAAGTTTAGGTAAAGTGAGCTCATCAATGCGACCAGCATAACCTCGACCATCAACAAAGACATTAAAGTTTTTTAAAATTTTCGGTAACATAAAATTTATCCCCCTATTTAAATTTTAAAATATCTCTTTTATATTGCTATCAGCTAAGTACGAACGGAACGTTATCTGCTCAGCTGGATAAGATGGAGTAAACTTAAAATCAAAGTAAACCCTGCCACTTGTAATGTTTGCAGGAGTATTAAGCTCTGGTGAAGGATAACACTTACCAGCAAGAATTGCTCCTTGTGCCTTTAAATGTGCTAAATAAGAGTTCACACTTTCAATAACATCATCAATGTAGGTTTTACTAATGTTACGATCAACTGCCCAAAGATGAGCACGCAGAACACTATCATTGATTAAATCCGCTGTTCGTCTTACCGATAAAAATGCCCATTTAGGATCAGAGGAGCAGGTTCTGTTTCCCCATAATCTATAGCCGTTTTGGTGAATAATGGTTGCAACTTCATTCTCATTTAAGTAATTAGCTCGAGAGTTTAAATCACCTAAAGTAAAATCTATAGCTCGACTCGTGCCAAAAGTACCATTTATCTCTTGATTTGAAGGTAAAACCCAAGTTCATTGTTAACTTTAGCAATAAGTCCAGCAACAAATGGGCTTGTAGGTAAAATTTCTTCTTTACTATCAATAAAAACTTTAACCCAAGGATCAACTGCATAAACTCTGCTACTGCCAATACTTTTGCGATATTTAACTGCCTCTTCATCATTAGTATTGGGGCCGTCAGCAACTATAATTGCTCTTAGCTTCTCAGCTATGGGGATTAGAGCACTAATTACTGGATTTTTAGGTTTTTCAGTATTTGACTCTGTTTTAGATAACTGCTGAGTAAAATGAGGAGCAACCAGTATTCTTGGAGTCACATGTTTCACTACTTAAGAAAGCTTCTATACTTTGATATTCTCCGGTTTTTTTATCTATTCCTCCGATAATATTTTTAAGTGTTTCGCCATCTTTTAAAAGAGGATCACTATTTTTACCCTCCTCAACCCTAATAACTACTACCGTTGCTCCAATTTGTGCAAAGATTGCATTGATAGCTGCAGGAAGAGTACCCTTCTTACCAAGTTTAGCTGCTTCTTTTAAGCTTCCTGCAATCAGTGATGGTTTGTTCAATGGAAATACATTACTATCGCTGTCTGGAGCAGTACCAATAACGCCAATTACTGCTGATTTATTGGTACCTTGGACCTGAGGTTATCTCAACAACCCATGGAAGAATTGGTCATTCATATATATTTATCCTTTTTTAAGAAGCTTGAGTTTCTTTAATAAAATCATTGAGAATGTTTTGTAGCTCCTGGTCAGTTTTAGCTTCTTTAATTTTTTTCTTGGCTAAGCTTTCAAGCTCTTCACATTTTATTATGGCCTTTATCGCTTGGTTTACCCTTTCTTGAATCAGCTTGGCCATCTCAACTATCGATATGTCACGTACTTTAGCTAAAGGTGCAATAATTTCTGTATCTTGATTATTTAAAGGTTGCTTTGTTTCCTCTGCCTTGAGAATATTTCCTGCAGCTTGAGCTTGAATATCATATGATTTGGCTTTGTGATGAGAATAACCCACATATGGCCCAGTATAATTATGGAAGTAAATATTAAGACTTGTAAGTGCTGCAGATTTAGCATTCTGTAATAATTCTAGTTTTATATCCTCATCGCTACACTGTGCAATCTCTCCACCTTCCGTTAAACAATAGCTTTTTTGCCAACTAAAATCTCTTGGAGCCTCATGCCATCCCTCATCTTCTGGTTTACTTTCAAGGGTAGTGGTTTCAACTTGTTTATTATTTACAAAACGAATATAAATAGGCATTTTCTAGCTCCAAATCTGATAAACATATTCTAATCCTGGGCACTGCAAAGCCCGAAGTGTTCTCTCCCTGTCAATCTCAAGCCCAGTGGTTAAAAAGCTGCTACATAAATACCAAAGTACATAAATTGGGCGTAATAACTGCTAGTATTAGTGTAGTAATACGGTGAGGTATAAAGCACAATTGCTACTGTTTTCTCCGCCGGAATAACTATAGTAGCCGAGCTTGATAATTCCGTACTTGTGCTATTATGCTTTTGCACATTTTTCCAGGTCACTGTTGAAGTCTTTTCTTTATTAGGATTGATTGCATCTGGGGTACCAACAAATACTCCGGCACCCTCATAACCAGAACTCCATCCTGATGAACCAGTAAAATTTAATGTTCGAGTTATATCTTCTTTACTGGTGTTCTTAACAAAGATTACTCCCAGTAATGCATATGGATATTGATACACGTTTGTACTTACAGCGTAACGCAAATACATCTCCTTATAAAGAAATGTACCATTTGTCCCTTGAAGAAAATAAAGCTGTGGCGGCTTATAAAAACTACAATATCTAGTACTTTCCTTATGAGCCCCAGCAAGAAAAGCAAGCATGTAATTAGCACCGGTTGTACTACTGTACCATTGGCCAAGTTCACTAGAGAAGTTACTTGATCCCCAATTATCATTATATCTATTTAATATTCCAAATAATAAAGGTACTGATCCAGGTGCAATCATACTACGGCTTTTTATCTCCTTGCTTAAATCATCAACTGCCCCCTTAATTTGATCTAGATTCCCACTACTATCAATTGCGGCAATATTTGCATCTTTTCTCGTATCAAGTAATGATAAGCTTTCTATACTTTTATCATCGATGTTTTTTAATGATTGTTTTTCCAGCTGAGAAATAGCAGTTAAAGCCTTATCTTTAGTGGTGTCTAATTTATTTAAATGACTCGTTGCACTATCTAGAAGTTCTTTTAATTTCTCATCAGTTATATTTACAATATCAAAAACTGTGCTCTGTCCCGCTATAGATTCTAACGCTTTAGCTAAATAGGCTATCTTATCAGGGGTAGCATCTATTGACAATTCCTTAAGTCTTTGCTGCAGAGCATTAACTACTTCTTTGACGATGGTCATTTTATTTCCATAAATTTAAAAAAGTTTCAAAACTAAAACGGATAAAAGCATCTTTGAGATTTAAGTGTTCACTTTCTTGTAAGCTAATATCCTTATCTATTTTCATAATGGTGTTACGGATACGAGCTACGTCCTCAGCAGCAATATTATCCGGGTGCGGTAATAAGTATCCACGCTCTGTTTTATCATCTTGCATACTATGTAATGACTATTCTCAAATTTCTCACTTTAGGGCGATACAGTGCTGTACCACTTAAGACTAACTTCATTCTGGTACTACTTGCATTAAAATTTATCAGCACATGAGTTCTCTCTACCTGAGATTCACCTATTGGCTTGCCAGCAGTTAAATCAATCAATTGCCACTCTCCCTCAGCTTTTTGGAGGTAAACTTTAACATCAGCAGTGCCTGGAAGAACAGCATCATAAGTAACTGTGACCTTAGTATCTACTCCTGCAGGAATACTTCTGGTAACATAATCTGCAGACTCTAAAAGATTACCAATGAACTCCTGGATAAAGCACCGGGCTTTTCTTCTCTGATCCTTTAATTCTACTTTTAGTTCTCCATTGAGCGCAGTATTAAAGGTAAATTGTCAGATAAATGATATTCCTCACCGTTCTCATCAGTCAACAAAACCTCAGCGTTAGTATCAAAAGCAACTCTTTCAATATTGGCTAGAACTATTAGATCTGAAGTTTTATCTGTAGTGATCTTGCCAAGATCAATGGTGTGGGTATTCTCAGTAAACCTTGCTGCTAAAAGTCTAAAAGTTAAATCCAAGTTTTGATGGGGAGTCCAAGTACTAGCGTTACTGGAAGAAAGCAATACCCCAATTTGATAAGGTTGACTGACAACAAAGCGACCATTTACCGCATCATATTTTCCTACTTCTGCTATTTTTACTGCAGTATTAGCATCGTCAGTAAGAACAACTAAAGCATACTCTTGCCCAGCTTCACAAAACACTGGAGGCCAAATAGCACGTGTTGTACTACCATTAGTGTTAACATCATGTGGTTCAATATAACTTTCAGCAACAACAGTTTGAGATGGTATGCCAATATTAGTTTCACGAATCTGCAGGACAACCCGTTTTGTCCCATTATTTGTAAACCATAAATCTACACCAGCAATATGTCTGCTTTCATTTAAAGTAAAAGTCTGAGCCAAAGGATCAATGCGTTTAGTGGCTATGACTCTTCTTCTCTCTTCGGTAGTGATTGTTCCACGACTGGTATAAGTTGCTTCAGCGTAACTACCTTGGTTACCAAAAAATTGTACAAGTTTTGTTCCCGCGGGAATATTACTTAGTACGGTAAATCTTCCTGTTATTTTTCCTTGGTTATCAGCTGTAAGCGGTGTAACTGCATTCATATTTTTAAGCTTCAGGTTTAATACTGATGGAATCAAATCTTAATTCTTTGAGTTCTTCATGAGGAACAAAGCCTTCAAGCTCAAAACTTTGAGTGGCCTGACGCATAAAGACAATTTGATTACTTCTACTACTTACAAGCTCTGTGCTGTTATTAACACTAAATCTACTAGTTATGGAACTGAGCCAATTAGTTTTTACTTCCGTCCAATGATCAACGCTTAAGTTAATTGTAGCTTTAGCTGGTACAGGATCAAAGGCTTGATAGGGATTAATTTTCATTTCTTTGGTTTGTAATAGTTGTTCTAATACTGGCTCAAGCTCATAGGGGAGAAGATAAGGCTTTGTTGCTTGCTTAAGATTAACTACTGTAGCAGTAATAGGTAGAGTCAGTTCTTTATTTACAATCGCTGCTGTTTGGGTAATACCTAAATCACGCATATCATCATCAAAAAAAGGATCAACAAATACCCCTTTCTTAGCAGTAGGCTCTCTTAAACTCGCATCACTACGCAAACGTTCTTCAGCAACTAGAGCATAAAGATCATTGATACTTTTTTTCATGGCCTCTAAGTCATTCATAGGTATGGCATAAATAGCATTATTTATTACTTTAGGGCTTTCTTTTTCGTGCCATTTTTGCTGAACATAACTAAGAGCAAGTTGTCCTACTGGAGCTTGAGGAATGGATGGTTGCCAAGGATGGGCTATGCCCTTTATTCTTCTAATTACCCCTTTGCTATCGATGGTGATTAAATCATATCTTGGCATTTTCCAGCTATAATCAACCAGGATTAAAGTTCCATCAACTGCTCCAATTACTTTACAACCTTGTTCATTTAAATCATGAGGAGAGGCATAAGTACGACAACGATAAGTGATTTGATAGCTACTACCTGGTGCTGGTTCTTTACCTGGTAATGACCAATCAACATCTCCAGCATGGAGTTTATAGTCTACAGCATTTTCATAAACAGTCTCCCCCTGCTTTATTTGAATAATCTCAAGCACAGCTGAGTCAGGTATAGGATCTACTGCTCCTGAATATGAGCCATGAGTTATGGTGATGGTTTTTTGTACAGTAATATCGACTTTTTTAATTTCAGTGATGGGTGAATCATTTAAAACAAGCTCCATTACTTTTTTACTATCGGGTTGAAAAGTATGAGGTTCTGAGGCAACAGCTTTAATATCTGGATCTTCATCAAAGTAAACACGTTTGCTATGGGGTAGAAGAGTTTCATAACCATCAACATGAGCTTTACCTTCACTGATCATGAATACTTGCTGTTTCTTGCCATCTTTATTTTCTCTAGCTAAAAATATTACCTCAAGGCCATTTACCACATAAGAGCCATTAGCTTCACGATCATAGCGAGCAAGAGCTGTGGTTACTATATTTGCTTGTGGTGGGGGAGAATGCTGAATGAGAATCCCATTTTCAATATGATAAATAGGATAGAACTCCAAATTTGAGTGATGCCCTCCGCTTGATATCCCCAAACAATAGTGCTTTTTAATCTTGCTGCTCCAACTTCTTGATAATTTCTTGTACCAACTGCAGGATCACGAAGACTTATATCCTCAAGTTCTGTAACTGTTAATTCAGTATAGTAAATACCAATACGAACTGTAGTACTTAGAGGAATGATAAACTCTGCAGCTTCAACTATTCTAACTGAGCCACGAAGATAAATTTTACCAAGCTCAAATTACCAGTCTTCTCATCAATAATGCAATTAGCTCCAGAGATAATATCGCCATCACTAAAAATAGCGTCTCTTATACCTTTAAGTTTAAAGAGAGCATAATCTTGAATCTCATTAAGTTCTGCTGATTGTAAACCTCTCCCTGCTAAGAATAGACTACGTTCATATCTTCTTTCTGGATTGAAACGATTATAATAACTATTGAGTGTCATAAAACTAAAAGAGTTTAAAAAGTAACTACAAAGGAAAAGGTCTCACGAGTAGCAGCAGTTCTAATAAGCGGCACGGTGTGTTCAAGTACCAACAAAATTCCAGAATCAATAATATCTTGCGGTTCAAAATATCTTTGCCCAGGAGGTAATACCTCTTTCACTTTGGTGCCAACCATAACTCCAAGTTCCCGTATCACTTGATCCCAAGCATCAGTAAAATCGAAAGTAAATTTAAGATATAAGCTACCTGTTGGCAGAGAAGAAGGCTTAAATCTCCCAGTAGGAGTAATTAGTTCTCCCTCATCATCACCGCTACAAAAGATAACTTCATCAGCCGTACGTCTACCCACCTCATTTATCAACTTTGTAGAATTGATTGGCTCTGCTTTTGTGCTTTGCGTGTATTCTAAAGTTACAGTATCATCCTCATCATTTAAAATGGAACTACTTTCTCCACGTTTTATTATACCAGTACTGCTATCAACTATATAATCCACACTTGGTTTATAGATTACTTCTCCTTTGAAAACCTTAACATCTTTAACTGGGTAATGGTCAAGCTTGATTTCACCCTTTAAAAAAGTTTTCTCGACTTTATGGTTACTTTCCCAAGAAGCATCACCTGTGCCCCAGGCAAGATGTATGGGTTGTTCTTTTATACTTAATGCTATTGCTGCTCGACCTGACTCAGTGAGGATTGACATTTATTGGATTTAAAAGCCTTACATATATTATATACAAGATTTGGAGAAATTTTGTCCAAAAATCTTCATTTAATTTAGTTAAATTTAACTTTTATTGCAACTTGACTCACTTATCATGCTAAATATAATATACTCTATTCTACTTTGAAGAGGTAATGGATATCTACCCAAGCTATGAGTTCTGGGAAAATGATTTAGAGGTTCCCGCCCACTACTTACTTAGTCGTTTTCAGAATCCAGAAATACGTAAGTTCTGGCTTGATTCTCTCACCGGTAAGCAATTAAATATTATCTTTAAGCATTGCTTTAATCATCAGCAGCAACTATTTGAAGATGATATAAGTCATAATAATATGTCAGTACAGCAAAAACGTAAAATCATTGCCAATGGTTCTGACGTACTATTTAACTATTATCTGATTAGTTATTTTGATCGTACTAAACTTGAATCAGCTATTAGTGAAGTTGCAAGACTGGCTATTACTCAAAAGCTTATGGAGCTATATTTAATAAAAAATAATACTAAATATGATAAAAGATCCTTACTGTTCTTATTATTTCAGACAAATTATTCTTTATTAAAATCTGTTTATCATTTTGATAAGGTGCAAAAAAGAGGCTCTACTGCCTTTACCTTACAGAAGGTACCAAGACAAGTAAACAATACTCCATTTAAAGATTTTATCTCACAAGAAATCATAGAGCAAATTCTTAAGGAAGACGATGCGAGACGTAATGATAGTTTAAAAAATCAATTGCAGGGTCTCTTCTACCATCAAAATCGTATATATGTCTTTATACGGCGAGCTAGTGACTTTTGTTTTCTTTTAAACTCAAATAAAGTAGTGCATGGTCATAAACCCGATTGGATTATAATTGATTTCTCTCTTAATGCTAATCAGGTAAATTTATGTACTAAAAGTATCAGTCAAGGTCTCAGAATAACAAATTATATTGTAAGTCAGTATTTTGAACGTGAGTGTTCATTTATTAACACACATAATCAAACTGAAGTTGCACAGGTACGTACATTCTTAAATGCATGTGTACACAAGTCAGTGCCTAATATTAACCTATTTGAATTAAAATTTAGTTCATCTCAAACCTATATTACTCTAACTACAAATGATATTGAACAGTGGCTACAGAAGCTAGAACCTTCTGTTGGTAGTATATTACATAATGTTTCTCTAGTTCAACATGCAAGAGTAATATTTCAAAATAAGAAAGTCACCTTATCTTTTCAAATAAATGGACAAGACCAAAACTACATAGCAATTAATTATTCAGAACATATACTTAATAAAAAAGAACGAGATGATTTTAAATCTTTAATTAAGGATACTTATGGTATTACTGTCTTATCAAAAGCAAAAGCACTTTCAAAATAGAGAAATAGTTAATGCTATATTAATGAATGGATCTTGGATAAATCCTAAGAAGGGCTATTTAGAAGCTGCTAAATACTTAAGTAAGCTTGGATTTATTGAGTTTGAAATATCATATTTTGTTATTTGTGCTAACGAATTAGATCTTGATTTTCCAGATGTATATGATCCTGATTGCAAAAATCAGATTATAATTGCCCATGACTTTAATGAAGACTGTGATGATTTGAGCTGTGAAGATTGTGGTCGTTATATTTTTCCTAATACTTATAAAAAACAAAGATCTCTTGTACTTTCTATCAAACTCAATATAGAAAAAACAGTAAGTTATTTTGAAAGTCTATTAACTGGTCTAATATGGCAAAAAGCTGAAGCAGGAGTTTACCATATTAGTTTTCAAAATAGAATAGTTAGTATTGTTATACCAGTTTTATGTACTGATACATCATATTTAACTGCAGATAGATTAAGAATTAACCCTACTGTTTTAATAACCCTTGGGACAAGAGATCTTAAACTATTACTAAATTTGTATACTATTTCTATGGCTGATATAATTTGTAAGTACAAAACTTTAAAAGAAATATTACTCACAGCAATCGAAAAAGGAATACCAGAACTATTACCTAACGTTTCTTTACAAGCATTAAATTATTATCCTTATGTACCACTACAATACGCTCAACCTATTCCACCAGAGAAAATCTTACAGCTACAAATTCAAGGAAATAACATTTGTATTAATAATATAGAAGTTATTGATAAACACTCAAAATCTGGAAATATATTTTTTATTCTTTTAGAACAATTTTGGCAAGATTTTAAGGAAGGAATTTCTAAGGAGCAGTATAAAGCTTTAAGTGTTGGGGAAATTGCAAATAGGATAGGAAATATTTTCGATGTAGAACAGCAAATTCGTAAACCAATAAATAGAATGCAGAAAAATATAACAGAGAAATTAGCTAAAACCTTAGGGTTAAATGTAAAAAGAGATGATGTTATTCAAACTTTACCGTGGTCAGCAATGAGTGGTAAGGAATATGGCTACAGACTTAACCCATTTATTCTCATTTTTAGAAAGTAGTCTATCTAAATTGTAAATTAATAATGATTTAACCTCTGATGAAGAAAAATCTATAAGTCCTTCTTTATTTGTTCCAATTTTGTTCAATGCATTTTTTGTCCGTTCAAAATCGAGATTGGCAAGATCACAGACCATAGCAAAAGATTGAGAATTTATCCATCCTTGCGCTTCTTTTCTTAGCTTTTGATTTTTTCCTAATAGATCTTGTATGGCCTGGATAATAACCGCAGACCATAACCTTCCTTCATCGTATTTCATTACCAATTAACCTGAGAATTTTTGATAAAATCAGTGTAAGCACGATGCTCTGGAGTTATAACCGCAGCAATCTTATTCTTCTCTCCATATTCATCAGCTGTAATTCCTATCTTTACTAAGCATTCTAGGCCATTTAAGTCACCAGTAGCGTTGATCTTACGAGCAAGAACTGCTTTCTCTGAGGTGTCATGCGGATGAATATTACGTGCAGATTCTAAAATACTTCTAATCATGGAGCGTCCCATTTCACTCCACCTATCTTCACCATCTGCTTTGCTACTTTTAATTCCAATGATTTGATAGATTCTATGTTTCGCATATGGACCTTCAGTTACAATAAATTCAGTATTGAGATAAACACTTCCAGTGGTCCTACTTTTAGTTAACCAACAGTCGCCATCATAACCTCCAGGCTGAATGGCTATTTGTACTTTAGCTATTGTACCTGCAGGAATGAGATTGCTTTGTGATTTTGCTGTATTGAAGTCAGTTAAAAGATCTTGTAACATATAATTTCTCCTATGAATTAAATTTTAAAATTAAAAAAAGGTTAATGATCCCATTGCTCTATAAGCTGCCAAGAGCCAGAGGTTTTATCGACAAGCTTACTTGGTACACGTTCACCATTACGTAGTTCAAACACTATCTGACGTACATTACTCTCTTCATCCTGAGAAAACATAACCATGCCAGTACTGTAGAATCCCCTTAAAGATCCAGCTCCACTTAACCCTTGAAATGGGTCTTCTTCGAGCATTTTCTTAGATAATTTCTTTGTGTGGTGGGTCAGTATCATACAGGCATCTGGACTCACAACACTACGTAAACTTTCAAGAGTTCTTTGCAAGAAGAATAACATGGCGCTATTATCATTTTCATTGCCATATTCACTGCTAAAGATATTACGAAGAGGATCAATCGCCAAAATATCAGGTCTAAAGTGTTCTTTTACAGTTTCCTTTATTTGCGTTATCTCTTCACTATTGAATGACAGGTGTACTTTTGGAGTAATAATTAAATTATTAGCAGCTATATCTAAAAGATCCTTGTCAAGCTTAAGCTGTTGTAAGCGTTCCTTCATGTAGGGATATTCAATTTCAGTTTGCAAATAAAATATCTTCAAAGGTCGACTTGGTGTCATTCCAAGAAAAGAAACTCCAGCGGCCATATGTACTAGCCAAGAAATTAAAAAATCACTCTTACCAATTTTAGGTGGACCTCCCAGTACTAACAAACCTCTTTGGGTTAAGATCCTTGGCGAGATAATATCTGCTGGTATTGGTGACTTATCGTTTAAGTATTCCTTGACGGTGAAGAATGGTATTTTTTGTCTATTAAAATCAGTAAATTGTCTCATAAGGTTTACACTCCTTTTGTAATTGAAATTGTGGATAAAGTTTTGTTCTTAATTTTGCTCAGTAGCTTACCTAAATGTGGTTCTTCAACCATATCAAGACAGCCACTACGATCCTTAGCTGGATATCCCCAGGAATTGATAGCATGACAGATAAAAGAGCGTACTTCCTTGCCATCTTCTTTTTTAATGCCTACCATGCTGATAACTTCATCAACAATACCGGGAATTTTACTGGCAGTTTTAGTTCCTTCACACTGTGGCAACCAAGTTGGGCGATTAAAGTCATCTAAATATTGTCCAAGGGTACCAACTAAAATGATGTCTTTACTAGGAATATGTTGAAATTGATTCAGCCAAGCCATCATCTCTTGAGCAAGTATGCCATATGCTGCTCTCATGTCTTGTTTACCTGTTCTCTCAGAAATAGATTCAGGTTGTAATTTAGCCCATAGAAGACTTAAGCGTGAGGCAACAGTTATGCTATCAATGAAAATGCATCGGTACTCAGAGAGTTTTGCTAAAAGATCTCCATACTTACCTAAGATGTGATCATAGTGTCTTTGGCTATAAGCTTGATCAGCTTTAAGTGCAGGATTTGGGCCACCAATTAGACAAGCAATATCTCTTGCTTCATTCCAAGTACGAATGTTAATTGAATCTCCCTGCCAATCCTGTACGGCCAGTAAACCAGCTTCAAAATCAAGACACAGTGTTGGCTTATCTAAAGTCTTAAGTAAACTAGTCTTACCAATGCCATATGGTCCAAAGATTACTATCTTCACTCCTGTAGTAGTTTTTAGTCTTTCTTCACTATTTGTAATTTTTAAAGTCATAATTTTATTCTCCTCTCATAATATATAATCAAGAAATGACGACGATTTGTTCACCTGTTTTTACAAATATATTTTTAAGTGAGAAAGTTTAGCTCGTATTTGTCTTCTGATGTGATAAACAGTTGTTCTTGATATTTTATACATTTTAGCAATTTCACAGATGCTATAAGATTGAAGATCATAACAAATGTCCTGCCAAAGTTTTGGCAATTTTGAAATTGTTGTGCTTATATCGATATTTGCTGCTACTTTATTTTCGAAGTGACTACTTTTATCAACGACATTACCTAATTCTGTGATATCAATGAATAATATCCCGGCTTTACTATCACGTTTAGCGCATGATTGCTTGCGTACAAGATTTATAGCACGATTTTTAATAATGCTATGAATAAATGCATCTTGACCGCTTTCATCACCACTATATTGGTTTAAATCAGACCAAGTTTCGCACAAAAGCTCTTGTTCTATATCTTCAATACTGTAATCAGCAAAACATCTGAAAGATTTAAGTCGTCTAGCACGTTTCCTTATTTGTTTAATAATTTTAGGGTTAATGCCTAAATAGCGATTGTTTGATTTCATAGCGATTCCATAAATTTATATGGTTTAATGATGAAATCTATTGCCCTGATTTTGTACGGCACGAGAGAAATTCTTTCCCCCATATGTAAAAGTTAATCACTTGATATTTCAGGATTTCTTTCCAGTTTATCCCCCATCTGCAAAATTTGTTCAGACATTGAAGTTATTATGCTGTTTTAATAGTACTTATTCTCATATCTTATGATGGTTTTATTTAACCAATAATTAATCTTTAATTAATATTTAAGCTTAATAATTTTATTTATATCATTAATAGATATAAAGTATGGGGGTGAAATGACAGAGAATAATAATATAAAAACTTGTGATAAATATGAGGAATATTTTGAAGGATTTAACAATATCGGTAAAGATCTCGATGAATTAAAAAAGTCTTTTGATGATGAGTTAATATGTATACAAAAATCAGTGAAAAAGGATAAAAAAAGCTATCCTATATTTCAAGATGATAAAGCATTTGATGTGTTCAGGAAGCTTTGTAAACTTAAGTTACTTGATATAGTCAAAGACACTTTTAAACTAACAAAACATGATATTAAAGCCATAAATAAGGTTATTGAGCAAGATAGATTGAACATAAATGCACAAGATGTACATCATCTCTATAAGCTTGCCGACAAATTTACAGAAAACGATATACAGTATCTTGAAAGAGCTGCTACAGCGTATGAAAATGATAGTATTGAACGAGAATTCGATTCCTTTGCACAAGAAAGATTTACTGAACTTAATAAGTGTGAGAAACAAGTATTTGATCAATTTGAAAAAGAACAGCTAAGTAAAACAGAAAAAGGCAAAGCAGGATCAATCAAATCATTGTTTACGAGAATATTTAAAATAGTAATAAGAAAGCTTCAACATGGAGAAAAATTAGTTGAACTTAAAAGCACAAAAGAACAGCAAAGTAGTTTTATCAGTCATCTGCCAGAAAAGAGTTTAAATGATTTAACTGATTTTAATTTTGCAAAGGAAGAGCATAAACTAGAAAATTCTTCAACTAAAATGGATGCAAGAAGTAACTTAATTGATTTAAATACCACTTTTGATCAAGTAACAATAACTGAAATAAACAACAAGCAATTAAGTCAGTAATTCTTTTGGATTATATATTTCAGTAAAAGGAAGCAATAAGCTCAAAACAGCGCTACAATGGAATGATATTAAAATCTATTTAGATAGTAGTGCTGTTCATTGAAGTTAAACTTAAAACACACCCAAACCAACTAAAAGCTAAAGGCAAGATAATGATTACAAGCTATATGCCATTTGCTGACGTTTTAAGTTATATTATAAGCGTAAGTTTATAAAAAGTATACAATTTCCCATGCTGAAATAACATAATGACTCTAAAAACATCACATTTAAAGCAACATAAACTCTACTTACTCATATCTTTAATACTTTTAGTTTAGTAACTTAGCAAACCAGCTAAACATTAGCAATGTTAGTAGAATTACTTTGAGAGTGCAATAGTATTTAAAAAAAATCTAAAAGTTCAGTAGATATGATGTTTTCATGGGGGTAGTTTTAAAACTTTATTATGGATTGTTTGTCTTTGCATTCATTTTTAATTCTTCTGTTAAAATAGACTTTTTATTAAAGATCAGAATTTCTAGTTGGTAATATTTGATTATAATATACTATAGTATATTATTATATATATAAGGTTTTTTGCCATCTTGCCAACTACCTTAAACCTGCTATGGGAGGGGATTTTAAGACGCATTTCTAGTTGGCAATTTCTTTCTGCATTTCTGCCATCCTGCCAACTTAAAATTAACAAAATAACTTAAAACAAGCCACTGCGGTCAGTTTGAGAAAAATCCTAGTTGGCAAGATGGCAAATTCTTAAACTGCCAACTTAATTTTTGCCAACTTATTCTGCCAACTTAAAATTGTCATTTATAATGAAATTATGAGTAACCCAAACGTCCGGATTTTCAACTGGCATAAGTACTCCATTTGTTGCTGATAGATAACAGCTTGGTTTAATAAATACATATTGATCTTCAGAAATTTTAAGCTCCATATCCTCAACACATAAATAACCATACTTTGATCTGGTATTTGATAATTCATGTTCAGGACTTCTCTTGAAAAATTTTATATGACCAATGGTTGCAAGATGACTTATTCTTTCGCGAATACTACGTTCACTACCAAGACCTAATTTTCCTTCAAAATATTTAGCAAATTGTGCTGTAGTATAGACTTTACCTTTATATGCTTCACTTGCAATTAATTCTAAGATAACGTCATGTCTTCTTCCACGTTCTAAATCTAGTTTCTTGTTATAACTATTCCTTACTATTCTTTCTGAATTAAAATGTGCATCACACTCTACAAATGCTCCATTTTGCCAGTAAAACGAAATCTGATTTTGTTCAGATGCAGAATAATTAGACTTCTTACGGCAAAGAACACGATCAATATCAGAAGCATCAGCTCTATCCGGTTTTGATAAATACCACCTGGACCTTACAGAATTATTCCATGCTGTTGAACCTCCTGTACCAGTTTTTCGTATTATTCCTGAATCAGAAGGATGAGCACATAATAAAACAGCTCCTTTTATTGTCTTTGCTATATGACCACAACAGTTTTGAATAAATTGCCTAACATGAGAGCGATCATTTTCATTACCGCCAAATAGGTCTGCAGCTGTGTCTAAGATCACTAGCTTGGGTTGAAACAATTCAATGTCTGCAAGCAATTCTTGAAAGTAAGGAGTTAATTGGCCTATACCTTTATTATCAAAAACCATAAGAAGATTATTTTCTCCTACTCGAGATGATAAACAAATGTTGTCTAGGAAAGCAGGGGATTGCATATCCAATTGATAAAATGCATTTATTGTACATTGCCGACGCCAGAGTTCTTCTTCATCATATTCACAAAAGACACCATATGTTTTAATTTGTTCAATATCTATGCCTAACCAAGGTTTACCAATAGCAGCAGCTGTCATTAATTGTTGTGCAAGAAGAGATTTGCCAACACCGCCATCGCCATAAAGAGCAGTAACGCTACCAACAGGAAGCCAATCTTTTATGATCCACTTTCTTTCTGGAGCAGTATTAGTCCAGATTGATGTATCAATTTTTTTCAATTTATTAGAGGAATTATTATTGTTATAAGGGCTTTTCTTATTTGTGATAAATTCTAGAGGATTTATTCCTTCTTGGATACAATCAGCAGCATCCCAACCTTTTGGTTTATTTTGGGGAACTTTAATAATTGCTAGGGAGATAACACCAAGATCGATGAGTTTTTTTGCAACTTTCTCAGCGTATTGCTTTCCTGGTTCATCGTTATCTGGCCAAATTATTATGTGTTTGCCTTTAAGTAGTGACCAGTCTGTTTTGTCAATGGGTGCATTTGCTCCAGACATTGCTGTTGTTGCTGTAATACCTTGTTTTATTAAGCTTTCTGCACACTTTTCTCCTTCAACAATAATGACCTTATCGGCTTTAATTATACCTGGGATATTATATAAAGGTCTTATCTCTGGTGCAGTATAGCTTGACTTTTTGACATCAAATGGCAGATATCGTTTCCCTAAAGCAGTATCATAAAGATAAACCTTAACAATAGCCTCACCATTCTCATCAAGATAATCCCAAGAGGTTGTGGACTCAGCTTCATTAACTTTATGTTGCCGGTAATAGCCAAGCCACTCACCAATGGATGCCATTACTTCATGGAACTCAGCCTTAACATCTTTCCTATGTGCAGCAGCCCAAAGATCTATGATATCCCCTCCTTCTCCAGTGGCAAAATCGTTCCATAAACCTGCTTTATTGCCTGTCAGTTCTATTCTTAAACTCTTTCCTTTACTACCTTGCAGATTACCAATACGATATTCGTTGCCATGAAAAGTGCCATTACGGAAGAGGTAAGAAAGACAAGATCTTATATTAAGTAAAAGCTGAGTTTTTAACTCTTCCTTCTCTAATAGTGGCTTATAATGTCCATTCTTTGATAAGTTGTTTAAATCACATGTGATATCCATAATTTTCCGTTAATAGATCCCTTATCAATAATGAATCAAGAAATCACACGAATTTGTTCACTTATAGCTCAAAATTTTTTGACTATTAAAACCTTTGATGAATTAAATGTTGAAATAATGTAACTTTTTCTGAACATTTTGATGAATTTTCTTGATATATATAGTAGAGGGATACGAAACTCCATTATTTTAATAGTAAGAAGGCTACATAATAAGATGATATATGAAAGATAAGCTCCCAGGTAATAATGAAATCTTGTTTTATGAAACAGACAATGGAAAGGTATGTATAGAGGTCAGATTTGAAAATGATAATCTATGGCTTACACAGAAACATATGGCTAAGCTATTTGGCTGTTCAAGTGATAATATTTCGTTGCACTTAAAGAATATTTATCTAAGTAAAGAATTAGATAAAAGCTCAACTACTGAGGAATTCTCGATAGTTCAAAAAGAAGGAGAAAGAGAAGTAAAACGTAATGTAGTATTTTACAATTTAGAAGCTGTTATATCAGTAGGCTATCGTGTTAATTCAGAGCGTGGCATAGCTTTTCGTACATGGGCAACTGATAAACTAAAGAATTACATTTTTAAAGGCTTTGCAATAGATAGTAATAGATTTAAGAATGGTACAAGATTTGATGCTAGATTCTTTGATGAGCTAGTAGAAGAAATAAGAGAAATTAGGGCTAGCGAGCGTATAGCTTACCAGAAAATTACAGATATTTATTCAACTTCAGTAGATTATTCAAGTTGTGCAATTGAAACAAAAGATTTCTTTGCTATAGTGCAAAACAAATTACATTTTGCCATTACTGGAAATACAGCAGCAGAAATAATCGCAAATAGAGCAAATAGAAACAAACCAAATATGGGCCTAACAAATTGGCGAAAAGCACCTAAAGAGAAAATCTTTCTCTCTGACACTCAGGTAGCAAAAAACTACTTAGATGAAAATGAAATTGCTCAATTGAATAAGATAGTGAATATGTATATAGACCATGCGGAATTTCAAGCTGCTCGAGGTAAAATAATGTATATGAAAGATTGGAAAGAAAAGCTTGACGCATTTTTAAAATTTAACGAGCAAGAGATATTAAAGGACCACGGTAAAGTTTCTCATGAGGTAGCAATTACCTTAGCTACAAAGGAGTATGAAGAATTCAGAAAAATACAAGATAAATCGTACAAGTCAGACTTCGATAAATTGGTGGAAGAAAAGAAAAATCTTAACAAAACTAACTCCAACTAATAAATCTATACCTAAAAATAAAATATGTCGATACTCACATTAGATTTAGGACAACAAACTGGTTGGGCAATTTTAGAAGGAGGAGTGATTGAAAGTGGTAGTAAGAGTTTTCATGTTAGTCGCTTTAGTGGTGGAGGAATGCAGTTTTTAAACTTTAGTAATTGGCTTAATTCTTTAAAACAGAAGTTTTCAAATATAAGTGTTGTCTATTTTGAAGAGGTAAGAAGACATCTTGGCACTGATGCTGCTCATATCTATGGAGGCTTCTTAGCCCATCTTACTGCTTGGTGTGAGCTTTGCCTTATCAAGGTGTTGCTGCAAAAAGCATTTTATCACAGTAATGCCAGTAAAAGTGCAGTGATTGCTGCAATAAAAAATAAAGGTTTTACCCCAAGTGATGACAACGAAGCTGATAGTTTAGCACTACTATTTTATGCTATGAATTTAAATAATAATATTAATAACTTAAGTAGTTTAGAAGCCTGTTAAGCGGGTCCTTGGCTACTGTGGCGGGTTTTGGGTAAAGGGACCCCGGAAGTTCTCTAGCGTTAGAATGTTTTAAGATATTAACTTTTTAAACCCATCTTTAAAATCAATAAAAATATGAATCTTAAAATCCATTATTATCCAGTTGAAAATCTCATTGAGTATGAGCGCAATCCCCGTAAAAACGACGTAGTGGTAAGTAAAATGTGTGCTGCTAT
The DNA here is from genome assembly GCF_964019585.1 of Candidatus Mesenet endosymbiont of Agriotes lineatus. Lineage (NCBI taxonomy): Bacteria > Pseudomonadati > Pseudomonadota > Alphaproteobacteria > Rickettsiales > Anaplasmataceae > Candidatus Mesenet > Candidatus Mesenet endosymbiont of Agriotes lineatus. The sequence continues at coordinate 901,674 of NZ_OZ026454.1, read as the reverse complement.
TGCTGAGTTTGGCTTTCGTATACCTATTATTGCTAAAAGTGATGGTATGGTAATTGATGGTCATTTACGTCTTAAAGCTGCAAGAAAATTAGGATTAGAGACAGTTCCAGTGGTATTTGCTGATAATTTAAATGATGCTCAAACTAAAGCTTTTCGTCTTCTTGCTAATCAATCTGCTAATTGGGCTAAATGGGATAACGATCTTTTAGAGCTTGAATTTAAGGATTTAGAAGAGTTAAACTTTGATCTTAAACTCACTGGTTTTGAGTTAGATAAAGTACAAAAGTTTTTTGCTGATGAAAGTAATGAGGAGGAGGATTTTTCTCATTTAACTGATAATGAAGATAAACCAGTAGTAACAAAACCAGGGGATTTATGGATACTTGGTAATCATCGTATTTACTGTGGTGATAGTAGACTAGATAGTTCTTTTAAAGCTGTTTTAGATGAGCAAGTGGCAGATATTACCTTCTGTGATCCTCCATATAATGTTGCTTATGGTAATAGCCAAGAAAGAGATGATAGGAAAATATTAAATGATGATCAGGGTGAAAAATTTGAGTTATTTCTCTATGACATTTGTTCCCACATTTTAGCCTATACCAAAGGGGCAATTTATATCTGTACAGCATCAGCCGAACTTGCAACCCTGCAGAAGGCGTTTAAAGAAGCAGGAGGACATTGGTCAACGTTTATCATTTGGGCTAAAAATCACTTTACACTCGGGAGAGCTGATTATCAACGTCAGTATGAAGCAATACTCTATGGTTGGAAAGAAGGTAATGAACGTAGATGGTATGGAGGACGCAGTCAAAGTGATCTATGGTACTACGACAAACCTACCTGTAATACGCTGCATCCAACCATGAAACCTTTAGAGCTAATAGAAAAGGCGATAATAAACAGTAGCAATCCAGGAGATATCGTCCTTGATCCCTTTGCTGGCTCTGGTAGTACACTTATTGCTTGTGAACGTAGGGAAAGAATGTGCCGAACAATTGAGCTTGATCCTGCTTATGTTGATATAACGATTAAACGTTGGCAGATGTATACTGGCAGGGCAGCAATATTGGCAGCGAGTGGTAAGACATTTTTGCAAATTCAAGAACAAGTCTTAGAAAAGTGGTAAAAACAAGAAAATAATAAAAGGGGGAAAAGTGGCACTTATAACCCAGACTGAATGGGCAAAAGAGCAAGGGTTTTCTAAACAGTACGTCTGTTATTTGGTGAAGAATGGTATCGTTGAGCTTAAAGACGGTATGATTGATTTTGAGCAAGCAGATGCTGCACTTATTACCATTCGTGATCCAAGTCAACCACAAAGAAGAAAAGGTATTAACGGTAATGAAAGAGGCAATAGTGATCTTGCCACCATGTTCCTTAAAACTCGCATTAAGAATGAAATAGAACGTGGTAAGCTTCTAGAAGCTAAGGCTAAAGCTGAAATTGGTGAACTTGTACCAATAGATGAAGTTAAAACTGCAGCTTTTAATACCGCAAGAGTTGTAAGAAATAATCTGCTTAACATTCCCGATAGAGTATCTGCACTTTTAGCTTCACTGGATAGTAGTGAGAAGATTCATCAGACACTAACTGAAGAAATCAAGATAGCGCTTGAAGCATTATCACAAGGGGGATTGGAGTGAGTGGCTTTACATCTAAAAACACTTTACCTGCTTTATTTATAGCTGAAGAACCAATGATCAAACAAAATCTCCATTTAGAAATAATTAGATGCTTTATTAGCAACGCAGAAGTAGATGTTAATACTCAAGGGATAAATGGCAAAACTGCTCTCCATTATGCTATAGAATCTGATGATTTAGCTTTAGTAGATCTCTTATTTAACAAGAAAAACGTTAATCCTTTCATTAAAGATGATACAGGTAAAGCCCCGCTTGATTACGCTCAAGAAGAAAATAAAACAAGAGTATTACAAGCTTTAATCAATAATAAGTATGGACCTGATGGCGATAGCTTACTTCATTTAGCAGCAGCAGTTGGTGAAGTTAAGGCAGTAAGATATTTAATTGAAAAAGGTGTAGATGTTAACTTACGCAATGCTGCGCACCATACACCCTTACACTTAGCCGCAGGAGCAGGACATAAAAGTATTATTGAGATCTTAGTAGAGGAAGGGGGAGCAGAAATCGATGTTTTTGATGCAAGAAATCAAACTCCTTTACATTACGCTGTAAATAATAAGAGATTAAAAACAGTAGAGCTGTTAATTCAGCTTAAGGCCAATGTCAACGCAGTCAGTGTTGGTCAAAGTTCCACAGGATTATCACCACTTCATATTGCAGTAAGTAATAGCAGTTATGATGAAAGAGATCTCTGCCTTGATGTAGTTAAGTGTTTAATCAGTACTCCTGAGTGTAGAGTTAATCCCCAAGACCATGAGAACCAAACTCCTTTGCATTATGCTGTAGATGGTGGTGGACTGAGTACCACAGATGTTTTACTCACCAGAAAAGATATAGATCCACTGATGAAAGATGATAATGGTAAGACTCCATTTGAATATGCGGTTGAGGAAAATAAGCAGGAGATAGTAAAGGCCTTAAGAGAAAACAGATACGGAGTTGATAATAACCATCTATTACATTTAGCGGTGCAAAAAGGATACACTGAAATTATCAATATTCTAATAAAAACGGGGGAGGATATTAATGTTTTAAATAACAAGAACCAATCACCAATATATTTTGCGGCAGAGCAAGGACATTTAAATGCGGTAGAGTTACTGCTTAAAAAAGGAGCAAGCCCTGCAGTTGCCCTTTACTGTGCAATTAAAGCAAATAACCTCGAGTTACTTAAGGTCTTATTGATCAGAAAAGATGTGGATCTATTTGGTAGGGATAATGAAGGCAAAACTCCTATAGATTATACGAAAGAAAATCCTGTGATGTTTTATATGCTTAGTAAATGTGCAGAAGTGATAGAAAAGAGAAATAATCATAATAAAAAGGTGAAGCTCTGTACTGTTCTCACTCTTGCAGTTATAGGTTCAATGACAGTAATTTTTACTATAGCAGTAGGAATGTATACCACCATAGCCGGAGTATTCACAGCAGTTGCTATAGTGGCTTTAAGTCAACTTATGCAAAGATCAATTGATAATAACTGTCAGCAAGGGGTTTTAAAAGCGCTGTCAGAAACCAATAAAGAACCTGCTACTTTAGTTGATTATGATGAGCGAGAAAATCCATGGCAATCAAATAATTTGGTGCTAATGCAATGATTTACAGCAGTAGTTTTTATGCCGGACTAAAACCCGATCCATTACTTAAAGTGTCAGAGTGGGCAAATGAGTATCGGGTACTTTCGCAAACAGCATCATCAGAACCAGGGAAATGGCGGACAGCAAGAACTCCTTATTTAAAAGAAATCATGGATTGTCTCTCTCCTTCATCTGCCGTTGAAAAAGTAATCTTTATGAAGGGGGCACAAATTGGAGGAACAGAGGCTGGAAATAACTGGATAGGCTATATCATCGATCAAACTCCAGGGCCAATGCTGGTAGTGCAACCCACTGTCGAGATGGGAAAGCGTTGGTCTAAAGGAAGATTTGCTCCTCTTATTGACAGTACACCATGTTTAAAGAGCAAAGTTAAAGATCCAAGAGCAAGAGATTCAGGTAACACAGTACAGAGCAAAGAGTTCCCAGGAGGCATGGTGGTAATAACTGGAGCTAACAGTAGTGTTGGGCTAAGATCCATGCCAGTTAAATACTTATTCTTAGATGAGATTGATGCTTATCCAGGAGACTCTGGGGGTGAAGGTGATCCAGTACTTTTAAGTATTGCACGTACTAACACTTTTACGAGGAGAAAGATCTTTTTAGTATCAACACCAACAGTACATGGAATTAGCAGAATTGAGAAAGAGTTTGAAGCTTCTGATAAACGTTATTTCTTTGTGCCTTGCCCACATTGTAATTATTATCAAATCTTAAAATGGCAACAGGTAAAATGGGAAGATAAGGAGCCAGCCTCAGCACATTATGTTTGCAGTGAATGTAGTGGTAAAATAGAAAATCATCAAAAGACAGAAATGTTAAGTCAAGGGGAATGGCGAGGCACAAATGTTACAGTAAACAACAAAACAGTAGGCTCTCAAGTTTATATAGCCCTGTTGGCTGGTATAGTTGGAGTCAAGCAGTAGAAGACTTTCTCCACAGTAAAGATAATGAGCAGCTGCTTAAAGTATGGATAAATACCACCCTCGGAGAAACTTGGGTTGATCGTGGAGAAGTACCAGATTGGAAGCATCTCTTTCAGCGTCGAGAAGATTATTTAATTGGTACAGTACCTCAAGGAGAAGTAGTCTTAACTGCTGGGGTTGACGTGCAGAAGGATAGAATAGAGGTAGAAGTTGTTGCTTGGGGCAGAAATAGAGAAAGTTGGTCGATTGATTATCAAGTGTTTGAAGGCGATCCTGGACGAGATTTTGTCTGGAATAAATTATCAGAATTACTTGGCAACCATTTCTTAGGTAGTGATGGACTTGAATATACAATCAGTATGATGGCAGTAGATGCCGGATATGCAACACAGGAAGTTTATAATTGGATCAGAAGTTATCAAGGATGTGGAAGAGTAATGGCAGTTAAAGGAGTAAATAAAGCCCTAGTACCACTTAGTAGTCCAAGTAAAGTTGATGTTACTGTTGCTGGACAAAAGTTACGTCGGGGCGTAAAACTCTGGCCTATAGGAGTATCAATACTTAAATCTGAACTCTTCCAATTACTTAAACTTTTAGAGAATGAAGAAGGATTTCCCCCTGGGTACTGTCATTTTCCTCAGTATTGCCCCGAATATTTTAAACAACTAACAGCTGAGCAGTTAATTACTAAAGTAGTTAAAGGCTATACTAAACAAGAATGGCAGAAGATTAGAGAACGTAACGAAGCACTTGACTGTCGAGTTTATGCAAGAGCTGCATCCATTGCTCTAGGGATTGATCGCTGGACAGAGAATAAATGGAACAGTTTAGTGGGTAAAAAAACTAAGAGTCAAAAGAAATCAGCAAAAGTAATACCGAGTAAGTGGATAGAGCCAAATGTACAATAGTGAGTATCTAGTCCAAGTTGAACAAGCCATACAGAAATTACAAAGTGGGGAACGAGTAGTATCAATTGCTTATGGTGATCATGTAGTGAGATATGCAGAAGTGCAGATAAATGACTTACTTAATTTAAGACAAAGAATTAAGGCCGAGCTGAAAATCTCAGGGGTAAAGCCAAAGAGGAGAATTGTTTTTTCCACAAGTAAAGGTGTCCTATAGATGATATTAAAATCACTAAAACAACTATTCAATAAACCAAAGATTAAAAGTTCAGCCTGGGATGGAGCAGGAGCTGGAAGAAGGTTATGTTATTTTCAACCTGAAAGGGGAAGCATAAATAGCCTCCTTACTCATAACCTTGAAACTCTGCGTAGCCGCTCTCGTGGTATGGTACGTAATAACCCCTATGCAGCAAATATTATTGATACCATAGTCAGTAATTGTGTTGGCACTGGAATTAAACCCCAATCAAAAGCTACAGATGCCAATTTTAGAAGAAAACTACAGCAGTTATGGCTTAGTTGGACTGATGAGGCAGATAGCTGTGGCGCAAATGATTTTTATGGACTGCAGTCTTTAGTATGTCGAAGTATGGTAGAGGGGGGAGAGTGTTTTATCCGTTTGCGGGCGCGAAGAGCAGAAGATAATTTATCTGTTCCACTGCAGCTGCAAGTACTTGAATCAGAACATTTAGACAATAAGAGTAACCAAACGTTAGCAAATGGTAACATCATTCGTAGTGGGATTGAATTTAACAAACTTGGGCAAAGAGAAGCATATTACTTATTCAGAGAGCATCCAGGTGATGGTTCATTAGGAGAATCAGTTCGAGTTCCAGCAAATGATGTTTTGCATATTTATAGACCTTTAAGACCAGGACAAATAAGAGGAGAACCTTGGCTATCTAATGTACTACTGAAACTCTATGAACTTGATCAATATGATGATGCGGAACTTGTGAGAAAGAAAACGGCAGCAATGTTTGCTGGATTTATCACCAGACTTGATCCTGAAGCTAATATCATGGGAGAAAATGAAACAAACGAACATGGAATTGCCCTCTCTGGTTTAGAACCTGGAACTATGCAGCTTTTGGATCCAGGAGAAGATATTAAGTTTTCTGAACCATCAGATGTTGGGGGTAGCTACGAGGCATTCATGAGACAACAACTGAGAGCTATTGCTATTGGCATGGGCATTACTTATGAGCAGTTAACTGGTGATCTCACTAATGTTAATTACTCATCAATTCGAGCAGGGCTGATAGAGTTTCGTCGTCGATGCTCGATGTTACAGCATAATGTCATGGTCTTTCAATTTTGCCGTCCAGTATGGAATTAGAGTTAGCACTACTCTCTGGTGCAATTAAAGAAACAAATAAAGAGAATAGCCAAACATTAAAGGATGTAAAATGGATCCCACAAGGGTTTGATTGGGTTGATCCACTTAAAGATCAGCAAGCACAGCAGATGGCAGTAAGAAACGGGTTTAAAAGTAGAGCAGAGGTAGTGTCAGAGCTTGGCTATGATATAGAAGAAATTGATCAGGAGATTGCTGAAGATCATAAACGTGCTGATTACTTTAACCTGAATTTTGATTCTGATTGTCGGGCAGATATTAAGCAAAAAGGAAATTAAATTTATGGAGAGTTCTCTATTACTAAGCAAACCACTGATGCTGGAACCGAGAAGTTTTGAATTATTATCATTACACAGCAAGAAATTACCAATCTTTAAGAATTTAAAACATATAGCTAGCAAGCAAGAGGGTATTGCTATTATTCCCATTTATGGGATTTTAACTCAAAAACCTGGAGCTTTTGATGATGTTTTAGGGATGACCTCATATGAAAGAATCTATGAGCAAGTAGAAGAAGCTTTAGCAGATAGTAGTATAGAGACCATTTTACTTGATATCGACAGTCCAGGAGGAGAAGTAAATGGAGTATTTGATTTAGCTGATTTTATCTATAATACTAGGTCAAAAAAAGAGATTATCGCAACTGTAAGTGGTGATGCTTATTCTGCTGCCTATGCTATTGCTTCAAGCGCTGAGAAGATTTTGCTCACTAGAACTTCAGGGGTTGGTAGCATTGGGGTTATTGCTAGTCATATTGACCAGAGCAGTTTTGATGAAAAACAAGGTATAAAATACAGCACAGTTTTTGCAGGTAATCGTAAAAATGATTTAAATCCGCATGAACCTATTACTTCTGAGAGCAAGGAGAGTCTGCAAGGAGAGGTAAATCGCTTATATGAGATGTTTGTGGAACTTATAGCGCGTAATAGAGATTTATCTACTACAGCCGTTAGATCAACTGAAGCAGGGCTTTATTTTGGTGAAAGTGCAATAGATATTGGCTTAGCAGATGAAATAACAACATTTGCTGATTTGAAAGAAAAAATATTTATCAACAAACAAAGGAGTTTTATTATGAACAAACAAATTACCAATCAAGAAGAACAAAATTCTAAAGATATTGTAAGTCATGATAAGCAGAATTATGACAACAGTTATCGTACTGAGGTTTTAGAGCTGGTACGTCTATGTAACTTATCACGTATGCCAGAAAAATTAGGAGAATTTATTGAGCAGAATATAAGTGCGGTTGAAGCAAGAGAGATTTTAATGACCACTCTGGCTCAACAAGCAACAAAAACTGAAATTTTAAGTACTTTGCAGACAAATGTGCAAGAAGATCTGGTAATACAGGTAGCTAAATCTCGTCAATCTGCATAGCTAATAATAAAAGGAGACAATATTTATGAGTTGTATAACATAGGCCAATAATTTAGGTGATCTATTAAAATATGAAGCATCAAACATCTATTCACGCGATCAAGTAACAGTTGCCAAAGGACAAAATCTGAGTTTAGGAGCTGTGGTTAGCAAAAAAACAGATGATGGTTTAATTAAGGTTTTAAATCCAACTGCCACAGACGGCACTCAAATTGCTATTGGTGTAGTAATAAGTGATGTGGATGCAAAAGCAGCAGATACCAAAGCAGTGATGATTACACGTATTGCCCTGCTAGCTGATTGTATTTTAGTTTGGCCAACAAATATTACTGAAGAGCAAAAAACTGCAGCAATAAAACAACTTGAAACTCGTGGTATCATTATTCGTAAGGGGGTTTAAATCTATGCAAAATCCATTCTCAAATCCAGCATTTAGTATGACGGCGCTCACAGGAGCAATAAATATTTTGCCAATCAATTATGGTCGTACTGAAAACTTAAAGTTATTTCCAAGTAAGGCAGTGAGATTCCGTCATATTACAATAGAAGAGCAAAACGGAGTACTCAGCTTACTACCAACCCAACTACCAGGAGCACCAGCAACTGTAGGAAAACGCGGAAAAAGAAAAGTAAGAACCTTTACTATCCCTCATATTCCTCACGATGATGTGGTATTACCAGAAGAAGTTCAAGGAATACGTGCATTTGGCTCAGAAAATGAACTTAAAGCTTTAGCTGACGTTATCACAGATCATTTGCAATCAATGAGAAATAAACATGCAATCACTATAGAGCATCTACGTATGGGAGCTTTAAAGGGCATTATTCTTGATGCTGATGGTTCTGAATTACTCAACTTATATACAGAATTTGAGATTACCCCAAAAGTAGTAAACTTTGCTCTTAGCACTGCAACCACAGATGTAAAACGTAAGTGTATGGAAGTATTGCGCCATATTGAAGATAACTTAAGTGGTGAGTATATGACTGAGGTTCATGCACTGGTTAGTCCTGAGTTTTTTGATGCTTTAACTGCACATCAAAAAGTAAAAGAAGCCTATGAAAGATGGCAAGAAGGAGCAGCACTTCGCAATGATATGAGATCAGGGTTTACTTTCTGTGGCATTGCCTTTGAAGAATATCGAGGACAAGCAACAGATCCCGATGGCAATGTGAGAAGGTTTATTGAAAAAGATACCGGACATTGTTTTCCTCTGGGAACAGCAAATACATTTACTACTTATTTTGCTCCAGCAGACTTTAATGAAACCGTAAATACTTTAGGACAACCACTTTATGCAAAACAACAACCAAGAAGATTTGATCGGGGAACTGATCTGCATACTCAGTCTAATCCTCTTCCTATGTGTCACAGACCATCAATATTAGTAAAGATCACTGCTTAATATGTTTAAAAATGTTCAGAGATTATTTACAGATTGTTTCTTATATCTAGGACAACAGGCATTATATAAGTCAAAGAACAAGTCATATCCAGTAGCAATATTAAAACAACAACCAGACAAACTTTATGAGGTTGGTGAGGGAAAGTTCATTGGTGAGATGCTAATACTTGAGGTAAGTGTATTTGATGTATTGCAGCCTGCAGTAGGAGATGTTTTTGTTATCAATGAGCAAAAGTATAAGATATACTTACCACCACTTAAGGACAACTCGGGAATGCTGTGGAGAATAGAGTGTATGAAAACAGACAACTCAAATGTTTAGTATAGAAGTTAGCAATAACATTAATAAGGTTATTCAAACCATTGATGCTAAAAAAGATAAAGTAGAATTAGCAGTAGTTAGGGCACTAAATAAAACGGCGCTTTGGGTAAAAGCTCAAGCTAGTAGGGAAATAAGTACGGAGAAACAAATAAAATTAAAGCTAATTAGAAATAGGCTACAGGTTATTAAAGCCAATAGAAACTCTTTAAAGGCATTAGTCAGAGCCAGTCTTTATGGAATCAAAGCAGCAAAACTTGGGAGTATGAGACAGACAAAAACTGGAGCGACGGTAGGGAAATATATGTTTCACAGTGCATTTGTTGCTACTATGCCCAGAGGTTATACTAGTGTCTTTAAGCGTAAAGGCAAAACAGCACTACCAATACAAGATTACCACTAGAGCCAGAAGCATCAAGGATCATTAAGGGATTAGTGAATAATGAAGTAGAGAAGGTATTTGAAAAGTACTTTCAGCACGAACTTAATTTTATTTTGCAAAAGGTATAATGGACTGAGCTGCACGATAAAATTTGTCAAAAGTGAAATACCAGCAGTACAAACTTGTGAGAATTACCCAGTAGTACGTAAAGAGATATTAGCTCCAGCAGTATTTGTTGAGCTTACAAGTTTGGAGCCAGGAAAAGATCCAGGTACGGAAGAGCTTGCCCTTAGAGCTAGGTTTGAAGCAAGAGCGGTAATTGATAGTAGTATAGATAATGCTTTTCTCGTTGTAAGATCATTGGCAGCTGAAGTTGCAAGAGTTGTAAATAAGAATACTTGGAATATGGAGAATATTTCACCCGCTGAGTTTATATCAGCAGAAGGAGATGGATTTAAACCGGAATTAGATGCTTATCTTGTCTGGTTAGTTGAATGGGTGCATGAAGCGCATGTGGGGCATTCAATCTGGGTAGATAGTGATATTGAATCACATTCCATAAGTATAGGAGGTATAAGTGCTGGAGCATAATTTTGCCATCTCGCAACTGCAGAGGAAACTAGCTAATATCATCCGTATTGGAGTTATAAAAGAAGTAGATTACTCACAAGCAAGAGTTGTGGTCAAAGTAGATGAGATTTTAACTGGATGGCTACCATGGATAACTTTCAGAGCTGGAGAAGAGAGGAGTTGGCTGCCACCAAGTATTGATGAACAAGTGGTAATACTTTCACCCTCAGGAGAGTTATCTCTTGGAATTGTACTTGGTAGTATTTATCAGCAAAAGTATCCAGCAGTAGAGAATGATAAAATGATCAGTAGCTTGTTGTTTCAAGATGGAACAAAGTTGTCATATAATAAAGATGATCATCATCTTGAAGTTTCTGTGGTGGATAAACTTACCTTGACAGTTGGGGAATCAAGTCTGGAGATGACTAAGGATGGTATTAAATTAAATGCCAAAAGAGTTGATCTAAATTAGAGGGAAAATGGGTAAATCAGTTGTCCGTTTAGGAGATTATTGTGCAGAAACATCACAACATATCTGCACTGGGGGAAGTGATAATGTATTTGTTAATGGTAAACCCGTTTGTCGTCTGGGGGATAGTTTTACAGAAAACAAAACACTAATTCAAGGATCAGCTACTGTTTTTGCAAATGGTTTTGGTATAGCCAGAGTTGGAGATTTAGTCTCTTGTGGTTTTAAAATAGCAAATGGTAGTGGTAATGTCTTTTCTGGTAAAACATGAGGGGAATGAGTGTCAGTAATGGTAAGGTATTAGAAGGGTTAGAGCATTTAAAGCAATCGATAGTTGATATTCTAACCACACCAATTGGCAGTAGAGTTATGAGAAGAGATTATGGCTCTAGACTATTTGCACTTATAGATGGACCTACAAATCGAAACTTGGAGATCTATACAGCAGTTGCTGATGCTTTAGCCAAATGGGAAAGAAGATTTAAACTTGATAGAGTTAAAATTACAGAAGTGAGTGAAGGTAAGGTTACTTTATCACTTGAAGGAAAGTACCTGCCAGAAGGGAAGAATGTTTCTTTTGATAACATCAGTTTGTAGTGGAAAAGATGGGAAAAGCACCAAATGTAATTGAACCACTAAATTTTGAGGAGATCTTATCACGGATGAAGGCGGAATTAGTAAAAAAAGATCCTAACTTTTCTGCATTAGTTGAAAGTGATCCAGCGATAAAGATTTTAGAAATTGCTGCTTGGAGAGAGCTTTTGCTAAGACAGAGAATTAATGAGGCAGCTTGTGCTAATTTACTAGCTTTTGCCACAGATACGGATCTTGAACATTTGGCTGAGTTTTATGGAGTTGAGCGTAAAGGTACAGAGGATGATGAACGTTTAAGAAAAAGAATTAAAGCTAAGATTGTTGGTTGGGGGGCTGCAGGAGGTAAAGAGCATTATCGTTATCACGCCTTGTCAGCTGACATTAGAGTTAAAGATGCTTTAGTTAGTTCACTTATTCCTGGTAGTGTAGAGATTGCTATATTATCTACGGAAGGGATACCTTCTAAGGAACTGCTAAGCATTGTCAAAGAACAAGTAACTCAAGATGATGTAAGAGTGTTAACTGATACAGTGACAGTAGTAGGCTGTAATATCATTCCAGTTGATATCTATGCAAAAATTAATGTTTTATCAGATACTATTGAAAACATAAAAAAGCAATTTATACAAAAGTTTGAATTCACTAAAAGGTTGGGTTGGAATGTAACCAGATCATGGATTATTGCCCATCTTTTTACAGAAGGGGTAGAGAATATAGAACTTATAGAGCCAAAAGAAGATATTATAATCAAAGGCAATGAAAGCGCTATTTTAGGCAGTTTTAAGATTGAGAAGGTTTATAATCCCTAAAGCGTATACGTCTATGAGAAGGAAGAATAGCGACTTTACCATTATAAGCATTACGGTACTTTCTCTCTTTACATTTTATTGCGTAGAAACTACCAATGGTATGTAACCTAAATGATTTGCCGTAATCTAGATGTTCTAATTTTTCTTTTAAAATATTAAGGATGGCACCCACTATGTCTTCAGCATGTTTTTCAGTTCTAATACCAAGGAATTCTTTTTGCTTAAGAAGTCCATCTATTATCTCTTTTTTACTCATGTTCTACCCAATTAGAAATAATATATAAAATCTATTCCAAGATAATGCAAATTCAAATGAAAGCTACTCTATTACCTCCTAATTCATTGACGACAGAAAAAGCGATAGTAGAAGCAATCAATTATCCTTTAGACGTGAGTTGCATTAGAGGATTTAAGTTTAGCTTTAAAGAAGAAATACTACCGTGGCTGGTTGATGAGTATGGCCTGGAAGAGATTCTTTACTGGGTAGCTGATAAAAGAAAAGCAATTAAGGAAGGAATAGAATTTCAACGTTTAAGAGGAACACCAGCATCACTTAAAATGGCATTAAAATGGGCAAATATTGATACCATCACCATTGAAGAAGAGCCACCAGGAAAGCATTTCTTTGAATTACAAATAGGTATTAAAGATGTACCTAATAATTTCTTTATTGATACAGTGATCGCTTTAACTAAACTGGCATTACCAGTAAGATCAAGACTGATGAGGGTGTACAATGATCACTATAATGCTCAAAGATTTATATTGGATGCAAGCTTATGGGGAGATCTTCTTTCTGATTATTCTGGGATAAAGATTACAAAAGATGGTCCAGTGCTGTCATTTGGTAGGATTAATTACTTTAGATCCGAAAGTCTATTTGTTGAGATTATAGATGACTGTTTACGTGATCATTATCAGCAGGTTTTTAGCAATGATTTATATCGTTTGGATGTAGCAATACTTGGAGAAACAGAGCCACACACTAAGAATTATCATAGTGTCTGTAGGCGCCAGCACCAGTGGCATAACTTTCAAGCTTTATACCCATTACCACAAACTTTATTGCCACAGATTAAATTTGCTAAAACACAAATAGTGTTGTCAGATAGTTGGAACTTGGAAGATATAAATGCTTGTTTCCCTCTATGTTACTATGAAGAGGTAGGTGATAGATTTTCTTTGGGAAATGATAAACTTTCAGAACAAGTATGGTATTTAAAGTATAAGCCAATTTTAGAAAGATTCAGTGTTAGCTATCACTATGAAGCAAGTTATCCTCATGATCAGAGACTTAAGAGATATAACTTAGCAGAATATCATGTTTATCTTAAGAGTGATTTAGACTCAAAACAAGCAGAGTCAATTCGTGAATTAGAGAGTTATATTGCAGTATTTTACCTTGGGGTGGTAACTTGGCATCAACATAAACATTTAAATAGGCCATGGTCTGATGTTAGGCCAATAATATGCAGATATTAAGTATATATATGAACATTACAATATATAATATTTTATTATTACTACAAGCAACTTGACTTCTAATTTAGCTTAAGGACTACTGTGAAGTATAGCAGTAAACATTAGAAAATTCTCTGTCGCTGAAGAAACTAATTTTTAAGGAGAAAAATGGATACATCTGTAATTAAAGAAGTGATGTCTTTAGAGAGTAAAACATTAGTAGAACTGAGAGAGATGTGGAGGAGACTTTTTAATACTGACTCACCACCATATTCAAAGAGATATTTAATACCAAGAATAGCTTATAGATTGCAAGAGATGGCCTATGGCAGATTATCAGATAAAGCTGAGAAAAAGCTAGACTACTTAGCTGATCAAATGGAGCAAGGGAAGAAAGTAAATAGTAAGATGTCAGATCAGCCCATATCAGGGACAAGACTTATTCGTCAGTATCGAGGGGTAAAACATGAAGTAATAGTGACTGACACAGGATTTACTTATAAGGGACAGCAGTATAAATCATTGTCTAAAATAGCAGGAAAAATTACTGGCAATAGCTACAATGGCCCTTTATTTTTCGGGATGCGTAAAAAATCACCTACAAGGAAAAATGCTTAAAAAAGTTATTCAAGAGATAAAATGTGCAATCTATACCAGAAAGTCATGTGAAGAAGGACTGGAGCAAGCATTCAATAGTTTAGATGCCCAACGTTTAGCCGGAGAAAGTTATATTCAAAGTCAGCAGCATGAGGGGTGGATTTTAGTAGATAAAAAGTACGATGATGGTGGTTATTCTGGCGGCACTTTAGAAAGACCAGCTTTGCAAGAACTCTTTAAAGATATAGAGAATTCTAAGATTGATTGTGTTGTAGTCTATAAAATAGATAGGCTTTCAAGATCGTTACTTGATTTTGCTAAGATAGTAGATTTGTTTGATAAGCATAAAGTAACATTTGTTTCAGTAACACAGTCTTTCAATACTGCAAATTCAATGGGAAGGTTGATGCTCAATATAGTCCTAAGCTTTGCTCAATATGAAAGAGAACTTACAGGAGAAAGAATTAGAGATAAGTTTGCTGCCTCAAAACAAAAAGGTATATGGATGGGAGGAAAAGCACCCATTGGTTACGATGTAGAAGATCGTAAGCTTGTTGTTAATAAAGAGGAGACAGAGGTAGTAAGATATATCTTCAATCGATTTATAGGTTTAAAGTCAGCAGCTGCAGTTGCCAGAGAATTAAATAACCAAGGGTATAAGACTAAAGCAGAAAAACCGTTTAAAATTGCTACAGTAAGAGGCATTCTAACTAATACTACTTACATTGGCTATATTACTCATAAAGGAAACCGGACAACATCAGGCAATAATTAATGAGGAGCTATGGAATAAAGCACAAGAGGTTTTTGTTAAGCGTAAAGATATAAAGCCTAAGGAAGAGTATAGAGCTCTACTTAAAGGTTTAATTAGCTGTGATAGTTGTAAGTCAGTGATGAAGGCTACGTATACCAAGAAGAAAAATAAAAGGTATTGTTATTATGTTTGCAACAGTTATATAAGAGGTAAGGGTTGCTTATTAAGTAGTAGTAGCATAGCTGCAGGAGAAATAGAAAGAGCTGTTGTTATGCAAATTCGCTTATTACTTAAAAATCCAATAAGAGAAGCTAATTTACAAATTTTAGATGATAAAAAAATCTCTCAATTACAAAGAATAGACAGGTCTTGGGATAATTTCTTTCCAAGAGAGCAAGAAAAGATTATTCGCAAGCTAGTTAAGGCTATAAGAGTAAGTGAAGATGGAGCGAGAATCTGCATTAATCCTACAGAACTTATAAGGCTTGCTGGGAATATTGAAGAAGGATCAAATGATGGTATGGCAAATGAAGAAATATTTTTATTTACATCACTAAAATTTAATAAAAGTAGCAACCAAACAGTAATACTATCCCCTGAATTTAAAGAAGAAAAAAGTATAAATTACACCTTGCTTAAAGCGCTAGTAAGAGCACATATGTGGCAAAGACAATTAACTTGTGGTAAATATGGAACTATAAAGGAGCTCTATTCGCAAGAAAGACCAGGATCAAAATATCCACAACGTGTACTGAAATTGAACTTTCTTTCACCTAAAATCAAAGAAGATATTTTAAATGGCTCAACAAACTTATTTCCTAATCTTTCCGGTATAAGAAATATGCCAATATTGTGGCATGAACAAGAGAAGATTTTTTACGAACAGTAGTGATTGCAATTTATTCTGTAAATCTAAACATTAACATCTTCTGTACTTTAATGAATATCTTATAAATAAAAAACATCAAGAAAATAAGATAAATATAAGTTGACTTAAGTAGAAATAGATGGATAGATGACCACCACTGTAGATATCAGATCTAAAATTTATATGCTACTTAAGAGTTTTATGAATAATAATGGTAATGGAAGCAAAAATGGAAAAAGAAGAAGAAAAAGACTTGAAGCACGTATATTATCTAGCAGGGGTAGGTCATTGTTTGATCACGAAATACTTGAGTTAATTTTATACTCCACTTATCGTAAAACAAGAAGTAGAGCTGTTGCAGAAAAATTAATAGGTTTGTTCAATAACGTGGGGAGAGTAGTGAATGCAGATTTTCATGAGCTAAAAAGTGTCTCTGGGGTGAACAGCTCAGCAATAGCAATAATTTTTTGCATAAAGGAAACTTTAGAGAGAACATTAAGAGAAGATCTAAAAAAACTACCAATAATAAACAACATAGAAAAGTTAATTGAATACCTTAAGCTAACAATAGGTCAGATAAGTAAAGAAAACTTTCGAGTGATTTATTTAAATAAAAGACATCGTTTAATTGATGAATATATCCAAGATACTGGAACAATAGATCAAACACCACTGTATACAAGAGAAGTTATAAAAAGGGCATTACTAGTAGGAGCGACTTCTATAATTATATCGCACAACCATCCAAGCGGCAGTGTTGAGCCCTCACAAAATGGCATAGAGATGACAAAACAGATTTCTATAGCCTGCCATAGTATCGGCATAGAGGTTGTGGATCATATCATCATTACAGCAAAAAATCACTTTAGCTTCTATGAAAATGGCCTACTGTAGGAATTATAACAAAGGAGATTTATAAGATCAACTATATTTTAGAATTCTTTGTTTTGCCAAACTAATAATCAGTTGGATTAAACCGTCAGTATTTATAGTCAAAGTTTTTAATTTGTAAAATTTCATCTCTCAATTCTCGATTATCTAAACTATCACTTAAAAATTTTAAGGCATATTCTTTATTATCAGAGGTACGTTCCTTCTGTTTGAAGAACTCGTTTTTAAAACTAATATAGCGATCAATGTCTTCATTACTGAGATTCTCCTCTTCAACTAGTTGACAAAGAAAATAAGGGATAATTAGTGTTAATTTTGGATTAGCTAAATACTCGGTAGAATGCACACAATTATAATAATAGTCTTTGAAAACTTCGAATGGTTCACTTCTTTGGATAAAGCCATTACTTTGAAATGCCCCAGTTAGTTGATCTTGATTAAAATGAATGAGTTGCATACGCAGATTTTCTTCTACATCATTAGATAAAACAAGTAAGCATATGATATTTTTAAAATTATTATTTTCGTAATTTAAACACTTATTATCTATCAGTTTATTGTCGATCTTACGTCTTATATAATAAAAGAGAACTAGTCATTGAGTATATGTAAGACAACTGAAAATGATCAAGCAATACTTGTTCTAAATCATAATCTATGAGCATTCCTTGAGGGATATCATATATGGCAAAAAGAGTCTTATCCTCACTATTTAAACACCGATATTTTAGATACTTTTTAATCTTCTTACCTAGGAAAGTGTGCATTGTAGATTATTGTTGAGATTATATGATATTAGCATAAATTAATTTATTTATTCTTAATAGATGTTAATATCTTAATGATTAAATATAGAGAAGAAATGAACAGTAATGTAAACATTATTCAAAGTAGAGCTCAGGATAAAAGGCAGCAATATTTACATTCAAAGTTTTTTATAGCAAGTGATGAAAAATAGTGAAATCATGGAGCTTATATTGTATAGGGCACAACCAAATGTTAGAGAAATCGTATATAGGTTAATGGGTAAGCTAGGTAGTATTACTAAGATCTTTAGTGCCAACATTTATGATTTAAAGAGCGTAAAAGGTGTAAATGATGCAGTAGTAACTTCTATATTATGCGTGAAAGAAATTTTAAAACGGATATTACAGGAAGAGATAGAGACATTGCCCATTGTTAGTAATTGGAAAAAATTAATAGATTACTTAAAAGTTAGTGTGGGTATGTATGACAGGATGAATTTTCGTGTAATATACTTAAATAAAAAATATCGCATAATTGCTGATGAGCTACAAAAATATGGAACAGTAGATCAGGCACCACTCTACATTAGAAATGTTATAAAGAGGGCATTATCTTTAAGAGCAACATCAATTGTAGTAAGTCATAACCACTTAAGCGGCAATGTAAGACCTTCAGAGAATGATATAGATATTACAAAAAAACTTTCTTTAGCGTGTCATTGTATGCAGATCGAGTTTTTGGATCATATAATAGTAACCCCTAAAAGATATTTTAGTTTTAAAGAAAAAGGGTTACTATAGATAGTGATATAACTGTATTAAATTTATGCTAAAAATTGCCACTTGGAACGTTAACTCTATACGCAAACGGATCGATCAACTCTGTAGCTTTATTACTGAAGATGAAATTGATATTATAATGCTACAAGAGATAAAATGTACAAATGAGCAGTTTCCTTATGAACAAATAGAGCACTTGGGTTATAAGTGTATAGTGCATGGAGAAAAAGCTAGGAATGGTGTTGCGATATTATCAAAATATCCAGTAGTTGAGGATAGTTTAAACACAAGTATTGTTGATAATGAAGAAGCACGTTATTTGGAGTGTTTGATTGAATGTAATGGTTTTAATCTAAGGGTTGCGAGTGTATATGTACCAAATGGCCAAAGCATTGATTCTGAAATATTTAAGTATAAGTTACATTTTCTTGACTTATTATATCAGCGTTTACATGACTTGTTTAAAAAGGAAGAAATAACCTTAGTAGGTGGCGATTATAATGTTGCACCAAATAAGATAGATGTGCATGACGATTATGCCAATGAAGATAAGATAGGTTTTCATATAGATGAGCGAGGAAAGCTTTTTGCTATACTTCATTCAGGCTACTGTGATGCATTTAGAATAACAAATCCAGAAAGTAAAGAGTTTAGCTGGTGGGATTACCGAGAAGGCTCATGGCAGAAGAATAAGGGTATGAGAATAGACCACATTTTATTATCACCAGAAGCCACAGATAGGTTAGAGAAGTGCTATATAAATAACAAACTACGTGGTAAAGATAATGCTTCAGATCATGCTCCTGTTGTGTGTGTGTTTTAGAAGAAAGCATCAACTATTCCTTTTAAAATAATCTTAATTTTATCAGAGTTATGCTATTATTCATATAATGCGTTTAAATAAAAAATATAGTTATGCCAGATGTACTAGAAGATGGATTCAAAAAAACATTGTCTAATATTAAAGAATTCACAATTAAGCCAAATAATGAAGATACAAGTGTATCGGAAATAGAAAAGTATCTTATTGAAGCAATATTTGAGAATTCTACTAAAGAAAATGTTCAATATAAGAATGAGAGTGATGAGAAAATAGATAGTTACTTTTTAGAGCAGATTCGTAGTCGCTTAAAATGTGATGTAAAGAATGATGTAACAGATAACCAAAAATGTAATAGGCTGATTCCCGAAAGTGGTATAAGAACAGATGATGGCTTGTCACACTTTCCTAATGAAATGGAGGAATATCAATTACAACCAGCTAAAGCTAATAATTTGAGTAAACGCTTAAAATGCTTTGCAAAACCAAATTATTTTGGCCGTTTTGATGAAATGTGAGTAAAACTGATAGAGATTTATTAAAAATTTAAAAAAAGAGGGGTGGAAATGCATAATTTATATCAAATCTTAGGGGTGAATAAAAACGTACCTACTTATGCTATTAAAAAGGCTTATAGAGATAAGGCATTGTATGAACACCCTGATAAAGGTGGTAGTGCGCAAAAAATGGCATTACTGACAACAGCTTATCAAACCTTAAGTGATCCGATTGAAAGAAAAAAATTTGATCAAGAGTGGGAAATTTTTAATTCATCTCATGATACTGAAATATCCTTAACACCATCAGGTTATTTACCTACAGCAGGTACTCCATTTTCAAGGTCTTTTAGACAGCAACATGCACAACTTGTAGGTCAATACCAACAGAAACCACTTAATCGAAATCAGTCTTCGTCATATCTAAAGGCTTTTCATTCCGATCTTATGAGTAATGTTGCAGATGATCTATTTTCTTTTATTAAAACAAAAGAGGACTTAGGAACAAAGTTGAATATAGGGTCTTTAACGCCAGAAAAAGCAGCTGAATATTTTATCAAATTTTTGCGAGGTGATTATTTCGGAAATAGCTTAAAAGATTTAAGCAAAGCATTTTATCAAAAAATTAAGCAGCTAGAAACTTTAGGCCAACAAGCTGATTATGAGTTTCAATTATACCATGGCATTTATGAAATTTTGCTAGTAGCAGCTAAAGAAAAAACACCCACTGTAAAGATCTTATTTTCACTACATAAAATTACTCAAGAAATACAAAACTTCCCTTTGGGTCAAAAGGATGATCAATGTGCTCTAAAAAATAAGGAAGATGAATACAATACAGAATCAGATATTTCATGTGCTGAATCTGTACTGCAAACTGATGAAACTTATTCCGACTCTACCGACTGGAGTTCTGAGGAAGATTCAAGTTGTAGTTCCGATTACCTCCTCCCAGAAGATTCCTTTTTAATGAAGCTGGAAATACCATTAACTGAAAGTGAAAAGAGTCTGATAGATGAATTTTATCAAAAAATGGCAGAGGTAGAAGCACAAAATGACCAAGAGCGTAAAGAGAATATACATAACCTTAATATAAATTGTACCGAGAATGCTTTAAAACGTATTAAGTGTTTAGTGGATGAATATTTGAAGAGAGGGATAAGGTTAAATTCATCCTATAATGACAGCACTGTAACATATCTTATATTTGAAAAAATAAAAGGTGTTCTTGACGATGTTGTCGCTGTACGTCCCACAACACATAGAGTTCATGAGGGATGTGATCTGACTGAAAATTATGAAGAGGAGGAAATATTAAAAGGCAATAGTTTAGAAATTATAAAGAGTGTCATTAGCAATTTACTACTCAAAGGCGGGAAGGTAAAGCGCAGTTTTTTCTATTATGATAGATTAACACATGTAACTTATGATATTGATTATGATCTTTTTGAAAAGTGTAGGAAGATTGACAGCAAGCTTAAAAACGTAGCATACAACAGTGTTATAAATAAAAATAAGGATGATTTTAAAGTAGCAATAGATAATGGCTATTTTTTCATAAAATATGAAAAGAGTAACGTTGTTGAAATGACAAAGGTTACAAACAACCAGCTCATAGATGATTTAAACTCAAAATATAAGTTAAATTTAAAAATTGGCATACTGCAGATTGGAGAAAGCATAGTCAGAGTTGAAAAATTAGAAGAGCAAAGAAATTACACAGATGTGCCGCAAGGCAAGATTAAGATGTCTTTTACCATAGAAGGTAAAGCAGAGAAGATCAGCATTCTTTTGTATCCTGATAAAGAAGATAGCAGTAAAATTAAAGTAGAACTCGACAAAGAGAATCAAAAGAAATTTGACAAATTAAAGGACAAATCAAGCCTCGGTAAAAACTGTCTTTTAGGCGGGAAAAATGTTCTGCAAGCTATCCAAGACAAAGAGTTCACTAAACACGAATCTTATAAACCGACTACTTCAGCTATCATACCTACTTTTTTGGAACAAGCTTCAATCAGTAATGTTTTTAGTAGTTTGAAAGATCAATGCGCACAATTTCAGAAATATCTTTTTGGTGGTTAATACAATATTAATAATAAAAATTATATTAATTTGAGCATAATTTGATTATACTATAAAGGTTAAACTTTAAGGGGGTGTTATGTACGAGTTTATTAATACTGGTGAAAAACGATATACAGAGTATTTGAAATGTTCTAATCCTACTGACAGCATGCAAAATCAAGTATCACAAAAGCAAAATGAAGACTCTGATTGGAGTGATGATTGGGATAAATCTTACGTTACAGATGATATAGATAATAGTCCTCCTACTATAGAAGGTTCACCTTGCTCATACAAAAATCTAGAATTAACTCAAAAAGAAAGAGATTTAATTGATGAGTTTCATAAAGAGCTGAAAAATATATCAGAAGAAAATAGCAAAAACACACTCTATAAGAGTGATGGTTCTGTGTTAAAAAGTAATTTTGAACGTATAGATCGTTTAATAGATAAATATAAAACAAAAGGAATAGGGTTTAATGCACCCTGTGATGATTATAAGAATACTGTATCAAACTTAATATTTGAAGAATTAGCTAATGTTGTTAATAGAGTAACAGAAATAACACCAACTACCAGATCACGTATAGATCCGGCAACTGAAGAAGATGCATTAAATGAGCTTACAGATACTGACAATTTTGACTTTTTAGTTAGTATCATCAATAAGTTACTTCTAACAGGTGCAAATATTCTCTATAGTGATAGAAGAATAGATAAGGTTATGTGGGGAAGTGATGAATCTGTTTTAGCAAAGTTAGAAGAAATTAAAAATATGCTTAAAAGTGAAGTATATGAAAGTATGGTAAATAGCGATAAACAACTTGAAGATTTAAAAGTAGAAATAGATAATGTTTATCTTTTTATTGAGTGTTCAAAAAATAGCAGTATTGAAGTTGCAAAGATTACAAATAGCAAAATAAGTCGAGATTTAAATGTGAAAGAAAGCATATTAAAGATTGGTGACGATATAGTGAAAGTTGAAAAAGTAGGAAAAAAAAGAAATTATATGGATGTAGTTGGTAATGGCATAATAATTTCTTTCCCTACTAAAATGGGAGATATTAAAATCCACTTGTATCCTGATACAACAGATAATAATAAGATTAAGGTAAAACTTAACGAGGAAAGCCAAGCTAAAATTGATAAACTGCAAGACAAAAGTATCATGGATAAAAGCTTCTTTTTAGGAGGAAAAAAAGTACTAGAAGCTATAAAAGATGAAAATTTTGAAAGAAATGGTAGTGTACCTACAAAATTATCAGAAACCATAGAACAGTCAAACAATGCAAAAAATAAAAGAAAAATTCCATCTTCCTTTATGGAGAAAGTTTGTAATGTGAAAAAACTTTTCTGTGGAAGTTCTGTAGATAAAACTTAAGTTTAAAATAGAAAGAGCAGGACTTTGATCAATAGCATTTGTAATAGTCTAAAAAACGGTTTTCAACAATTTGGAAAATATGTATTGGGGATATAAATTTTATCGTTTAATTGCATCAACCAGACCTTTTTAAAACACTTAGAGCAGAAATAGTAAAAAAACTTGAGATCCTATCCTAATTTATTATAATATTAATATACATTTAAGTGGGGGATTTTAAATGCCAGATGATAAGCCAGTTAATTTCTTTGATAAATCATTTGAGGAACAAGTAAAAATAGCAATTGATTGCAGTGATCCTGAGCTACTTCAAGTACTTTTAGGACTAGAAAATTGTCAACTGTGGGAGTATTGGCTTACTCATTCTCTGCTTTTACATAATATCTTTGGCATTATAAAAACACTTAAGTATCAATTACCTCTGAATATTATTAATGGACAGTCGAAAATATTAGCAAAAAATTTTCCTGCTGCATATCGTGCATTACCAACAATAAAAGAATTCTATCTTTCTAACGAATTAATAGCTACTCTAGAGCAGTTAGAAAGAGAACTTGAAAATACTACTAAGACATATAAAATATTAGCAAAAATCTTTCCCACTATATATTGTGCATTACCAACGAAAGACGAAGACCAGCTGTCTAAAGAATTAGTAGACATTCTGAAACAGTTAGAAACAAAACCTGAAAATACTATAACATGTTTATCAAAGATTATTGAAATCAATGAGATTCAACAACATAGAGAATTAGTGAATATTTTAGAATACTTTAAAATAGCATTTGAAGTAGCACGTAGAAATATTACAAGACATAAAGCAAACAACGATAAAGTCAATGAAGCAAATCAGGAGTTAGAATCTGCAGAGCAGGAAATATTAAAAAAATATAAAAGTTTTAATTGTGAAAGTATAGATAATAAGTATCAAATATTTAGTGTACAAAACATATATGTCCCAGATCCAGAGGGAGAATATGTTTTTTCTTACTATAGTGAATAACTATACAGAAGTAAATAACTGTGTAAGAGAAGCTGCTGAGGAATTTAAGAATAATCTTGTTGTACAACCAGTGTTAAAGTTAGACTTATCTAATCATTATAATGAAATATACGAAGAGGTATATAATGAAATTATTAAAGATTATAAATTGAGGATTGAAGAAGATCAATTAATATATCCTTTATATGAAGGTAATGAATCTCTAGCGAAGAAATCTAGTAAATTAAGAGAAGGCGATAACGAGCTACAATCAATACTTAGCTGTATCAGTAGAGAAGTTGTAAGTAAAATAAAAAATGAAGAATTTATTGTAGAAGTTTATGATAGATTAGTAGATCATGTATTAGATATTAGCAGCAAAGATAAGAATCATCCATTACATGAAGAATGCTGTAACTTAGGACAAGATCAAGTAAAGAAAAAAATTAAGGAGCAAGTTAAAGAAAACAGTGATTACAGATTGTTAAATGGATTTATGGAGTATGCCGTAAATAGAAATAACCCTAGTATACATATTATAAGTGTATTAGTTGCAAATGGTGCATCTTTACTTTCTAGTCACATTAATGATCCTAAAACCAAGAAATTGATAACAGTAAAAGAATACTTACTCAAATTAAGAGGGGAATATGAAGCTTTAGTTAACAGGTCAATTTTTACAATAATGAGGAAAGTTCACAAATTAGTATTCGATTTTCCCGTTATTGGAGAAGAAGGTATAGACTTACTTAAAGTTGTGTCAACTGTTCCGTCAGAAGAAGGGTGTTTTGAAGACAGTGGAAAAAATGTACCTCTGTTAAATAAAATAGGTGGTGAAGGAGAAAGAGAATTTATGAGTTTATTGAAAGATTGTATAGAGAATGTCCGTTCTCAAGAATTAGATGTACTTGCACCATTTTTTAGGGATAGATCTACTGAGAAGCATTTTGAAGATGCATATACAAAACTCTATGACTGTATTGATATTGGCTATCTGGCAGTTGCAACAGGTGATAATAAAGTTATAATTGACTATATAAGCGAGATAGAGGAAGAAGCAAAGCAGTCTAGAAGTCCAAATCTAAAGAAGTTGTATGAAAAGTTTCTTACAATTCTCAAGGAGTATAATGACTTACCAAAGTCAATGTTTCTCACTAGATGGTGGAAGTACATATGTCGCACAGTAAAGTCTTATACAACAGAATGGAGTCCTGCATGGGAGAAAATACTAAAAGGTCCTGGATATCCTACAGATGTAACTGAATGGTCGCAAAATAAATATAAAAACATAGAAAAAGCTGAAAAAGAAAAGAAAGATGCAAGAATAGAAGAAGCAGAAGCAAGGGCGGATGAGGAGAAAACAAGGGCGGATCAAGCGGAAACAAGGGCAGAACTGGAAAGGAGAATAAGGAAAACTTTCACAAGGGAAATACGTAGGCTTGATGATGAGTTAGGTGATATAGTAGAGGATAATCAAGATCAAATAGTAGATGTAGTAGTAAATTATGCCATGGAGCATAGACAACATTCTCCAGAACCAATAGTTAGTACAGTAATGGAAGAAATAAAGTTAAATAGAGAGCAAGTAATAAGAGAAGGTGTAATCAGTGCTGGAATCATAGGTACTGGCATAAGAAGTTTTTTAACTGATGTGAATGTTGAGTCAGGATGCTCATCTGGTATGGGTAGGAACTGATGGAGGAAGAACTGCTATTTGCTAAATATGCATGTATACTTGGAAGCTTCAGTATACCTTTATGGCAGAATAACGTTATTCAATTTTTATCAAGTCATAGAAAATATCGAATACTGTGGTGGGAGTTTGGTCCAACAATGCTTGAGTACTTATGTAAAAAAGAAGGTTTAAACGCCAAAGAGTTGAAGCAAAAAAATGAAAATCATGAGAATTTAGAAGAAGAGACTTTAAGATTACTTGAAGCTTTTGGAGAAGTAAAAACTCATTGGTGGTGGCCGTGGAGTAAGAAGATTAAAGAAATTAAAATGAGTGAGAAACAAGAAAGAAGAGCCATAGAGTATTGTAGGTATTCTTTCTCATGGAGGCTAATTCTTGCTTTATTTACAGATGTAGTGGTACATCAGTTTCGTATAGTTCAGTATGGATATACTTATAATTATGGGCAATTGAAAGGGGGAGAAACAATGAAAAAAGCATATGCAATGGTAGGGGCAACAGTAGGAGTGGGAATAGCAGTAAGTTCTTATGTTTTTGGAAGAGGCGGCGTTGGTCAACAAAACAGCTTAGAAAGTGCAGGAACATTAGTAGCAAAAGATAGACTTAGCAATTTAATCAGGGCAATTGTTTTAACTTATAATGTTGATGCTGATTTTAATACGACTTTAAATAAAACCTTAGCATCATTTGAGTTAAAATGGTTACTTATGCGTCTTGATATGAGCATAAAAGATGTGGAAGAAGGTAAAAAAAGTAAAGGAGAGCATGATAAATACTTTAAGAATAGAATAAAAGATTTTAAACGTCTATCACTTACATATCATCCAGACAAGAATATCCAGATTGATATAAATGATATACAAAAAGTTATCAATGAAACCTCAAAAGCGCTAGAGGGCATACATGCTTATGTTATGCAAGATGGGCGTGCTAACGAAAAGTATGGACATATATACAGGTTATTTGGTGAAATCCCAATAAGTGTGATAAATGGTAACCAAGAAATCTCTAAAATAGTAAATATAGCAGCATGCAGTAAATTGTACTACTTAGCGTATTGGGAAGAAGGAAAATTGATGCAGGCACGTAATAACTATCTAGGGAAAGTAAAAGAGTATATAGCATTACTGAAAAACCATTTAAATTTGATGGAAAAGATGTTCAATAAAGAAGCTATGACCAAAGAAGTGGGTAACAATCTTATTCAAGCAACAAACACAATAAAAAAGGATTTTGATGAATGTCACGAAAACTATAAAAGAGACTATGAAGAGAATTGGCTAGAGAATTTAAAATTATTAAGTGAAGAGTGTGGAAAGTCTAAAGAGTTTGAAATAATAAAACCAGAAGTAGATAAGTTACTAAAAGAAGGCAAAGAACAATATAAAATACTAAATGGTTACAAATCAGATAAAGTAAAACCTGATGAAGTCTTTGTGCAGCCAGTATTAGAGTATACTAATCTAGTAGAGGTGTACTATAAGTTTATCATTAAGTTATGTGAAGATATAAGGAGCTGCTTTCCTACGCGTGTTTCTGGGTTTGATAAGGAGGCTTATAATAGACAAAAGTTTATAGTAGGAGAAGGCAAAACAGAGTTTATTGAAAAAAGTAAGGATTATATAAGAAGCAAGCTTTCGTATGGAGAGTTATCTGAGTTTTTAAACTATATGATAAATTATTATTATCACAGGCAAAATAAAAAAGAACTAAAAGAGGAGATTAATAAATATTATGATGATAAAGTACAGAGAAAGGAGGAGATAGGAAATGTACTGATTTTTGCGCTAGATCATCTGGCAAAATTATATCAAGAAGAATTTAAACAAAAGGAAAATTGGTTTGAAAAAGAAAAAAGAAGAATGGAAGAAGCTAGGAAAGAAATGAGAGAATTAGATGCAAGAATAGAAGAAGCAGTAGCAAGGGCGGATGAGGAGAAAACAAGGGCGGATCAAGCGGAAACAAGGGCAGAACTGGAAAGGAGAATAAGGAAAACTTTCACAAGGGAAATACGTAGGCTTGGTGATGAGTTAGGTGACATAGTAGAGAACAACCAAGATGAAATTGTAGAAGCAGTGGTAAATTATGCCATGGAACATAGACAACATCCTCCAGAACCGATAATTAGTACAGTAATGGGAGAGATAAAGCTCAACAGAGAACAAGTAATAAGCGAGGGTATAGTTAATGCTGAGCTCATTAATACTGGTATCAGAAGTTTCTTAACTAATGTGAGTGTTCAACCTGGAACAAGCCATGCATCTGGAGTGAATAGGTGATGATGAGAGCTGAAATAAATGGGGATAAAAATCATGAAGAAAAGAAAAAAAGCTCTTTTATGCCTTTCAATATTAACACATGCTGTTTTTTGGGGATCATTGGCTTCATCATTGCTTGGTAGGCCTATCTACTCAGGTAGAAGAGGTAATTTTATATTACTTATAGCTTTAGGTGCTACAGCTGCAATACTTAGCACTGCTTTTATTCTAACTAGGAAACAATCAAAGGGGGATGATATCATGGAGGGAGGAGCATCTGGTATTGTAAATACTATTACAAGCAGTCTTGTAAATAAAGTAAGTTACGTAGCTAGCGCTGTAAAAAGTAAAGCAGGTTATGGTAGTACAGAAACAGGGAAATCTTTGCAAAAAAAGAAGGAACCTTTAATACAAGGATTGTGTAAAGTTGATGGTAAAGAAGGAACAAGTTTAGGTGAAGCGCTGGGGAAACTAAAGCTTGAATGGCTTTTAATATATCTTGATCACAGCCTTATACAAGTAGAACAAGGTAAAAAGCCTAAAGATTGGCATGAGCAATATTTTAAGGATCAGGTTAATCAACCTTTCAGAAGGTTGTCGCTTACACATCATCCTGATAAAAGTGGTAGTAATGATGATGCTCAAAGAGTGATAAATGATGTATGGCAAGCAATGAGGAAAATACATGAGTATGCTATGCATATCAAGGATAAAGGTGGATCTGTATATAGGGAGCGTGGGTATATATAGGTTGTTTAGTTATGTTCCAATAAGCATAATCAATGGCAATCAAGATATATCTCAAGTAATAAACATGGCCGTATACAGGAAATTACATGACTTAGAGTATTGGGAAGGGGCATTATTAATACCGGCACGTAATAACTATTTAGGTGAAATGAAGAGGGTTATAATTGGGGCACTACAGATAGATTTAGAATCGATAAGAACAATGTTTGATGACGGTTCCATGGATCAAGAGAAGATTAAAATTATACATAATATGGTAAATAAGTCAAAAGAAGAGTTTAATGAATGCTGTAATGAATATAAGGAAGAATATAAAAAGCATTGGCTGGAGAAATTAAAATTACTAAATGAGGAGTGTTGCAAGTCTAAAGAATTAGAAATGATAAGGTCGGAAATAGAAGAGTTATTAAAAGAAAGTGAACAACAATATAGGCTGCTAGGAAGTTATAAATCAAATAAAGTAAAGCCGGATGAAGTGTTTGTACAGCCAATACTAAAATATACTGATTTAGCAAAAAAATACTATAAGTTTATTCTTAAGCTCTGTGAAGATATAAGGAGTTGTTTTTACAAGTGGGGTCCACTAGGTGGTGGTTTTGATTCTTGTGCACTTGATAAGCAGAAGTTTGTAGTAGGAAATAATGAAACAGAGTTTATTACAGAAAGCAAGAAGTATATGAAGGAGCTTTCACATAATAAGTTATCTGAGTTTTTAAGTCTCATGATAAATTATTATTGTTATGAACAAAATGAAAAAGAGCTAAGAGAAGAGATCGATAAATACTATCGTAAAAAAGTGGGGAGAAAAGAAATAGGGAATGTGCTAATTTTTGCATTAGATAGATTGGCAGAGCTATACCAAGAAGAATTTAAACAAGAGGAAACATGGTTTGAAAAAGAAAAGAAAAAAGCCGAAGAAGCTGAAAAGGAAGCAGAAAGAATAAGTGAAGCGTTGGCTAGAGCGGAAGAAGGGAAAGTTAGAGCGGAACTAAAGGATAGAACTAGAAAGGCCCTTATGAGGCAAGTATGTAAGCTTGATAGTGAATTACAAGATATAGTATTAGATTGTCAAGATGAAGTTGTAGAAGCAGTAGTAAATTATGCCATGGAACATAGACAACATCCTCCAGAACCAATAGTTAGTACAGTGATGGAAGAAATAAAGTTAAATAGAGAGCAAGTAATAAAAGAAGGTATGGTTAATGCTGGGCTAATTAATGCAGGCATAAGAAGTTTTTTAACTGACGTGAGTGTTGAGCCAGGATGCTCATCTGGCATGGGTAGGAGCTGATAAAATACAACAATCCCAATCAGACCAAGTATCAACTAATTTTGATGAAGTAGAAATTGGAAGTGAAGCGCTACATCATAGTTCAATATAGAAGACAGAAAAGTAGATGTGGTGTATATAAACAAGACTTGATATGATAGGTCAGGCTGGGAGTATTCAATAACCACAGGCAGGAAGAGGGAGGGAGTGTTTTTAATAGTAAAGTTAGTGAATTATAGATTTTTCTAAAAAAATTATCTTATACCAATTTGCGTTATTAACCAAACAAATAAGGTCTATTGCAAACTTATTAAAACAGCAACCATAGGCGATTTTTTATCCAGCCAAAAAAAGAATACCTCACAGGAATGCAAGAGCAGGAATCATCTTTTAGCATTAAATGGCATAGTTAATAATTTATAGATATTTTTTAAACAATACACCTAATCCTGGTCAAAAAAAATAAATATAGATAAATCAGGATACCCACATTAAGCTCAATGAATTTTCTGATCCTACATCCTTAACTTGACGCGTATGGTTTGGGAAACACTCCCTTTTGATTTGCAAAACTACATAATCATCAAATTTCTTTATAGTACATCTTTCTCTATAGAAAGGCATTCTTTAAAGTTAAAGATTTAAATTACATTCATAATTAATTCATGTTTATTACATTATGAAATTGCTACTTCACTGCCTTTAAGGCATCCAGGAACAACTCCACCATTAGAAACAATACATGAACTCACACCTGAATTCTTACCTTTTTCTTCACTAACTTTTTCACAAATTTTCACTATCGCAAAACATATAGCTGCAAGCGCTGCTACACTAATAAAAATACCAGCAGCAACAACGGGATTAAATACTACTCCAGCCATTGATAAAGCTACTGCAGCGTAAATTCCTACCGCTATAAATGGAGAAACTGTCATAGTGGTATATATAGCTTTCTTTATTGGGCTAATCTGTTGTGACTTATTACTGTTCACTATTTTTACACTACTCACTAAAGTTTGTCCTCGAGTATTGTTATCAACTACTGGTGACTTTATAGCAGAATTAGTAATCTTTATTTCTGCTTGTGGTTTATCAGTAACAACATTTGTATTTTGTAGATGAATGTGTTGCTCTAAATTTTCTTCTTTATTAACTGTATCATTCTCAACTTGTTCTTGGTTAATTGGATTATCAATCATTAACTTGATTTGTGCTTTTTTATTATCAATAAACTGTTGTATTTTTTGACTTGAAACATTTGCTATTTCATCAACGATAATCTTATACTCTTGTAACGTTGGTATATCTCTGCCATAGTTAGGTAAATATTCTTTGATTTTACTGCTAAACTCTTGATTGATCTTTGCGAGAATTTGTTGTTGCTCCAGCATAATTTCCTCAGATTTTTCAACATCTACCATCACTAATGCAAAATCTAATAAAGGTTCTTTTAATTCTGGATGATCTTTAGCATATTGTATTAACTGATTACCTAGATATTCCTCAAATTCTCCAATATTTTTTGCTGTAATAACTTCTCTTTGCTTTTCCTTTTTTCTTTCTTTTGCTAAATATTGCTCATACTTATCAGCTAACCCTAAATCAATTTCACTTATACTATTTACAATCTGACTCCATGTACCTTGAATACAAGCACTGCTATTCTCACCATAAGTTGTGGCTGCTACATATATTTGCTTTGCTAAGACAAACCTTTTTTGTTCTTTCCATATTTCTTTTAGATCCAAACCGCTTATTTCCTCAAACAATTTATCTATTTTGTTTTTATCTTCAGTATCATTTAATAGTTTATGAAACTCAGATCTTTTAGTTACCTGCTCTTGAGTAATGTCATCATTTTCAAGTTCTGATCTTATGTAAGATAGCTTTCGCTCTATCAATTTCGGATTTTGCTCTGCAAGGGTAACCAGCAATTCCTTTCTCTCGTTCAATGGAATATCAAATCCATCAATAAGCAATTTAATATAACCTATAGACTGAGGTATGGTAACCTTTGCGTCATCTTTCGTATAATCATATTGCATTTGAGTTGTAGGATATCCATGGTCATATTCACCAGTTGCTTTTTTTCTTAAATATTGTATCTTTAATGTTTCTTTAGCCTTGCTCATTACAGCTTCAACGAACTGTTGATCACTTGGTACAGGCACATTCTCATGCAATGTCTTTTCCATTACACTTCTTTTCTCATCTTCAGTGATACTGAGTAACTTTACCCTGATCTGATCATCTTTGTACTGCTGTAGCAATTTGGGTATATCTGCTAAATAAAAATCTGCTGCTTGTTTTAACTCATCTTGACTAGCTTTAGAAGATTTAACTAACTCTTTAACAATAAAATTTGTTTTTTTAACCACTGGGTTGTTATGAACAGATTGGTTATCTGTTATTATATTTTGTAATCTCTTATCTTGCTCTTTCGGTTCTGGAATTAAACCATGTTCAAACAAGAACTTTTGCATATCAGGAGAGTGAGTATAAAAATGAGATAACTTATGTCCATCTTTATTCCTTGAATTAATTAGGAAAGGATATTTATTTGAGTAAGTCAATATATGCTTAATTGTTGTCCCATTATCATCATGTCTAGCTAGCGTAAAAATCATCTCTTTTACACCATTTCTATATAATTCTTCATCGGTTTTAGAAGGTAAGCCTTTTAAGTAGTTATAAAATTTTCGAAGCATCGTGTTCCCAAACAAGGAACTATTTTCGCTTTGGTTTAATCCATCTAATTTAAGTGCTGCTAATGCTTCAATTAACTCTTCTTTCTGTTTAAGAGTAATTTCGTTATCTATTAAATCAAGAAAAGTAAGGTTTGTAAGCTTAGCTAATGCTTTTGCTCCTTCAACGCCAATTTTGTTAGATCTTAAATCAAGAGAAGTAAGGTTTGTAAGCTTAGCTAATGCTTTTGCGCCTTCATCGCCAATGTAGTTAAATTCTAAATCAAGAGAAGTAAGGTTTGTAAGCTTAGCTAATGCTTTTGCGCCTTCATCGCCAATGTAGTCAAATCTTAAATCAAGAGAAGTAAGGTTTGTAAGCTTAGCTAATGCTTTTGCTCCTTCAACGCCAATTTTGTTACTAAATAAATTGAGTTGTATAATATACGAATTCTTTTGTAAAAACCTTACTAAATGCTGTATATCTTTAAGAGTTAGCTTTACTTTACTTATATTTAAAGTAGTGCCGCTAATATATTTATTGAATTCCATAACCCCCCTCAACATTTTTTATTAAGTATATCATTAAATCTTAATTTACAAAGTAAATTGTTTAATCTTCAAAGGGAAAAGGTTAGATAAACTAATAAATCTGTAAAAAACACCGTCCTTCCTAGCCTCAACAAAAATTCAAATATTTACTTTACTCTCAAAACTACAAAAAGGTACCAATGTTTTAGAGAAAAAAGATAAGAAATGCTACATTATGGAAAACAAAACAGGGGATTATTTTATAGCATAATTAGATACAAAGGTGTACATGTATGTGAGATAGAGAGGGCTACCGCTGCGGCTTTTAGGCTATGCCGATATTAGAATAGAGAACAGTTCATATAAGTTGCTATGGTGGAGCACTCCTCTCTCTCTAAATTTTCTCTCTGTTTTGTTCTTTAATATTGTAGAATGGGCTATAGTAATGCATACTAATAGTAGTAATGAAGGTATCCATCTTTTTGAGAGGTGAAACAAACAGGTAAAATGCAGTAAATATAATATTTATGTTCAGTACTAACTTCAGTCAAAATATATAATCAAGCTTCTTTTAAATTATGCTATGATATGTTCTAAATATTTTGTATTGCTTTTTCTTTTCTAAAATTAAATTAGGCAATTTTTTTTCATCTAAATTGGTTTACATGTTGTTATAAAAGTACTTCGCTATATCAAAATTAGTATGGCCTTTTCAAATTTAGGCTAACATAAACAAAATTATATTTTTAATATTCATTTTAAAGGAGGTAATTATGGACCGTGGAGATATTGCAGAGATTTTATTTTAGACCCCCTGCGAAAAGCAGGAAATAGGTATCAAAAGAGAGAAAAAGATATAAAATAGCAGTTTTAGCAGAGGGAAAATGGCAATAAGCTATAAAAAAGTGGCAAATATATTTTTCGTCAATTAACTGATCTGCTGATAGCAGAATGCGAAAAAATAGTCGAAATAGTTAGGCCTGAATGGGGAAAAGTTGAAAAACAGAAGACGGAAGAAAATCTCACATTAAAACGCTAGAAGACAAAATTTTATGTGTGCTAATATACTACCGAACGTATATAACACATCCATTTTTGGGCTATTTGTTTAATTTACACAATTCAAATATTTGCCGGTTGCTGAAAAAAATGGGTTAGCGAAAAAAGTCACGATCACAAAAGACAACACCAGAAAAATATTTTTGTAGATGTGACAGACACAGCAGCCAAAAGATAGCAAAAAGAGAAGAAAAAGCTATTCTGGAAAAAAGAAAACAACCACCATAAAAACCGAAATGAAGAAAACGGACAAGGTTTCAAAATCTCATTGTGGCAGGATTCATGACTTTAAGATACGAAAACAGGAGAAGCTTCTGCCAATAGATAGCATAAAATATGCTGATTCTGGATATCAGGGTTGGCAAAAATTGCAGAAAGATGTTGTGATTCCGTATAAAAAATACCGTAAAAAACCACTTACATTGGAGCAAAAGGATCATAATAGGCAGCTTGCATCGTTTAGAATGAGGGTGGAAAATAAGATTCAAAGATATTTAAAATTATGTCACATGTTTACCGTAATTTTCAGAAAAAATATAACATGGGGTTTAATATTATTTCTGGCATTGTCAACTTGAAGCATGGTTTTTTTTGCTTTGGCCTAACTCATACCTCATTACTAGTATACCGTTTCGCAGGGGGTCTAATTTTGAAAGAGGTCTATTCTTTTGATTTGCTAGCCCTTCTTCTTTTGATTGTATTCAGTTAATTTTTGATCTCACTTTAATTTTTCCCTTTCTAGAAATTCTAAACAAACTCTATTTTTTGATTTGTTTCTATGTCATACATATTGGTATCGGATTTATAACAGCTAAGCTTCATCCATTTGTTTAAGGTACAACTAAGTCAGCAGTTGATATATTGCCTCTATAACCCTGATCTGTTAGCTCATGATTTAGAATGTAATTTTATCCCATTCATAACCACTATACATATCCTTTATACAAATTTTCCATATCATTAGGTAGGCTAATATAGCCTATGCTTTTAAATTGTTTTAAATTGTGAGATGTGTCTAAATAAAGTTGTTGTACATTCTTTTTATATTCAGTAAACCTAAAATTTAAACCTTACAGAATCTTCATTTAATAATTCCATCTATGTTATCCAAAATCATTCAATTTCTTTTCTGTTATAGTTGATATTTCATCTGCTTTCTCATTACAAAATTCGTTGAGGATAAATTAGTTATTTTTCTCATTATAATTTTTTGTAATAAATTTAAGAGCCCTGTTTTTTTCTTCTCTCCACCAACTTTCCTTATCTTCACTCGTATGGTTTGGAGAATACTCCCTTTGGCAATCTTGTGAAAAGCAGCATAACTACTATATGGTAATTTAGGCAGTGCTCCAGCCGTTTATTACAACCTCCAGTAAAGCAACAAATCTTCTCATCCACATAAATTTTCTCTCCTCTTGGTGGCCTCTCTATATCCAACTTCGTCTATATACGATTTTTTCGATAAATCTCTACCTATTTGGTAAATTTTTTTAATGTGATTTTTAGCTATCTTACCAAATTGGGCTTTTTGACATTTTTTTCCTAACAGATTGAAAATTTAGTTGAGTTAATTTTGCGTTGAACACTCCCGAATTAATAGAAAATGCTCTATCATATTCTTCGGATTGAACCATATTTTGGCATACGATCAAAAGTTGGCTCAAATTCATCAACTTCTTATTGGTCAACAGAGATTCAGTTTAGGAAATACTATAAGTTACACTTTCTCTAAACGATTCATCTACCTTTTCCACTACACTGAGAATACTAATTACCATGTTTACTTAAAATTTCCTCTATATTTTAATTTACTAAACTTTTCTTTTGTTCTGAAATATATCTGATTCACTACATTTCCATCAGGAAAAGACGCTTTGATTTCATCTAAACTTAATACTGAATAATTCTATTTTATGCATCTCTTTATATAGACACTTTATCTCTAACGGTGCTATTTCCCCTGGTCAGTCTATACCACAACCTCCATTTTATTACATATCAGTAACAGTATTTTGTTTTTGCTCTATTGCATACAACAACATTTCTTTTAAAATATTTTGTTCTTCTTCTATTAAGAATTCTACAGAAAACTTTTATACTATATATTTTTTTACTTCTTTCCAGCTCATTGTTTTTACAACTTGGTTCCCCTACAGGAATTGGATGCAGAGTAATGTAAGTTTAATTTTTGTAAAGTATTTTTGCATCCAGATACTAAAGATTCAGAAGTATTAGATTCAGGAGAACTTATATCTAGTGTGTATGAAGAAACATGTCCAGACATTGAAGATGTAGTAGATGACTCATCTGATTGATGCCTGTATGCTGAAAATAACTGGTTGTCAGTTTTACTAAGTTTATGTGAATAAACGTTATCACTATATTCAGATGCACTTGAGCTTGAGCTTGATATACAAGACCTTTTACGTTTGTGCGTGAGAGAAGCGACATTACAAAGCATGGATGAATCTATGTTAGAATGTGAAGTTTTATCAGTAACCTTTTGACGTTTAAATGTATGAGATATATTATTGGATCTAGATGAGCTTATACTTGATGTGTCTAAAAATTTTCCATTCTCAGAAGATGAGTAGTTAGTTATGCAAGATACAGGTGAATCTGATATCTCATCAATAGCGCTTCTACGCTGACATATGCGTGCTGCGCTACTACTAAAATTAGATGAATTTGTATTTGATACATCTGAAAGTGTTTTACGCTTACACGACAAAAGTCCAGAAGTAGAAGGTATAAGAAAATCTGTCAATTCATCGTATTTCCTTACTATATTAACCATTTCTTCTGATACGGCAAACGCACCAAAAGTCTCCTTGGCATTATTTGTTTTATTATAATCAGCTCCGCGATGTAACAATAGCTCTACTATTGATATATGATCTTTTTTGACTGCCATAATTAAAGCAGTATCTCCCTTTTCACTACCATCTTGTATATCAATATCAGCTCCACC
The DNA here is from genome assembly GCF_964019585.1 of Candidatus Mesenet endosymbiont of Agriotes lineatus. Classification (NCBI taxonomy): domain Bacteria; kingdom Pseudomonadati; phylum Pseudomonadota; class Alphaproteobacteria; order Rickettsiales; family Anaplasmataceae; genus Candidatus Mesenet; species Candidatus Mesenet endosymbiont of Agriotes lineatus. Next base: position 864,259 of record NZ_OZ026454.1, on the reverse strand, counting down.
ACATATTAATACTTCAACAGCCTCCTTACACTCTTTCTGTACTGCAATATGCAAAGGTGTTAACCCATACTTATTTTTTTTATTAATAGTATCTTTATCAGCATATAAGAGTTTAATTATTTCCACATTACTCATCTCGGCTGCTAGGTGAATAGGAAGGTTACCATTAGTATCTTCTATATCAGGTTTTAAACATAACTCCAATAAAGTATTAACCATAGCGAAATCATTTGATAAAACTGCTAAGTGTAGTGGTGTTTGACCAATGTAATTTTTTGAATTGGATTGGGTGATGGTCATTTTTTTCATTAATAATCCTATCATGCTGTAATATCCATACAAAACAGCTATATGTAATAAAGTGTTGCCTTGTTCATCTCTTGCGTTAATACATGCACTATTCTCATTTAATAAAAACTCTACTCTTGATTTATTACCGTCCTTTACTGCACTGAAAAGTTCGTCTTCTATACTCATAATTATCCCCCACATACAAGCCACTTTAGTGGTATGCTAAATCTTATATATTGTAAATATTATTTAACAAAAAACGTTTTAAGTTGTTACAATCTATTTAATAGATTCAATACTAGATTTGGGAAAAAGAAGATAACCAAAGTCAACGTTGATGTAGCAATGAGGGGTATAAGAAGTGGAATTGGCACTTCTTTAAAACTGTCTGATGATTTTATAAAAAAAGCATTATATATTATCGGAACGAAGTATGCAGTATTCAGTAGAGTGCTAATTATCAAAACTACTATAGTAAAAAAATTGCCCGCAGCAAGAGCAGATCTGATAATGAAAAATTTACCCCAAAAAGCTGAAGTAGGTGGAAGGCCTATCATTGCAAATGCACCTACAGTGAAAGCAGATGTAGTAATTGGCATACTACGTCCTATTCCACCCATTTCATGTAAATACTTTTTACCTGATACTGTTGCTATTGAGCCTGCCGCAAAAAACAAAGTGATTTTGGCAAAAGCATGGCATGCCAGTTGAAATACTGCAGCTTTAACTGCAGAATGAGTAAAAATTGATACTGACAGTATGATATATGATAGTTGCGATATTGTAGAGTAAGCCAGTAGTTTTTTTAGATTGTTTTGTTTAAGTGCAATTAAAGAGGCAACTATAATTGTAAAACCGGAGACGTACGTTAGCCAGCTGCCTAAAAACCAACTCTGCTTTACGAAATTTTGCAGATTTTCTATGCCAAAAATATAGAAAACAATTTTTATAATAATAAACACTCCAGACTTAACAACAGCTACTGCATGAAGTAGTGCGCTAACTGGTGTTGGAGCAACCATTGCTTTAGGCAACCAAAAATGCATAGGCATCAGTGCTGCTTTTCCTATACCATAGATTAATAAGAACAAAAGAACTACTGTAAAAGTTGGAGATACAATATTATTTTGTAGCAGGCCACCTACTGTAAAATCTAAAGAATTAGTAACATTCTGCAGTAACACTATACCAGGAAAAAATAAAATCATTGAAGAACCAAGCAACAATCCTATGTAATAGCGCCCAGAAGTTATTGCTTCATTGTTTATGTTATATACAATTAAAGGGTAAGTGCTTATAGTGAGAAGCTCGTAAAAAACAAAAATAGTTAATAAATCTCCAGCAAAAGCGATAGATATTGTGCATCCTATAGCTATAGAGAAACAGCAAAAAAAAAGGTTAGAACCACCAGAATAGTTTTTTTGCATATAACAAACTGCATAAATGCTAGTGAGCATCCATAATAGAGAAGCAATTAAGCTAAATGTTAGGCCTATTGGTTCTATTTTAAAACTGATGTGTGCCTTGCCAAAATCAAGTAATGTAAAACTTAAGTTTTGATAGTGAGAAGATAGGTAATGGATACAAATTATTAAGACCAATAAAAGGAATGATGATGTAATTGTAATTATATCCCTAATCAATTTTTTGCTACATAGGTAAATAAATAACCCGCTGAAAAATGGCAAAAAAACAGTTGTCAGTAGGATATATTGTAAATCTATGAAAAACTGCATGAATTGAAATTTATATTAAAGTAAATGGTAGAAGTTAAATAACAAAAGTTCAATTGCTTTATAAATTTTGCTCCATACTCTTTTAAAAACGTGTTGATGCAATAAATTCATTAAATGATGGATTTTTTATAAGTCTTTTATCTAAAGTTTTGTGTACTTTTAGTTCGCTTGTAGATTCTATATCTAGAACAGATGATTGTTTTGTTGATAGATGTTTCAACTTATCTAATTCACTTTTTGAAAATGTGTATAAACTCTTTTTTTGCTGTTGTGATGAACATGCTTCTTCTGTATCAGAATGTAATACTAATTGATCAGAGTTTTGACATCTATTGCTATGATTAGGTTTATAGAGATTACTATCTTGCACCTTGATATGTGAGTTAGTATTTACTTCTTTTTTTTTAATCAATAGATTATTAATTTCATCAACTTTATCTTGATAATCAGTAAGTTTATCAAGCTCTTGATGTTTTAAATACAACTTGATTGTAAAATAAACCGAAAGTATAGTAGTACCCTTGACTACAATTGTAAGTGCATTATCAAATTCACTAAAATAGTAGTTATTACTTAGATCAGAGTTTTTATTTAATATAAATAAGAGTGCTAGAATGGCTGACAAAACACTTGTGGTATGTAAGATATGATCTTTACACCATGATTCTTGCGTTTTAAGTTTAGAAAGGTTTTTACTTTTATATTTGTCATGTGCACAAAAGAAATTGTTAAGTTTTTTTAAAACATAATTACCATCCTCTATATCTTTTCTTTCTGAATAATCTTTAGCATAACTGTACACGTCATCAATTTCTGATGCATCAATCATTTTTAAAAGTTGACCAACCACTTCTCTTTTGAATAACCATTTTTCATTATCAGAAGAACCTTTAGATTGGTGTTTTATAGCTAAGCATAATACTTCTTCTTGCCAGGATTTTTTGACTTGAATCTTTTTTTGCATCTTTTCTTTAAAATCTGTTATATAAGGCTGAATATGATAATCGTATTTATTTCTGATAATATAATAGAACTCAAGTAGCTTAAGTCTTAACCTTTCTTGCTTTGTTTGTATACCTTGTGCTAAACACATAGCACAATTATAATGACTATTTTCAATAGCTAAATGCAATGCTGTCTTTTTATTATTTGTAATTACCATAGCATCTGCTTTTTTATTTAATAAGAGCTCAATACTCTTTATAAAACCTTTCTCAGCTGCTAAATGTAATATTGTCCTTCCCTCTTTATCTTGGATATTGATTTTAGAATGAGGAATGTGTTCTATTAACAGTCTAGCACATTGATAATAACGATCTTCACCATTTTCTTTTTGTAGATTTTTTATTGCTAAATGCGATGCTGTTTTTCCATCATTATTAACTATTACTGGAGAATATTTATCTTCTATAATACCGGATATGAGAAAGTAAATACTGAGGCCTAAGGATGTTGCAATACAGATACCACAACAAAAATACAAATAATACAGACTATTATAATCTCTAGATTCTATAATCTGTATCGCAACTTTAGTGAGAAAAATACTTAGACCATATGACTGTATAACAGTAGCAACACAACACAAAATAAACTTATCTAAGTAATAGTTTTCACTACTTAGATAAAAACTATTACTTAACAGTTTCTTAACAAATCCTACATGACCATTTTTTGCAGCTAAATGTAATGCTGTATTTCCTTCTTTGTTCTTATACGCAATAAGATCATAAATATTGTCCATACCCATTGATTTTAGTGCTGCTTCTCTTTCAATAAACTGTATGAATCCATTATATCCCCTCTCAGCAGCAAAGTGCAGACAAGTGTTACCTTGCAAGTTAGCTTTAATATCATAGTAATAATAGTTTAAATGTGCCCCATTAGTCATCAATAGCTCAGCTAATTCTACATTACCATTAAGCGCAGCCAGATGTAGTAGTGTATTTCCTGATTCAGGCTCCTGAAAATTAACATTAGCACCATTTTTAATTAACCATATACTTAAGTCGTAGTCATTATACAAACAAGCAGCATACATTAACCAATCTATATATTCTGCAGTAAGAGAAGAGCTTTCTGGAGAACTTTGTTTAATATGCTCATTGAGCCTTGGTAACACTTCGCTCCAATTTATTAAATCGTTACTATCTTCATTATTTTCAACATTAAAGAAACCTGTTGGTATAAGCGGAATAATTGATTTAGAAGCACTTATAGTATCTTTTACGTATTCATAGTCTTCTTTGATCTCTTGTGGAATTGTTATATCTGCTCTCTCGTCAACCATAAACCCACCTCTATGTGTTAAGACACTTTGGCTTTCATTATAGTGTCCGAATATACTAAATCAAGCATTTTTTAAAATATAAAAATAAGTTTAATCTTTTTAACACGAAAAGTGTGTGTTAACATTAAAGTTAAAAATTAAGGTTTTATGCTTACAGAGAAATATAATTTTCAGGAGACAGAATATAAATACAATATACTGTGGGAAGAAAGTAAGATATATAAATGGTGTGGTAGCAAAGATAACAGTTTCGTTATAGACACTCCGCCACCAACGATATCAGGGAAATTACATATTGGACATATCTTTAGCTACTGTCATACAGATTTCATTGCAAGATATCAGCGCATGATTGGGAAAGATGTTTTTTACCCTATTGGTTTTGATGATAATGGTCTGCCAACTGAAAGATTGGTTGAACAAATCAGCAAAGCCTGTGCAGCAGAGGTGGAAAGGTCTGAATTTACTCAGATGTGCAAGGAAGTATCTTCTAAATCAAGACAAGAATTTAAAAAACTATTTCAAGCTACAGGTATTAGTTATGATTGGGAGCTTGAATACCATACAATTGGCAAAAAAGCTGTGAAACTTTCACAGATGTCATTTATTGATTTATATAATAAGGGGTATATATATAGAAAATTAGAGCCAATTCTTTGGGACACCATAGATCAAACAGCAATTGCACAAGCAGAAGTTGAGGATAAGATTTTCCCTTCTTTAATGCATACCATATCTTTTTTCACAGAAGACAATCAAAAAATCAATATTGCAACGACAAGGCCAGAACTTTTGTCTGCTTGCGTTGCAATTTTTTGTCATCCTGAAGATAGTAGATACTCACACTTAATTGGTAAATGTGCTATCACTCCTTTATTTCAAAATAAAGTACCAATTTTAGCTGATGATAAAGTTAAAATAGAAAAAGGCACAGGTCTTGTTATGTGCTGTACTTTCGGCGATGAAACTGATGTATATTGGTGGAGAAAACATAACTTGCCAACTAAAACTATTATTAGCAAATCTGGTAAGATCAGTGGTACTATGCGTGAAATAGATGGGCTGTCAATTAAGAAAGCTAGAGAAAAAATAGTTGAAATTTTAACTATAGAAAAGTTTCTGGTAAAAAGTGAAGAAATTGCTCATTCAGTTAAATGTGCTGAAAGGTCTGGAGCTGAGCTTGAAATACTACTTACTTATCAATGGTTTATTAAGGTTCTTGAGTATAAGAATGAATTACTTGCTAAAGTTAGAAAGTGTAATTGGCACCCAAAATCTATGCAAAAGCGCATGGAAATATGGATAGAAGGTTTAAATTGGGATTGGTGTATCTCAAGGCAACGTTATTTCGGAGTTCAATTGCCAGTATGGTATTCTCAAAGAAAAGGTGAAGAGGGCAAAACAATTCTACCGGAAATAGAAGATTTACCTATTGATCCACTGAAAGATTTACCAAGAGGTTATAGCAGAGAGGAAGTTATAGCTGAAAAAGATGTAATGGATACTTGGGCAACAAGTGCACTTACTCCACAACTTAATGCTTTAGCTATTAATGAGGAATTCACAGTAGATAACATATTGTTTCCCGCAGATCTAAGACCGCAAAGCCATGAAATAATTAGAACATGGGCTTTTTATACTATAGTTAAGTCACATTATCACGCAAATAGTATACCATGGAGAAATATTATGATCAGTGGTTGGTGTTTAGCACATGATAAGAAAAAAATGAGTAAATCAAAAGGAAATGTGATCACGCCCGATTCAATACTTAATATTTATGGTGCAGATGTAGTGCGTTACTGGGCAGCAAATTCAAGACTTGGTGTTGATACAACGTTTTCTGAAGATATATTTAAAACTGGAAAACGTCTGATTACCAAAATCTGGAATGCAAGTAAATTTGTCTCAAGTTTTATGCAAAAACACCAAGAGTTAGATATAAGCTCTGTAACGCAAACAATGGACAAATGGATAATTTCGCATTTATATAAAACTACAAAAAAAGTTACTGAAAAATTTGAGCATTTTCAGTATTGTGAAGCTCTGGATATTACTCAAAGATTTTTTTGGGATGATCTTTGTGATAACTATTTAGAATTTATCAAAAAACGAGCATATGGAAAAGATGCAAGTAGAGAAGAAAATTTAAGTGCTAGGCAAAGTTTAGCTTATGTATTAAACGTAGTACTGCGTTTTTTTGCACCTTTCTTTCCTTATATTACAGAAGAGATATATCATAAATTATACAGTTATAATTCTATACACAACTTGGGAAATTGGCCTAAAATTGAAGATTCTCTATATGACGCAAAAGCTGAAGCAATAGGAAAAAATTGTGTAGAGATATTAAATGCAGTGAGAAAACTAAAAGCTGATAGTAATATTTCAGTTAAATGCTCAGTAAAAAAATTAAGTATAAAAGCTAAAGATGAAAACTTTCAAATTACGCAATCAGCCGAAAAAGACCTAAAGGCAGTTTGCAATGCTGAAATTATTGAGTGGAATGATAATATACATTCAGGATTGGAAACGGAGAAGTTTGTTATAAGTATAGAGCTTGCTTCCGTGTAATTGAATTTAAGTTTAAATAAATTATTGCTCTTAAAATTTCCTTTGATTTATGTTTATATAACATTTTGGCACACAGTACCAAAATGTTATATGAGTAGAATTTAGCACTCACTTTTCTTTATTTTAAGGCAAAGTAAATCGTTATCTTGAGTAGAGAACAATAAAACTCCATCATCAAAAGACTTTTCATAGTAAAGATTTACCTGATATGAAAAATCCTTCTTCTCCTTATCTTCAAAATGTAAATAAAGATTATCGTTGATATCTTGCATTACACTGCCAGTTAAACTTTGATATTGCTCAGAATATATTTCATAATTCTCATCTATTGTAATGTTATCATAATTGTGAGGATAATAATGACTATCGTCGATATTATGTGAAACGATATATCCGTCAACTTCGTAACAGCCTGGTGTTAAATTTGTAAAATCCACAAAAATCCTCGTATAAATAAAAATTAATTATCGATCCAAAACACTTTTCTTGTTCACTTCCACTTTACCAAAGGTGGCATTGACATCATTATAGCATCTGGGTTGCCGTTTGTTAAAATACCGAATTTTGTACCACGATCATATAGCAAATTAAATTCCACGTATCTACCACGTTTAATTAGTTGATGTTCCTTTTGCTCTTCTGTCCATGATTTACTCATATGAGTGCGTATTATAGAAGGGTAAATTTCAAGAAAAGTTCTGCCAACAGCTTGTATATATGCAAAGTCATTTTCCCAATTATCAGAGCTTAAGTTATCGTAAAATATCCCACCTATTCCCCTTGGCTCTTTTCTGTGATGAAGAAAAAAATAGTCATCACACTGTTTTTTAAATTGTGGGTAATAGTTAAAATTAAAACCATTACACATTTTTTTTATTTTACCATGAAGAAACCGATAATCTTCATCATTGTAATAGGCAGGGGTAAAGTCAATTCCACCACCAAACCACGATTTTGCGGTAACTATAAACCTTGTGTTCATGTGAGATGCAGGTACCAGTGGTGAATGCATGTGCGAAACTACAGAAATTCCACTAGCCCAAAATTCTCCGTCATTTTTTTTTGCTCCGGGAATTTCATCCATGAATTTTTCTGCAATTTTTCCATGAACTGTTGATATATTGACACCAACTTTTTCAAACGCTTTACCATATATGATAGTCATCTCCCCTCCTCCTCCTCCAGGGCGATCCCACTTTTTTCTATTTATTTCTGGAAATTCATCTGAAAATTCCTTTTCAATAGCTAGAAATTCATCCACTATTGAACCTCTTAAACTTGCAAACCACTTTGATGCTAAATTTTTTTGTTTATCAATCATTTCTAGTGATTAAAATTAATATAATATTAAAAATTAGATTTTAAACCAACCAAAAACACATGCCCTGAGTTACTACTATCTGCAGGTTCTTGGGTATTGAATTTTATAAAATCTATATAACATGAAGAATTTTTTGTTAAATATTTCTCCCAGTTTATAGACCATGAAAGAAAATTGTTATTCCCCCTAGTACTTATAAAATGCATAAAACTACCACGCCAATTATTATGGTAGTAAGCAATGCCAGTGTTTATGTAATAAGTTTCAGGAGAGTTTTTGCGCCCAGAATTACCGATGTTGCCATATGAAATGACATATCTTATGTTCTTATACTGCAGATCTAAGCCAGCATTCCATGTCTGTAGTTTATTTAATTTTTTAGCTGAATTCTTGTTAGCTAATTCACCAGTTAGAGATAGTGAATAATTGATGTTTTGAAAAGCACAATTACTATAAGTAATTCCTCCACTTACTATTCTTTGATATTCTGCATCTTCAGGCAGATAATTAAAACCTATTTGCACTCCACGTATTTTGGGAGAGTAATAACTCACTCTTAGAGATTTAAGTCCCTTATAGTCAATATATAAATCTGGTTTGACCCAAAATATACCACCTGTATCATACCCCGAACCATCATCTGCCTTATTGAATCCTCTAAGATTTGCAAGATCTGCCCATCTTCCATTTACTCCTCCAGCTCCAAAGTACATTTTCGAACCCATGCTTCTACTTATAGTATCATCAAAGCCAAGTTTCATCGTACCTCTATTTCGCGTTGCAAAAAAGATGTGCGCTTCATCTATATTTATTTCCAGAGGTTTAGGCTTAAAAGATGTAAATTTCGTTGATAGTTTTACCTTGGCACCAAGATTATCTACATTGTCTTTTTTACGTACATAAAGAAAACCAATATTTGAATCTAGTAAAATTGTACCATTCTTATCATCACTAAAACGTTCTTCGTTATTTTCTATATGTCCTATGCTAAAACTAGTGCTTCCTTCCAGCTCTGCATATTTATCTTCACTGCTTATGATTATCTTAGTAGCATGGCAATTATGTCCGTACGATATGTACAAAATCAAGATAATAAAATATAGGTTTCTCATTAACAACTATTTACTACTAAGACATAAATATATTATATCTATATATTAAAAAATCAATATAAAATTATTTGATAAAATGTTTGCAACAAAATTATAGGCCAGGCTTAGGTATTGAGTATATAATGAATCTCTTTAGATGTTTGAATTATGGATGAGTTTATTCGGATAAAAGGTGCCAGGGAACACAATTTATGCAATATTGACGTTGACATACCAAAAAATAAGTTGATTGTGATCAGTGGGTTAAGTGGTTCTGGAAAATCTACACTTGCTTTTGATACGATATATGCAGAAGGCCAGCGCCGCTATGTGGAAAGCCTTTCAGCTTATGCCCGTCAATTTTTAAACATGCATGATAAACCTGATGTTGAATCAATCACTGGCTTGTCACCAGCAATATCAATCAATCAAAAATCGATAATTAAAAATCCAAGATCAACTGTAGGCACAGCAACTGAAATTTATGATTACCTACGCCTTTTGTACGCTCGTATTGGTACTGCATATTCTCCAGCAACGGGTAGGCCAATTACAAAACAAACTACAACTCAAATAGTAGATGCAATACAGGCTCTACCTATGGAAACAAAAATATATATCCTTGCAGGGATTGTGCGTGGTCGAAAAGGTGAACATCAAAAAGAAATACTGGAAGTAAAAAAGCAAGGATATACTAGACTAAAAATTAATGAAAAAATATATAATATTGATGATTTACCACAACTAGATAAAAATAAAAAACATGATATATTTGTTGTAGTAGATAGGATATCCGTAACAGCTGACCTAGATAATCGTATGCCCAGTAGCGTTGAGGCGGCGCTGAAACTTGGTTGTGGCCTCATTCATGTTGAAATTGTAAATCTGCCAGATAACTTAGATTATAACTGCGGTCAAATATTAGCTTTTTCAGAAAATCTTGCCTGCCTAGAGTCTGGTTTTACAATTGAAGAAATAGAGCCACGGCTTTTTTCCTTTAATAGTCCTTATGGTGCATGTAGCATGTGTGATGGTCTTGGGAAAAAATCAGATATTGATATAAAGCTTATCGTGCCGGATGAAAACTTATCCATTGCCGATGGTGCTTTAAAACCGATAGGTCCTATAAAAGGTTCCGCTATACATCCTTACTCATATATAGTAGAAGATGCAATATCAGCACTGGCAAAATTATATAATTTTGATCTCAATCAGCCATGGATTCAACTTAGTCAAAGTGCAAAAAATGCAATTCTTTTTGGCTCTGGTAATCAGGAAATTAGCTATAGGTTTACTGCAAAGAAGCCCTTTCCTGGCCTAATTACCTTGCTAAAAAATGAGCAAAATATAGAAAGATATTATGGCACTATCTATTGTAATAGTTGCCAAGGGTTTAGGTTAAAAAAAGAAGCGCTGTCAATTAAAATACATGAAAAACATATAGGTGAAGTTGCAAAGCTCTCTATTGATGAAGCTTTATTGTGGTTTCAAAAATTGCCTACAGTGCTAACTGAACAACAAAATCAGATATCAGAGAAAATATTAAATGAGATAACAAACCGCCTAAGTTTTCTTAAGAATGTAGGGCTGGATTATTTAACACTTGAGCGTGAGTCAGGAACGCTATCTGGTGGTGAAAGTCAAAGGATTAGGCTTGCATCACAAATTGGCTCAGGTCTCACTGGCATATTGTATGTTCTAGATGAACCATCTATTGGTTTGCATCAATGCGACAATGACTTGCTGATAAAAACTTTAAAAGATTTAAGGGATGTTGGCAATACGGTTATAGTGGTTGAGCATGATGAAGATACAATTATGAATGCAGATTATGTAATCGATATTGGTCCAGGAGCTGGAATAAATGGTGGTAAAATAGTTGCTCAAGGTACACCAAAGGAAATTAAAAAGAATCCAAGTAGCATAACAGGTCAATATTTAAGTAAAAGTAAAGTAATTCCCATACCAAAAAGGCGCAAAAGTTCAGGTAAATACATTGAGGTAATCGGTGCATGTGAGAACAATTTACACGATGTAAATGTCAAATTCCCTATTGGTAATTTCATTTGTGTTACTGGAGTATCAGGTGGGGGAAAGTCAAGTTTAGTTATTGAAACGTTGTATAAATATGCAGCACATAGAATATACGGTGCTTCCCAGCCATATGGAAAATGCACTGCTATTAAAGGACTTGAATATATAGATAAAATTATAGAAATAGATCAATCTCCAATAGGAAGAACACCGGCATCAAATCCGGCAACTTATGTTGGTTTATTTACTCACATAAGAAATTGGTTTGCAAATTTACAAGAATCTAGAGCTCGTGGGTATAAAGTAGGCAGATTTTCTTTTAACACAAAAGGTGGAAGATGTGAAGCGTGCAAGGGAGATGGATATCTAACAATAGAGATGCATTTTTTACCTGATGTTTATATTAAATGTGAGCAATGCAAAGGATTTAGGTATAATCGTGAGACTTTAGAAATCACGTATAAAGGTAAGTCAATAGCTGATATTTTAAATATGACAGTTGATCAAGCATGTGACTTTTTTGCAAATATGCAGATCATCAAAGAGAAACTAGTTTCTCTTCAGGAGGTGGGCGTAGGTTATATAAAACTTGGCCAGCCATCAACTACTCTATCTGGAGGTGAAGCACAGAGAATAAAACTATCTAAAGAATTATCAAAACGCGCTACCGGTAAGACCTTATACATTCTTGATGAACCAACAACTGGCTTGCATTTTGAAGATATAAGTAATCTCCTCAAAATATTACATAAGTTAGCTGACCTAGGTAACACAGTTATAGTAATTGAACATAATTTGCATGTGATTAAAACTGCAGATCATATTATAGATATCGGCCCGGGAGGAGGAATAAGAGGAGGGCATGTCGTTGCTGCTTGCCCTCCAGATGAGATAATTAATATTCCAGAGAGTATAACTGGTAAGTATTTAAATCCATACCTTGTGGCTACCCCCGCCATATAATATGAATCAGCTTATTGCAAAATTCTTTTACCTTTTATATTACCTCCATACAGTTTATGGAGGTAATATGAGGATCAATTACATATATGTACCGATGTCATATGTTACTGGCTCTATAGCAAAATTTGCTTTTGCTAGTTCTGATACACATGAATGATGCTGTCCTGATATCATCATACTTGACTCGTCAAGTTCTTTGCAGAGCTTTTCTTTTTCTTCTTTCAATATCTCAAATTGAATGCAAAAATCTATTTTTGCATTCATTAGAGTAAGTGCATTTTGACTTGTACTAAGTGCTATGTCTTTGTAGCCTAGCAAATCATTGTTTTTAATACTTATGGTATGCTCATCCCCAACCTTTTCTCCAACAATGTTAAAATCAGAATCTTCAAAACATTGTTCAGAATCACTCATGGAAGCGCGACATATAGTAGAACCAGTATCTCCTTTGTAGAATGATGCAGTGTGACTAAGGTTTTGTACTTCATTATTTTCAAGATCATACATAATTGCCTCTTTTTTACCATCTACCTCTAAACCACCAGGCTTAATATAGAACGATTTTTTTTCTTCTATCTCAGGAATTATCTCATCCTTAATGAGACTAGGTTTATTAGAAGAAACAATATATCCTTCTTTTATTATATTACCTTCTCTAGTATGATATTCACCAACAAGGAATAATGCTCTTTCACCCTCATAATTAGTAAATACTCCAAATGCATTTTTCCCAATAGGTGTTGGATTGAAGTAAGGCGCCTCCCTATATAATGTATTATAACACATGAGTTCATCATTATTATCAAAATAGAGAAAATAGTTAACGAAGTTGGCAACTGTATTACCTTCTTCTAACTTTAAAGCGACTTTGGAGTTTTGTGCATTATTAACTTTTTCTCGTGTAGGTTTAAGGGTTACTGAACAAGACATATCACTCTCATTAATTAATTATTATACTGATTATACAGTATAGTTATTAAGATATTAATAACTATACTAAATATTAAAAACCTTAGGTTTATAAAACTGGACCCATAGGTCTATCAGTAGTTTTGTTAGTGTAATTGCTGAGAACATAGAGGATAATATCCCAACTGACAAGGTAACAGCAAAACCTTTGATCGGCCCATCACCAATTGCAAACATTATTCCCGCAGCAATAAGTGTTGTGATGTTAGAGTCTAGTATTGCTTTAATTGCGTTTTTAAACCCTTCTTCAATAGATCTAATTATCTTTTTTCCTAATTTAATTTCTTCTCGAATACGTTCAAATATTAAAATATTTGCATCAACTGCCATGCCAACAGTTAAGGCAATACCAGCAATTCCAGGTAAAGTAAGAGTGGCTTTAAGCAAAGTTAAAATCAGTAAAATAAAAACTACGTTAAAAAATAGTGCTATGGAAGCTAAAATGCCGAGTAGTCCATAAGATATTATTATAAACAGTGATACAGAAGCAACAGAAATTAGTGCTGCTATTTCACCTCTTATAATTGACTCTAGGCCAAGGCTTGGTCCTATACTTTTTTCCTCAATGATACTTAATGGAACTGGCAGCGCTCCTGATTTAAGTAGTATTGCAAGCTCATTAGCTTGATCTAGCGTAAAGTTACCACTTATTGATGCCTGTCCTCCAGTTATTGGTTCCCTGATTACTGGAGTAGTAAGTACTGTATTATCTAAAATAATTGCAAACGGTTTCTCTACGTTTTCTTTAGTAATTTTGGCAAATTGCCTACTAGCTACATTATCAAATTTTAAGTTTACAACTGGCTTACCAATGGGATCAAAGCCTACAGTTGCATTTGCCAATGAATTACCACTAATTTCAATTCTGCGTAATACTGGATATGAATTACCATACTCATCATTTAGTAGAAAAGTAGTAACCTTATTTATCTCTTCTATTTTTTTTACATTATTGTCTAGCAGATGAAAAGTAAGTTTTGCAGTTTTTCCTAGCATTGATCTTATCTGTTCTGTATCATTTGTACCTGGTACTTGTACTAAAATTTTGTCCTGTCCTTGTCTTTGTACACTTATTTCTTTAGTGCCCATTTTGTCCAAACGCCGCTGTACATTAGCTATTGATTCAAGCATTACATCATGATATAGAACATTCTTGTAATTCTGATTATATGAAAGAAAAAGCGTAGTATCTTTATGTGATGATTCTATGTTACTATTGATCTTTTTTATCTCCTGTATCACATTGTGATAATCATTTTTCTCCTTTAAAACTAATGTTAGAACTTGATTATTATAATCAAGCTTATCATATTTTATCTTCTTTTTAGTTAATGCCTCTTTTATTTCACTAGCAATACTATCTAATTTCTCTTTAACGTAAAAATCAAGGTTTGCTTGCAGTAGTAGATAAGCCCCTCCTTTAAGGTCGAGGCCCAAATTCATTTTATTTTTTAAAACAAGTAGCTTGCTATCTATAAAGTTTGGTAACACTAAATATAATGAAACAATAGATATAAAAAATATAAAAGCAGCTTTAACCTTTAAAGCAGATGGCATACTATAGTTTTACAAAAGTTTTTATAGCTATATACACAACTTTGCAAAAAAGTAAAATTATAAATAATGTTATAAAAAACACAGCTTTACAAAATTTTTCAAGTTAGTTGTTTAACTTGAACACTTAGGTTTGCTCTTTAAAATAGATACAGATGTTATTTTCTTAATGGAAGGTATTTAAGGTGAGAGGTTTATATATTAAAACCTATGGCTGTCAGATGAATGTTTATGATTCAATGCTTATGCAAAATATAATTAAACCACTTGGGTTTACTGTTGTTGAAGATATGCAAAATGCCAACCTAATTGTACTTAACACTTGTCATATAAGAGAGAAAGCAGCAGAAAAATTATATTCAGAACTTGGGCAAATCCATAAATTGAAAAAACAAAAGGGAGATATCACAATAGTTGTTGCTGGTTGTGTGGCACAAGCAGAAGGTGAAGAAGTCTTTAGTAGAGCACCGTTTGTTGATGTTGTTGTAGGTCCTCAAAGCATACATACGCTACCAGAACTTATAGTGAAAGCAGAACGTGATAAAGGCAGAGCAATTAATATTGATTTCCCTGAGATATCTAAATTTGATAAACTACCTTACTATAAACAGAATCAAAGTATATCTGCACTTCTTTCAATCCAGGAAGGGTGTGATAAATTTTGTACTTTCTGTGTTGTGCCTTATACTCGTGGTGCAGAATATTCACGTCCAGTAAATGCAGTATTTCGTGAAGCATTAAGCTTAGTTGAGAGCGGAGTAAAGGAAATCACATTACTTGGACAAAATGTTAATGCTTATCATGGTGAGTGTGATGGAAGGTCATGGACGCTGGGTGAACTTATTAGTCATTTAGCTAAGATAAAGGGACTGGAGCGTATTCGCTACACAACTTCTCATCCTAAAGATATGCACCAAACTTTGTATGAATCTCATGCAATGGAGCCTAAACTTATGCCATTTTTGCATCTACCTGTGCAGTCTGGCTCTGATAAAGTACTACATTCTATGAATAGGAAGCATACTGCGTCTGACTATTTAGATATTATTGATAACCTACGCAAGCTAAAACCTAACATAGCATTTTCTTCTGACTTTATTGTTGGGTTTCCTGGTGAAACAGAAAAAGACTTTGAAGAAACTATAAAAATAGTTGAAAAGGTAGGGTTTGCACAGAGCTACAGTTTTAAATATAGCCCAAGGCCAGGCACTCCCGGTGCAGAGCGCAAAGATCAAGTATCAGAAGAAATAAAAACTGAACGTTTAGCACGGCTACAAAAGCTAATCAGTGAAAAACAACTGGAATATAATAAAAAAATGATAGGTCAAACTTTACCGGTGCTGTTTGATGGTAAGAAAGGTAAATATAAAAATCAAATCATTGGCAAAACTCCATATATGCAATCTGTTTGTATTTTTGATACAGAAGGTAAATCCTGTGGCAGGATAATAGACATTAATATACTTGCAGCTAGTCAGAATAGTTTAACTGGAGAAGTAGTAAACATTAATTAAAGAAAAGATTAAAAAAAATATTAAAATTGGTATACTCAACTTAGAGCTTTGAGAAATCAAAGTTTTTAGTTATCGGGGGATAACAACATGCATAGCGTTAGCATTATAAACAACATGAATGACAATCAAGATATTGTCATAAGGTTAGTACAACTGGATTATTTAAATGATAGAGCAATACAATTTGTCTTTGGAGATGAAAAACGCCTCAGCAGGTTAAGAAATGGGTTAGATATACTAAGCATATTGATAGAGTCAGGCAAGTTTTTTAATGATTATGTCATAAAATTGATATTTGATAAAAACCTAGATAGTATCAAGAATAATTTAGATATCTTTGAGGAATGTTTAAAGATACAAAACAGAAATAGTCGTGCACATCAAGATAGCATCAACATCGAACTCATTAAAACAGTGTTTAGTGATAGAAATGTTCTTTTGAAGATAAAAAAGAACAAAAGTATTTTTAAAAAAATATTAGAGCATAACAAACTTAATGAAGATTCAATCCGAGCAGTTTTTTACGATCAAGAGTGTTTTAGTATTATAGAAAATAACATTGATATTTTTGATATGTTACTTAAGTTGAGCCACGAACACCAATTTCCATGTTTAGTTAAGAATGTTTTTAACAGTATAAGGGGATTTGATAAGATTAGAAAGCACATAGATGTTCTAGAAGAAATATTAGAGATAACGTTTAGTACTGATAAAGCAATGTATCCATATGAAGGTTGGATTGAGGATATTTTTGATAATGATGAGATATTTGCAAGGATAATGGAAGCACCAGATGTTTGTTGCAGATTACTAGAAAAATTGCCCGCATCATATTTAGTTATGGAAGTTTTAGGTGATCAAAAATTTTACACAAACATTATAGAAAATAAATGGCTTTTAGATGAATTGTTAGTCTTAAATGATGGTGCTAGTGTACTGAAGAGAATTTTTAAAGATTATAGTGATGATACTGAAGGCCATATTAGCAGAAGATTAAAATCAGTTAATCATAATATATTGTATTCAATACTTAAGGCACCGAATATTAATACCTATGATAAATCAAATATAATCAGAACAATACTTGATAACCATGGTATACTAAGTAAGATCCAAAACAACCGGCAAGTTTTTAATACTATATTAAAATCAAAAAATTGTGGTCAGTATTTAATAGAGTTTATATTCTCTAACGAAGAAAGACTTTGTGCTTTTGCAAAAGAGTTAAGTAAAGCAAAACCAGAGGATTTAAGTGTTATTCCTACTAAGTTGATAAATGTTGCTTTAAGTGATGTGTTGATGATGCAACAAGTTGTTGAGGCTTAGAAATATTTAATAATTAACATGCAAGCTAAATTGCAGGTAGTGCCAAACAATTCATGATAAGCATGGTATTTTGCACTTAAAAAATAGTTTAAAACAAAACTATACTAGAAATGAAGTGTAACAAATGTAATGGAAATAGCGTTAAAAACGGCAAGTTAAAAAGCGGAAAACAGCAATATAAATGCAAAGAATGCGGTAAACAATTTACAAAAAATGCAAAGAAGAAGTACATTTTGTAAGAAGAATGGGAGATGGTAAATAGGCTTTTTAAACTCAACGTTTGCTTGAGAAATATTTATCTATATGCTGCACCATCATTTTGCCGTTTCTCTTGAGAAGGGCTTTTACTTCTTCTATTTGTGGTTCTTCAAGTATTTTCTTTTCTTGTGAATTAAGTATTGCACCTACAGAGAGAGTCATTAATGATGGTACTTCATTTTGATTACGTCCCAATTTTCTAATTACTTCTTTTGCTAACCTTGGTGCTTTGGAAGGACATCTATCTGGCAAGTTGCTCTGAGTTTGAACCTCTTCTATTCTTCTTTTAACTACCCCTTTTACTTCATTTATTTTTTTCTCAATATCTTTTTTTGTCAATCTGAATCTATTATTATAAAAACTTAATAAATCAGAAACCTTAATAGTATTTACTACAAGTAAATTAAGTATAGGTGAATCTTGGATAATAAAATTATTTTCATTTTGACTGAAAGTTACAATATTTTTTTCAATTAAAAGGGCGAATAATTCTTTATTGTTTTTGGTCTTGATTTCTTCAAAACTTTTTATACTGAATAAATTATCTATTAACTCATATGGCAAACCATTTTGCAATGATAAATGAAATAATAATAAATTATTTTCATATCTATCTAACTTACAGTATCTTTCATGAAGAATTTCGCTAAAAATAAAACGAAGGTATGAAAGAGAATATTTGCAAAAAAGTAAGAGGGTACCTTTATATTCAACTAACATCTTGTTGCTGTTTATATTCTTATCAAGACAATACCTTCCATTATATTCATCTTCCATTTCATTATTAATCTTATTAATCACATAAAAATGGCATTGTACAAATTGGTTGAGTATTTGTAATAAATAATCATTACTAAATTCTTCCTTTAGTAACATTATGATAAAGTCTTTATATAATTTAAAATAAACATTACCTTTACCCTCTACAAAAATATATCTACAATCCTGAATTTTGATACCAAAAAAGTTACCAAGAATATACTCATTAACAGGCTTATATCCATTCTTCACCATTAAATCTAATAGATCTTTATTTGTATTAAAACTTTTTTTTAAACATCTAAAATCTAAATCATCAAGCTTAATAGAGCTAAGAAAACTATCTTCATACCCATTGATTTTTAGCCAATTTGAAAAGTCATTGTTATCTTCTAACTTACTAAACATATCCCATACTACATAAAGTGATTTTATGTTAATTTAAATATATAAAAAGAAAAGTTAAAACTTATCATTTTAGACAAGTCTTTGTACACTGGCATATTTATATGTTTACATTTCAAAATAATATTACTTCCTATACCACCTTGTAGTGCCATCTTTTTGATCAGATAATCTTTTTGATCAGATAATAATATGTTTTTTTGAGGAGTTCAGCGCGTATGACGTCAGCAGTGGCAAAATCACCGTTTTTCTTGAATTGTGTTCTTTGTTCTACCAATTTTTCTACTTCTTCATCATGAGTTTTTTGCCAGCTGTGGGTTAAGATGCCAAGGAAATTTGCACTTTTAAGGAAAGTAGCCATCAAATGCGCTTTTGCTTAAAAAAATATCAATAGCTGGGATATCGATAGTATATCAAAAATACATCTACAAAACCATGTAAATAAAAAGTACAATAACGTAAAAAAAATTAAAGAAACCAGGCAACTTAAACAAATGTGAGTGCAAAATAGTAGTGGAATGCAATGAAATATGGAGTTTTGTTGGCAAAAAGGCAAATAAGACGTGGATTTGGCTGGGTGGCAACTAGGCAAATAATAGGTGCGCATATAGGAAACCGTGGCACTGAAGATGCGATCAAATTGTTTAAAAGTATACCAGAAATGTATAGTAGAGAAGGTATATTTATTGCGGACAAGCTAGATTCTTATGCTGCAATTTTTTCAACAAGTTGGCAAAGGTTCTGGATTTACAAACCACATTGAGAGATTTAATTGCACAATGCGACAGAGAATTGGTCGATTAATCAGTTTATCATTTTCTAAAAAGTTGAGCAATCACGTGGGTGCTATTTGGAATTTTATTCATTATTACAACCAAATGTCCACTTCATGAAGTGGTTGGGGACTACCTTTTTTGATCTATCCCTAATATAAGCTCTAAAACTAGATCTGAGTATGAAAAGTATTTAAAAGAAAACAGTGTTCATTCTATAAGGAAAAACAAATACTTTGCTCTTGTAGAAGATAAAGATGAATTTGATATATATTCTCATTTAGAAATACAAAAAACAGGATGCCTTAACCCAAGCATAAAGCAAGGAGCTGTCTATACCTTAATTGAAAGTAACGGAAAATGGGGAAAAGCTTTATCTGGACCGCTCAAGGTTAGGATAGCAAACTATATTGCAGATTTAAATGATAAATATGGTTTTGTTCAGAATAACAATGATGACAAGAGTGACTTTAAAATAATTAAGGATAAAAAATTAGGTCTAGAGAAAATATTAGCTAGAAAGAGTAATCATGGTGGCTTACCAGAGCAAGCTGTGAAATTTCTTGAATCAAAACATAAAGGAGATCTTGAGTCGTTATTATCCGATACTGTGTATGAAGATATGTACGAAGCTAGGGACCATGTGGATAATTTTCTTAAAAATATAGGAAAATATAATCAGGGATTTTTTAATTTGGTGGAAGATCAATATAACGATCTTATTTAGTAGTTTTATCAAAGAATTTATGATGTTCTCTCTTGTATTGAGAGAACATCATAGTATTTTTTCTAATAAAAATTTATAACTTTTTTGAATAAATTATAAGGAGCACAATATAAGTGCAGTGCAAAGGAATTTAACATTACTAATTTTTGATTATAATTTTGGTAAAAATTCAAGATTTAACTACTTTTTTAAATTCTATTTCTTCATTAATGAAGAAATAGCTTTATCAACTAATTTGCTTATACCCATATCAGATTGAGTGTTTTCGATAATACCATTATTTGTAATCACATCATCCTCTGATCCAGGATATATATTGACAAATTTACTTTCTAAAAGATTGCTATTAGTTACTCTAGCAATACTATCAACTGGTAGCAGTATATTTTCATTGATGCACATACCAGCTTCAACCATATAACCCTCCTTTTTAAGAGATATGTTAGTAACTACCCCAACCTTAACTCCAGAAATCTTGACGCTGCTACCAACATCTAAACCTGTCACATCAGAAAATAGGGCATTTACTTGATAACAATCATCATGATTTGTTTTTAAATTATCAAAAATAAAGAAAGCTATCACAGCAACAAAAATTAAAACAAATAATCCTATTACTGCTTCGGTAATATTAGATTTAGTCATTTGGACTCCAGCTTTTATAAGTTATATTATTATTTGAGAGGTAGTGATTAGTGTCACTATGTATCCCTACAGGATCAATTATACATCTTATCAAACTGTCTTGTGTTTTTGGAACATTATCACTAGTATAATGAAGCCAAAGATGCCATCTTGGGGGAATTTTAGCTGGATCTTCAATTTTGTTGTATATAACCCACCTCTTTTTAGTTTCTCTGTCGTTTATCTCATAGTAAGTATTACCGTACTCATCTTTTCCCACCAGTGTTTTGTTTTTTCTAAAGAGGAATTTTACCTGATCAGAAAATGCCATGATTTTTTCCTCCCTTGGTACAAAAATTTGCACAAATAAAATACAATAAATTTCTTAACTTTTCTATAAGTAAAATTATTTTACACTTTTACACTTTAAAAGTATATTTTTAGTTTAAAATAGTTTTTAAAACGTGATATTGCCTATTTTGCAAGTTATAATACCTTTAACTTCTGCAATCCTTTGTTTTTTGTTCAATAATCACAAATTATCTTGGATTTTATCTTTTATTACAACTTCTACTACCCTATTTGTTTCATCATTGCTTTTATGCAAGACATACAACGGGGAAATTATAAATTACAACGTAGGCGGATGGATAGCTCCGTATGGAATAGAGCTGAGAATTGACCTATTTAATGCGGTAGTGTTATGCCTTATTAACTTTATATCTCTAATGAGCGTACTGTATGGATTTTACATAAATAAAAAAGAGATAGATGAAGGTAAAATAGCAGGTTTATATTCTATATTTTTGTTTTGTTTAAGTGGATTTATAGGGATTTTAGTCACAAATGATGTTTTCAATATTTACGTATTCCTCGAGATATCATCTCTTTCATCATATATATTAGTTGCAATGGGTAGACAAAAATCGTCTTTAACTGCATCGTTTGAATATTTAATAAATGGTACAATAGGTGCAACTTTTTACTTAATTGGAGTGGGATTACTTTATTCAGCAACTGGAACACTTAATATATCCGACTTAGCCTTAAAAGTCTCACATCTGCAAAATAGTCTTATCGTACAATCGGGGTTCATTTTTATCGTTATTGGTTTATTAGTTAAAATAGCACTTTTTCCTTTAAATCGTTGGTTAGTTAACGCTTACAGCGCATCTCCTAGTTTTGTTACTATCTTCTTCTCTGGTACTGCAACTAAAGTTATGATTTATGTTCTCCTTAGAATTTATTATTCAATTTTTTATGCAAGCTCGCTATTCATCCCACCATATCTGACCCATTTGTTATTAATCTTGGCTTTGTGCGGAATAGTTTTTGGTGGGCTGCTAGCAATTGTAGAAAAAGATTTAAAAAAGTTACTAGCTTATTCAAGTGTGGCTCAAATTGGCTATATTATCTTAGGAATTAGTTTAAATTCTAGGGCAGGCCTAACCGCCGCTATTATTCACATAATAAGCCATAGTATAGTAAAATCTGCACTATTTATGGTAATTGGTTGTACCTCTTATAAAACAGGTACAACCAATATAGAAAACTTAAACAGATCTTCTATATTTATTATATTAGGTATGAGTCTTATAGGCGTACCAATTACCTTTGGTTTTGTTGCTAAGTGGTATTTACTTAAGTCAATTATTAACTCCAGTTTGTGGGCACCTCTTGTTATTTTTGTCTTGGGGTCATTCTTATCAGTGATATATATTTGGAAAGCAATTGAGAAAATGTGTCTAAAAACTAGCCAAGAGGTAGGAATTGCTCAAATTCCAATTACAATGCTTTTATGCTCATGGTTTATGATTATACCAATGGTAATATTTGGTATATATAGCAAACCAATTGTAGATATTGCAGATAAGATTTCTACCTTTTTGCTTCAGTAATTCTCTAAATCAAAAAAATCTTGAATTAATAAAATATACCTTTAATTTAGAATATTATTTATTTAACATTTACATGACGCATTTTGTTACAGAAAAATGCATAAAATGCAAATATACAGATTGTGTTGAAGTTTGCCCTGTTGATTGTTTTTACGAAGGGGAAAATATGTTGGTTATAGATCCAGACCAATGTATTGACTGTGGGGTATGCATACCAGAGTGCCCAATAGATGCAATTGTTACTGACGATGGAGTAAAAGATATTTTAGATCGAACTGATGATCTGCTAGCAAAAGAACAAAGAATGCTTAAGCTTTTTTATAATCTCAATACTGAATACGCAAAAAAATGGCCCAATATTACAGCTAAAAAGAAAGAAATGGATACAGCTGAAGAATACAAAAATAAGCAAGATAAATTAGACCATTTCATAGAAAATCTACAAGATCAAGAGGAAATTGAAGATTTTAAAGAAAAAATTAGCTAGCTCCTTTAAAAGACCTAACACAATAGATTTAAAATTTTGAATAATTCTATTAATGTAAAGTGCACAGCTTCTTCAAAGAAGCTGTACTCGTGCTTGCAAATATGCTTAACTGATAGCACTTTGAGCTGATTGTCCTAGACTAGTGATTTTTACTGCTTCTAAAAATTTCTATTTTGGGAATATTCTACTGCTGCAACTACAGCAAAAATTTGTAATGGTGGTACACTTTTTTTAATGTATGAAAAGCTAGCTTGTTCAGTTAAATTAGATGGAAGTTTTAATTCTCCTAGATCTTTATTCACTTGTTCTTCAGCTAACGCTCTTACTTTTTGAGTGATTTCTTCAATAGATTTATTTTGCAACTCTGACACTATTATGTTACCAGTTCTCAATAAATTAGGCAATAGTAGATAGTTAGCAACGAAACCTTGCTTTGCCTGATCTAAAGCTATTAGCTTTTCATTAAGCAAGAAGTCTAATAACTGTTTATTGTCTCTAATATTAAGATTCTTATAATCATCTCTTTCTAATAACCTTTTAAGCGCTATGTTGTTAATAATCCCATTTTTCATTATAAGATAAAACAATTGTGGGTTTTCTCTAAATGCGTTTATTCTTTTAATGTTGTTACTAGATATAAATTCCCACGCACTTTTAAATATCTCTGAAGATTGAAGCAAAGAAGAAAGCTTTGAAACAATTTTTTTGCGATTAACAAAATAATCATATACTTCAGTGGCTATGTTAATCTCACTACAATGCCCCATAAAATTTGTTGTGATAACAGGAAAACATTTCTCAAGCAAGTTTCTTATACGATGAGGTTTAGTATTATATTTTACAAGATCATATACGCATTCTATGCTTTTTAGTTCACACTTATTTTCCAATAACAAAATAATAAATTCTTTGTATTTCACAAAGGTATTATATACTTCATCATCCTTTTGACAAAATACACTTTTAAAAGCTTCACTACCATACCCATTTTCTATCAACGCAGTTAGTAAATCAGATTGATCCTTAATTCTGCTTAAAAGTAAGTTAAAATCTCTATCGCTAAATTTCAATATTCCACTGATAACTTCTTCTGGACAATTATATTCTTTTAACAAATATATAAAATTTTCATTATCTTTTAATCTACTATTAAGCATTTATCTCTCCATACTAAATAAACTTATACTATGATAAATTAGTTTAGATAAAGAGTAAAGATATTAGTCTTAAATAGATTTTTATATATTAGAATATAGTTTTTTTATATATTTATCTTTTTCTAGCTTAGAAAATGAAAATTGGAAATTTTATACTTGATGCCCCTGTTATTTTAGCACCTATGTCCGGGGTAACTGATCTACCATTTCGTTCTTTAGTTAACAAATTGGGTGCAGGGCTTTTAGTTTCAGAGATGATAGCAAGCAGAGCAATGATAATGCAGACCAAGCAAAGTTTGCAGAAAGCACAAGTTGATGAAAATACCTCTGTGCAACTTGCAGGATACGAGCCAGAAGTTATGGCAGAGGCGGCGAAGCTCAATGAAGATATGGGAGCCAAAATTATAGATATGAACTTTGGTTGTCCAGTAAAAAAAGTAGTCAATGGCTATGCGGGATCAGCACTGATGCGCGATGAAAAGAAAGCTGCAGAGATAATTGAAGCCGTGGTTAGAGCTGTCAAAATTCCCGTTACACTTAAAATGCGCACAGGTTGGGACTACGAGCATCGAAACGCAGATCGCCTGGCTAAAACTGCTGAAGAGCTTGGAGTGCAAATGATTACAATACATGGACGCACAAGAGCACAAATGTATCAAGGTAAGGCTGATTGGCAGTTTGTAAAGAAAGTTAAAGAAAAAGTCAAAATTCCAGTAATAGTAAATGGTGATATTAAAACTACAGATGATATGAGGCAAGCACTGAAAGACTCTGGTGCAGATGGGGTGATGATAGGGCGAGGGGTATATGGTAGGCCGTGGTTTATAAATCAAGCAATAAATTTCTTAACAAAAGGTGTAGAGTTACCAGAACCAACAGCAAAAGAAAAAGTAGAACTAATAATTAAACATTATGATGATAATATTGATTATTATGGAGAAGATGCAGGAGTTAAAATATCAAGAAAGCATATAGGCTGGTATAGTGGTGGATTTGTTGGTTCTGCTGAGTTTCGCTTTACAATCAATCGTTTAACTGATGCAAAAGAAGTAAGAGAAAGATCAATAGAATTTTTTAGTCGAGTTATGAATTCTATTTAAAAAAGCTAAAACTTATTTTTATTTGTTAAGTATAACTAAAAGTGGAAATATAGGCTTGAGATATTTATACTACAAGTTTACTATATCCTTTTAATTAGAGTTTTGCCTAAAAAAAATAAAACAACATCAGACATTCTAGAAGAAGTTGCAAATGTTAACGTTCAATATGCTGATAAAATTACATTATTTGAACTTAAAACAGTAATACATGAACGTGGCTTCGGCATATTTATGCTAATTTTCTCTTTGCCACCATTTATTCCTGTACCTATTCCTGGTTATACTACTATATTTGCTATACCACTCATTTTGTTTTCAGTGCAGCTTTTTATTGGGCTTGACTCGCCATGGATGCCGAAATGGTTAGAAAAAAAATCTATAAAGCGTTCGGCACTGGTATTTATAGTAGAGAAAACTTCTCCTATCCTTAAAAAGGTAGAAAAAATTATGCAGCCAAGAATGGCATTTGTTTTTTGCAAATTTGGTGAAAAATTTTTAGCTTTGATTATATTTCTTTGCTCTATATCGATAGCGATTCCTCTACCGTTTACTCATTTTTTCCCATCTGCAGGAGTAGCATTTATTTCCCTTGGAATTATAAGTAAAGATGGGCTTATTTCGCTTTTTGGAGTAGTTATATCGTTTATTGGAGTAACTATCACTTCAGTTGTACTCATAGCAGGGCCTAAGATCTTACTTGAAGCATTTTCCTTTTTTAGAAATTTTGTATGATTAGCTTATACAATACCCTTGCCAATAGAAAAGAAACTTTCACTCCTTTAGATCCAGGCAATATTAAGATGTACGTATGTGGTCCGACCGTGTATGACTGGGCGCATATAGGCAATGCTAGATCTGCTGTTGTCTATGATGTATTATTTCGGTTGCTCACTCATACTTATAGTAATGTCACTTGCGTGCGAAATATTACTGATATTGACGATAAAATTATAGATTCAGCAAAGCAAAAAAAGCGTAGCATTGAGGACATAACTTCATATTATACCGCAGCGTTTCAGCAAGATATGGACGATTTAAGCTGCATGAAACCTACATTTGAACCAAGGGCAACACACAACGTTAAAGAAATCATCTACTTAATAGAAAGATTGATAAAAAACGGTAATGCTTACGTAGTGGATCAGAATGTGTATTTTAGTATTGAGTCATACCCAGAGTATGGGCAGCTATCTGGACGTAAAACTGCTGAGCTTATACATGGAAGTAGGGTTGAGACTCAAGCTCATAAAAAGCATCCAGGAGATTTTGTTTTATGGAAGCCAGCAACTGATGTTGATTTCGAGCTACAAAGTTTTTGGCCAAGTCCTTGGGGCAATGGCAGGCCAGGTTGGCATATAGAGTGTTCAGCAATGAGCTATAGCTACTTTGGAGAAAATTTTGATATTCATGGCGGTGGGGCAGATCTGCAATTTCCTCATCATGAGAATGAAATAGCACAAAGCTGCTGTGCATTCCCTAACTCACAATTTGCAAGATATTGGGTCCATAACGGCTTTGTAACTGTTGATGGTGAAAAAATGAGCAAATCTTTGGGTAATATAGTAAAAGTTAGAGATTTACTGCAAAGCGGAGTAAAAGGTGAAGTAATTCGCTATACGTTCCTTAAAACTCACTATAGAAAGCCTCTAGATTGGACCGATAGAACACTATCTGAGTCTAAAGAGGTATTGAACAGGTTTTACGGAATACTAAGTAGTAATATAGAAATAGAACAAGATACAGATATTGCAGAAGATGTTATCCATGCTTTAAAAAATGATTTAAATACGCCAGAAGCAATCTCAATCCTGCATGAGATGGCAACTGAGATTAATAAAACACATGATAATAAACAGAAGGCACGTTTGGTGGGCACTTTTCTTAAAAGTGCAAATTTCCTTGGCATCCTAACTCACAGCTGGCAAAAAACTCATGATGAAGA
Source organism: Candidatus Mesenet endosymbiont of Agriotes lineatus (assembly GCF_964019585.1). Classification (NCBI taxonomy): domain Bacteria; kingdom Pseudomonadati; phylum Pseudomonadota; class Alphaproteobacteria; order Rickettsiales; family Anaplasmataceae; genus Candidatus Mesenet; species Candidatus Mesenet endosymbiont of Agriotes lineatus. The sequence continues at coordinate 836,466 of NZ_OZ026454.1, read as the reverse complement.
AGTAGAAAAATTGGTAGAACAAAGAACACAATTCAAGAAAAATGGTGATTTTGCCACTGCTGACGCCATACGCGCTGAACTCCTCAAAAAAAACATATTACTTTCTGACCAAAAGGATGGCACCACAAAGTGGTATAGGAAGTAATATTATTTAAAATAAATAGGATAATTTCTTTACTTTTTTACAAGATATTATAATTTAGAAGTATTCAGTAGGGTGGAGAATATGCATTCTAGATTAGAAAATAACAAAGACCTTATAGTTTTATTAAAAAATAATGGATATAGAGATGATCTTATTGATTTTATATTAAATCTTAATGATGAAAATTTTAAATCTTTAAAAGAGGATTTCTCTAAAAGTGAAGATCTGTTAACAGCAATGTCAGAAAAAAGATATAATCGTGCTAATGAGTATATTCTTGATAAGTTTTATGGTATTAAAACCGACAATGAAAAGTATAGCCTTAAAGAAGATGAAAACAAAATTTATTTTAAATTATACAAAGAATTTATCATTGTACTCTTAAACCAAGAATTCAATGACGATCGTTTAGTGCAAATACTTAACCAACTTAGCTTTCATATAGATAGAGTTAACCAAAGTTATTATACTGGCGGCTATCCACGGAACTGTTCAAGGAATCTCCTTATTTATAATAAACATATGCGTTGTAATCAATACTTTCTTAAATATAAAGATGTTTTGATTACCTTCTTTAAGTATTTTCCTTTGCGCTCTTACAATTATGATGCTGCTTGCAGGGCACTGATGAATATAAAGTATAGTGAGCTAGTATATAAATATCAAAGCAATTTACCGCTATTCCGTTTACTAGTTCAAAATGGTTTCTCGCACATAGAAAGAGAATACATAAAAATAGAGAATAGGTATGGAGGTCGCTCTAGAGTGACGCGTGATTACTTTAATTTCCCTTATTATTTCTCCCATAACTTTAAATTTGATGTAGCAGACAGTTTATTTGGTATGCCTAATTACACAAAGATCAAGATTAAAAACAATAAAGAATTATTAGACCTTTTGCTTGAAAAGGAATTAATAACCTTCTGCCGATATAAAAAAGATTCCGTTATTAAAAACCCAATAGTATCTTATTTACTGAAGGTAGATCGATTAACAATTTTAGAATTGGTAAATGATTCACTTGTAGAAATGACAGAAAAGGTAAAAGAACTAACCCAAGCAAGGTTAAAAGAAGTTCAATCTCAAAGCACTCTACCAAATACACACCATGCCAAAGCACCAAATTTAGCAGAGCAAGTAATAGAAAAATTAAGATGTAATCAAAATGAAGTACCATCATTAATAGCTCTCTCTATAGGTGCAATACTTAATCCACAAGAAAAGAAAATACTTGAAAAACCACAAATAGAAAAAATAAAGGCCACTCGGGAAGAGCGGTCAAATAGATGCTGCAATATCTTATAGATAAATGTTTCTCAAGCAAACTTTGAGTTTAAATTGTTAGTGCAGGTTTTATAATGTAAAATTACCTAAAGTAAATGCAGTGTGAATTAAGCTGAAAAACAAAATTTTTACAACAGATGAACCTTTCTTCCCAGCGCTGGTAGATTATATATTTGCTAAATATGAACTGCTGGAGATTTCAGATCTTAAGATAGTTGTACCTTATAAAGCAGATATACCACTGCTGTTTGATGCATTTAAAAAACATAAAAAAACTGTTATTTTGCCAAATATCGTTTCATTTGAAAATATAGATGAGGAATATCTAATATTAAATGTTGATAAGGTAAAAGTTACCTCCCCTACAAGGCGAATTCTTTTGCTCACTGAATTTATAATAAAATGGAATAGGGATAATAAAGAAAATTTGCCAATTAGTGTCGTGCATAATCTCACCTCACTGCTAGATGAACTTCAGCATAACCAAATACCAATATCTGCTTTACATAATCTAGGCCTGGATGATTTTACCGAGCATTGGCAAAGCAGGTTTTTATCTGAATTTGCACAAGCTTGGAGCAATATTTTACAAGATGAAATCGATCCTTTAGAGCATAAAAATAACTATATAAATAATATATATAATAGACCTCTTTCAAAATTCGCTTGTGAGAGACAAGGGCTAGGAGCATACGGAACGGAAAACCGGAATGTATTAGATATACATGAGGATTTGAGTGCCGGAGCGACGAAGCAATTGTCCGCAGAAGTAGAGTTTCGAAAGAGGTCTAATAAAGATGAACATGTTATCTTTGCCGGAATTCACCCATCTAGGATCTGTCATACCTTAATCAAAACTATTTACAATCTAGAATTTGGCTTAATTGTGCTGCCAAATTTAGATCTACGCATGAAAGAAGAGGAATGGAGTAGAATAAATGAAGAACATCATGGGTACTGCTTAAAGGGGCTTTTGGACTACATTGGTGCCAGTAGAGAAGACGTACAATATCTAACTGCTGCACCTAAAATAGGCAATAAATTGATTGAATATGCGTTTGATTTAAGCAAAAATCTATACGATTTCAATGCAAAAGAAGACAGTAATTTTGAAATTATCACTTGTAAGTCGCAAGAGGAAGAAGCACAAATTATTTTAATGATAATCAAAAATGAAAATCTTGAAAATGTATCGTTATTTGTTAGTGATAAGCTGCTATCTAAACGTGTTAATTCTTTACTCAATGAGGAATCAGCTACTAATAATTATTATCTTTATATAACTTTTTTATTATATATTTTAGATATACTTACATCAAACTGGGGTAGTGTAGAGCTCCTTTCGTTACTCAAACATCCATTTATTGATCTAGGATATCCTAAAGATGAATACAATAAAATTTTAGCTGATTTTGAAATTAAAATTCTGCGCAATCTTAATCAAATGGGGATTGAGGAAATAAGAAAAGGTACTGATAGTTACAATGATTTAGAAATATCTGCTTTTTTTAGGAAAGTAGAACTCAGCTTTGCATCTCTAATTAGCAATATAAATCATAATATCTCGGAAATAGCAAAAGCTCACGTTGAATGTGCACAGAAATTATCACAATTTCTGCAGTTAGGTAATGAGCTTAGCGATTTCATGATTACCCTAATAAGAGAATGTGAGAGAGTAGAAATAAACACATTAGAGCTATATCAAAAAATACTGAGTTTACTGCTGCAAAACAAGTTTTCTTCTACACAAAATCATCTGCATAGATTCAGTTTGCATAAGAATAAAGTTGTAATACTGACAAACTTCAATGAGGGATACTTTCCCCCAGATTTTCAAAATCCATTACTAAGCCCACTTATACGTAGACAAATAGGACTGCCTTCTACTCAGATTGGCTATTTTCAATATATTCTTTATAACCTGATGCATGCAGAAAAAGTCTATATTACCAGATCCGTAAAGGGAGTAAGTGGAGTAAATAGAAAACCTTTGTTTTTACAACGGTTAGAGATGTTAATAAGAAAAAATGGTAATGCTTTAAGCAAGCAACCGTTTAGGGAGTGGCTTAAGTTACTAACTAAGCCTGATTTAGTCATTCCATGCAGTAGACCAAAACCTAAACCACCTGTAGATGTAAGATTAAAAAAATTACAAACGCTCTCATCCACTGCGGTAGAGAAGTTAATTCGCAATCCATATTCATTCTACGCTGAATATATCTTAGATCTTAAGCCACTGAGAGAATTAAATTTTAGACCAACGATAATGCATTTTGGCATTACTATTCATAAAATTTTTGAAAAATATTTACTATCTAAAAATAATAGTTATGAGGCATTGTTTAATATTGCCCATAAATATATGAACTTTCCTAGCATACAGTCCATATGGTGGCCAAAATTTCAAAAAATAGCTAAAGATTTTTTTAAATTGGATATGGAAAGAAGGAAAAACTCCAGTATTGTAGAAGTGGAAAAGGCTTTTTCTTGGCCACTATCTGAGAAAATTACTATCAGAGCAAAATGTGATAGAATAGAACATTTATTAGATAGAAGTATTGCAATTATAGACTATAAAACCGGTTCCCTGCCAACACAAAGCGATGTAGAAATGTTTTTCTCACCACAGCTGATACTTCAAGCTATAACGGCAATGCATTCGATGAATAAGGAAATCAAAGAGCTGATGTATTGGAAGTTTGATGGCAATCAAGCAGAAGTTTTTACTATTGAAAACCATGAAGAAATCATGCGATTTCTTTCTACTAATATAAAAGGCTTCCTTTCCAACTTCTTGAATGAAAACGTACCATTTACTGCATCTTATAGTTTTAAAAGGCCTTTAAAAGATAAGCATTTAGAACGTACTGAAGAATGGTTATAAGGGTATATCTCAATATTTGTAGATTAATACTAGAATTTAAGCTATCTTCATATGAGAAAATGCAATCTTAATTATTAAAATATTATGAATATTGTATAAAAATAAAAGTATTATTAATTGACTATTATAATAAAATATGTAATAATTTTATAGTTATTTAAGGGGGAAAAATGTTTAACTGGATTAAAAAAATTCGTAAAAGCTTATTACGCTGGGCTGCTCGCAAAGGACATATAACTATAGCAAGATTGCTCATAAAATTGGGAGCAGATATTGATAATATATTGAGTACAAATTCGCAAGCTGCTGATTACAGCAATCGTATAGAGACTCTAAAGTCAATTTTAAACAAAGGGGTAGATGCTGACTCTAAAGGAAAAGCTTTACTCTTTGCTGCTGCAGATGATCATAAAGAAATCGTAGAGTTGCTTTTAGAAAAAGGAGTAGATACTAAATATATAGGGGAAGCTTTAAAAAGCGCTGCCCACAGGAATCATAAAAAAATTGTACAATTGCTTCTAGACACAAAGGTAAGTATATACTTTATAGTAAAAGCTTTAGAAAATGCTGCCTACTTCGATCATAAAGAAATTGTACAGTTGCTCTTAGACAAAGCAGTAGGTGATTACTATATAGCAGAAGCTTTGAACTGTGCTGCCCAGTGTGGTAACAAAGAAGTTGTAGAGTTGCTTTTAGACAAAGGAGTAGGTGCTGACTCTAAAGGAAAAGCTTTACTCTTTGCTGCTGCAGATGATCATAAAGAAATTGTACAGTTGCTCTTAGACAAAGTAGTGGATGCTAAATATATAGGAGAAGCTTTAGAAAGTGCTGCCAAAATCGGTCGTAAGGAAATTATACAGTTGCTTTTAGACAAAGGAGTAGGTGATTACTATATAGGAGAAGCTTTGAACTGTGCTGCCCAGTGTGGTAACAAAGAAGTTGTAGAGTTGCTTTTAGACAAAGGAGTAGGTGATTGCTATATAGCAGAAGCTTTGAGATGTGTTGCCCAGTGTGGTAACAAAGAAGTTCTAGAGTTGTTTAAAAGCAAGATGAATTCTACTTCTATTATAGAAGTTTTATTTCGTAGTGATGTAAAAACTCTAGAACTTCTTCTTAAAAGTGGGATAATAAATAAGGCAGATATTAAAAATTATGGAGTAGGACCTTTACGGTATGCTGCCAACTATAGTACCGGCTATGGGGAGATAGATAAGGTAAAGTATCTTTTAGAACACAATGTAGATGCTAATGCTGCTAATAATAGTAAGGAGATAGTAGCTTTTCACCAGGTTATCAGATTGAATAACAACAAAGATGTTGTAGGGTTGTTTCTAAAGCATGGAGTAGATGTTAATATTAAAGATGATAAGGGTAGAACAGCCTTACATTATGCTGCTAGAGGTGGTAGACAAAATATTGTAGAATTGCTTTTAGAACACAATGTAGATGTTAATATTAAAGATGATAATGGGGAGACAGCTTTAGATCTTGCAACTCAAGGTGGTCATACAAATACTATGGCATTACTTTCAAAGTACGAAGTTGTTGGTGTTAGTACTACAGATAATGTATCAGCACCTCAACTAGATAAAATTACAGCAGAACCTGTAAAACAACAAGCGCACTGCATAAAATTAATGTAAGGTGAGGTTTCTCTCACCTTATATACTTAAATAAAAATGGATTTTAAAAGGATTAAAAATATTTGCTATTTTTTTGCTTCCATAGATTTTGAGGTATTGCATATAATGGGGATACCAATCTGGAGAGATTGAGGCTGTAGAGGCGGCCTTTGAAGTGGCAGATGTATAGGAAAAAAAGATCTGAATATATTGAATAGGATCTTTGGCGACCTACTGAATAGTTTTAGCTATTTTAAGATTTTTTCTTAAAACAAGATTGATACCCTTGTGGTCATATGCTTAAAAACATACGACTATAGCGCTTCCAACTATCAATTGGTAGTCCTCTCATGGTGGGAATCCGTGAAAAGGGCTAAAAACGCTCCTCTCTCTGATGTTGTACACGTGCTTTCTCTCCAGATTGGCACTAAAAACAATAAAAGGTCGAAAAGAAAGATTGAAAGATAAGATCAGAATAAATAATAACTCAGAGAATTCTATTTAACAAAATAATAAAATTCTTTTTAACATTTTCAATTTTTCTTTTTTATTATGTGATTATAATTAAATTGTACTTTTTAAGCAATCTGGCAGTGGTAATTGCATTAGAGACTTCTTACTTACTTCTTGTAATTTAGGAACTGAAGCTAATACTTGTACTTTGCCATAGAATTCTACGGCATTAAGATTATCTTGATTATGTGGCCCATTTAAAATTACCCCTAAAATAGAGATACTTCGTGTGCGCAATGCCTCCAAGCTAAGTAATGTGTGGTTAATTGTACCAAGAGTAGAACGAGCAACTAAAATCACAGGAATGTTAAGCTTTTTGATTAAATCAACCATAAATGTGGTTTGATCAATGGGTACAAGAATTCCACCAGCACCTTCTACAATTAAGTTACGCTCTTTAGGCAAATTGATTCTGCTAATATCAATACTGCCGTTTTCTAACGAAGCTGCAAGATGTGGTGATAGAGGACTTTTATAAATATAACTTTCCTCATAGATGTTAGTATTAGCTAGTTTACTTACTACATCACTGTCTTTATCTACCCCTGTCTGAATGGGTTTAAAATATGAATATCCAGTATGCAAGCAAATCCAGCTGCTTATAAGGGTCTTACCGACATTTGTATCGGTTCCAGTTATAAAGATTTGCATTTACTTAGAATTCCAAAAAATACTTTATAAGTGATATTAATTTTATCTGTATATGTTTTAATAACTTGTTTTAAGTCAGAAGGAAGGATTACTTTGCTACCTTGGTTTGCCCCTAAATTTTTTAGATATTTAATAAACTCACTTGCATTTGCAAATTCCAATATAAATTCCTGTGAATCAAAAAAATATTTTTCTGGTTTTAAAGCAAGCAGATGATTTTCTAATTCTTGTTTAAGTGGATATTGATAAGTTGGAACAGGCAATGAGAGTTCTATAAAAATTTTAGACCATTCATCAAATGTACCGTCTAGTGGGCAGGAAAAAGCTAAAACACTTGAATTTTTATATGCTCTTTCTATCATATCTTTTAAATTATTTACCCACTGAAATGCTAGATTTGAAATAGTAAGATCATAAAAACCAAAATTTCGTACCTCCATATCACCTAAAATGAAACGTATCTTTTCATACTCTATCAATTTCTTCTTTGCTTTTGTAAGCATATTAAGTGAGATATCATTTAAAGCATATTTACTTTTTGGGAAACTTTTTAGCAAAATTTCTGGAATGTATCCTGTACCAGCTCCTAAGTCTAAAATAGACTGTGGATGAAATTCAGGGAAATAATTTGTCAAAATATTAACTAACTTTGCAGCACATTTTTTTTGCACAAAGGCTACACTGTCGTAAGAAGAACTTGCTCTATTGAAGTTTTTTTGTATGTGCATTTTTTTATATATATAAAATAACTAGAAAAATTTAGAAACTAAAATCTGTTTAAGAGCGCATATTAGGTGGTCTAAATCACCCTTACTATGACTTACATTCAGTGCAATGCGCAATCTAGATGTTCCTGGTGGCACAGTAGGGGGGGCGCACAGCAGATACAATAAATCCTTGTTTTAAAAGCTCCGCTTTTGCAGCCATAGCCATATTCTCATCACCAAGAATTATTGGTATGATATGTGTAGTGGAGTTGCCCGTATTATACCCAAGCTCCTTTAATCTTTTTCTTACATTCTCAGCCTTTAAAGCCAGATTTTGGCGCTCATTATCAAGATCTTGCACTAAGCTCCAAGCTTTAGCTGCAGCTCCAATTATCATTGGCGAGAGCGATGTTGAGTAGATAAATCCTGAGCATTTGTTAATAAGATAATCTTTTATAATCTCAGAACATGCAACGTATGCACCAAAGCACCCTAAAGCTTTACTAAAAGTACCTAAAACTAAATGTGGAATTTCACTAAGGTTGATTTTTGTAGATAAACCATATCCTCTATTACCCACAATACCTGTTGCATGTGCCTCATCTAAATATAAAAAAGCCTTATGTTCTCTACTCAAAGCAAAAACTATATCTATTGGTACAACATTCCCATCCATACCAAAAATAGTTTCGGTAACGATAAACTTTGCTCTCAAGTCATCTTTAAACTTCACAAGTAAACTATTTAAATGATCCATATCGTTGTGCTGATAGCGTATAAGTTCAGCTTTGCTTAAAAACACAGCTTGGTATAGACTTGCGTGATTTAATTTGTCAAAAAAAACAATAGGCTTGCTTCCCAGTACAGACTGATCCAATAAACTAGCAAGTACTGCAATATTAGCTTGAAATCCTGAGTTTAAGATAAGAGCTGACTCAGTTTTTTTATCTTTGGCAATTTGACTCTCAAACTCCTCAAATATTTTTTTGTTACCTGAAAGCAACCTAGAACCAGTAGATCCCACCCCAAACTTTTCTCCGGCAAGTTTTGCTGCTGCAAACAGCACTTTTGACTTACTTAGGCCAAGATAATCATTTGTAGAGAAATCGATGAACTTTCTATCGACAATTTCCTTTGGTAGCTGCCTATATTTACCTTCACCTTTTAGCGTATTGCAATGTTTACAGTACAGCTCATACATAAAAACCTTAAAAAAATCTCAATGCTGCAGCTTCTGTAGTCCTAACTTCTGGAATAAATAATTATCTTTCTCAGGCACTGGATTTTGAGTAGTAAGTAACTTCTCTCCATAAAAAATTGAATTTGCACCAGCAAGAAAGCAGAGTGCTTGCAGTTCATCTGACATTTTTTCCCGTCCAGCTGAAAGACGAATGTATGATTTTGGCATTATAGTTCTTGCTACTCCAATAGTACGTATAAAATCAAATGAATCTACATCAGCTGCATTTTCAAGGGGAGTTCCAGGAATTTTGATAAGCATATTAATCGGTACAGACTCTGGAGGTTCATCCAAATTAGCAAGAATAACCAGCATCTTTACCCTATCTTCATTAGTCTCACCCATACCAATAATGCCACCACAGCAAACTTTAATACCAGATGCACGCACGCATTTAAGTGTATCTAATCTATCCTGAAATGTACGCGTTGTTATAATTTTATCATAATACTCTTCAGATGTATCAATATTATGATTGTAAAAATCTAAACCAGCCTCTTTGAGCACATCAGCTTGATTAGGTTTTAATAGTCCAAGAGTTGCGCAAGTCTCAAGACCCAACTTTTTTACTTCTTTGACCATCTTACACACAATTTCTAAATCTTGATAGCGTGGACCACGCCAAGCCGCACCCATACAAAAACGAGTACTTCCAGCTGCCTTTGCACGTTTTGCTGCTTCAATTACTTCAACAACTTCGAGCAAAGGTTCTTTCTGTAGTCCAGTTTGATAATGTGCCGATTGTGGACAATAAGAGCAATTTTCCGGGCAGCTCCCTGTTTTAACACTTAAGAGCGTACTAACTTGTATTTTTCTAGGATCAAAATGCTGTCTGTGTATAGTTTGTACTTTATAGATCAATTCAAAAAATGGAAGATTAAAAATATGATCTGCTTCAGCAAAACTCCACTCCTTTTTCACATTTACCTCTTTATTAGATAGTATTATCTCTAATAAACCTTTCAGCATCCAAGGCAGCCATACATCCACTACCAGCTGCAACCACAGCTTGACGGTAAACTTTATCTTGCACATCACCAGCAGCAAACATTCCAGCTTTACTTGTAATTGTCGTTCCAAGCTGAGTAACTATATAACCAGCATCATCAGTTGTAACTAAATTTTTAAATATATGAGTATTAGGGGCATGACCAATGGCAATAAAAACCCCGTCAATTTCTATTTTCTTTAACTCTTGATTTTTTACAGATTTTAATACCATCGCTGTAATCCTTTTGGGATTTTCTTCTCCAATTATTTCTTCTACAACGTGATTCCAAATAACTTTAATTTTCGGATTATTAAATAACCTATCTTGCATGACTTTTTCAGCCCTAAGTTGATCACGTCTATGTACTAGCACAACCTCACTTGCATGATTAGTCAAGAATAAAGCCTCTTCAACTGCAGTGTTACCTCCACCAATCACTGCAACTTTTTGTTTTTTAAAAAAGGCACCATCACAAGTTGCACAAGCTGAAACTCCATAGCCCTTAAATTTTTCTTCGCTTTCTATTCCAAGCCATTTAGCTTCGGCCCCTGTTGCAATTATAAGTGCACTGGATAAATACTCATTTTCATAAGAAGAAGATTTAAATTTATATTCACCACTATCTATACATTCTACATTCTTTACTTCGTCTTCTATAACCTTTGCTCCTACATTTTCCGCTTGTAGCCTCATCTGCTCCATAAGATACGGCCCTTGCACAGCTCTTGCAAATCCAGGATAATTTTCAACATCAGTAGTAATTGTAAGCTGCCCCCCTGGTTGCATGCCTGTTACAACTGTTGGATTTAAATTTGCCCGAGCAGCATATATTGCAGCGGTGTACCCTGCCGCTCCAGAACCTATAATTAAAATTTTTGTTTCATGTAAGGCCATATATATTTATAGCTCCTCACTATGTGAAGTTAAGTAATCACATATTCCTGCGTTACTTGCCTGCATAGCAGCTTTACCTTCTTCCCAGTTAGCAGGGCAAACTTCCCCATGTTTTTCATGATGCTTGATTGCATCAATTATTCTTATAATCTCATCAATATTTCGGCCTAAAGGTAGATCATTTATCGACTGGTGACGCACTACAAACTTATCATCAATTATAAAAGTTGCCCGCAGTGCCACTGCATCGTCATGTAGTACTCCATAATCACGTGATATAGATTTTTTTACGTCAGAAACTAAAGGATAATTAATTTCCCCTATTCCTCCTTCAGTAATAGGCATCTTACGCCAATGATGATGTGAAAATTTTGAATCTACACTAATGCCAATAACCTCCACTTCACGGTGCATAAACTCACTAATCTTATTATTAAGTGCTATCAGTTCAGTTGGACAGACAAAAGTAAAGTCTAGTGGATAGAAAAAGAGAACAGCATATTTTCCCTTTACTCGTTCACTAAAACAAAAATTATCTATTATTTCTCCATCTGCCATTACTGCTGGTGCAGTAAAATCCAATGCTGATCTAGTAACAAGATTCATAAAATACCTAAGTCTAAAAACTACTAAATTATATATTAATTAACAAGTTATTGTACAACCTTTTTATTCTTTGAGCTGCTTTAGGAATAAGATAATATATATTGTAAGAAATAACTATATTTATAAAATCACATCAAATGAATAATATAGAAGCTTATCGTCTTTTATTTACTGACAGTTTAATTTCATCTTTAATTTTGCCATTGAATGAACTATTTATATTTAAAGTAATGCTTTATTTTAATACTTATAATCATTTTTTAATGCTAGTTACAGCAACAATGGGATCCTGCATAGGAGGAGTAATTAACTGGTGTCTAGGGAGGATAATGATTTATATTAGATTAAAATACAATAAAACTAACAAAGTATTTAATCATTATAAAAGCGTGATTATATGTCTGATTATATTTTTAGCTTGGGTACCAACTTTTGGAGGTTTAATAACAGTTGTCTCTGGTCGTTTTAAGCTCAACCTATATTACTTAATGCCATCTTTACTTATCTCTTATACTTCTTATTTCATTTACCTAATATTTTATACAATTTAGATTAAAATAATGAGATTTTTGCCAGTAATCGCTATTATACACAAAATATTGATATCTATAAAAAACTAATATGTTATTACTATATGTAATAAGTAGGGGACCTTCTATGGCTGAAATTGAAGAGAAAATGAAAATGTTAGTAAGAAAGAAATAGTTGATTTTCTTGTCTATTCAACGCTTACACTATCGTTTATCACATTCAATATTGTGATGGCTTATTCTTTAATTAATAGATTTCAGAGTAACAGTGAAGCGGTACTTCCTCTCCTTATAGTTGCAGGGGCACTTTTAGCCTTTGGTAGGCTTTTTTATTGTGAAAAACGCGATAGGAGGTCTGGTAGATTAGAAAGAGAGGGGGTAAGAAATAAAAAATATGTAGTATACTACAGAATGGTTACTCTTTTTTTTGGTGGACTTTATGCTCTATTTCTCTTACCAATAGGAGTTGGTACAATAGTTGATCTTGCAGAACATGGATTAAACGATAATAATAAAATATTGCTTGCTGGAGTAGTGGGGATAGTGGCATGCTCGTTACTAATGGCTTTATATTCATGTGTTCTGGAGCCTTTACTATCAAGAAATGCAGAAAGTAGTAAAAATAGTGAGACAATAGAAAGTGTAGCAGTGAGTGATATAGAAGATAGTCCTCGTATAGCTGAACAAAGCTTATAATTAAAGTAATTAAGCTAGATGAAAAGTTTTTATCCTATCCTCTATAACATAGCGAAAATGCCTTACTAATCCTTGTATAGGCCATGCTGCTGCATCACCAAACGCACATATGGTATGCCCTTCTACTTGGCTAGCAATATCTAGTAATTTATCTATCTCTTCAGTCGTTGAGTCACCTTTAACCATTCTCTTCATAACTCTCCACATCCAACCTGTACCTTCTCGACAAGGGCTACATTGCCCACAAGACTCATGCATATAAAAATGAGAAAGCCTCTCTATTGCTTGAATAATGTCTGTAGATTTATCCATCACTGTAACCGCTGCAGTGCCAAGGCCAGATTGTACAGCTCTTAAAGAGTCAAAATCCATTTCTATAGTATCACATATGGATTTAGGAATCAGAGGCATAGAAGATCCCCCTGGTATCACAGCAAGTAAATTATCCCAACCACCACGTACTCCACCTGCATGTTTTTCAATCAATTCTCTTAACGGTATTCCCATTTCTTCTTCAACGTTGCAAGGCTTGTTTACATGCCCAGAGATACAAAACACTTTAGTACCTGTGTTATTTAGTTTACCTAAAGATGCAAACCAGTCACCGCCACGTGTTAAAATGTCTGGCACAACAGCGATAGTTTCAACATTATTTATTGTAGTAGGGCAGCCAAATAGCCCAGAAGCAGCAGGGAAGGGGGGTTTAAGACGCGGCATGCCTTTTTTCCCTTCAATGGATTCAAGCTGAGCAGTTTCTTCTCCACATATATAAGCACCAGCTCCTCTGTGAATAAAAATATTTAGATCATAACCTGAATCACAAGCGTTCTTGCCAACTAGTCCAGCTTTATACGCCTCATCTAACGCTTTCTTTAATATTTGATACTCATTATAAAATTCACCCCTAATATATATATATGCAACAGATGCACCTATTGCTTTGCTTGCAAGTAATGTTCCTTCTATTAATTTATGCGGCTCATATCTTATAATATCTCTATCTTTGCATGTTCCTGGTTCAGATTCATCAGCATTTACTACCAGATAAGATGCATCTGATTTTTCTTTAGGCATAAAGCTCCACTTTAAGGCTGTGGGAAACCCAGCTCCTCCTCTGCCTCGCAATCCAGACTTTTTTATTTCATTTATGATATCTTCTGGATTTAACCCCAAAAACTTTTTCGTTTGCCGCCAAGAACCGCGTTTTTTGGCAGCGCTTAAAAATGGACTTTCTTTGCCATTTAAGTTAGTAAATATTCTATCTTCTTCTTTAAGCATATATTATATAAAAATCATATGTATAAACTACCTTGGATCTTTAGTAAGCTAGTCTTTTAAATTGTCTAGCTTTTTTTCAATCTCACTTTGCTTCACTGCAGTTTCCTTTACTACTTTACTTAAAGCTGAAAACTCATCACGATTTACCAGTTCATCACTAAGACAAGTGAACACACCAGATTTAAGTTTTTGTACACTGCATACCACGGTATCTAAAACTACACTAGCAAAAGACACAGCTAAACGACTTGCATCATAGAAAAAATGTTTCATAGAAATTACAGTTACTATTACAACATTCTATTCATTTATAAAATTTTAGCTACACATGTTTTTTATCTTCAGACACTTTAGCAATTTTGCCATCTCCAAGTGCACTTAACGGCAACGATTCCCCTTTTGGTTTATCTGGATAATGAAAATGAAATAATGAAACAGTGACCAAAATAATTGCAATAGTACCCAAAATAGCAAGCGATATTAAATTGCCTTTTTTATCAGGGCAGAGAGGCTTGCCTAAAACTGAAGAAATAAACGATGCAATAAAAGCAGCAGACGATAATGTTACAAACAACAAAAGAGCCTTCTCTCCTTTAGAAAAATTAGCAAATGGCGATTTAGACACTTTCTTTTTTGAAGTATTATGATTAATCCCACTTGAAGTACTACTACCTTCACTCACACGCGAAGTTTGTGTATGAGGCGTGCTAGAATCAGAATTATCACCAGTTAAACTTTCACCATCACTAAGAGACACTTTTCTTGATTCAGAGTTTGTACCTGTGATTTCATGCTTATTTTCTTCTTTGCAGACTGTTTTCTCCTCTGCTAATTTGGAATCATCTTTTAGTTCAGGCTTACTTGTATCATCAGTACTCAAATCTTCACTATCAAAAAATGGTATTATGTTTGGAATTGAATCACTTCTTTTTTCTGGTTTTGACTTGTCCTCTAGTTCACGTTCATCTGTATCATTATCATCTTCTTGTCTTACAGAGTGATCATCATCACTAACTATTTTTGCAGCATCGGATTCACTATGCTCAAGAGGAGTAGCATACTCAGTACTTGCAGGACTCTGTATCTCATCTATTTGTCCAACGCTTGTATTTTTATCATCATCTGAATCATCATCACCATCTAATTCTAAATGGACATTATCAGTATTAACTACTTCTATATCATCGAATTCACTATGCTCAAAAAAGGGTAGCTCACTGAAAACGCTACCCTGATCTACCTGTGTATTATCAACATTAGTTTGATTTGTGTTTTGAATATTTTCGTTTTTATTATTAGTTTTATCAATCATATCCCCCTTCTTTTGATTAATTTTATATTTTAAAGTATAACATAATTAATAATTTTGCACAATTAATACGTAGTATACTTATTATGCCCCCCAAGGACAATATTGAACCTGTATGTTTTTGTGCCATTTTTGTCCACTGTGTAAGGAGCTGCAAGCTGCTCTATAAAATCTTCTGATTTTGAGTTATCAGAAAAAAACATTTTTGTATGTAATTCAATGAAATCAGGGTGCTGTACAAGGAAATTAATATTTTGATAATTACCTGGCATGACAGTAATAAAATTATAATAGCCCAAGTTATTTGTAATATATTTCCCTGAACCTAGGAAATTTGGGTCAGCATTACTTGCATCTTTTATGTTTTGATAAATTCCGTTAGCATCAGCCTGCCATATAAATATCACTGCATTTTGCACTGGCACGCAATTTATGTCCGTTACTTTCCCTTTTATATATATTAACTCCCCTTTTGCTATATCTGCAGAGCCAGCTTTACGTCTTAAATTATTTGACAAATTGAATCCTTCCGGCTTATTTTCCAAATCATAAACTTCAGGAGTTTCAGTACATTTTGTTTTAGCAAGGTTTGACGCAAATAAAATTCTACTACATAGTAGGAAACAAATAAAAAATAGCTTATAGAATTTCATCTCTTTACAACTTTAAATATATTATCTAAACTTATACCTAAATTTGGATTTTTTGTAAACTTTATGTAAATACTGAAGAACGAAAAACTTAAATGAAGGGGATCATTCTATTGACATAGTTTATCATCTTCTTAACTGTAAATCACAATAGTTGCAAAAGGGGGATTCAAGATGAAAAGGTATAAGCAGTATAAACAAACCAATAATCTACTACATGTTTTTTTACTTGCTTTTTTTACCTTTACCTCTTTGTTTTCTGTTACAGGTGTTGTTTATAGTTTAATAACAGTAGGTATTGGTAGCCCGTTATTCTTACTATGTTCTCTTGGTTTTGCTACATGTACAACACTCTCTGCTTATAATGCTTATGCTATTCATAATAACATCACTCATAGAAGGAGTGGTAAAGCCCCTAAAAAAGAAACTGCTTGTAGCACTAACAAAGAGTGTCTAAACTTAGAAGATCACTCAAAAGATCTTATTGATCTTAGTGATCCGCCCGTCTCTAATGAAGAATATGATGCACAACAACATATTCCTAATGACACACTTAAAATAAATAATAAAGAGATTTTAACTCCTGAAGTTGTTGAAAATGCTAAGCAAAACAATAAACCAGACTTGATTTTAAATGGTCAGACATCACCTACAATCCAGCACTTGAAAAGCCCTAATATACCCCAAACACAAGGGACAAGCTTTGCTGGACCTCCAAAAGAAGTAGCAAATAAACATACTCCAATTACTCATCAGTCACAAATTATAAATAAAGCTGATAAATCCAAAATCTTATTTCAATCACAGGATATCAATAATCAGAATATACCTACTCCCCCTCCTATACCTTTAACTAATAAGCCTAAAGTTGTAAATCAATTGCAAAATATAAGAGATATCAGTCAAACGAAGTTAAAGCGCGTTGACGAGAGTGAGAAGAATAAATATAGCAAAAGTGACAGGACTAAACTCCTTGAAGATATAAGAGAAGGCGTAAAGTTAAAACCCGTCATCGATATTAGTAAAAATAGTAATAGATTAACTGGCATTGCACTCGATGTGTCTAATCGGATACCACTAGATCCAGATTTAATAAAAAAAATGGATAAAATAAGGAGAGCTAAAGATGGAAGTATTACACCTGACCCTGACTGGAAAGAAGAAGTTAAAACTCCTTTTGAAATACAAGAAGAAAGTAGTAATAAATCTGCTGAGGATTATGCTAAAAATAGTAACCATGATGAAGATAGTGGTATCAGCGATAATAATAACAGTCCAGAAAGAATTAATGCTAATATTAGTAAAGATGGACAGCCAAAAATCTCCTTACCACGTTCATCTTCTGATAATTGTATTAAGGGAAGTATGGAACAGCCAAAAAGTTTCTTATCATCACACTCATCTTCTTCCCCAAATCTTGCAAGACAATTAATATGAGCTAAGAGTGATAATATTCCCCTTATATTCTCTAAAAAACAGGAGAATTTGAATTGTCATTATGTGTGAATAAATGTATAGATCAAAAAGGTACGGAATTAATTAAGATGTTTATGATAACTGAGTCTGACGGGAAAAGATTTTATTTTAATAATTTTGTCCTAAGTAAGTTTTTTAAGTGCGTTATAAGGTAGTATTAGAGTATGATGGTCATAATTTTAGTGGGTGGCAACGTCAAAAACATTCTTCAAATTCCATACAACAAATACTTGAAAGTGCTATAAAAAACTTTTTGGGTGAGGAAATCACAACTCATTGTGGTGGTAGAACTGATGTTGGTGTACATGCTTTAGGTCAAGTAGTTCACTTTGATCTACAAAAAGGACATAAGTTGTATGTAGTGAGAAATGCAATTAATTATCACTTAAGACCGTTACCTATTTGTGTATTAAGTGTAGAAACTACAAACGACGAGTTCCACGCACGCTTTTCTGCGAAAAGAAGGCATTACTTATATAGAATAGTTAATCGCTATGCACCACTCACTATAGACCATAATCGTGCATGGCAAGTATGTCAAAAATTAGATGTAAATAAAATGAATAAAGCTGCTAAATATCTGATAGGAAAACATGATTTTTCTAGCTTTCGCGCAAAAGATTGCCAGGCAAAAAATCCAATAAAGACAGTCGACAACATAGAAGTATTACAAGATGGTTATAATATTAACATAGCAATATCAGCACGTTCTTTTCTGCATAATCAAGTCAGAATAATCACTGGTACTCTTGTAGAATGTGGAAGAGGTCGTTTATTACCAGAAGAAATTTCAAATATTTTAAGAAAGTGTAAAAGAAGTGCGGCTAGTACTACAGCGCCACCATATGGGCTGTATTTAGTAAGAATAGATTATTAAAATTTAACTTAATAAGAAAAACGGTATATTTAAACTGAATATGCCTTCTCCTTTCTCTCTTCTAATGTGGACTTTAATTCTTCTACAACTGAACTGTTTAGATTAGATTTTATATTGACTTTATTTTGAGATATATTGTCTTTCTGTTGAGTTTCTTTTTTGCTTTGCATAGGCGGCGATAAAGGAAGCTTTAGCCCTTTGAAATTTGCCAAGCCTCCAATAGGTGGAGGAGGTGGTGGCATAGGGGAATTATTATCACTAAAAACTACAAGTTTAATTTCTAGTTCCACTGGCAAATCACCAAAGCTAGAAGTAAGTGGTAAAACATCTTTCTTGCAAGCTTGTTCCTCTTCCTTCTCTTTATTTTTACTACTAAGCAAGGCAGTATTTTTACTGTTAGACTCTAAAGAATTCTTCAATTGATTTTCAAGTTTTTGCACAACTCCTAAAAACTTAGGATTATCACTAAGTTTTTTAGGTTGCGTAGCGGTATCTACTTTCTCTGGCCCCTCAGTACCACAAGATATCATAGACTTAACCTTTTCATAAGGTGGATTAGTTTGTAACGGTTGCTTATTTTCTTTAGTTAATTTTAGCCTTTGAACTGATGATCTTATATTAACATCAGGCTGCTCACTCTCTTTGAGATTGAACCTACTTGTCAGATTATTTGCTTCCTTAGAACTGATTTCAAGTTGGCCATTCGTTTTGACAATTAGATCAGACCGCATAGAAGGCTGCCGAGAATTATCACTGTGAACATACAACTGTTTCGTCAACATGATATGCTCTGCTGGTTTATTTAAAATGTTTTTAGCTTGTTTCTCTTGAACATAATTATTAACATAAAATATAGACTTTATACTTTTATTTGTATAGTATTCACCACTGAGGCCTTTCTTAAAAGGCAGTGATAACAATTCCATCAACGTTTTAATATTCTTAATTATTCTTATTCCCATATTCCCCTACTATATTCTAATGAGTTATCTAATCCTTATTACTATTATCAATTAAATTTATCATCAATTTTTTACATCTAAAACAGAGTTATGCATGTTGGCGGGTCTTTCTCCTTGCTCTTTTTACAAGGCTATTTTTATTTACTGTTGAGATATTATCTAACCATGCTTTAACATAATCATCAATAATCTTATTAATTTCTCCTATATTATCATGGAAAAAGTGATCTGCACCATCTATAATGTGGTATTGCATGTATTCGCTATTCATTGAAGTGATTAACTTTTCTGCTAACTGTGATACCACTACCTCTTCAGAAATATTATCTCGATCTCCTTGTATTATTAACCCGGAAACAGGGCAAGGAAAAAGAAATGAAAAATCATATTGATTAGCAGGGGGTGCAATACTGACAAACCTTTCTACTTCCGGACGACGCATCATAAGCTGCATAGCAACCCATGCACCAAATGAAAAACCTGCAACCCAAAAAGGTACTGTACTGACATTATTATCTTGCAGCCAATCCATTGCTGACGCTGCATCACTCAATTCATCTATACCTCTATTGAATGTGCTTGCCTGCTTTCCTATATTTCTAAAGTTAATTTTAAGTACTGAAAAACCATTATTAGTAAAAGCATCAAAAAGGCTACAAACTACCTTATTATTTATATTTCCACCATATTGAGGATGAGACGGTAGAACTAGAGCCAAAGGAGCACTAACATCCTTACTTTGATGATACATTCCTTCTATTCTTCTAGTTGAACTATCACCAGTTGGAGCTGAGCTATTAAAAAAGACTTCAACCATTTAATTAATCCCAAAAAACCCACTTGACAAGTGGTCTATTACTTTATATAGATTATTATATTTACTAATTATAAGTTAACTAAGTCAGTTATACAATAGATTTTTATTAAGATGTTGATCACAGCAAAGTTAAGATATGCAGTTATGGTTATGGTTCACTTAGCAGGCAATACTTCTATACCCACAAAATTATCCAATATATCTGATTTCCAGTCAGTACCAGAAAGATACTCAGAGCACGTAATTTCAGCATTGCGAAAAAGTGGCTTAGTTTCTGCTGCAAGAGGTCCAGGGGGGGGGTATTACCTAAATTGCTCACCTAAATCAGTAAAGATAAGTGATATACTAGAAGCAATAGGGGAAGAAATAAGAATAACAAGATGTGATAATAATGGTATAGGATGTCTAAAAGATCAAACTCAATGCAAGACTCATACCCTATGGGATAATCTTGGTAATTATATAAAAGGTTATTTTAACAAGATATCCTTAAATGATGTACTTAATGAAGATTTTAATATAAGCAACAACTCATCATTAGATTCTAACTATGTATATGCTGACTATAACTCAACAGCTTCAATTGGCAATTCTGTTAAAGAGAATACATCTTATATATTATCATATAAAACATTAAATCCTTCTTCAGTACATCAAGCTGGGCAAAGGGTATGCAAAATTCTGCAAGATGCAAGGGATGATATCTGTAGCTTTACCTGTGCTTCTGATAATAAGGAAATATTGTTTACTTCTTCTGCAACTGAAGCAAATAACCTAGCTATGAAGGGAATGAAGGAATATGTTCAGGTTATTTCTGCAGTAGAACATCCATCAATTATGAGATCTGTAAGCAACCCCTATATTATATCTGTTGATTGTGATGGCATGATTAATCTTACAGAATTAGAGAAAATATTATGCAAGCTACAAGGAAAGAAGATACTTGTTTCAGTAATGATGGCAAATAACGAAATAGGGGTAATCCAGCCAATAAAAGAAATAGCACAAATTTCTCATAAATTTGGTGCAATTTGCCACACAGATGCTGCGCAAGCATGTGGAAAAATTGATGTAAACATGGAAGATTTAGGGGTAGATTTACTAACTTTATCAGCACATAAGATGGGTGGGCTCACCGGTGCTGGTGCTTTAATCTTTGATAAAAATCTACAAATAGAACCTATTATCACTGGTGGTGGACAAGAAAAAGGACTTAGAGCTGGTACTGAAAATGTCATTGCAATTGCCAGTTTTTCTTCTGCAGTTAAACAAATACCAGAGCTTTTAGGCAAGGCAAATAGAATTGAAGAATTACGTGATCAACTCGAATCTGAAATATTAAAAATTGCAGACAATGCAATTATTTTTGGCAAAAACGTTGATAGGTTACCCAATACTAGCTGCATTTGTATGCCTGGTGTTAAAAGTGATGTGCAACTTATGATTTTTGATACGAATAACATTGCAATAAGTAGTGGAGCTGCATGTTCTTCAGGTCGGATTGAGCCTTCTTATGTTTTGCTTGCAATGGGTGCAACAAAAGAACAAGCAGAGTGTTCAATTAGAATAAGCATAGGATGGAATACAACAGGTGATGATATAGAAAAAATAATTAATTGTTGGTATAATATATATAAAAATAATATTAAATTGGTTTAAAGTTTATGACTACAAAGATAAATGCCATTGATGTGAAACAAAATGGTATGTTAAAAAACATATACCTTGATAATCAAGCTACGACCAAGGTAGATCCTCGTGTGATTGAGGTAATAACATATTATTTTAACCGACCTAGTAATCCCCATTCTCGCAGCCATAACTTTGGTTGGAGTGCGGAAGAAGCTGTAGAATTAGCTAGGGAGCAAATTGCTGATTTAGTTGGTGCTGGAAGTAAGGAGATAATATTTACCTCCGGTGCAACTGAATCCAATAACATGGCAATTAAAGGAGTTGCAAGGTTCTATAAGGATAAGGGCAATCACATAATAACCGTTTGTACAGAACACAAATGCGTACTAGATTCTTGTCGGCATCTAGAAGATGAAGGTTTTGAAGTTACATATTTACCTGTACAAACAAACGGGATAATAAATTTATCTGAACTAGAAAAAGCAATTACTGATAAAACTATCTTAGTTTCAGTGATGATGGCAAATAATGAAATAGGTGTGATTCAACCTATAAAAGAAATAGGCGAGATTTGTCGTAAACATAGTAAACACCGTAAGGACAGTGAACATCGTGAACGTAACATATTTTTTCATACCGATGCAGCTCAAGCTTTTGGTAAGATACCAATAGATATAAATGACATGAATATTGATCTGATGAGTATCTCTAGCCATAAAATTTATGGTCCAATGGGTATTGGTGCTTTATATGTGCGCAGAAAGGATCCACGTGTAAGACTTACTCAACTTATTAGTGGTGGTGGACAGGAAAGAGGAATGCGTTCAGGCACGGTACCAACACCACTTGTTGTTGGTTTTGGTGAAGCAGCTCGTATTGCTAAGGAAGAAATGAAAGAAGAAGGGAAAAGGATAAAAAATCTTAGAGACATTTTATATAAAAAGATAAATGAAGGGTTGCCATCATATATTGTCCTAAATGGAGATTATGAAAAACGTATCCCTGGTAATTTAAATATAAGTTTTCCTTATGTTGAAGGAGAATCAATCATTATGGCAATAAATGAATTAGCTGTTAGTTCTGGATCTGCTTGTACTTCTGAATCACTTGAGCCTTCTTATGTTATAAGAGCATTAAATAATGGCCATGATCTAGAACATTCTTCAATTAGATTTGGTATAGGTAGATTTACAACAAAAGAAGAAATAGAATACGCTGCAAGTTTAGTAGTAGAAAAGATAGGTAAATTACTTGATATGAGCCCTTTATGGGAGATGGTGCAAGAAGGTATAGATTTAAAATCTGTTCAATGGGATGCACATTAATTAGTTAATTTTTCGTGAGGAATCTGTGAGTTATAATAAACGTGTTTTGGATCATTATGAAAATCCAAGAAATGTTGGATCTTTAGATAAAGATGATCCAAGTGTTGGCACTGGTCTAGTTGGAGCACCATCATGTGGTGATGTTATGAAGCTACAAATAAAAGTTAGTGAGGATGGCGTTATTGAAGATGCTAAATTTAAAACTTTTGGCTGTGGTTCTGCTATTGCTTCAAGTTCTTTGCTTACAGAACTGATAAAAGGAAAAACTATTAAAGAAGCCACTGAAGTAAAAAACACTGATATTGTGCAGGAGTTATCTTTGCCTCCAGTTAAAATACACTGTTCAGTGCTAGCAGAGGATGCAATTCAAGCTGCTATTAAAGATTATCAATATAAGCAGGAAGTTCAAAATAAGGTTAATTCTTAGGTAGCCTAATGAGTGTTGTTGATAAGATTAACAAAAAAGATCCTATCACTATAACTAATAAAGCACTCGATAGGATAAAATATTTATTAGAGGATAAAGGGCAGGAAGTAATTGGTATTAGAATAATTATTAAGCAAAAGGGGTGTTTTGGTTTGAAATATAATATTGAATATGCTTATGAAGTTCGCCCTTTTGAATCAACTATTGCGGTTGTGCATGATGGTAGCAAAATTAAGGTACTGATAGATCCAAAGGCCATCATGTTTATATTGGGATCAGAGATGGATTTTGTAGAAGATAAATTTTCATCAGGATTTATCTTTAAAAACCCAAATGAAAAAGGAAGATGTGGTTGCGGAGAAAGTTTTTATGTCTGATTATTTTACTCTATTTAACATACAACCTAAGTTTGACATAGATTTAGATTTATTAGAAAAAAAGTATATTGAACTAAGTAAAACTTTTCACCCTGATAATTGCACCTTAGATCATGCAAAATCTATAGCTGTAAAAGATACTATCAACATCAATAAAGCCTATCAAACATTAAAATCTCCTTTGAAGAGAACTGAGTATTTGCTTTCCTTACTTAAGGCTGAAAAAAATTGCAATGTGGATTCTGAGATTCTTGAAGAATCGATGCAAATTAGGGAATCTATACTTAGTGGTGATGATAAGCAGATTTTAACTAAAATCATTGAAAATAAGATAAAAGAGTGTATTGGAAATCTAAAGAATTCCTTTGCCAATAATGATTTAAACAAAGCAACAGGGCAATTGCATAGGCTTAAATATCTAAATAAATCATACGAAGAGGTAAAGTGGAATTAATTCAAATATCAGATCCTCATGCATCTATAGCCTTTGGCATAGATTTTGGAACTACCAATTCTTTAATTGCTGCAGTTGATAAGGATAATAATGTATGTATCTTTAAAGATGAGCATGGTGAAGAGCTACTTCGCTCAGCAGTCTCTTATTATGGTGGTGCAGTCAAGGTTGGATCCAGCATTAGCCAATTAGATACTAATGTTATTTACTCCATAAAGCGTTTATTGGGTAGAGGACCTGATGATATAAAAAAAATTATCGATAAAATTCGCTTTAATTATGAAATTAGTAGTCACAGTGGTACTATCAAAATCGATCTTGGTGGTGGAAAATATCTTTCTCCAGTTGAAATAGCTGCCGATATAATAAAAGCATTATGCAGAAGAGTTGAAAACGCAAAGGGCTATACGGTAAGTAAAGCAGTGATAACTGTACCTGCATATTTTGATGATGCAGCAAGAAATGCAGTAAAATTTGCTGCCCAACTTGTAGGGATAGAAGTGTTAAGATTAATTAATGAACCAACTGCTGCTGCACTTGCATATGGTATTGATAAACAAAATGAAGGAGAAATATACGCTGTTTATGATTTAGGTGGTGGTACATTTGACATATCGATATTAAAACTCCACAATGAGAAGGTATTTCAAGTACTTGCTGTCGGTGGAGACGTATGCTTAGGTGGGGATGATTTTGATGCTTTACTTGTTGAGTATGTACTTGGTAAATATGGCCATATTGATAGGGTAAAACTAAATACTGCTCGAAGAAATAGACTTATTACTGAGGCGCGTGCTGTAAAAGAATTTTTAAGCATTCATGAAAAAGGAGTTTTTAGTTTTAATATAGATGAGAATTCATTTAAATGTGAAATTACAAAAAGTAAATTTGAAGCTTTAATATCCGATTTGGTTGATAAAACTATAAATATTATCATAGATACGATACGAGACATTAACTTAAGTATTGAAGATATCAAAGGAGTTATATTGGTTGGTGGGTCAACTAAAGTTCCATTGGTGCAAAGCTCTCTTGCTAAAGTATTTCCTAACAAATTATTAAATGATATTAATCCAGAGAAAGCAGTAGTTATTGGTGCCGCAAGGCAGGCTCACTATCTTACCTCTAATTCTCAAAATAAAGGGCTTTTAATTGATGTTTTGCCTTTGTCCTTGGGAGTAGAAACTATGGGAGGAATAGTTGAAAAAATTATACAAAGAAACACTCCTCTACCAGTTTCGGAAACACAAGAATTTACAACTTATGTGGATGGACAAATAGCAATGACAATACACGTTCTTCAGGGTGAGCGTGAGATGGTTGAGCAAAATAAATCTTTAGCGAAATTTGAACTTAAGGGAATACCGTCACTTCCAGCTGGTAGAGCAAAAGTTAAAGTTGAGTTCAAAGTTGATACCGATGGTATATTACATGTCACAGCAGTAGAGTCTACCACAGGTATAAAACAAGAAGTTACTGTCAATTCAAACTTTGGTTTAACTCAAAAAGAAATAGAGGATATAGTAACTGCATCAGTGGAAAATTTCAGTGATGATATAGAAAAAAGATCCATAGCTGAAGTTAAAGTAAACAATAAACATTTTATTGAAACACTTGATGCAGCGATAAAAAATTTTAAGGTAAAAGATCAAGAATTGCAAAAAGCCTTAGATCACGCAAAAGAGGCACTACTGGGATCAGACTTAAACGAGATTAATAATGCCATTACTCGTTTAAAAGCTGAAACTCCTAAGTTATTGCAAAAAGTAACAGATAAAAATTTACATAATGCAATAATTGATTATCAATTAAAAGATACTAAAAAATAAAGGACATTATGCCAACTGTAACATTCATTTTACCAGATGGAAGCAAAAAAACTTATGATGCACATGAGGGTGAAACATTACTAAGACTGGCACATAGAAGCGACCCTGATTTACTGGAAGGTGCATGTGAGGGATCGCTTGCCTGTTCTACTTGTCATGTTATCGTTGAAAAAGATTTCTACGATACTGTTGAAAAAACTAATCCAATATCTGATGAAGAAAATGACATGTTGGATTTAGCGTTTGGTCTTACTGAAACTTCAAGGCTTGGTTGCCAAGTCAAAGTTACTAAAGAAATTGATGGCTTATGCGTACGAATTCCAAGCAGCACACGTAATATATCACTGGATAAAAAATAAGAATGCGTAAAATTTTATGTACTACGGCTATTATAATCTTGTTATTTTTCGTTGCTTATAGTGGGTTATGGTTTTATGCCACTAGTAAAACTAAAAATATGCTGCAAAAGGTTTCATCTTATGCAAAATCTTATGAGATTGAGCTTACTTATGACAATATTGTCACGTATGGTTTTCCTTTTAGTATAAACTTAGATATAAAAAAACCTAAAATTACCACACCTCAATCAACTTTTATTAAATTAGATTCCTTGCTGCTTAAGTATGAATTGTTCAGTAAATGGTTGTCCTTATCTATTCCTGGCAATAAGGTAGATATTATTGTATCTAATGATCAAGAAAACTATAGCGTAGTTTGTAATACTCATAAGTTAGCTCTTACCTCAAAATTAAATAAATTACCTTTTTTACTACAGATTAAAGATGAGATCAGTATTGTAGATTATGTTAATCTGTTAAGATATGAAGACCATGGATTAAGTTGCATAACTTTAAGTAGCAATAGTGAAGCTAGTACAAGATCCAGCCAAGGGAACCATCTACAACTGATATTTGATAAAAAATATGATGAGCATATAAAGCTTAGCGTTAGTTCTCACATTAGCAAATATACTGATATAAAAGATCAGATTAATCCAGAAATTAACGCAAATTTTGATGTTGAAGTTCTAAGCAATAAATCAAATGTAAAATTAAACTTAGACATAGAAGAATTCTCAATTAGTGGCAATAATTTTGCTATTAATGCAAAAGGAAATTTACATGATTTTATCATTGCAATGTTATCATACTCATTCAAAGGTGAAATTAGCATTGATATGTTAAACTATAAAGAATGCATGTCCTTTCTAGCCAGCCAATATTTACCCTCAAGCAGTACTCAAACCATAGATAATATTCAAAAGCTAGTCCTTAATATCGCAGAGAGAATTAATGATAATGACGTTAGAGTCACATTAAGTTACAATAGTGGTGATAAAGCAGCATACATTGGCAATATGCAGTTTGACACATTCATAGATAAAATACAAAAGATATATAATAATGAAAAAGAAGATATAGAAACTAATAAATATGAGAACACTGGTAATTAGTTTTTTAATACTAATCCCCTTTTTTGCCGTCCATGCTTTTGTTTTAGATGAAGAACTAAGTGATTATAAGCTGGAAAAACATGCCATTGATTTATTTAAAATTGTAAAATGTCCTGTTTGTAGTGGGGAGTCTCTGTATGAATCCCAATCACAATTAGCTTATGATATGCGTAAAGCTATACGTGAGAGAATTAGAAGTGGTGACAGTGATGAAGAAATAATCTCAAATTTAAGATACATTTATGGTGATAGAATAATTAATATACCACCCTTCAAGACCAACACTTACATGCTATGGACCTTACCGGTGTTGATTTTCTTTATTGGTATTTCAATCATTTCAACATTTTATTATAAGAAAACAAATACATAAATTATTAGTAATATAGTATTAAATTACTTAACTTGTGGGTTTTAGTAATATATTTACTTTTTATTCCCCCAAAAAATGAATCTTTTTATTAAATTTTATTAAGAATTTAACTTAATGTCAATGATTGCTTTTAAAGGAGTTTTTGTTGTCTCAAATTTTATTAGTATTAAGCTGTAGTAACTTAAACCTGATCTAATAAAAAATTATATAGTTAATAAAAGTTACTGCTCTTTATAGTATAATCTAAAAATTATCTATGATATGTGAACTGTTTATTTTCTAACTTGTGCATATGCACCATCTTGCAGAGATGCCTCTTCTACATCGCTGCTTGGTGAAGGTTGTTTCATTAGCTTCTCTAGCACCTTATTCACTTCTTCTTTGTAGCCACTGTCTTTTAAAACAGTGTCTAGAAGTTTAATGAATTCTTTATCTAAATCCGCAGCATTTTTTTTGGTGTTATAGCATGAATCATTTCATCTTTTTCTATCATATTATAAGCTTGCTCTGAGGTTGATATGGTGACAACATCATTTATTAAATTATTTTTTATTTTATCTATATTATTAATACATGGTATGTTTGAGTACAAAGATATAGGAAGATCTACAACATACTTAGACAAAACATTAATCGCAGCCTCAAAGTTACTTTCTATATTTTTAACCTTATCTTTAATTTTTGCTTCACTTTGCTTTAGCCTAAAGATAGAAAGCAATTTTTCAAAGGGAGCTTTTTGACTATGTTGTAATCTTTCAAATTTATCTTGTGCATCCGTTGAAATAACCTGAATATTTCCCAATGACATTCTTATTATTATTCTCATTATCGTGCTAGTATAGTATACTTTTATGTAGCACTGTAATATTGAATCGAACACCTTATATTCTTTATCAGGCATATTCATAGTTCCAGATGCAGTATTATTTTTTCTATTGTTTACTCTTATGATGTCATTATGCATAGTATTCACTACTTTAGACATTATAATGGTGAGTTGATAGTATAATGCGTAGAGTTCAGTATTTATAATTCCATCTTCTTTTTGTGCTTTTGATTGACCAATCACACAGCCGCTTTTTTGTTTTCCCTTTTTCCTATGTTTTTCCTGCTCTTGCAAATGCTGTTCATACCTTTTTTCATCACGCTCCCCTCTCTTTTGTGACACTGTACCAGTTTCTTTTATTGGAGATTGATCTGAGCTGGTTTCGCTACTACTTGCATCCGATAGTTCTTTTTGTGCTTGAACCATTTTCTTTTCTTCTTCAAGCTCGTTTTCTTTTTGCTTAAGTCTTTCCTTAAACTTTTCTATATTGGGCTGAAAATCTTCTTTAATACTCTTAATCTGAGTCTTGACCTTTTTTGTTTCAATGCCAAGTTTTATTTGATTAATATCTATTTCTTTAATTTCATTATCAATTGAACTTATTTTTTTATTGAATCCTTCAATTGCACCAGAAGTATTTGCCTCATTAATTGATATTAGTAAGTTGCTTATATCTTGCTTTATTGCTAAGCATCTATTGAGATAATCCCTTACTACGTCATCAACGTTTGCAGCAATTATTATCTTTATCGAGCTTTGAAGTTCTTGATATTTGCTATCATCAAGTTTTTCCTTCTTTAAAAGTGCATTTACAATTTGATCTAGTGTAGAATATTTTTCCTTTTTTCTAGGCATACTAAATTTCTCCCTGCTTTATTTAATAATATATTAATATATTTGATAATAAAAGTAAATAATAAAATTTAATAAAAAAAAGAAATATAGTATATTAAAGAATAATTTTATGGTTATTCATATAACTTTGCAGAACCGTTGGAACTATAATTGAACCATCAGCGTTTTGATAATTTTCTAAAGTAGCAGCTATGGTTCTGCCTATGGCTAGTGCAGAGCTGTTGAGAGTATGAACGAATTTCTTTATTTTCTTATCCTGCGTAGCATAATACCTAGCTTTCATTCTTCTTGCTTGAAAAGTACCGCAACTTGAGCAACTTGAAACTTCCCTATATTTACCTTGCTCTGGGAACCAAACCTCTAAATCATAAGTCATCTGTGCGGCAAAGCCCATATCACCGCTGCACAAGAGCATCACGCGATATGGTAGTTCTAGACGTTTTAGCACTTCTTCTGCAATGCTTAGCATACGCTCAAGCTCTTCTTGAGATTGTTCCTCAGTTGTAATACTTACAAGTTCAACTTTACTAAATTGATGCTGCCTAATCATCCCACGTGTATCACGGCCTGCACTGCCTGCTTCTCTACGAAAGCATGGAGAAACGGCAGTAAATCTCATAGGCAGATCTTCAGCATTTACTATGCTATCTGCTACTAGGTTTGTCAGCGGTACTTCACTTGTTGGAATCAGTCTGAATCCATCTGTTGTTACAAAAGAGTCTTCAGCGAATTTTGGCAATTGACATGCCTCATACATTGTTTTTTCAAGCACCAGCGCCGGGTGTGACACTTCAGTACAACCAAATTCCTGCGTATGGATATCTAGCATAAAATTAATCAATGCTCGTTCTAATTTTGCCAATTTATCTTTTAGTATTACAAACCTTGAGCCAGAGATTGCTGCTGCTTGTTTGAAGTCCATAAAGCCTAACTTTTCCCCTAATTCATAGTGTGGTGAAGGCTTAAAGCTAAACTCTTTTGGCTTTCCAACTTTTCTTATCTCTACATTTTGACTTTCGTCTTCTCCTATTGGAACTCCTTCTAATGAGAGATTTGGCAGAGAAGAGAGTAAAATAAATAATTCATCTTCTAGTTTTAGTATTTCAGGATTAATTTCATTAATTTCGTTTGTAATGTTCTTTGACTCTTTCACTTCACTTATATATTCAACTCCATCTCTTTTTAATTCTGCAATCTTATCCGTTACTCCATTACGTTTCATCTGCAAGTCTTGAATGCTTTTGGTTAATGCTCTTTTTTTTGTATCAAGCTCAAGTATTTTTTCTACTACTAATCTTTCTATCCCTCTTTTTTCAATCATTTGGGAGAAAGCTTCAGGATTTTTACGTATGAGTTCTATATCATGCATAAGCGCTACAAAAAATTGATGATAGTATAGAACTAAAGCAACTTCAAAACTATTCTTGTTTATCGGGTTTTTCTGGTGGAGCTTGAGAAAGCATTTTACTTAAAATTTCATCCCTTGATCCCATAGCAGTAACCGTGCCGTCATGCATAACTATTATCTTTTCTACCACAGATAATAAAGGAATTTTGTGAGTAATTATTAAAGTTGTAATTTCATTATTTCGTGCATGCTCAATTGCTTTTATTAATCTCGTCTCACCCGTACCATCCAAGTTGGCGTTTGGTTCATCTAAAACTAAGAGCTTTATGTTACCATAAAAAGCTCTAGCTAAGCCAAGCAACTGTTTTTGACCACCAGAAAGTGTTACTCCTGAGCCACCGATCACTGTATCATATCCATTTTGAAAACTTAATATCAGCTCATGTATTCCAGCAATTTTTGCAGCTTTTATAACTTCTTCAGGATTTGGGTTTGGATCCATTCTTGCAATATTTACTTTAATGCTAGTGTTAAACAATTCGATATCTTGTGGAAGGTAGCCTACATAATGACCAAAGTCTGTGCGATTCCAAGAATAGACATCTGCTCCATCGAGTCTTACAACTCCTGCAATAGGTTTCCAAACACCAACAGTTAATTTTGCTATTGTTGATTTTCCTGATGCACTAGCGCCAATGACACCAACTATATTTCCTGGATCTATAGTAAACGATATGCCCTTGATAGTTGGTTTATTGCTACCGTATGGAGTAAAAAATACTCGATCAAATAACAGCTGTCCCTCAGGTTCTGGTAAAGACATGGTCTGCTCTCTTTTAGGGCTAGTGAGTATTAATAATTGCAGCCTTTTGTAAGATAGTCTTGCCGATGTAAGCATTTTCCAAGTGTTAATTGAAGCTTCAAAAGGCGCTAAAACTCTTCCCATCAAAATCGATGCAGCGATAATGCTTCCAGCAGTTTTATGGGCAACAATTGCAAGCAAAGCACCTGTACCAATCACTGATATTTGCAGAGTTGAGCGTAGAAACTTTGTAACGCCCATAATAACATTAGAACGACTTTGAGCTTTAGTTTGCAAAGTACGATTTTGATCATTTTTTTCGCACCACTCAGTAACTATATGCTCAGCCATACCCATAGCTTCAACTACTTCAGCATTTCTAGTTGCCACGTCTATAGCGTTTATATTTCTGATCGATTCTTCGTTAGTCTCTTTTATTATTCTTTTAGTGGCAAATTCATTCCATATGGCCATAGATAGCAATACAATCACACCAATTATGGCGATAAAGCCAGTAGAAGGGTGAATCATAAATATGGCGATTAAGTAAATTATTGACCATGGAGTATCAAATAAAGAAAATACCCCATAACCAGTAATAAAACCCTTAATCACTCCAAGATCTCTAAGCGCTTCTCCGCTTGATGTAGAACTTCTAACTGACGTGAGCCTTATTGATTTAACTATGAGGTCAGGAGTAACTGCTTTGTCTAACCAATCGCCGATTTTTGCCATTGCCAAATAACGACATGTCTCAAGCATTGAAGAACAGGCAAATGCTGTTAAAGTAATGATTGAAAGCATAATAAGAGTGGGAACGCTACCACTTGAAATAACACGGTCTAATACCTGCGAAGTATAAAGTGGCAAAAAAAGTACTAAAAAATTAATACCAGAGCTGAACCAAAATATAAACCAAAATGCACTTTTGCATTTCTCTAAGCATATATATAAAAGACTTTCTTTTAATTCTTTTGCTACTGCTGGTTGTAGATTTACTCCTTCCACTTCTTATTACCCTTTATAATCTTCTGTCTATTTATAATATATTATTTAAAAAAATATTAATATGAATTATTGATTGTATATTATTACACTTATTCAACCTTTTCTATTTTTACTTTTGTAAATAGTTTAAAAAAATTATTGGTAGTAATTGCTTCTACTTCCTGAGAACTCTTACTCCATAATTTTGCCAGATAATCTACAACATATTTTGTCATTGCTGGTTCATTTTTTTTACCTCTATGTGGTTCCGGTGATAGATATGGTGAATCTGTCTCAACCAGGACACGTTCGTAAGGAATGCTAGTGGCAATATCTCTAATGACTTCAGCATTTTTAAAGGTAATTATTCCAGAGAATGATATATAAAACCCAAGTTCAATTGCCTTTTGTGCAAGCTTATCAGATGAAGCAAAGCAGTGCATAACGGCAGTGAAAGGATCTTTTTTCATCTCTGATTCTAAAACATTTATCATTTCTTCATCCGCTGCTCGCGAATGAATAATTAGTGGCAGGCCCGTCTCTCTTGCTGCTTCTATATGTGCTAAAAAACTTTTTATCTGCTTTTCAGTGTTACCCTGCTTATAAAAATCTAAACCTGTCTCTCCAATACCTATAACTTTTTCATCTGTAGTAAGTTTGATTAAATCTTCTGTGCTTATATATTCTCCAGTAGCAGCATTTGATGGATGTACACCAACTGAGGTATAAACTTGCACGCAAGAGTGAGCAATTTTTAGCAAATCAGCAAATTCACTTATGGTAGTGCATATGGTTTGCATTATACCAACATCATTTGCTTTTGCGTCTGCAATAACCTTGTCTCTTTCTTCTTGTGAAAAATAGTTTAAATGACAATGAGAATCAACTATCATGGCTAAAGTATACTGAAGGATCTAAACATTAAACTCTAACCACAACTCATTGATGATGCAATAACTTGCTTTAGCATAAGTGTTTTTTTCTTCTAGTTAAAGGTAATACAATACTTCCTGATTCAGCTTAAACCATCCTATCATTGCTTGATCTAGCGTTTGTATACTTTGAATGGTAGATGAATTTACCATAATTATTCTCTTCATTTACTACATTGTTAATTATATATTAAAATCTTTAAAAGATCAACATATTAACTAAAAGAAAACTATTATAGCCAAAGTAAACTCTAATTGTAAATTTATCAACTACAACTAATCAAAACGGAAGGTTTAATTAGTGTGGCAAGTTTTAAAGCTCAGAAAGTTATTCATTGCTAATAGCTTTTGGTACCACAAAATATCCATGTTCAGACTTAGCACAAGATAAAATATCATCTTTTGTATTTTCACGGCTAACAATATCTGAACGCATGTGTAATGTATCTACAATACCGCCATAACGCATTGGTAATATATTTTCAGTATTTAAGTATGATAAAATTTTATTTACCCAATTTAGCATAGCTAACTCTCCGGCATAATAGTCAACTTCATCTTGGGACAGTTTTATTTTTACAAGTTTTGCAATCTTTTCTACTTCAGAAGTGTCAATAGCGTTTGCCTCTTTATTACTTGCAAACTTGATTAAAGATAATATTATGTCCTCCGTTGATTTATGTTTCAATTTTACCTCCATAAGAATTTATTGCTTTTACTAAAATGTCTGTGATAGGCATAATTTCAATCTTATCATGTAAGTTATTATTATGAGATATGGTATCAGTTATAACTAATTTATCTAAAGCAGAAGATGAAATTTTATCTAGCGCATTACCTGATAATACCCCATGAGTTATATATGCTATTATAGATTTAGCTCCATGCTCTTGCAATGCAAAGGCAGCATTACATAACGTTCCTGCAGAATCTACTATATCATCTATAATAACACAGTCTTTACCATGTACTTCCCCTATGACCTGCATCACCTCAGATGTGCCAGCTTTTTCTCTATATTTATCAATTACTACAATTTCATTAGTTAAATTGACTCTATATTGGTTTAAAAGAACCTTTGCAAAGTTGCGTGCCCTACTTAAGGCTCCAACATCAGGTGCTACAATCACTGTATTTTCAAGCTTTACACTTCTAGTAGCAAATACCTCAAATGCACTCAAGTTACTTATGGGAATATCAAAGAAGCCCTCTATCTGGCTAGAGTGCAGGTCCACTGCAATGACACTACCCACACCAGCTGTTTTAATTAAGCTCGCAACCAGCTTGGCACTTAGTGCTGAGTGCATTTTACCATTTTTGATTACTCTATCTTGACGGCTGTACCCATAATAAGGCACGACTAAAATTACTCTTTTTGCTCCTACTCTCTTTACTGCATCAGCTATAAGCAACGCCTCTACTAGATTATCATTTGTAGGAGGTGAAATTGCTTGAATAATGAAAACTTCATGACCACTTAAGTCATTTATTACTTCTACGTTTGTTTCTCCATCAGAATATTTAGTAATATTTACATTGCTGACATCTACTCCAAGTCCCAAAGCAACTGATTCTCCTAGGTTTTTACTTGCACTTCCTGCAATAATCTTCATAAATTATTTATAGAGAAAAAGGTAATTATAGATGTATTTTTGTGTAGATCAAATTAAAAGTATTAATTAGTTTACATTGTATGAAAGATGCTAATATAATAATTGTAAGTAAAAGATGTGATCAATGAAGAGGCAATTAAGCTATCTCTAAGAAAAGTAATTGATCAAGATACTGGTAAAGATGTTGTTACGCTTGGTATGGTATCTTCAATAGTAATTAAAGAGGGACATATTGGCTTTGTTCTGCAGTTTTTAAGTAGGGAGCATGCTGTAAAGAAAGCGAATCTTAAAGTAGAATGTGAGAATGCTTTAAAAGCCATACCAGATATAACAAGAGTAACTGTAGTAGAAGCAGTAGTAGGTACTGCAAATCAAAAAACTAGTAATAAAATATCAATCGAGGGAGTAAAAAATACTATTGTAGTCGTATCAGGAAAAGGTGGAGTTGGAAAATCTACAGTAGCATTAAATATTGCAGTATCACTTTTAAAACTTGGCTATAGAATTGCTATTGCTGATGCAGATATATATGGTCCATCATTACCACAAATGCTAGGCAGTCAAGGTCTCACTCCACAAATAGAAAACAAAAAAATGCTTCCTGTAGAAAGATATGGACTGCAAACAATGTCCATCGGTTATGTTATAGATAAAAATAGTGCCGTCATATGGAGAGGGCCAATGATTACCAAGGCATTACACAATTTACTACTTGGAACCAAGTGGCAAGATGTAGAGTATCTAATTATCGATACACCTCCTGGCACTGGTGATGTTCATTTAAGCCTTGCAGAAAAGTTTAATTTAACAGGAGCAGTAATAGTTTCCACTCCTCAAGAGCTTGCTTTAATTGATGCTAAAAAGGCTTTTGATATGCTGAAAAAATTGAATGTATCTATAATTGGTATTGTTGAAAATATGAGTTACTTTAGCTATCAAGGTTCACAAATTCACATTTTTGGAGAAAGCGGTGCAGAAAAAATGGCAAAAGAACTAAACATAAAATTTTTAGGTAAAATTCCTATTGATCAACAAATATGTGAAGTATCTGATAGCGGAAATCCTTTTTTGCTATCTAAAACATTAATGAAAGTCTATAATGATATTACCGAGCAGATCCTAGTTAAGGATCAGAGAGGGTTTTTATCTTTTAATTAATTTATTATTAAATAATATTGTGTATAATTAAACCTACACTTAATTAATATGCTATGTCTATGAAAATACTTTATTGCTTAGTAATTCTGTTATTTGGTACTGACTTAAGTTATGCAGACGAGCTTTTATTAAACAATAGTGATAAGGCAGACGATGCAAATAAAGTTGAAACTAAAGAGAATGAGCCACCTATAGCTTCCCAAAGTTACGCTTTAAACTTGAATGACAAAGAAGATGATATTTTGATAGATGAAAATTTGTTAATTGGTCAGCAAAATATAGAATCAGAAGATTTTGTGCGGTTATTACTTGACAAGAGTTTTGAAGAAGATAAAAATTCTAGTTTACAGGAAGAAAAAGATATTGAGGTTTTTGATTTAGAAAGCCGAAAAAATGATCAAAAAGAAAAATTAAATAACAACATTGAACCAAATAAAAATCCATTACCTCAAGTACAGCGAGATACAGGTACAAGCATAATTGATAAGTCAGATAAAAATAATGAGGACAATAAGACTCCTAAAAAGGGTAATGACACTTCTCGCAACTCAAATAGTGATGAGGTTAAGAATTTTGATGAGGAAAATAACGAACCTTTTAAGTTTCCACAATTGGAAGACCTATTTAAAGATGAGATTACTACATGGCAATATAAGAAAGCACCTAACATTGCTATATATGGTAAGTTAAGTGAAAATAACAACAATCACCTACCAAGAGCAGTTTATTTACAAGACTATAATAAGCAAATTTATTATTGTATAATAAAAGGTGATTTATCTGGCTTAAGAGCCATAGTGAACAAGCTTGAAGATACTGGTATGGCTATAGACGATGTATTTGCACTTCAGCCAGATTCAGTACATGACTTGTTAACTTTCGCTATGAAAACTGGCAAACGCGATATAGTTGATTTTCTTTTATATAAAGGGGCAGTTTTAAATATTAACAATAGTAGTGAGCTTCTTTCTATTGCAATTCAACATGGTTATTTTGATCTAGCAGACTCAATTAAAAAAATAAGAGATTCTTCTTTTAAAAAGATAAATAATGATCCAAATTCTGATATGTATAAATGGGCTATGAAAGTTAAGTAACACAAGAGTTAATCTAGTTGATGTATCATTTTATATTGCCTTAAACTCATTGTAAGTAGTTTAAATCTAAAATTTTTTCTAGAATAGAGATTAGCTGCGTGCTAAAAATTCTTCTATTGACTGATCTGCTTGCTCAACTCTTGTATTAGGTGCACAAAAAAACCTTCTTAACAACTTTATTAATACTGCAGTTCCAATCCCTGTACCAACTGCAGTTATTAACCCAGACATCAATGATTCTTTCCACTCCATATTTATTTCAGAAATCCACCCTTGAATGTCAATGGAGTTATCCCTACCCTTTAGCATAATTGTTATTACTCCTGCTCCAAAAGCTGTAGAAATTGCAATTTTTGTACTAGTTATTGCATTTGCATTGAGCAATGGTCTTATACTCCTTCTTGCATTTCTCTTTCAATGACTTTAGTTAATACTAACTCCACTCCTGCCTGAATAGCTGCTTCTTGCCCTAATGCAAGTAAGTGGCCTTCTTAATATCGCTTCAAACGTTAAATCGCCTACTCAGACCTTACGCTTGCCATGCTAACAATGATATACCACTTAATCTAGATCTTATATTTTCTGTACGCATTTCTCCTATTAGAGCAGATTCCTGACGATAAACTCCAAATCTGATACTGATATAACACCTGATCTAGGTCTTGGATCTTCCCTGCTAAGAAGCGCTGCCAATATTGAATTCGGACCCGCCTCCATATCACGCTCAGAAATTTTTAGCTTCCCACCGAGTCGTATAATGACACCTTCCAATTCTTTTAGTGTAGCATTGTTTAACCTTACCCCATTTTGACTATCACATAATATTAAACAACCTAAAATAGTCCCTTTTTTATTTTCATCAATAGTAAGTTCATCATTGATATGATCACGTCCCAGTTCGTTAATAATTTTAAGTCCTTCTTCCTTTAGTTTATTATCATTATCTACTAGTATTGTGATTATTATTTCTTTTAACTTCTCTAATTCTTGTGGCATAACCCCCACCATTTCTTATCAAAAGTACTTAAATTAATACTTAGTAATGTCAATTAGATTCTCTGAAAACTATCATTTATATTACTATTCTATACAATCTAACTTCATACTTTATATAAAACTTTTATATTATAAAATTATCCTCTATTAAGCAATTTAAGTTAGTCAAGATCTTGATAGATATAGAGTATTTACTCTTTGGCAACTTATGGTATTTTAGATAGGAAAATAAGCAAGATAGATAGGCAAATGTTTTTAAAACCTAAAGGTTTAATGCAAATTATAAGATCAAGCCTACCATGGTTACTTGTTTTTTGTTTTATTTTTTTTATATGTGGGGTATGTCTTGCACTCTTATTCTCACCTGATGATTATAAACAAGGAGAAATTGTCCGTATTATGTACATTCATGTACCAACTGCGTGGATGTCACTTGCAATATATATGCTGATTGCACTTTTGAGTTTTGCATTTTTAGTTTGGAATAATGTAATTTGCAGTATACTTGCACGTGCTGCATCTTCTGTCGGAATGATCTTTGCTGCTGT
This sequence comes from Candidatus Mesenet endosymbiont of Agriotes lineatus, assembly GCF_964019585.1. Lineage (NCBI taxonomy): Bacteria > Pseudomonadati > Pseudomonadota > Alphaproteobacteria > Rickettsiales > Anaplasmataceae > Candidatus Mesenet > Candidatus Mesenet endosymbiont of Agriotes lineatus. Next base: position 797,302 of record NZ_OZ026454.1, on the reverse strand, counting down.
ATGTTTAATTACTGGTAGTATATGGGGAAAAGGAACTTGGGGCACATGGTGGGCATGGGATGCAAGACTTACTTCAATGCTCATTTTATTCTTTTCCTATGTTGGTTATCTTATGCTGTGGAATTTTTTTAGTGATGAAGCAAGAGCTATGAAATCTGCTTCAGTATTTGCGATATTTAGCACAATTAACGTGCCAATAGTTAAATTTTCTGTTGATTTATGGTCAACATTGCATCAACCAGCTAGTATCCTACGTGCAAGAGGGGTGGCAATAGATAGTTCTATGTTAATACCACTTATCACGATGTTTATATTCTTTATATTTTTATTTCTTGTCTTATGGATACTAAATTCCCACGGATTAATTGATACGTATAAGATAAAAAAAGAGACCCTACTTAGGTTTTAAATGATAGGAAGCTTAACTGGTATAATTGATGAAATCAATAGTGACCATATTATTTTAAATGTAAATGGTGTTGGGTATATTGTTTACTTATCAGTAAAAAGCTTAAATTTATGTCATTTAGGGAACAGCATTAGACTCTTTATTGAAACTTATCATAGTAGGGATAATATAGTTCAATTATACGGTTTTATCACAAAAGAGGAGCAATCTTGCTTACGTTTGTTAGTTAAAGTCAATGGTATTAGCTATAGAATTGCAATTACAATCTTAAGTAAATTAGAACCAACTGAAGTTTTATCAGCAATTGCTAGTGGTGATAAAGTAGCATTTAAATTAAGTGGCCTTGGACCAAAATTAATAGCAAGAATCATAACTGAACTGCAAAATGAAGTAAACAAACTTAATATAAGTTATTCTCCTATTGTTCAAGAAGATGCTACCCTCGCTTTGATTAATTTAGGGTATGATAGGTCAAGGGTATACAGTATTGTCCAAGATATAAAAAAGGATTCACCAAGTTTAAAGACTGAAGACATTATTCGCAGAGCTCTTAAGGATCTATTTACCATTAAGTAGAGAGTTCAAAACCCATGCATCCCAAATAATAATGCAAATTAAATAAAATTTCTCGTTTAATAATGTAGTAAAACAGAAACCCAGGTCATACCGGCACCAATAGATGCTAGTAAAACTAAATCCTTAGATTTGATTCTACTTTTTACAGAATCTAGAGCAAGTGGTATTGAAGCTGCAGAAGTGTTTGCATGCTGATTGACCGTGATCACTGTTTTATCTAATGGAAGACCTATCTTTTTAGCAACGGCTTCAATAATACGCACATTTGCTTGGTGAGGAACTAGCCAGTCAATGTCACTGATTTGTAAATTATTCCGCTTTAGGGTTTCCTGGATAACATCTGCTAATTTTTCTGTACCATGCTTAAATACAGCTTGGCCGTTCATATAAATGTAACCAGAATTACCTGTTGTTCCAACTCCACCATTAGTACATAAAATCTCCACCTTTCCATCTGAATAAAGGTGGGTTGATAGTATTCCATGCTCTGAGTCAGAGCTAATCACTACAGCACCAGCTCCATCCCCAAACAGCACACATGTTGATCTATCTTGCCAATCTATAATTTTAGACATAGCATCTGCGCCTATAACTAATGCATACTTTACCTTGCCAGATTTTATAAATTCATCTGCAACTGCCACAGCATATAAAAAACCAGAGCATGCGGCTTGCACATCAAACGCAAATGCATTTTTACATCCTAGTTTTGCTTGTACAATAGTAGCACAGCTAGGAAATGTTTTATCAGCAGTTGTTGTGGCAACAATAATAAGACCTACATCTTCTTCTAATATTTTTGCATCTTTTAAGGCATTATCAGCTGCACGTTGAGCCATATCTGAAGTGAGTTCACCTTCACTTATAATATGTCTATATTTAATTCCTGTCCTTTGATAAATCCATTCATCACTAGTATCAAGCGACCACCTTGCAGCGATTTCATCATTACTTAATCTTTCTTTCGGTAGGTAGGAGCCAATGCCTAAAAAACGGCTTTTATTCAACACTGCTAATACCACTTATTATTTTAGCATTAAGATTGTTACGTATTGCATCAACAGCAAACCTAATTGCGTGACCAAAAGCTATATGATCAGCATTACCATGACTTTTTATCACCACACCATTGAGTCCCAAAAACATAGCCCCATTTCTTGTTTTAGGATTAAAATGATTCAGATTATTGCTTAATTTTCTTCTTATAAAGAAACTAAATAGTTTCATTATAAATGAATTAGATATTTCATCTTTAACGAGAGATATTATTGTATTTGCCATAGTTTCAGCTGCTTTTAACATGACATTGCCAACAAAGCCGTCAGCGACAATAACATCTATATCACCGTTTAAAAATTCACTTGCTTCTATATATCCTTTAAAATTTAAAATGTCTGTTGCACATTTGAGCAAATCAAAAGCTTTACGTATTGCATCAGTACCTTTAATTTCTTCAGTTCCTATGTTGAGCAGAGCAACTTCTGGGTTATCTCTTCCTAAAACAGTCTTTGCAAAAGCACTGCCCATTACTGCAAATTGAAAGAGTGAGTCGGCATTGCAATCCACATTTGCACCTAAGTCAAGCAAGATAAAATCCTTTGACTTAGCTGGAAAAACAGAAGCAATAGCAGGACGATAAATATTTGGCAAGGTACCTAGCACAAAGCGGGCAATAGCCATAAGCGCCCCAGTATTTCCAGAAGAAACCACCCCAGCCACTGTTCCATCTTTAATTGCTTCAATAGCACCATACATGCTAGATTTTTTGCGCTGTCTTAAGGCAAAAGAAGGCTTATCATCTGATAAAATTACATCTACGCAATCTACAAAAGTGCTATTACTTGACACTCTTTTATACTTTGACAGTATAGGTAAAACTTTTTCCTCTTGCCCATAGATATGAAAAGAAACATTAGTATTAGAGCTTATAAGATTATCAAAAAAGAAATCTATACCTTTTATCACCGAAAGTGGAGCAAAATCCCCACCCATTGCATCAACAGCGATAATTACATCATTTGCATTCACTTACTTTCATTTCTCACAATTACTTGCCTGCCACGATAATAGCCATCAAGAGATATATGGTGTGGTAGCATATACTCTCCTGTTGTTGAATTGATAACAATATTTTTAGGTTTAATCGCATGGTGAGAACGATGCATGTCACGACGTGATTTAGACTTTTTTCTTTTAGGTACTGCCAAGATACTCCTCCATATAAAGTATTTTTAATTAAAAGAATTATAGTTAGCATTTTTTTAAAGTAAATGATAGACTTTCTCTTAGAAAACCTATCATTTTATGATTTTAGTTAAAAACTAATCATGCCTCTCAATACCATACTTAATTCCTTCCTCTACTATTACAGAGCTAATTTTTTGATTTATTTTCGTATTACCATTAGTATAATCTCTAATTATTGAACCACTATTTAATTCCACCTTTCCAAGATTCTGTTTCACTATAGCACCTTTACAGTTTTTCTCTATTTCACCGCGGTTTATTATTACAGTTCCGTAATTTTCCTTTATTTGACCATAGTTTATTTCTACTGTGCCATAATTTTTCTCTATTATATCTTTTTCTCTTACTATATTTATTACTTCATCAATATCTACTACTCTCAACATATCACCCCCTACTAATATGAATTGTTTAATTTACAATAACTATGTTCTTATTGAGACATAGATACTATACTATAAAAGGTATAATGCAAGAAGGTAACACTTATTTCAAAGTAAATAGAAGACTTCTTGTAAAAAAAGAAGTCTACCTTGAAATTATTTTTTAGCGTTTACGGCTTTGGCTAGTAAAAACGAAGACACCATCAACATCTGAGAATGTTGTTCCAGGTTGCACACGTTTACCGTTAATAAAAACACCACTTCCATTCATCTCAATGTTAGCTCCTCTTGATGCTCCATGACTTGGTCTTGATTTTTCCTTATTATGATCTCTCTTTATCGTATCATTGTTCATACGTATTGAACCATAATTTTCATCTATTATACCATAGTTCATATGTATTAAAGCATAATTTTTTCTTATGTTACTATTATTCGTATGTATAAAACCATGATTCTCATCTATTCTACCATTATTCATATGTATTGAACCATAATTTCTTCTTATATTACTATTATTCATATGCATCGAATTATGATTCTCGTCCATATTCTCCTTAGAAGAGTGGCTAGAGTGACTATTTCCTGCAGAGAAAAATGTATAAGAGGATTGTTCAGAATTATTACTTGAAAAAGAGAATGAAAAACCCTTACTTCCAGAGTATGTATAGCTATGCTGTCTAGAACTACTACTTCCAGGAGATGATGTAGCATATTTGCTACCAGTTTTTTGTGCGTCTTTTATTATAAATTCATCTAATTTTTCTTTAGCAATGTTTATTTCTTTCATTTTCTCAGTGTTTAATTCTGCCATTTGCTCATCTGTTCTGTGTCTTTCTTGATCTGTGTGATATTTTCGTGCCACTTGTCTACGTTGTGTTTCGATCAATTTTAGCAAATCATCTAAGTTGTTATTCAGAGCATCATTTTCGTTAATTTCTAAAATCTTAAAAGAATTGCTGTGCTTGTTATAAGCTTCTTTTGTAAGGTACATATTTCTCCTTCAATATTTATACTTAATATATTAAGTTCAGTATAAGGAAAATATAACAAAAGCTATATTCTTTCTTCTTTAGTTTGAAAATCACAGATGTTAATAATTTTAGGATCTGAAAATGGTGTTTCTTTATTATGTCCAGTGATCACAACTATACCATTTTGCTTAGCACGCACCAATATCAGTTCAGAGATTAAATAAGTTGCATTATCATCAAGATTTGCAAATGGCTCATCAATAAGCCATAAATTTGCGTTGGCTATAAGTAGCCGAGAAAGGGAAGCTCGCCTCTTCCAACCTTGTGAAAGCTCACTATATCTAATATCTAGCACAGGCTGCAACTCAAGGTAATGCACAGCAGCCATTATAAGCTCTGTTGTTTTTCTTATCTTAGCCCAGAACCTGATGTTTTGCATCACTGTAAGGTCATCCTTAAAAGCGTTCTTATGTCCTATATAAATCATAGAAGATAGGTATAAGTTGCGATCTTCATCTATATCATTTCCGTTGTAACTAATGCTGCCACAAGCAGCTGAGGATAGGCCAACAATAGTGCGCATTAAAGTTGTTTTGCCACTGCCATTAGGACCAACAATTAAAGCTATAGAACCTGCTTCAACTTCAAATTCAAGATTAGAGAATAACTCTCTGCCCCTACGCATGCATGATATATTTTTACATTTGAGCATAGTCTAAAATCTCACATTTGGAGCTTAAGTATAACAATAAATTTTCATTGTCTCCAGTTTACGCATGAGATAGAACTTTACTACACAATAAGTGGTACTGAAAGCTATGAACCCTATTATATGCGCCTTAGATACACAAGATATAGATCAAGCAGTTTCACTTGCAGAAAAACTTAAAGGTGTAGTTTCTATGTTTAAATTAGGCTTAGAGTTTTTTGTGGCCAATGGCATACCTGGAGTGCAGAGGATAATAGATTTTGGCATACCAATTTTCCTTGATCTTAAGCTTTATGATATACCAAACACTATTGCTAAGACAGCTGAAGTTATCAAATCAATGAATGTTACAATGTTAACTTTGCACTTAGGTGGAGGTGTAAAAATGCTCAAAAGTGCATTAGATATCGTTTCTGGTTCAGGTATAAATTTAGTTGGTGTTACCGTTCTAACTAGCATGGATGATAATGATCTACTAGAAGTAGGAATAAACAAAACTGCAAAAGAACAAGTAGCCATTCTTGCTAAAATTGCAAAAGAGGTAAGTCTATATGGAATAGTGTGTTCAGCATGGGAGATTGCGGAAGTACGTAAGGTGTGTGGAAATAGTATTAAAATAATAACACCAGGTATACGCTTGGAGAGTGGCACTGACGATCAAAAAAGAACCGTAATCCCAAAAGAAGCAATAGAGCTTGGTGCAGACTATATCGTAATTGGTAGACCCATAACTGAAAGCTGCGACCCAAAACATACTGCAGAGTTGATACTAGGTTCATTGCAAAGAACGACATAAATCATTATTAATATATTAATTAGTATCAGTGATTTTCCTCTTAAGATGCATTATTCCATTTGACATAATTTATATTTTTATCTACTTGACTACTATCTTTAAATTAGAAATATGAAGAGTCTACTATACTCAGTATTAATTATTCTGTTTACTGCTACAAATAGCTATAGTACTGAACTAAAAGAAGCAATAGATAAATCAATTGCAAGTAGCATAAAGATTAAAGCTCAAAGCTATGCTCTACAAGGGGCTAAAAAACAACTAGGAATGAATGGTATTGCCAGTTTCCTTCCAATGGTTACATATGATTTTCATATTGCAAATGTTAATGAACCGGAAAAAGATATGATTGGTCGTATTAACCCAAATCACCCAAGTGTTGATTATACATCAAAAGTAGGGCAACTCTCTATCAATGAAAGAATAGATGGAAGTTGGCTTGCTGCTCCAAGTCAAGCAAAGTATCAAATTGCTGCAGAAAAATTAAATTTTCTTCAAATCAAGCAAAAGGTTTTACTCGATGCTGTGGGTGCCTATGTTAAGGTTCTTACCGCTATGGGAGTTGAAGACTTAAGTAAACACAATAAGAACGTTCTGAGGCAACATTTGGATATGGCGCAAAAGCGTTTTGCTGTTGGCGAAGTAACCAAAACAGACGTCTTTCAAGCAGAAGCAAGACTTGCCTTTGCAATGTCTGAGCAAATAAAAGCAGATGGTAATCTAAAAATTGCCAACGCTTCCTACGCTCGTATAGTAGGTGAAGAGCCAGAAAATCTTCTGCAACCAACTGATTTACCTGCTATACCAGATTCTTTGGAAGAATGTCTAGAAACTGCAAAAAAGAGTAACCCTATTTTAAAATCAGTGTTCTATAGGCACAAAGCTGCAGATCAGGCAGTTATAATTGCGCTGTCGAAGTCTTTACCATCTCTTGACATTTTAGCTAAGATTAAAAACGTCTATAAGTCAAGCAATCAAAGAGATTACAGTTTATCATTTAATGTATCTGTTCCTATTTTTCAAAGAGGAATGAATTTTGCGGCAATAGATCAAGCAAATTTTACTGCAAAACAGTACATACATGATTATTATGAAGCTATTAAAAATATAGAGGAAGAAGTTATTACTAGATGGGAAAATGTTTTAACTGTTCGCTCCATCCTTGATTCGTCTCAAGAAGCTGTAAAAGCTGCAGAAGTTGTGGTGGATGGAATAAAGCAGGAAGCAGAATTAAGTCTTAGAACTACAATTGATGTTCTTGATGCTGAACGAGAATTATTTAAAGCTAAAATAAATCTTACAGAAGCAGAAGGAAATTATGTAATTAGTATATACAACTTGCTGTTTACAATTGGCAATTTAAACATTACTTAACAAGTATTGTTTATCATATAGGTATTAATTATCCAGTAGGGTGTTTTACTTATGATGCACGATAAAAATGATCAGCAATCTGCTAAGGATGTACTGGAGGATATTAAAAAAGTGATGCATAATAATGGTTACAATAAATCTTCTATGACAAGCCAAAAATTAGATGGTGAAATACCGCATTTTCAATATGATGAAGATGATGATGAGTTTTCGGATTTTGAGGAAAAAAATGAAGAATTTAAAACTTCAAATGATGTTTCTGAGCCACTTATAGATGCTGCAAAGACAGAAGATAAAAGCATGCAAAAACAAGAAAATAGAAGTCTCCTTTCAAAAGAAAATATTGAGGCTGCATCTGCAGAAGTTCAACATTTAATTAAAGAAGTACATAAATCACCTAATGGGTATAGTCTTACCCTTGAGGAACTTGTAATTAGGCTTTTAGAACCTCAGTTAAAAGAATGGTTAAATAGTCACCTGCATAACCTTATCAAGGAAATTGTTGAAAGAGAAATCAAGTATATTACTGGTAAATAATTTTAATTTGATATAATTAGGGTTAATTTGTAACTACTTTTAAAGTGATAACTATATTTTAAATTAAAAACTATATAGGATTAATAAGGCAAACGGAGTAGAAAAACTTATACTTTTATTAAGCAATCCTTCCTTTTTAAAAGATTATTAAATTTTGTATAGACTCTTGAAATATAACTCAAATCTCAATTAGCCCTTTTTTAATAAACCACTGTATTTTTTCAGTTGCTTGTGCTCCAACACTTAACCAATACTTTAACCTATCAATGCTTTTAATCTTTATACGCTCCTTATTATCTTTAGATAACATTGGATTGTAATGCCCTAATTGTTCTATAAAAGAACCGTCCCTTGGTGCCCTTACATCGGCAACAACAATTCTATAAAAAGGACGCTTTTTTGCTCCATGCCTTGCTAACCTTATCTTTACTGCCATATTACAACTATTTTATTAACTAACTTTTCATTCATTATAGGTTAGTAAGTTTACAATATCAATATAAATAAAGCTGTATAAAAATGAGAAAAGTATTAAACTCAAATAACTTTAATTAACAGATAATATTTATGAAGGTTACGATATTAGGGTGTGGTCCCTCTGTTGGTATTCCAACAATTGGATGTAAGTGTGACGTTTGCAAATCAGCTTTATCTGATAGTAAAAACAAAAGAACACGTACTTCAGCTCTAATTGAACATGAAGGTACCACTATACTTATAGATTCATCTCCTGATTTTAGAATGCAAGCAATTGCAAATCAGATAGATAGCATGGATGCAGTGATATATACTCATCCTCATGCTGATCACTGTGCAGGCATAACCGAATTATCTGCCATAGAACCAAAAGAAGGGCAAAAAACTCTGCCAATATATGGAAGTATCAATACTCTAACGAGTATAATTTCCAGTTATCCTCAACTTTTTATTCCCAACACTCCAAGTAATCCATGGAATAAATGTCATTATCTAACTGTTAATAGAGTTGACTATCATAGAGAATGGGAAATAGGAAGATGCAGAATAGTTGCTTTTCCTCAAGTTCATGGAAATATAGTGTCTACTGGTTTTATTTTTAATGATCTAGTTGCATATTGTACTGACGTAAAAGAGTTTCCACAGAAATCTTGGGAAATATTAAAAAGTAAGGAAGATTTAACCTTAATACTAGGATGCATAGGATATCAAGAAGCTACTGCTCATGCTCATTTTGATTTATGTCTTAACTGGGTTGAACAGTTAAGTACTAAACAGGTGATACTTACTCATATGAGCCATTATATTGATTATTATACAATTAACAGCAAACTTAAAACAACTCCAAAAATTAAAGCAGCATATGACAGCTTTGCTGTAGAAGTATAAAAGCAATTTCAGGTATTTTTAATAATTGAACTTGCATTAATTTAGTGTAAATAAAAATATATAATGAATAAAAGATATATTGATAATAACAGCAAAGAAAATAGGGTAGATTTCGTATTTAGAGACTATGGCATGTCAATTGTAGTGATTTTAACACTCATGTCTATCCCTATTATTTTAATATCGATGCTTTACCTTTTTGATGTATATAGTAGACACTTTAGTATTGAAATCAATGTACTAATTATAATAATAACCACTGCATTTTTGATTTTTAAGATAAAACTCTACAAGGATGTAATAAACAAAGTAGAATTCCAAAATGCAGTATTTGCCAACGCGCTAAATCATAATACTGAATTTTGCCTTATTGTACATAAAAGTGGCAGTGTTATTTATGCAGATGCTAGGTTTTACGAAAGGTTTAAAGCCTATGATCAAAACATTAGTTTAAGTAATGTATTAACAATGGGAGGAGTTGTAGGAAGGGAACAGAAAGCTTTTTATAAAGCCCTAAAAAATAACTCTTCAATACAGACTTACTTTTCCTTTTATAAAAATAACAAAACATCAAACTTTCTTTTAACTCTTAGTCCTATTAGTACTAATCCAGAAATTGCTATTGATGAGTGTCATAAAGTGTATAATTTATCATTTATTCCTATAGCTAGACCTCAAGAATACTTTGTCTTAAAAGCAACCAAAATAAGCAAAGAACAATTATATGAAAAATTAATGGAAGCCCACTATATAGGAATTTATTGGCTTAATCCCAACGGAGTTGTTGTGTATGCAAATAAAAGTTTTTTAAGAATGTTTGAACTAGAAAGTTTAAAAAAGGATACTTTATTTATCGACTTTATTGCAAAAGTTAAAGATAAAGAACAAACGAAAAACGGGGAGATTATACTTTGCACTGCTAATGGAATACCATTTAAAGCGCACATAAGTAATGCTGTATTTTATGATAAGTATAATAACCGATATAGATGTGGTTTAGTTACACCAGTTACATCAAATATAGATGATTATCAACTTAATCCGTGTTTTACCAATGCACCAGTTGCTATTGCATTGTGTGATAGCAAAGGCAACTTTATCAAAATAAATCAAGCACTATTAAAATTAGTAAAACAAAAAAGTACAGACTCAATCTTTACTCTAATAGTAAAAGAAGACCATAAAAAGATCAAAGAATACCTTGAAAGCAGTAATATTAATAATATGACCGAAGATGTGAAATTACAGAATAACCAGAATATTAAAGTATATTTTAATAAATATACTCACAGTAACGATATATTTATTATTTGCTACTTTATTGATAATACGGAACATAAGAACTTGGAAATAAAATTTGAGCATTATCAAAAAATGCAAGCAATAGGTCAGTTAGCTGGGGGCATAGCGCATGACTTCAATAATATTTTGACTGCAATAATAGGTTTCTGTGACTTGCTTTTAATAAGACATACAACGAATGATCATTCGTTCTCAGATATAATGCAAATTCAGCAAAATGCAAAACGAGGATCAAATTTAGTAAAGCAGCTTCTAGCTTTTTCTAGGAAACAAACTCTGCAATTTAAAATACTTGATGTAAATAGTATTGTAGCTGATCTTTCACAGATGATAAAAAGGCTTATCGGAGAAAACATAGAATTCATACTGGATTACAAGCAAGATGGTGGATTGGTAAAAGCAGATCAAGGGCAGCTGGAGCAAGTAATAATCAATCTTGTTGTTAACTCTAGCGCTGCCATGGAAAAAGGTGGCAAATTGATTATCAGAACACTCAAGGCAAAAATAGATCATACAACTACCGTAGCGCAAGATGTGTTTTTATCCGATAAAGAGCCTATAGAACATGGTAAGTATATTGTTATAGAAGTAATAGATAATGGATGTGGTATTAAGAAAAATGTCATTGGAAATATATTTGAACCTTTTTTTTCCACTAAAGATATAAAGTCTGGTACTGGTCTTGGGCTATCGACAGTATATGGAATAGTAAAACAAACAGGTGGATATATTATGGTTGATAGTAAAGAGGGAATTGGTAGCAAGTTTAGCATATTTTTACCAGCAGTACATATGTTAAAAAGTAATAAGATTCACAACAAAGATAGAGAGATAAAAAATATAGCTACAATTGATATACACCATGGTGGCACAGTTTTACTCATTGAAGATGAGGATTCAGTTAGAATTTTCAGTAGTAGAGCATTAACGAAAAAAGGTTACAATATTATAGAAGCAGACTCTGGCAAACGTGCTATAGCAATTATAAAGGAGAAAATTAATAAAATAGATGTTATAATAACTGATGTAGTAATGCCAGAAGTTAGTGGTCCTGAAATAGCAAGGGAAGCAATCAAAATTAAACCGGATGTTAAAATTATTTTTATTTCAGGATATGCTGAAGATGTCTTTCTAAAAAATGAGGACATTAATATAAAGGAGTTTCATTTTTTACCGAAGCCTTTTACTCTAAATGAGATAACAATGAAAATCAAAAAAGTATTAGAATCAAATAATTAATTTACACGATTTTAGTTTTAATTTAGACTAAACATAATTTCTTGATTTAGTGCAATGTCAGTACCAATTACAGTAGCATATGGTAATGGAATAGGCCCAGAAATTATGGAAGCCGTGCTTTCTATATTAAAAGAAGCAAAAGCAGATGTAAGTATAGAAAGTATAGAACTTGGCGGGCGTCTTTATGAAAAGGAATGGGAAGCCGGTATCTCTGATAGTAGTTGGGAGTCTATTGGGAGGACTAAAATACTTTTGAAATCTCCAACTACAACGCCGCAGGGAAAAGGTCATAAAAGCTTAAATGTTGCCTTAAGAAAAAGGTTAGGGTTATATGCAAATATTAGACCGTGTATATCATATCATCCTGTAATAGAAACAAAATTCAATTACTTCAACATAGTAGTAGTGAGAGAGAATGAAGAAGACGTGTATGCAGGAGTAGAGCACAGATTAACTGAGGATACTTATCAATGCACAAAAATTATCACAAAGTCTGCATCACAAAGGATATGTAATTATGCCTTTGAGTATGCACTAAAGAATAATAGAAAAAAAGTTACTTGTTTAATAAAAGATAATATCATGAAAATGACAGATGGTGTCTTTCATGAAGCCTTTAGGGAGGTTGCTGAGGATTATAAAGCAATACAAGCTGATCATTATCTTGTTGATATTGGAATGGCAAAAGTTGCAACTAATCCAGAAGCTTTTGATATCATTGTAACTGAAAATTTATATGGTGATATACTGTCAGACGTTGTTGCTCAGATTTCTGGCTCTGTAGGGCTTGCCGGTAGTGCAAATATAGGAGATGAGTATGCAATGTTTGAAGCAGTGCATGGATCTGCTCCTGATATTGCTGGCAAAAATATAGCAAACCCTTCTGGGCTTTTAAATGCCGTTGTACAAATGCTTATTCATATAGGACAGGTTGAGATAGCTCAATTAATTTCTAATGCATGGCTTAAAACACTTGAGGATGGTATCCATACTGCTGATCTCTATAAAAAGGGAAAAAGTAGCAAAAAAGTTGGTACCACTGAGTTTGCACAATCTGTAATTGATAACTTGGGGCAAAAACCAAAGCTTTTACCTGAGTTTCTGGTAAGTAAAAATATTCAAACCAATAGGGAAATATTTCCTTTAGAAGAAAGCATAAAACAGAGTATTAGGAAATTGGTAGGTGTTGATATATCAATTAGGTGGGATAATTCCGCTAATTTAAATAAGTTAACTGATCTTTTTTTAAAGGAATCAAGTAAGGTAAATCTTACTACTATATACTCTAAAGGATTAATTGTATGGCCACAGTCTAGCAAATTTGTTGGTGATCAAATAACTTGTAGGTTTTATGCTAACCAAAATAGTGATATCAATGAATTATTAGTTACTCTTGAAAAAGAAGATCTGGATGTTGTAAAATTAGAAAAACTTTATTACTTCGATGATAAACCAGGGTTTTTCTGTTGATAATTCTATAAAGAACTTATCTATTCTTAGATAAAAACCTTCTTAATAACCTCTTTTTTGTTCACAAGATTCAACACAGCTTATTAGGTTTAAACATAGAGGTTCAGCTTTAATATTGCTTCTTCGCGTTCTTCCATTTCTTGATCGATTTACAGGTAAATCTTTGAAAAATTTCATTACAACACCTCCAAATAAATAAAACACCTACGAGGAGTATAGCAATAACCATTATTGTTAATATATGTGAGGGCATTTTATTATTGCTATTACCAACTTGACTTAAAGAAGATGTAGGCTTAATATGACTTGAATTGAATAAAGATGTCAATGACTTTAAATTTTGCGAAGTATTTTCTATGGGTTGATAATATTGATCAAAGCACCCTTTCATGTCTGGAAAACTATATCTTATTAATATACCACAGCTTTCTGATGTACTATATTTTTCTTTGGAAACTAGGCAATGATAAAGATCCCATACCTTGTTGTATTTTATTTTATCTTTTCTATCACACTGAACAACAAAAATAAGGTTGATTTTTCTTTGCAATAAGCATTGACAGAAGATGAGATACTCAAGAATTAGTTAATACATAATTAATGTTTTTGCCTCTTGGTGTGAAGCATGTTATGAAGAGCATAAGTTTTGGTTAAAAGTTGCACAAGAAAATACAATTGAGATTTATAGCATCAACTATTTCGATACTTATAGTAAAATTCAAAGATGATTATAAAAAATGGAAATCCTTATGAAATGGTTGTTACTGATTACAATGGAGACATCAGTAGAACGCTAAAAGTAATCCGGAATCCCTTAGTTATTGGTCACCAAGGTTATGTTACGTGTCATGTAGCTGATAATATAACAGAGCAAGTATGGAAAGGGCAAATATTACCAATATTAGCTAAAGGTAATAGATAATTTTATACTAAAAAATATTTAATGTAATTGGAGGTGGCTTATACTAAAATAAGTATAACTTATATTGATAATAATTATGTGTATAACCAAATGTATAGACCATTTTGTTCTTATAAAGCCAGAAGTGAATGTAGCTTATGTTCTTATTTCCTCTCTTATATTTAGTATAACAATGGTTGCAATGTGTTTAATAGATAGACGTACATTTTTAAACAGCAAAATTAAAAATTCAACAGATCCAAAAATAATGTTAATCCAATTGCCATTTTTAATATCATTATCTACATCTATTTTTATATGTCTTATTAACGCATTCATTTTAAAGTATAAGAATAATCGTTTCGTGCATGCATCTGATCTTACTGCAGCTGAATTACAATTACGTGGTACTGTAGAAGATAGAAGTATAATATTTGATCTCTGAGCATTTTATAGTATATTTTATAATATAATAAGTCTACTGATATCTTGAAGAAAATACTTAACCTACACTTAGTATCTGACTCAACAGGAGAAACTGTTGCATCAGTTGCAAGAGCTGCAGTTCAACATTTTAACTCAATTGATGCCAGAGAAAACGTGTGGTCTTTGGTACAAGACAAGCAACAAATTGATAAGATTTTAGGATTGATAAAAAAAGATGAGCATAATTTTGTCATCTGTACTATCACTAATGATAAGCTAAGAAATTACTTGAAAGAGAGTTGTCGTACCCTCAAAGTTCCTTATGTGGCAATACTGTCTCATATCATGAGAGAAATTTCATCTTATTTGAATGTTAAGAAAGATTCATTTCTAAATTTGCATAATAGCTTAAGTGATAATTATTATGAACGAATGGATGCAATTAATTACACTATCAATCATGATGATGGACAAAATATTTATGATATTGATGAAGCTGATGTAGTCTTAGTTGGAGTGTCACGTACATCAAAATCACCAACTAGCATATACTTAGCTTATCGTGGTTATAGAGTAGCAAATTTACCTTTTGTTGATGAGGTACCTTTTTATGTAGACCTAAAGAAAATTAAAAACACATTAGTTATTGGGTTAACTATAGATATAGATAGACTAATACAAATACGTAAAAATAGGCTGATTTCAATAAAAGATATAAATAATAAGCAGTACATAGGCACTGAGCAAGTTGAAAAAGAAATACTAGAAGCAGAAGCTTTTTTTTCTAACAATAAATGGCCAATCATTGATGTAACACAACGATCAATAGAGGAAATAGCTGCAATTATAATGCAATATTTTCATAAAATGCAAAAAATAGCTGACTAAAAGTTAAAACTTGGCTTAGCAGAAACGTACTCAATATTGACACTAAGAAGAGATGAAGTATGTTTTACGAGAGAAAATAAAAAAATTACTTCAGTAGATTGATCCTAGGTCAATTACTTGTTAGTAATTTAAATAAAGACATAACAAAATGGATTTTTGTTCCTGATAATAAGAGTTCAAATGAAAAGATTATAAGATTTGCGCTGATGACGGGGGTGGAAACAAAAGCAAGCCATTGTTTTTAATATAATTGAGATATTATCAGAAGACATCTTGCCTTTAGGAGGTATAGTAAATCCCATTAGCAACAGAACCATTAAAAGGCACGATTGATAGCTAAATTTATGAATTAGGTAAAATTTTTCTAATTCTAAACTTTAAAGTATTCCAAAAATGTTCAATTGGGTTTAAATCAGGAGAGTATGGCGGTAGAAATATTAACTTACAGCTTGCATTTTGAATCAAGTTTTTTGTGAATATCACAAACTACAACTTCGTTTTTTTGAAGCTCTGGGTATAAAAATTTCTCAATATACGCCTCAAAATATACTGCTATCAATATAGCTGCTATAATTTCTTTGCCTCTTTTCCCAGCAATTATTCTCACTCCTTCTGGGTGAAATTTTTGCAATCTCCTTTAGGAGCATACGTATATTCCAGACAAAGGCAGCTATTTACACCACATTCGTCAATATATATAATTTATCGGTTTTTTATACTTCTCTTATAAAATCCTTTGCTTTCTTTCTCAAATCTAATGAATGTTACCATCTCTTGCTCCTCTCATCAATGGGGTTTGCTATAATATGTTAACACATTATATTTATTTAAATTTTTTGAGAAATGGCTACTAAACACATTATAAGTTACTTAACCAAAGGAATATATAATACATAGATTAATCATAATAGGGGATAGTTAAATGAGTAAGTTTTTAGCTAATATAAACAGCAATTCTAAACCTGAGGATTCACAGATAGTTAATTGGGAAGTTATAAAAAATCGTGAATACTATAATAATAGTTTATCAAAAATAATTAATTTATATATAATTAAGACCTATGAGCCACAAAATAATGAGTTTCTCTTAGGAAGTAAGCATTATTTTAATACAGCTTTGGTAAGAATTATTATTGCAAGAGAAAATATCCTTTTAAATAAACTACTAACAATTGAAATAATGAAAGAAATATTTCCTGATAGATTCAATAGCAATAGTAAAAAAAGAAGCAATATGTTACATTTACAAGATTTATATAGTCACCTGTGCTATACGTTAAACGCTATATTATCTAAAGATATGGAAGAAAATTTTATTAAAGAATATAAAGATGCTGTGAGCTTATTTAAAAGTTAAAAAAAGTTGAGCTACTTTATGATCCATATCATTTAAGCCATCTATAAGTTTTTTATCTATTGTAGATATTATAATTTTATATGGATCTTTTTGTATCGCATCAACACTCATAGTACCGGGAGTTAGTGTAACAGAATTGGTAAATAAAGCCAAGCTCATGCTATTTCTCTGTTGTGACTGAAAAACAATAACCTGAGGATTGAACGATAATTGCCATACTTTTTTTGCTATATATGCAGATGATAGCACTACTTGCAACATTAACCAGCCAATATAAGCAATAAAACGAAAAAAAAACACTCCATCTGATTTATTCCAAATATTTAAACTACTTAAACGTTGACAAAATAGTATAGTAAATAGGCAACTGAAGATACCCGATACTACAAAAAAACACTCAAAGTGACCAGATAAAATAATCCATAAAATCAACAGTGTAACATAATACCTAAAATATCTAATATTCATTACTTTAAAAACTTTTATGCTATAATTTTTTTAATGATATTGCAATTTTTCTTTAGTTAATGCACAACTTCGGTTATGTGGTATAATATAAATTAAGAAGAAATAAGAACTGCTAATGTTTAAAACGGCTATCACGATTTACGATGTAAGGTAAAGTCTAGCAGGGTGATGAGGGTATTTTTATATATAGAATTAGAGAAGATATTTAAACTTTCTTTTGCTATTTTGACATAAGACTCTGCTTTTTCCTTAGCTAGTTCTATAGCTTTATGGCCTTCAATATAGGATATAGCTTTTTGGAAGTTTCTGCAGCTTTCTACTACACTAAAAGAACTTTGCCAAAATTCCTTCTCTGCTTCATCTGCAAGATTATAAGAAATAATAACAGGTAGAGTTACTTTTCTATTGTAAAAATCATTACCTAGATTTTTACCAGACTGCTCTCCACTATAATCCAAAACATCATCAATTATCTGAAACGCAATACCAAAATTAACTCCAAAGCTCTTTAAAGCTTCTCTTTCCTCTACTGATACCTTAGCTAAGGCAGCTGCAGCTTCACAAGAGGCAGCAAATAGAGCTGCTGTCTTTGCTGACACAATATCAATATAATCTTGTTCTTTCATAGTGATATCATTGCAAATTAGCATTTGTTTTATCTCTCCACTTACTATAGTAGCAGAAGACTGCGACAAAATAGATAGTATATCAAAACTTTTGCATTCTATTAGCCACTGAAACGCCATTGTCAGTAAAAAATCACCTACTAAAATACTAGTTTTGTTTCCCCAGATTTTGTTTGCAGTGCTTATTCCTCTTCTGAGCTCACTTTCATCAAGCACGTCATCATGCAGTAAAGTGGCGTTATGTATAAATTCTATTGCTGCAGCTACACGTATTCTTTTATCTTCTTCATCTTGATAACTGAGCATTTTGCATGCTATAAATACTAATGCAGGGCGCAGTCTTTTACCTCCAGCTTTAATTAAGTGTGATACAACACTACTGACAAGAGATATGTTGCTATTTTCGCTGCTATTATTTAAGAAATTCTCCAAGATTTTTAAATCTTCACTTACTAAATCACTACTTTCAAACATTTGCTAAGAGATAAATAGACCTATAATATATAGTTTAAAATTTCTATTTAGTATGCACTTATTTTGTTTTGGCTACGGATATGTAGCTAAGTTTTTATCACAAAAATTGGCTAATTTAGGCTGGAAAATCAGTGGGACTTCAAGCAAAACTAATAAAAATGCAGATATTAACATACTGGATTATAACTCTAATCTTGTACAAGGCTTACTGCTAGATGCAACTCATGTTTTAATTTCGATACCTCCAAATGGTGATAATGTATTGGAAAAATATGGCAATTATTTTAAAAATGTTAAATGGATAGGGTATCTATCAGCAACAAGTGTCTACGGCGAACATTATGGCCACTGGGTTACAGAAGATTCAAAAGCAAAACCAGTTGAAGAAAGGGGGATAGGGCGACTTGAATGTGAAAAAAAGTGGAGGCAAAATAACTTGCCAGTGCACTTTTTTCGTTTGGCAGCAATATATGGTCCAGGCAGAAATGCTTTAGTCGATCTAAAGTTAGGCAAGGCAAAAAGTGTAATAAAAGAAGGTCATGTTTTCTCACGTATTCATGTTGAAGATATAGCTAGCATACTACTTAGCTCAATAAACAGTCCTGATCCAGGAGAGGTATATAACTGTGCTGATGACCTGCCATCACCACAATCTGAGGTTATAGCTTATGCTGCAAATCTCCTTAAGATTGAACCACCAGTCCCAATTCATTTTTCAAAATTGTCAAATAGAAGCTTTTATAATGGAACTAAACGCGTTAGCAATGCAAAAATAAAAACGAACCTTAATGTAGTTTTGCAATATCCAACATACAAAGAAGGTCTAATCCACGAATTTAAGAACAATAAGAGTCCTTCTGTTTCTTCATATTATCAACAAAGCGTTTAAACAAATAATGTGAATCATAAGGACCAGGAGATCCTTCTGGATGATACTGCACAGAAAAAACCGGATATTCTTTTAGCTTGATTCCTTCTATGCTGTTATCAAAGAGAGAAATATGAGTTACCTCAACATTACTTGGCAAAGTCTTAGGATCAACCACAAAGCCATGATTTTGAGTTGTTATCTCCACTTTTGTACTACCCACCTCACATACTGGATGATTGTTACCTCTATGACCTAGATTCATTTTTATCGTCCTGGCCCCAAGCGTAATAGCAAGTAACTGATGTCCTAAGCATATACCAAAAATAGGTAAATTAGACTTTATAAGAATATTTATTTCTCTTGCTGCATATTTTGCCATAGCTAACGGATCACCTGGACCGTTGGAAAGCACTATACCATCTGGTTTTAAGCTTAACACTTCTTCAGCAAAGTTTTCCTTTGCTGCAACCACTATTACTTTGCAGCCTAAACTTATTAGGCAACTAATTATACCACTTTTTACGCCAAAATCTACTATAACCACATTATAATCTAAATTGCCATCTCCCTCCTTTACTATGTAGTCATTATGCTTATTTACTTTACTTGCTAAATCTAGCCCTTCCGATGGTAAAAAATCTTTTTTTATGTTTTGTAGATCATCAGGTGAGCAGATAACACCACTTTGGTGCCCGTAACGTCTTAAGTGATTAGTTAGTGCTCTGGTGTCAACTCCGGATATTCCAACTATTTCGTTCTGTTTTAACCAATCATCTAAATCCATTTTGCAGGAAGAATGGTAAGCCTGAGATATTTCTCGTACTACTATTCCACTGGCAAAGATCTTTTGCCTTTCGTAATCTTTATCATTAATGCCAACATTACCTATATGAGGAAATGTGAATGTAATTATTTGTTCAGCAAAGGATGGATCTGTGATAGTATGCTGATAGCCAGTCATTGAAGTGGTAAAGCAAACTTCTCCTACGGCTTCTCCTTTTTTACCTATTGACTTACCCCAAAAGGACCTACCATCTTGCAATACTAAAACTGCACTGTAGTCTTCTGAATTTTTATACAAAATAACCTTAATAATAATCTAAGTTGATCAATTATATAAAAATTAAAGTAAAGGTTAAATAGATATTTTATTTTAAAATAATTATAGATTTTATATTAAATTTAATGTGTTATTAAATTGAGTACTTGAAATCAATTTAGGGGGATATGTATAGAGGTAAGAAGCAATCCAGATATGCAGCAACTGCAAGAATAAAAAATAAAGAGTCTGGTGTAAGCTTTAATAAGCATGGGGGAATAGAAATTGCACCCAATGTTACTTTAGAAGATGTTGAAGAATTTTGTGATATCAATGAACCATTATCTGAGAATGCAAAATATGCTATATTTTGTGGTGCAATTGATCATTTACACAGTTTAAATCTTTCTGATAGAAACGCTACTTATATTAGCATTATGCATTTTATCTGTAGCAAGGGATTTGATGTCAACGAGATACACTTTGGTGGCATATATGGTAATACCATACTGCTATGGGACATCTCTTCTGGAAGAGATGTCAGCCCGAGAGCTTCATTAACATTATTATGTGACTTTAGTGCTAACCCATTCATTACCGATAAAGTTGGTAAAAACGCTTTACATTTTTTATTGCTTAAAGGGCATGATGTGCAAAGGTGTATAGTTGACGAGATATTAAATCATAGAGATATTGAAAAATATATCAACGACAAAACTATATGTGGTGATACTGCTCTTCATATCGCTTGTGCAAGAAGAGATGAAAGGTTCATCATTCAGTTGCTGGAAAAAGGAGCGAACCCATGGATTAAAAATAAATACAACAAAACACCAATTGATATGCTTGGTTTAGATGAACAAAAAAGGTTGGGGGTTTTGTCATTACGTCTAAATCTTCGTCCTGCAACTAAATATGACATCGGTCCAATTCTATTTTTTATAAATTCTACCGATGGATTTTATACTATTGATCCTGCAGATAAGTTTAAAGATGTTGCTACCATTGATCAGAAAATTTTCAATTCAGATTCAAATACAATAGCAGCAAAAATAAAAAAGATGCGAAAAGCAGCCGTAAAAGAAAAAGTTTTGCAAGATCCAGTAGTATTTCAGGCAATAGAACGTAGTAATTTAAGGCAACGCTAATTTCTTTTGTTAAAAGAAAGATGATCTAAAATTTTAGAAAAACCTTCCAGAAAGAGAAATAATAGTTTGAATTATCACTTTCCAAGACAAAATTTACTAAATATGTTATCTAATATTTCGTCAGCATCAATTGCGCCAACTATCTTTTCAAGTTCCTTAGCAGCCAATCTAAAATCTTCTGATATGAGTTCTATTGGCTTTTTGCTATCAAAAAGCAGCAAATACTCCAAAGCTTTTTGTACGCAGTTTCGATGCCTTTGGCGTGTGATAACTGGTTCATCGTTGTAAGTTAACATTGCTTGCGCTTTATCCTTAATCAACTCTACTAATCTATCAATCCCTTTATTCTTATGGACAGAAATTGCTAAAAAATTCATGCTATTTATAGAAAGAAAGTCACTATTTTGACTGTCAGATTTGCTTATCACATAAATTGTTTGCTCATCAACTAATGATAAGGTTTCACAATCTAAGCTATTTATTTTATCAAATAAAGCAATTTTGATATCAGCTGCACTAGCTCTTTTTTTTGCTCTTGCAATTCCCTCGCATTCTATCGGATCAGAGCTACTTCTGATGCCGGCTGTGTCTGAAATAATAATTGGATATCCACCAATATCAATATGTGCTTCCAAAACATCCCTAGTTGTACCTGCATACTGTGAAGTTATAGCGATATCACGCTTTGCTAGACAATTAAATAAGGTAGATTTACCAACATTTGGCTCACCTATTATCACCACATGTAACCCTTCACGCAGCCTTTCGCCTTTTCTCTCATCATTCAAATGATCCTTTAAGGAGCTAATTAAATTTAGTATTTCCTTACCTAGTTCTTTCAATACAGAGTCTTCAATATCTTCAGGAAAATCAATATATGCCTCAACATTTGACTGCAAATTAATCAATCTTTGTCGCCACTCTTGGTATAACACATCTAGCTCTCCTGACATTTGCCTTAATGCTTGTTTTGCTTGCACTTTTGTCTCGGCGTCTATTAGATCAGCAAGTCCTTCAGCTGCAGTTAAACTTAATTTATTATTAATAAAGGCCCTTAAGGAAAATTCTCCTGGTTTGGCCATAACAAAAATTTTTGATAGCTCCTCTAGCACTGTTTTAATTACAGCTTTGCTTCCATGCAGCTGTAGCTCTATAATATCTTCACCAGTGAAACTGTTTGGAGCAGAAAAATAGAGAATTATGCCCTCATCTATTAACTGATAATCTTTATCATACAGTTTTGCAAAAGTTGCAATTCTTGGCTTAATTTCTTTTCGTATACTGAAATGTTCTAACACTTTTAAAGAACTAGGACCTGATATTCTTATAACTGCTATTCCTGATTTGCTAAACGCTGTAGATAAAGCAAAGATTGTGTCATTCATATTCGGTTATTTGTAGCACAGACATAAGCTCGTTCCACTCTCTTTTACCGATAGCATTTTCCTCTCTTTTAACTTCTTCTCCTTTAATTAGCTTACGCACTATATCCAGTCCACTTTTTGAGATAGAAGATGATTCTAAACAATACTCGACAAAGGCATTATAAGTTAAAGGTACCCACTTTTTTATTATCTTAATCATCTCTTCAGCATAAACTCTGATTTCATATTGAGCATGATGACTACCTCTGAGTTTTAAAAAGTGAAGAAGATTGTGCAAATCAATCTTCCAGTAAAGTTCAGTATAGTAATTAAGTGTTAGATTTATTCTTGCAATTTCTCTCGCTAGGCCATCTTCAAGCAATTTATCATAGCTGGAGTATACTAGATCAGAATTTTTACTTAAAACCGTAGTTATGTCTTTAGCAGTTTCATAATCCAACTCTTTTCCTCTGCCTTGTGCGTTATTTTTAGATTGCTCAGCAACTTGACTGGTTTCTGGTATATAAAATTCACGACTAAGTATAGAATATCTTGCTGAATATTCATTAATATTTGCAGTTCTATGCCTGATCCATTGCCTAGCAACAAATATAGGAAGCTTTACATGGAATTTTATTTCGCACATCTCAAATGGCGTAGTGTGAGAGTGTCTCATCAGATAATTAATTAAAGCTGCATCTTGGCTAATATGCTTGGTTCCTTCTCCGTAAGAAACTCGAGCTGCTTGCACCACACTACTATCAGAGCCCATGTAATCTATTACACGAATAAAACCATGATCTAAAATCTTATGTTCTTTATATAAAATATCATCTATCTCTTTGGCTGTGACACGTTTTGTCTGATAAGTTTTCTCTTCTGTATTATTTATATTCATAAAACACTTAAAGTCTTTATGATAATATAATGCATTTTTTTCTGCAATTTTCTATATTCTTTTATTTAGCAAACTTATTTCTCGATTCAAATTATCTTTAGTAATAGATATGCCAGAAGTATTATTTTTAGCTTGAATATAATTTTTGGTAAATAATGATAACTTTCTTTCTATAACATGACTTAATATTCCTATGTTGTTTTTTTACCTTATACAACCAATATTATATATTTACTACATAGTAAAAATTACTTAAATATCACATAAAAAATAAAGCTGCCCTGTTGTATCAAGCAGGTCGATGATTTTTCTTAGCACTTTGCTTAAGGTGCTATCTCGACTAGAACTGGAAAGAAATTCATCATCGGATATAAACTCTGGGCAAATAGCACTGACCGTAATTCTAGGAGCAAGCTCAAAGGCAGACATTTGTGTTAAATTTGCAAGTGATTTCTTGGTTAACATATAGGCATAATAGTTACTTGACTGTTTTATAATACCATGGTCTATAACATTAACTATAGATCCCTTATCTTGACATTTTTTTGCAAAATATTGAATTAAGAAAAACGGTGCTCTTACGTGAATGTTGTAATTACATGTAAGATCTTCATTTTCTGTCTCTAAAAAAGTTTTGCGGTGAAATATTGAGGCATTATTAATCAAAACATTAGAATATGGCATAACTTTAAAAGCTTTCTCTACCAAATTCTTTAAGGAATAAAAATCATTGAAGTCCGCTCTTACAATTAAGCATTTTTTTTGATAAAGCCTTTCAATTACATGCTTAAGGAAGGCTGCTTCATTATGAGAATTATGATAATGCACTACAATATCATAACCATAACTAGCGAAAGTAAGAGCAATTGCCTTACCTAATCTTTTTGCTGCGCCAGTTATAATTGCCGCCTTTTTCTTTATGAGAGACATCAAATAGTTAATGATGAAAAATTAAACCCATAATGATTTAGCCACATCATATTACTATTATAAAAATCTCGAAGATCGCTAATACCATACTTTAGCATTGCAAGCCTTTCAATACCCATGCCAAATGCAAAACCACTGTGTTCTTTTGGATTTATACCAACATTTTCTAAAACGTTTGGATGAATTATGCCACTACCTAAAACTTCTATCCAATCACTACCATCATAGCTAATATCTATTTCTGCTGAAGGTTCAGTAAATGGAAAGAAACTAGGACGAAATCTTATTTTTACTTTATCTGAATCAAAAAATTTATTTAAAAAATAATTTAAGCAAAATTTTAAATGCCCCATATTGATGTTTTTATCAACATAAAAACCATCAATTTGATGAAACATTGGAGTGTGAGTCTTATCAAAATCATGACGATATACCCTACCTGGCGCTATAACTTTTATGGGAAAGTCTTGACTATTTTCCATGACTCTAACCTGCACTGAAGTAGTATGAGGACGAAGAACCATTCTTCTATCCTGTGTTTTATTTAAGTAAAAGGTATCGCTTTCTTCTCTTGCCGGATGATACTCTGGTGTATTGAGTGCATCAAATACATGAAATTCATCTTCTACATCTGGACCATCAGCTAATTTAAATCCCATATAAGAGAATATAACACTTATTTCATTAATAATTTTAGCTATAGGATGAATTTTACCTACTTTTTCCGGCCTCTCTGGAGTGGTTAAATCTACTTTCTCTTTATTTAAATTTAAATTAATTTCCTTCTGCTTTAACTCATATTTTTTTTTAGTAATTAATACCTCTAGTTCACTGTATAACTCATTAACAACACTACCACTGGCACGCCTTGCCTCGGGATCACTTATGTCTTTTAATCTCGTTAAATATGATTTTAAAACACCCTTTTTTCCCAAATATAGAGCATATACTTCTTTCAATTCACGTCCTGAGAAGGAAGCAGAAATTTTGGATAGAGCCTCTGCTTTAATTGAAGATATTTTATTAAGCGGCACAGTTGTTTAATTTACTTTTTACAGTTTGAACAAGCTCAGTGAAAACATATTTATGGTTGACTGCCATATCAGCAAGTATCTTTCTGTTCAGCTTAATACCAGCAACCACAAGACCACGAATAAATTGAGAATAAGTAAGCCCATGCTGCCGGACAGCAGCATTAATACGTATTATCCACAGGCTACGAAAATCACGCTTACGAACTCTCCTATCTTTATAAGCATAACTTAAAGCTTTCTCAACACGTTGCAGTGCAACTCTATAGCAGCTTTTTGCACGCCCTCTATACCCCTTTGCTAGCTTTAGTATTTTTTTATGACGAGCATGAACTCTAACTCCGCGTTTAACTCTAGCCATTACTAATCCTCCACCTTTTAAAGACCATATGGTATATAAAGTTTAACAATACGTGAATCAGATTTATTTAATATAGTAGTACCACGCTGGTTACGAATTGCTCCCTTGCTCCTTTTAGTCATACCATGCCTTTTACCAGACTGAGTTGCACGTATTTTACCACTTGCAGTAAGGCAAAAACGCTTTTTTACTGATGATTTCGTTTTCAACTTTGGCATAACCATCACTTGCTAAACATAACTATAATAAATTAGATCTTTATGTTTTTTTGTCAAGTATTTACATCATAAAAGTAATCGTATTTTTCTTTTCTGCAGCTAACTGCACCTAATATATAATTAACTTCTTGATTATCATCACTTAAGGGGAGAAGACACTGCCTTCCTATCAAGTGATGACCCACAGAACCTTGAAGATCAAGATCTTCAATTACTGGTTCTTTATCTGTGAGTATTGAATCTAGATGTTGATATAAATTCTCAGTCATAGGTGATATATGCATTATATCTGTATCCATGTTATAAATTTCAGCAACTTCGCTTCCTAAATGTACAAAATTGTACTTTTTCTTCTCATCATCTGTTTCATTAACTTTAATAATAAAGCAGTACTCTAATATATCTTTTATTTCTTCGAGTTCTATCTCATCCTTTCTCGGATAATTTCTATCTTCTCTAAGTAAGTTCCAATATGAACACAGTCTGTTTACTGCTCGTTGCTCTGTAAACCTAGCCATACTTACCATCAATTAATACAAATACTTTCCAATAGGTTTATATTCAATATATTGATTTTTTCTTACTTATAGTGGACGATGAAGTTTTTTTGATACTAAAGCCAGTAAGATCTGCACACAATAGAGGAAAAAAACAATAAACATACTAATTCTGCACTCTAAAAATTAAGACCTTTAAACCGTATTAGTCACAAACTTTTATTCACAAAGCATAATCCTTACCTTGTAACTTTTGAAGATTCTTTGTTTTTAACTCACCCATGACAATGCTTATACTTTTTACCTGAACCACATGGACACTTGTCGTTTCTCGACGTATATGGAAAGTCATTTATTTTATTAAACCTTTGGTTTATATGTTGTTGCTCATCTTTGATATTAAAGCGTATTAGACGATGTAGAATCAATTCTTGCCACTCATTCAACATCCTCTGCAACATTATAAACGCTTCCTTTTTGAATTCGTTCAAAGGATCTTTTTGTCCTATTGCACGCAAATTAACACTGTGTTTTAAACTCTCTAAAGCTAATAAATGCTCTCTCCACAAGTGGTCAAGTGTCATAATCATAACTTGTTTAACTACAGTATTCCACAAATCATCCCTGTATTGGCTAAATGATTGTTCTTTTTTGTAAAAGAATTTATCCACTTCTCCATTTATATAACCTAAGATACTATCTTTATCTAAATCGAATTCAGAAAAATTTAGTTTTAATCTATATATTCGACTAATTTCATCAGTAATGGGTTCGTAACTTTCTTCATCATAGCACTTATCCAAAGTAATTTTATTGATAATAGAGTAGTTGACGTTCTTATACACCGAAGATATGCAATTATCTTTATTATTCAAAATATCATTCCTTCGCTTAAATATTACCTTGCGCTGCTCATTTATAACATCATCAAACTTTAGTAATGACTTGCGTATATCATAGTTCTTAGATTCAACTTTTTTTTGTGCTTTTTCAAGCGCGCTACTGATCCATGGATGGTGTACTGCTTCATCTTTTTTAAGACCTAGTTTTTTAAGAAAAATCTTTATTTTATCTGAACCGAATATCCTAAGTAAATCATCTTCAAGAGATAAAAAGAACTTTGATAACCCTGGATCTCCCTGTCTACCAGAACGCCCTCTTAATTGATTGTCTATACGACGACTTTCATGTCTCTCAGTTCCAATCACACACAACCCACCAGCATTCATTACAATTTCTTTATCTTTCTCTACTTTTTGGATCACTTCTTTATCTTGATCTGGATTTTTAATCTCTATTTTTGCTAACATTTTAGCACTTCCACCAAGCTGAATATCAGTACCACGTCCTGCCATATTAGTTGCTATTGTGATTTTTCCTGGCATTCCAGCTTGAGCAATTATATGGGCTTCTTGTTCATGATAGCGCGCATTTAAAACTGAATGCTTCAGTAAATTTTCAGTTAAAAGTCGTGAGAGTTTTTCTGATTTTTCAATACTTGTTGTGCCAACAAGAACAGGCTGATGGCGATTATTACATTCAATTATAAACTTTACTACTGCACTATACTTTTCCTCTTCTGTGCAATAAATTTCATCATCTAAGTCTTTTCTTTTAACAGGAGCATTAGTTGGAATTTGCATAACCTTGAGCTTATATATACCCCAAAATTCTTCTGATTCAGTTGCTGCTGTGCCTGTCATTCCTGCTAATTTTTTATATAGGCGAAAGTAATTCTGAAATGTTATTGAAGCAAGAGTTTGGCTCTCATTCTGTATTTCCAACCCTTCCTTTGCTTCCAGTGCTTGATGCAGACCATCAGAATATCTTCTACTTTCCATCATACGCCCTGTAAATTCATCAATAATTACTACTTTGCCATTTTTAATTATATAATCTTTATCTACAGTGAATAACTTGTGGGCACGTAAAGCCTGGTCTATGTAGTGAGTTATTATTATATTACCTTCATCATATAAAGAAGAGTCTGCCGCAATTGAGTTATTAATTTTAAGCAGTTCCTCTACTTTTGATATCCCATCTTCAGTTAAAAGAGCTGATCTATTTTTTTCATCTAGCTCATAATCTGAAGATTGAAGTTTAGTTATTATTTTATCTATCTTTGTATATATCTTATTATCTTCACTTATTGGACCAGATATGATTAAAGGAGTACGAGCTTCATCTATTAAAATAGAATCAACTTCATCTACTATAGCATAATTAAACCCTCTTTGAACTACATCACTACGGGAAAACTTCATGTTATCACGCAAGTAATCGAACCCAAGTTCATTATTTGTTGAGTAGACAATATCTTTGCTATATACAACCTTTCTTTTCTCGTCAGTCATATCGTGTGTTATACAACCAACAGATATACCTAGAGCATCATATAGCCTGCTCATCCACTCTGAGTCGCGTTTTGCTAGGTAATCATTAACAGTGACTACGTGTACTCCTTTCCCTGTTAATGAATTTAAATATGTAGCTAAAGTGGCAACTAGAGTTTTACCTTCACCAGTTTTCATCTCGGCAATCATTCCATGATGCAGTGCTATACCACCAATTAATTGCACATCAAAATGTCGCATGCCTAAAGATCTTTCTGAAGCTTCACGCACAACTGCAAATGCTTCAATGAGCAAATCATCTACAGTTTTACCATTCTTTATCTGCTCTTTAAACTCTTTTGTTTTATCAGATAACATCTGATCTGAAAGCTTCTGAATTTCCGGTTCTAGTAAATTAATTTGTTCAACTATTTTATAGAACAACTTAACTAATCTTTGATTTGCCGACCCAAATATCCTTTGTGCAAGAGCTAGCATAAAAACTTAAACTTTAATCAAACTTCTGTAATTATATTAACAAAGTAAATAGGCAGCAATGCTTTTAAAACTTAACTATTGTAAGCTAAGATTATTATGCTAAATTTAGTAATACTATCTATTTAAGTACTTTAAAATTAGAGGATTAAAGTATGAAAAAACGTGAAGTAATGGGAAGAAAAGAACTAGTCAGTATATATAATGATTTTATAGATAATGTAATAACATCCTATATGCTGGTTAGCATAACGTCTTCCGCTAATTGTAGTAGTGTTTCAGTTACTATGCCTAATGGCAAGTATTATTTAAATACAACCGATTTTTTGAGAGACAGTATTACACTCAATTTTGGTTATAAAGCTTATAACCAGTACATATGTACTTTCATAAAAAAGTGTATTAAAAAAGATAAAACAGGGGATATGTCTTTTTTAGATGTTAGGGATGCTATTGAATATATTAAAAGTTTTGCTGTAGATTATCGTTACTCAAAAGAGTTTGATGTTTTATTTGATGACTATTTCAATATTAGAAAATGTCCTTGTATAAAGGAACAGATGCAACTTGCAAAAAATAAACACTTTAATCAGTGTATGCTTTTAAACCAAATGGACTATATAAAATTAGAATGCTTAACCGGAAGCTTTCAACCTATACAAAATATCCCAAAAAATTCAAAACCATTGATACCTTTATTCAACTCAAGTCAAATTGGCAGTAGCAATAACAAAATACCACTACCATCGTATGCACTAACATTATTAACTATAGCAGCATTTTGTGTAGTTTCTATATTTCTTTGTAAATTTGCAAATAAATAGTGTCGTAAAAGTGAAGATAAAAATGAAATTTCATCTGTAAATCAACTGAGAAGTAAAAAAAACGCAAAGAAGCAATACTAAAGCTCAATCTCCATGCTCAAAATTAGAAAACTGCATAAAATCCTGTGAAGAAAACTGGAGAAGAGGTAATTAAGGAGTTAAAATATGAAGAAATATAAAACAGCGAGAAAAAGAGAAATAAAAGCCATGCGCAGTAATTTTATCGTGGGTCAAGTATCCTCTCGTATTTTAAGTTACCGTAGTATGATATATCCACATAACTGTAGTCAGATTCTAACTATTGAATCTCCTAACAACCTAAGTTCAACTGATTTTTAATGGGACATACTATACTTAATTTTTGTAATTATGGCGCAAATGATCTTCGCGTAAATGTTTTTATGAAACAATGTCCTGAACAAGTCATGTGGATTAGGGGACCAGACATTAAACAACTTATTGAATGCATTAGGTACCATAGTATAGGTCCTTATAATTCAAAAAAACTCAGAGCTGCATTTCATGACTATTTAAATACTCAGGCACGTCTTAGTAGACGGGAAAAAATGGAATATAAAAAAGAACAGGATCTTTATCAATGCTTAGTTTCCAGAGAAATGTATAGTACATCAGGAGAGTATAGTGTTCCAGGTATGCAAGAATGCTTTGATCAATATCATCAACCTATAAAAAATACTCAGAAAAACTTAAAGCCATTGGCACTTTCATCTAATTTAAATCACTCTAGACCTTCGCTCCATTTAAATCAGGCTAATAATAGCTCAACAGTATTTGTGGCATTTATCATGTTCGTATTCTTTGTAGTGATGATGTTATTTTGTAAATGTGCAAATAAACTTTTGCATAGAAACGAAAACGCAGATAGGGATTTACCTATGAATCAACTAGGGAATAAAAAAACACGAAGAAGAAGCAGTATTAAAGATACTGAATCTCTATGTTTAAAACTAGTAAGTTGTGTTGGATCTTGTGAACAAAATTATAAAAAAGGCTACTGAAAGAGCTTTTATCTAAGAATAGGGGACAAACCATAGGGGTGAAGATAGGAAGCAAGTGTTAGAAGATTCAATGAACTTAACTTTCACAGAAAATTGTGTCCAGTCTGTGATAAGTTTATTAGAAAAATTCTCAAATTATTAATTTTAGCGCTAAAAACAACTCTCTATTTTTAGTTCAATGAACGCCTTTCAGCTCTTTCAGTTTTGTACAATTCCATAAAATATAAGAATTGCGCACAATTTAGCATATATTGTATCTTTAAGTTCATCACTTATATAATTTAAATAATTTACTCTGTAAATTGTTAATAGCATTAATTTTATTCTCTGTGACATTAGTTATGAATATTGACCAATTTTTGATTTTTTTTTAGAAGATCATATTACTTTTTATTAGCCCTTATTTTTTTGATTGTATTCAGTTAATTTTTGATCTCACTTTAATTTTTCCCTTTCTAGAAATTCTAAACAAACTCTATTTTTTGATTTGTTTTTATGTCATACATATTGGTATCGGATTTATAACAGCTAAGCTTCATCCATTTGTTTATTGGTACAATAAGTCAGATATTAGCAAATCATCAGTTGCCTCTATAACCCTGATCTGTTAGCTCATGATTTAGAATGTAATTTTATCCCATTCATAACCACTATACATATCCTTTATACAAATTTTCCATATCATTAGGTAGGCTAATATAGCCTATGCTTTTAAATTGTTTTAAATTGTGAGATGTTGCTAAATAAAGTTGTTGTACATTCTTTTCATATTCAGTAAACCTAAAATTTAAACCTTACAGAATCTTCATTTAATAATTCCATCTATGCTACAACTCCTATGTTACCCAAAATTATAGCTTTTACAAATGATGAACTGCTCAATTTCCTCTTTCTTTTTACAAATCCTGTCTTAATCGATATTTCATCTGCTTTCTCATTACAAAATTCGTTGAGGATAAATTAGTTATTTTTCTCATTATAATTTTTTGTAATAAATTTAAGAGGCCTGTTTTTTTCTTCTCTCCACCAACTTTCCTTATCTTCACTCGTATGGTTTGGAGAATACTCCCTTTAAGATATATACTTTCCTATGCACTTGTAAGCAGAAACGACATCACCTAGAGCAGCTAACACTCCTTTCGTATTGTATAGACTACCCACAAGCAAAACAGTCATACTTTTTAATGTTGTTTTATCATCCTTACAGAATAATTTACTTTTAATAGTCGCTACATCGTCAATAAGTTTAACTTCCTTATTAAGCAATCCTTGCAATTCTTGATAATTAGTAATTTTATAGACACCTTCATCATTCTCCTTTTCTATTGTTAATAAACAAGAATCTTTTGTAACCACTTCAATTTTATCACAAAATCCTAACTTATTCAAGTCGCCAGTTACTGATAAATCATCCTTGTTTATTGTTATTTCTGTCTTCTGTACATCACTATCTATTTTTGCCGAAAGTACTTTTTTTTTCAAAAAAGTTCAAATCTTTTACTTCTTTAGGTTTAATACTTTTATTTGCTATATAAGCTATGATTAACGCTGTTAGTGCTGAAGATATTAAAGCAATTAAAGTTACAGCTAAAGCAAAACCTTTCTCTCCTCCAAAAAGATTTACTAGTAACTTAGTACATTCTGGCTTTGCATAGTTAACTACTGCAGTTATGATTGAAGAAAGTGCAACTAAAGATGATAAAGTAATTACTGCACTTGATTTTTTATATTGTTTAATACTATCCAACATTTTTATCCCCCAGTAGATTAATTTATTTTTAATAATGCTACCTTTATTAGAATATTTGTTGAGAAACTAAATTTAACTTTTTACTGAATTAGTTAGTTTTTACTATGACTGCCTACTTTGAGAAGTAGTAGCGCCTACTTCAACATTTTGTAGTTTTGTATTTTTATTACTAGCATCATTTAGAGTACCATTTGGTACTGTTGGTTTTTCTGTATTCGTATAACCACGGCAACAATCATCCTTTTGGATAATGTAAAAACAAAGCCTTCCTAAAATCGCTACTATAGCTCCTAGTGATAGTATAGTACCTAAATATACAGCTCCACAAAAAGCCGATTCACCTTGAGGAGAATTTTTTACTAGTGATTTAATCCATTCTAGTTTTGTATGATAAATGATTAGCCCTGTTATTGAAAAAAGTGTTATTAAAGAGAATAAACCAATACTGCCATATGTAGTAATTTGATCCTTGCATTCTGCCCAGTCTTGTGGATGCATTTAAAACCTCATTTACTATTATATTA
Organism: Candidatus Mesenet endosymbiont of Agriotes lineatus; assembly: GCF_964019585.1. Classification (NCBI taxonomy): domain Bacteria; kingdom Pseudomonadati; phylum Pseudomonadota; class Alphaproteobacteria; order Rickettsiales; family Anaplasmataceae; genus Candidatus Mesenet; species Candidatus Mesenet endosymbiont of Agriotes lineatus. The sequence goes on along the minus strand of NZ_OZ026454.1, from coordinate 763,479 downwards.
ATAATTATAATATATATTTTTAGATAAATCAAGATTTTGCCTAAAAAAGATTAACTGCAACAGTCACTACTACACCTTCTAAAATTACATATGGATTAATTAAGACATATCTGAAAAACCAGATCCTGACCTTCTACTGAATGGGTAATGTAGCTTTTATCCTTATCCAATTCTGCATTTACTGCTAAGTATACTGATAAAGTTTGATCTTTTATATATTCTTGCCACTTTTCTATTGCTGCTTTGAAGTTAATATCGTTTGTTTGCACAACAACCCTAATGCGGTCAGATATATGCAAATTTGCTTGTTTTCTTGCTTCTTGTAGAGCTCTCACTACATCTCTAGCATATCCTTCAACAATTAGTTCATCACTTAAGTTTGTATCTAATATCACTATTCCTTTGTTATCATCAAACACGCAAGAGAAGTTATTATCTGTTTGCAAGAGCACCTCATATTCTCCTTCATTTTCTCCTTCATTGAGTATATGGTAATTATCTGCATCTTTGCCTATTAGTAATTGTCCTTTTCTAAGTAGATCCCACTTGCCTTCTTTTGCGTATTGTATTAAATCTTTTATTTTATCTGGAATTCTCTTGCCTAAAATAGAAAAATTTAACTTTAACTTTATCGACGCTACTTCTTCTACATTATTCATTAGTCCTAGTATTTTAACATTCACTTCGCTTTTGATTATCTCTTGATATTCATCAGATAAACTACTTAAAGTTTTGTGGTATATTGTTATTTTGCTTAAAGGTTGACGTATGCGTATGCTGTGGGTATTGCGTATAGAAAGAGCAGCATTACAGATATCTTTAACTAAATCCATCTCACTTATGAGTTTTTTATCAAAGTTTTTACTTTCAGGAAAACTAGCCAGGTGAATAGACTGTTCTTTAAATTTAAGACCTTGCCACGCAGCCTCTGTGATTAGGGGCAAAAGTGGTGATGAGGCTCTGAGTATATAATAGAATATGGTATATAAGGCGTTATAAGCATCAGTTTTATCTTTATCAATTTTATTTTGCCAAAAACGGTTGCGGCTACGGCGTATATACCAATTATTTAATACTTCAAAAAAATCTACCACTGCTTTGCCTGCATCTTGCGCGTTATACGCTTCCATTGAGCTCTTAATATTTGTAACTGCCTCAAAGCACTTAGCAATTATATAGCGGTCCATAGTGCTATCAAATTTTTCACATACCTCAGCTTCTATTCCATCAACATTTGCATACATAGTAAAAAAGTGATAACTATTCCATATGGGTTTTATTACAACTTTTAGTATATCGCGTATCATGTTACCTTCTTTATCTAATAGAAGATTACCACCACAAACAATTGGGCCAGAGAGCATAAGAAAACGCAAAGGATCAGAACCATATTTGTTAAACACCTCCATAGGGTCAGCATAATTATTTAGGCGTTTAGATAACTTTTGCCCCTCTACATCAAGCACCACTCCATGGCATATACAATTGTTAAATGGTGGACGGTCAAACAGTGCGGTAGATAAAACAAATAAAGTATAAAACCAACCTCTTGTTTGCGCGATATATTCAGTAATAAAATCTGCCGGAAAATTATTTTCAAACCATTCTTTATTTTCAAATGGATAGTGAACTTGAGCAAATGGCATCGAGCCTGACTCAAACCAACAATCAAAAACATCAGGGACACGGTGCATCATTGACTTGCCAGTTGGATCATCAGGATTTGGCCGTACTAAGTTATCAATAAATGGCAGGTGCAAATCTTCTATTTTGGTATTAAAATCGTTTTCTAATTCTGCAATTGAGCCATATACATCTACCCTTGGATATTTTAGATCATCTGACTTCCACACCGGTATTGGTGTGCCCCAAAAGCGATTACGGGAGATAGACCAATCATGTGCACCATCTAACCATTTACCAAATTGCCCATCCCTAACATGCTCTGGTACCCAATTAACGCTTTTGTTGAGCTCTACCATCCTATCCTTAAATTTAGTAACTGCAACATACCATGAGGGCATAGCACGATAGATTAGTGGCATATCTGTTCGCCAACAATGTGGATAATTATGTATATGTTGTTCTGTTTTAAACCATGAACCTTTTTCTTTTAATTTTTTAATTATTATGTCATTTGTATCGAACACATGCATGCCAGCTAAATCTGAAACACTGGTAGTAAACTTGCCACTACTATCTATCGGACAGATAGCTTCTATATTATGTTTCTGACAAAGAAAAAAGTCATCTTCACCAAACCCTGGTGCTGTATGTACAATCCCTGTTCCTTCTTCTGCCGTTACATAATCTGCAATTAAAACACGGAATGCATTTTTCGTATTAGCAAAATAATCAAATAACGGCTTGTAAGCAAGATTAACCAAACCCTCCGCCTTTAATTCTATATTGTATGGTAGGTAAGCGATATTATTTTGCTGGCAGTGACTTGCAAATTTTTGCATGTAACTCTTGGCAAAAATGTATAGTTCATTGTTTATTATCGCTCCAGAATATTCTATATTCCTTCCAATTGCCAAAGCTAAGTTGCTTGGTAGAGTCCATGGAGTTGTGGTCCAGGTAAGTAATTTACATTTACTAACATTGCTATCAACAGTTTTTGGTTTTTCCAATAATTCAAAAGCTATAGTTACAGATTTGCTAACTTTTTCTCTGTAAGCATTATCCATTCTCGTTTCAAAATTTGACAGTGGAGTTTCACATGCCCAGCTATAAGGAACCACTTTTACTGATTCATATACTAAATCTTTATTGTAAAGCTGCTTAAAAGCCCACATTACTGATTCCATAAATGACTTATCCATGGTTTTGTAGTCATTATGAAAATCAACCCAACGAGCTTGTCTATTTACGTATCTCTCCCACTCTGCAGCGTATTTCATCACAGAAGACTTGCAATGGCTGTTAAATTTTTCAACGCCAAACTTTTCTATTGCCACTCTGCCCGATATTCCAAGTTCTTTTTCAGCTCCCATTTCAGCTGGCAAGCCGTGGCAATCCCAACCAAATCTCCTCTCCACTCTTCTGCCCAGCATTGTTTGGTATCTAGCAAATGCATCTTTAATAAAACCTGTAAGTAAATGTCCATAATGAGGTAAGCCGTTGGCAAATGGTGGCCCATCGTAAAAAACAAAACAATCATTTTTAGGACGGTTTTCAACCGATTGTTGAAAAATTTTATTCTTATTCCAAAAGCTTAAAATTTCTTCTTCTAGAGTAACAAAATCCGGATTGCCATCAATTTCTTTATATTTCATAGTTATTTTTTAAGCACTATTACTTAAAGAGTACGTTATTTTCTTTTTTTGACAAGGAAGAGTATCTTTAAAGAAATTGCTACATAGAACGGTTTTGCTCCATTGGTTTAGACAATGTTGGATTTTGTATAACATTACCTTTTACTTCTTCTTGTACCGTTACCCCCTTCATTTCCTGTATTTTTTCTTCTATTGCATGTAGATCTGAATTAAAAATTGCTTTATCGATAGTAGCGAGATATTCAAGATCACGATCCGCTACGCAACTAAGATTAAGGTATGCTTCTGATGATAAAAACTCTAACCTCTCTTGTGCACTTAAACGAAGCATATCAGTAGGCGTTTGTCCATTTATATTCTCAATTTCTAAACTCGCTTTATCATGGATTATATCTAAGGTAGCATAAAAATAGTCAGTGAAATAACAAAAGCAAAATGGGGAATGCGAATATCATCTATCCTCACTGTTGTTGCGATAATTGGGATATTTATATCTGAAACTATTCTTTCTGAAAGAAGTAAAATTTATTTTACATCAGCATCAATCATTGTATTTACTGTTGCTATAACAGCACTGCTAAATTGCTCATGTATATTAGTGTATGAGAAAGATGTTTATGCAATAAGAAGAAATAAAGAGAACAAAGAAGAACCGCAAACAGAAGTGTCATCTATTTCGACAGATGAAAATAATCGTGTGCAAGAGACTTCTGTTTAAAGTGTAAAATACTAAAATTATCTTTTAATTATTATTTTACTACGCTTAATCTTACGTTGCAGACATAGCATTCCATATAAGAGAGCCTCAGCTGTTGGTGGGCACCCAGGAACATATATGTCAACAGGAACAATACGGTCGCAACCTCGTACTACCGAATAAGAATAATGGTAGTAACCTCCACCATTGGCACAGCTACCCATAGACACAACATAACGTGGCTCAGGCATTTGGTCATACACTTTGCGTAATGCAGGAGCCATCTTATTAGTAAGAGTACCGGCAACAATCATAACATCAGCTTGCCTTGGGCTTGCACGAAACATTATTCCATACCTGTCAAAGTCATATCGACTACTTGCAGTATGCATCATTTCAACTGCACAGCATGCAAGGCCAAAAGTCATAGGCCACAATGAACCAGACCTTGCCCAATTTGTAATATAATCAACTAAGTTGCCAAATTTGGTAACTATAAATCCTTTATTATTATAATCATCCCAGATACCGTCGTCTACAGTGTTACTCCCATTCCAAGGCGCCCTTATTCCATTCATATATAAAACCGACAGTAAGTATTAACAAAAATATTACCATAGACCAAAAACCTACGCTCCCTATTTTAGCAAGGGACACAGCCCATGGAAATAAAAAGGCAATTTCTAAATCAAATATTATGAATAGTATTGTAACCAAATAAAACCTTATATCAAATGTCTTTCTTGCGCTTGATAATTGATTGAACCCGCATTCATAAGAAGATAATTTTTCACTATCAGGTTTGTATGCTGCAAAAAACATAGGTAAGGTAGCTAGAAGTACAGATATAAGTACAACTATCCCTAAAAAAACCATTATTGTAAAATAATCACTTATCATTGTCTTGCAGCATGTATCAATCTATTCATTTTAAGTAAAATCAAAAAAGATTGTCAACCTTTTGCCTAACCTTTAATTTATCATAAAGTAAGTATACAAAATTTTTCTTACTATAAAGTAAAAGGTTTGCATTATTTAGAGAGAAAAGTGTTATATAGTTTTCAACTGATTAGTTTTTGCAATTTCAAGGGCAGCATAAGTAAAAATAGACTTAGCACCAGCACGTTTAAAACTAAGTAATGATTCGTATATTACTTTGTCATATTCAAGCCAGCCTTTTTCCGATGCAGCTTTAAGCATTGCATATTCACCACTAACCTGATAGGCAAAAATCGGGATATCAAACTTATCGGCTGCAACTCTAATTACATCTAAATATGGCATCCCAGGTTTTATCATGATAATATCTGCAGCTTCATCTATATCCATCTGAATTTCACGCATTGCCTCTTTGGCATTACCAAAATCTAGCTGATAACTACTTTTATCAATTGAACTTGAAAATGAACAAGAGCCCACTGCTTGCCGAAATGGTGCATAGAAACCTGAACAATATTTAACTGCATAAGATAATATCAGTATATCTTGAAAATTGCTGTTGTCTAATGCTGCTCTTATCGCTTGAATCCTACCATCCATCATATCAGAAGGTGCAACTACATCACATCCAGCAGCAGCTAAAACTAACGCTTGCTTGCACAAGATGGGTATGGTTTCATCATTTGCAATCTTGCCGTCAATGACAATTCCATCATGGCCATAAGTAGTATATGGGTCAAGGGCAACATCTGCAATAATTCCTATATCGCTTCCAAATTCCGATTTTACCTGACGAATAGCAGAGCAAATTAGATTGTTTGGATTGTATGCCTCATAAGCATTTTCAGTCTTTAAACTATTTTCAACAACAGGAAAAAGAGCAATAGCATTTATACCTAAACTCTTAGCTTCTTCAACAACTGAAAGCAAATTTATGATTGGATAACATTTTATATTAGGTAACCCGGCAATAGGTTCATAGATCTCTGTGCCATTGTGCACAAATAGCGGCAAAATTAAATCATTGACCGATAATTCGTTTTCTCGCGTTAAGTTTAAGAGCCAATTGTTTAAACGTTTACGCCTTAATCTTACATTTGGAAAAGCAGCCATTTTATAAGTTATAATAGATTTTTAAACCTTTAAATTTATTAAATATCTTAACATTTAGATCAGTATATCATATACTATTGGAAATCTTTAGCTAGTAGAAAGATATTCCCCACTTCCTTATTTTCATTACTGTTTACTTTGACTTGATCCAACTCATTTAGTGGTTTTTGCTGCTGGATTTTTGGATAGGAAAAAGTAAAAGCGCTTAAAGCAAGTGTAGCAATGCCTAAAATTGCAAGTGCTGTAATATTATATTTATTGTGAAAAAATTTACCCAATATTGAAGAAGATAGCAACACAGTAAAAGCAGTGCCCAGCAACGCTGCAGTATAAAAAGAAATTTTTCTTTTATCAAATTCAACCGGTAATAAGCTATATGTTTTCTGTTTAAAGGTTTCAGGTTTTGCATCTGGTACGTCCTCAAATCTTTCTCCATTAATAGATTCAAACTCATGTTCTATATAAGCTAGGATCATACCTTCAAAATTTTTAGCTATATCTTCGTCATTACTATTTGTTAAATAAGCAAGGATGTCTTTATCAATTCCTACTGGAATAAAATCATTATCAGCATAGATTATCTTTGTATTATTTAATTCTTTATCTATCTCATTATCATCGAATATATAATGCTCATCTGAAATTCCTATAAATTGCATAGAGCGAGCTAAAACAGTTAAGTTACAAGCAACATTGTCATCAATTGCATTAAGTGTTACGAAAACTTGATATGCAATATCATCTGGTAAGTACCGTACTTCTTTTTCTATTATGAGTAATGCAAAAATTACGTTTTCATCTACATTAATATTATGAATTTTGCAATAAAGCTGTACTAATTCTCCATAGAGAAAAGCATTGGTCATGCATAGTAGTTCTTTATCTTTTTCAGTTTTGTCTAGACATTCTGAAACTTGAGAATTAGCAATTACATCTGGATTATTTATTCGGTTAGTTTTATTGACCAATTCTCTTATATTCTTTAAAATTTTTGTTTCAAAGTCATCTGAGTTATTGAAAAGCGACTTGCCTTTGGGATTGACTATAATATTGAGCAGTTTAATTGATTTATCTTTTGCTCCCTCTACCATCTTTGCTATCTTTCCAAGTTCTTGATCAATAGCAGCAATAATATATATTTTATCAATTACCTCTTGCGCATCTAAGTGATTGTGATGATTTAAAATTTTATAAGCTTTTTCATATATTAAACATAACCCTTGTAAACTTAATTTCAGTTTAAAATATCGGTCTAAGGGTTGTGTTTTAGTTTTATTTATGAACTCATAGAAATGAAAAAAATTTCTGTGATCTGTTTGTTCAAGCTTAGAATAATTGTGCGATATCATATTTTGAAATCCACCGAGAAAAATAAATATGGCTTCTAACAAATTTCCTTTGCCAAATACTTTCACTAATTTTTCTAATTGCTGTGTTTGCTGCACGTTACCCCCGAAAATCATATGCTATTTTTAGTTTAGTATTGTACTAAACTAAAAACTATAAGTAGTTTGTTTTTAGTAATTTTTTTTAAAAAATTAAGATCTCTTTACAACAAACTGTTTCTTATACGATTATTTTTTGTTCGTATTTTTGTGAAGCATTTATACTTTTTATTATAGAATCCAACTTTTCACTCATTACATCTATTTTTTGTGACTCAGATTCTTTCTTTATAATCTTTTGTATTGACCCCCAAAATACATAGTTTAGACTGAGAAGTGTAGACATAATAAAACCCGTATTTATTAAAATTGAACCTTTTTCCATATTATTTTGACAACATATAGCACCAGCTATGATTACAGTAATTGTAGTTGCAACGTAAATTGCAAGAGTACTGTGTAATATAGTTGTTTTATTAAAAACTTTCCTCAGATTTACATTACTCATCATCCCCCCACTAGATAAGTAGACCTACTATTAGTATGACATATATTTCTTTTTATATCAAGAAATTAATGATAAATACAAATAACTACACTCCTAAAGCTAATCTATTTGGATCTTCTATATACTGTTTAACAATAGCTAAAAAAGTTACTGCTCCTTTTCCATCTACTATTCTATGATCATATGAAAGTGCAATATACATCATCGGTCTAATTTCAATAGAGCTGCCAATTGCTACAGGTCTATTTTGTATTGTGTGCATACCTAAAATTCCAGACTGTGGTGGATTTATAATTGGAGTTGAAAGCAAAGAGCCATAGATTCCACCATTAGAAATAGTAAATGTAGCACCTATCAGATCAGCAACTTGAAGTTTATTCTCACGTGCGTTTTTACTGAGCTGAATTAATGTATTTTCAATTTCCGCAAATAACATTTGATCCGCACTCCTAATAACAGGAACAACGAGCCCCTTATCAGTGCCAACTGCGACACCAATATCATAATAATTCTTATATATTATCTCGTCCTTAGATATCTCAGCATTAATTTCTGGCACTTCTTTTAAGGCTAAAGTTACTGCTTTAATAAAAAAAGACATAAACCCAAGTTTAACACCATGTTTTTTTTCAAATGGATCTTTATATTTCACTCTTAGATCCATGACGTTTTTCATATCTATTTCATTGAAAGTAGTTAAAATTGCAGCAGTATTTTGTGACTCCTTAAGACGAGCAGCTATCACTTGCCTTATTTTGCTCATCTTGACCCTCTTTTCCCTTGTCACGTTAATATCTTTTGATATTGATTGCACATTATCTTGCATACTGCATGCAGTGGGAGCCTCCTTTCTATTTATATGATCAATGACATCAGACTTAGTAATGCGAGAGCCCATACCAGTTCCCTCAATCTCACTTGGATTTATTTCACTCTCACGCATCATTTTTTGTGCTGATGGTGCATCTTTTTTAGATGCTACAGTGTTATCAATAGCTTTTTCTTCTTGTTTAGCATTTTGATCTACTATTTCAGCACAAAGTTCTACAAGTAACGTATCTTTTTTAACATTCTCATCCTTTTTTACATGCATTTTCTTTATATATCCTGTAGTAGGAGAGGTAATTTCAAGTGTTGTTTTATCAGTATCAATTACAAGTATCACATCATCTTTTTGTACTCGGTCACCTTCTTTTTTATATATTTCACCTATTGTACCTTCTGTAATTGATTCACCACCTAAATTAATTACCCTGATATCTATCGTGCTCATTATCTTTCTTTTATGTTTAAAATTTATATCTATTTTATAAATGCTTCATAAAATAAAGTCCACAAGATTGAGATATTTTTTAGTGAATTAGACCTATTTTAAAAAGTTATGCTTTTTAGCTTCTAGAGCGATTTCCTTCTCAAAATTTAAAATATTTTTTCTATTAACAAAATCTTGATTACCAAAACCGGTTTTTAATTTTTTTATAGAAGCTTCATTACTTACATTTTGAAGATATAATTTAACTTCTGATAACTTTATTGGTTCCTCTTTTGGAGGGCAATAGTTATGCAGAAATTTTAGCACTTTTTCTTTAGCGTCAGCAAGCAATTTTTTTCTATCTTCAGTAATATGATCACTGCTTTTTAGCATATGTAGATTGTACATCTGCTTTGCAGATTCAGTTGTGTTTGTTGAAACAATATCTAGACTAAACTCCTTCAATTCTAAATAGCGCAATATCATCTCTGTATAGCCGCCAAGTCCTGATAAAGTATGACCTTCCTCTGTTAGCCTTGCATGTGTTTCCACATATGCTTGGATAGAGCCGCAATGCAGAGCTATCTCACAACCTACTCCCAAGGTAAATCCACTAACTGCAGCAATAGTGGGAAAGCTTGTAAATTTTAGCATCTGCAACACAGATTGACCATACTCAATTTCTTCTTTTGTTTTAAAATTATCACGCGAACTGCTACGATTTATTCCTGATGAAAAATTTGCAGAATCATTCCCTATTAGCATGCATTTGAAATGCTTAGGTACTATGTTGATTGCATCATATAGTAATTTAAATGTTTGATAGTTAATTGTGGTATCTTTTGAATTGAATTCAAAACATACCACACCATCTCCTATATCCCAGAGTGATGCAGCTATATTAGCTATAACAGGTTTTTGCTTCAAATCTGATAAACTCCAATTACCTCGATCTTCTAAGTTAAATTTCATGTCCATTTTAGCTCACAGTTTTTTAATTTATAAATCTAATTAATAGCTGTAAGTGTTAAAATATAGTTTATCTATAAAGTTAAGTAGTAAAGGAGCTTTGATATTTAACTATATCTTAGCATTTTAATCATAGCTTAAAATTTTGAATTTTAATGATCAAAACACTAATTTTTATTCTTATCTTGCTGCAGTCTTTTAGCATTTATGCAGATGAAGAAGTATTTTCTCAAATTGCTAAAGCGATAAAAGGTGGCCATTCAAGCGTAGTAAATGATAGTGATTTTCTCGAAAAAAGGAGCGATAAGTTTGAAATAAAAGTTAGTGAAAATTTAACTAATATAAGCTACTTTCTCAAAAAAGCTAAAATCGCTTTTGATATGGGAAGCATTGAAGTTGCAGAATCTTTTTACAAGCAGATACTGGATAAGTTTCCTAAAAATAAAAGTGCATTAATTGGGCTTGGCAATCTTTATTATGTGCAAAAAGATTATAAAAGAGCACATGAGACGTATCTAATTTTACTAAAAGAATACCCTCACGATACCACTGTCATACTTAACTATTTTATAGTAGTTTCAAACTATGACCCCAATTTTGCTCTGAAAGAAATGTTAAATTTATCAGGTAATATAAATTTTGCACCACTCTATGCTAGTATAGGTTTACTCTATTTAAGAGCAGATGAGCCAAATAATGCTAAAGATTATATGATCTCTGCACTTTCTCTTGAGCCAGAAAATGTTTTTTATATTTATAATCTGGCTATAATCTTTGATAAATTGTCAGATTTTAAAAATGCTGCTTTCTTTTATCAAAAATTAGTAAACCTGCGAGATAGAAATATAATAGAGAATATACCTATAAAACAGATTAGCAACAGGTTAAAATTTATCAACAGCTATTTATAAAGTTTTAAAATACTATGCATGCAGCTCTTGGTCTTTTACACCATTTTCATGACTTGCATTTTTAAGTTCTGATTCATATTCTTGTTTGATATTTTTCACACTATCAATAGCACTATATAACACAAAAAACGACAATGCTGCAAAGCCTGCAATACTTGCAATAAATTTTACATTACTATCTAGTTTATTTCCAAACAAACCTATACCAGTTAACACAGTGCCAAGTATAAGTGGAACCATAAACATAGTTATGAATCCTATTCCATTTTTTGTTACTTTATTATGCTTTTCTATATCATCTTTAGCTCAATAAATTGTCACTCCCGTACAAAGTAAAGAAAGAGCAGCAAACGGAATAAATCCTGTGATACCTAAAGCAAAACCTGTTTTTCCTAGCTTACTAAATAAACCTACTCCAGTGAATATAATACTGGTAAATGCTAGTGTATATTTAAAAACTAGCCTTTGTTTATTTTCCTTTAAAACTGAACTTAAAGCTTGATAATTCATTTTACCCCCTAGCTCATTCTAATTAAATTTTAGCAATTTATTAATTAATAGTTAATTTGGAATATTTAATAATGCAGTAGAATGTTAATTATGGCTTTAAATTATGTGCAACAATTGAATAAGGAAAAAACAATTTCTTGCATGTGTCTTAATAAAATAGTAACTTGATAGCCTAATGATGTTACAAAATTAGATGAGTTTATTTATATGTCTTTATTGCGCCCAAAGATTACTGTAATTGGTTTAGGTGGAGCAGGCGGAAATGCTGTAAATAACATGATCCAATCTAACTTGCAGGGAGTAGAGTTTATTACGGCAAATACAGATTCTCAAGCACTAGATTATTCTTTAGCAGAGAAAAAAATCCAATTAGGAATTAATCTAACAAAGGGTTTAGGAGCTGGTGCATCACCAGAAGTTGGCAAAGGTGCAGCAGAAGAATCAATTAGTGAGATTAAGGAATATATATCTGATAGTAATATGCTTTTTATTACTGCAGGAATGGGAGGGGGTACAGGAACTGGTGCAGCACCAGTAATAGCTAAATTTGCCAAAGAACATAAAATATTAACTGTAGGAGTTGTCACAAAACCTTTTGCTTTTGAAGGTAGCCGCCGGACAAAAATAGCAGAAGATGGGCTTAGAGAGTTACAAGAATATGTTGATACTTTAATTGTTATTCCCAATCAAAATTTATTTAAAATTGCAAATGAAAAAACTACTTTTTCTGATGCATTCAAGCTTGCTGACAGTATCCTCCATATTGGAGTTAGAGGTATAACAGATCTTATGATTATGCCAGGACTTATTAATCTCGATTTTGCTGATATAAAAACAATAATGAGTGAGATGGGTGAAGCTATGATGGGAACAGGAGAAGCAGAGGGGGAAAATCGAGCAATAAGTGCAGCAGAAGCCGCAATGCTAAACCCATTGCTGGATAACATTTCAATGAAAGGAGCAAAAGGTATATTGATTAATATAACCGGTGGAGCAGATATGACTCTCTTTGAGGTCGATGCGGCAGCAAATAGAGTGCGTGAAGAAGTAGATAGTAGCGCTAACATCATATTTGGAGCTACATTTAACAATGAAATTGAAAATAGAATCAGGGTTTTAGTGCTCGCTACTGGAATAGATAGTGCTGTTTCATTTGAAGATGAAAGCTCATCGAATGATAAAATTACTAACAATTCATTTTATAAATCTACTAGTGAGGAACAAGAAGCATTGAAGTCTTATAATAAGCAAGATGAAACAAAAAAAGTGCAGTCAGAGTCATTTGGTGGGATATCAGAAGTAATAAAGAATCACAAGAGAATAGCCGAACTTGCAGGGGAAAACCCAAACTGGAACTTTAATTTTGTTGATGTACCAGCTTTTTTGAGAAGAGATAATAAATAAATGCAATTTTGGCTTTTAAAGGTAGAGCCTAGTGTTTATCCATGGGAAAGCATAATCAAGGATAAAATTACAAGTTGGGATGGTGTGTACAATCACCAGGCGCAAAAGTATATGAAATCCATGAAGGTTAATGATTTAGCTTTCTTTTACCATACAGAAAAAGAAAAGACTATTGTTGGCATAGTAAAGGTATACAGTGAGTATTATTGCAATAATAATGCAAGATTTGGTGTTGTAGATGTTGAATATTTTAAACCTTTAGAGAAAAGAGTTACTTTAGGGCAGATAAAGCAAAATACCGATCTACAGAATATGCTTATCTTGAAACAACCTCGTTTGTCAGTGTCTAGTGTACTGCAAAGAGAATGGGATGCTATCTTACAGATGAGTGCAAAATGATAGAAATAAGCATTCACAGTGACAAATGGTATAATGTTATAGATGATCCTGAAAAGTTTGTAAAAAATATCATTAACGTTTATCTAGAAAAACTCAAAATAGCTAATTACCAGCCAATAATTTCAATACTTATGGCGGATGATAGTGTACTGCATAAGCTTAATTTAGAGCATCGCAGCCAAGATAAACCAACAAACGTACTTTCCTTCTCTTATGAAAAATTATCGCCAGAGTGCTTTTTAGGAGATATTGCAATATCAGTAGATAGAATAATTGCTGAATCAGTTGAATATGAAGCCTCCATACTATCGCACACTGCTTATTTGATACTACATGGACTGCTTCATCTTTTAGGTTATGATCATGAGCAAGAGGATGAAGAAACCAAGATGCAAAGCCTAGAAGAAGAAATCATGGCAGAGCTGAATATAAAAAAGGTACTAATGTAAACTCGTTACTTTTTTATATTAATAATGTTATAAAAAATACCTTTAGTTAGAAGGTTGTTAATAAGTATATGTTAATACATTATTTTAAAAGGAGAAAATTATGTCTAATCTTGATATTACGTTTAATAATGCTTATGAATATGGTGCTTATGAATATAGTGCTTTTGATGGCCCAAACAATTATCGTCATATAAAGAATGATGATGTAGGTTTGCGTATTAACCCTGGAAATGATGGTGCAATGTTTTACGAAGGGACTAATCCAAAAGCTCAAGATTTCTTTCATACAATAGCCTGTGACTTAGATGAAATAGATAAATCTGGCTTATCATCTGTCACAACACATTTTCAATGTTCTGATCATGCTTTAAAAGTCAATAAGAGTACGATTCAAAATGGTGATGCTTGTAATCGTTCTAATGTATGTCTTAATGAGATGAAAAGTTTACATTTCAGGTTTAAGTAATTTACGAGAAATTTGCTATGGTTTTATTTACCATATACTTCAAAAAGTACTACATATTCTTGAAATAGCTTCTAAGCTTGGGACAATAAAATTTATAATTATGTAATTAGAGCTTCTAACAACTTGAGTTAATATAAAAAAGATATATCTTAATTTTATAATAGCAAGAAATTTTACTTGTTCAGTGAGTGATCGGTTTTTATACTTAATGTTTTAGGCAATGTATAAGCTATTATTATTTTGTTTTATTATTATGCTAGTTGGGTGCCCGCACAAGTATAATATCCAAAAGACAGATAGGAAAACAGAGGCTCAACTGTATAAAGAAGCCACAGATTTAGCTAAAAGCAAAAAATATAAACAAGCAATTGAAGTTTTTCAAGAAATTGAAGACCTATATCCATTTTCAGATTGGGCAATAAAAGCTCAGCTACAATCTGCCATTGTAAATCATGATAGTGGTAATTATAGTAAAGCTGCAGCTCTTTTAGATGAATACGTATATATGTATCCAAATAATCAGAATATTGCCTATGTATATTACTTAAGAATCTTATCTTACTACGCACAGATTGACGGCATTAAACGTGAGCAAAAAATGGCGTACACAACTTTAGAATTACTGAGAGAGTATATGCATATTTTTCCAACTAATCAGTACAGTAGTATCTTAGAGAAAAAAATGGATTCAGTGATAGATCATATTGCGGCTTATGAACTTTCTGTTGGCAAGTTTTATTTAAAACGTGGTCATTACATATCTGCAATCAAACGTTTTGAAGAGATAGAGAATAATTATAGTAGCTCAAATTATACTACTGAGGCTTTGTGTAGATCAATAGAAGCATACTTAGCCTTAGGTATTCAAGAGGAAGCTTACAGAAAGAGGCTTAAAATACTAGATAGACCAGATGCAAAAAAATGTGAAAGATACAAATAGGTAGATAAAGGAAATTATTTTTTGTGTAAAATATCAGCTTACATCGCAACTGTATTAAACAATCAATATAAGTTAATTTACTTAAGCAATACATCCCGTGCTTCGTTTATTTTTTGTGCCAGATAAGCTGATCCTCCTTTATCTGGGTGTATAGATTTCATTAAATTATGATAGGCTTGATTTACATCACTACTTTTTACATCCTCAGTTAAACCTAAAATTTTTAGTGCTTCACTTTTTGACATATTACCTGTATTTTCATTGTTTGTCTTGACAGTGCTTTCATTTACAAACTTATATAAGATGGAATTAACAGTTTCACTGATATTTATTATACTATTTTTCTTAAAAAAGAAAAAACAAACCAAGATAACTGTTGGCAAAACAAATATTATAAATATTAACAGTAATAAAATTAAAAGTATGTATGACATGACTTATGTTTTAAAATAGTATATTAACATAGTTAATATTGTTGTTGCAACGGGTTAATAATATGTTTATTCAGATTGAAGATACACCCAATCCTAATACACTAAAGTTTCTTCCAGGGTTTCCTATCTTAAAAGAAGGTGAAACAGCTGAATTTTCTCAGGGGAATAATACAAGCAATTCAAAATTAGCAGGAAACCTTTTGCAGGTAGAACATGTTAGTAATGTCTTTTTTGGTTATGATTTTATTACAGTTACAAAATCAGATGAAATTAGTTGGGATTTAATAAAGGTAGAAATACTCACCTCCATTATGGATCACTTTGCAGCTGGTGGCACTGCGCTTGATAACGGTAATATAAAATCTGAGGATGATGAATTCTATGATGAGCACGATGAAGAAATAGTAGGAAGAATCAAAGAGTTAATTGAGAATTATGTAAGACCTGCAGTTGCTCAAGATGGAGGTGATATTAGATTTAGAGGTTTTAAAGATGGTATAGTTTTTGTTAAACTTCATGGTGCATGCTCTGGGTGCCCAAGTGCATCATTCACTCTAAAACAAGGGGTACAAAATATGTTAACTTATCACATTCCAGAAGTTGCAGGGGTAGAAAATATTTAGTTATTTGTTTTTTAACCTTTTACGTGCTACCATACTGCCAAACAGCAGTAATATAATGAATGCAAAATTCTATAGTTTTTTATTAATTTTATTTTTCTATCACACAAACTCCTATGCCACCCAGTTTATAAGAGATAGCGAAGCAGAATCTATAATACGAGAATTGACAGCACCTTTATTTAAAGCTGCAAGTGTAGATCCAAGTTTAGTAAAAGTTTTCATTGTTGATGACAAAGCACTAAATGCTTATGTTGTTGACAATAACAACATTTTCATAAATCTTGGGCTAGTAGAATATTCAATGAGTCCCTATCCTATGCTCGGAGTTATAGCGCATGAGCTTGGCCACATAGCTGCAGGGCATGTGCTACAAAGAGATAATGACATAAATAGTGCTAAAATAGGAGTGTATGCAAGTTACCTACTTGGGATAATTTCAGCTATAACAATTGATCCAGCTGTTGGCACAGCAGTAATGCAAGGTGGTAGCCACTTAGGAGAAAGAGCATTTTTAAATAGTAATCGTGTTCAAGAAGAAATAGCAGATCAATATGCTTTAAAATATCTAGATAGTGCTGGCTATAGTAATATTGGAATACGGGATATTTTAAGATATTTAGACAAATCTGAGCATTCACAAGTTGATCAATATTCACTTACACACCCGTTGAGCAGCAAGCGTTTATTTTATGTACAAAATTATCAAGCGGCAAACAACACACAACCCATATCTGCTGATACATTGTATAGATTTGAGCGTCTCATAACAAAGCTAGATGCGTTTTCTAGCCCTATTAATACTTTATTGGATAAATATTCAGACGAATCAGATTTATCTAAATACGCCCGTGCTATTATTTATTATAGGCAATCTAAAATAGATAAATCTATAGAACAACTTGAATCATTGATTGAAGATTTTCCTGAAGATCCCTATTATCATGAATTAAAAGGTGAAATTCTTTACAAAATTGGCAAAATAGATGGGTCCGTAGCAAGTTATAAGCAGGCACTATCCCTAACTAAAAGTCATAGTACGCTAATAAAGCTACAGTTATCACAAGCCTTACTACTTAAGGATCCCCAAGAAGCAGTTTTTTATTTAGAACGAGCCAGTGCTGAAGAAAAAAACAGCCCATTAATCTGGAATCAACTTGCTATAGCGCACGGACGTAGTGGTCATATTGGTATGTCATACTTTGCACTGACAAAAAAAGCATTTCTTGAAGAGGATACAAACAAGTTTAAAAAATATTCTGAGCTAGCAGTTAACAACCTACCTCAAGATAGCCCCTATTTATTGCAAATAGATGATATGCTCAAACATCATAAGACCCGCTGAGAAACGGTATGCAACTAATTTCAGCAGCAACAACAGCAAGAATCAATTAAAACTCATGCCTGAGGTTTGCGAGACCAGCAATTATGTTAAATCTCATGTTGTATTTCTTCTGAAAATTGCGATAGGTATGCGACATGATTTTAAAAATCTTAATTTCACGGATTTTATGCTCCACTTTCATCCTAAATGATGCCAGCTTCCGATTGTGCTCTTTTTGATCGTCCGTCAGCAATTTTTTTCGATACCTTTTATGCGGAATCATAACGTTACTCTGCAATTTTTGCCACCCCTGATATCCAGAATCTGCATACTTTATATTCTCTTTTGGTAACATTTTTTCCTGCTTTCATATCTTAAAATCGTGAGTTCGACCTCTGTATGACTTTGACACTGATAGAATTTGCCCATCTTCTCTTATAACGATTTCCGTTTTTATCGTGTTTACTCTTTTCTTGCCAGAATAAGACAATTTTCTTTTTTTCCTGTCTTTTGGCCGTTCTATTGGTTGTTCTGTAACATCTGCTAATATCTTCAAAATTCTTTCTGGCGTCATAGTTCTGTCCTTTTTTTTTGAGATTTTTTTAGCCAAAAGTGGTTCCATTTTCTTGAGTAATCGGCAGATGTTTGAGTTATGCAAGTTGAATCGGTAACTCAAGAATCGGTGTGTTATGTAAGTTCTATAATACAGAATTATACAAAGTATTTTGTCTTCCAACACAGGCTATTTTGATGTTCTTCCATTTCCGTTTTTTAACTTTCTCCCACTCTGGGCGCACTTTTTCTATAACCTTTTCGAATTTTCTTATTGTCAGACCTGTTACATCTTGAAAATTCCTCGGATGTTCTTTTATATTATGCTAATTTAAGCTCATCTTGCCTCACTTTTTCTTGCTCTATCTCTCTTTATATAACCATTTCTCCTCTTTTGCACCAGGTCTAACGAAGAATGTGCCCAGGAAAAACCAACATTTGAGAATGAAAAGATTGAAGAATTTAAAAATGATGCGCTGAAAAAAGTAACTCAGGCAAAAGAGGAAGCTGAGAAGTTTAAGAAAATGCTGCAACAAGAACTGCAAAAGCTACAGAAAGTAGAAGAGGAAAAATTGCAGATTCAGGTTGAAGAAGTACCAGACTCTAATATGAGTACAGTAGAAGTGCAATCTCATAGCAGCAGTAGGTTTAGTACAATTTAGCAAAAGTAAGACAGATTAGCATTTTGTTGAAATATTGCATTCTTCATAACACTTCCCCATCTACAGTATAGCAGTTTTGTTGTTAGGGGATATATTCTAGTTTAACACACTATTTTAAATTTCATATTAATTACTTAATAGAATATATAAGTTACACAATCATAAATTAGTTAATTTATTAAAAAATAATATTTACTTTTATTTAAAGTATAAGTATTAATATATATAATATTTTATTAAATAATATGAAACAATTTAAAAATATAATATTTAGGCAATGGATTACATCTGATCCAAAACGTTTAAGAGATGAGATTGGTGAAAACAAAAATGTAATACCAAATACTAAAAATTTTCCATACATTTACACTATTATTGAAACTGCTAAACAAGATCCAGAAACTCTGCAGTGTATTTTTTATCTTGGAAACAATTTAAGCGATATGCAAAAACAAGAAATAAAAGAAATAGAAGAATTAGCACAAAATATTTTCACAATACAATTTGATAGTAAAGAACTAAAACCTTTATGGGAGAAATATAATTTCCAAACTAGAACAGATTTATTAAATCCGCTTTTGCAGGAAGGTAAAGAAATAGATATACTGTCGTGGTTAAGTGAACCAAACGATGATAGCTTAATGGGTTTTCGTGTGGATTTTATGTGAGTACTTATGCTTTTAGAAGGAAAATCTGCTTTAACTGATTCTGGTAGACTAAAAGAAATAGAAATATCAAAAGACGCACCTATAATATATCTTGATTTTGATAAGTCTATATATGGTACAATTAAAAATTTTGAAGCTCCTCATGGTATATTGTTTCCAGTAGGTATTAATAACAGTAATCTTTTTCATCTAACTAATTTTATGATTGCAGTAACAAAAAATAATCATCCTGTACTTCAAAATACTGTTAAAACTATCAAAGGCTATTTTAGTATAGAGCATAAAAATTATTTTGATCAGCTCATAAAACACTTAGATGATGCATTTAAAATTAATCACTTAAATGATAGTGATAAACGTAAGATATTGTTGAAAAGTTTTTTATATGATTTAAAACATAATGATATTTCTAATATAGCAGAAACTTACTACTTAGGGGCTTATTATTTGAGATATATTTTAGATTGGAAAAAAGGTGCCTATATACAGAAATCGTCTATAAATAATTCTGATCATTTAGATCTACAACTGCCTTCACATATGATGCAATGTTTTGTTTATTCAATAACAAGTGGGTGTTTAGCTGAGTTTTTGGCTGAACAAAAAAATAAAACAAAAATACAAAATCAAGGTAATTTTTGGGATTACTTATATGAAGATTATACAGAAAAAAGTAATGTTATAAAGTCAGAGAAAGAGAATGTTAATATATTTAGTAGCATTAGTAATTTAATGGATGTTCCACTAGTAATTGGGATCACTGATCATATAGCGCAAAGTTGGAAAGGTAATACATTTGATAAAATGTATAAACAAGAAGAGCTCACGCTACAAACAAACAGCAATATAAACTTCGATATGGCTATTATAGGTGGGGACATGGATGTTGTGGTTAAGTTACTAAAAGAAGGAGTTAATGTTAATGCAGTAAATCTATATGGTAACACGGCTCTTATGTTCTCTGCTATTCATGGACGGACAGAAATAGCAGAATTACTAATTAGGGAGGGAGCTAATATCAATGCCCCAAATAAAGATGGTTATACACCCCTTACATCAGCTGCTTATAATGGACAGACAGAAATAGCAGAATTACTCATTGATAGGAAAGCTACAGTCGATGCTCGAAGTAAAAATGGCAATACACCTTTTATTATAGCTATTCTACAAGGGCACACAGAAGTAGCAAAATTACTAATTGAGGAGAAAGCTGATGTTAATGTTCGAGATAATAATGGCTTTCAGCCTATTCATGCAGCTGCTCAGAATGGGAAAAAAGAAACAATAAATCTACTTTTAGAATATAGCATTAATGACATTAATGATGCTCAAAATAAAGGGGGCATCCCGCCACTTTTCTTCGCTATTTCAAATGGACATATAGAAGCAGTAAAGTTACTAATTGAGAATGGAGCTTATTTCAATATTAAAGATAAATATGGTCAAACTCCATTAGACCTTGCACATAAAAATAACCAAAATGAGATAATTTCTTTATTAGAAGCAACAGAAGAGTTGTTCGATGGCGTAATAAGCAAAGATTTTAAGCGTATAGAAATGGCTATAAACTCTGGTACTAATGTTAATGCTAAAAATAAAAACGGTGATACAGCTCTTATATTATCTACTATTAATGGAAGTAAAGACATCGTAAAATTCCTTTTGGAGAACGGTGCTAAGGTTAATAAGAAAAACAAAAATAATAGCACGCCATTGCACCTCGCTATTTCAAGCAACAACATAAAAATAACAGAATTGCTTTTAAAGTATGGTGCCAAGATGAATGAAAGAAATGATAATGATGAAATGCCATTACACTTTGCTGCTCAAGCTGGACATGCAGAAGTGGTAAAGTTACTAATTAGCAAGGGTGCTGATGTAAGTTTAAAAAGTAATATAATGGGTAACACGTAATTACATTTCGTTGTTGAAGGTAAATGTGTAGAAGTGATAAAGGCTCTATTAGATGCTGATACAAATAATTCTATTGTAAATGAGGAGAACAAAGATTGTAATACAGCATTACATTTAGCTGCTCTAGGCAGCAATACAGAAGTAGTAAAATTATTAATTGAAAAAGGAGCAAATATTGATATAAAAAATGCTAAAGGAAAGACATTTTTAGATTTAGTGAAAGACTCTCAAGTTTGCATACCATTACTAGAATTAGTTGCAAAATATAAACCTGAAAATACAAAAGATTTTCTGTCAAGTGAGCCCGATTTAATAAGCAAATTAAGCAAAGAAAATAATTTGGGTAAGGAATTAAAAGAAATAGTTGATGAAGTGGAGAATACACAAAGAGTCAGTAAAAAAGAGGGTTTTCTTCCTCGTCTCGTTAATTCAAAAGTGATCGTTAACCCAGGAATAGAAGGATTAACAAAAATAATAGAAAAAAGTAGAGATTGAAATATTAGAAAATCCAATAGGCCTTCAGTAAAAAATATTATACTCTCCAGCACCAACAAGAATCCAGATATTTACTTTCGTTTTACTCTCTCAAAACCACAGAAAAGCACCCATATTTTAGAGAAAAAAGGCTTAAAAAGCTACGTTATGGAAAGTGAAGTAGGGAGTAATTTGGTGATATAATTGGATGCCAAGATATACATATATGCACAATAAAATTGGCTATTGTTGCGATTTTTGTGTTATGCCAAAATTAGAATAGAGAAAAGTTCATATAAGTTGCTATGGTGGACCATTCCTCTCTCTCTAAACTTTCTCTCTGTTTCGCCCTTTAATACTGTAGAATGGGCTATAGTAGCGTATACTACTAATAGTATAAAGTGATAAAGGTATCTATCCTTTTGAGAATGAAGCAAACAGGTAAAGTGCAGTAAATATAACATTTATGCTCAGCGCTAACTTTAATCAAAATATATAATCAAGCTTCTTTTAAATTATGCTATGATACGTTCTAAATATTTTGTATTGCTTTTTCTTTTCTAAAATTAAATTAGGCAATTTTTTTCATCTAAATTGGTTTACATGTTGTTATAAAAATACTTCACTATATCAAAATTAGTATGGCCTTTTCAAATTTATGCTAACATAAACAAAATTATATTTTTAATATTCATTTTAAAGGAGGTAATTATGGACCGTGGAGATATTGCAGAGGTTTTATTTTCTTGTATTAGAGAAGATGATCCTTATAGAGCATCTAAACTTCTTCAAATTGAACGTTGGTGTTATGTAAATTGGCATTTGCATCAAAGAGGTGGCAAAAAACAACATAATTTTATTGCACAAGTATTGTCTGATGAAGAATGTTGGGAGAAAGTTAATAATTTACATGGAGTGAAGCTCAATAGACAAATGGTAGGTAAGAAACTTATTTTGCCACCAGACTCAGATAACCCGTTTACTGATGCGAAAAGGTACAAAATTGCATGTGAGTGTTGCTTAGAAGAGGATGTGAGAGCTTTGTTTGAGGAAAGAAAAGAAGAATTATCAGCTCAAGGTAAAAGTAGCTTGTTAGAGTATAAGCACTTAATTGGGTGTTTCGGAGAAGGTGCTTTAGGGGAGTTTTGGTCACATTTTGTTGGTGGTTATGTTTCTAAATTGAATTTGAAAGGTCGTCATATATATGAGTATGGGCTTGACTGTGCTATAAATTGCAGACAAGTTCAAGCAGTTGAGTTCTTTTGGAATAAAATAAAATCATTACCTGAAGATGAATTAAGTGCACAAAAGAAGGATGAAATCTTAATGAAAAATGCGGTGTATTCAGCAGGACCTAATTTTCGCATTTACCCTGATATATTTGAGTTTTTCCTTAATCAGATAGATCCTGATAGATATCCGGAGCTTTTGAAAAGAGATTTAGAAAAAAATGGTCATTATGGTTCTTTAAATAAAATGAAGGACATGCCCAATTTTGATAAATTTCAGGAATTGTTTGATTATTTAAAGCCAAGTAATATTACAGAAGATGATTACTGTCTCTGGTTAAAATTCATGATAAAGGACTGTCCAGAGCATTATTTAGACAGAGGTGTGAAGGTTTTTATGCATATGTGGAGAAAAGAAGGATTTGATAATCATTGTACTTTTACATTGGACGAGGAAATGATAGACGATTCTGTTTTTCAAGGAAAATTTTTAGCGCATTTGGTTGAAAAAGGTTTTATGGAGCCAGTGTGGGCAATGTTAGATAAGGCTAATTTTAGACAAATCAAGGAGTTCATGTCTTCTGAAAAAGCAAATTATATACGTTCTATATTAGAGCAAGGAGATAATGAATCATTAAATAAGTTTTTAGCCTATTATGGTAAGTCTGCTGATAAAGGACTTGATAAAAAGAACAAACCTGGTCCAGGTGGTGATTTAGCTGAAGTAGAAGTTAGAAAAACACATGGCAAGTCCAATGTAAGACTGGGCAAGTAAAAAACGTTATATATTGTTGGAGGATCCTATGCCAAATCAAGAGAAACCACAAGATTTTGAGTTAATAGAGTTATTAATTCGAGAAGCAGTAGAAGCTAGTTTAAGTGATTTTAAATCTTTCAAGGCGAGATTTCAGTCATACATTGACCAGATTCCATCATATTTACATTCGGTAGGTAAAGAAGGTTTTTTTCCTCATTTCTTTTTAGGAAGCTTTTCTAATTTGGTAGACACAGAAATTGTGAAAAAGCTAGATATTGAAAAGATATATTTTAGTTTTGATAGTTCAAAAACTCTAAAGGTGGCTATTATTAAAAAAGGAGAAATTGAAAGCCCAGAAGATGCGGCTGATAAGGTAAAGCTCTTTGTTATTGCAGAGTCTGATAGCACAAGAAAAAAGTTTAGCTATGGTGAGTTAGATAAAATACTAGGTAATACTAAAGTTGCCAGAAATAGCCTTATAAGGCAGGCTAGAGATGAAGGTAAGCTTGGTGTAAAATTGGTAGAAATCACTAAAGAAAAAGATGCCAGTGGAAAAACAACAGGAATATCTGTTGATGTAAGAGGTAATAAGTTGAATAAAGACACTTCTACAGCACATGAATTCAAGGAGATAAAGAAAGGATTATGGAGTAACCCAGAAAATGATATAGCTAAGCTTACCAATTCTGATGTAGAAAAAGTGAAAAAACCTGTTGAAAATATTCTAAAAAAAGTTAGTAAAATTCACTCTGAATATAAGGATTCGCTTATTTATGCTGATAAAGCACGAGAAGCAGCACATCATGGGTTTATAGCAGGTGCTTTAGTGAATTTCCGCTATAGACATAATCTCAGGGTTTACCTGGAGCAATTTGCAGGAAGGGGTTATGCTGATATCGTTCTAGTGCCTCGTGGTAAGGAGAGGTCATTAAATTCTATTCCTATTATTATAGAACTGAAAGCTGCTACTAAAGAAGAATTAAAAGAGTTAAAGAAAGGAGGTAAGATAAAAGAAAATAGTAAAACTACACCAGCTGCTGCTTTAAAACAGGCAGAAGATTATACTAAAGGTTTTCAACCAAACGTGATGAGAGTTTTAACTACTGCAGATGATATTTTATGTGTTGGTGTAAACCTTGATCATCCATCTCCCATTTCAGATATCGTTGCTAAGTCACGTGATCAAAAAATTATACCTCTTTTTAATGATATGTTAGGATCTATTGATGAACGAAACAGTGGTAAAATTGATGAAGGAGAGTTAAAAAAGCAAATTCAAAATAATATAGAACGTGTATATCATACATTTCCTGGCACGGGAGAGAAGGGAGATAATCATTATTTTAGTAGGTTTCTGTTAGGACAATCACTATTGTTAAATGAAGTTAAGGATTTAAAGACGAGTTTTGAAAAACATATTTTTGTTTATGAAGAAAACGTACCTACTGAAGTTCGTTTAGAAAGTAAAGGTAGAGGTATTCCTCAACGCCAAGCAGCCAAGAAGGCAGATGAAAAGTTAGCTGAGTCATCTAGGCTTGATGAAAGTCATGCAGTTGTAACAATGGTATTTGTTCCAGAAAGTGATAAAAAATCAGCTTATGTAATGAATATTGTTGAATCAGATGGAAAAGCTGAAATATTAAAAAAAGGCATTCCTCTTAATAAACTTGAACAAAAGATAGGAAATAGAAAGATAGTGGAATTAAATCTTAATTTTAATATAAAAGAACAAAAATCAGATTTTAAAAAATATTTTAGTGTTGAAGTTAATGAGCCTATTTTTCTAGGAGAGTATAATGGTAAAAAATCTGATAAGTTTAAAGGTAATTTTAAGAATGTTCCTTACCCTAAGGATTTTAAGAAAACATTTGATGAAGTACTAGTATCTCAGCTTGCTCCTTCACAAGATCAATCTTCATCAATAGGTAAGTACAAGAAGTTATTTGGCAAAGTAGGCGAGGCAATGTTACCTTTTAAAGGTTTAATAGAAAAAGAAGCACATACTCAGGCAGTATTGCATGGAGCATTTGACCATTATAGTGATATCAAGCTAGGAGAGCCACAACAAGAAGATAGAGCGTTAATATTAACAGAGTTTCAAACAGGTAGGGGAAAACGCATTGATATGCTAGTTCATGGTATTAAGTTTGCAAATCAAGCTAACAGTGCTAAAGAGTATGATCCGGTAGGATTGGAGGTCAAAGGACCAAGGGAAGGTAAGACAGCTGATGCATTAATAACAGAAGCAAATGATCAAATAACTAAAGAGTATACAAAAGGTGTTACTTATAAAACGCTCACAGATGGCAACAAAGTAGCTTTTATGGGTATTGTATTTGATAAAGGAGCAAATAATGCAAATTCTCTTATTTTAGTAAGTAAAGATGAATTTACTCCTGTTAAGGTAGTTCATAGCTCCATTTTTAGTTTTAGCCAATGTGCAACAAGAAAAAGACGTGATATAGGTATACCATGCATAGATTCACTTGATGAAGAAAAGATCACAGAGGAAGGAAAAAAGCAACTTATTAAAGAGTTGTTCAATGCTGACAAGGTAGTAGAAAAAGTAAAGAACATCGAGTTCTATGATCAGCTTTTCAAGCTTTCTCAGCAGATATCTGAAGGTGAAATTATAGACAAAAATGTTGAAGAAGCATTTGTAGCAAAGATTAAAGATATAGATCTAAATTCAATAGACCCAGAAATTAAGGATATTGTAAAGGAGATGAAGGATAATATAGAAAATAAAGAAGAAATAAAAAATATCCTTAGAAGATCCGGAGTAGCAGAAAAAATAGGAAAAGTAGCAGAAGGTGCAGGTCTTGCCTTTACGGCATTTTTAGTTGGTAAACATATAGCAAATGGAGATGTAGAAGGGCTAGGTTATGATGCATTAAATCTCTGGGTAATGCCAAAGATTGGTGAAAAGATCTCTGGAAAAATATTAGAGTTAGGAACAAAGCTTGATTCTCAGATGTTAAAAGGATTTGCCCCAGTTATGGGACGTGCTATAGGTAACTTTGCAGCATTTTTAGGGCTAGCAGAGTCAATAAAAGCAAGGCAGAATGCAACAGATCCTGTAGATATAAAGATTGCTGACTTAAACATCGCAACTAATTCCATCTTTATAGCTGCAGATGTACCTGTAGTTGTTACTGAAACAATGTCAGTAGCAGGTTTAGAAACCGGGGTAATAGGAGCATTTGCTGGTCCAGTTGGTGCTGGTATCTCAGTTGCTGTTATTATCATATCGCAATTTGTAGAAGCAGAGCTTGAGGTAGAGAAGCTAAAAGAGCACATAAGTCTTACAGATCAAGAGAAGCATGATCTTTATTGGGATTTTTTCTTGGGTAAAAAAATACAAGATTATATAGAACGTGATATAGAAGCAGAAAATATTTATAGGCAATATATATCAAAGATCTTAGATCAATTTAAGAGTGGCTATGATACAATAGCTATTTCACTGCCTTCTATACTAATTACAAAAGAAAAATATGTGACTAATAATAATTCTCGAAAGAAGAGACAAGGAGAAGAAATAACGAATTGGTTAAGGGCTCATGATAGATGTATTACTAAAACAAGAGTAGTTAATAATGAGTTTGGTCTTGACTTAAGCACAAATATTACGCACCTATTTCCCATTAGTGGTACTAGTCATTACTCTAGAATAATTCCTGGTGTCATTAAAAACTATAATTTAGTCTGTGGGCCACTTAATGATAATGTTGTAAAAATTACAGAAGAACTTTTAAGTGGAAGCGTTTTGGATGTATCAAATGGGTGGTCGTGCGGTAATTCTTCACCACATAATAATGAAGTGTTAAGTAAAACAAGAGAAGAATGGTCTTTACAAAAATATACGATTGATTGCTATAACGCAGTTTTATACAACAGGAGTAATTCTTCTGGGCCTGTAAAGATGTTATTTTATATGTCTAATAACAATGCTTTTATAAATGTGACTTCTAATTATACCATTGATGTTATTTTTAATGGTAAGAATATACTACTTAATAGTTATGAAATCGATAATCAAGGGTCTAGTGTACAGAATAGGTATTATTTTACAAATCAGTTAAGTAATTGTGATATTCATAAACAAGGAACAAATTTCTTCTACATAACAAAGGATAATTTTGTATGTAATTTAGGTGGATCTTCTATTGGACAAAATAATATAGTTGTAACGCGAGGTAATTTTACAGATTCAGAGAATATACACTCTATTATTGGCAGTGACAAAACTAACCATATAGAAGTTTCTCATGCAGGTTATGTAGATGGTAAGGGTGAAAATGATGTAATAACAGCAAAAAACTTTACTACAATAAAGGGTTATTTTGGTGATTCTATTTACGGAAAAGGTTTGGTATTATTACCGATAAATTTTAATGATATAGGTAATGTAACTCATGCTAATAATATAACAAACATCTACAATAAAAGTGGAGATTTTATAAGCGTGGAAAAACAGACGTTAGTAAAAACAGCAGATGATTTATTTGTAACTCCAACAAAAGTAGATATTAATGGTATAGTAACAAATTTACAAGTAACAAAGAGTGTGGGTAGCAATGTTATATTAGATGATGAGTTAGATAGTTTGCGAAAAATAGACAATTCAAACTTTAATATCACAAAGCAATTATTGAGCACTAATTATCATAGTACTATAGGTAGTGCTAGTAATCATATTTTTTATCCTGATAAAGAGCATCATAATTTTTATTGGGAAGCTTCAAGCAATATAAGTCACCTTTATCTTTTTGATGAAAGAAATGCTAATATTACGATTGCTAAAGCAAATGGTATATTAGATTTTAGCCAACTAAATAGTACATTAAATGATATGCCATTTATAGAAAATGATAAGGGAGAAATAAAGATTAACAAAAATGGCCTAAATGTAACCCTGCTACCAGGTTATAAAGATATTACAGTTACATTCGACGGGGAAGAATATTACAAATTTCAGGATGGGGAACTAGAGCGTGATTATTGTTCTCACAGCTTAAAAATAGATGGAAGATTTAGCGTTAATGGCACTGATCTTTTAAATCATTATAATTGTTTCACATTTGACTCAGACAAAGTGCTTTTTTTGAAACTAAATAATGATTTGCTACTGCTATCAGATAAAGGGGCATTATCAATATCAGATTATTATCCTTCTGTTCATAAAAATTGGAATTTATCTATAGAATTAAACAATAGAATTATAGAACCAGAAGAATTTGAAGAGATAGATGATGACTTTAGTTCTTTCAGGTATTACCAACCAGGTGAACAAGGCTTACAGATTTATCATAATCAACCTGTTAATAAGAATGATATTGGTTTAGTTGATTTTAAAGATAAGTCTATATTAAATTTTGATATGAAAGTTATTAATGATAATTTATTGTTATTATACAAAAATAATACCCTCGTAAAAGTAGAAAATTGGAGTACTTATCAGCCAACAAGAGAAATGATGTTTGCTTTTAACGATACAATAGTTTCTAATTCAAGGTGTATAGCTTCTACTTGTAATTCAGAAGATGTTATAGTGGAATTTAGTAAAGAAAAAGCAGTTCTATTGACAAAGCAGGTGTTTGATGCTGTAGTGCAATCTAACATTGATATAGCAAAAGACTTAGTCAAGAAAATTGAAAATATTGACACTAGGGGTAATTATGAATTGACACTTTTATATGTAGCTATTAGAGAAAATAGGTTAGATGTGGTTAAACTTCTTTTTGATAGAAAATATGTTAGTGTTGAAGGTAGAGATGCTTATTACCATACTCCTTTGCACTGGGCTATTCAGAAAGATAGATTGGGCATAGCTAAGTTTCTTCTTGATCAAGGTGCTGATATTGAGGCTAAAGACCAGTACGGTTGGACATCTATATATTATGCTATTTATAAGGATAATTTCGATATATTGAAGTTTCTTATAGATAATGGTGCAGATATTGAAGCTAAAACTATCAATAACGAAACACCTTTATACATAACTGTTGAGGACAATAATAAATTTAAAATGTTTAGGCTTCTTCTGGATAAAGGTGCTAACATTGAAGCTAAAAGCAAGGATGATTGGACACCTTTGCACTATGCTGCTTATAAAGATAATTTGGATGTATGTAAACTTCTTCTCGAGAAAGGCGCTAGTGTCGAGGCTAAAAATATTAACGATGAAACACCTTTACATGTAGCCGCTGAGAATAATAATAGATCTAAAGTCACTGTTGAACTTCTTTTAGATAAAGGTGCTAACATTGAAGCTAAAAGTAAGAATGGTTGGACACCTTTGCACTATGCTGCTTACAAAGATAATTTGGATGTATGTAAACTTCTTCTCGAGAGAGGTGCTAGTATCGAAGCTAAAACTAATGATGATGGGACACCATTAAATATTGCTAATTATACGAAACATTTTGATGTTGTAGAATATTTAGAAAAATTTAAGGAAGAAATGGAAAGGCCTGTACAGCGCAAACGCCGTCACCACCATAGAGATCATAATCGTCATTGTACTATAGATTTAAATAATCAACCTGAGATAGTGGTAAGTAGCGGTGAAAGGCCATCTTCATGGATAAATGATTTGTTTGGTTGGGTAAAAGCAAAAAGTGGTTTGTTAACAACAAGAATAGTAAGTCCTATAAGGAGATGGTTTATTAATGATCAAAATATCAATGCTTCTAGCGAAAACAAGTCTTATGATTCTGCAACCCAAAATCACTTAAAAGCAGTAGACTTTTCACAGATTGATGTAAATGGAACAATATTATTAGCAGATGTTTTACTAGCTAAGAGAGGTAAAAGACAAATATATACTTCTTCAATGGATCAAGGTTTATCTCAATCAAAAACATTGGGCTATACATTAAATATTGGGCGAGTATTTGAAGAGGCAGTAAAAAAAGCTGCATTAAAAAGTGGTATATCGGAACGTCGATTAAATATTGATTTTGTAGAAATAGAGAAGATGGAAAAAGAGATTAACAATAAAGTTGTAAGAGGTAGATTTGATGAAATTTCTCAGGTCTTAAAGTCATACGCAGAGAAAGTTTGTCCTAAAACAAAGAAAGGATCTGCAGGTATGTTAAGTCCGAAGAAATTTAATAAGTTTATGGCTGAGTTCAATAATCTATCTTTAGATCAATCAATACAGCAAATTCTGTATAATAGTACAAATAATGTACTAGAAGATAATAATGTACAAGAACAGCAAAGAAGTTCTAATTTAGAAAACAAGAAGCCTAAAAGTTATTTAGGTAATATTTCTGCCCAAGATTATTTAACTCAGGGTAAAAATTTAAGAAACCAAAATAGAATATCAGTTTCTTAACTTTTTAATTTTATCTACCAAAAGGCCGATATTTTGAGATATAACATCTATAAAGATACCGGCCTTGAGTGAGTTTTTTGCTACAGCCATTTTAGCTTTCATTCCACCTTTTTCTTCGCTGATGAGGATGGCTTCCCTGTTTATAGCTGATCAACTGTAATATTTTGTTCAGCAAGGATTATCCAATCTGGTATTTCTCTGCCCTTTTTCCACTTAGCAAACCTCATCTTTTCTTTTAAGTAATATTTTCTGTAGGCTTTGATAGGGCTACTACATTTATATAGATCAGGCAACGCTTGTATAAAAGTTTGTATATCAGCTGATTGAAAAATGAGAAAATCCTTATTATTATCACACCAATCTATAACTTCCTCTGATTTATGTTTTCTTTTGTATCGCCAAGTATACTCTTTACATAGTTCTTTTCCGTAATCTATCAACCAACAAAAGTTCCCTTTCGATTGTCTTGCCCATAAAGAACAAGGGTGGTTGTTATGAGTAGGTCTATATGGAATTTCTATATTCTCCTGATCTATAATACTGACGAAAGGATTTGGCACTTTTAGTGCTGTTGAAAAAACATTACTCAATAATTGAGCAGTCTCTAATGGCATTTTTACTATATGCTTATCACACAACATTTGTGCTGCAATTGCTGGGCTTTCATCTAGTACAAAGATATTCATCTAAATATCCAAAGATAGTATCAGCTTAAGTCTTTAACTTCATCAGCTGTAAGACCAGTAGTTTGAGATATGATATCAATCGATACACCAGCTTTAAGTAAGTTTCTTGCCACTTCAATTTTGCCTTTTTGAGAACCGATTTGGATACCTTTTTCAGTAGCATCATCAATACGCTGAGCAAGAATATTTTCCTCTTTATAAACATCGATAATTCTTTCTTCATAAGCAACAAGATCTTTTTCATTCCAGCTAAACCTATCCAACTCATCATACGCTAGCTTTATTATTGGTTCCTGTTTTGCAATTTTCCTTAAATCTTCATCAGTTGTTTCTTCTGCATATTTGAAAAAGAAGCACCAGCGCTCTACAACTGTTTGAAGATGTTCTACCTTACTTTTCGCAAATTTAGGTAACTCTATAAAAACAAACTGAAAATCCTTTAAGTAATGGCCATTGGTCTTAATGTCGCGAATATTATGGGTAGAGATATACTCAACTTCTTTAGGAAAAAGAGTACAATTGGAAATAGCAATAAAGAAAACTTTCTTAAAATCAATATAATTACCAGACTGTCGTGAAT
Organism: Candidatus Mesenet endosymbiont of Agriotes lineatus; assembly: GCF_964019585.1. Classification (NCBI taxonomy): domain Bacteria; kingdom Pseudomonadati; phylum Pseudomonadota; class Alphaproteobacteria; order Rickettsiales; family Anaplasmataceae; genus Candidatus Mesenet; species Candidatus Mesenet endosymbiont of Agriotes lineatus. The sequence continues at coordinate 731,014 of NZ_OZ026454.1, read as the reverse complement.
AAGCCTTAGCAGCATAAAGTTGAGCACGTTTTTCAAAGCCTTTATCTCTTGCAACCTGCATCCTCCGCAATATATCTATTACCTTGAGAATCCTTACAGAGAACGTCAACAATGCTTTGTTTATCAGAGGCAATCTCAGGATTCATAATAGTGCTAAGGAATTCAACTTCTTGTATTGCACTTTCTCCATGAAACTCTAAGATATCATTAAGAAAATGAATAAGAATATTTTTATTCTTCTCAGTACCGAAAATTCGTTTAAAGGTTAGATCACATTTTGGATCTAAAAACTTAGAAATAGCCATATAAAGAAAGAGAATAAATTATTAATAATTATACCCTATTTAAAGTAACTTTACAAACGTAACATGAATTACTTTAAGTCTTTCTACAACTTTTTAATTTCATCAAGCGGTAAGCCAGTAAACTTGACAATGGTGGTTACATCAACATTATTGGCGAGCATTGTTTTTGCCACTTCAATTTTCCCTTCAATTTTGCCTTTTTGAGAACCGATTTGGATACCTTTTTCAGTACCGATTTGGATACCTTTTTCAGTACCGATTTGGATGCCTTCAATTTTCCCTTCAATTTTTCCTTCATCGAATTTTTGAGCTAAAGCAGCGATTTCATCTCTAAGACGTTTTTTTCCTTGCTCATAGGCTAGCAATTCTTGTTCTGACCAGTTAAATTTATTCATTTCCTCATAGGCACGTTTAATAATGATATCACTACCCACTATTTTATCCAAATCTTCTTCTCTTGTTTCTGCTGCATATTTAAAGAAATAACACCATTTTTCAACAATATTTTCTAATTGATCTTCTTTAGTTTTTGGAAACTTGGGTAGTTCAATAAATGTAAAATAGATATCTCTTAAGTCATGCTCAAAGCTATTTCTATCCAAAATAATATGGTCTGATTTATATTCAGCTTTATCTGGAAAAATAATGCAATCAGCAACAGCAACAAAGATTATTTCCTTAAGATTATGATATTCATCTCCTTGATCAGCTTGACCTGAATAGGCTTTAGCAGCATAGTACTGAGCACGTTTTTCAAAGCCTTTGGTTTTAGTGAATTGCATCTCGACAATATATTTGATGTTTTGAGAGTCCTTACATAAAATATCAACTATGCTCTGTTTTTTAGAGGCAATCTCAGGATCTAAAACAGTGGTTAAAAACTCAACTTCCTGAATTGCACCTAAACCAGTAAAACCAAGAATATCATTAAGAAAGTGAATGAGGATATCTTTATTCTTTTCAGAACCGAATATTCTCTTGAAGGCAACATCATTGCGAGCATCGAGAAATTTAGAAATAGTCATATATAGAAAGGGAATAAAATCTTAATAATTATACCCTGTTTAAAGTAGTTTTACAAATATAAAGCTAGGTAATAGACTGACCTTTAATAAGGGATAACATGGCGATAATTCTATTAGATGCAAAAACAATTAATCGTATAGCAGCTGGTGAGGTTGTAGAACGTCCAGCTAGTGTGGTAAAAGAATTAGTAGAAAACGCTATAGATGCCGGTAGCAGAGAAATTGAAGTGAAAGTAGAAAGTGGTGGGCGTAATCTCATTACTGTTTTAGATAATGGTACTGGCATAGAGAAGGAAGATATTGAGCTAGCATTTAAGCGCCATGCAACTTCTAAACTTAAAAATGATGATGATTTGATGGAAATAAAACATTTAGGGTTTCGTGGAGAAGCACTACCTTCAATTGCTGCAGTAAGTAGAATAAAACTTTCATCGCGAGCAAAAGCTGTTTGGAGTATAGCTTATGAAGGTGGAGAAAAGGTGATGGATCTTACTCCTGCTTCTATTCCAGGTGGTACAGAAATTGAAGTAAGGGATTTGTTTTTTGCCACTCCTAATAGACTTAAATTTTTAAAAACTGAAAGAGCAGAAACTCAAGCAATTGTTGACATTATAAATAACTTGGCCATGATAAACCCCAGCATCGGTTTTACTCTTAGCGCCAATAACAAAAGGCTTTTAAAATATAATAAGCAAGAATCACTACTGTTTAGGTTACGCGAGATTGCCAAGGAATTTGCGGAGAATTCTCTTAAAGTGAGGGAAGAAGAGGATGGTACAGGCGTAACAGGCTACATCTGCAAACCAACAGTAAACCGTGGTAACTCTACTATGATCCATACTTTCGTTAACAATAGGCCAATTAAAGATAATATGCTCATAGGGGCCATAAGATATGCATATAATGATTTTATTCCTAGTGGCAGGTACCCAATTGTTGTACTACATTTAGAAGTGCCTTACGATCAGGTAGACGTGAATGTGCATCCCAATAAGCTAGAGGTAAGATTTAGAGATAAAAAGCTTATATATGAGGTAATCACCAGGGGATTAATTAAAGCCTTATCAACAAGATTAAGTGATAAGAAAGATATTCCTTTGAGCCCATTTGAGAAATTTATTGCCGATGATAAGATTAGTGAAAACAGTAAGGTAAGTAAGGATAATAGAAGGAATCAAGAATTCTATTCCAAAAGACCATCTCCTTTAGAAAGTTCGTTAATGAATAAATTCCTCTCTCCTGATTTAGAAACAAAAAGGGATAGTTTTTTAGTAGATAAACCATACTCTTTGGATCTACAAAAAGAGTTAAAACCTTCTCAGCAAACAGATATTTTAACTAAAGAGCAGATAAATATAGTAGAAGAATATCCTTTAGGGCTTGCACGTTGTCAGGTTTATAACACTTATATCATCGCGCAGTCAAAGGATAAGCTAATTATTGTTGATCAACATGCAGCTCATGAGAGGCTGGTTTATGAGTATTTAAAAGGGGTAATAAAAAAGTCAGGGATTAAAAGACAAAAATTACTTATTCCTGAAACTGTAGTAATAAGTAGCCATGCTGGAGAACTTATAGCAAAATATAAAGATAAACTGAGTGAAATGGGTTTGGGTCTTGAGATTGCCTCAGATACACTAGTGACAGTCAAAGAAACCCCAGCAATTTTTGGTGCAATTAATGTCAAAGAAACGGTATTGGATTTAGCCGATAATCTGATAGCGATGGAAGATACTTTACCAATAGAAGATAAAATGAAAAAAATTTGTGCAACCATCTCCTGCCATGGATCAATCAGAGCGGGGAGAGCTATGAAACTTGAAGAGATGAACACTATGCTCAGGCAAATGGAAGAGACAGCATTTTCTGGCCAATGTAACCATGGTAGACCCACCTATATAGAAATGAAACTCTCTGACATTGAAAAGCTTTTTGAGCGGAGATAATCTTTACTCAGGTATGTAATCTGTTCCTATAATAAAACTCAAAAGCAATTGTTCAATCTCTTTATTTTTTGAGCGATATCCAGAGCTGTCATAATTATCTCTAAATAAATGTTTGCTTAGTAATAATTCAACGATTCTTTTTTAATTACTGCAAGATGTAAAGTCATATTCTCCTTGCGCATTAACGTTAGCATTATTTTGTAATAGAATCTCTACAACGTTTTCACAATTATTTAAAACTGCAATGTGCAGGGGTGTATTTAGATCTTTATCTATTACATCAACATATCCACCACTTTTTATGAGCATCTTCAGAATTTCATTATTTTTGCTGCTAAATGTATAAGCTAGCAGTCCTCATATCTGCACCATTTTTTATCAACAATTTCTTCATAGCCAGGTTTAAAAGAATATTTAAATGGCCATTTTTACTAGCAAAATGTAAAGCGATGTTGCCGTTTCTATCTCTAACATTAACCTTAATGCCTTTTTTTACTAAAAATTCTAATATACCTTTCCAATTATATTTAGCAGCCAGATGAAACATTTTTAAACCAAGTATACTATTAACCAGAGGGTATAATAATGAGTTAATATATTTACCTTTATTAACTTTTCTCGCTATAGCATTTAAATCCTTATCAATCCCCATACTGACCTCCATAGAGCGTTATATAATAAAGTATGTGCTCTTCAGGGTTAGGATAGTATTAATATTTAGCAAGAGAAATGTTTAAGAGAAATACTCTTTATACGAGAAAGTATTTAGTAAACATTTAAAAAACTTCTGGTGCTGGATTTAGTAAAAATCTATAATATTTATGCTACTATCTGACAAAATTCTTCATCTGGGCTTCTTTTTTTAAGTCCTTGATATTTTTGGCAGTAGTATTGTCTATCTCAGCTGATGCAATTTTTAATTGAGATTGTATTCTTATATACTTATCTCCCATTACTTCACCCAGTTGATAATCAACAGCATCAAGCCAAACATAATATCCAGTAAAGGCTTAACCCATTGCCTAATCTTTTTGAGCTACTATATTTTATGGTTCTTTCTAATGTACCTGTACCAAGAGATAGAATAGTTATGTCATCATTTGGAAATAACCTCTTGCCACTAGCATATCCGCAGGCAGCAGGATTATTGGCAAAGATTCCCCCATCAATCAGTACTCTATTTATTTGATTAATTTTAAGATGTTTAGGGGTAAAGTAAGTGGGTGCTGCAGTTGTAGCTCTTAAAGCATCTTTTAACTTGATAAGATTTCTATCCTCTCGCCAGTTTTTAAAGAAGAAAGGACAATGATTATCTATATCGTAGCTAGTTAACAGGAGATTACTTAAAGTATTGCTCAAAGTATCCTCACCAAAATACCCAGTTAGAACATGTTCAAGATTCTTATATGAGTACTCTGCACCATTAAACCAAGCAATTGCTTTTCTTAAAAAGAAGGATCTAAAGATATAAGATCCATACTTTTGATAAAAAATCTTGAGCAGAATATTTAGTTGATCATCTTTCTTGCATAACCCAGCAACAACAATGCCACCGGTTGAAGTACCAGCAATTAAATCAAATATTTGAGCTATTGGCTTTCTTGTTCTCTTTTCTATTTCTGCAAGAACAGTAGCAGGGATAATACCTCTGATCCCACCACCATCAACTGAGAGGATATATTTTGACATTGCTAAATACTAGATATTTGTTGATTTTATTAACGTGTTTATCTTTATCTGGGTGTATAGACTTTATATCTCCACTTTGCCCAAGAATTACGGTCTGTTTTACACCCGGAGAAAAATGTACTGAGCAGATAATTAGTACAATAGATCATTCTAAAAAGTCCATATTGGTTCAGGCCTACACATTTACTTCTAAGCCAATTACAGAGTCTTTAATTAAAGCGAAAAATCGAGGTGTTGACGTTAAAGTAATTTTAGATAAAACACAAATTCACTCAAAATATAGCGTTATCAATGAACTGTTTAAACAAGAAATACCAATATGGATTGACCTTAAACCAGAAATATCGCACAATAAAGTTATTATTATTGATAATCAAAAAATCATAACGGGGTCATTCAATTTTACTGCATCTGCTGAATTAAGGAATGCTGAAAATTTATTGATTATTACAGGCAATCATGCATTAACTGAAAAATATGTAGAAAATTGGAAGGAGCGCCAATTGCAGTCTAATCCTTATACACCAGCTGGAAAAGAATAATTATTACCTTGAGCTAGAAATTTGAATTTTAAACTCATCTAATTCTTCAGAGAGGTTTTTTACTCTTTCCTCAAGTATCAATACTTTTTCTATTAATCCATGTTCAATTAATTTATCATGCATGTGTACTCGAAAATCAAGCTTTGCGAGCCACCAGATTGTTGCCACTGTTTGTATTACCATTGTTATAATTACTGCTATTGGGATTTTTCCTATAGTTTGGTTTTTCATGCTTCTCCTCATTGCTAAAATGGTTTAAATTTTGATTAAAGTTTTTTGGTTAAAATGGGTTTAGTAAGACTAGAATGTTAGTATATATATTATCCTCTTTTGCTCAGTAGACTATTATTCAAATTTGTATTGCTTGTCTGCGTTATAAAGCAGACTTATAATCTCATTGTAGGGTTTATCTTTATTATGTCGTGATTCTATTACGGCCATATCTCTAGGATTTTTTTCGTCGTTATCTCTCACGTTAGGATTTGCTCCTTTTTTTAATAAAAGTTTAACAATCTCTAAACGACCTACATACGCAGCATGGTGTAAGGCTATTCTTTTGCTTGTACTGCCATTTGTAGCGTTAATATCTACCCCTTTCTCTACAAAAAACTTTATAATTTCCAAACACCCTCCTCTTGCAGAATGAATTAGTGTTTTTGAACTAACACTTGAAGTACTATTTATGTCTAGTATATCCTGTACTAAGAATTTTGTGATTTCTAGATTACAACCTTCTGCAGCAACTTGCAATATTTGTTCATAATTGTTGGTAGCTTTTACTTTCATGCAATAATAAGTAATAAAAACACATATTACTGTTACTACAAGCCATATAAGGTTTAGACTGTTTTTTACATTTTTATTCGGCTTGTTCATATTTAACATTTTTTCTACATTAAATAGATAATTTATTTAATTTTTCTTAACCCTTTTATTTGTTAGATGCCACTAATGCAGTAAGATAACCTCTGCTATTTAAAGTATGTTCTACTTTGTTTATCATCCACGTACCATCTATTTCTTTGCCAAATTCTGCAAGATTAAGTCTAGCTTCAGTAAAAACTCGAGGATTACCTGGTATAGTTATATCTAAGGTTGCTGTGCTACGCCTTAGTTGTTTTAATTTTGCTTGAGCTGCACCTAGTGCTAATTCTGAGCTTGAGTAAACTTCCCGCATGACATAACTTGGACTACCAACTCCAGCTGTTTCTGAAATAGTTTCTCCCTTTTCGTAATTATACCATTTTGCTATCACAGAATTATAACGATTGCGTACAGTAAAACATGCTTGCCAGTTAATTACATCTTGAGGGGTGATAGCTATTGCTTCTAAAGTTTTCCCTGATACTGATTTTGACTTTCCTTTAGAGACAAAGATTATATATCCACCTATAGGCTTAACTATTGCTCCATGTTCTCTAGCTATTTTAGTTAAAAAACTCATATCACTCTCATTGATTTGATAAGTATGCCGCACTAAGATATCTTTGAACTCTGTAGCAACTTTAGCTCCATAACCATGCTTTTGTGCTATTTGTTCTACTAAATCACCTAAAGTAATCTGATGCCACTGTTTTGATACCTGTTCTTTTAAAGACTTCTTTAAATTAGCAACATGAGCTTTAATCCTTACTGTTTGTGGTGGACTTTGTATTATTACTTCATTGGCTACATAAACTCCCATGGGAAATAACCCTGTCTCCTTATATCCAAGAAATACCTTTAAATTACCTGCAAACTCTAAAGCACCATTTTCATAATTAAAACATATCTCAGCTTCATCACTGGTAGTGCCAAGTTCATCAGTAATACGCAGCGATATTAACCTATTTTTCAAATTCTCTATAACAAAGCTTTCTCCTGTGATTATATTAAAATCAGGTATCATTTTAATCTAAAATTCTTACAATGGACTTTTGTAACATCTTCTCAAGCTTAGGCAACTTAATCTTAAGTCCTGCGGGCAAAAAACTACCATATTCTGCAAGTCCAGGATTTTCCTCTAACACTTTTTCCACAGCTCCAGAAGTAAAGCCATAATGTTGATGACAGATATAATCTAAAACTTCATTCTCTTGAGTATGGTAATACATAACGTTTTAAACTTAAGCTAAATTCAATCTTTCTTGGCAAACCAGAAGGGAGAAAGAATCTTTGCCTTTCTTCTATATGAGTAATAACAAAATGCCCAAAGATAAACCCTGAAGCTTGGGCTAAGATATGGGGTATTTGCTTTACCCATGACTCTCTCATATTAATTAGATCATTAAAATGCAGCTGCGGATAGATTATTCCTTCCAAATCAATATGTTCTACCCCTGAACCAATATTTTGTAATGATATTTGACCGATGCACTCAACTGCATGCCATCTTTGCTCTTTATAGTATCGTAAGCTTGTTGGTAAAAATTTATATGGTCCAAGTGACAGCATTAATAAACCTCTTCTACTATATCAAAAAGGGCGCCACGTGCTTGTTCTCTTATTCTTCTTATAACTTCATCAGCAAGACTACAAGTATCTTGATTAGGCTCTGCTTTAATACTGATATTATAATTATTAGTAATATGTTGAGTTTTATTGAAGGTTTTCTCTTCCTTATTTTCAAATTTACTCTTGATAAACTCTTTAAATATCTTGTCAGTATCGTCTTTAGAGTTACTCTCAGCAAACTTTTTCTCTTCAATAACGCTATTTACCTTAAAATTCTTAAGAGTATTATTTTTAGAAAACTCTTTTGATGTGCTGCTACTTAAAGGGGAATATACACTCTTTAAAATAGTGTTTTGAGCAGACTTCTTCTTAAATAGTGAAACAGTATTCTTAAGTGGAGAAATAGCAGTATTGCTTATCCAAGCAAAAGCCTCACCAATGGGTTTTATAATTGATTTAATATACTCCCAAAAACTAGCAAAGAAACTTTTCACCTTTTCCCAATTGCTAATTATAAGAGCTGCACCAGTTACAAGTCCTGCAACTGCTATACCTATAGGATTACTGATCACAGCTAGTGCTATGGTTTTTAGTCCTAAAACTACTGCTGGAAATACCGATGAAGCTAATTTAGTAAATGCTAGAGTAAGCGGTCCATGCATAATAGCTACTAGTGCTAAAGCTCCACCTTTAATAAAAGTGAGGGCATAACCTAGTCCTACTGCTGCTATTTTAAAACCAATCAGAGCAGTAGTAACTCCCACCACTGCTGTAGTTATTTTGGGATATCTCTCTGCAAATTGAGCTATGCTGGTAGATATAGCTTTTAAAGCTCCAGTGATTGTATTTAAAGTAGGGAGCATAACTGCACCTAAATTCATACCAACTTCAGCCATTGAATTTTTAAGCAATTGTAGATTATTGGCTGTAGTACTTGCACGATTATCAAACTCTTTCTGCATAGAATTTTCATAATCTCTTTCTTGAGCAACCAGCTCTATAGCTTTTTTATACTTATCTAAACTACCAACTAGCAGGGCAATATCATCTTGATACTCAAGGCCAAAGAGCTTGTATAAGATTTTAGAACGTTCCTGGCTATCTATTTTCTCTAGTGCTGCAAGAAATTTCATCAGTGCTCCTTGGGCATTAGATTTGATGGCTTCTTCAAGCTCTTCTACGCTTAACTCCATTTCCTCTAATGTCTCTTGGAACTCACTACTTTGCTCTCCTGCAGTTTGGAGTTTACTGAGCATAGCATTTATTGCTGTTGCCGCTTTAGCTGGTTGTTTACCTAAACTAATAAAGCTATTAGCTAAACTGCTTGCTTGAGTAACGTCCAAGCCAAACTGTTTTGCTGTACCACCAATTATATTTAAAGTTGCCACCATTTCTCTGGCTTTGGCTGCAGTATTATCAGATAAATGGTTTATTACATCACCAACTTTACCCATTTTATCAATGCCAATATTATAAACATTGGAGAGTTTAGCAATGGCATCACCCGCTTCTTCTGCCGTCATATCAAATGCGGTAGCCATTTTAGCTACTGTATCTGTAAATTTAGTGAGATCTTCTTTTGCAATACCAAGCTGACCACCACTAGCAGCGATTTGGGCAAGTTCTGCTGCTGATAAAGGTATAGTACGTGACATTTCTTTTAGCTTATTAGCAAAATCAGTAGCTTCGCTTGTATTAGGAGTAAATTCTACCACCTTCTTAACATCAGCCATAGCAGATTCAAAATCAATAGCAACTTTTAGTGGTGCTGCAAGTGTTACCCCTAATGCTATGGCATCTACCATTTGAGATCTAAGGTTTGCTCTCTGTGCTAAAACCTCTTGCTGTTTTTTTATAACTGAACCAAGTGCATGATAACGGCTTTTTAGCTTTTCAGCTGATGCTCCGAGTTTAAGTTGACTACGAACCAGAGACTCTATATTCTGGCCACTTTTTCTTATTTCTAGATTTAATTGGTAGAGGGCTTCTCTTTTGTGCAAATAAGCTGCTTTTGCCTTAGATGTCGATAACTTAATCTTATTAAATTCTGTTTGCAGAGCTTTACTTGGTTTTTCGGTTAGTTTTATCTGTTTAGCTAAGGATTTTACTTGTCCTTCTAAATCTTTCCAGGATTTTTTGGCAGTCAATGAGTCACGAGTTAATTGCTTAAACTTAGATACTGATTGCATTGATAAGTCAAGTTGCCTGATTGTACTGCCAAGACGAGAAAGCTGAGCTGTACTTCCAGTCATAGTACTACTAAAGCTACCATCCAGTACTGCGCCGATTTTTATTGAAAGTGTTGACATTTAATTTCCCTTGCTACTTTAAACCAAAGAATGAATTCTTCTATTTCCATATCTAGAAATTGCTCAATCCCGCCACCTATAACAGAACTAAGCAATAGTACATTTAACCTTAAGTCCTTTGTGACGGAAAAAAACCTTTTAACACTTCCTGTACCTTAACGTAATCAGTAATATCTAACTCTTCTATGGCTTCCCTGGTAACAGAAGCAAGGTTAGCAGTTAAAGCCACTTCTCTTGCCAAATCACTACCATCAAGACGATCTATAGCTAAGTAATCCCGCACTTTTGGCCGTCTAAGAGTAAGCTCAGAAATAACAGAGCCATTGGCAGTAATAGGTTCATTAAGTAATATTGTATTCATATTATCTCCTGTAATTAAATTAATGTTTTAGTATATTTACAGCCCTAAAGCCGTTTGCAGTAGAGTCATCTGATCGACACCGTTGATCTTACGCATCATATTCTCAGCATCGATTTCAATGAGTTCTTTGCCTCCTATGGTAAGTTTGTAATAGTGAGCATTGACCATACATTTAAGAGTTCTCCAGGTTTCCAATTACCAAAATCAAGTTCTCTAAAGGTACCTCGTAAATTGATCACCACTGCTTCAATATTATTATTACCACTTCCTTGGAGTCCTCCCCTTAAGGTTAAAGGTACTGAATTGCCATCTGTTAAACCAAAAAGTCTAAAAAGCTCAGTGTCATACTCAGCAAAAGTAAGCTCAGCTTCAAGCTTTTCCATCCCCATATCAATACTTACTGGGATATCCATCCCTCCAGCTCTATATTCTTCAGTTTTGATAGTAAGTTTAGGTAAAGTGAGCTCATCAATGCGACCAGCATAACCTCGACCATCAACAAAGACATTAAAGTTTTTTAAAATTTTCGGTAACATAAAATTTATCCCCCTATTTAAATTTTAAAATATCTCTTTTATATTGCTATCAGCTAAGTACGAACGGAACGTTATCTGCTCAGCTGGATAAGATGGAGTAAACTTAAAATCAAAGTAAACCCTGCCACTTGTAATGTTTGCAGGAGTATTAAGCTCTGGTGAAGGATAACACTTACCAGCAAGAATTGCTCCTTGTGCCTTTAAATGTGCTAAATAAGAGTTCACACTTTCAATAACATCATCAATGTAGGTTTTACTAATGTTACGATCAACTGCCCAAAGATGAGCACGCAGAACACTATCATTGATTAAATCCGCTGTTCGTCTTACCGATAAAAATGCCCATTTAGGATCAGAGGAGCAGGTTCTGTTTCCCCATAATCTATAGCCGTTTTGGTGAATAATGGTTGCAACTTCATTCTCATTTAAGTAATTAGCTCGAGAGTTTAAATCACCTAAAGTAAAATCTATAGCTCGACTCGTGCCAAAAGTACCATTTATCTCTTGATTTGAAGGTAAAACCCAAGTTCATTGTTAACTTTAGCAATAAGTCCAGCAACAAATGGGCTTGTAGGTAAAATTTCTTCTTTACTATCAATAAAAACTTTAACCCAAGGATCAACTGCATAAACTCTGCTACTGCCAATACTTTTGCGATATTTAACTGCCTCTTCATCATTAGTATTGGGGCCGTCAGCAACTATAATTGCTCTTAGCTTCTCAGCTATGGGGATTAGAGCACTAATTACTGGATTTTTAGGTTTTTCAGTATTTGACTCTGTTTTAGATAACTGCTGAGTAAAATGAGGAGCAACCAGTATTCTTGGAGTCACATGTTTCACTACTTAAGAAAGCTTCTATACCTTGATATTCTCCGGTTTTTTTATCTATTCCTCCGATAATATTTTTAAGTGTTTCGCCATCTTTTAAAAGAGGATCACTATTTTTACCCTCCTCAACCCTAATAACTACTACCGTTGCTCCAATTTGTGCAAAGATTGCATTGATAGCTGCAGGAAGAGTACCCTTCTTACCAAGTTTAGCTGCTTCTTTTAAGCTTCCTGCAATCAGTGATGGTTTGTTCAATGGAAATACATTACTATCGCTGTCTGGAGCAGTACCAATAACGCCAATTACTGCTGATTTATTGGTACCTTGGACCTGAGGTTATCTCAACAACCCATGGAAGAATTGGTCATTCATATATATTTATCCTTTTTTAAGAAGCTTGAGTTTCTTTAATAAAATCATTGAGAATGTTTTGTAGCTCCTGGTCAGTTTTAGCTTCTTTAATTTTTTTCTTGCTAAGCTTTCAAGCTCTTCACATTTTATTATGGCCTTTATCGCTTGGTTTACCCTTTCTTGAATCAGCTTGGCCATCTCAACTATCGATATGTCACGTACTTTAGCTAAAGGTGCAATAATTTCTGTATCTTGATTATTTAAAGGTTGCTTTGTTTCCTCTGCCTTGAGAATATTTCCTGCAGCTTGAGCTTGAATATCATATGATTTGGCTTTGTGATGAGAATAACCCACATATGGCCCAGTATAATTATGGAAGTAAATATTAAGACTTGTAAGTGCTGCAGATTTAGCATTCTGTAATAATTCTAGTTTTATATCCTCATCGCTACACTGTGCAATCTCTCCACCTTCCGTTAAACAATAGCTTTTTTGCCAACTAAAATCTCTTGGAGCCTCATGCCATCCCTCATCTTCTGGTTTACTTTCAAGGGTAGTGGTTTCAACTTGTTTATTATTTACAAAACGAATATAAATAGGCATTTTCTAGCTCCAAATCTGATAAACATATTCTAATCCTGGGCACTGCAAAGCCCGAAGTGTTCTCTCCCTGTCAATCTCAAGCCCAGTGGTTAAAAAGCTGCTACATAAATACCAAAGTACATAAATTGGGCGTAATAACTGCTAGTATTAGTGTAGTAATACGGTGAGGTATAAAGCACAATTGCTACTGTTTTCTCCGCCGGAATAACTATAGTAGCCGAGCTTGATAATTCCGTACTTGTGCTATTATGCTTTTGCACATTTTTCCAGGTCACTGTTGAAGTCTTTTCTTTATTAGGATTGATTGCATCTGGGGTACCAACAAATACTCCGGCACCCTCATAACCAGAACTCCATCCTGATGAACCAGTAAAATTTAATGTTCGAGTTATATCTTCTTTACTGGTGTTCTTAACAAAGATTACTCCCAGTAATGCATATGGATATTGATACACGTTTGTACTTACAGCGTAACGCAAATACATCTCCTTATAAAGAAATGTACCATTTGTCCCTTGAAGAAAATAAAGCTGTGGCGGCTTATAAAAACTACAATATCTAGTACTTTCCTTATGAGCCCCAGCAAGAAAAGCAAGCATGTAATTAGCACCGGTTGTACTACTGTACCATTGGCCAAGTTCACTAGAGAAGTTACTTGATCCCCAATTATCATTATATCTATTTAATATTCCAAATAATAAAGGTACTGATCCAGGTGCAATCATACTACGGCTTTTTATCTCCTTGCTTAAATCATCAACTGCCCCCTTAATTTGATCTAGATTCCCACTACTATCAATTGCGGCAATATTTGCATCTTTTCTCGTATCAAGTAATGATAAGCTTTCTATACTTTTATCATCGATGTTTTTTAATGATTGTTTTTCCAGCTGAGAAATAGCAGTTAAAGCCTTATCTTTAGTGGTGTCTAATTTATTTAAATGACTCGTTGCACTATCTAGAAGTTCTTTTAATTTCTCATCAGTTATATTTACAATATCAAAAACTGTGCTCTGTCCCGCTATAGATTCTAACGCTTTAGCTAAATAGGCTATCTTATCAGGGGTAGCATCTATTGACAATTCCTTAAGTCTTTGCTGCAGAGCATTAACTACTTCTTTGACGATGGTCATTTTATTTCCATAAATTTAAAAAAGTTTCAAAACTAAAACGGATAAAAGCATCTTTGAGATTTAAGTGTTCACTTTCTTGTAAGCTAATATCCTTATCTATTTTCATAATGGTGTTACGGATACGAGCTACGTCCTCAGCAGCAATATTATCCGGGTGCGGTAATAAGTATCCACGCTCTGTTTTATCATCTTGCATACTATGTAATGACTATTCTCAAATTTCTCACTTTAGGGCGATACAGTGCTGTACCACTTAAGACTAACTTCATTCTGGTACTACTTGCATTAAAATTTATCAGCACATGAGTTCTCTCTACCTGAGATTCACCTATTGGCTTGCCAGCAGTTAAATCAATCAATTGCCACTCTCCCTCAGCTTTTTGGAGGTAAACTTTAACATCAGCAGTGCCTGGAAGAACAGCATCATAAGTAACTGTGACCTTAGTATCTACTCCTGCAGGAATACTTCTGGTAACATAATCTGCAGACTCTAAAAGATTACCAATGAACTCCTGGATAAAGCACCGGGCTTTTCTTCTCTGATCCTTTAATTCTACTTTTAGTTCTCCATTGAGCGCAGTATTAAAGGTAAATTGTCAGATAAATGATATTCCTCACCGTTCTCATCAGTCAACAAAACCTCAGCGTTAGTATCAAAAGCAACTCTTTCAATATTGGCTAGAACTATTAGATCTGAAGTTTTATCTGTAGTGATCTTGCCAAGATCAATGGTGTGGGTATTCTCAGTAAACCTTGCTGCTAAAAGTCTAAAAGTTAAATCCAAGTTTTGATGGGGAGTCCAAGTACTAGCGTTACTGGAAGAAAGCAATACCCCAATTTGATAAGGTTGACTGACAACAAAGCGACCATTTACCGCATCATATTTTCCTACTTCTGCTATTTTTACTGCAGTATTAGCATCGTCAGTAAGAACAACTAAAGCATACTCTTGCCCAGCTTCACAAAACACTGGAGGCCAAATAGCACGTGTTGTACTACCATTAGTGTTAACATCATGTGGTTCAATATAACTTTCAGCAACAACAGTTTGAGATGGTATGCCAATATTAGTTTCACGAATCTGCAGGACAACCCGTTTTGTCCCATTATTTGTAAACCATAAATCTACACCAGCAATATGTCTGCTTTCATTTAAAGTAAAAGTCTGAGCCAAAGGATCAATGCGTTTAGTGGCTATGACTCTTCTTCTCTCTTCGGTAGTGATTGTTCCACGACTGGTATAAGTTGCTTCAGCGTAACTACCTTGGTTACCAAAAAATTGTACAAGTTTTGTTCCCGCGGGAATATTACTTAGTACGGTAAATCTTCCTGTTATTTTTCCTTGGTTATCAGCTGTAAGCGGTGTAACTGCATTCATATTTTTAAGCTTCAGGTTTAATACTGATGGAATCAAATCTTAATTCTTTGAGTTCTTCATGAGGAACAAAGCCTTCAAGCTCAAAACTTTGAGTGGCCTGACGCATAAAGACAATTTGATTACTTCTACTACTTACAAGCTCTGTGCTGTTATTAACACTAAATCTACTAGTTATGGAACTGAGCCAATTAGTTTTTACTTCCGTCCAATGATCAACGCTTAAGTTAATTGTAGCTTTAGCTGGTACAGGATCAAAGGCTTGATAGGGATTAATTTTCATTTCTTTGGTTTGTAATAGTTGTTCTAATACTGGCTCAAGCTCATAGGGGAGAAGATAAGGCTTTGTTGCTTGCTCAAGATTAACTACTGTAGCAGTAATAGGTAGAGTCAGTTCTTTATTTACAATCGCTGCTGTTTGGGTAATACCTAAATCACGCATATCATCATCAAAAAAAGGATCAACAAATACCCCTTTCTTAGCAGTAGGCTCTCTTAAACTCGCATCACTACGCAAACGTTCTTCAGCAACTAGAGCATAAAGATCATTGATACTTTTTTTCATGGCCTCTAAGTCATTCATAGGTATGGCATAAATAGCATTATTTATTACTTTAGGGCTTTCTTTTTCGTGCCATTTTTGCTGAACATAACTAAGAGCAAGTTGTCCTACTGGAGCTTGAGGAATGGATGGTTGCCAAGGATGGGCTATGCCCTTTATTCTTCTAATTACCCCTTTGCTATCGATGGTGATTAAATCATATCTTGGCATTTTCCAGCTATAATCAACCAGGATTAAAGTTCCATCAACTGCTCCAATTACTTTACAACCTTGTTCATTTAAATCATGAGGAGAGGCATAAGTACGACAACGATAAGTGATTTGATAGCTACTACCTGGTGCTGGTTCTTTACCTGGTAATGACCAATCAACATCTCCAGCATGGAGTTTATAGTCTACAGCATTTTCATAAACAGTCTCCCCCTGCTTTATTTGAATAATCTCAAGCACAGCTGAGTCAGGTATAGGATCTACTGCTCCTGAATATGAGCCATGAGTTATGGTGATGGTTTTTTGTACAGTAATATCGACTTTTTTAATTTCAGTGATGGGTGAATCATTTAAAACAAGCTCCATTACTTTTTTACTATCGGGTTGAAAAGTATGAGGTTCTGAGGCAACAGCTTTAATATCTGGATCTTCATCAAAGTAAACACGTTTGCTATGGGGTAGAAGAGTTTCATAACCATCAACATGAGCTTTACCTTCACTGATCATGAATACTTGCTGTTTCTTGCCATCTTTATTTTCTCTAGCTAAAAATATTACCTCAAGGCCATTTACCACATAAGAGCCATTAGCTTCACGATCATAGCGAGCAAGAGCTGTGGTTACTATATTTGCTTGTGGTGGGGGAGAATGCTGAATGAGAATCCCATTTTCAATATGATAAATAGGATAGAACTCCAAATTTGAGTGATGCCCTCCGCTTGATATCCCCAAACAATAGTGCTTTTTAATCTTGCTGCTCCAACTTCTTGATAATTTCTTGTACCAACTGCAGGATCACGAAGACTTATATCCTCAAGTTCTGTAACTGTTAATTCAGTATAGTAAATACCAATACGAACTGTAGTACTTAGAGGAATGATAAACTCTGCAGCTTCAACTATTCTAACTGAGCCACGAAGATAAATTTTACCAAGCTCAAATTACCAGTCTTCTCATCAATAATGCAATTAGCTCCAGAGATAATATCGCCATCACTAAAAATAGCGTCTCCTATACCTTTAAGTTTAAAGAGAGCATAATCTTGAATCTCATTAAGTTCTGCTGATTGTAAACCTCTCCCTGCTAAGAATAGACTACGTTCATATCTTCTTTCTGGATTGAAACGATTATAATAACTATTGAGTGTCATAAAACTAAAAGAGTTTAAAAAGTAACTACAAAGGAAAAGGTCTCACGAGTAGCAGCAGTTCTAATAAGCGGCACGGTGTGTTCAAGTACCAACAAAATTCCAGAATCAATAATATCTTGCGGTTCAAAATATCTTTGCCCAGGAGGTAATACCTCTTTCACTTTGGTGCCAACCATAACTCCAAGTTCCCGTATCACTTGATCCCAAGCATCAGTAAAATCGAAAGTAAATTTAAGATATAAGCTACCTGTTGGCAGAGAAGAAGGCTTAAATCTCCCAGTAGGAGTAATTAGTTCTCCCTCATCATCACCGCTACAAAAGATAACTTCATCAGCCGTACGTCTACCCACCTCATTTATCAACTTTGTAGAATTGATTGGCTCTGCTTTTGTGCTTTGCGTGTATTCTAAAGTTACAGTATCATCCTCATCATTTAAAATGGAACTACTTTCTCCACGTTTTATTATACCAGTACTGCTATCAACTATATAATCCACACTTGGTTTATAGATTACTTCTCCTTTGAAAACCTTAACATCTTTAACTGGGTAATGGTCAAGCTTGATTTCACCCTTTAAAAAAGTTTTCTCGACTTTATGGTTACTTTCCCAAGAAGCATCACCTGTGCCCCAGGCAAGATGTATGGGTTGTTCTTTTATACTTAATGCTATTGCTGCTCGACCTGACTCAGTGAGGATTGACATTTATTGGATTTAAAAGCCTTACATATATTATATACAAGATTTGGAGAAATTTTGTCCAAAAATCTTCATTTAATTTAGTTAAATTTAACTTTTATTGCAACTTGACTCACTTATCATGCTAAATATAATATACTCTATTCTACTTTGAAGAGGTAATGGATATCTACCCAAGCTATGAGTTCTGGGAAAATGATTTAGAGGTTCCCGCCCACTACTTACTTAGTCGTTTTCAGAATCCAGAAATACGTAAGTTCTGGCTTGATTCTCTCACCGGTAAGCAATTAAATATTATCTTTAAGCATTGCTTTAATCATCAGCAGCAACTATTTGAAGATGATATAAGTCATAATAATATGTCAGTACAGCAAAAACGTAAAATCATTGCCAATGGTTCTGACGTACTATTTAACTATTATCTGATTAGTTATTTTGATCGTACTAAACTTGAATCAGCTATTAGTGAAGTTGCAAGACTGGCTATTACTCAAAAGCTTATGGAGCTATATTTAATAAAAAATAATACTAAATATGATAAAAGATCCTTACTGTTCTTATTATTTCAGACAAATTATTCTTTATTAAAATCTGTTTATCATTTTGATAAGGTGCAAAAAAGAGGCTCTACTGCCTTTACCTTACAGAAGGTACCAAGACAAGTAAACAATACTCCATTTAAAGATTTTATCTCACAAGAAATCATAGAGCAAATTCTTAAGGAAGACGATGCGAGACGTAATGATAGTTTAAAAAATCAATTGCAGGGTCTCTTCTACCATCAAAATCGTATATATGTCTTTATACGGCGAGCTAGTGACTTTTGTTTTCTTTTAAACTCAAATAAAGTAGTGCATGGTCATAAACCCGATTGGATTATAATTGATTTCTCTCTTAATGCTAATCAGGTAAATTTATGTACTAAAAGTATCAGTCAAGGTCTCAGAATAACAAATTATATTGTAAGTCAGTATTTTGAACGTGAGTGTTCATTTATTAACACACATAATCAAACTGAAGTTGCACAGGTACGTACATTCTTAAATGCATGTGTACACAAGTCAGTGCCTAATATTAACCTATTTGAATTAAAATTTAGTTCATCTCAAACCTATATTACTCTAACTACAAATGATATTGAACAGTGGCTACAGAAGCTAGAACCTTCTGTTGGTAGTATATTACATAATGTTTCTCTAGTTCAACATGCAAGAGTAATATTTCAAAATAAGAAAGTCACCTTATCTTTTCAAATAAATGGACAAGACCAAAACTACATAGCAATTAATTATTCAGAACATATACTTAATAAAAAAGAACGAGATGATTTTAAATCTTTAATTAAGGATACTTATGGTATTACTGTCTTATCAAAAGCAAAAGCACTTTCAAAATAGAGAAATAGTTAATGCTATATTAATGAATGGATCTTGGATAAATCCTAAGAAGGGCTATTTAGAAGCTGCTAAATACTTAAGTAAGCTTGGATTTATTGAGTTTGAAATATCATATTTTGTTATTTGTGCTAACGAATTAGATCTTGATTTTCCAGATGTATATGATCCTGATTGCAAAAATCAGATTATAATTGCCCATGACTTTAATGAAGACTGTGATGATTTGAGCTGTGAAGATTGTGGTCGTTATATTTTTCCTAATACTTATAAAAAACAAAGATCTCTTGTACTTTCTATCAAACTCAATATAGAAAAAACAGTAAGTTATTTTGAAAGTCTATTAACTGGTCTAATATGGCAAAAAGCTGAAGCAGGAGTTTACCATATTAGTTTTCAAAATAGAATAGTTAGTATTGTTATACCAGTTTTATGTACTGATACATCATATTTAACTGCAGATAGATTAAGAATTAACCCTACTGTTTTAATAACCCTTGGGACAAGAGATCTTAAACTATTACTAAATTTGTATACTATTTCTATGGCTGATATAATTTGTAAGTACAAAACTTTAAAAGAAATATTACTCACAGCAATCGAAAAAGGAATACCAGAACTATTACCTAACGTTTCTTTACAAGCATTAAATTATTATCCTTATGTACCACTACAATACGCTCAACCTATTCCACCAGAGAAAATCTTACAGCTACAAATTCAAGGAAATAACATTTGTATTAATAATATAGAAGTTATTGATAAACACTCAAAATCTGGAAATATATTTTTTATTCTTTTAGAACAATTTTGGCAAGATTTTAAGGAAGGAATTTCTAAGGAGCAGTATAAAGCTTTAAGTGTTGGGGAAATTGCAAATAGGATAGGAAATATTTTCGATGTAGAACAGCAAATTCGTAAACCAATAAATAGAATGCAGAAAAATATAACAGAGAAATTAGCTAAAACCTTAGGGTTAAATGTAAAAAGAGATGATGTTATTCAAACTTTACCGTGGTCAGCAATGAGTGGTAAGGAATATGGCTACAGACTTAACCCATTTATTCTCATTTTTAGAAAGTAGTCTATCTAAATTGTAAATTAATAATGATTTAACCTCTGATGAAGAAAAATCTATAAGTCCTTCTTTATTTGTTCCAATTTTGTTCAATGCATTTTTTGTCCGTTCAAAATCGAGATTGGCAAGATCACAGACCATAGCAAAAGATTGAGAATTTATCCATCCTTGCGCTTCTTTTCTTAGCTTTTGATTTTTTCCTAATAGATCTTGTATGGCCTGGATAATAACCGCAGACCATAACCTTCCTTCATCGTATTTCATTACCAATTAACCTGAGAATTTTTGATAAAATCAGTGTAAGCACGATGCTCTGGAGTTATAACCGCAGCAATCTTATTCTTCTCTCCATATTCATCAGCTGTAATTCCTATCTTTACTAAGCATTCTAGGCCATTTAAGTCACCAGTAGCGTTGATCTTACGAGCAAGAACTGCTTTCTCTGAGGTGTCATGCGGATGAATATTACGTGCAGATTCTAAAATACTTCTAATCATGGAGCGTCCCATTTCACTCCACCTATCTTCACCATCTGCTTTGCTACTTTTAATTCCAATGATTTGATAGATTCTATGTTTCGCATATGGACCTTCAGTTACAATAAATTCAGTATTGAGATAAACATTTCCAGTGGTCCTACTTTTAGTTAACCAACAGTCGCCATCATAACCTCCAGGCTGAATGGCTATTTGTACTTTAGCTATTGTACCTGCAGGAATGAGATTGCTTTGTGATTTTGCTGTATTGAAGTCAGTTAAAAGATCTTGTAACATATAATTTCTCCTATGAATTAAATTTTAAAATTAAAAAAAGGTTAATGATCCCATTGCTCTATAAGCTGCCAAGAGCCAGAGGTTTTATCGACAAGCTTACTTGGTACACGTTCACCATTACGTAGTTCAAACACTATCTGACGTACATTACTCTCTTCATCCTGAGAAAACATAACCATGCCAGTACTGTAGAATCCCCTTAAAGATCCAGCTCCACTTAACCCTTGAAATGGGTCTTCTTCGAGCATTTTCTTAGATAATTTCTTTGTGTGGTGGGTCAGTATCATGCAGGCATCTGGACTCACAACACTACGTAAACTTTCAAGAGTTCTTTGCAAGAAGAATAACATGGCGCTATTATCATTTTCATTGCCATATTCACTGCTAAAGATATTACGAAGAGGATCAATCGCCAAAATATCAGGTCTAAAGTGTTCTTTTACAGTTTCCTTTATTTGCGTTATCTCTTCACTATTGAATGACAGGTGTACTTTTGGAGTAATAATTAAATTATTAGCAGCTATATCTAAAAGATCCTTGTCAAGCTTAAGCTGTTGTAAGCGTTCCTTCATGTAGGGATATTCAATTTCAGTTTGCAAATAAAATATCTTCAAAGGTCGACTTGGTGTCATTCCAAGAAAAGAAACTCCAGCGGCCATATGTACTAGCCAAGAAATTAAAAAATCACTCTTACCAATTTTAGGTGGACCTCCCAGTACTAACAAACCTCTTTGGGTTAAGATCCTTGGCGAGATAATATCTGCTGGTATTGGTGACTTATCGTTTAAGTATTCCTTGACGGTGAAGAATGGTATTTTTTGTCTATTAAAATCAGTAAATTGTCTCATAAGGTTTACACTCCTTTTGTAATTGAAATTGTGGATAAAGTTTTGTTCTTAATTTTGCTCAGTAGCTTACCTAAATGTGGTTCTTCAACCATATCAAGACAGCCACTACGATCCTTAGCTGGATATCCCCAGGAATTGATAGCATGACAGATAAAAGAGCGTACTTCCTTGCCATCTTCTTTTTTAATGCCTACCATGCTGATAACTTCATCAACAATACCGGGAATTTTACTGGCAGTTTTAGTTCCTTCACACTGTGGCAACCAAGTTGGGCGATTAAAGTCATCTAAATATTGTCCAAGGGTACCAACTAAAATGATGTCTTTACTAGGAATATGTTGAAATTGATTCAGCCAAGCCATCATCTCTTGAGCAAGTATGCCATATGCTGCTCTCATGTCTTGTTTACCTGTTCTCTCAGAAATAGATTCAGGTTGTAATTTAGCCCATAGAAGACTTAAGCGTGAGGCAACAGTTATGCTATCAATGAAAATGCATCGGTACTCAGAGAGTTTTGCTAAAAGATCTCCATACTTACCTAAGATGTGATCATAGTGTCTTTGGCTATAAGCTTGATCAGCTTTAAGTGCAGGATTTGGGCCACCAATTAGACAAGCAATATCTCTTGCTTCATTCCAAGTACGAATGTTAATTGAATCTCCCTGCCAATCCTGTACGGCCAGTAAACCAGCTTCAAAATCAAGACACAGTGTTGGCTTATCTAAAGTCTTAAGTAAACTAGTCTTACCAATGCCATATGGTCCAAAGATTACTATCTTCACTCCTGTAGTAGTTTTTAGTCTTTCTTCACTATTTGTAATTTTTAAAGTCATAATTTTATTCTCCTCTCATAATATATAATCAAGAAATGACGACGATTTGTTCACCTGTTTTTACAAATATATTTTTAAGTGAGAAAGTTTAGCTCGTATTTGTCTTCTGATGTGATAAACAGTTGTTCTTGATATTTTATACATTTTAGCAATTTCACAGATGCTATAAGATTGAAGATCATAACAAATGTCCTGCCAAAGTTTTGGCAATTTTGAAATTGTTGTGCTTATATCGATATTTGCTGCTACTTTATTTTCGAAGTGACTACTTTTATCAACGACATTACCTAATTCTGTGATATCAATGAATAATATCCCGGCTTTACTATCACGTTTAGCGCATGATTGCTTGCGTACAAGATTTATAGCACGATTTTTAATAATGCTATGAATAAATGCATCTTGACCGCTTTCATCACCACTATATTGGTTTAAATCAGACCAAGTTTCGCACAAAAGCTCTTGTTCTATATCTTCAATACTGTAATCAGCAAAACATCTGAAAGATTTAAGTCGTCTAGCACGTTTCCTTATTTGTTTAATAATTTTAGGGTTAATGCCTAAATAGCGATTGTTTGATTTCATAGCGATTCCATAAATTTATATGGTTTAATGATGAAATCTATTGCCCTGATTTTGTACGGCACGAGAGAAATTCTTTCCCCCATATGTAAAAGTTAATCACTTGATATTTCAGGATTTCTTTCCAGTTTATCCCCCATCTGCAAAATTTGTTCAGACATTGAAGTTATTATGCTGTTTTAATAGTACTTATTCTCATATCTTATGATGGTTTTATTTAACCAATAATTAATCTTTAATTAATATTTAAGCTTAATAATTTTATTTATATCATTAATAGATATAAAGTATGGGGGTGAAATGACAGAGAATAATAATATAAAAACTTGTGATAAATATGAGGAATATTTTGAAGGATTTAACAATATCGGTAAAGATCTCGATGAATTAAAAAAGTCTTTTGATGATGAGTTAATATGTATACAAAAATCAGTGAAAAAGGATAAAAAAAGCTATCCTATATTTCAAGATGATAAAGCATTTGATGTGTTCAGGAAGCTTTGTAAACTTAAGTTACTTGATATAGTCAAAGACACTTTTAAACTAACAAAACATGATATTAAAGCCATAAATAAGGTTATTGAGCAAGATAGATTGAACATAAATGCACAAGATGTACATCATCTCTATAAGCTTGCCGACAAATTTACAGAAAACGATATACAGTATCTTGAAAGAGCTGCTACAGCGTATGAAAATGATAGTATTGAACGAGAATTCGATTCCTTTGCACAAGAAAGATTTACTGAACTTAATAAGTGTGAGAAACAAGTATTTGATCAATTTGAAAAAGAACAGCTAAGTAAAACAGAAAAAGGCAAAGCAGGATCAATCAAATCATTGTTTACGAGAATATTTAAAATAGTAATAAGAAAGCTTCAACATGGAGAAAAATTAGTTGAACTTAAAAGCACAAAAGAACAGCAAAGTAGTTTTATCAGTCATCTGCCAGAAAAGAGTTTAAATGATTTAACTGATTTTAATTTTGCAAAGGAAGAGCATAAACTAGAAAATTCTTCAACTAAAATGGATGCAAGAAGTAACTTAATTGATTTAAATACCACTTTTGATCAAGTAACAATAACTGAAATAAACAACAAGCAATTAAGTCAGTAATTCTTTTGGATTATATATTTCAGTAAAAGGAAGCAATAAGCTCAAAACAGCGCTACAATGGAATGATATTAAAATCTATTTAGATAGTAGTGCTGTTCATTGAAGTTAAACTTAAAACACACCCAAACCAACTAAAAGCTAAAGGCAAGATAATGATTACAAGCTATATGCCATTTGCTGACGTTTTAAGTTATATTATAAGCGTAAGTTTATAAAAAGTATACAATTTCCCATGCTGAAATAACATAATGACTCTAAAAACATCACATTTAAAGCAACATAAACTCTACTTACTCATATCTTTAATACTTTTAGTTTAGTAACTTAGCAAACCAGCTAAACATTAGCAATGTTAGTAGAATTACTTTGAGAGTGCAATAGTATTTAAAAAAAATCTAAAAGTTCAGTAGATATGATGTTTTCATGGGGGTAGTTTTAAAACTTTATTATGGATTGTTTGTCTTTGCATTCATTTTTAATTCTTCTGTTAAAATAGACTTTTTATTAAAGATCAGAATTTCTAGTTGGTAATATTTGATTATAATATACTATAGTATATTATTATATATATAAGGTTTTTTGCCATCTTGCCAACTACCTTAAACCTGCTATGGGAGGGGATTTTAAGACGCATTTCTAGTTGGCAATTTCTTTCTGCATTTCTGCCATCCTGCCAACTTAAAATTAACAAAATAACTTAAAACAAGCCACTGCGGTCAGTTTGAGAAAAATCCTAGTTGGCAAGATGGCAAATTCTTAAACTGCCAACTTAATTTTTGCCAACTTATTCTGCATTTTCAACTGGCATAAGTACTCCATTTGTTGCTGATAGATAACAGCTTGGTTTAATAAATACATATTGATCTTCAGAAATTTTAAGCTCCATATCCTCAACACATAAATAACCATACTTTGATCTGGTATTTGATAATTCATGTTCAGGACTTCTCTTGAAAAATTTTATATGACCAATGGTTGCAAGATGACTTATTCTTTCGCGAATACTACGTTCACTACCAAGACCTAATTTTCCTTCAAAATATTTAGCAAATTGTGCTGTAGTATAGACTTTACCTTTATATGCTTCACTTGCAATTAATTCTAAGATAACGTCATGTCTTCTTCCACGTTCTAAATCTAGTTTCTTGTTATAACTATTCCTTACTATTCTTTCTGAATTAAAATGTGCATCACACTCTACAAATGCTCCATTTTGCCAGTAAAACGAAATCTGATTTTGTTCAGATGCAGAATAATTAGACTTCTTACGGCAAAGAACACGATCAATATCAGAAGCATCAGCTCTATCCGGTTTTGATAAATACCACCTGGACCTTACAGAATTATTCCATGCTGTTGAACCTCCTGTACCAGTTTTTCGTATTATTCCTGAATCAGAAGGATGAGCACATAATAAAACAGCTCCTTTTATTGTCTTTGCTATATGACCACAACAGTTTTGAATAAATTGCCTAACATGAGAGCGATCATTTTCATTACCGCCAAATAGGTCTGCAGCTGTGTCTAAGATCACTAGCTTGGGTTGAAACAATTCAATGTCTGCAAGCAATTCTTGAAAGTAAGGAGTTAATTGGCCTATACCTTTATTATCAAAAACCATAAGAAGATTATTTTCTCCTACTCGAGATGATAAACAAATGTTGTCTAGGAAAGCAGGGGATTGCATATCCAATTGATAAAATGCATTTATTGTACATTGCCGACGCCAGAGTTCTTCTTCATCATATTCACAAAAGACACCATATGTTTTAATTTGTTCAATATCTATGCCTAACCAAGGTTTACCAATAGCAGCAGCTGTCATTAATTGTTGTGCAAGAAGAGATTTGCCAACACCGCCATCGCCATAAAGAGCAGTAACGCTACCAACAGGAAGCCAATCTTTTATGATCCACTTTCTTTCTGGAGCAGTATTAGTCCAGATTGATGTATCAATTTTTTTCAATTTATTAGAGGAATTATTATTGTTATAAGGGCTTTTCTTATTTGTGATAAATTCTAGAGGATTTATTCCTTCTTGGATACAATCAGCAGCATCCCAACCTTTTGGTTTATTTTGGGGAACTTTAATAATTGCTAGGGAGATAACACCAAGATCGATGAGTTTTTTTGCAACTTTCTCAGCGTATTGCTTTCCTGGTTCATCGTTATCTGGCCAAATTATTATGTGTTTGCCTTTAAGTAGTGACCAGTCTGTTTTGTCAATGGGTGCATTTGCTCCAGACATTGCTGTTGTTGCTGTAATACCTTGTTTTATTAAGCTTTCTGCACACTTTTCTCCTTCAACAATAATGACCTTATCGGCTTTAATTATACCTGGGATATTATATAAAGGTCTTATCTCTGGTGCAGTATAGCTTGACTTTTTGACATCAAATGGCAGATATCGTTTCCCTAAAGCAGTATCATAAAGATAAACCTTAACAATAGCCTCACCATTCTCATCAAGATAATCCCAAGAGGTTGTGGACTCAGCTTCATTAACTTTATGTTGCCGGTAATAGCCAAGCCACTCACCAATGGATGCCATTACTTCATGGAACTCAGCCTTAACATCTTTCCTATGTGCAGCAGCCCAAAGATCTATGATATCCCCTCCTTCTCCAGTGGCAAAATCGTTCCATAAACCTGCTTTATTGCCTGTCAGTTCTATTCTTAAACTCTTTCCTTTACTACCTTGCAGATTACCAATACGATATTCGTTGCCATGAAAAGTGCCATTACGGAAGAGGTAAGAAAGACAAGATCTTATATTAAGTAAAAGCTGAGTTTTTAACTCTTCCTTCTCTAATAGTGGCTTATAATGTCCATTCTTTGATAAGTTGTTTAAATCACATGTGATATCCATAATTTTCCGTTAATAGATCCCTTATCAATAATGAATCAAGAAATCACACGAATTTGTTCACTTATAGCTCAAAATTTTTTGACTATTAAAACCTTTGATGAATTAAATGTTGAAATAATGTAACTTTTTCTGAACATTTTGATGAATTTTCTTGATATATATAGTAGAGGGATACGAAACTCCATTATTTTAATAGTAAGAAGGCTACATAATAAGATGATATATGAAAGATAAGCTCCCAGGTAATAATGAAATCTTGTTTTATGAAACAGACAATGGAAAGGTATGTATAGAGGTCAGATTTGAAAATGATAATCTATGGCTTACACAGAAACATATGGCTAAGCTATTTGGCTGTTCAAGTGATAATATTTCGTTGCACTTAAAGAATATTTATCTAAGTAAAGAATTAGATAAAAGCTCAACTACTGAGGAATTCTCGATAGTTCAAAAAGAAGGAGAAAGAGAAGTAAAACGTAATGTAGTATTTTACAATTTAGAAGCTGTTATATCAGTAGGCTATCGTGTTAATTCAGAGCGTGGCATAGCTTTTCGTACATGGGCAACTGATAAACTAAAGAATTACATTTTTAAAGGCTTTGCAATAGATAGTAATAGATTTAAGAATGGTACAAGATTTGATGCTAGATTCTTTGATGAGCTAGTAGAAGAAATAAGAGAAATTAGGGCTAGCGAGCGTATAGCTTACCAGAAAATTACAGATATTTATTCAACTTCAGTAGATTATTCAAGTTGTGCAATTGAAACAAAAGATTTCTTTGCTATAGTGCAAAACAAATTACATTTTGCCATTACTGGAAATACAGCAGCAGAAATAATCGCAAATAGAGCAAATAGAAACAAACCAAATATGGGCCTAACAAATTGGCGAAAAGCACCTAAAGAGAAAATCTTTCTCTCTGACACTCAGGTAGCAAAAAACTACTTAGATGAAAATGAAATTGCTCAATTGAATAAGATAGTGAATATGTATATAGACCATGCGGAATTTCAAGCTGCTCGAGGTAAAATAATGTATATGAAAGATTGGAAAGAAAAGCTTGACGCATTTTTAAAATTTAACGAGCAAGAGATATTAAAGGACCACGGTAAAGTTTCTCATGAGGTAGCAATTACCTTAGCTACAAAGGAGTATGAAGAATTCAGAAAAATACAAGATAAATCGTACAAGTCAGACTTCGATAAATTGGTGGAAGAAAAGAAAAATCTTAACAAAACTAACTCCAACTAATAAATCTATACCTAAAAATAAAATATGTCGATACTCACATTAGATTTAGGACAACAAACTGGTTGGGCAATTTTAGAAGGAGGAGTGATTGAAAGTGGTAGTAAGAGTTTTCATGTTAGTCGCTTTAGTGGTGGAGGAATGCAGTTTTTAAACTTTAGTAATTGGCTTAATTCTTTAAAACAGAAGTTTTCAAATATAAGTGTTGTCTATTTTGAAGAGGTAAGAAGACATCTTGGCACTGATGCTGCTCATATCTATGGAGGCTTCTTAGCCCATCTTACTGCTTGGTGTGAGCTTTGCCTTATCAAGGTGTTGCTGCAAAAAGCATTTTATCACAGTAATGCCAGTAAAAGTGCAGTGATTGCTGCAATAAAAAATAAAGGTTTTACCCCAAGTGATGACAACGAAGCTGATAGTTTAGCACTACTATTTTATGCTATGAATTTAAATAATAATATTAATAACTTAAGTAGTTTAGAAGCCTGTTAAGCGGGTCCTTGGCTACTGTGGCGGGTTTTGGGTAAAGGGACCCCGGAAGTTCTCTAGCGTTAGAATGTTTTAAGATATTAACTTTTTAAACCCATCTTTAAAATCAATAAAAATATGAATCTTAAAATCCATTATTATCCAGTTGAAAATCTCATTGAGTATGAGCGCAATCCCCGTAAAAACGACGTAGTGGTAAGTAAAATGTGTGCTGCTATTGCTGAGTTTGGCTTTCGTATACCTATTATTGCTAAAAGTGATGGTATGGTAATTGATGGTCATTTACGTCTTAAAGCTGCAAGAAAATTAGGATTAGAGACAGTTCCAGTGGTATTTGCTGATAATTTAAATGATGCTCAAACTAAAGCTTTTCGTCTTCTTGCTAATCAATCTGCTAATTGGGCTAAATGGGATAACGATCTTTTAGAGCTTGAATTTAAGGATTTAGAAGAGTTAAACTTTGATCTTAAACTCACTGGTTTTGAGTTAGATAAAGTACAAAAGTTTTTTGCTGATGAAAGTAATGAGGAGGAGGATTTTTCTCATTTAACTGATAATGAAGATAAACCAGTAGTAACAAAACCAGGGGATTTATGGATACTTGGTAATCATCGTATTTACTGTGGTGATAGTAGACTAGATAGTTCTTTTAAAGCTGTTTTAGATGAGCAAGTGGCAGATATTACCTTCTGTGATCCTCCATATAATGTTGCTTATGGTAATAGCCAAGAAAGAGATGATAGGAAAATATTAAATGATGATCAGGGTGAAAAATTTGAGTTATTTCTCTATGACATTTGTTCCCACATTTTAGCCTATACCAAAGGGGCAATTTATATCTGTACAGCATCAGCCGAACTTGCAACCCTGCAGAAGGCGTTTAAAGAAGCAGGAGGACATTGGTCAACGTTTATCATTTGGGCTAAAAATCACTTTACACTCGGGAGAGCTGATTATCAACGTCAGTATGAAGCAATACTCTATGGTTGGAAAGAAGGTAATGAACGTAGATGGTATGGAGGACGCAGTCAAAGTGATCTATGGTACTACGACAAACCTACCTGTAATACGCTGCATCCAACCATGAAACCTTTAGAGCTAATAGAAAAGGCGATAATAAACAGTAGCAATCCAGGAGATATCGTCCTTGATCCCTTTGCTGGCTCTGGTAGTACACTTATTGCTTGTGAACGTAGGGAAAGAATGTGCCGAACAATTGAGCTTGATCCTGCTTATGTTGATATAACGATTAAACGTTGGCAGATGTATACTGGCAGGGCAGCAATATTGGCAGCGAGTGGTAAGACATTTTTGCAAATTCAAGAACAAGTCTTAGAAAAGTGGTAAAAACAAGAAAATAATAAAAGGGGGAAAAGTGGCACTTATAACCCAGACTGAATGGGCAAAAGAGCAAGGGTTTTCTAAACAGTACGTCTGTTATTTGGTGAAGAATGGTATCGTTGAGCTTAAAGACGGTATGATTGATTTTGAGCAAGCAGATGCTGCACTTATTACCATTCGTGATCCAAGTCAACCACAAAGAAGAAAAGGTATTAACGGTAATGAAAGAGGCAATAGTGATCTTGCCACCATGTTCCTTAAAACTCGCATTAAGAATGAAATAGAACGTGGTAAGCTTCTAGAAGCTAAGGCTAAAGCTGAAATTGGTGAACTTGTACCAATAGATGAAGTTAAAACTGCAGCTTTTAATACCGCAAGAGTTGTAAGAAATAATCTGCTTAACATTCCCGATAGAGTATCTGCACTTTTAGCTTCACTGGATAGTAGTGAGAAGATTCATCAGACACTAACTGAAGAAATCAAGATAGCGCTTGAAGCATTATCACAAGGGGGATTGGAGTGAGTGGCTTTACATCTAAAAACACTTTACCTGCTTTATTTATAGCTGAAGAACCAATGATCAAACAAAATCTCCATTTAGAAATAATTAGATGCTTTATTAGCAACGCAGAAGTAGATGTTAATACTCAAGGGATAAATGGCAAAACTGCTCTCCATTATGCTATAGAATCTGATGATTTAGCTTTAGTAGATCTCTTATTTAACAAGAAAAACGTTAATCCTTTCATTAAAGATGATACAGGTAAAGCCCCGCTTGATTACGCTCAAGAAGAAAATAAAACAAGAGTATTACAAGCTTTAATCAATAATAAGTATGGACCTGATGGCGATAGCTTACTTCATTTAGCAGCAGCAGTTGGTGAAGTTAAGGCAGTAAGATATTTAATTGAAAAAGGTGTAGATGTTAACTTACGCAATGCTGCGCACCATACACCCTTACACTTAGCCGCAGGAGCAGGACATAAAAGTATTATTGAGATCTTAGTAGAGGAAGGGGGAGCAGAAATCGATGTTTTTGATGCAAGAAATCAAACTCCTTTACATTACGCTGTAAATAATAAGAGATTAAAAACAGTAGAGCTGTTAATTCAGCTTAAGGCCAATGTCAACGCAGTCAGTGTTGGTCAAAGTTCCACAGGATTATCACCACTTCATATTGCAGTAAGTAATAGCAGTTACGATGAAAGAGATCTCTGCCTTGATGTAGTTAAGTGTTTAATCAGTACTCCTGAGTGTAGAGTTAATCCCCAAGACCATGAGAACCAAACTCCTTTGCATTATGCTGTAGATGGTGGTGGACTGAGTACCACAGATGTTTTACTCACCAGAAAAGATATAGATCCACTGATGAAAGATGATAATGGTAAGACTCCATTTGAATATGCGGTTGAGGAAAATAAGCAGGAGATAGTAAAGGCCTTAAGAGAAAACAGATACGGAGTTGATAATAACCATCTATTACATTTAGCGGTGCAAAAAGGATACACTGAAATTATCAATATTCTAATAAAAACGGGGGAGGATATTAATGTTTTAAATAACAAGAACCAATCACCAATATATTTTGCGGCAGAGCAAGGACATTTAAATGCGGTAGAGTTACTGCTTAAAAAAGGAGCAAGCCCTGCAGTTGCCCTTTACTGTGCAATTAAAGCAAATAACCTCGAGTTACTTAAGGTCTTATTGATCAGAAAAGATGTGGATCTATTTGGTAGGGATAATGAAGGCAAAACTCCTATAGATTATACGAAAGAAAATCCTGTGATGTTTTATATGCTTAGTAAATGTGCAGAAGTGATAGAAAAGAGAAATAATCATAATAAAAAGGTGAAGCTCTGTACTGTTCTCACTCTTGCAGTTATAGGTTCAATGACAGTAATTTTTACTATAGCAGTAGGAATGTATACCACCATAGCCGGAGTATTCACAGCAGTTGCTATAGTGGCTTTAAGTCAACTTATGCAAAGATCAATTGATAATAACTGTCAGCAAGGGGTTTTAAAAGCGCTGTCAGAAACCAATAAAGAACCTGCTACTTTAGTTGATTATGATGAGCGAGAAAATCCATGGCAATCAAATAATTTGGTGCTAATGCAATGATTTACAGCAGTAGTTTTTATGCCGGACTAAAACCCGATCCATTACTTAAAGTGTCAGAGTGGGCAAATGAGTATCGGGTACTTTCGCAAACAGCATCATCAGAACCAGGGAAATGGCGGACAGCAAGAACTCCTTATTTAAAAGAAATCATGGATTGTCTCTCTCCTTCATCTGCCGTTGAAAAAGTAATCTTTATGAAGGGGGCACAAATTGGAGGAACAGAGGCTGGAAATAACTGGATAGGCTATATCATCGATCAAACTCCAGGGCCAATGCTGGTAGTGCAACCCACTGTCGAGATGGGAAAGCGTTGGTCTAAAGGAAGATTTGCTCCTCTTATTGACAGTACACCATGTTTAAAGAGCAAAGTTAAAGATCCAAGAGCAAGAGATTCAGGTAACACAGTACAGAGCAAAGAGTTCCCAGGAGGCATGGTGGTAATAACTGGAGCTAACAGTAGTGTTGGGCTAAGATCCATGCCAGTTAAATACTTATTCTTAGATGAGATTGATGCTTATCCAGGAGACTCTGGGGGTGAAGGTGATCCAGTACTTTTAAGTATTGCACGTACTAACACTTTTACGAGGAGAAAGATCTTTTTAGTATCAACACCAACAGTACATGGAATTAGCAGAATTGAGAAAGAGTTTGAAGCTTCTGATAAACGTTATTTCTTTGTGCCTTGCCCACATTGTAATTATTATCAAATCTTAAAATGGCAACAGGTAAAATGGGAAGATAAGGAGCCAGCCTCAGCACATTATGTTTGCAGTGAATGTAGTGGTAAAATAGAAAATCATCAAAAGACAGAAATGTTAAGTCAAGGGGAATGGCGAGGCACAAATGTTACAGTAAACAACAAAACAGTAGGCTCTCAAGTTTATATAGCCCTGTTGGCTGGTATAGTTGGAGTCAAGCAGTAGAAGACTTTCTCCACAGTAAAGATAATGAGCAGCTGCTTAAAGTATGGATAAATACCACCCTCGGAGAAACTTGGGTTGATCGTGGAGAAGTACCAGATTGGAAGCATCTCTTTCAGCGTCGAGAAGATTATTTAATTGGTACAGTACCTCAAGGAGAAGTAGTCTTAACTGCTGGGGTTGACGTGCAGAAGGATAGAATAGAGGTAGAAGTTGTTGCTTGGGGCAGAAATAGAGAAAGTTGGTCGATTGATTATCAAGTGTTTGAAGGCGATCCTGGACGAGATTTTGTCTGGAATAAATTATCAGAATTACTTGGCAACCATTTCTTAGGTAGTGATGGACTTGAATATACAATCAGTATGATGGCAGTAGATGCCGGATATGCAACACAGGAAGTTTATAATTGGATCAGAAGTTATCAAGGATGTGGAAGAGTAATGGCAGTTAAAGGAGTAAATAAAGCCCTAGTACCACTTAGTAGTCCAAGTAAAGTTGATGTTACTGTTGCTGGACAAAAGTTACGTCGGGGCGTAAAACTCTGGCCTATAGGAGTATCAATACTTAAATCTGAACTCTTCCAATTACTTAAACTTTTAGAGAATGAAGAAGGATTTCCCCCTGGGTACTGTCATTTTCCTCAGTATTGCCCCGAATATTTTAAACAACTAACAGCTGAGCAGTTAATTACTAAAGTAGTTAAAGGCTATACTAAACAAGAATGGCAGAAGATTAGAGAACGTAACGAAGCACTTGACTGTCGAGTTTATGCAAGAGCTGCATCCATTGCTCTAGGGATTGATCGCTGGACAGAGAATAAATGGAACAGTTTAGTGGGTAAAAAAACTAAGAGTCAAAAGAAATCAGCAAAAGTAATACCGAGTAAGTGGATAGAGCCAAATGTACAATAGTGAGTATCTAGTCCAAGTTGAACAAGCCATACAGAAATTACAAAGTGGGGAACGAGTAGTATCAATTGCTTATGGTGATCATGTAGTGAGATATGCAGAAGTGCAGATAAATGACTTACTTAATTTAAGACAAAGAATTAAGGCCGAGCTGAAAATCTCAGGGGTAAAGCCAAAGAGGAGAATTGTTTTTTCCACAAGTAAAGGTGTCCTATAGATGATATTAAAATCACTAAAACAACTATTCAATAAACCAAAGATTAAAAGTTCAGCCTGGGATGGAGCAGGAGCTGGAAGAAGGTTATGTTATTTTCAACCTGAAAGGGGAAGCATAAATAGCCTCCTTACTCATAACCTTGAAACTCTGCGTAGCCGCTCTCGTGGTATGGTACGTAATAACCCCTATGCAGCAAATATTATTGATACCATAGTCAGTAATTGTGTTGGCACTGGAATTAAACCCCAATCAAAAGCTACAGATGCCAATTTTAGAAGAAAACTACAGCAGTTATGGCTTAGTTGGACTGATGAGGCAGATAGCTGTGGCGCAAATGATTTTTATGGACTGCAGTCTTTAGTATGTCGAAGTATGGTAGAGGGGGGAGAGTGTTTTATCCGTTTGCGGGCGCGAAGAGCAGAAGATAATTTATCTGTTCCACTGCAGCTGCAAGTACTTGAATCAGAACATTTAGACAATAAGAGTAACCAAACGTTAGCAAATGGTAACATCATTCGTAGTGGGATTGAATTTAACAAACTTGGGCAAAGAGAAGCATATTACTTATTCAGAGAGCATCCAGGTGATGGTTCATTAGGAGAATCAGTTCGAGTTCCAGCAAATGATGTTTTGCATATTTATAGACCTTTAAGACCAGGACAAATAAGAGGAGAACCTTGGCTATCTAATGTACTACTGAAACTCTATGAACTTGATCAATATGATGATGCGGAACTTGTGAGAAAGAAAACGGCAGCAATGTTTGCTGGATTTATCACCAGACTTGATCCTGAAGCTAATATCATGGGAGAAAATGAAACAAACGAACATGGAATTGCCCTCTCTGGTTTAGAACCTGGAACTATGCAGCTTTTGGATCCAGGAGAAGATATTAAGTTTTCTGAACCATCAGATGTTGGGGGTAGCTACGAGGCATTCATGAGACAACAACTGAGAGCTATTGCTATTGGCATGGGCATTACTTATGAGCAGTTAACTGGTGATCTCACTAATGTTAATTACTCATCAATTCGAGCAGGGCTGATAGAGTTTCGTCGTCGATGCTCGATGTTACAGCATAATGTCATGGTCTTTCAATTTTGCCGTCCAGTATGGAATTAGAGTTAGCACTACTCTCTGGTGCAATTAAAGAAACAAATAAAGAGAATAGCCAAACATTAAAGGATGTAAAATGGATCCCACAAGGGTTTGATTGGGTTGATCCACTTAAAGATCAGCAAGCACAGCAGATGGCAGTAAGAAACGGGTTTAAAAGTAGAGCAGAGGTAGTGTCAGAGCTTGGCTATGATATAGAAGAAATTGATCAGGAGATTGCTGAAGATCATAAACGTGCTGATTACTTTAACCTGAATTTTGATTCTGATTGTCGGGCAGATATTAAGCAAAAAGGAAATTAAATTTATGGAGAGTTCTCTATTACTAAGCAAACCACTGATGCTGGAACCGAGAAGTTTTGAATTATTATCATTACACAGCAAGAAATTACCAATCTTTAAGAATTTAAAACATATAGCTAGCAAGCAAGAGGGTATTGCTATTATTCCCATTTATGGGATTTTAACTCAAAAACCTGGAGCTTTTGATGATGTTTTAGGGATGACCTCATATGAAAGAATCTATGAGCAAGTAGAAGAAGCTTTAGCAGATAGTAGTATAGAGACCATTTTACTTGATATCGACAGTCCAGGAGGAGAAGTAAATGGAGTATTTGATTTAGCTGATTTTATCTATAATACTAGGTCAAAAAAAGAGATTATCGCAACTGTAAGTGGTGATGCTTATTCTGCTGCCTATGCTATTGCTTCAAGCGCTGAGAAGATTTTGCTCACTAGAACTTCAGGGGTTGGTAGCATTGGGGTTATTGCTAGTCATATTGACCAGAGCAGTTTTGATGAAAAACAAGGTATAAAATACAGCACAGTTTTTGCAGGTAATCGTAAAAATGATTTAAATCCGCATGAACCTATTACTTCTGAGAGCAAGGAGAGTCTGCAAGGAGAGGTAAATCGCTTATATGAGATGTTTGTGGAACTTATAGCGCGTAATAGAGATTTATCTACTACAGCCGTTAGATCAACTGAAGCAGGGCTTTATTTTGGTGAAAGTGCAATAGATATTGGCTTAGCAGATGAAATAACAACATTTGCTGATTTGAAAGAAAAAATATTTATCAACAAACAAAGGAGTTTTATTATGAACAAACAAATTACCAATCAAGAAGAACAAAATTCTAAAGATATTGTAAGTCATGATAAGCAGAATTATGACAACAGTTATCGTACTGAGGTTTTAGAGCTGGTACGTCTATGTAACTTATCACGTATGCCAGAAAAATTAGGAGAATTTATTGAGCAGAATATAAGTGCGGTTGAAGCAAGAGAGATTTTAATGACCACTCTGGCTCAACAAGCAACAAAAACTGAAATTTTAAGTACTTTGCAGACAAATGTGCAAGAAGATCTGGTAATACAGGTAGCTAAATCTCGTCAATCTGCATAGCTAATAATAAAAGGAGACAATATTTATGAGTTGTATAACAGAGGCCAATAATTTAGGTGATCTATTAAAATATGAAGCATCAAACATCTATTCACGCGATCAAGTAACAGTTGCCAAAGGACAAAATCTGAGTTTAGGAGCTGTGGTTAGCAAAAAAACAGATGATGGTTTAATTAAGGTTTTAAATCCAACTGCCACAGACGGCACTCAAATTGCTATTGGTGTAGTAATAAGTGATGTGGATGCAAAAGCAGCAGATACCAAAGCAGTGATGATTACACGTATTGCCCTGCTAGCTGATTGTATTTTAGTTTGGCCAACAAATATTACTGAAGAGCAAAAAACTGCAGCAATAAAACAACTTGAAACTCGTGGTATCATTATTCGTAAGGGGGTTTAAATCTATGCAAAATCCATTCTCAAATCCAGCATTTAGTATAACGGCGCTCACAGGAGCAATAAATATTTTGCCAATCAATTATGGTCGTACTGAAAACTTAAAGTTATTTCCAAGTAAGGCAGTGAGATTCCGTCATATTACAATAGAAGAGCAAAACGGAGTACTCAGCTTACTACCAACCCAACTACCAGGAGCACCAGCAACTGTAGGAAAACGCGGAAAAAGAAAAGTAAGAACCTTTACTATCCCTCATATTCCTCACGATGATGTGGTATTACCAGAAGAAGTTCAAGGAATACGTGCATTTGGCTCAGAAAATGAACTTAAAGCTTTAGCTGATGTTATCACAGATCATTTGCAATCAATGAGAAATAAACATGCAATCACTATAGAGCATCTACGTATGGGAGCTTTAAAGGGCATTATTCTTGATGCTGATGGTTCTGAATTACTCAACTTATATACAGAATTTGAGATTACCCCAAAAGTAGTAAACTTTGCTCTTAGCACTGCAACCACAGATGTAAAACGTAAGTGTATGGAAGTATTGCGCCATATTGAAGATAACTTAAGTGGTGAGTATATGACTGAGGTTCATGCACTGGTTAGTCCTGAGTTTTTTGATGCTTTAACTGCACATCAAAAAGTAAAAGAAGCCTATGAAAGATGGCAAGAAGGAGCAGCACTTCGCAATGATATGAGATCAGGGTTTACTTTCTGTGGCATTGCCTTTGAAGAATATCGAGGACAAGCAACAGATCCCGATGGCAATGTGAGAAGGTTTATTGAAAAAGATACCGGACATTGTTTTCCTCTGGGAACAGCAAATACATTTACTACTTATTTTGCTCCAGCAGACTTTAATGAAACCGTAAATACTTTAGGACAACCACTTTATGCAAAACAACAACCAAGAAGATTTGATCGGGGAACTGATCTGCATACTCAGTCTAATCCTCTTCCTATGTGTCACAGACCATCAATATTAGTAAAGATCACTGCTTAATATGTTTAAAAATGTTCAGAGATTATTTACAGATTGTTTCTTATATCTAGGACAACAGGCATTATATAAGTCAAAGAACAAGTCATATCCAGTAGCAATATTAAAACAACAACCAGACAAACTTTATGAGGTTGGTGAGGGAAAGTTCATTGGTGAGATGCTAATACTTGAGGTAAGTGTATTTGATGTATTGCAGCCTGCAGTAGGAGATGTTTTTGTTATCAATGAGCAAAAGTATAAGATCTACTTACCACCACTTAAGGACAACTCGGGAATGCTGTGGAGAATAGAGTGTATGAAAACAGACAACTCAAATGTTTAGTATAGAAGTTAGCAATAACATTAATAAGGTTATTCAAACCATTGATGCTAAAAAAGATAAAGTAGAATTAGCAGTAGTTAGGGCACTAAATAAAACGGCGCTTTGGGTAAAAGCTCAAGCTAGTAGGGAAATAAGTACGGAGAAACAAATAAAATTAAAGCTAATTAGAAATAGGCTACAGGTTATTAAAGCCAATAGAAACTCTTTAAAGGCATTAGTCAGAGCCAGTCTTTATGGAATCAAAGCAGCAAAACTTGGGAGTATGAGACAGACAAAAACTGGAGCGACGGTAGGGAAATATATGTTTCACAGTGCATTTGTTGCTACTATGCCCAGAGGTTATACTAGTGTCTTTAAGCGTAAAGGCAAAACAGCACTACCAATACAAGATTACCACTAGAGCCAGAAGCATCAAGGATCATTAAGGGATTAGTGAATAATGAAGTAGAGAAGGTATTTGAAAAGTACTTTCAGCACGAACTTAATTTTATTTTGCAAAAGGTATAATGGACTGAGCTGCACGATAAAATTTGTCAAAAGTGAAATACCAGCAGTACAAACTTGTGAGAATTACCCAGTAGTACGTAAAGAGATATTAGCTCCAGCAGTATTTGTTGAGCTTACAAGTTTGGAGCCAGGAAAAGATCCAGGTACGGAAGAGCTTGCCCTTAGAGCTA
This sequence comes from Candidatus Mesenet endosymbiont of Agriotes lineatus, assembly GCF_964019585.1. Classification (NCBI taxonomy): domain Bacteria; kingdom Pseudomonadati; phylum Pseudomonadota; class Alphaproteobacteria; order Rickettsiales; family Anaplasmataceae; genus Candidatus Mesenet; species Candidatus Mesenet endosymbiont of Agriotes lineatus. Next base: position 691,292 of record NZ_OZ026454.1, on the reverse strand, counting down.
GGTTTGAAGCAAGAGCGGTAATTGATAGTAGTATAGATAATGCTTTTCTCGTTGTAAGATCATTGGCAGCTGAAGTTGCAAGAGTTGTAAATAAGAATACTTGGAATATGGAGAATATTTCACCCGCTGAGTTTATATCAGCAGAAGGAGATGGATTTAAACCGGAATTAGATGCTTATCTTGTCTGGTTAGTTGAATGGGTGCATGAAGCGCATGTGGGGCATTCAATCTGGGTAGATAGTGATATTGAATCACATTCCATAAGTATAGGAGGTATAAGTGCTGGAGCATAATTTTGCCATCTCGCAACTGCAGAGGAAACTAGCTAATATCATCCGTATTGGAGTTATAAAAGAAGTAGATTACTCACAAGCAAGAGTTGTGGTCAAAGTAGATGAGATTTTAACTGGATGGCTACCATGGATAACTTTCAGAGCTGGAGAAGAGAGGAGTTGGCTGCCACCAAGTATTGATGAACAAGTGGTAATACTTTCACCCTCAGGAGAGTTATCTCTTGGAATTGTACTTGGTAGTATTTATCAGCAAAAGTATCCAGCAGTAGAGAATGATAAAATGATCAGTAGCTTGTTGTTTCAAGATGGAACAAAGTTGTCATATAATAAAGATGATCATCATCTTGAAGTTTCTGTGGTGGATAAACTTACCTTGACAGTTGGGGAATCAAGTCTGGAGATGACTAAGGATGGTATTAAATTAAATGCCAAAAGAGTTGATCTAAATTAGAGGGAAAATGGGTAAATCAGTTGTCCGTTTAGGAGATTATTGTGCAGAAACATCACAACATATCTGCACTGGGGGAAGTGATAATGTATTTGTTAATGGTAAACCCGTTTGTCGTCTGGGGGATAGTTTTACAGAAAACAAAACACTAATTCAAGGATCAGCTACTGTTTTTGCAAATGGTTTTGGTATAGCCAGAGTTGGAGATTTAGTCTCTTGTGGTTTTAAAATAGCAAATGGTAGTGGTAATGTCTTTTCTGGTAAAACATGAGGGGAATGAGTGTCAGTAATGGTAAGGTATTAGAAGGGTTAGAGCATTTAAAGCAATCGATAGTTGATATTCTAACCACACCAATTGGCAGTAGAGTTATGAGAAGAGATTATGGCTCTAGACTATTTGCACTTATAGATGGACCTACAAATCGAAACTTGGAGATCTATACAGCAGTTGCTGATGCTTTAGCCAAATGGGAAAGAAGATTTAAACTTGATAGAGTTAAAATTACAGAAGTGAGTGAAGGTAAGGTTACTTTATCACTTGAAGGAAAGTACCTGCCAGAAGGGAAGAATGTTTCTTTTGATAACATCAGTTTGTAGTGGAAAAGATGGGAAAAGCACCAAATGTAATTGAACCACTAAATTTTGAGGAGATCTTATCACGGATGAAGGCGGAATTAGTAAAAAAAGATCCTAACTTTTCTGCATTAGTTGAAAGTGATCCAGCGATAAAGATTTTAGAAATTGCTGCTTGGAGAGAGCTTTTGCTAAGACAGAGAATTAATGAGGCAGCTTGTGCTAATTTACTAGCTTTTGCCACAGATACGGATCTTGAACATTTGGCTGAGTTTTATGGAGTTGAGCGTAAAGGTACAGAGGATGATGAACGTTTAAGAAAAAGAATTAAAGCTAAGATTGTTGGTTGGGGGGCTGCAGGAGGTAAAGAGCATTATCGTTATCACGCCTTGTCAGCTGACATTAGAGTTAAAGATGCTTTAGTTAGTTCACTTATTCCTGGTAGTGTAGAGATTGCTATATTATCTACGGAAGGGATACCTTCTAAGGAACTGCTAAGCATTGTCAAAGAACAAGTAACTCAAGATGATGTAAGAGTGTTAACTGATACAGTGACAGTAGTAGGCTGTAATATCATTCCAGTTGATATCTATGCAAAAATTAATGTTTTATCAGATACTATTGAAAACATAAAAAAGCAATTTATACAAAAGTTTGAATTCACTAAAAGGTTGGGTTGGAATGTAACCAGATCATGGATTATTGCCCATCTTTTTACAGAAGGGGTAGAGAATATAGAACTTATAGAGCCAAAAGAAGATATTATAATCAAAGGCAATGAAAGCGCTATTTTAGGCAGTTTTAAGATTGAGAAGGTTTATAATCCCTAAAGCGTATACGTCTATGAGAAGGAAGAATAGCGACTTTACCATTATAAGCATTACGGTACTTTCTCTCTTTACATTTTATTGCGTAGAAACTACCAATGGTATGTAACCTAAATGATTTGCCGTAATCTAGATGTTCTAATTTTTCTTTTAAAATATTAAGGATGGCACCCACTATGTCTTCAGCATGTTTTTCAGTTCTAATACCAAGGAATTCTTTTTGCTTAAGAAGTCCATCTATTATCTCTTTTTTACTCATGTTCTACCCAATTAGAAATAATATATAAAATCTATTCCAAGATAATGCAAATTCAAATGAAAGCTACTCTATTACCTCCTAATTCATTGACGACAGAAAAAGCGATAGTAGAAGCAATCAATTATCCTTTAGACGTGAGTTGCATTAGAGGATTTAAGTTTAGCTTTAAAGAAGAAATACTACCGTGGCTGGTTGATGAGTATGGCCTGGAAGAGATTCTTTACTGGGTAGCTGATAAAAGAAAAGCAATTAAGGAAGGAATAGAATTTCAACGTTTAAGAGGAACACCAGCATCACTTAAAATGGCATTAAAATGGGCAAATATTGATACCATCACCATTGAAGAAGAGCCACCAGGAAAGCATTTCTTTGAATTACAAATAGGTATTAAAGATGTACCTAATAATTTCTTTATTGATACAGTGATCGCTTTAACTAAACTGGCATTACCAGTAAGATCAAGACTGATGAGGGTGTACAATGATCACTATAATGCTCAAAGATTTATATTGGATGCAAGCTTATGGGGAGATCTTCTTTCTGATTATTCTGGGATAAAGATTACAAAAGATGGTCCAGTGCTGTCATTTGGTAGGATTAATTACTTTAGATCCGAAAGTCTATTTGTTGAGATTATAGATGACTGTTTACGTGATCATTATCAGCAGGTTTTTAGCAATGATTTATATCGTTTGGATGTAGCAATACTTGGAGAAACAGAGCCACACACTAAGAATTATCATAGTGTCTGTAGGCGCCAGCACCAGTGGCATAACTTTCAAGCTTTATACCCATTACCACAAACTTTATTGCCACAGATTAAATTTGCTAAAACACAAATAGTGTTGTCAGATAGTTGGAACTTGGAAGATATAAATGCTTGTTTCCCTCTATGTTACTATGAAGAGGTAGGTGATAGATTTTCTTTGGGAAATGATAAACTTTCAGAACAAGTATGGTATTTAAAGTATAAGCCAATTTTAGAAAGATTCAGTGTTAGCTATCACTATGAAGCAAGTTATCCTCATGATCAGAGACTTAAGAGATATAACTTAGCAGAATATCATGTTTATCTTAAGAGTGATTTAGACTCAAAACAAGCAGAGTCAATTCGTGAATTAGAGAGTTATATTGCAGTATTTTACCTTGGGGTGGTAACTTGGCATCAACATAAACATTTAAATAGGCCATGGTCTGATGTTAGGCCAATAATATGCAGATATTAAGTATATATATGAACATTACAATATATAATATTTTATTATTACTACAAGCAACTTGACTTCTAATTTAGCTTAAGGACTACTGTGAAGTATAGCAGTAAACATTAGAAAATTCTCTGTCGCTGAAGAAACTAATTTTTAAGGAGAAAAATGGATACATCTGTAATTAAAGAAGTGATGTCTTTAGAGAGTAAAACATTAGTAGAACTGAGAGAGATGTGGAGGAGACTTTTTAATACTGACTCACCACCATATTCAAAGAGATATTTAATACCAAGAATAGCTTATAGATTGCAAGAGATGGCCTATGGCAGATTATCAGATAAAGCTGAGAAAAAGCTAGACTACTTAGCTGATCAAATGGAGCAAGGGAAGAAAGTAAATAGTAAGATGTCAGATCAGCCCATATCAGGGACAAGACTTATTCGTCAGTATCGAGGGGTAAAACATGAAGTAATAGTGACTGACACAGGATTTACTTATAAGGGACAGCAGTATAAATCATTGTCTAAAATAGCAGGAAAAATTACTGGCAATAGCTACAATGGCCCTTTATTTTTCGGGATGCGTAAAAAATCACCTACAAGGAAAAATGCTTAAAAAAGTTATTCAAGAGATAAAATGTGCAATCTATACCAGAAAGTCATGTGAAGAAGGACTGGAGCAAGCATTCAATAGTTTAGATGCCCAACGTTTAGCCGGAGAAAGTTATATTCAAAGTCAGCAGCATGAGGGGTGGATTTTAGTAGATAAAAAGTACGATGATGGTGGTTATTCTGGCGGCACTTTAGAAAGACCAGCTTTGCAAGAACTCTTTAAAGATATAGAGAATTCTAAGATTGATTGTGTTGTAGTCTATAAAATAGATAGGCTTTCAAGATCGTTACTTGATTTTGCTAAGATAGTAGATTTGTTTGATAAGCATAAAGTAACATTTGTTTCAGTAACACAGTCTTTCAATACTGCAAATTCAATGGGAAGGTTGATGCTCAATATAGTCCTAAGCTTTGCTCAATATGAAAGAGAACTTACAGGAGAAAGAATTAGAGATAAGTTTGCTGCCTCAAAACAAAAAGGTATATGGATGGGAGGAAAAGCACCCATTGGTTACGATGTAGAAGATCGTAAGCTTGTTGTTAATAAAGAGGAGACAGAGGTAGTAAGATATATCTTCAATCGATTTATAGGTTTAAAGTCAGCAGCTGCAGTTGCCAGAGAATTAAATAACCAAGGGTATAAGACTAAAGCAGAAAAACCGTTTAAAATTGCTACAGTAAGAGGCATTCTAACTAATACTACTTACATTGGCTATATTACTCATAAAGGAAACCGGACAACATCAGGCAATAATTAATGAGGAGCTATGGAATAAAGCACAAGAGGTTTTTGTTAAGCGTAAAGATATAAAGCCTAAGGAAGAGTATAGAGCTCTACTTAAAGGTTTAATTAGCTGTGATAGTTGTAAGTCAGTGATGAAGGCTACGTATACCAAGAAGAAAAATAAAAGGTATTGTTATTATGTTTGCAACAGTTATATAAGAGGTAAGGGTTGCTTATTAAGTAGTAGTAGCATAGCTGCAGGAGAAATAGAAAGAGCTGTTGTTATGCAAATTCGCTTATTACTTAAAAATCCAATAAGAGAAGCTAATTTACAAATTTTAGATGATAAAAAAATCTCTCAATTACAAAGAATAGACAGGTCTTGGGATAATTTCTTTCCAAGAGAGCAAGAAAAGATTATTCGCAAGCTAGTTAAGGCTATAAGAGTAAGTGAAGATGGAGCGAGAATCTGCATTAATCCTACAGAACTTATAAGGCTTGCTGGGAATATTGAAGAAGGATCAAATGATGGTATGGCAAATGAAGAAATATTTTTATTTACATCACTAAAATTTAATAAAAGTAGCAACCAAACAGTAATACTATCCCCTGAATTTAAAGAAGAAAAAAGTATAAATTACACCTTGCTTAAAGCGCTAGTAAGAGCACATATGTGGCAAAGACAATTAACTTGTGGTAAATATGGAACTATAAAGGAGCTCTATTCGCAAGAAAGACCAGGATCAAAATATCCACAACGTGTACTGAAATTGAACTTTCTTTCACCTAAAATCAAAGAAGATATTTTAAATGGCTCAACAAACTTATTTCCTAATCTTTCCGGTATAAGAAATATGCCAATATTGTGGCATGAACAAGAGAAGATTTTTTACGAACAGTAGTGATTGCAATTTATTCTGTAAATCTAAACATTAACATCTTCTGTACTTTAATGAATATCTTATAAATAAAAAACATCAAGAAAATAAGATAAATATAAGTTGACTTAAGTAGAAATAGATGGATAGATGACCACCACTGTAGATATCAGATCTAAAATTTATATGCTACTTAAGAGTTTTATGAATAATAATGGTAATGGAAGCAAAAATGGAAAAAGAAGAAGAAAAAGACTTGAAGCACGTATATTATCTAGCAGGGGTAGGTCATTGTTTGATCACGAAATACTTGAGTTAATTTTATACTCCACTTATCGTAAAACAAGAAGTAGAGCTGTTGCAGAAAAATTAATAGGTTTGTTCAATAACGTGGGGAGAGTAGTGAATGCAGATTTTCATGAGCTAAAAAGTGTCTCTGGGGTGAACAGCTCAGCAATAGCAATAATTTTTTGCATAAAGGAAACTTTAGAGAGAACATTAAGAGAAGATCTAAAAAAACTACCAATAATAAACAACATAGAAAAGTTAATTGAATACCTTAAGCTAACAATAGGTCAGATAAGTAAAGAAAACTTTCGAGTGATTTATTTAAATAAAAGACATCGTTTAATTGATGAATATATCCAAGATACTGGAACAATAGATCAAACACCACTGTATACAAGAGAAGTTATAAAAAGGGCATTACTAGTAGGAGCGACTTCTATAATTATATCGCACAACCATCCAAGCGGCAGTGTTGAGCCCTCACAAAATGACATAGAGATGACAAAACAGATTTCTATAGCCTGCCATAGTATCGGCATAGAGGTTGTGGATCATATCATCATTACAGCAAAAAATCACTTTAGCTTCTATGAAAATGGCCTACTGTAGGAATTATAACAAAGGAGATTTATAAGATCAACTATATTTTAGAATTCTTTGTTTTGCCAAACTAATAATCAGTTGGATTAAACCGTCAGTATTTATAGTCAAAGTTTTTAATTTGTAAAATTTCATCTCTCAATTCTCGATTATCTAAACTATCACTTAAAAATTTTAAGGCATATTCTTTATTATCAGAGGTACGTTCCTTCTGTTTGAAGAACTCGTTTTTAAAACTAATATAGCGATCAATGTCTTCATTACTGAGATTCTCCTCTTCAACTAGTTGGCAAAGAAAATAAGGGATAATTAGTGTTAATTTTGGATTAGCTAAATACTCGGTAGAATGCACACAATTATAATAATAGTCTTTGAAAACTTCGAATGGTTCACTTCTTTGGATAAAGCCATTACTTTGAAATGCCCCAGTTAGTTGATCTTGATTAAAATGAATGAGTTGCATACGCAGATTTTCTTCTACATCATTAGATAAAACAAGTAAGCATATGATATTTTTAAAATTATTATTTTCGTAATTTAAACACTTATTATCTATCAGTTTATTGTCGATCTTACGTCTTATATAATAAAAGAGAACTAGTCATTGAGTATATGTAAGACAACTGAAAATGATCAAGCAATACTTGTTCTAAATCATAATCTATGAGCATTCCTTGAGGGATATCATATATGGCAAAAAGAGTCTTATCCTCACTATTTAAACACCGATATTTTAGATACTTTTTAATCTTCTTACCTAGGAAAGTGTGCATTGTAGATTATTGTTGAGATTATATGATATTAGCATAAATTAATTTATTTATTCTTAATAGATGTTAATATCTTAATGATTAAATATAGAGAAGAAATGAACAGTAATGTAAACATTATTCAAAGTAGAGCTCAGGATAAAAGGCAGCAATATTTACATTCAAAGTTTTTTATAGCAAGTGATGAAAAATAGTGAAATCATGGAGCTTATATTGTATAGGGCACAACCAAATGTTAGAGAAATCGTATATAGGTTAATGGGTAAGCTAGGTAGTATTACTAAGATCTTTAGTGCCAACATTTATGATTTAAAGAGCGTAAAAGGTGTAAATGATGCAGTAGTAACTTCTATATTATGCGTGAAAGAAATTTTAAAACGGATATTACAGGAAGAGATAGAGACATTGCCCATTGTTAGTAATTGGAAAAAATTAATAGATTACTTAAAAGTTAGTGTGGGTATGTATGACAGGATGAATTTTCGTGTAATATACTTAAATAAAAAATATCGCATAATTGCTGATGAGCTACAAAAATATGGAACAGTAGATCAGGCACCACTCTACATTAGAAATGTTATAAAGAGGGCATTATCTTTAAGAGCAACATCAATTGTAGTAAGTCATAACCACTTAAGCGGCAATGTAAGACCTTCAGAGAATGATATAGATATTACAAAAAAACTTTCTTTAGCGTGTCATTGTATGTAGATCGAGTTTTTGGATCATATAATAGTAACCCCTAAAAGATATTTTAGTTTTAAAGAAAAAGGGTTACTATAGATAGTGATATAACTGTATTAAATTTATGCTAAAAATTGCCACTTGGAACGTTAACTCTATACGCAAACGGATCGATCAACTCTGTAGCTTTATTACTGAAGATGAAATTGATATTATAATGCTACAAGAGATAAAATGTACAAATGAGCAGTTTCCTTATGAACAAATAGAGCACTTGGGTTATAAGTGTATAGTGCATGGAGAAAAAGCTAGGAATGGTGTTGCGATATTATCAAAATATCCAGTAGTTGAGGATAGTTTAAACACAAGTATTGTTGATAATGAAGAAGCACGTTATTTGGAGTGTTTGATTGAATGTAATGGTTTTAATCTAAGGGTTGCGAGTGTATATGTACCAAATGGCCAAAGCATTGATTCTGAAATATTTAAGTATAAGTTACATTTTCTTGACTTATTATATCAGCGTTTACATGACTTGTTTAAAAAGGAAGAAATAACCTTAGTAGGTGGCGATTATAATGTTGCACCAAATAAGATAGATGTGCATGACGATTATGCCAATGAAGATAAGATAGGTTTTCATATAGATGAGCGAGGAAAGCTTTTTGCTATACTTCATTCAGGCTACTGTGATGCATTTAGAATAACAAATCCAGAAAGTAAAGAGTTTAGCTGGTGGGATTACCGAGAAGGCTCATGGCAGAAGAATAAGGGTATGAGAATAGACCACATTTTATTATCACCAGAAGCCACAGATAGGTTAGAGAAGTGCTATATAAATAACAAACTACGTGGTAAAGATAATGCTTCAGATCATGCTCCTGTTGTGTGTGTGTTTTAGAAGAAAGCATCAACTATTCCTTTTAAAATAATCTTAATTTTATCAGAGTTATGCTATTATTCATATAATGCGTTTAAATAAAAAATATAGTTATGCCAGATGTACTAGAAGATGGATTCAAAAAAACATTGTCTAATATTAAAGAATTCACAATTAAGCCAAATAATGAAGATACAAGTGTATCGGAAATAGAAAAGTATCTTATTGAAGCAATATTTGAGAATTCTACTAAAGAAAATGTTCAATATAAGAATGAGAGTGATGAGAAAATAGATAGTTACTTTTTAGAGCAGATTCGTAGTCGCTTAAAATGTGATGTAAAGAATGATGTAACAGATAACCAAAAATGTAATAGGCTGATTCCCGAAAGTGGTATAAGAACAGATGATGGCTTGTCACACTTTCCTAATGAAATGGAGGAATATCAATTACAACCAGCTAAAGCTAATAATTTGAGTAAACGCTTAAAATGCTTTGCAAAACCAAATTATTTTGGCCGTTTTGATGAAATGTGAGTAAAACTGATAGAGATTTATTAAAAATTTAAAAAAAGAGGGGTGGAAATGCATAATTTATATCAAATCTTAGGGGTGAATAAAAACGTACCTACTTATGCTATTAAAAAGGCTTATAGAGATAAGGCATTGTATGAACACCCTGATAAAGGTGGTAGTGCGCAAAAAATGGCATTACTGACAACAGCTTATCAAACCTTAAGTGATCCGATTGAAAGAAAAAAATTTGATCAAGAGTGGGAAATTTTTAATTCATCTCATGATACTGAAATATCCTTAACACCATCAGGTTATTTACCTACAGCAGGTACTCCATTTTCAAGGTCTTTTAGACAGCAACATGCACAACTTGTAGGTCAATACCAACAGAAACCACTTAATCGAAATCAGTCTTCGTCATATCTAAAGGCTTTTCATTCCGATCTTATGAGTAATGTTGCAGATGATCTATTTTCTTTTATTAAAACAAAAGAGGACTTAGGAACAAAGTTGAATATAGGGTCTTTAACGCCAGAAAAAGCAGCTGAATATTTTATCAAATTTTTGCGAGGTGATTATTTCGGAAATAGCTTAAAAGATTTAAGCAAAGCATTTTATCAAAAAATTAAGCAGCTAGAAACTTTAGGCCAACAAGCTGATTATGAGTTTCAATTATATCATGGCATTTATGAAATTTTGCTAGTAGCAGCTAAAGAAAAAACACCCACTGTAAAGATCTTATTTTCACTACATAAAATTACTCAAGAAATACAAAACTTCCCTTTGGGTCAAAAGGATGATCAATGTGCTCTAAAAAATAAGGAAGATGAATACAATACAGAATCAGATATTTCATGTGCTGAATCTGTACTGCAAACTGATGAAACTTATTCCGACTCTACCGACTGGAGTTCTGAGGAAGATTCAAGTTGTAGTTCCGATTACCTCCTCCCAGAAGATTCCTTTTTAATGAAGCTGGAAATACCATTAACTGAAAGTGAAAAGAGTCTGATAGATGAATTTTATCAAAAAATGGCAGAGGTAGAAGCACAAAATGACCAAGAGCGTAAAGAGAATATACATAACCTTAATATAAATTGTACCGAGAATGCTTTAAAACGTATTAAGTGTTTAGTGGATGAATATTTGAAGAGAGGGATAAGGTTAAATTCATCCTATAATGACAGCACTGTAACATATCTTATATTTGAAAAAATAAAAGGTGTTCTTGACGATGTTGTCGCTGTACGTCCCACAACACATAGAGTTCATGAGGGATGTGATCTGACTGAAAATTATGAAGAGGAGGAAATATTAAAAGGCAATAGTTTAGAAATTATAAAGAGTGTCATTAGCAATTTACTACTCAAAGGCGGGAAGGTAAAGCGCAGTTTTTTCTATTATGATAGATTAACACATGTAACTTATGATATTGATTATGATCTTTTTGAAAAGTGTAGGAAGATTGACAGCAAGCTTAAAAACGTAGCATACAACAGTGTTATAAATAAAAATAAGGATGATTTTAAAGTAGCAATAGATAATGGCTATTTTTTCATAAAATATGAAAAGAGTAACGTTGTTGAAATGACAAAGGTTACAAACAACCAGCTCATAGATGATTTAAACTCAAAATATAAGTTAAATTTAAAAATTGGCATACTGCAGATTGGAGAAAGCATAGTCAGAGTTGAAAAATTAGAAGAGCAAAGAAATTACACAGATGTGCCGCAAGGCAAGATTAAGATGTCTTTTACCATAGAAGGTAAAGCAGAGAAGATCAGCATTCTTTTGTATCCTGATAAAGAAGATAGCAGTAAAATTAAAGTAGAACTCGACAAAGAGAATCAAAAGAAATTTGACAAATTAAAGGACAAATCAAGCCTCGGTAAAAACTGTCTTTTAGGCGGGAAAAATGTTCTGCAAGCTATCCAAGACAAAGAGTTCACTAAACACGAATCTTATAAACCGACTACTTCAGCTATCATACCTACTTTTTTGGAACAAGCTTCAATCAGTAATGTTTTTAGTAGTTTGAAAGATCAATGCGCACAATTTCAGAAATATGTCTTTGGTGGGTGAGTTTTACAGAAGCATCAATATATTCATATTATAATAAAGAATCATTGAGTTTATTACGATATTGTTATAATATTAGTATACTTTGAGTGTTGGGGGAGTAAAATGCCAAACAATAAGCCAGTTGATTTTTTTGATAAATCATTTGAAGAACAGATCAGAATAATAATAAAAACAGGGGACCTAAAGCTGTTGCAAGCATTTATTGGAGTGAGAAATTCTACTGTTCTTTTGCAATATTGTGCTAGTTTCTTAATTACTAAAAGAAATATTATGCAAGCACAATACCAAGCTGAAATTTCTGTCTTTGGAACGCTTATAAAGCATTATTGTGAAAAGATGTCTGAAGGTAAAATTTTGCTTAAAAATATAACACAAAATATAGGTGTTATGTTTAAGGATTACGTTTCACAGGGTCTAAATATTTTATTACAAGACCAGATGGTTTTACCGGCTAGTAAAAACAAATTTCTTGTTGATAGTGAGTCTAGTCACTTAAAAGCTTATGTTCAAGACACAAACGTAGGAGCTCTCTGTTCACTTAGTAAAGATCAAGTAACTCAAGTTTACAATAGTTTTATAGAAAAATCTAATATAGAAGCAAGTTTACAATCATGGTTAAGTGAAGGGAAGCCTGCTGAGATTGTAGAGACATTAAGAGAAGAAGGGAAGAAGTTAAAGGAAAAGTCAGTTCATGATAAAGCAGAATTAAAAAAGAATGAAGGGTTACTAAATGAAATAAAAAATAATTCATTTCTTAATAATTGGCATAAGAATTTAGTATATGAAGTCTTAAAAGAAGCATTAGAAGATAGTAATCATATACTGCATAAAAAGGTACAAGACCAATATGAAATTAAAAATGAGTTGGATGATTTTAGTAAAAATATCATTAGAAAAAAGTTAAAAATATTATGGAACAGAGAATTAGTAAGTAGGACGTTAAATCAAATAATAAAAGGTAAAAATGTTAAAGATGAGGAATGTAAAAAATCAGCTATAGAAGAATTACTGCGTTTAGATTTGGAATCAGAAGACATAATGAATGAAGTTGAACAAAAATTTAAAGAGTTAAAGGAAGAGTTAAAGAAGAAGAGTATTAAATTAGATAATGTTTCAGCTAATAATAGTAATGATAGTCCACTAGTAAGCATTGATGAAGTTAGAGAGTATATAATCAATAACTTCTCTTTATCATTGCTATTAAAAGAAGAAAAAGGAATGTTAAAGGAAATGTTAGAATGTGCAGTAAAGGAAAATAAGAGTGGTGCAGTACTATTGCTCATATGTAATCAAGCTGATTATAAAAAATGTAACTTAGAGAAAGAGGAGGACAAAAAATTACTACTAGAATTGGTACCAGAAGGGATGGCATTTTTAGAAATAAAACACTTATATGAAGGCATACTAAAAACAAATAATTTACCAAAAATATTAGGCTTGCCAGTATTAAGTTTAGAGGAAATAAAAACAATATTCTCTGATGAGAGTATAATGAGTAAAGTAGTAGAATGTATTTTAACACAAGAAAAAAAATTAGAAATTATCATTCCAAAGGACAAATTAGATGAGTTGGATGAATACTGCACTAAGATGAAATGGAAGAAAAAGGAAAAAATGTTGGAAAGAAATAAAACAGGGCTATCAGAAAATGATTTGAAAGAGTTGGAGAAGTACTATGAGAAAGTGCGAGAAGAGAAGATGCAAAAGATAAAAGCAAGTTTGGTAAATAAGAACATAGAACAAATTTTAAAAACTTTAGAAACAGATTATCCATTGTCAATGCGTTTTTATTATGCACTAAAGACAAAAAAATCTAAGCTAAAAAAAGTAGAAGATACTAGTAAGATAGTAAAAGAATTAGAACTTTCTTTACAACAGAGTGTAGCTACAGCAAGCCCTGAACCATTTTTTAAAGAATTACAAGAAATAAAAAAAAATGAGAATCGGTTCAGTAAAAGCTTATTTGAGGAATTGTATGAGCTGGGAAAGGATACGCCATCAAATGCAGTGTCATTTAAAACGTTAATAGACAATATTAGTAGTAGTAATGAAGAATACATAGCAAAAAAGCAAGGAGGAGGAGCTGTAAAATCTTCTACAATTGATGTTTTTGAAAAAAATATTAATTGTAGTTCAACAATCCTTGATTTAAGAGATGAATTAAAAAAATCAAACGATCGGAATCAAAGTATTGCAACACAACTAACCTCAGCAGAAGCTAAAGCAGAGGAAGAAAGAGTTAGAGCAGAGGAAGAAAGAGTTAGAGCAGAGGAAGCAGAAGCTAAAGCAGAGGAAGAAAGAGTTAGAGTAGAGGAAGCAAAGGCTGAGAACAAAGCTGCGACTCTAGTTTCAGAAGAAACAGACAGAAGGGAAATATTTCTAAAAAGTACACGAGAGTTTTTCATTGCTCAATTTAAATTAGTAGAGTTGTACAAAGGTTTAAAGGATAAGTGTCAGAATCTAGTTCATGAGTATGTTAAACTAAGAAAGGAGTTGACAGACTGTGAGATCATTGTTGATCGTATAGCTCAAAACCCTGAGGAAATGAGTAAAGAGGATATTTTTGAGAGAAAACTAAGTTTAATAAATGAGTTTGAAAAGCTAAATAAGAAAATAGCAAAACTAGATGAAGAGTTTGCTCAGGAGAAACCGATTTTTGAGAATGAAAAAATTGAAGAGTTTAAACGTGATGCACTAGAAAAAGTAGCTCAAGCAAAAAAGAAAGCTGAAGAACTTAAACACATGCTGCAACAAGAAATGGAAGAATTACAAAGATTAGAAGAGGAAAAACTGCAGATGCAAGTTGAAGAAATATCAGATTCCAACTTTAATATAGTAGACCTAGAGCAGCCTTGCAGTAGTAATAAGTTTAGGGCAATTTTTCAGTAGTGATAAGAGTAAGACAGATTAGCATTTTATTGAAATATTGAATTCTTCATTTTATCTACAGCAGAGCAGTTTTGTTGTTGTGGGGAGGTATTATAGATACAGGCTATTTATTAATTAGGTAGTAGGTTGTTTTAAGATATTATTAAATTTAACAACCTAAACCATACTGCTAATTGATTTTCATATATTAATTAGGAAACTGTTGCTCACTGCTTTTAAAACATTCAGGAGTAAGAACATTATTAAGAGCAGTATATATAAAACTTTACTGTATGATCTGATGAGGAAGCTATAGCAACATATAATGATATGTCATAGCTGGTTTTCTTCTTTTCTAGCTAACGCCAATGCACTTCTAACAATATTTATTTTACACAAATCCAGTAACTTTGCTGGTTCGGATTGCTTTCGGTTATTTGATTTTCTATTATTGCAGAAATTAACATTTATAGAGATATCATCAAAAAGTTCATGCATAATGTACATTGCGTTATCCTGTAGATTTGCACTATATTTTATATGTGAGATAACTGTTTTGCTTTCTTTTGCCAAATTAACTAGCAAAGATAAATCCTGCTTATCTGTAATTCCTTGATTTTGAAAATAGCTTTTATCTTTTTCTGTTTTTGGTAGATCTTTTATTTTTAAGTACTGAATTTTATTTAGAGATTCTTGTGTTATCTCTTGGTATTTACCATTTGTAAAAAATTCCATGAATTTTACATTTGATATACCTTCTATAAACTTTGTTGAATTTGCATTTGTGCCTAGCAAAGCTTGAATTATATCTCTTGATTTATTGCTTACTTTAAAATCTTTGATGTCACTAAATAATATTTTTGAATTATCAAAATTGAGTAATTGATCAAAATAATCATTCACTTTATTTCTTAAGTATGAAATAATTTTCCTATTTGCTAAGTATTTATATTCCATACTTTTTATAATGTCTTCCATAACGAAATCATCAAAATGTTCCAAGAATAAACTAAATAAAAAGATACCTTTCTGAAGAAAAAGATCTGACTTACAATATATTATGTAAATACACTCCTTGATATGGTTTATGCTAAATATACAATCAATTGCCCTTTCTTTATCAACATCAATAAAATTGTTTTTTCTCAATATTGATAATAAATTAAAATTTATTGCTACCTCTCTTATGTTAGCACCATAAAACCTTTTATCGGAAAGAGTTTTTAACATATCTTCCCTCTCATAGTATTCTATATAATTAGGATGCATAAGCCCTGCAACAAAAAAGTGATAATATGCTTTGCTATAATGATATCTATTTACAAAGCAGTATAATGCATAATGATTTGTTTCAAAAGCAGTGACAAGTTTATTCAAGATTGTTTTATTACTACCATCATCTAAACAATCAAATAGTTCTAAAGCTTCACTAGCACCCTGATCACTTGTATATAGACAACTATTAAATACAATGTCTAGCATTTTTAAAGGTAAGCTATTAATTTTACTAAAGAATTTTCTATTTGTAAGTAGAAGATGTAAATTATTTATTTGAACCTTATGACTTCCTAGTAAATATATTCTTCTACTACCATGCCAAGAATTAAAATTATCTAGAGATTTTCTGAATTGATAGTTGTCATCAATTAATTTCAAATTCTCAATAACATTTGGGTCTTTTAACATAAGAGAAAAATAGCTAAACTTTTCTTCATCCATGTACATGCATGTAAAATAGTTAATTAATCCAGCTAAACCAACCAAACTGGATTCTCTATTAAAATTAGCAGATAAGCTTTCAATTAAACTTTCATCTGCAAATAATATTTTAAAATTTCTAAGTACACTTTCTTGATTTGACAAATTTTCAATACAGATTTTGGCAATTGCTATTGCTGTTTTATTTTCATTATTAAAATGAATAGAGAGATTGCTTAATAAAGCATGATCTTCACATAATTGAGAAATATTATGAAATTCTCTTATATAATAGTTATCAGTTCCATTAATTTCTTTGTGTCTAAATCTCTCCTTATTAAATATAGCTCTAAATAACTCCATATTTGAAATATTGTTCATTCCACTTAGAATCTTTTCAGATGTAAATAATTGAAATACTCTGCTATGATTAACAGGATTTTTAGGGCAATTATCTAAGAGATTAAAAATTATTTGAGATTTTTCTTTACAGGTCACTTTGCCAATAAAATTTATTATTGGTCCGAGATGATCATCTGTTATGCTTTGCAATATACAAGCTCTAAAATGTTCACTATTTAAAATGTATTTAAATGTTTCGTTGTCCTTTAACATGTAGTTAGATAGCTTTGTGACTACTTCTGGACAGTAGATATATAGGGAAGCAATTGTATTGTTAGTTAAACTAGTTTTAAGTAATTCTGAAAACAACTCTCTATTATTTCTTACTCTTTCTAAATACTTAAGATTATCTTTATAATAAATATTATAAATATCATAAGTATTCAATCTCCAAGAATGAAGAAGCACTGACAAAGGTTTTTTATCATCACTATTTTTCATCTTAAGAAAAGCTTTAAAGTTACTTATTACGTTAAGTTTTCCTAATAGTTCTGGAGTAAATAGCCCTAAAACGCGACTAAATTTGACTCCTTCTTTATGCCAAAGAGAAAAGAAGAACTTAGGAAAAAGCAAAACCCTTGTAAGGAAAAAAACTACTGAAAATGGTAATAGAACTATATAAAGCGGAATTAGTAATATTTTCTTTGCAACTTTTTTAAAGCCTTGCTTCACGTTTCCCCCCAATTCTCTTGTTAGGTTATAGTATAATACTAATTTAAGCTTATTAAAATAAGAAACAAAGTTATTTAAAATATAATATCTTTGATTTAAGAAAATATTGCATTCTTTAGTGCCATATAAAATTTAAATATTTACTCTTACTTTACTCTCTCAAAACCACAAAAAAGTATCCATATTTTAGAGAAAAGGAGCCTAAAATGTCACATTATAGAAAGTGAAATGAGGAGATATTCTACAGTATCATTGAGTAGCAAGGTATACATGTATGCAGAATGAAGTAGGCTACTGTAGCAGGTTTAAGGGTATGCTAAAATTAAAATAGAGAAAAATTCGTATAAGTTGCTATGGTGGACCATTCCTCTCTCTCTAAACTTTCTCTCTGTTTCGCCCTTTAATACTGTAGAATGGGCTATAGTAGCGTATACTACTAATAGTATAAAGTGATAAAGGTATCTATCCTTTTGAGAATGAAGCAAACAGGTAAAGTGCAGTAAATATAACATTTATGCTCAGCGCTAACTTTAATCAAAATATATAATCAAGCTTCTTTTAAATTATGCTATGATACGTTCTAAATATTTTGTATTGCTTTTTCTTTTCTAAAATTAAATTAGGCAATTTTTTTCATCTAAATTGGTTTACATGTTGTTATAAAAATACTTCACTATATCAAAATTAGTATGGCCTTTTCAAATTTATGCTAACATAAACAAAATTATATTTTTAATATTCATTTTAAAGGAGGTAATTATGGACCGTGGAGATATTGCAGAGGTTTTATTTTCTTGTATTAGAGAAGATGATCCTTATAGAGCATCTAAACTTCTTCAAATTGAACGTTGGTGTTATGTAAATTGGCATTTGCATCAAAGAGGTGGCAAAAAACAACATAATTTTATTGCACAAGTATTGTCTGATGAAGAATGTTGGGAGAAAGTTAATAATTTACATGGAGTGAAGCTCAATAGACAAATGGTAGGTAAGAAACTTATTTTGCCACCAGACTCAGATAACCCGTTTACTGATGCGAAAAGGTACAAAATTGCATGTGAGTGTTGCTTAGAAGAGGATGTGAGAGCTTTGTTTGAGGAAAGAAAAGAAGAATTATCAGCTCAAGGTAAAAGTAGCTTGTTAGAGTATAAGCACTTAATTGGGTGTTTCGGAGAAGGTGCTTTAGGGGAGTTTTGGTCACATTTTGTTGGTGGTTATGTTTCTAAATTGAATTTGAAAGGTCGTCATATATATGAGTATGGGCTTGACTGTGCTATAAATTGCAGACAAGTTCAAGCAGTTGAGTTCTTTTGGAATAAAATAAAATCATTACCTGAAGATGAATTAAGTGCACAAAAGAAGGATGAAATCTTAATGAAAAATGCAGTTTATGTTGCAGTTGGTCGTTGTAATAGTTATCCTGAAGTATTTGAATTTTTCTTTGATCAGATAAGTCCTGATAAATATCTAGAACTTTTAAGAAGAGACTTTGACCAAGGTAACTACTATGATACTTTATTTACTCTTAAAGACAGTTGTTCTTTTGATAAGTTAAGAACGCTGTTTAATTGCTTACGTTCAAATGATATTGCAGAACGTCATTATTATAGCTTATTAAGAAACATAAGTATAGAAATAAAAGGTTATTCAGAATATTATGCAAAAGCAGGTATAGAATTTCTTATGCATATGTGGACAAAGGAAGGTTTTGATAATCATAGAGCTTTCACATTGCAAGAAGAATTAGTAGAAAATTGCGGATTTATACTACAACCTTTAGCAAGTAAGGGTTATATGGAGTTAGTATGGCTAATATTAGATAAAGCTAATCCTACTCAAATTAGAAAATTTATGGTCTCCCAAGAGGGGTGTTGTATACGCTCCGCATTAAAACAAAGAGATGATAATTCATTAAATAGATTTTTAGCCTATGATAAGTCTGTTGGTGAAGATCCTAACCAAGAAAATATGCCTGGCCCAGGTGGTGATCTATCTGAGATGGAATTTAGAAGGGTACACGGTCAGTCCAATTTAGGATTGGGTAAATAGAAAAAATTGTATATTAATAGGAGGTTTTATGCCAAACCAAGAAAAACCACAAGATTTTGAGTTAATAGAATTATTAATTCGAGAAGTAGGTTTAAATGTAGGAGCTAATCCAAGTACTTCAACTCAACAAGGAAGTGATTTTGAATCTTTCAAAGCAAGGTTTCAGTCATATATAGATCAGATTCCATCATATTTACATTCAGTAGGTAAAGAAGGTTTTTTTCCTCATTTCTTTTTAGGAAGCTTTTCTACTTTGGTAGACACAGAAACTGCAAAAAAGTTAGATATTAAAAAAATTTATTTTAAATTTGATGATTCAAAAACTTTAAAAGTGGCTGTTATAAGAAAAGGTGATATTACAAATCAGAAAAGCTCTATTGAGAAGGTAAATCTTTTTGTGATTTCAGAGTCTGGTAAGACTGATAGTAAGAGTAAAAAATTTACCTATGGTGAGCTAGAAGAGATACTGGGTCAATCAAATTTACCTGCACAGAATGAACATGTGAGAAGTGTTAGGGATGATCTTAAAGTTAAATTAGTAAAAATTGTTAAAGCCACAGGGGAAATATCTGTTGAAGTAAAAGATGACAAATTGGATAAGAATACTTCTACAGCGCATGAATTCAAGGAGATAAAGAAAGGATTATGGAGTAATCCGGAAAATGATATAGCTCAGCTTAGTAGTTCAAAAAAAAATACAGTGAAAGATGTTTTAGGAAATGTTCTTAAAAAAGTTAGTAAAATCCACTCAAAATATAAGGATTCACTTATTTATGCTAAAGAAGCACGAGAGGCGGCACATCATGGGTTTATAGCAGGAGCTCTTGTGAATTTCCGCTATAGACATAATCTTAGGGTTTATCTAGAGCAGTTTGCAGGAAGAGGTTACGCTGACATTATTTTAGTGCCACGTGGTAAAGAACGAGCATTAGATACTATTCCTATTGTTATAGAATTAAAAGCCGCTACTAAACAAGAGTTAAAAGAAGGTAAAATAGGGGAAAAGAGTGAAACTACACCAGCTGCTGCTTTAAAACAGGCAGAAGATTATACTAAAGGTTTTCAACCAAACGTGATGAGAGTTTTAACTACTGCAGATGATATTTTATGTGTTGGTGTAAACCTTGATCATCCATCTCCCATTTCAGATATCGTTGCTAAGTCACGTGATCAAAAAATTATACCTCTTTTTAATGATATGTTAGGATCTATTGATGAACGAAACAGTGGTAAAATTGATGAAGGAGAGTTAAAAAAGCAAATTCAAAATAATATAGAACGTGTATATCATACATTTCCTGGCACGGGAGAGAAGGGAGATAATCATTATTTTAGTAGGTTTCTGTTAGGACAATCACTATTGTTAAATGAAGTTAAGGATTTAAAGACGAGTTTTGAAAAACATATTTTTGTTTATGAAGAAAACGTACCTACTGAAGTTCGTTTAGAAAGTAAAGGTAGAGGTATTCCTCAACGCCAAGCAGCCAAGAAGGCAGATGAAAAGTTAGCTGAGTCATCTAGGCTTGATGAAAGTCATGCAGTTGTAACAATGGTATTTGTTCCAGAAAGTGATAAAAAATCAGCTTATGTAATGAATATTGTTGAATCAGATGGAAAAGCTGAAATATTAAAAAAAGGCATTCCTCTTAATAAACTTGAACAAAAGATAGGAAATAGAAAGATAGTGGAATTAAATCTTAATTTTAATATAAAAGAACAAAAATCAGATTTTAAAAAATATTTTAGTGTTGAAGTTAATGAGCCTATTTTTCTAGGAGAGTATAATGGTAAAAAATCTGATAAGTTTAAAGGTAATTTTAAGAATGTTCCTTACCCTAAGGATTTTAAGAAAACATTTGATGAAGTACTAGTATCTCAGCTTGCTCCTTCACAAGATCAATCTTCATCAATAGGTAAGTACAAGAAGTTATTTGGCAAAGTAGGCGAGGCAATGTTACCTTTTAAAGGTTTAATAGAAAAAGAAGCACATACTCAGGCAGTATTGCATGGAGCATTTGACCATTATAGTGATATCAAGCTAGGAGAGCCACAACAAGAAGATAGAGCGTTAATATTAACAGAGTTTCAAACAGGTAGGGGAAAACGCATTGATATGCTAGTTCATGGTATTAAGTTTGCAAATCAAGCTAACAGTGCTAAAGAGTATGATCCGGTAGGATTGGAGGTCAAAGGACCAAGGGAAGGTAAGACAGCTGATGCATTAATAACAGAAGCAAATGATCAAATAACTAAAGAGTATACAAAAGGTGTTACTTATAAAACGCTCACAGATGGCAACAAAGTAGCTTTTATGGGTATTGTATTTGATAAAGGAGCAAATAATGCAAATTCTCTTATTTTAGTAAGTAAAGATGAATTTACTCCTGTTAAGGTAGTTCATAGCTCCATTTTTAGTTTTAGCCAATGTGCAACAAGAAAAAGACGTGATATAGGTATACCATGCATAGATTCACTTGATGAAGAAAAGATCACAGAGGAAGGAAAAAAGCAACTTATTAAAGAGTTGTTCAATGCTGACAAGGTAGTAGAAAAAGTAAAGAACATCGAGTTCTATGATCAGCTTTTCAAGCTTTCTCAGCAGATATCTGAAGGTGAAATTATAGACAAAAATGTTGAAGAAGCATTTGTAGCAAAGATTAAAGATATAGATCTAAATTCAATAGACCCAGAAATTAAGGATATTGTAAAGGAGATGAAGGATAATATAGAAAATAAAGAAGAAATAAAAAATATCCTTAGAAGATCCGGAGTAGCAGAAAAAATAGGAAAAGTAGCAGAAGGTGCAGGTCTTGCCTTTACGGCATTTTTAGTTGGTAAACATATAGCAAATGGAGATGTAGAAGGGCTAGGTTATGATGCATTAAATCTCTGGGTAATGCCAAAGATTGGTGAAAAGATCTCTGGAAAAATATTAGAGTTAGGAACAAAGCTTGATTCTCAGATGTTAAAAGGATTTGCCCCAGTTATGGGACGTGCTATAGGTAACTTTGCAGCATTTTTAGGGCTAGCAGAGTCAATAAAAGCAAGGCAGAATGCAACAGATCCTGTAGATATAAAGATTGCTGACTTAAACATCGCAACTAATTCCATCTTTATAGCTGCAGATGTACCTGTAGTTGTTACTGAAACAATGTCAGTAGCAGGTTTAGAAACCGGGGTAATAGGAGCATTTGCTGGTCCAGTTGGTGCTGGTATCTCAGTTGCTGTTATTATCATATCGCAATTTGTAGAAGCAGAGCTTGAGGTAGAGAAGCTAAAAGAGCACATAAGTCTTACAGATCAAGAGAAGCATGATCTTTATTGGGATTTTTTCTTGGGTAAAAAAATACAAGATTATATAGAACGTGATATAGAAGCAGAAAATATTTATAGGCAATATATATCAAAGATCTTAGATCAATTTAAGAGTGGCTATGATACAATAGCTATTTCACTGCCTTCTATACTAATTACAAAAGAAAAATATGTGACTAATAATAATTCTCGAAAGAAGAGACAAGGAGAAGAAATAACGAATTGGTTAAGGGCTCATGATAGATGTATTACTAAAACAAGAGTAGTTAATAATGAGTTTGGTCTTGACTTAAGCACAAATATTACGCACCTATTTCCCATTAGTGGTACTAGTCATTACTCTAGAATAATTCCTGGTGTCATTAAAAACTATAATTTAGTCTGTGGGCCACTTAATGATAATGTTGTAAAAATTACAGAAGAACTTTTAAGTGGAAGCGTTTTGGATGTATCAAATGGGTGGTCGTGCGGTAATTCTTCACCACATAATAATGAAGTGTTAAGTAAAACAAGAGAAGAATGGTCTTTACAAAAATATACGACTGATTGCTATAACGCAGTTTTATACAACAGGAGTAATTCTTCTGGGCCTGTAAAGATGTTATTTTATATGTCTAATAACAATGCTTTTATAAATGTGACTTCTAATTATACCATTGATGTTATTTTTAATGGTAAGAATATACTACTTAATAGTTATGAAATCGATAATCAAGGGTCTAGTGTACAGAATAGGTATTATTTTACAAATCAGTTAAGTAATTGTGATATTCATAAACAAGGAACAAATTTCTTCTACATAACAAAGGATAATTTTGTATGTAATTTAGGTGGATCTTCTATTGGACAAAATAATATAGTTGTAACGCGAGGTAATTTTACAGATTCAGAGAATATACACTCTATTATTGGCAGTGACAAAACTAACCATATAGAAGTTTCTCATGCAGGTTATGTAGATGGTAAGGGTGAAAATGATGTAATAACAGCAAAAAACTTTACTACAATAAAGGGTTATTTTGGTGATTCTATTTACGGAAAAGGTTTGGTATTATTACCGATAAATTTTAATGATATAGGTAATGTAACTCATGCTAATAATATAACAAACATCTACAATAAAAGTGGAGATTTTATAAGCGTGGAAAAACAGACGTTAGTAAAAACAGCAGATGATTTATTTGTAACTCCAACAAAAGTAGATATTAATGGTATAGTAACAAATTTACAAGTAACAAAGAGTGTGGGTAGCAATGTTATATTAGATGATGAGTTAGATAGTTTGCGAAAAATAGACAATTCAAACTTTAATATCACAAAGCAATTATTGAGCACTAATTATCATAGTACTATAGGTAGTGCTAGTAATCATATTTTTTATCCTGATAAAGAGCATCATAATTTTTATTGGGAAGCTTCAAGCAATATAAGTCACCTTTATCTTTTTGATGAAAGAAATGCTAATATTACGATTGCTAAAGCAAATGGTATATTAGATTTTAGCCAACTAAATAGTACATTAAATGATATGCCATTTATAGAAAATGATAAGGGAGAAATAAAGATTAACAAAAATGGCCTAAATGTAACCCTGCTACCAGGTTATAAAGATATTACAGTTACATTCGACGGGGAAGAATATTACAAATTTCAGGATGGGGAACTAGAGCGTGATTATTGTTCTCACAGCTTAAAAATAGATGGAAGATTTAGCGTTAATGGCACTGATCTTTTAAATCATTATAATTGTTTCACATTTGACTCAGACAAAGTGCTTTTTTTGAAACTAAATAATGATTTGCTACTGCTATCAGATAAAGGGGCATTATCAATATCAGATTATTATCCTTCTGTTCATAAAAATTGGAATTTATCTATAGAATTAAACAATAGAATTATAGAACCAGAAGAATTTGAAGAGATAGATGATGACTTTAGTTCTTTCAGGTATTACCAACCAGGTGAACAAGGCTTACAGATTTATCATAATCAACCTGTTAATAAGAATGATATTGGTTTAGTTGATTTTAAAGATAAGTCTATATTAAATTTTGATATGAAAGTTATTAATGATAATTTATTGTTATTATACAAAAATAATACCCTCGTAAAAGTAGAAAATTGGAGTACTTATCAGCCAACAAGAGAAATGATGTTTGCTTTTAACGATACAATAGTTTCTAATTCAAGGTGTATAGCTTCTACTTGTAATTCAGAAGATGTTATAGTGGAATTTAGTAAAGAAAAAGCAGTTCTATTGACAAAGCAGGTGTTTGATGCTGTAGTGCAATCTAACATTGATATAGCAAAAGACTTAGTCAAGAAAATTGAAAATATTGACACTAGGGGTAATTATGAATTGACACTTTTATATGTAGCTATTAGAGAAAATAGGTTAGATGTGGTTAAACTTCTTTTTGATAGAAAATATGTTAGTGTTGAAGGTAGAGATGCTTATTACCATACTCCTTTGCACTGGGCTATTCAGAAAGATGGATAAATAATGCTGAATTATTGAATATATCAAAACCTGCAACTTGGCTCAACAATGTTTCTGTTACAGGGAATTTAACGAAAGTGGTGGGAGTATAATATATAACCTACCAAACCTACTGTACTGCTATGTATAGTTATTTTAAGCTATATCTCTTTTAGTAGATTATTTAGTTAGGCTTTAAATGTGGATTCAAGTTGTAGAAGATGATGGTACTAGTTAAGGCTTTAGCAGCATTCAAGTTAATGTAATAAAAAAGATGTTGTTAAAACTGATTTAGGTAACATACATCCATGAAAGAACTATCATTTCTGCAACTTTTCAATCTCATCTAAAGATAAGCCAGTACACTTGACAATAGTGTCAATATCAACATCATTAGCTAGCATAGCCTTTACCACTTCAATTTTCCCTTCAATTTTCCCTTCAATTTTCCCTTCAATTTTGCCTTTTTCAGTACCGATTTGGATACCTTTTTCAGTACCGATTTGGATGCCTTCAATTTTCCCTTCATCGAATTTTTGAGCTAAAGCAGCGATTTCATCTCTAAGACGTTTTTTTCCTTGCTCATAGGCTGATAATTCTTGTTCTGACCAGTTAAATTTATTCATTTCCTCATAGGCACGTTTAATAATTAAATCACTACCAACTATTTTATCTAAGTCCTCTTCCCTTGTTTCTGCGGCATATTTAAAGAAATAACACCATTTTTCAACAATATTTTCTAATTGATCTTCTTTAGTCTTAGAAAACTTGGGTAGTTCAATAAATGTAAAGTAGATGTCTTTTAAATCATGCTCAAAGCTATCTCTATCTAAAATAACATGATCTGACTTATAGCCTATTTTGTCAGGAAAAATAATGCAATCAGCAACAGCAACAAAGATTATTTCCTTAAGATTATGATATTTATCCCCTTGATCTGCTTGACCTGAATAGGCTTTAGCGGCATAGTATTGAGCACGTTTTTCAAAGCCTTTGGTTTTAGTGAATTGCATCTCGACAATATATTTGATGTTTTGAGAGTCCTTACATAAAATATCAACTATGCTCTGTTTTTTAGAGGCAATCTCAGGATCTAAAACAGTGGT
Organism: Candidatus Mesenet endosymbiont of Agriotes lineatus; assembly: GCF_964019585.1. Lineage (NCBI taxonomy): Bacteria > Pseudomonadati > Pseudomonadota > Alphaproteobacteria > Rickettsiales > Anaplasmataceae > Candidatus Mesenet > Candidatus Mesenet endosymbiont of Agriotes lineatus. The sequence goes on along the minus strand of NZ_OZ026454.1, from coordinate 665,063 downwards.
TAAAAACTCAACTTCCAAAATTGCACCTAAACCAGTAAAACCAAGAATATCATTAAGAAAGTGAATGAGGATATCTTTATTCTTTTCAGAACCGAATATTCTCTTGAAGGCAACATCATTGCGAGCATCGAGAAATTTAGAAATAGTCATATATAGAAAGGGAATAAAACCTTAATAATTATACCCTATTTAAAGTAACTTTACAAACGTAAAGCTAGGTAATAGACTGACCCAAAAAGTTAGGGATAGTGTGGCGATAATTCTATTAGATGCAAAAACGATTAACCGCATAGCAGCAGGAGAGGTAATTGAAAGGCCAGCCAGTGTTGTAAAAGAATTAGTAGAAAATGCTATAGATGCCGGTAGCAGTGAAATAGAGATAAAGATAGAGAGTGGTGGGCGTAACCTCATTACTGTTTTAGATAATGGTAATGGCATAGAGAAGGAAGATATTGAACTGGCATTTAAGCGCCATGCAACTTCTAAACTTAAAAATGATGATGATTTGATGGAAATAAAACATTTAGGGTTTCGGGGAGAAGCACTACCTTCAATTGCTGCAGTAAGTAGAATAAAACTTTCATCGCGAGCAAAAGCTGCTTGGAGTATAGCTTATGAAGGTGGAGAAAAGGTGATGGATCTTACTCCTGCTTCTATTCCAGGTGGTACAGAAATTGAAGTAAGGGATTTGTTTTTTGCCACTCCTAATAGACTTAAATTTTTAAAAACTGAAAGAGCAGAAACTCAAGCAATTGTTGACATTATAAATAACTTGGCCATGATAAACCCCAGCATCGGTTTTACTCTTAGCGCCAATAACAAAAGGCTTTTAAAATATAATAAGCAAGAATCACTACTGTTTAGGTTACGCGAGATTGCCAAGGAATTTGCGGAGAATTCTCTTAAAGTGAGGGAAGAAGAGGAAGGCACAGGCGTAACAGGCTACATCTGCAAACCAACAGTAAATCGTGGTAACTCCACTATGATTTATACCTTTGTCAATAGTAGACCAATTAAAGATAATACGTTAATAGGAGCTATAAAGTATGCATATAATGATTTTATTCCTAGTGGCAGGTACCCAATTGTTGTACTACATTTAGAAGTGCCTTACGATCAGGTAGACGTGAATGTGCATCCCAATAAGCTAGAGGTAAGATTTAGAGATAAAAAGCTTATATATGAGGTAATTACCAGAGGATTAATTAAAGCCTTATCAACAAGATTAAGTGATAAGAAAGATATTCCTCTGAGCCCATTTGAGAAATTTATTGCCGATGATAAGATTAGTGAAAACAGTAAGGATAATAGAAGGAATCAAGCTAAAAGACCATCTCCTTTAGAAATGAATAAATTCCCTGATTTAGAAACAAAAAGGGATAGTTTTTTAGTAGATAAATCATACTCTTTGGATCTACAAAAAGAGTTAAAACCTTCTCAGCAAACAGATATTTTAACTAAAGAGCAGATAAATATAGTAGAAGAATATCCTTTAGGGCTTGCACGTTGTCAGGTTTATAACACTTATATCATCGCACAGTTAAAGGATAGGCTAATTATTGTCGATCAACATGCAGCTCATGAGAGGCTTGTTTATGAGTATTTAAAAGGGATAATAAAAAAATCAGGGATTAAAAGACAAAAATTACTTATTCCTGAAACTGTAGTAATAAGTAGCCATGCTGGAGAACTTATAGCAAAGTATAAAGATAAGCTTGGTGAAATGGGTTTGGGTCTTGAGATTGCCTCAGATATACTAGTGACAGTCAAAGAAACCCCAGCAATTTTTGGTGCAATTAATGTCAAAGAAACGGTATTGGATTTAGCCGATAATCTGATAGCGATGGAAGATACTTTACCGATAGAAGATAAAATGAAAAAAATTTGTGCAACCATCTCCTGCCATGGATCAATCAGAGCGGGAAGAGCTATGAAACTTGAAGAGATGAATGCTATGCTCCGGCAAATGGAAGAGACCTCATTTTCTGGCCAATGTAACCATGGTAGACCCACCTATATAGAAATGAAACTCTCTGACATTGAAAAGCTTTTTGAGCGGAGATAATCTTTACTCAGGTATGTAATCTGTTCCTATAATAAAACTCAAAAGCAATTGTTCAATCTCTTTATTTTTATTAGCTTGAGCGATATCCAAAGCTGTCATAATTATCTCTAAATAAATGTTTGCTTAGTAATAATTCAACGATTCTTTTTTAATTACTGCAAGATGTAAAGTCATATTCTCCTTGAGTTAGCATTATTTTGTAATAGAATCTCTACAACGTTTTCACACTTTCAAGATGGAACAAAGTTGTCATATAATAAAGAGATCTTGAGATTTCTATGAAATTACGCTAAAAGTTAAGTTTAGAGAAAAGGTTAAATGCTCAGAGAATCGACCTCAATTGAAGAAAATGTGCTTACAAGTAAATCAGTTATCCGTGTGGGAGATTATTGTATAGAAATCTCACCACATATTTGTACTAAATGGTGTGTTTGTAAATGGAAATCCTGTTGCAAGAAAATCTGATAATTTTACAGAAAAAAAGTGTTAATTCAACTACTGTTTTTGCTAATGGCCTTATATTGAAATGTTTATGTAATTAGCTTCAGCTTTAGTATTAGATCTACTTTAGTTTATTTATAAACACAGCTCTCACAGTACGTTTGATTTCATGTAGTATTTTGTACTAAATACAGATATTTACAGGTGAAATAGCAGTAGAGAAATGTGCTACAAATTACGTAGATATTGTAACTGACCATCTACATATTCTATGCCACCCACTATCCAACAATGTATTAAAAAGCTATTCCAAGAATTTGAACAATTTAAAAAAAGATATTTGGGCTGTTACTGTTGGTAATGTAAATTCTACAGATGTACAGCAATATATTGAAGAGCAAGCAGTTCATATTTAACATCTCTGAATTTTAAAACTTGCTTTATAAGCTTTAACTCATACCACCAGCTTTAGCTGGTTGTAATTGATCATGTTTTTGCAGGTAATATAGGCTCTGTGAACAGCCATGAAATTCAAAAATCCCATAAAAACCATTTATCAAATCTACAAAAAATCCTGCTGAAATTTTTTATTTTTCTGAATTACTTGTACAATCATTGCACTTTCCTGTTGGAGGAATTTGCATTTCTTGTTTTTAAGATTGGCTACAAAAGCATATAGCCATTATCAGCTACTACAGTGGAAACATTTTTAATCAGATTTCGTTCCTTTGTCCTGACGTTAGGGTAAATTTTAGGGGCTTGATCTTCAGTTATATCCAAGTGTGAGATCGGACTATTGTCCTGCTTTTTAAGAATGCAAAAATTTGTTCCTATTTTGTCTCTTGTATGTATTCGATAGTTTCTCCTACTATAGAGGACAAGATGGGTTGTGATATAAAGCACCATATTCAAATTGAGGGGGGAATACATATAACACAATACTAGGCTCAGTTAAAAGTTCACAGAAAGACAAGAAATCTGAATGCACAAAATATGCTAAAGCTATAGTTAAAAGCAACTTATCGAAAAAAACTTTAGATATATGCAGAATAGGATTCGCTTTACCCATTCTATTTAGCTTAGTTTAAGTAGTTGGAACATGTTTGCACAAAACTACACTGAAGCCGAATAGGTATCTATTAGTTCTATTACTCACTACTTTTGTCACAACATCTATTTTTTTATTCAACAACCTTTAAACTTGATAAATTTCCCAAATAGCTATTTAAGTAGTATTCTGTAATTTAATTATTTACATAACGATATTTACAATTCTACCTGGAACTACATATATTTTACTAATTTTGCCTACATCAACCTTTTGTGCCACAGCGCACACTGCTAACTTTTTTAATTCTTGAGCATCTAAATTGCTTTCTACATCAACTGTAGTGCGTAATTTACCATTAACTTGCACAGCTATTGTTACCATTTCTTGAGCTAATAATGAATTATCAGCTAAAGGCCAACTTTGATCGCAAAGCATTCCTTCTCCATCTATCTCCTGCCATAATTTTTCAGCTAAATGTGGTATAAATGGCTCTATCACTCTAATTAAAATGCATATACCTTCATCTATAACATGTTTACCTGAGTTTGGCTCTATACTGGCTATCAAATTTGTCATTTCACGAAATTTAGCAACAGCACAATTTAACTGACAATTCTCTAAATCAGAAGTTAAGCCATTTAGTAGCTTATGTAACTCCTTTCTATACTTTAGCTGAACACCGTTGTTATTACACTTGATATTAATTGGTTTTAACTGCATAACCATGCGCCATAATTTATTTATGTAACGGAAGTTACCCTCCATTCCCTCATCAGACCATCTCATATCTTTTTCTGGCGGAGTATCAGATAAAACAAACAGACGTGCGGTGTCAGCACCGTATTTGTCTATTATGTAGCTTGGATCAACAATATTTTTTTTTGATTTGCTCATCTTTTCAAGTTTGCCAATCTCTATTTTTTCACCCTTTTTAGTTAGTTCTTTTGCTTCCTGTGGAAAAAGCCAATTACCTTTTTCATCTTTATAGGTAACATGACATACCATTCCTTGTGTGATCAGAGTTGAAAATGGCTCCTTGATATCTAGGTAGCTACATCTGCTCAGTGCACGACAAAAAAATCGTGAATAAAGCAAGTGTAAAATTGCATGCTCAATGCCGCCAATATAGTAATCAACTGGTAGAAAGTAATCACATGCATCTTTATTAATCCCTTTATCTTTACTGCAAAACGCAGCAAAATACCAAGATGACTCAAAAAAAGTATCGAGTGTATCTGTTTCCCGTTCTGCATTATTGCCACATTTAGGACAATTTGTATATTTCCAAGTTGAATGGCTCTTTAGAGGATTGCCACTTGTAAAATCAACATCAGTTGGCAAAGTAATAGGCAATTCTTTCTCAGATACTGGCACGGTGCCACAAGCTTTACAATAGATAATAGGTATAGGGCACCCCCAATAACGTTGTCTTGATATTCCCCAATCATGCAAACGATAATTAGTTTCTTTTCTGCATTTGCTTTCAAGTTTTGCAACGATTTTTTGTTTTGCCTCTTCTGCCGATAAATCGTTTAAAAAATCAGAATTAAACATAATTCCGTCTTCTATATATGCCTTATCTTTTATTTCAATTGCTTCTGCATTATTTGGGCGTATAACAGCAGTAACTTTTAGGTTATATTTACGAGCAAAGTCTAGATCACGCTGATCATGTGCAGGGCAACCAAAAATCGCTCCTGTGCCACATTCCATTAAAACGAAATTAGCAACGTAAATAGGTAATACCTCATCTAAAAATGGGTGTTTTACATCAATTCCAGTATATACTCCTGTTTTCTCTGTTTTTTCTGAAGATTCACCACAATCTTGAATATACTTAAGCACCTCAGTATTTGTAATATTTTGTAGCATTGGATGTTGCGGGGCAACTGCACAAAATGAAGCACCAAATAGACTGTGAGGAGAGGTTGTAAACACCTCTAGCTTTTTGTCTGAGCCCACAATATCAAAACTAATTATAAAACCTTCTGAACGCCCTATCCATTGCTGTTGCATTAATTTTACCTTTTCAGGCCAACCTTTTAAAGTTTCGATGCATTCAAGTAAATCATCAGCAAAATCGGTAATTTTTAAAAACCACTGAGATAATTTACGTTTTTCAACTATTGCACCGGACCTCCATCCTTTTCCATTTACCACCTGCTCATTGGCTAAAACTGTCTGATCTATAGGATCCCAATTAACCCATGCCTCCTTGCGATAAGCCAAACCAGTTTTAAGAAAGCTCAAAAAAAACTTCTGTTCATGTTTATAATACTCATGATCACAGGTGGAAAGCTCATGTTCCCAATTATAAGAAAGCCCTATCGACTTTAGCTGCTTCTTCATATTACTTATGTTATTTTGCGTCCATACCGCAGGGTTTATCTTGTTATCACGTGCAGCATTCTCAGCTGGGAGGCCAAATGCATCCCAACCAATTGGATGAAAAACGTTAAAGCCACATGCCCTTTTATAACGGCTAATTACATCACCTATGGCATAATTGCGTAGATGCCCCATGTGTATATTGCCTGAAGGATAAGGAAACATCTCAAGCACATAGCATTTTTTTTTATTGCTATCCATTCTAATTGAGAAATCCCACTTCTCTTGAAAAAACTTCTCAACGCTTTTGAAGTTATATTCCATAAATCAATACCTAAAAGCAAACTCAGCTTATATAACAAAAAGGTATTGTATAATTTTATCTTTTTTTATCAATTTAAAGTCCATAACAATCTAGCGAGATTGTTATGGACCATATTAGAAGATAAAGATTTATCTAGCAACCTGTTGCTGTGTTGCTATACTATCTACCTTAATACTCTCACCTTTTATATGAGATACAAAAGATAATGATGGCTGCTTTTGCGCTTTTTCTTCTTTTAATTCACTTTTTCTTTCTTGTTCACCTACCTTGGCAAGCTCACTTGTGAACGCATTCTGAAGTTCATCATCCTTCATAAGAGATGTAAGTCCGTCTAATTGATTTTTAAACTCTTTGTAATCATTACGGTGTGTACTTTTACCCTTTTCTATTAATCGACAGAAATTCTGTACTTCAGATTCATTTACTTCATTATTCAGTACGTTCTCTAATGCTTGAACTTTTTTATCACTAATTGTACCATCTTGAAGCAAGTATTTTTCGATGAAGTACACTTGACTTTCACTTTTACTCGATAAACTACTAAATTCACGACTAGATCTACTTGCGTTTTTCAAAAAGTCTTCTATGTTAGAGGTCCGAGATGGCACATGATCAATCGCGTCTTTCAAGCTGCGCTTTATTCTCTTAGCAGCATCTTCACCTTTATTACCCATAATTTCTGCAGCATCAGACATTCTCCTTTTAGTAATCTCTGTACCACTCTTTATAGCATTACCTGCAATCTATACTTCATGTGCTGTCGCGTTATCTACAATTTGCGCACCATGTGCTACTGCTTTACCTGCCTTTATTGTGCCTTTTTCAATCGCCATCCCACCAAGACCTAGCACTGCAACTGTAAGCACAACTAAGGCTACTACTGGGAGCAATGGTGTAACAAGAGCTGCAGCTAAAATTCCACCTCCAAGTAGCAACTTATTTTTGGTGCTAAGAGTTTTAAATTTATTTACAAGACTACTTAATCCACCCTTGTTTCTACTAATCTTATCTTGAATTTCTAAACTATTCACAAAATCAGCAGACTTAAATGCAATATTTGATATATCATCTTTATTTACATCATTAGATGTTAATCTTTCTATTCCAGAATTTACATAACGTGATGATTGATCTTTAGTAGCTCCCGTAATGTCCATAATTTCAGGAGTTTGTGCTGTCTCTTTTAAGAATTGCAAAGCATATTCCTTTTCATATTGTGGTAGATCTGCTAAAATCCCATACAACTTTAACGTTTGTTCTGTATATATATCATAATTTACACCACTCATATCAATCTCCCATTGATAGATTAAATAAATAATTATTTTAATAATAACTTTAATCAGTTTAGTTATTACTAAAATGTAATAAAGTATTACTATACTAATTAACAAATCTATTCTAGAACTAGCGAAATTCATATAAAAGCAGAGGGTTATTATATATTTTCAACACTTTTTATCAAATTAAATATTAAAATTTGCTATTAACTAAATTATATAATATGTCAACTAAAGCCACCATTGGTGCTAATGCATCAATACTTATGCAATGGATTGTTCTCTCCTGATCGTTTAAATAAGGAAGCAGAACCAGGAATTTACCAAACACCGAAACTTTTCCCCATCGTCAGCGTCTTGTAGACATGGAACCAGATCTGCTCATATGCCTATATTACTTAGGTAATACTTTAAATGAAAAGCAGAATAAACAAATGCAAGGCCTAGAAAAGTTAGCACCAAACATCAGAGCAATAAATTTTAACAGTGGAATGATTTTGAATTTAATACCAGTATGCTTTCCGTAGATGATGAAGGTGAAAATATGAAGATGACTGAGTATTTTAAATTACCAAACACGGATAATCGCATGGGGTTTTCGTCTGGATATGATGCAACTTATAATGCTACTTACATATCCAAAAGCTGCACTACTAGAGCTAAATAAAGTTGGAACATGGAATAAACCAATAGGTGAAAGAGGGATATATTTTAACTTTGATTATACACCGAAGAGCAGAATGAGTGAACTTCAAGCTCCATTCTAACAGGTTATCATTCAGATTCTATTAAAGGAAGTCATTTTTATTCACTAATTATATTACATTTACTTATAATATCTTCACTTTTCTGAGCTTCTTTTGCTATGTTACCGTTTTTATCACAAAGCGCTAATTTATAGTACGGCTTTTGTTCATCACAGTTTTAAGTAAATATTATCTTCCTCTACCGAAAGAGACCCTTTACCATCACCACGCAAATTATAATATAGTTTATTACCTTTAAAGAACCAAGATGCTAAATTTATACTGCCAACCTTTTGTTCTGATTGTGCTGATTTAACAATTATGTCCTTTCTATGTTCCTTAAAAGCTTCTGCATCTGGCTTGCATCCACAATCATCAGTTACTTTAACTTTATATTGGCTCAACTCATATTCATTCAATCCCAAGCCTATCCATCTGTAATTTTGATCACTAAAATTAACAGTACCTCCTAACTCTGCAAATTCTTGGTTCAACTTTATATCACCTTTTAAGTTGATCTTAATTGTGTCATCTGTGCCCAAGAGCTTTTGAATATTATATTTGTGTCTCATAGTATCAATAAACATGCCTTCCTGATTTAGTGCTATTAACCCCCTGGAGCCACTTTTACTTCTTCTCTGTATCCTCCTGCTATAATATTATTATGACCAGTTCCAGCAATTGAATCGATTAACTTTCATAGAGATTTCAAATTTTATCGGTCTAAAAAATCTGCAAAAATTCTGCTTCCGTGGTTGTGAATATATATGATATAAAGAGAATGCCAATCTGGAGAGATTGAGGCTGTAGAGGCGGCCTTTAAAGTGGCAGATGTATAGGAAAAGAAGATCTGAATATATTGAATAGGATCTTCGGCGACCTACTGAATAGTTTTAGCTATTTTAGGCTCTTTTGCCTAGAGTAAGGGTTGATATCCTTATAGTTATATGCCTTAAAACATATAACCATAGCGCTTCCAATTATCAATTGGTAGTCCTTTCATGGTGGGAATCCGTGAAAAGGGCTAAAAACGCTCCTCTCTCTGATGTTGTTCATGTGCTTTCTCTCCAGATTGGCACTAAAAACAATAAAAGGTCGAAGAAAGTTCAAAACATGTATCAGAAATCTAATCTTAAAATAAACTCTATTTTATAACATCTTTTTATAATTTTTCTCTATTGATAATTTTTTTATCATTCTTTTTTCTTAACTAAACATTTTTTATGATGTGAACAATTCTTTTTTTTAACATTTTTATCATTCTTTTTATCCGGGTGTTTTGTGTAATTAAAAGCAGTTGCTAGCTTCCCAGACTTTTACTGTTACATCACCAGTGACAATAATATTTCCCTTATGGTTAATGACAAAAGTTTCGGGAATGCCAGATATTTTTAACATTCTTATCCATAGTAGCAATTATTTTATCTTGATATTAGTCAATATACTAATTATAGTATAACCCATGCTTAAAAATAATGATAACGTTGTTTCAAAAAATTTACCAATCTATTTCATCTGGTTTGGCAGTGATGTTCCACCAAAATATTTTGGTAACTTACAAAGAACTGCAGAGACAAACAAATCTCGAGATATTATTCTAGTTTACAGTAGAGAACATTTACCAGAAAATAATAGAAAAAATATTGATAGCATGGAAAGCATCAGTATTGATGACATTAAAACAAAAGTAGCATTAGAAAGGAACAGTAATACAAAAAATCTTTTTAAAATTGATGTCTACAAGATGGAGCTTGATAAGCAGGATGAGCGCATTTATGACTTATATAAGCAGATGTTTGAACAAAATACGTTCCTAGGAAAATCATACCCACTTTGTGCTGCTAGTGACATAATTAGGCTACCACTAATCAACATTACAGGTGGAATTTATTTTGATATGGATACTAAGGTTACCGGAGAGATAGGAGATATTGAGACTAAAAATGGTTTTGCTTTTTATGTTATTCTAAAGGGTAGTAATACTTTTAAACTTCCAGGTAATATGCTGATAAAATCTAATGTTGAAAATCATTATTTAAATAATTTCATGAGTAGTTATTTTACTAAAATATTAGACAAGATCAAAAATCCCGATTTTATCCCAATATTAACAACAGATCCAGTGTGCTATCTTTATACTTATACTAAAAAAGAACATATAGGTTGTAATAACTTTAGTATTAGGTTGAAAAATAAAGTTAGTGATAAAGTAAACCAACAAGTTCTTGAGCAAATATTTTCTAACTATGGTATTGATGTGCCACTAACTGTAAAGCTAAAAATGAAAATGGGAGAGGGTTATAATATGGACTACAACAACCCTCAAGACCTCAAGAAACTGGGTCTTAATAAAACAGATTATGTTAGTAGTGAGGTAGCTAGTTCTCTTAGCAATCCATCATTAGAATCTGTAGGAAGTAGTGAGGAAAGAAGTAGGTGAGCTTAAAAAATTTGAAGGGGTTAGCTTACTAAAATTAAATGTTTCATTATGAAAAAATATGTGGAGAATTGTGTTTGTGAAACTCTTTATAACTAGCTTCTAAAGTAGCTAAATTTATAGTTGTTACATCCTTTATATTAAGTGATTTTTCTTCAGTTATTACTCCAATATTAACACAAGGAATACCGATAAATAACTCTTCAAATTCTTTTTTGTTTTCAGGTGCAATAGTTACAATTATTCGGCTTTGTGATTCAGAAAACATTATCACTTTATCGGCTATATTTTCATTTTCTATTCCTTTTGAAATTACTTTAGATAAATCTATTTGCGCTCCTAGCTGCCCAGCAATTAATGATTTAATCAAGGCAACAATTAATCCTCCTAAGTTTGGTGCAATAGCTGAAGCAACTATTTTCTTCTCTACTGCTCTACCATAGGTTTTGTACAGTTGCCTAGCACTTTGAGCAGTAACTTTTGGTACGTTATTGCTACCAATTCCACTGTATAGCTGATATTCTGATCTACCTAGTTCATTATAAGTTGTGCCCAAAACATAGATTAAATCTCCTGGTATTTTAACGTCAAGCGATACTGAATTTTCAATGTTTTCTATCACCCCAACTGCAGATATTAGCAGCGAAGGAGGTGCGGAAATAATAATTTCATCTCCACTACTATTATATCCTTTAAAATCATTAAACATGCTGTCTTTACCGGAAATGAAAGGTGTATTAAAGCCTTTAGCATAATCATAGCAACTTTGCGCTGCCTTTTTTAGCTGCCATAACCTTTCAGGATTTGTTGAATCACACCAGCAAAAATTATCCAGCAGTGCCAGATGATTTATATTTCCACCAGCTGCCACGTAGTTGCGTATTGCCGTATCAATTGCACAAGCTGCCATGTGATAAGTATCAATCTCTCCATAGCTTGAGCCAAACCCTTGTGATTTTACAACGCCTCTCTTTGATGATAAAACAGGGCGTATTACAACCGCTTCAGCACAAACATGCCCCTTACCTTGCAGAGGCTTAAGCACTGATGAAGCTTGTACTGTATGATCATATTGTACAACTATAAATTCCTTACTGCATATATTAGCTCTTTTCATCATTTCATGAAGCTGAGTTGCCAAAGGAATGTTATTAGAACTCTTCTTGATTTCTATAGGTGGTTTTGACCAAACTTTTGTATTTAGAGGTATTTTAGGATTACCGTTATGAAGAAAGTCTGTATCTATATCCAGAGCTATTCCTTCTTTTATTCCACTGTCATTTTTTTTAGAGTATTTTACAATTGCTCTACCAGAATCCGTAAATTCACCGATAACGCATAATTCCACATCATGTTTTTTTACTACTTCTTTTAGCAGCTCAAGCTTTTCAGCTGGTACGGCTAAAGTCATTCTCTCTTGTGATTCTGATATCCATATCTCCCAAGGTGCCATGTCACAATTTTTCAGCAATACTTGGCTTAAATCTACTTCAAACCCATCTTTCCCCATCTCACCAATTGAAGAAGAAAGACCACCTGCACCATTATCTGTTATGGAGTTGTACAAACCTAAATCTCTTGCTTCAATAACAGCGCAAGAGAGCTTTTTCTGCGTTATAGGATCGCCAATTTGCACTACAGTTGTAGCACTATTACTAGTTAAAGCTGAGGAAGAAAAAGTTGCTCCATGAATGCCATCTCTGCCAGTTTTGCCACCAACTATTACAATTTTATCACCATTTTTAGGCTGCTTAATGTGAGATGGTGCACCATTTATACTACGCGGAATAATTCCTAAGCTGCCAACAAAAACTAAAGGCTTACCGCAAAATCTATCATCAAAATATACTGAACCTAGACTAGTTGGAATGCCAGAACAGTTGCCACCAACATTTACTCCATGAATGACACCACCCATGATGAACTCTGGAGGTAAAACTTCATTAGACTCCTTTCGAAACTCTACTTCTGCGGACAATTGCTGTGTCACTCCGGTACTCAAATCCTCATGTATGTCTAATACATTCCGGTTTTCCGTTCCGTATGTTTCTATCACTTGCCTATCATAAGCGAGTTTCGAAGGGAGTCTATTTGTATGCCATTTATTTCTATAGAGTTTTTCTGGCATTGTTTCAGCAAAACAAAAATAGTAAGTGTTCATAATTGGTTTAGCTCCTTTGCCAAAACCAATAATATCTCTATTAACCCCTAAAATTCCAGTCATTGCACCACCAAAAGGGTCAAGTGCTGAAGGACTGTTATGGGTTTCAACTTTAGCTACAATTAAAAAATCATCGTCAAAAATTATACCGCCAGCATTATCAGAAAAAACAGAAACACAGATATCTGAATTGATTTCATGAGTTGCCCGTTTAATATAATGTTGATATAACCCATCTGTTATGTCATCTATGGGAGCAGAAAAGATGTTATGCTTACAATGTTCAGACCATGTCTGTGCTAGTGTTTCTAGCTCTATGTCAGAAGGGTTGCGCTTCATTGAGTGAAAATAAGCTTGAATTGCCTTCATTGCTGGCAATGACAAGCCTAAATTTCCACTTGTGCCTATCATTTCAAGCTCATCATCTGGAATTTCTAAATTGATATACTGAACAGTGTTATTAATATTCTCTTTAGTAGAAGAAATGTTTCCTTCAGCAGTAAAAGAACTATTATAATAGTTTTTTAATGTGTAAGAACCACCAAATCTTTGAATTAATCTGCAACTTTGAATTAAAGGGTTAAACTGTTTTTTTATCTCATCTATATTTGGCAAATTTCCTTTTCCTAAAATAAGTTTAGCGCTTTTAACATTCAACGTTTGGATATTAATATGCTCACATATAATTTGCTTTGCTGTGTTTCCCAAATTGTCAGTGACTCCAGGTAAAAATGAAATCTCTAATGCCCAATCTGCTTTTGAATCTATGAATTGATACTGAGATGGCAGATCATTATAACTACCGAGCTCATAGTAGCAATATTGCCCTAATACTGGATGCGCTAGCATTTTGCAAATTTTTTCATAAAATACAGCATCAATTGAATTTATCAAATAAACATCTGCAAACCGATGCTTATTTAAAATTTCTATTCTCATACTAATTTTAAAACTTATTGATATTTAAAGTAACACACTTTTACTTTACTTGCTAGGTGTAGATCAATTTATTACTAAAATAGCATTTTAAATAAAATTATTGACCAGATTAGTATCTGTTTAATGATATTGGTATAATATGACGCTAAAAGGGGGATAACATGCTAAAAGCTTTCAAAAGAGGATTAGTTAATTGTGCAAAACTATTACAAAAAATATTAAAAAACATATATGGATACATAAGCAAGTTATTTAAAGGCAATGTATCACAAGAAACAGAAGCAAAAGATAGTGAACCTACTTTTGTTCAGGAACAAAGTATAGAATTAGAGCAAGGAAACATATTACAAATCTTAGAAAATAACTCAGTAGATCAAGCAGAGAGTACTAATAATCACAACACAGCCTTACAATATAACAACTATCTACCAAATTATAGGATAAACGACGAAATTTCCAGTACAGAAAAAAGCAGTAGGAGAACAAAGCATGATAATATTAGACGTATTCTAAAAGTTCAAAGGTACAATTGTTTTGATGTTGAAAGAATATTCGGTATTAATGATAATATATTCAATAAAATAAAAAATGATGTTGAATTACTAAAAGTTGCCCTACAAAATAGCCGCAATGTAGATTATATAATTAATATCTATTCTCAAAATAATTATGTACGTAACATTCTAGAATTTACACTAAATATGACAGAAATAGAACCTGATAGTAGAAGTAAGATAAAACAATGCTTGGGTATGACATTAGCTTTATATGAAACCGGCTTTATTAAAGTTAAAGACATTTCTAATGAAGAACACATAAAAGATTCTGTCTTGAACTGCTTTAAGCATAAAATAGAACCAGTAATTCAAGCTAAGTTTCAACGAGAGTGCAATCTTGATTATCTACTAAGAGGAGTATTTTCTTACAAAGAAAATAAAAAATTGCCAATGCCTAGTCTGCAGCAAATTTGCATAGAAAACCTTATAAAACACTCACAAAATGTTATATAATTTAGTTATAAGATCTAATTTTCATAAATTCTTTTTAAAGCTAAAATTAAAAATCACAAAACCCAGGCATTTCATCACCACTTATATATTGCAAAAAGGCCCCACCACCAGTAGATACATAAGTAAAATCCTCTATATTAATTTTAGCAGCATGTATTGCCGACAAACTGTCACCACCGCCTACTATGCTTTTTATTTTCTTTGTCTTTGTTAAGCCAGCAATTTCCCTTGCTACCTGAAAAGTACCATTAGAAAAAGCTGGATACTCAAAAGCACCTAAAGGACCATTCCACAAAACTGCTTCACAGCTGAGTAGTATTTTCCTTATCTCGTCTAAAGTTTTAGATCCTATATCAAGTATTACATCATCATCTAAAACAGAACTTAAATCACCTCTAACGAGCCCAAGTTTGTAATTTGCATCTTTTGCAACTAAAACATCTTTAGGTAAAACTATTTTGCAATTATTTTGTGCTGCCATTTTTATTACTTCAATAGAGATATTCTCTGCATCTTTTTCATACAGAGATTTTCCTATATCAAAACTTTGAGCTAATAAAAAATTATTAGCAATTGCTCCACCAAGAATTAAAAACTCCACTTTTTGAGCTAAATTAAGTAGCAGATTTATTTTAGTTGCTATTTTAGCACCACCAACTATAGCTACCGTAGGTTTGTACTTACAAGATATTATTTCTTCCAAATGATTCACTTCGTCCTGCAAGCAAAAGCCAGCATATGCAGGTAAAAATTTTGTTACTTGAGTGATAGAAGCATGATTACGATGAGAACAAGAAAAAGCATCATTAACATATATATCAGCTACTGACGACAACTTTTTTGCAAAATCTATATCATTTAACTCTTCTTCAGAATAAAACCTTAAGTTTTCAAGCAATACCACATCTCCTGGGACCATTGACTTTACTGCCGTATTTACTTTATCGCCTATACAGTCATCAATAAAACTAACTTGCCTGTTCAGTAGCTTAGATAAAGGTTCAATCACTTGCTGTAGTGAAAGACTGTCATCTCTACCTTTAGGGCGCCCAAGATGGGATATTATTATTGTCTTGGCATTTGAACTTACTAGATGATTAACTGTAGGAATCACTCTTAATACACGAGTTAAATCTTGAATAGTACTATCAACGATAGGCACGTTAAAATCAACCCTAAGCAAGACAACCTTACCACTTACATCACAATCTTGAATGATCATAATTAACTAAAGAAAGACCCAACGAAAGAATCCCACACTTCTTTTATAAAAGCGCTAAATAAGTACAAACCGTTGATCATCCATGTTTGTAACTCTGAAAGTATCACAGACAATTTATCCATCATTCTCCATATATTGTTTACTTAATTCTATATAATTTGCTGCAGAAATATTAATATTTTCTATCTCCTCCTGCAATATTTTACGTAGTAGCTTTGCTGGACGGCCAGCCCAAACTTCTCCACTCTTTACTATTTTTCCTTCTGTAACCAACGAACCAGCTGCTATTATACTATTTGATTCAATAGTAGCATTGTTCATAATAATTGACCCCATGCCAATTAGCACTCTATCGCAAACAGTGCAAGCATGAAGAATGCAGCCGTGACCAATTGTAACCATATTACCAATTTTAGTATCACCTCCTACTCTATCTACATGAATTATGGTGCCATCTTGAACATTGCTTCCATCACCAATATAAATAGATCCCACATCTCCTCTAAGAATAGAATTATACCAAACACTTACGTTTTTACCTATTTCCACCTTACCAATAATGTACACCCCCTTAGCAATAAAGGTCCCTTCTCCTATTTTTGGTGAAAACTTTTCATATCTAACAATGCTGGCCATATAACTTATATAATTTTAAATAAAAATTTCTAAAGCTAAAACATCATTTTAATATACTAGTTTTTATTTGCTTATTCCAATCTAAATCTTCTTGTGTAACAAAAAAATGATGCTGAAATGTATTTGTTGATATAGCCGATAGAGAAGAAAATTTGTAAAAACCATATAATTTACAATATTATAGTATTACCTTAGCAACATTTGGGCTTTTTAAATACCCTTTATCATGATATATTAATTATAGAATAAAGGGGGAATAAATGAATAGTAGTTAAGATAACAAGCCAAAATGTTGGTCAAAACTTGGTAATGGTGTAATATTTCCTCAAACCTACCAAAGAGTATCTTCAAGCCTTGAAGAAGGTAACAGGGCAGGGGCAGAAAAACAAGTAGATTGGTTTGCAAAGCGGGTAGAGGAAAATCCTAAAAAAATATATGGAGACTTTTTGTGTGCTGCTGCTCAAAGTGGCAATACAAAAACTGCCGAGTTCTGTAAGGAGAAAGGGGCAAATCTTAATCATCGCGCGTATGGTAATAAAACTCCATTAGGAAGTGCTGAATTTTTTAAACATAAAGAAATGGCTGACGATCTTAGGAGGTGGGGGGCAACTGATGATGCTTATGGTAGACCTAGTTCTAGCTTAGATAAGTGTAGTTGTAGTAATCAAAAAAAACAGAGTAAGGGTAAAAAGGACAAAGAAGAATGTATATTAATGTAGGCACTTTAGGTTTTTGCTACATTTTTTATAGAATATAAGCTCTCTTTAGAGCTTATATTCTATAAAGTCTCAAGTTTTACTTCTGATGCTCCTTTTACAACTTCAGAAGTAAAGTTTATAGTATTAATTATAAATTAGAGCTTTATTTTTCGGTAGTATTTTTTTATACATAAAAAAATACTAAAATTAATTAAATGAGCGTGATTCTTTTGCTGCAGCCAATACTGCTAATTTACTGATTAAGCTCCAAACCAATAAAGTCTTTTTTTCTGTGATAGAGCTAACGTCAATAAAATTACAGCCTAAGGAATTTAAGTTGGAATATTTATCTTTATTGTTGTTATAGCGAAATAAATAACATACTGGGCAACCTCCTACATAATATATCAAGGGTTCTGCTGCACCTCCATGAAAGCGGTCAAGGGTGGGTACTCCTTCCTGAACTATCACACTATTGACTTTAACACCATCTTTTATTTTATTCATCTTATTTCTATTTTTTTTGTTAATTTGTAATATATCTTCTGCACTAGTCACTGTCATAATGCCCATGCCATAGGTTCCTTTATCAGCTTTTATTAACACATACGGTTGCTCTTTGATATTGTAAACCTGAAATTTATCTTTTATTTTAGTTATCATATCATCAACTGCTGCAGCTACTGCTTCTAATCCTTGATTTGTGGCAAAATCAATATTCTTGCAGCCAGTTGTATAAGCGGATATTAGCCACTCATCTAGTTCAAATTCGCTACAAAATTCCAAAATGACGTTTTTGTAAATTTCAAAATATCTTGATTTATTTCTGTTGTGCCACCCAAGTAAAGGTGAAGGTATTATATCTTGCTTTATATTTTCTAAAGCTTCTGGAATACCACCTGTCATATCATTATTAATTACAATTAAATCTGGCATAAAACCTGCTTCTGTTATAAGCAGGTTGTCATCTTTTTTAAGAGCTAAAAATGCTGAATCTAGATTTTTGTGATGTACATACGCTTCAATTCCAGCAAGTTCAAAAATATTTTTAAGAGCAGCTAAGTTAGCTATATAATTAGTATTACGTGTATGATTTTCAGGTAAAATCAAAACCTTTTTATATTTTAATAAGTATTTTTGTACAAGTTCAGAAGCAAGGGTCTGCGATTCTTTATTTAAATTATTATACCCTGCTGGAAACAGATTTACATCTACTGGTGCAATCTTATAGCCAGAATTTCTAAGATCTACAGAACTATAAAATGGAGGTTTAAAATTTTTAAAACTTTCCTCAAACCAGTTGTTTATATCTGATTCTTTCCTCTTTATCAAAGAAGAAATAAGATTGATAATGTTTTGTATCAATTGCAAACCCTTTTTGAAAAAATAGACTATAATACTATCTTGAAAGTAGTTAAAATATAATTATTTAAATTATTAATATGGATTTTCATAAAAATCTTTATATAGTAAAATTTTAGTTTAGAAAGTGGATGAGTCACGATAGTAATAAGATATATGGTACAACGATCCTATCAGTAAGACGAGGGGAGCATGTAGTTATAGCTGGTGATGGGCAGGTGTCACTTGGTCATACTGTTATGAAAGCAAAAGCTAGGAAAGTTAGAAGCTGTGCAAATGGTTCAGTAGTAACTGGATTTGCTGGTGCAACTGCGGATGCTTTTACTCTTTTTGAAAGGTTAGAATCTAAACTTGATAAGCATCCAGGACAATTGATGAGAGCTTGCGTTGAGCTAGCTAAAGATTGGAGAACAGATAAGTATCTGAGAAGACTTGAAGCTATGATGATTGTTGTAGATAAGTCTATATCACTTGTAGTTACTGGTACTGGTGATGTTCTTGAACCAGAAGATGGTATTGCTGCTATAGGTTCTGGTGGTAACTTTGCTTTAGCTGCTGCAAGAGCGTTAATCGGTATTAAAGATATGACACTAAAAGATATAGCAGAGAGAGCAATGAAAATAGCTGCTAATATTTGTGTTTATACTAATAATAATATTATTATTGAGGAATTGAAAGAAAAATAGGAATGATATGTCTTTTAAAATTAGATTTTTTCACTTATTATATTACACTCTAAATTATCCTTACAGGAATATTCCTATCCAAACTCAGCAAGAAAAAGAAAAATCAAGTGCAATAGAGAATAGAGATTTCAAAGAAGATGAGGGTTTTGTTGATGAAGTTGTAGAAAATAAGGATCTTGAGGAGGATGAGAATTTAAAAGAAGATGATACCAGTAATGAAGAACAGGGATTATATCATTTATCTCCTAAGGAAATAGTAAAAGAATTAGATAGGTTTATTATAGGACAAGGCGATGCAAAGCGTGCTGTTGCTATTGCTCTAAGAAATCGCTGGCGTCGCAGTAAGGTACCACAACCACTATGTGATGAAATTATACCAAAAAATATCTTAATGATAGGTCATACTGGTATTGGTAAAACAGAGATAGCTCGTCGTTTAGCAAAGCTTGCTGGGGCACCATTTATTAAGGTAGAGGCAACAAAGTTTACTGAAATCGGATATGTTGGGCGTGATGTAGATTCAATTATTCGTGATCTTATGGATATAGCGATAACTTTAGTAAAAGAAAAGTTTCGTAAAGCTTTTATTAAAAAAGCAGAAGCCTCTTGTGAGAGGATAATATTAAATGTACTGGTTGGTGAAGATGCTAGCAAAGAAAGCAGAAGAGTTTTTCGTAAAAGGCTTAGGAACAAAGAATTTGAAGATTGGGAAATATCGATAAACATTAAAGAAAATAAAAATATAGTACCTACTTTTGATATACCAGGAATGCCAGGAGGACAGCTGGGTATCATGAATATTAGTGAAGTTGTAGGTAAAATGTTTGGTGGTAGTAAAAAATTAAAAACTATAAAAGTAAAAATTAAAGAAGCACGTGAAATACTAATAAGTGAAGAGAGTGAAAGATTAATAGATGAGGATAATGTAATAAAAGAAGCTATAAAGCTTGTGAGTAATGATGGTATAGTATTTTTAGATGAGGTTGACAAAATTGCAGCACGTACAGAAGTAAGAGGTGAGGTAAATAGAGAAGGAGTGCAACGTGATCTGTTACCTTTACTTGAAGGTACGACTGTATCCACAAAGTATGGCACAGTAAAAACAGACCACATACTATTTATCGCATCTGGTGCATTCCATTTATCTAAGCCTTCAGACCTTTTACCTGAATTGCAAGGCAGGTTGCCTATTAGAGTGGAACTTAAACCTTTAAGCCAGAAGGATCTAGTTAGAGTTCTAAAAGAGCCCGAATCAAGCTTAATTAAACAATATATTGCACTTATGAAGACAGAAGGAATAGAACTTAATTTTACTGATGATAGCATTGAAACTATAGCTGAAGTTGCATATAATGTAAATATTAAAGTGGAAAATATAGGTGCAAGAAGACTTCATACTGTTATGGAAAAGCTTGTAGAGGAAATAAGTTTTTCTGCACCTGATAAAAATGGTGAAAAATTTATAATAGACTGTCAGTATGTAAAGAAAAAACTTGATACGATCTCTAATCAACCTGATCTATCTAAGTTTATACTTTAGCTTCTTTATAATATGTATAATTAAGCTCTTCCATAGTCGTCAAATAGTCTTATTATGTCATCTTCAGAAATATAATCACCTATCTGTATTTCTATAATTTGTAGGTCATTGTTATTACTTCTATTTCCTATTCTATGCACGTTTAGCTTAGGAATCTCAATTACTGTACTTGCATTAATAGTACTTACTTTGGCATTTAGTGTAATACATGCATTTCCAGATACTATTATACAATACTCATCTCTATGTTTATGTACTTGCATTGAAGTAGCACTTGCAGGATTAATATGTAGGTATTTTATTAAAAATTTTTCCCTTTTTGCAATTATACTATAAAATCCCCATGGCTTTACTACTTTTTCTTTTACTTTAATATTATCTGATATTATATCTCGCATATAATAAAGCACTGAGCTACTAAAATAATTTTTAATTAGTCTTTCTACAATTGACAATATGCCATTCCAAGTACCAATATCCACCCAGTCAAAAGTAGCTTCTACCATTAAAGAGTTTCTTGTCTTCTGCATTATCATACAATCGAAAGAAGTAGGATGAGTTTGCATAAAATCTTCTTTTTTTAAATACACTAGATTATTCTGTATTGTCGAGTTCTTTCTGCTTTCTATGCATGTTTTATAAACATTGGGCGCAAGTTTCGCAATTTCGCTAAAATAATACTTTGCTTTAAATATAAAAATGCCTAAGTTCCAAAAGTATTCTCCAGAAGGAATACTTAAAGGTTTTTCAATAAATTCATTTACGCTATAACAACCTATAATGTCATTGTAGGTAGCATTAATATAACCAAACCAGGAACTAAAATAATTGGATTTACTGCCAATGATTACCACAACTTCGTTACTTTTTGCTGTTGTAATTGCTTGCTCTAAGCACTTTTGAAAATCTACTTTATTTTCTATATAATGATCTACAGGTAGTACTATAACAATAGTGTCATCACAGCAATCTGCTATAGCAACCAATATAGAAGCGGCTGTTCCAATTTGGATGGGTTCTAATATTATTGTTGGTTTTTGCAGATAAATAGATTCTATTTCCTTAGTTATTAGGAATTCATGTGTAATGTTTGTTGTAATTATTGGGGAGTTATAACTCTTATGGAGTCTAGATAAGGTGTTGTATAACATAGTGTTATCACTAAATACTTTACAAAATTGTTTGGGAGGTTGAGAGATGGGCCATAGCCTACTTCCCATACCACCACAGAGTAATACAGGTTGTATAGGCATATTTATTAAAAACTTTAAACTTAAATTATATTTTTAAATATAATTTATATCAATATAAATATTTTTAAATAAAGTTGATTTTGTTCTATAAATCTCTATAATGTAAAGGCCTAGGGGAAGTGTGTGGCTGCTGTTATTTATCAGCAATGATTGAATAATAGAGGAAAGTCCGGGCTCCAAGGAAAAATGGTGACGGATAATGTCCGTCGGAGGTAACTCTAGTTACAGGGCTACAGAAAATACCGCCTATATTTAGGTAAGGGTGAAAAGGGGTGGTAAGAGCACACCGCATTCATGGCAACATGTAGTGGCTGAAGTAACCAACACCAGGAGCAAGGTTAAATAAGGGTAAGTTTTATGTTTTTCCTCATATTTACCTGGGTGGGCCGCTAAAGATAAGTTGCAAAACTTATCATAGATAAATAGCCACAAAAACAGAACCCGGCTTATAGCTTGCCCTAGGTATGTAATTAGGTAGGTGGGTTAATACCTTTATCTTAACTTTAGTATAATATACTAATATTTCTGGGTTTTAAAACTTGCTTTACTAGTTGTTTAGTCCCATCAAGTAATGGTAAGGATTTAAATGAAAAATGTTAGGTTGTATTCAGACAATATTTTTTCCATAGGTGTTGAGGGTCTTGAGTTTTTGAGCATAGCTTTCAAGAAATTATAAACTTCAGTTGTTTCATAATGTTAACTGTGGCTTGTTTAATAGTTCTATTCATTCTTTCTACCTGTCCATTTATCCAATGAACTTAATGTTGAATTTCTTACACACTATATCGAAGTCATGAATTTTGTCTTTAGGGGGGGGGTTTTAAGCAAAGAATAGGAGAATTGAATACAGTGAGGACCTTATGAACCTTATAAGGCACAGCAAATTTTCAAGAAAATAGCAGCCTATGGGAGAACTCAGCATAAACATATTTACAATATTCCTACATAAATATAAACTTTCTCCTCTTTTGTTCGCGCTTCACAAATATCAACATGAAAATAACCGATATCATATTTTTTGAAGTTTCTGGCTTAGTATTCTTTTTAGGCAAAGATTATGTCTTTTTAAGCAACGATGCAAGTTACTGTAAGATAAGGTAGGAATGTGTTGTTTAAGAGCAATAAAACAATCATCTAAACAGTCTTTTGACGGAAAAAATACTAATTCAGATAAAATGGTACTTAGGGCCCATAGTTCTATAGAAGTTTCTATTTTAAGATCGTTTTAGGATTTAGGTTATATTGTTTACTTAACTGCTCGCACAGCGTATTGGCGCGTTTGTGTAATATCTGTCCCATAATATCTTAAGACCTGGTGCAAAAGAGGAGAAATGGTTATATAAAGAGAGATAGAGCAAGAAAAAGTGAGGCAAGATGAGCATAAATTACCATAATATAAAAGAACATCCGAGGAATTTTCGAGATGTAACAGGTCTGATAATAAGAAAATTCGAAAAGGTTATAGAAAAAGTGTGCCCAGAGTGGGAGAAAGTTAAAAAACGGAAATGGAAGAACATCAAAATAGCCTGTGTTGGAAGACAAAATACTTTGTATAATTCTGTAATATAGAACTTACATAACACACCGATTCTTGAGTTACCGATTCAACTTGTATAACTCAAACATCTGCCGATTACTCAAGAAAATGGAACCACTTTTGGCTAAAAAAATCTCAAAAAAAAAGGACAGAACTATGACGCCAGAAAGAATTTTGAAGATATTAGCAGATGTTACAGAACAACCAATAGAACGGCCAAAAGACAGGAAAAAAAGAGGTTTTTATCTAGCTGAAAGCGAAGGTTTTGGTTAGGGAATGATCTCAAAGTGTGGAATTTGTGTATTAAAAGCTTTCCTACAGCCATAAACAACCAATGCAGAAGTGCAATTGTATATGAGATAAGGAACTCATTAAAATATGTATCCAGCAAAATGAATGATTTGAAGAAAGGCTTCAAATAGAGAAATAGCTGAATGCTTGAATTAGAAGAAAAATGGGGAATCCTATGGCAAAATAATTGGGAAACTGGCTATTTTAAGTACTCAGATCCGGTTAGGTTTATACTACCAATCCCATAGAAATCAGGAAAAAACCAATTACAAATGCCTTGGTGCTATAAAAAAATAGAGCAAAATTGGACTATATCAAATTGGGCTTTTTGATACCTTCTTTCCTAACAGATTGAAAATTTAGTTGAGTTTTTGACCCAGTTTGGAGAACACTCCCTGCAAAATAGTTAAAATATTAAAACTAAAATTAGGATTACTAGAAAACAACTAGATCACAAGCAGCATGTAATTTGCTTAACTTTAGGCTTCCCCAATTCTTGCTCTTGTTTCTTTATTTTTTCTTGCACCTGCATTAATTATTGTTATTTGCCAAAAGACTATTTATAAGATATCTTATAAGTCCCATTTTAAGTCCCCTTTTTCCACTTATCATCTGTGTAACATCCCCCTTGAACGAGAACTATTCTATAATTGTTAATTTCGGTGTTGTATAGTTGTTTTGCTGTTTTAGTATTTTGTTTATGCTGCATTTATCCTAATGTTCTTTTTTGTATTTAACAATACAATTTAGCATACTTTCCTGTGTTGATTGGCTAGACGTAATGATGTTTTTCCAACGGTAATGAGCTAAATTTCCTGTTATCTTCTCACTCATACTGTATGCTGTTATGTTTCTAATATGATCAAGTAGGTTACTTTTCTCTACTAAAGAGCAAAATATTTTTGCTGTTCTGGTAGAGAAAAAGAGAACTCCTCTTATGAAATTTGCTAACAAAAATTCTTTACATCTTTTTGTCAGTCTTATTCTATCGATAGATTCGTATAATATAGTTTCTTCTACAGTAAACCCTTTTTCAGTTAGCGCCTTCTTGAAGTCGAACGATATTTCTTTACCTCTTGCATATAAAAATTTAATCTCTTGCGGATAATGTTCTTTAATATACAACATTAAATCGCTTACATTACCGCTTGCTGATGCTACATTTGTAAATCCAAGCTCTTTTGCAACTTTCATAGTACCGTTGCCAACAGTGATAATTGAGTGGCTTCTTTCCTGAGATATTTTACTTAAAGCCCTTATGCTATTACTGCTGGTAGATATTATAACGTCAAAATCTTGTGTAAGTTTAGTCTCTAGGTATCTTATTTTAAACATTGGCTCAACATATACCTTATAATCATATTTTTCTAGTATGCTTTTTGTTTTTTTAGAATCTAGTAAAGGACGGGTTAGCAGTAAGACCATTAATTCCTCATTAATATTGCATCTTTAGACATTATATTTTGAAGTAATTGATAAGCTATGCAATAGCTTTGAGCTGCATTAGAAATAGTAAACAATGCATAATATAGGATGTAATCAACAAAAAAAGTCGGTAATTTTATCAATGCAATATTTAGTAATAAAATATAATTTTGCGGATCATAATAAAAAAATTTATTTTTTAGGTATAACACCTTTAAGTTGACATGATATAGCTTTGCTTTTTGGGTAATGTTAAAATTAAACAGGCAATCATTTAATCTTTGAGCAAGTTTGATATGGGCGCGCTCTTTGTACCATGTGTTTAGCAAGGCTTTAACTTTCTTCTTATTTAATGGATGTTTAATGTAGACGTATATTACCCCACGATAAAGCTTTACAAACTCAAAGCAAGACTTAACTCTATAGGCTGCATATCTTTTTCCAAAATATGCGTATTTGCTATCACTAAAATCAGTATTGTTAAATAGGAGTGATTTTAGATATTTTTGCTTCCTTACGATAAATTTTGAGTTCTTTTTTATCTGATGTTTTATCAGCGTAAGTGAGGTCTTAGTTGGTGCAATAACGATAACGGTCTTAATGTCATGGCCTATCATTATAGATAAGTCTTTTTGATTTGACGAAAAAAACAAAGAGAAATGAATAATGTTTTTCCTGTGAAAGATGTACATATATCGATAAAATGCTCCTTATAGAATATTAGAATGCTGAAAACTAGAGCTGAACTCTCTACAGAGAAATGATAATAAATCTGTCTTTTCCCACGGAAAATAATGACTTTCACACTTGCGACCAAAATGCCCATAACAAGCTGTGGGCTTATAAATTGGAAGGTTTAGTTGTAGATGATCGCATATTCCTCCTGGTGAAAGATCTATGTTTTCAGCAATAAATTTTGTTATTTTAAGCTCATCTATGATGTTAGTACCGAATGTATCAATATAAAACGACAGTGGCTGCACAACACCAATTGCATAAGATAGCTGCACAAGACAGCGTTGAGCTAGATTAGATTTTACTATATTTTTTGCTAGATAGCGTGCCATATAAGCTGCTGATCTATCTACCTTTGTTGAATCTTTACCAGAAAATGCTCCTCCCCCATGAGGCACATATCCTCCATAACTATCAACCATAATTTTGCGTCCTGTCAGTCCACAATCGCTAATCGGGCCACCTATAACAAATCTGCCAGTTGGATTAACAAAAAAACACTCATCAGAGCACATCCACCCTTGAGGTAAGGTAGAAACTACATAAGGATAGATTATTTCTTTTATCAACTTTTGATCTAGATCTTCTCTATGCTGTATTGAAACTACTATGTTTTTAGCACAAATAGGTACATCGTTTTGATAACAGAGAGTAACTTGTGATTTTGCATCAGGACCAAGTCCATGAATCTCTCCTTTTTCTACTGCATTTACAATATTTTTAAGGATTGAATGTGCATAATGAATAGGTGCGGGCATTAAGCTTTCTGTTTCACCTGTAGCATAACCATACATTATGCCCTGGTCACCAGCACCTTTATTTTTACTTACACCTACTGCAATATCTTGGGACTGCTCATGTAATAAAATCTGTACCCTTACATCTTGCCAGTTAAAATCACCATTTTCGTAGCCAATATTTTTAACTGTGTTACGAACAACCTCTTCAATTCTGCCTTTCCCTATATCTGGAGCAAACACTTCACCAGCTATAATTATATTATCTTTTGTTACTAGAGTTTCAATAGCAGCACGTGAGAAAGGATCAGCTAAAATATATTCATCGACAATTGCATCTGATATTTGATCTGCTACTTTATCAGGATGTCCAGCTGCAACTGACTCACTTGTAATAACATTTGCTTTAGTTCGAATTGGAGATAAAAACATAAGTTAATACTAATTATACTTGAAACAATTTACAATATATTTACTATTTTAGAAAAAATATATCCACATTATTGAAGTAGTGCTATTTTTATCAAAAATGCTAATACAAAAACTAGTTAAACAAGCTACAATTATAGGAGAAAGCGAAAAGATTGCTAAGTTTATGTGTTATACATATCGCTTTCAGATATTTAGGAATATATTAAATTTAGCTTTATCTTTAATTAAAGTGGGTAGGCTTTCATTTAAAATATTGCTAAAGCGTTCTTCAGAGAAGATTGAGGGGTTATGTGAAACCCTACAACTAGGAAATAGTCTTAAATCAAAGCAGTATATTATTACAATAAAAGAGCTAAATCCATATGTTATAATTCACGAAATTGCTCATATGATTGAAAAGGAGATGAACTTAGATTTGCAAATAGAGTTTTTACCTATAGTGCATCAAGATGTGCAGCAAAACTTAAAAAACTCTAACGCTTTGGTCCAAAAAATAATAAATCACATTATCTTTGCAGAAGTAAAGGCTTATCCAAACTATGAACTGAGAGCTTCTGAACTGTTTGCACGTTATTTTGAACTTTATGCTTGGACGCAAGAAGTATACCCAAAGGATAGAGAATATTTAATTCGTACATTTGACTTAAATAGAGTTTTTTTAAATACAAACAAATGGAGAGAAAAATTTTTAGATCCTAAGCTAATCAATGCAACAGATAAAGAGGTAAGTACATATAGCAATGCGCAATTAATTGTAAGGCCAGATCAGGTGCAGAGTAAATGGTCAAATAAGGTTGCAAGCAACAACTATAAAAACATAAAATCTAAATTTAATGATGAAAATATCTAACAGCATTCTCAAAGATTAACATTCCATCACCATACTTGGGCAAAGCAATGTTATTACGAAGACATTTTTCTTTCATTAAAGGCCAATTTTCTTGCTGAGTAAAAAATATTGCCCTTTCAGGATGAGGCATAAGTGCGAGTATCTTGCCACTTTTATCTGATACAGCTGCTATATCGTAAACAGAGCCATTAGGGTTATATGGTTGTGTATCGCTTTCAACATATCGTAGTGCTATGGAATCGTCGTTTATCAACTTACTTAAAACATCCTGTTCCATATAAAATTTGCCTTCACCGTGGGCAATTGGGATGTGTAATTTATTTAATCCTTGAAGCCAAGGAGAGTTGCATTTTTTATTCACTTGGACATTTACCCAACAACATTTATAACAACCAGTATCGTTGTGAGTAAGTGCAATGTTTGCAAAGTCTGGAATTAGTCTTACCAATACTTGACAACCGTTACAGACTCCTATCATTAGTTTATCTTGTGATAAAAATTCTTGGATTTCATCCCACAAATTATTCAATATTCGCAATGAAAGTGCATTGCCAGCACCGGTATTATCACCATAGGAAAAACCACCAGGAATAGCTAAAACATGATATAATTTAAGTTGTTTTGGGTTATCAATAATTTCATTGATATGAATTACGTCTACCTTTACATTGTATTTTAACTTTAAACCGGCTTCCATAAATGCATAAGCAGTTTCTTCTTCGCAATTTAAGCCGTATCCGCATAAAACTATAACATTCATATCTATTAGAAAGTAAACGAATCAAATTTCTTCTTAAAATAATGTGCAATCAAATTTAACATAAGCAATATTAAGAGTAAGCAAATTATTGCAACAGCTGCAAGTTCCATAAACGCTGCTTTAGGGTTACTTGACCATATATATATCTGTACTGGCAAAGTAGTAGATGGATCAAAAAAGCCTAAAGGAACATCAGCAATAAATGCTACCATACCGATCATAAGTAAAGGAGAGGACTCTCCCAAAATTCTTGCTACCGCAAGTATAGTAGCTTGAATAATTCTCGGCAAAGCAATTGGCAAAGAATGATGCAAAATTACTTGCATATGCGATGCACCAAGAGCAAAAGCTGCATCTTTTATAGTAGTAGGTACGGAAGCAAAAGCATGTTTTGTTGCAATAATTAAGTTAGGTAGCATCATAAGAGAAAGTGTCATGCCACCAACAAGCGGAGAAGAACGCGGCAAGCCAAATATATTTAGATATATTGTAAATCCTACAATGCCAAATATTATTGCTGGAACAGCTGCCAGGTTGTTAATACTTATCTCAATAATATTGGTAAAAATATTACCTTTAGGCATAAACTCATTTATTCCTATACCCGCCATAACTCCTATAGGTATTGCGAACAATAAACATGCTGCCACTGTCAGCAAAGATCCAAGAAGAGATCCTAAAATACCAGCAGTTTCAGGTTCTTGTGAATCAGATTTTAAAAATAAAGATTTATTAAAAAATCTGCCTACTCTTTTTTCCGCCTTTAACTTACTGAAGATTTGATAGTACTCATTATCTACATATTGCCTTTTATTAATCGCATTTATAGTGCTTGAAGCAGTAAACCATATTTCATATTTACCAGTTTTAGTACTTTGTTTTAGAAAACGAGCTAGCTCTACATGTGCACTGTAGCTTAAGATCTCTTTCTTTGCATCAAATGGAACATCTTGCAGTATTTTTTGTAAGGAATTATTAATTAGGTTTATGCATTCTTCACGCAACTTAATTGAATCATAAGTGGAAAGCAGCTCAGTATCTGTGTTAATAGGTAAGAGAACTTTTGTTACTGTCAGTGCATTATAACCGTTAATTAAAATGCTAAATAAAATACACAAAAGAAAACCAAGTGATGTAAGTAGTATGGCTAAAGAACCAAAGCGTAACAATTTATCTTTACGGTTTTTGCGCTTTATCCTAGCATGAATGCGCCTGGACTTTAATAATCTAATGAACTTTTTTCTCATTTTATAATATTAAAAAGTCCTAAGGTTATATTAAAAAACATTATTATAAGAACAATAAAAATACCTTAGCTTAAGTTTGGAGATAGTTTTATATCAAGTAAATAAAAATGTTGGGAATTGAACAAGACTTATATTCTTAATTATATGCTAATTTTGTGCAACTAATTCAGCATCTTTAAGTTCTGGTGGTAATTTAAATTCAATATTTTCAACAATACCAGGTAGAACTGAAACTTTTATAGTCATACAACCCTTCAGGTAAGAAATTAACTCTTCAATTAAAATTTCTGGGGCTGAGGCTCCAGCTGTAATTCCTAATTTGTTAATGCTATCAAGCCAACTATTGTCTATATCACGATAACTATTAATTAAATATGATTTAACCCCTACTGACCTGCATATATCAAGCAAACGATTTGAATTTGAACTGTTTTGACTGCCTATCACTAAAACTAAGTCAACCACTTGTGCCAACTTTTTTACGGCATTTTGTCTATTTTGCGTAGCATAACAGATATCACTTAAGTTTGGACCAGAAATATTGGGAAATCTTGTTTGTAAAGCAGTTATTATCTCACGTGTATCATCAATACTAAGTGTTGTTTGTGTTACGTAAGACAGTTTATCTGGGTCTTCCACTTCAAGTTCGTATACATCTTGTAGAGTTTGCACTAGTATTACGGGTTTTTTCACTCTGCCTTTAGTACCTTCAATTTCAGGATGCCCCTTGTGACCAATAAGTATTAACTGTCTACCATTTTGCTCACTTTTTTGCGCTTCTCTATGCACTTTGCTAACTAAAGGACAAGTTGCATCTATCACAAAAATATTTCTGCTTTTTGCTTCATCTTCAACAGATCTAGCAACTCCGTGAGCGCTAAATACCAGTGCTGCACCATCTGGCACCTCTTTAACTTTACTAACGAATGTGACCCCTTTATGTTTAAAATCTTCCACTACATATTTATTATGCACTATCTCGTGCAGTGCATATATCTTGCGGTTACTACCATACCTCTCTAAGGTGAACGTTAATATATCAATTGCTCTTTTAACCCCAGCACAGAAACCTCTTGGTTGTGCTAAAATAATTTCCATACTGCCTTCATTTTTCCAAAAATCACGCTTATGTTATCAAAATATTTAGCAGTAGGATATATTTAATTTTTCATGAATATTGAAATTACACTGATTTATGTGCATTACAAAATGTATAGTTTATGCGATGAATTGAATTCACCTTCTAATGTGTTTTTTTATAAATGTTAATAAATTATCAACCTGGTTTTCATTAGAGTTTAAATCTGGCGTAAAGTGAGTTACATATTTTCCATCTGGTCCCATAAAATACATTATTCCAGAATGATCAATATCTTCACCTGTATCATTAACATATACCTTGTATCTGCTTGCAACTTCAGATAATTCTTCTTCACTGCCTGTCAGCATTTGTATACGGTGATCAAACTGCTGATGGTAGTCTTTTAATTTATCAACGGTATCTCGTTTAGGATCAATGGTAATAAAGATTATTTGTAATTTTTCAGCATCTTCTTTTAGTCTTACTAAAGCTTCAGAGGCAATACCGAGTTCCATTGGACATATCGATTTGCAAGAAGAAAAACCAAATAAGACTAACATGTATTTACCACTAAAGTCACTACTTTTAGCTAATTGATTATCTTGATTTTTTAGTGAGAATTCACCACCTATAGTTATTTCCTCATTTGTAGCTTTTGTTTTTTTCAGCATAGAGAAAATTTCTTTTTTTTCAAAGTAAGAGTACCCAAAAAATACGATTGCTATTAATGTTATTAGATGAAAAAAAAACTTTATAGCTTTCATTACCTTAGCTTTAAATTATAACTATTATAATTATAGCAATTGCCGTTGCAAAGTATTTAAGTATTAAAAATATTGTTGCTTAGATAAAGAAGCATACTGAAGCTTTTTACAATACCAACGTTTTATAAATAAAACAACATCAGATGACTGATATGTACTGCACAATAGCTAAAATACAGCAGCTGTAAAATTATTTTTTCTTGTGTTATAAACCAAGTAACCCAAACGGTGGTATTATAGTAGCCTTGAGGAAAATCACAGTTTCTACAGTTTTAGTGCTTTTGTTTATTTTTTTTAATTTCGCATTTTTCTTGACGCTTCTATGTTCAATTACACCACCTATTACCATTATTTCGCCGCTTTTTATTTTTAACATTGAATCGATTTCCCTAACCTCAACAATTGGTATGTTGCTACTTACATTAAGCTTACTTTTTTGTATAGCATATTCTGTACCGGGATCTTTTACATAACCATTTACCCTAGAAAGAATAGGGTGCACGTTCATAAATATTTCTTTATCTATAACATCTATACTTGGCTGAATGGTAAGTATTATGCCTACTGGCACGCTGTTCATTGTACTTAAGATAGAAAAATCACCAGCATCAGTATGCTTTTTAATATCAGCAGTAAAATAAACATGATTTTGAGTAAAAGACATAATCGCTTGTTGATTATTTAGTGCATGCAATCTTGGACTTGAAATTACTTTTGACGCACCAAATTTACTTAAAGCTCTAACGACATCTTCTAAATCAGAGTAACTCGTAGTTAAAACTCCAGTTTGTTGACCAAACCTATTTATATAACTCAAATTTTCCCAATCAATACCAGATTGATACATATCATCTAAAGTTACTTCCACTACTTTTGCTTCTATCATAACTTGAGACGAAGTAAGTTCCCTAACCTTGCTTATGTATTCTTTCACTGCTTTATGAATATCCTCTCTGGCGCTTAAGGTAATGATACCTGCTTCTCTGTTGGTTGAATAAAACTCATCATCATTTGTGCCATTTATGTCAATTAAGGCACTTAAATTTCTTTCTAAAGAAAACCACAGATCTCCATCATACTTAGATTTAATTTTATTGTCTGATCCACTAACAATGGTGCTATCTTCATTGGTGTTACTAATAATCTTGTT
Organism: Candidatus Mesenet endosymbiont of Agriotes lineatus; assembly: GCF_964019585.1. NCBI lineage: Bacteria > Pseudomonadati > Pseudomonadota > Alphaproteobacteria > Rickettsiales > Anaplasmataceae > Candidatus Mesenet > Candidatus Mesenet endosymbiont of Agriotes lineatus. Next base: position 631,874 of record NZ_OZ026454.1, on the reverse strand, counting down.
ATTAACTACAAAGTTGCTCTCGGTAGAGCGTTGAATATTTATAAAATCTATATAATAATTGTGGGTATATGGCAGATCTTGTTCAATGCTAAATACATCATCATGCTTTCTATAACGTATTTTAGCACTCTTTGCTATAGTTTGTAACACTTCATCTACAGGCTTATCTTTAAGTTTTAAGACTATGCTCCCAGAGATTTTAGGATCTATACTTAGGTTTATATCAGCTAATCTACCAATCTCCGTTAATAGATCTATAACTGGTGTAGAGCTATTAATATTGATGGAAATAAGTTTATCACTTTCATCAAGTACAGGGAAGTATAAAGGCATATTAATAATTGCAGGTACTTCTGGCTCAGCTTTGTTTTTCTTTAGATAGCTTTCTTCAATTTCATCTGCTGCCTTTGCTTTCATATACTGGGTGTTGTATTTGTAACTAGAAACACAAGCAGTTACACTAAGCAGCATTATTAAACAATATAGTATTTTCACCAGTTAAGTATTATTAGATACATTACTATTTCAATAGACGTACATGTTTAAAAAAGTGTTATGTTCCTTATGAAAAATCAGAATTTTAACGTTCCATGTTGGGAAATGTAGAAATCCTTTACCTTAAGATGAATGGAAGATTATAATAATTGCTAGGTTACGGGAAATGAAATTTAAATTATCTCAGACAAAGTAGCTATTGAATTATTTATTATTAGTTCTTGGGGGCATACGTATGCACATTAACACCTCTGAAGAGAATAGCAAAAAGCTTTTATCTCTTACTAAACAACTTGCAGGCTTTGGTCAAAATTATTTAACATACATGAATTCTAATGAATCAAGTGCTGCAAAAAAAATAGTTAGCGCCTTCTTACTTGTTCCTGTCATTATTCCTACTGGGCTGACCATTTCATTATACGCTTGCACCTATTTTTTTATAAATGCTGTCAGTTCTAAACCTGATGACTCAAAGCTATCCAAACTGATAAAAGGTTTATTAAAATTACCGATATATATTATTGCTGCTGCAATTTTAATTCCATGTATTATATTAAACTTAGCGATTTCGTTAATACCACTTCTCATTGTCTTAGCTATCAATAAAAATATCACAAATGATAAGAAAAATAGTGTGCCAATTGAAGCAGAGAATGATAGTGGATATAATAAGCTTATTGAAGAAGAATCTGCAAAATTAATCACGGTGAGCATGATCAATCAACAGAAGAACACGAAGATAACCAAGCATTAATAAATAATCATGAGCATTCACAAGTTGTACAAGTAATATCTCGAAATACAGGTAGTGAGAAAAATGTGGATCAAACTACTGTAATAAGTGGGATAAATGATCAAAATGTAAAAGATGGTAAAGCAATGGTACGAGTTATTGGCAATGACAAAAGTGTTACCATGAAAGGCATTATTACAGGGAATATGCATAGTCGTGCGGAAGCTACTGCATCAGCATTTACTTTTGAGTGTCAGGTTGTTGAAGGTGGTATAGATTTGCAGTTTGGTTACAAAGGGCGTACTGGGGTTACTCAAGTAGAAGCAACCGGAAAATTAATGCAAGATGAATCAGTAAAGACTATGTTATCTGGGAATGCTGGGATATTATCGGTAAAACAGTGTAATTCTAATCGCGCATCAATAGAAGAAGTTTAAAATATGAATAGGTACAACATAAATTTTAAATTCTATAATTTGCCGAAAAAGTGAGTCTATTTATATAATACAAGGAAATAACTTTGTAGTGATGCTTTAATTATTTAAAGCATCTTCAATGAGAAATTGGACATTTTCATTACCACGCCAGTAATTGACAGAAATCTTACCAATGATAGTCGCCAAGCTATTTTGCATTAAGGCTTTTTCAAGTTCTGTTCCCACAGCACGAAAAGCTATAGCCCTAATAGTCTTATCGGCGTCTGCAATAAAACATCTTATATGATTTTCTCCTATAATTTCTGGTTTTACTATTTTTGCCCCTGGAATAATGAAACGTGGTTCTGGATTACCGGGGCCAAATGGCTCTAAGCATTGCAATTGCTTCCATAGTGTGATGTTTATTGAGCTGACTGTTATTACTCCATCTGCTTTTATAGTTTTATTGCCTGTAGAATTTACAAACTTACTTTGGAAAAAATTATGCAGCTTATCGATTTTATCTTTTTTTACTGAAAAACCACCTGCCATGTGGTGGCCACCACCTTCGGTAATTAAATCTTCAAGTTTTGCTGAAAATATAGCTGCACCTATGTCAACTCCAGAAATTGACCTTGCGCTTGCTTTACCCATTTCATGACTCATAGATATTACTATAGTTGGCAGGTAAAATTGATCCTTAAGTCTTCCAGCTATAATTCCTATTATGCCTATATGCCAATTACCAGTTACCATTATAAAATTTGCCCCAGAATTTACGAGTGCCTCAGCCTGTATTAATGCTTCTTTCGTAGCTTCATTCTCTAACGTCTTTCTCTCTTCATTCAAAATTTTAAGTTTTAGAGATAAGTCATAAGCTTCATTACTATTGTCCGTTGATAAAAGATGTGCTCCAAGATACGACTGCCCTATTCTGCCACCGGCATTGATATGTGGACCAATTATAAATCCTAGCTGGTAAGCACTTGGTCGCTCGGTAATTTCCAAAACATCAGACAACGTGCGTAGTCCCATATTTTTTCTCATAGACATTATCTTAAGACCTTGATGAACCAGAGCTCTGTTTAGCCCTATAATTGGCATTACATCGCAAACTGTACCAAGCGCAACTAAATCCAGCAGTTGCATTAAATCTGGTTCTGCAATCTTAGAAAAGAAGCCTTTATTACGTAATGTTTTATTGAGAGCTACAATGAATAAAAAAGCAACTCCAACTGCAGCAAGATAATTGTATGGAGAATCCTCATCAATGCGATTGGGATTTATAACCGCTACAGCATCCGGTAATTTTTCAGTACTTAGGTGATGATCGATAACTATAATATCAAGTCCTGCGTTTTTAGCAGCAACAATTGGCTCATGAGCAACTGTGCCGCAATCAACAGTAATACAGAGGTGTGTACCATTTTTTCTTAATTTTAGCAAAGCATCGATATTTGGACCATATCCTTCCTCAATACGGTCAGGAATATAAATTATAGTATCTACACCTACTGCCGCTAGATATCTTTTTATTAGAGCAGATGAAGTTGCTCCATCAACGTCATAGTCACCAAATATAACAATGTTTTCATTATTATATATTGCAGTTTCAATTCTATTTATTGCTTTATTCATATCCAGTAGGTGAAATGGATCAGGCAGAGATGATCTAAGAAATGGATGGAGGAAATCATGGGCTGCACCTAGAGTTATGCCACGTGCAGCCATAACTCTAGCTAAGATTTCAGGTAGGTTAAACTTTTGCACCAGCGCTGTGGTATCGCGTGTGCTTACCTCATGCACTTCCCACAATGCATTTTTTGCGCTACGTTTTTGTTTTATATCTAAGTTTGATAACATAACTTACATATAAACCCAACAACCATCTTCTACAAGAAGATAGTTTAATCAATTGAAAATTAATCACCACTGTGAATTCTTATTGTATTGATATATTTCTATATTACTTCATTCGTAATAATATAAAAGTTGACAGATTATAACCTAAAATCTTCCATATAGAACTTCAATTCATATTTTAAACTTCTTCTATTGATGCGCGATTAGAATTACACTGTTTTACCAATAATATCCCAGCATTACCAGATAACATGGTTCGTACTTGCTCATCTTGCATTAATTTTCCGGTTGCTTCTACTTGAGTAACCCCAGTACGCATTTTATAACCAAGTTGAAAATCCAAACCATCTGGAACAATCTGGCATCCAAAATCAAATGCTGATGCAGTAGCTTCCGAACGACTATGCATATTCCCTGTAATAATGCCTTTCATGATAACACTTTTGTCATTGCCAATAACTCGTACTATTGCTTTACCATCTTTTACATTTTGATCATTTATCCCACTTATTACAGTAGTTTGATCCACATTTTCCTCACTACCTGTATTTCGAGATATTACTTGTACAACTTGTGAATGCTCATGATTATTTATTAATGCTTGGTTATCTTCGTGTTCTTCTGTTGATTGATCATGCTCACCGTGAATTAATTTTGCAGATTCTTCTTCAATAAGCTTATTATATTTACCATCACTATCTGCTTCTATTACACTATTTTTCTTATCATTTGCGATATTTTTATTAATAGCTAAGAAAATGAAAAATGGTATTAAAGAAATCACTAAATTTAATATAATACATGGAATTAAAATTACAGTAGCAGCAACATATATTGGTAGCTTTAATAGACCTTTTATCAGTTTGGATAGCTTTGAGTCATCAGGCTTAGAACTTACAGCATTTATAAAAAAATAGGTGCAAGCGTATAATGAAATGGTCAGCCCAGTAGGAATAATGACAGGGACAAGTAAGAAGGCGCTAACTAATTTTTTTTGCAGCACTTGATTTGTCAGAGTGTGTTAAATAATTTTGACCATGATCTGCAAGGTATTTAGTAAGAGATAAAAGCTTTTTGCTATTCTCTTCAGAGGTGTTAATGTGCACACGTATATCCCCCAGTAATTAATATAACTAATTTGATAGTAGTAGGTTAATTCTAGCAAATCAAGATTGGTATAAAAAATATGATTCAATAGCTATTTTGCTTGAGACAATTTAGATCTAATTTCCATGGTTTAGAATATGCACTGTTGCATATGCTACTATTACAACCTCTCCTTCTCCTCAAGGCTAGGTTTTTTTTGTATTCCAAGCACTAATGATGTGAGTTAGGTGTTTAAAATGGTCAATCTCTTTAACAAAAAAGTATCAATATTTCTACCAAAACTGTCATAAATTCAAAAAAGGATGTTTTATTTATCAAAATTTGATTTATCATAAGTAACTTACTTGTTTTTTAATTATTCATGGGAATTATTGAGGGAAAAGATTGTAAATGGGAGATGGTTATTGGGCTTGAAGTACATGCTCAAGTCTCTTCAAATGCTAAATTATTTTCTAGCTCATCAACTGGATTTGGGGCAGAACCTAACTCTCAAGTTTCACTGATAGATGCTGCAATGCCAGGAACTATGCCAGTGCTTAATTATTACTGCGTAGAACAGGCTATTCGTAGTGGTCTTGCTTTATCTGGAGAAATAAATTTAAACTCTTTTTTTGATAGGAAAAACTATTTTTATCCTGATCTGCCACAAGGGTATCAGATAACTCAATTTTATGAGCCAATAGTTAAAAATGGTAAAATATTTTTAACTGAAAGTAATAAAGAGATTAGAATTGCGAGGATTCACTTAGAGCAAGATGCGGGAAAAAGCATTCATGAAGATAAAACATATATAGATTTAAATCGTGCTGGTGTTGCACTTATGGAAATAGTCTCTCAGCCGGATATTAGATCTCCTAAAGAAGCTGCGGAGTATATAAAAAAATTAAGATTGATTTTGCGTTACGCTGGCACCTGTGATGGTGATATGGAAAAAGGGTCGTTACGCTGCGATGCAAACGTTTCTGTTCGTCCTTTAGGTAGCGAGGAATTTGGCATACGTTGTGAAATAAAGAATCTAAACTCAATACGTTATGTTATGCAAGCAATTGAGTATGAAGCGCACAGACAAATTAAAATCTTAGAGAATGGAGAAAAGATAAATCAAGATACTATGTTATTTGATACCAGCTTGGGTAAAACAAAAGTCATGCGCAGTAAAGAAAATGCTCTTGATTATCGCTATTTTCCTGAACCTGATTTACTACCAGTTACAATTACTCAAAAGACTGTCGATTCTATCATGCTGACCTTACCTGAGTTTCCTAATGATAAGAAAAAACGTTATATTGAAAAATTAGGTGTTAGTGAGTACGATGCAGAAGTGATTACCTCTGACAAAGAGGTAGCAGATTACTTTGAAGAATTAATAAAGAAGCACAACCCTAAAACTGCTGTAACTTGGCTTACAGTTGAGCTGTTTGGTCGTCTTAACAAATCTGGGATTAGTATAACGCAGTCTCCAGTTAAGGCACACAATCTCTCTAATCTTTTAGACTTTATTGCTAACAACACCATTTCAAGTAAAATTGCTAAACAAGTGTTTGATTTTATGTTTGAATTTGGTAAGTCTGCAGCTTCAATCATTGAGGAACAAGGCTTAAAACAAATTGCAGATGAAAATACAATAACACTAATCGTTAGTAATATACTAAAATCCCATAAAGATAAAGTGCTAGAATATAAAAGCGGTAAGGAAAAGCTGCTTGGCTTTTTTGTTGGTGAGATTATGAAAGAGACAAAAGGCAAAGCAAATCCAGAACTTGTCAATCTAATACTTAAAAAAGAATTACAATCTTAATATAAGACATATAAAGTCAATAGGAAAGTACCACAACATCTGCTATATAATAAGCTATACTACATTAGTAGTGCTACCATGGGGTTTGTTGTCTCCTTTTGCTCTGTTTTACGTTATAACTATTCAATAAAAGAAGATTTAAACTACTAAAATTTGTTAGAAAGTAAAGGTTTAGAGGGGTATTGTAGATTGATTATATTTTTTAATCATATTCATCTGTATTTCTCGTTGCTTTGCCTCTATTGATTCTATTTGCCTTGTAAGGCTATCTTGATAGCCAAGATTACCACTGAGTCTAGCTTGTAATGCCTCTTCCCTTAATATATTTAATTCTCTGAGCAACATAATATTGTACCAAATAGCTTTAGCAGATTCATAATTACTCAATTGACTATGGAGTAACTTTGTTTTTTCCATTATATATTGAGCAATTTTAACTACTTTTGACTTCATTACCTCTTCAATTAAAGCCTCTTTAGATAGTTTATAGGTAATTTTACTTTTGATATCAATAATGTGTTGTTGCAGTTCATAAGCATCTTTGTTTGTCATATTAAAGTCGGCAAATTGCTCGAAGAGAATAGGATCATCAAGCATTTCAGGAAACTCAATTGCTATGCGTAGTATTGCTGTTTGATTTTGCTCTTGCTCAACTAAGCTTGGCACTTTGTCGTATAGACATTCCTCCTTTGTCATTTTAAAATTTTTTGTACTTTTTACCCCTTGCTTAGTTTGCAAAAAACGAATCTTGTTATAGAAAAAGTTTTTATAGTACTTTTTTACGCTGCTATTTTTTATATCATTTATGTAATGCATCAGTCTATTCTCAAGCATCGCATATTTCTCTGGTGCAGATGAGCTTGTGATGAGAGTACTAGAGTTTATCTCATAATCCCATAAAAACTCAGAATGTAGTTTTGCTTTATTCTCAAGTAAGGAAAGAATCTCTTTTGGATTATAGTTATAGCTGTTGCATATGTCGTATGGATCATAACCAGATGGGAGGGGTACAAATTTCAAAAGTTTTCCAGGTTCTAAAATGGGTAAAGCAAGGCTTGCAACTCTTAAAGCAGCGGTATGTCCAGCATTGTCCCCATCCATGCATATAAATATTTCTTGTGCTATATTCCATAAACTTTCTATGTGCCAAGTGGAAATGGCAGTACCAAGTGGTGCAACTACATTTGTAATTCCAGCTTGAAATAATGCAATAACATCTGTATACCCCTCAACAATAAATACTTGTTGTTTTTTTCTTATTTCATTTAAAGCAAAATTTATAGAATAGATACTCCCTCTCTTTTTAAATAATATACTTTCAGGGGAATTAAGATATTTAGGCTGCATCTTATCATCCAATATTCTTCCACCAAAGGCGATAATTTTTCCTGTCATATTCCAGATAGGAAACATTATTCTGTTCCTAAAATAGTCACCGTTTTTATTTATAAGCCCTACTTCTAACATGACCTCATCTTTTATTCCTTGAGCACTTAAATATTCTTTTAATCCATTGTTTGGTGCATAGCCTATTTTGAATTTTTTAATCATATCGAGAGAGATTTTGCGCTGCCTTAAATAATCAAGTGCCAACTCATTGTTATGCAGTTTATGAATAAACCAGTCTGCAGCTAGATCAAAAACTTTGGTCACATTGTTATCTTTACTGCCGTCCTGGCTATATCTTTTTTCTGGTAGCTGTACTCCTGTCATCTGCGCTAATGACTCTACCGCCTCTTTAAAATTTAAACCTTCTGTTTTACAAACAAACTCAAATACATCACCACTTGCACCACAACCAAAGCAGTAATAAAAACCCTTGTTATCATTTATCGTAAAAGAAGGTGTTCTTTCGTGATGAAGCGGGCATAAGCCAACAAAATTTGCTCCTTTTTTTGTCAGTTTAACCTTTTTGCTAATGATACTAGAAAGTAAAAGCCTTGATTTTATTAGCTCTATATAATCCATAGCAATTTTTCTCTATAACAATGTTATTTTAAAAAGATCACTCATAAAATTAAATCATTTTTTTAGATTATGAAATATTGTGTAACATAACTTATGTAAATTGAATAAGAGAAGATGGTAGCCTGTATAGAATATATAGTATTTTTTTTACTTGGAATTAGTTTTGGTAGTTTTATATGCTGCGTTGTATACCGTCTTCCACGAAATATAGATATCATACTAACACGTTCATTTTGCCCTACATGTAAGCAGAAATTAAAACCCTTTGATTTATTTCCCCTAATATCATATTTATTCTTGCATGGGGCCTGCAGATATTGCAAAACGAAAATACCTATTATCTATCCAATAATGGAGTTTACTGTAGGGCTGATATTTATTTTACTTTACTATAAATTCTCCTTATCCTATAAATTCCTGCTGATTATAACACTTGCCGTTTGTTTGCTAGTTGCTGCCTTAATTGACATAGAGTTTTACATCATTCCCAATTCAATGCAGATAGTATTATTGTTTATTGGCCTAATGTACAGCAGTTATTACTCCATTTTTCAATATCTATTGTCAGCATTCATGTTATTTTTTATCTCTATGACTTTAAGGTTTTTACTTACTGCTGCTCTAAATAAAGAAGCACTAGGATGGGGAGATATAAAATTCTTCTTCACCAGTGGTTTATTTATTGAACCAAACTCAATACCAATTTTTTTGATGCTATCTGGCATATTTGGTATCACAACTGCCATCATGTGGAGAATTACATATAAAAAGGAAACATTCCCCTTTATTCCTTCACTTAGCGCTGCTTTGTTTACTATAATTTTACATAAAATTTACTGAAGTATACAACAACCTTTATTTTGCTTCTGTTTTACATTTTCAAGACCAGTAGGTATATTAATCTTGATTTCTAGCTCAGGTGTGCTTTATACGTCACCTTAAAAATTTTAGTGTAGGTAGTATCGCGTCCATGAAGTTTATTAATATCATAATCTTCTGATATTACCCAACTTAGGCATTTTTGATATAACTTACGCTTTTAACGCTTAGGTTTAGTGTTTTTAGACTTTACTAAAATCAGCTACTAAATTAAAGACTTGATGTATAGCGATAATTAAGTCTATTCTATTTCTTCTTAACTTCTCAGAATCACAGTTAATTTGAATATTATCCATAAAATCGTTTACAATTGAATGAAATCCTGCTAGCTCATCAAGTGTAACAATAAAATTATCTTTTATGCATTTCATGTTTTTGTAAGTGGATTTTATATGTTTTAATAAAGCTATTTCTTCTCTTTCTATCAATGATTTCGTGCTATACAGCATCAGCTTGTTTAGTTTTTTTGGCTGATAAATTGCATGGGACTTACTAAGCATGTTACTAATTCTCTTATAAGTACTTAAAATACGTTTTCCATTATCAGTTTCAATATAGTCATTAAGGATAATTGCTTTTTCCTTAATGTTTAATAAATTAATTATTTTGCCCTCAATAGGAATAGATTCAATGATATTCTTAGGAATATTTGTTTCTTTTAGAATAACTTTAAAGCGCTCCAAACAATACCTAAATACAATTTCTACTGCTTGTTTTTTGCTTAATTTTTGCCCTTCAAACTTTTTGCTAAATAGAGATTTAGGGTATAATGAAGCTGATTTATCTAATAGTAGATTAATCGATATATTTAAATTATTTTCAAGTATTATTCGTATTAAACCTATGGCGTTCCTTCTCAGTGCAAAAGGATCACTAGAACTAGAAAACTTTTCTCCAGCTATGGCAAACCCTATAAGATTATCCACTTTGTCCGCAAGAGCTATAGCAATTGTTGTGGCTGATGAAGGGCAATTCTGTTTAGGACCAAGTGGCAAATAATGATTAGTTATAGCATCTATTACTTCTTTGTCTTCATTAAAACAACTGGCATAATACCCACCCATTACTCCTTGCAACTCTGGGAATTCCCTTACCATAGATGTTGCTAGATCTGCTTTTGCAAGCATTGCTGCCCATTCAACTTTTAATAAAGAAGCAAGAGGTACCCATATTGCAATGTACTTAGCTAGCGCAGTAATACGCTTTACCTTTTCTGCAACACTCCCCAAATGATCATGAAATGATATTAAGTTTAACTTATTGCTATAGTAATCAAGATTATATTTTTTATCTTGATTTACAAAAAATTGAGCGTCAGTCAGCCTTGCTGATAATACTTTTTCGTAACCCTGTATCACTTGATCATTTATAACACTCACCACGGTTGCAAAATAAGATATCTTTTTCTCATTATCTTGACAGCGGCTAAGTATAAGGTATTTCTGTTGACTACATATTACGCTTGATATTACTTTTATAGGTAAATCAAAATCACCAACTTTACCAAATAGAACAATTGGGTATTCTACTAAACCATTTAGCTCATCTAATAATTTTTCATTTGCTTCAAGCTGTAATTTATTATCAATTTCAAATTTACGGATTTGCTTGAGTATATATTCTTTTCTTTTATTTTGATCTAGTATTACATAATTTTCATCTAAGAAATTTAAATAATCATCTGTTTTACTTACATTAAATTTCTTTGTTGAGAGAAACCGGTGTCCAAAAGTAACATTAGAAGCTACAACATCTGCAAATATAACAGGTATTACTTTATCATCTAAAATACATAACATGCTTTGTATTGGTCTTATCCACCTCTCTTTCACATTTCCCCAACGCATTGATTTAGGCCAAGGAAAACCTTTTAACATCTCTTCTAAAACTTTTTTAAAAAACTCTTCTAAATTTATTTGAGTATTGATATTGCAAGCAAAATAGAACTTTTCATTCTTAATCTCACGCACTAACAATTCATCTATGTTTTTTTTTGTTTTTCTAAGAAAACCCTCTATTGCTTTTTTTGATGCGTTAATATTTGGGCCTTTAATTTCTTCGTCTAATTTTTGTGCATCTAGTTTATTGACTAGTATTACAAAGCGACGTGCAGTTATAAAGACGTAAGTAGACTGGCATCTAATATTACCTTTATTTAAAGCACTATCTATATAGTTTTTTATTTGAATTACAGCATTATTTTGCATTTTTGGAGGAATCTCCTCCATAATACATTCAAATAATAGATTAGGAAGCATTTGAATTATCCATATACAATTTACAACAATGTCTTGCAAGTTCACGCACGCGTGCAATGTATACCGCACGTTCATTTACTCCTAAATAACCTCTAGCATCAAGTAAGTTAAGTAAATGGCTAACTTTAACACATTGATCATACGCAGCTAGTGGCATATTATTTTTTATTAAAAACAAACACAGTTTCTCTGCATCTGAAAATTGCTGATTTAACACCTCAGTATCATGATAATCTAAAGCTAATTTAGAAAACTCATATTCCCTTTGTCTAAATATATCTCCATAAGTTATACCAGAGGTATCCCATTTTATATCATAAACATTATCTACTTTTTGTACGTGCATTGCTAGGCGTTCCAAACCGTAAGCGATTTCTCCAGCAATAGAACTGCAGTCTATCCCTCCAACTTGCTGAATATATGTAAATTGTGTTATTTCCATCCCATTGCACGTTACTTCCCAACCGAGACCACATGCACCAATACTTGGATTTTCCCAATCATCTTCGATAAATTTAATATCATAATTTTTAGTTGATATTCCAAGCTCTAATAAACTTTTTAAATACAAGCCTTGCAGATTGTCTACTGAAGGTTTTATTATTACTTGGTATTGATGATGTTGATACAGACGGTTTGGATTTTGTCCATAACGACCATCGGCAGGTCTAATGACTGGTTGTACATATGCTATCTTTGCTGGTTTATCACTCATTGCAGACATAACTGTTGCAGGATGTAAAGTTCCAGCACCTACCTCTGTTGTATAAGGACAAATTATTAAACAACCATGCTTTTGCCAATAACCCTCTAAAACTTTAATAATATTTTGAAAATCCACTATTATATATCTTTAAAACATGTATTTTATATATACACAATTAATATCAAACAAGCTTTTTTGATATATTATAAAGATCGGCATTTAGAGCTTTAATATTATTGAAAATATATCGATTAAAAATATTAGCGTCATGTATAGTCAAGTCAAAAAATATACATGCTACTAAGTATATGAGTACTATTGTATAAAGCATGTAAATAGCTCCTTCTGCTGTAATTGACAATACATTATTATAATGAAGTTGTATTGTAACAATTGGCCATGGTTTTATCATGACTATGATATTAAAAAATATATAAGGAATTATAAAGAATATGCAGAAGTAAATAAAAGAATTTATCCACTTGGGACATATGAACATTTTTTTACATATTTGATCATAAAAACCAGCCATACTATGAAATATCGCCAGTGTTGCTGGCATTGCAAGGGCTACCACAAATAGTTGTGCTAACACTATATGCACAACAATGTTTTCATTACTGTTTGCACTAGGGTTATTTATTTGAAAAATAAAGACTGCAATAGTTTGAAGAGCAAGGAAGACAATTGAAAGTTTTAAAAAGAATATTGTAACTACAAAAGCAATACCGGTAATATCGTATAATAGCAAAAAAGACCCATATGAAAGATAAAGTAATATATAAGAGATGACTAACGCTAAAAAAGAGGCCCAATATTCTTGCCAAATTGGCAGATACCCCATACCAAAAAAAGTACTTATTATCTTAGCAGGAAAAACTTTTCCTACTATCTTACCGATTAATCTAAAACTCTTCATTTGCTTGGTCTAATATAACTTTCTACCTTGTATTTAACATAAAACAATATATTTGACTATTATTCATTTTTAATATTTTTTACAGCTTGTAATGAAAGTAAAACGGAAGCTAACTACAACGAAACTGCAATTTTGCTAACTTAGAATACAACCCATTTTGTCCCATAAGTGACTTATGTGTTCCTACCTCCTCTATTTTACCATCATTGATTACAATAATTTTATCAGCTTTAAGTATTGTAGAAAGACGATGAGCTATAACTAAAGTAGTTCTGCTATTCATCAACTTACCTAATGCTTTTTGAATAAAATATTCACTTTCTGAATCAAGCGCAGAAGTTGCTTCATCTAGTATAAGCACCTGTGGATTTTTTAATATTGCCCTAGCTATTACTATACGCTGTTTTTGTCCTTCAGATAATTTTAGTCCTTTATTGCCAACAAATGACTCAAATTTCTTAGGTAATCTATCAATAAACTCTAATGCATAGGCACTTATTGCCGCTTGCCTTACTTCTTCATAAGTAGCATCTGGATTGCCATAAAGTATATTTTCAATAATTGAGCACGAAAATATTGTATGATCTTGTGGCACTAGGCCAAATAAGAAACGCAAACTCTCTAATGTAAATGATTTTATATCAATTCCATCAATTGTAATGTTACCTTCATTTGGATCATAAAAACGCAACAGAAGCTTTAAAATAGTGCTTTTTCCACTGCCCGATGGCCCCACAAGTGCGACAGTTTCTCCTTTATTGATAGCAAATGATATATTATTTAAAGCGGGTTGTTGTTTAGATGAATAATAAAAGGTAATGTTGCTAAAAGCTATACATTTTGAAACTGCTGCTATCTTAGTAGCAATAGCAGAAGAAATAATACTACTTCTGGTACACATTAGTTCAAAAATACGCTCAGCAACGCCAAGTGCTCTGTGTATGTCATTGATATTGTCACCTATGCTATTTACTGAGCTTGTGGCAAGTACTGAATAGAATATAAAAGATGATAAAGCTCCAGAAGTCATGTTGTTTTGTAATACTTCGTAGATTCCAAGCCAGAATATTATTCCTATTGAGCCTATAACAAAAGTAATGATCAAAGCAACCAGCAATGCACGGGAGAAAGTAAGCTTTATAGATAAATTAAATATTTCATTTACATACTTGAAAAAATTTCTTTTTTGATTTTCCTCTCTAACGAACGACTTTATTGTTACTATGCCCAAGTAAGTTTCCTCACTGAAGGATGCCATATTACTGATTTTATCACGTACCAAACGTGATAAAATACGTGTTTTTCTGCCAAGTAATGTAAGGATAAGTAGAATAAACGGTATTATAAGTATAGTATATACGGTGAGTTTAAAACTAGTGTAGAATAACATTACGGTACTGCCGAATAGCGTAATAAAATTTCGTACTATTGTTAGCATACTACCAGAAAGTATGGGCTGCATTGCAACTGTGTCAGTTGTTAAAGCAGAAGTTATATCTGAAGTACTGATATTTTCAAAAAAACTCGGTGGTAAATTTATAATGTAGCTGTAAAGGTCATATCTAATCTTTGCTATAACCTTCTCACTCCCGTATCCTGCTAAGTATAATCTAAAAAAAGAGGAAAGCCCTATAACTAATACCGTGATACACAAAAGGAACACAGTATTATTAATCAGCATCAAGCCAGTGTGTGTAGAGTATAAATCGATAAGATTTTGTATACCTTGCCCAAGCGCAAGTATTGCTAAAGATGATGTTATTGCTATAACGTAAGCCAATATAAAATATGTAATGTATGGCTTAATGTATTGAAACAACATTCTGAGAGTTGCATCTTTAATATTTTTCATTGCAGATTAGTACACACTATTTAGCAGTTTGATTTTTTAATTTTGACAGATACAGTTTTACTTCACCACCGATTTTATTACTTAAAAACAAAAGTGCTACCATGTTAATGATGGCAGAGCAAATAAACAGTGCATCTCCTATACTTGCTATATTGATTATATTTTTTGAAATCCCAGAGAAAAAAGCTGTTACAAGTACAATAATACGATAAAAAATTAGGCTCTTTGCATTAAATAAATACAGCCAGCCCATCTCACAGCAATACACAAAAACTATAACAGAAGAAAATGCAAACAGTGGTGCGGCTATTGTAAGAAGTATAGGAAACCACCAAGAGACAGTTTCAAAAGCTTTACGGGTCATAAGTATTCCATCTCCTGCATACTGATATGCACCAGTTACGACAATTATAAGTCCTGTTAAACAGCAGATTAGCATTGTATCAAAACATGGTTCTATCATTGCAACAAAACCTGTTCTTACTGGCTCTTCATCTTTTGTTGCTGCGTGTGTAATAGCTGCAGATCCCATACCAGCTTCACTAGCGAATATTGCACGACGAATACCAGCGACAAAAGCTCCAACAGCTCCTCCGCCTACGGACTTAGCATCAATCATACCATGAAACATAAGTAGAAATGCATCACCTAATTTATCAATATTAAATATGATTATTACAATACAGCTAAAAATGTATATTATTGACATAGCAGGTACAAGCGAGGATGCAACTTTGGCGATTCTCTCTATGCCACCTATAATTACAAGACCGAGTAAAGCAGTGATAATTAAAGAAAATAACCATATGTTGTTATCTATAAAATCAAAATTTCCTAAAATAATGGCAATCATTTGATTTGTTTGAAACGCTACGCTACCTAGTGGCCCTGATAATATTAAAAGACATGCATAAATTGAAGCAAGAACTATTCCCAATTTTTTGAAGCCTATCTCCTCTAAGCCGTATCTCATATACTTAAAAGGACCGCTAAAAAGCTGATCATAGTCTTTAGTACGATATTTAAATGCTAAAGTTACCTCTGAAAATTTAAGTGACATGCCAAAAAAACCAGCAATCATCATCCATGGCACTGCGCCTGGTCCTCCAAGAGATATAGCTATAGCAACTCCCGCAACTGTACCTAAGCCAACTGTGCTTGAAAGTGCAGATGCAAATGCCTGTAAGTGACTTATATCTCCCTCATGATGATCTTCATCATATTTTCCTACAAGAATTGCAAATGCGTGCTTAAATAACCTAATATTAATAAACTTAAAACGCAGAGTAAAAAATAATGCACCTAGAGATAATACTAATACTATAAATGGGACTCCAAGTATTTTAAAAAATAGTGTTGCATTAATAAAATTATTTATCTTAGTTAAAACTGTATCATAGTTTAAATGTAGCTCACAGGCATGTAGATTTTTAGCGAGTAAACAAAGAATTGTGATAAATATGTTGAAGATTTTGTTCATAACAGTCCTTTCTGAATATAAGAATTTAATTGATTGCCTACTTTCTTGCTTAGCAAGTAAATTGCAATTGAATTAGGAATGGTAAGACACATAAACAGAGTATCCCCTAGAGAAGAAATCAACTTAACATCTTGTGATAAACCACTGATATATATCAGAATCAATATTAAAATGTGACATAGAATTATACTCTTTCTACTATTAAATACATAAACCCAGGCAACCTCACAATAATATGAATACGCTATTATGGTTGAAAATGCAAATGATAGTGTGATAAAAGGAAAAATTACATATCCCCAAAGTGGTGATATTAATGAAAAAATTGATTTGATTAACACTATGTCCTCTATGTTATTATTTTGTGCAGTGAAACCAGTAACCAGAATAACAATTCCAGTTAAAAATGAAATTATTATTGTATCGATACATGGCCCAATCATTGCTACACATCCTGCTCGTACTGGCTCACTTTCTTGTGTGGCATAATGAGCAATTGCTGCTGTTGCAGTGCCAGCTTCGTTGGCAAATACTGATCTTCTTACCCCAGCAATTAGGCTTCCTATAACACCACCACCTATAGCTGTCTTACCAAAAAGACCAGACACTATTGAATATAAGGCACTGGGCAGCATACCTCTATACATAAAAATAATTAATATGCATCCTATGATATACAAAACAGTCATAATAGGTGCTAGACTTGTTGCAACTTTAGCAATGCGTTTAACCCCACCCATGATGACAAGCCACACCAGTAAAGACAGCACCAAAGGCACAATAAAGCTTTTATCGTATTGGAATAGGTTATTAAACAATGCTGCTACTTGATTAGCCTGAAAAGGTATGCCACCGCAAATCATTGCAATAATTAAAAAAATAGCGTAAGTAAGTGCGATCGCTACTCCCAGTTTTGGTAAGCCAATTTCTGCTAACCCATACTTCATATATTGAAAAGGCCCACCAGTTCTATCCTCATTTGTACGATATTTTAAGCCTAATGTCACTTGAGCAAATTTCACTGACATGCCAAGTAATCCTGTTATGACCATCCAAAAAATAGCTCCAGGCCCGCCAATACTGACCGCTATTGCTACACCTGATATTGTACCAAGACCAACAGTAGCAGATATTGCAGTAAAAAATGCTTGAAAGTGTGTAATTTGCCCACCATCATGTTTTTTATCCTTACTGAGTAACACAAGCAAGCCATGTTTAAATAAACTGAAATTTACAAATTTAAATTTAACAGTGCAAAATATTCCTATTGATATTACCCATAGAATTACAAATGGAATGTGGAATATTTTGATATATAAAAGAGACTGAAGGAGGTGATTGATCTTTAAAGCTATAGAGCTAAATCCATTTGAAATAGAAATGATGTTTAGTGTTTTTAAGCTAATAGGATTAATCAAAATTTTGCTTATAAAAATTAAAATTATATTAAAAAATTGAAGTTTGTAAATATTTCTGAGTTTTTTTAAAAAAACTCCACAATGCTTTTAATTAAGAATGAATTGACAAATTTTTATATATTTGTTACTAAAAATGAAATGCAGGGGGTGTAGCTCAGTTGGTTAGAGCGCAGGCCTGTCAAGCCTGAGGTCGCGAGTTCGAGCCTCGTCACTCCCGCATAAATATATTTTTATCTTAAAATAAAAGAGTGTCTATTACTGAGAATGTAAAAGATAAGATATAGATTTAGTACATAATTCTGTGTTTTACACTATATAGTATGTAAAATTGCATACCAGTTTTATATAATATTCCATGTTTTATATAATGAAATTAACCAATAATTAATAATTTTCCTTACATAATTGATTAATATTTAAATTAATTATGGGGAAATAAATGACTACAACTAATTTAAAACCAACTAATTCTGGCAATGAAAATATATCTGACATTGATAATGAAATTAGAAAAATTGTTAAAGAAGTCAATAATATAGAGCAAGATTTAGAAAATATTAAAAGCTTATTACAGCAACCTCAATACAAAGAATCTTATAAAAATATAAGACCTTTTTTTGAAAATCAAAAAGGATTTGATGCATTAAAAGATGTTCTGCTGTTTGAAAAAAATCGAACACTTGGCAAAACAACACAGGAAAATATTAATGTTGTAAACTCAATGGAAGTTCTAAAAAACATATTTGTAAGCAATAATAATCAGGCGTTTGAAATTCAAAAGAACATAACTGATGTTGATCAATCCATCAAATTGACAAAGGAACAATCAAAAGCGTTAGAAACAGGGTTTCAAAAGAAACTTAAGGAAAGGTCAAAAACAAAACCAATAGTAAAATTATTAAGATTTTTATTTACTAAAATAGCAAATAAAGTGTTTAAAGAAATGGAGAAGGAAAGGTTGGGTAAACCAAAAGAGGAACTGAACAGTTTACAAGATCAATTTCACATGATAGTTGATTCTTTTAACAAGGAATTGAATAGTCTAATGGATGCATATGGAAAAGGTATTGAAAATAGCATAGCTGAAGTGTCACCTTATGCTGTTACTGATGTAACTGACCGTCGTTTTAATCAAACAGAAGCTGACCCAATTTATCTTCCAATGAAAGATGGTAAACCACATTATGCATTATTACAAAAGGCTCGCATGGAGCAGAAGCAAAAATCAGAATATGTTGCTTTTGACCCTGATTATGCTTCTGTAAAAAATGAACCTATTTATGTATCTGCAGAAGAAGTTCGTCAGCTAAAAAAACAACAAAAAGCTGCAGCTGAAGGATTGAAAACTGAATATCAAGTGGAGTATAATGCTCCTCAGCATCTTCAAATACATGACTTACCTAAGCCACAAAGAGCACAAATTAGTGAAAAACCTAAAGTAGCACCAAAACCTTCTAAAGAAGTTATTGAAAGGGTTTTAAGTAAAGCAGGTACTTCTGCTAATCAGAAGAAAGTTGCACCATTAGTACCACAAAGAGGAGAGTCTTCTTTTAAAAAAGCTGAAGAGTTGAGAAATAAATTTGATGTTAGGAGAGATGAACTACAATCTGCAGGTAATGTTAAAGATATAGCGAAAAAGTTTGAAGCTAAAGCTCAAGAGGAAAAAACACCAGTTCAAAATATTATAAAACAAATGCGCTTTAAAGAGGAAGTGAAATCCTCAAGGTTAGATAGCACTCAAGAATCAGCAAGAAGATTCGACACTAACAGACCTAATAAATTAAATATACCAGAAGGATTTAAAAGAGAACTTGAGAAGATAACGACAACCCCTTCGCCATCTTCTTCACCAACGTCTAGTAAAAAACCTTTTGCTATCCAAAGTGAAGTACCTAAAGCACAAGAAGCAAAGCAATCTATGTTTTATTGCACTGTAAGTAATGGTGTTCCAACTCCACCACCAATGCCTACAGAGGATGATTTAAAGAAGGCAAAACTTACCTCTGGAAAAGAACGAGATATGACTTCTCAAGTTAATCCTAAAAAGCGTACTGTAACAGAAGGCAAAACTACTGAAGGAAAAAATACAAGTTTTGATCAAGTTTTAAAAGAGTTGTATAATTTAAAAGAGAGAAAAGCAAATATCGAAAAAAATAAGCCACACACTGAACTCACAGATTTTAAAATAGAGAATAAACCACATACACCTACTATTGGTGGATAATTAGGAAAAGTTGTTATTTATTAAAATAGCAACTTGACTGTATACTTTCATTATTTTTGGCTAATAAAAAGTAGAATAATTTTAAGAGAAGCAGTATAAAAGTAATAATTTTAAAATACTGCTTATGCGCCTGTCGCAATATCATCTACCAACACTAAAAGAGAACCCAAGTGATGCAGAAATAACTTCACATAAATATTCTCTGCGTGCAGGTTTAGTCAAACAAATAGCATCTGGTATTTACACTTGGCTCCCTTTAGGTCTTAAAGTGCTTGATAAAATTAAATCTATAATAAAAGAGGAAATGAATAAGTCAGGAGCACTAGAGGTACTTATGCCTTGTATTCAACCAGCTAGTTTTTGGCAAGAATCCGGTCGCTATGATAGCTATGGAGGTGAAATGCTACATATAAAAGATAGAAATGAACGTAGCATGCTCTTTGGGCCAACTCATGAAGAGGTTGTAACTGATGCGATACGTGGAGTTATAAGAAGCTATAAAAATTTACCTCTTCTTCTTTATCAAATGCAATGGAAGTTTCGTGATGAGGTAAGGCCAAGGTTCGGTGTTATGCGTAGCAGAGAATTTTTAATGAAAGATGCTTACAGTTTTGATCAAAATCAAGAAGATGCAGAAAAATCATATGATCTAATGTATAAAACATATATTAAAATCTTCAAGCGCATGGGTCTTACACTAATTGCTGTTAAAGCTGAAACGGGACCAATAGGAGGGAATTTAAGTCATGAATTTCATATACTCTCTGAAACTGGTGAAGATACAATATATTATGATAGTCGATTTTCTCAATTACTGGAAAATGAAGATGTGCAAGAGTTAAAAAATATATATGCAGTTTCTGAGGGTATGTATGATCCAAAAAAGTGCCCAATATCTTTTGAAAATTTAAGCAAAAGTAAGGGAATAGAAGTTGGGCATATTTTTTATTTTGGCGATAAATATTCAAGTCCTATGAATGCAAAAATTAGTTTAGAAAGTGGTGAAAACGTACCAATACATATGGGTTCGTATGGTATAGGGATATCAAGGCTGGTTGGAGCGATAATTGAAGCTCACCACGATGAGAATGGCATCAAATGGCCAGAAGCTGTAGCTCCTTTTAAAGTAGGACTGATCAATTTACAAGTAGGAGATAACTCATGCACTGAGACTGCAAATTATATATATAGCAATTTACCAACTGATGAAGTATTATATGACGAAACTAAAGATAGTGCTGGAGTTAAGTTTACAAGAATGGATTTAATAGGGCTGCCATGGCAGATCATTATTGGCAAAAAGTTTATAGGTGAAGGCTTAATTGAAGTAAAAAAAAGGGCAGGAGAAACAAAATTTATGTCTGTTGATGCCGTAATTAAGCACTTTAGAAGTACGTGATGCTAATTGGTAATGGTATAGATATTGTTTATATTCCCCGTATAGAAAACATCTGGCAAAAGTATAAAGAAAAATTTTTAGCTAGAGTATATAATGAGCAGGAGATAATAGATAGCCATAAATATAGTGATTATCGGATGCAAGTTAGACATTTTGCAAAACGTTTTGCTGCAAAGGAAGCATTTGTTAAAGCATTAGGAATTGGTTTTCGCGGAATAAATATAAAGGATATCGAGATAAGCAATGACAAAAATGGTAGGCCCAATATTACTATCAGAAATAGTATCCCTAATCTTCTATCAAAAAATGATATTATAAAAGTATCACTTAGTGATGATGGTGACTATGCTATTGCTTATGTTATTATACTACAAAGTAAAGAAATAACAGCTTAGTAATTACTGAGAGTATTTAATAAATTATGCCAAACCGAATTTTCAGCTCAACTAAATTTTCAATCTGTTAGGAAAGAAGATATCAAGTTGAGAGATGGTTAATGCCCAATTTGATATAGTCCAATATTTTGTTTATATCACCTGCTTATACAAATACTAGTAAATTGGTTTTTTCCTGATTTCTATGGGGATTGGTAGTGTAAACCTAACCGGATCTTAAAATCCCAATTATTTTGCCAGGATTTCAGCACCATAGGGTCCCACTCTTCTTCCAATTCAGCCTATTTGATATATTTTCTTCAAATCATCCATTTTTGCTGGATACATATTTTAGTGAGTTTTATACACTTCTGCATTGGGGAATATGCTGTTTATTGATGTAGGAGCTTTTTAATACACTCTGCTCTTTTAGATCATTCCAAGCTTTGATCTATCCCTAATATATGCACTTACTTACACAACTCCTTAGCTTTGACAACATAAACCCTATTGGATACTGCAGCGGACAACTGCACCATTCGTTGGTAATAATTTATCAGTCTGTCGCTGATATTTTATGGTCGTAGATCAAGACGATACTAAAATTTGAAATTTAAAACTATATAAACTCATTGAGAGTTTTAAATATTATATTAAGTGAATAATCATCTGACATGTTATGTTGTGCTGATTTAATCAGATGTACTTCTATATCACTTGATGTTATTTTTTCTACTAAAGTTATAGAATAATGATATGGTATATCTTTATCGTTCAAGCCATGTAACAATCGTACAGGACAACTAATGTTTATATTATCTTTATTTAGTAGTAAATTCTTCCTACCATCTTCAATTAAATCCCTTGTAATTTTATAGCTGCAGTCACTAAGCTTCTCTTGAGGTTTTGTTTCTTCAATTGAAGGAAAATCTATTATTCCTAGAGAAGATAGGTCATCTTTCTGCTTATCTGATAATTTTTTAAATATTAAATCTTCTGTAAAATCAGGAGCAGTAGCTATTCCGATGAGTGCCGATACTCTTTGAGGTACACTTAACGTTGTCATGAGCATAAGCCACCCTCCCATACTTGAACCAATGATTATCTGTTTACCATAAGTTAGATTTTCCATGACTTCCAAGCAGTTCCCATGCCAGTCACTTATTGTGTAATTAATAAAATTACCACTAGAATTTCCGTGCCCTAGATAATCAAGTAGTGTTAACTCTATGTTAGATTTTTGGCAAAAGTCATACAAAGCATTTGCCTTAGTACCGTTCATATCAGAGGCGAAGCCACCATAGAAAATTACAGATGCTCTTGTTCCTTTAACTTTTTTATATGCTATACGGTTGCCGTTTTTATCAGTATGGTACTCTATCATTTTTATTTCTTAAACCTATATAGTAAGTTAACTATTTTAACCTAACTCAAATCTAATTTATAGTATAATCTTGGGCAATGATGCCCAAAGAATTATCATTTAATTCTTTGGGCAGTGCTAAACCTGCAATTGGCTCACTATAATGATTATAAAGAGTTACTGCAACAAGACAAACAATAGCTAATACAGAAAATGATAACCCCACTGACAGAAAAATAGTATCATTTTCTGTTGATTTTATTAGTGGAATAATCGTTAAAGACACACCTGTTAGAGCAAAAGGAATAGTAAAAAATACTGTATATTTCATACCTCTGTCGTGACTTTTTTGTGTATTTAATGTTTGAGTTTCCTTGTCTGACATTTCTTGTGTTGTTGAGCTTATTGTGCTATCTTGTGGACACTTTATAGAATCTTCCCAATATGAATCATTTTGTGATATATCGTCCCGTAACTCATCTCGCAGAGATTTTAGTGTAGATGCAAGTTGCTCTATAGAATTTGATTGACTGATAACTTTTGATTGTATAGACGTTAATTCCCCTGCTTCACTATCTGAGTCCGATTTTATTTCTAGAATATTGGGCTTATACTGCACTGCCACTTGATCTCCTAAAGCCTTTAACCGATTTCTTTCGTTTTCTTCTTCCTGTTTTAATTCTGCTAGAGACTCCTCTTTCTCTATATTTTTCTCTTTTTGATTTTCTAATTGTCGTTGCATCAGATCATTCCTTGTTTTCAACTTTTTAAACACTTCTTCTGCATTTAATATTTCTTCATCTAGCTTTTTTGAATACTCACCTTTTGCTGCTATTTCTTTTTCTAGTTTTTTTGATTGATTGTATATCTTTTCTGTTTCATTTGTTAGCCTATCTCTTTTATTTTCTTTTTCTCTTGTTTCCTCTGCTAACTTATCTAACAATTCATTGCTATCTGTAATGAATTGTTTTAGATCTTGTAGTTCCCCTTCTTTATATTCTAACTGCGCACCTAAATCTTTTAATACTCGGTCATATTGACTATCTTGTGCTATTTGATTAGCTTTTGTCACTTCAAGTGAAGATATTTCACTTATAAGGTCACATAGCTGACTGCATAATAACCTTGGCTCTTGTTCCTCATCTTGAGCTTCGCTATTACTTAGATCACACCGAATATTGTCCAACTGTTCAATCCATATGAGTCCTTGATCATGTAAATCATCTAGTGACTTTTTCTCTTCCTGATTCTGATCATCTCTTAAATGATCTCTAATTTCCTGTAATGCACAGAACCAAGGGACCAAACTTTCATATAAGCGGTCTAATAGACTTTTACACAACTTCCTATAATTCATATTACCCCCAATTGCTAATACATTCTCCCCAATTAGTAACAGCTTGTATTTTTTAGAATATTACTAATTAATTTAGTATAATATGATATAATTAAAATATATTAGAGTAAAGTGCTTATTGACTGATATTTCTTAATTTGTTACAGTAAAAATTAAAACTTTTCGTATGGATAACTTTGAGTTAAACAAAATTGCAGGTGCAATTTTATTTTCAGCACTTGTTATTATGATAATTAGTAATATTGTTGATGTACTGTATAATCCCGCTGAGCACACAGTTATAGAAAGCCAAAAAATAGAAATTGCCAATAGCGTCACTGGTCAACAGGATATAATTTTGGATATTGCAGTTTTAATGGAGAGCGCCAGTGCAGAAAAAGGAAAGGTAGCAGCCAAAAAATGCATAGCATGTCATACTTTTGAGCAAGGTGGACCAAACAGGGTTGGGCCTAATCTATGGAATATAGTTGGCAATAAAAAAGCTCATTTAGGTGGATCTTTCAATTATTCTAAACCAATGCTAGAAAAAGAAGGGAGTTGGGGATATGAGGAATTATTTGAATTTTTAAGAAGCCCTAGATCTTATATTAAGGGAACGCGCATGGCTTTTGCTGGTATTTCCAAACCACAAGAAATAGCAGATATTATTTCTTACTTGCGTTCTACGAGCAATAATCCTGTACCTTTACCTAAAAAAACTGAATGATAGTCTGATTAGCTATCTGTAGTGATAGCTTTTTATTAAATTATTAGTTGTAAGGTTGTTTTTTATCGTAATAATTCTAAAATATTAGATGAAAGGGGGATATACATGATAGGCAAGAATCAACAAGATAAAAGAGAAAATACACATAGGGGTTATGCTGATATATTTACTGATCCTGCCGGCAATATAACATTACGAAGCCATTTGTTACATGAAAGACTGAAACCAAATGAGCTTTATTCTATATCTCAAGGTAGTGGTACTCACTCCATAGCGCTTATACTTGTAAAAGAAAAACCTTTAGATTTAAAGCTAACAAATAGTAATAGTTATATGAGTATGATTGGAAACGATTGTAACTATGTAAATCTTGAAGGAATATTAAAAGGAACACAAAAAGATATACAAGTTACTCAAAATAGAACAAATGAGGTTAGTACTAATAAAGAACATCAGCATTTATCAAGCGGAGAAAATGTTAATAGCTCGAGCAATAATCAAGATGAACATACATACGAATATGTTAATGATATTGTAATAAATAGTAATGAGAACAAAGCTAAAACCTCATTGAAGAACATAATAGTTTCTCTTTTCCCATGTTGTTTGTGTCACGTTAAGATGAGGTAATGCTTATATTACTAATCTAAACCTTACTTAATTTGAATAAAACTAAATCATTTAGCAGATGTTAATGGACCGAAAAAATATCTAATTATGATTTTCCAGCGACAAACTACGTCAACTGAATTTTTAGTGCAGCTCAATTTTCTGGGAAGAAGCTGGGAAAAGCCCAATTTGATATAACATTTGCCTTCTTTATAGCACATTGTTCATACAAGGCATTTCCACTAAGCTCTGTGAACAGCTATATAAGATAAAATATAAAACAGTTTAACCATGAATTAATATGGACCGAATACATACAAGAGACAAAATAGGAACAAATTTTTGCATTCTTAAAAAGCAGGACAAAGGAACGAAATCTGATTAAAAATGTTTCCACTGTAGTAGCTGATAAAGGCTATATACTTTTGTAGCCAGTCTTAAAAATAAGAAATGCAAATTCCTCCAGCAGGAAAGTGCAATGATAAACATTTGTACAAGTAATTCGGAAAAATAAAAAATTTCAGCAGGATTTTTTGCAGATTCGATAAATGGTTTTTATAGGATTTTTAAATTTCATGGCTGTTCACAGAGCCTAGGAAAAAATTTTTTTTAATTAGCAAAAAATAGTTTAAAATAGTATACTTTAGTTTTAAAATAAAAAATTACTTGCTAGCAGATATATACAAATGTAAACCTTTAAAGCACAGGTTTACTAAATGTCTTTAAATTATATAAATGCTTAAAAAATATAGCAAAATACTGATAGCTAATAGAGGTGAGGTCGCCTGTAGAATCATCAAGACCGCTCATAAAATGGGTATATCATGTGTTTGTGTTTACTCTGATGCCGATGTAAGTTCGTTGCATGTAAAACTTGCAGATGAAGCGGTACATATAGGACAATCACCTGCATGCGCAAGTTATCTAGATATTGATAAAATATGTAAAGTTGCGGTTGATACTAAGGTACAAGCAGTTCATCCTGGTTATGGTTTTTTATCTGAAAATCAACACTTTCCTCTTGCTCTTGAAAAGTTTGGCATTGATTTTATTGGACCGAGCACTGAGGCAATAAAAGCCATGGCAAATAAAATAACAGCCAAGGAAGTTGCTGTAAAATCAGGAGTAAATGTAGTTCCTGGCTATACTGGTGCGATTTTAAATATAGCTCACGCTGAGGAGATAGCTCAGCAAATTGGTTTTCCAATTATAATTAAAGCTGCAGCAGGAGGTGGGGGAAAAGGCATGAGAATTGTAAGGTCAATAAAAGAAGTCGCTCAAGCGTTTGATTCTGCAACTAACGAAGCAATGAAAAATTTTAAAGATGGTAATCTTTTTATAGAGAAGTATATAGAGTTGCCAAGGCATATTGAAGTACAAATTCTAGGTGATAAATTCGGCAATATTGTATGTTTAGGAGAACGGGAATGCTCTATACAAAGACATAATCAGAAAGTAATAGAAGAAAGCCCAAGTCCATTTGTTACTGAAGAAATAAGGCAAAAGATGTATAAGCAATGCATATCTTTAGCGAAACAAGTCAATTACTTTTCTGCAGGTACTGTAGAATTTATCATGGATAAAGATAAACAATTTTATTTCCTAGAGATGAATACTAGATTGCAAGTTGAGCATCCAGTTACAGAGCTAGTTATAGGCATTGATGTAGTTGAAGAAATGCTAAAAATAGCTTGTGGGCAAAAGTTAGGATTTAGCCAGAAAGATATAAGATTAAATGGGTGGGCAATAGAGAGTAGGATCTATGCTGAAGACCCAGCAAAGAACTTTTTCCCTGCTAGCGGACGTATAAAGTATTATAACATGCCGAAAGAAAGCAATAACGTAAGAATAGATGACGGAGTTTTTGCCGGTGCAGAAGTGAGTATGTTCTATGATCCAATGATAGCAAAGATTATTACATGTGGAAAAGATAGAATGGAAGCGATAAGCTGTATGCAGCAAGCATTATCTGAGTCTTACGTTGGTGGCATTGCAAATAATATTGAATTTCTTGAGTCAATCTTTCATCAGCCAGCTTTTATAGCAGCAAAATTGCATACTGGATTTATTTCAGAATTTTATCCTAATGGTTTTCATAGTGATATTTTAACTGAAGAATCTGTCCAGATATTTATATTTGTTTCGTTGTATATTTATTTAAGCAATGAATATCGTAATTGGGTTTCTTGTAAAGAGATAGATGATTCACTGTCAGTGTGTGTGGATAAAAATGAATATAACATAAGGGTAAAGTATGATGGCACCACTCTTTTAGCGATATATAATCATAATGAACATTCAGTCAATAGTAGATGGAATATAAGTTATAGGCTGTTGCAAGTTATCATTAATGATCATGCTCTGAATGTAAAAGTTAGTATCAATAAAAACATGTACCTGCTCAGCAGTGCAGGTATGAAGGCACAGTGCTTTGTTTATTGTCCTAGTATTGCAAATCTTAATAAATTTATGCTAGAATCTAAAGAAGATAAGAACATATTGGATATTGAAGCCCCAATATCGGGAATGGTTGTTAAACTATGTGTAGGTCAAGGTGAAAAGATAGAAATAGGCCAATCACTCTGTATAATAGAAGCAATGAAAATGGAGAATATAATACATGCAGAAGCAAAAGGAACAATAAAAACGATTGCAATAAAGGAAGGAGAAAGTATAAGGACTGGTGACCTCCTTATAAAATTAGAATGATATTTAGGAATTATAAAATATATATTAACATATTTTTAATTTTATAATCTGTATTATTCTTATTAAGTAAGCGTGCAGTAAGAAAAAACTTGACTAAAAACAACTTTAAAAGTTACACTAAGCACTTATTCTCAGTTAATATTAATTAAACTTATTTTTACTATGTCTACTCCCTGTAATCTCAATAGCGCAGAATTATTAAGAGCAGCAAAGGAAACTGCAGAGCAAGTGGGTTTGCAGCTGGAAACTATAATTAAAGCAGTTGAAGATTCTATTGAAGTTGCAGCGCGTAAGAAATACGGTAATTATAAAATTGTAACTTCTATAGATAGAAAAACTGGTGTAATATCTCTCTTTAGAGAAGTTACAGTTGTAGATAGTGACCCTTTTGATGGTGACTTTATTAGTTTGTCAGGAGCAAGACTGATTAAGGAAGATGCTAAAGTTGGTGAAGTTATACAAGAGCAGCTACCACCAATAGATATCAGCTATACCTCAGCAAAAATTGCTCAAAAAAGAATAAAGCAAATAATACAGGAAGAAGAACGTAGAAAGCAGTATGAAGAATTTAAAGATAGAGTTGGTACTATAGTTCGTGGTAGGGTAAAAGAAATTGAATATAATGGTTTAATTGTGGATATAAATGGTAATGAAGCTTATCTAAAATCATTCAATCTAATTAAGGGTGAGGTGTTTCGTCAGGGTGATAATATAAATGCCTATGTTGAAGATGTAAGAAGTGCAGATTATGGTTCACAAATTTTTCTTTCTAGAACACACAAAGGTTTTGTAGAACAATTATTTAAAGAGGAAATACCTGAAATTTATGATGGGATAGTAGTTATTAAAGTAATAGCTAGAGATGCTGGTTCTCGTACTAAGGTTGCAGTTTCTTCTTTTGATAAAAATATTGATCCTGTGGGAACGTGTATTGGTATTAAAGGCTATAGAATTAAGAATATAAAATCTCAGCTTAATGATGAGAAAATAGATGTGGTCAGGCATTCTACAAATTTAGCTGAATTTATTGTTGAAGCAATAGCTCCAGCAAAAGTATTGAAAGTCATTATTGATGAAGATGAATCCTACATAGAATTGGTTATGCCTGAAGATCAATTAAGTATGGCAATTGGTAAGCGTGGTCAGAATATCAGGTTGGCTTCGGAACTTGTTGGGTGGAAAATAAATGTGTTAAGTGATAAAGAGAATTCAGAAAAAAGAGCACAAGAATTAAAGACAGGTTTGACTTTGTTTGTTGATGCCCTAGATGTAGAGGAAATTATAGGGCAACTACTTATTACAGAAGGTTTTTTGAGTGTAGAAGATGTTGCTCAAGCACCTATCTCTGATCTTACATCAATTGAAGGGTTTAATGAGGAAATTGCTATTGCACTGCATGATAGGGCAGTGCAATATTTAAAAAATAAAGAACATGATAACGAAGCTAAGTTAGAAGAATTAGGGGTAGATCAATTTATTAGAGAACTTCCTCACCTTCAAGTGAGTGATATAATAGTACTATATAATAAAGGTATTAAGACTATAGATGATCTTGCAGGTTTGTCTGATGACGAATTTTGTAGCATAGTTTCTCGTTTTTCTTTAGGTGAAGAGGTAAATGAAATAATAATGCAGGCACGTAAAAAATCTGGATTGCTTAACAATTAATTGAGTGGATATATGAATGAGCCTGGGAACATCAGTAATAAAAAGTTGACTCTTGCTAATTTTAATTTAAGCAAGGATAAATGTAATGATAGGCTTAAGTCTAGTCTTTCTGCTGGCAACTTGCATTCAGTTAAGGGTGGTACTGCAGTGGAAGTTAAAAGAAAAAGAAAAAATAATTTATTGAGTTTTGTCTTACAAGGTGAGGATACTGATGCTTCTTTAACAAAGCAAGAGCAAGTATCTAGGATAAATGCTTTTTATAATGCTGCATTAATAAAACAAGAAGTAGAAAGCCATCATAAGCAAGAAGATGAGTATATTGAAATTGAAAAGGATACAGTAGAAGAAAATCAAAATTTTGAAGATGTTAAATGCATTGATGATAATAAGAAGAATATAAAAGAAACTAATCGTAATGATCAAAAATTTAAAAAAGCTAAACCGAATATAAATAAAAATCAATTCTCTAATACATACTCTAAACATGAAAAATTTGCTCTTGAAAAAGCCTTGGTACAAGATCAGAATGATGAATCAAGACAAGCTTTTGGCATAAGAGCTAAAAGAAATAAGCGCTCTAAACCAATAAAACGCTCAAATATATCACGTGAAATTCTTATTCCAGATGAAATTACAGTGAGAGAGCTTGCTAAACGTATGGCAGAGAGAAGTAAGGATGTATTAAATACTCTGTCTAAAATTGGTAAAACTATTAAATTAGATGATTTTTTAGATCCAGATACAGCATGTGAAATAGCAGTGAGTTTCAATCATACTTTTAAAAGGGTAGGTGGTTTTCAAGTGGAGGAAAAGATATTTCAAATTGATGAAAAGTTACCTAAATTACCACGCCCTCCTATTGTTACATTTATGGGGCATGTAGATCATGGAAAAACTTCTCTACTTGATTTATTCCGTAAATCAAATGTTGCTGAAAAAGAATCAGGGGGCATTACTCAAAAAATTGGTGCGTATCAAACAACAACTCAAGGTGGTCATAGAATAACTTTTATAGATACGCCTGGACATGAAGCATTTACTGCAATGCGTGCGTGTGGTACAAATATAACTGATATAGTAGTGCTAGTTATAGCAGCAGATGACGGAATAATGGATCAAACAATTGAAGCAATTAGTCACGCCAAAGCTGCAAATGTATCTATTATAGTGGCAGTTAATAAAATTGATAAAGTGAGCAATGTAGGAGATAGTGTCATAAAAATTGCCAATAATTTGTTACAGTACGATCTTATTTCTGAGGAATTAGGTGGCGATGTTATAATTGTACCAGTATCAGCAAAACAAAAAATAAATTTGGAAGAATTAGAAGAAACAATAATAATGATTGGAGAGTTAATCAATTTAAGAGCAGCTACTGATTGTCGTGCTTCAGGAGTAGTTATTGAATCAAAAGTTGATAAAAGTCATGGTATACTCGCAACTTTAGTAGTGCAACAGGGAACATTAAAAATAGGAGATATAATAATTATAGGGAACGGATATGGTAAGATTCGTAGTATGTTTGATCATAATGGAAGAAATGAAAAGGTAGCTCTACCTTCAACTCCAATTGAAGTTGCTGGGCTAGGTATTATACCAAATTCTGGAGATCAGTTTGTGGTTGTAGAATCTGAGAAGCAAGCACGTGAGGTTGTTGAGTATAGAAACAATTTAAGTAACGGTAAAATAAGCACTAACTTAATAGACATATTTAGCCAAGAAAACGATGTAACAAAAATACCTATTATTTTGAAATGTGATGTTACAGGATCAATTGAAGCAATACGTAATGCAATTGTAAAGTTAAGTAATGAAGAAGTTAAAGTGAATGTTTTACATAGTGGAATTGGAGTAATAACTGAGTCAGATATTCTACTTGCTGAAGCCTCACACGCTATTATCTTAGCATTCAATGTAAAAGCAGACTCAAGAACAAGAAATCTTATAAAACAAAAGCAGGTAGATATTCGTTTTTATGATATAATATATGAGTTAATTAACGATATAAAAGATTTACTAAACAGTAAGCTCAAACCTATAATACAAGAGCATCATGTTGGGCTGGCCTCTGTGAGGGAAGTATTTAATATAGATAAAACAGTAAGCATTATAGGTTGTCATGTGACAAGTGGTATAATAAAAAAGGGTACATTAGTTAGATTAAAGCGTAATGATAGATTAATATGTGAAGGTGAGGTAAAAACTTTACGTAGATTCAAAGATGATGTAAAAGAAGTTAAATCTGGCTTTGAATGTGGGATATCTTTAAGTGGTTGTACTGAGGTACAACCTAATGATATTATAGAAGCATTTGAACTAATAACAAAACAGGCAAAACTAAATTAGCAATGGAGAAGCGTGTATCAAAATTAATGATGCAGTCAATTTTGTGTAGAGCAATTGCAAAGATTTTCATGGAAGGTAAAGTATGTAGCCAGGGTGTTTCAGTTTCAAAAATTAATCTAAATAATGATCTGAAAGCAGCGGATGTATTTATAGCTTTGTCTTTTTGGAGTAAAGAAGATAAGCATTCTGTTTTAGCAGAAATAAAAAAATCATCGCATTTAATACATAAATTCTTATTAAAAAACGTCAGCTTACGTTATATACCAAAATTAAATTTTAAATTAGATGATGATCAATAGAAAGTGTACAAAAATTGATAAGAAGCAAAATGGATTTAGTGTTAGTTATAATATATAACCACCTCCTAGAACTCTTTCCCCTAAATAGGCAACACAAGCTTGTCCTGGACTAATACCAAAATAATCATCTTTTAAAATAACCTCAGTATTACCACTTTCGTTAGTAGGGTATATTCTTGCCGTACTACCACTATGTGATGATCTAAGTTTTACAATTACCTCTAACCCTTCATTTGGAATAGGGTCTTTTGCTAGCCAATTTAATTCTCTTACAGAGAGTTTATTCTTCATCAGCTTATCTGCTGATCCAACAATGACTTCTTGGTTTCTAGCATCTATTTTAACCACATAAAGTGGCTCATGTGAAGATATACCAAGCCCTCTTCTTTGTCCAACTGTAAAGTTCATTATACCATTATGATAACCTAAAACCTGACCGTTTACGTGTACAATTTTGCCTTTTACTAAAGACTTAGGTTTCAGTTTAGCAATAGTGCTGGCATATTTATCAGCAACGAAACATATATCTTGGCTATCAGGCTTTTCAGCAATTTTTAGGTTAAAATATTTTGCAAGTTCTCTAACCTCACTCTTATGAAAAGCACCAAGAGGAAAATGTAAAAATTTTAGTTGCTTAATTGTTGTTGCAAATAAAAAATAACTTTGATCTTTACTCTTATCTAAACCAGAATATAGTTGCACTTCTCCGTCTTTTTCTATCCTTCTAATATAGTGCCCTGTGACTAATGCATCAGCCTCTAAATTTTGTGCTACCTTAAGCAAATCACGAAACTTGACGGTTTGATTACATTTGACACATGGAATTGGTGTTTCTCCACGAGTATAATTTTCAATAAAATCATCTATAACTTCTTTTTGAAATATCTCTTTGTAGTTTAATACATAATGAGGAAAACCAGCAGTTTCAGCAACACACCTTGCATCATAAATATCTTGTCCAGCACAGCAAGCGCCTTTTTTAGTACTACCACCATAGAGCTCAAGAGTAACACCAATAACCTGATAGCCTAAATTATGCAGTAGTACTGCAGTTGTACTACTATCGACCCCTCCAGACATTGCCACTACAACTTTAGTTTGTTTTGGTGTTTTATTTGCCAGTAGCGGTGCTATTTCAAACTCATTTATCATCAGACTTACTGAAAGTTAACATTTTACTATACTTTAAAATAATTGAAATTAAGAATCTAATCCTAATCTTTCTTCCTAACTTTTGCAGTTTTTTATTTCTATGAACAGCATATTTTTATCTTATATAGTAAAAGCTTTATTTGCATTATTGGTGAAATTGTTCCCACCTCTTTATTTATAATGTCAAATTTTCTTCTACAAATGCGTTTTAGATAAAATTCTGCAAGGATGGGCATTAAAGCTATGCTAATAATTTCTCTTGGGATATTCCTTATTAGCATTTTAACCTTATCTATGTGATTTTGTGTTACCTCCACCATATGTTCCACTACTTCCTTAAGAGCTAAATTATTTTTGAAAGATGGTGCATTTTCTATCCCTGCACTTTTCAAAAGATCTTTAGGCAAAAGGGTTCTACCTTTGCTGTTTAAATATCTTTCATTACGCAAATTATTCATTAAATTCCAAGCAATTCCAGAGTGATAAATTATTTGGTTTAAATCATCATCACGGTCCTTAATATCTGCAGTAGCAAAAATCATCTTCATCAGATGCACTGTAGTTTTCACCGCATTATCCTCAAGTTCCTCAGTATTTAGATATTCATCTCTACAAATTGCTTCCTCATAACCATCAAGATATTGATGGAATAAGGTTTCTGGAATATTAGTAGACTTTATAACTGTTTCTAATTCCTTTGTAATTTTATCAGCATTTGTAAGTTTGTTATTGTAGATCATTTTAATCCTTTCACGCCACCATTTAATGAGTACAAGAGCAGTCATAATTTCAGTACTACTATACAATATATTGCTGATCTCTATGTTAAATGCAGACAAGACTAAAAAGTAATATCTTATATCTCCTTTAGAGAATAATGCACAAACAAAACGATCTCTATCATTTTGACGGACGTAATCAACACAATACGAGTCTATAGTACTATTGTGCATCTGGCTAGCAAAGAACTAATTAATCTTTCTGCTGAAATTCGACTGCTAGAATCAAGGTTAATAATATTATTAAGAGAATCAAAAGAACCAGCTGTAACTTTTGTTGCTGCAAGCGTTTCCTGTACTATTTTCACAATATCTAAGAAACCTATTTTTGACTCTACAAATGCACCTGTAGCAACTTCATTTGCGGCATTTAGTACTATGCTATTCGCATGCGGTGTGTTAGAACGCAATACTTCCATAGCTAATTTTAAAGCAGGAAATTGATTATAATTAGGTTTTAAAAACGTTAACTTCTGCTTAGTTAAATCCAGCTGTTTATTTATTACGCTTGATCTTCTAGGCCAAGATAGCGCATAAGATATAGGGATATCCATATCGGGACACGCAAGTACTGCTAAATTAGACCCATCTTTATAGGATACTACACCATGTACTACTGATTCTGGATGTATAACAACATCTAACTTACTTGGACCAACTGTAAATAAATTCTGAGCTTCAATTAACTCTAAAGCTTTGTTCATCATAGTTGCACTGTCAATTGAATTTTTTTTTCCCATTTTCCAAATAGGGTGACTTATTGCATCGTGTAATGTTACATTTTCCATTTGTTCAAGGGTTAAATGTAAAAATGGGCCACCAGAAGCCGTCAATATAATTTTTTCAAGATTATAACTACTATGAAAAATCTGAAAGATGGCATTATGTTCTGAGTCTATGGGAACAATTTTTACCTTATGCTCCTTTGCCTTTCTTAGCATCAACTCCCCACCACATATAATGCTTTCTTTATTTGCTAAAGCTATAATCTTTGTGTTAGATTCTATGATTTTCATTGTTGGTATAAGCCCAGCAATGCCAACTATTGCAATAACAGCCCGATCTACAGGGATAGAAGCCGCAGCAGCAAGCCCCTCATTGCCTGCCTCAACATTAATCTTTGTGTTAGATAAAGATTCCTTTAAATCTCTAAAAAATCTCTTATCAGTAATAACAACATTTTTTGCTTTTGTAAGGCGTGCCTGCCTTGCGAGTAATTCAAAATTTGAATTTGCAGTTAAAACTTCTACTTTATATTTGTTTAGCTTTTTTAGCAAAAGCTGCACGGTCTTTTGTCCAATACAACCTGTTGAACCAAAAACTGAAACTCTCTGCATTTAATTCTATAAATAATATTATTTAAACGCAAAATTCTGCAAAGTAAATTTTGTTTTTTGTAGAATAACTAATTCATTTCATAGTAAAAAAGAAAAAATTCAAAATGCTCAATTTATAAAAAGTTATTATTTATTCTGATCTTATCTTTCAATCTTTCTTTGCGACCTTTTATTGTTTTTAGTGCCAATCTGGAGAGAAAGCACATGAACAACATCAGAGAGAGGAGCGTTTTTAGCCCTTTTCACGGATTCCCACCATGAAAGGACTACCAATTGATAATTGGAAGCGCTATGGTTATATGTTTTAAGGCATATAACTATAAGGATATCAACCCTTACTCTAGGCAAAAGAGCCTAAAATAGCTAAAACTATTCAGTAGGTCGCCGAAGATCCTATTCAATATATTCAGATCTTCTTTTCCTATACATCTGCCACTTTAAAGGCCGCCTCTACAGCCTCAATCTCTCCAGATTGGCTCTCTCTTTATATCATATATGTTTTAAATCATGGAAGCAGAAAATTGCACTTTTTTGAGTTTTTTTTCAAAAATTTTAAAATCCTACCCACAGCTGATATATCATGATTTGAATCTTCATAAATTACATTGGAGTTTTGCTGAAGGATCTATTTCTTCCAATTGAGGTTGAGCTAATGGTGCATTTGGACTTTGATAAATATTTTTTAATTCATTTAAAAACACATCTGCTTTTTTGCTTAAAGCTAGTAATACGTTTTCTTTCGTATCATTATCAGAATATGAAACTATTTTTTCTGATGCAATTTTAGGTAATAGCTCATATACAGCTCTTGTCTTATTGTTTTGCAGCTTAATTATTTTTATGTCATCTTTTGACTCACTCAAGTAAGATGCCATAGTTTTTTCGTCTATGTGAGATTTTAAAAATTTCAGGGTGATATGCTTAACAAAATCACATAAATACTCAGGCACAAAAGATAATTGTTCATTAGTGCAGCGTTCTTTTATTCCTTTATATTTTGCAACCAATGCTTCTTGATTTTTTGCATTATCTATATATTGTGAAATGGCCTTTTTATCTCCACTCTTATATGCTTCTATCAGTCCACCTAAGTGAGGCATTCCTTTTATTTGCTCAAATTCTGCTAAACAGCTAGTAAGTTTAGGTTTTCTATTTATTATGCCTCGATCTCGTTCACTTATATCAGCGCCATAAAGTAGAAACAGGAAGAAGAATTCTGTATGTCTATGTTTAGTAGCAAGGTATAGAGGTGTTCCTCTATAATTACTTTCAGCATTAACATTTGCTCCACATTTAAGAAGAAGCCTCACTACTTCTATATGTCCTTCTCTAGCAGCAAAGTATAGAGATGTTCCATTACCTTGAACATTAACATCTGCTCCTTTTTGAAGAAGAAGCTGAGCTACTTCTATATTTCCTCCTTTAGCAGCCAGGTGTAGAGGTATTCTTTTACTCTTATCTTGAGCATTAACATTTGCTCCTTTTTCAAGAAGAAACCTCACTACTGCTATATTTCCTTCTTCAGCAGCAAAGTGTAGAAGTCTTGCTATATACTGACTTTGAGCATGAACATCTACTCCTTTTTCAATAAGAAGCTGAGCTACTTCTATATATCCATTTTCAGCAGCCCAGTGTAGAGGTGTGTGTCCCAGATAATTTTGAGCCTCAACATCTGCTTCATTTTTAAGAAGAAGCTGAGCCATGTCAGTATAGCCATTTTGAGCAGCCAGGTGTAGAGGTGTCCGACCATAATTATCTTGAGCATGAACATCTGCTCCTTTTTCAAGAAGAAGCTGAACTACTTCTATATGTCCATTTTCAGCAGCCCAGTGTAGAGGTGTCCAACCATAACGATTTCGGGCATTAACATTTGCTCCTTTTTCAAGAAGAAGCCTCACTATTTCTATATGTCCTCCTTTAGCAGCACAGTGTAGAGGTGTTCTTTTACTCCTATCTTGAGCATTAACATTTGCTCCATTTTCAAGAAGAAGCTCAACTATTCCTATATGTCCATTTTTAGCAGCCCAGTGTAGAGGTGTCCAATCATAACAATCTCGAGCATTAACATCTGCTCCTCCTTCCAGTAAAGATCTCACCCCTTCTACGTTTTTATCCCTAATAGCTTGGATCAATTGTTCTTCAAGTGACATATTCCCCCCTTTGAATCTTGTAAACTAAGATATTATGCTATATTAATCATTTTTTTAAAGCTTTAATTTCCATGTAAAAGAGGTATCTTCTTAAAAATTATAAGATGTATTGCAGTAAAAAAATTATAAGTGATGGTGTTTTTGATCCTTGTTCAAATAAGCTACTTAAATTTTCTACAGAAAAGGTAGTGATAGAACAAGGTATTATAAATGATATAGATAGTATTATAAAATGCTATAATAGTAGCTACTTAATTGCAGATGAAAACACAATAAGACTTTTAGACAAAAAATTAGCTACCAGCATCTCCCATCATGTTATTCCAGGTGATTCACCGCCTTCAAGTAGCCTTATTGAACTTATTATTAACAAAGCAAAAGATTTTAATACTTTAGTCGCTTTAGGCAGCGGAACTATAAATGATTTATGTAAATATGCAAGCTATATAAGTGATAAAGACTATATTCTCTTTCCAACTGCTGCCTCCATGAATGGGTATATGTCGGCAAGTGCATCAATACTTACTGGTGGCTATAAAAAGTCATTTCAGACACATCTGCCTAAAGCAATATACATTGATTTGGATGTAGTGACAAGCGCTCCACTTCGTCTTACGCGTAGTGGTTTTGCTGATTTCATCTGTCGCTCTACAGCACAAGCTGATTGGCTATTGTCACACCTTTTACTTAACACTGAGTATAATGATTTGCCTTTTTTACTCTTACGCGATATCGAGCAAGAATTACTAAAAGAGTATTCAAGGTTAATTGCAAAAGATAAAGACGTTGTGATGCTATTAATTGAGGCTTTACTGCTTTCTGGGATTGGAATGACAATCAGTGGTGGAAGCCATCCTGCGAGTCAGGGGGAGCATATGATTGCCCATGCTATGGATGCAGTTTATGGTCATAACTTATTGCCTCTACATGGTGAGAAGATAGCTATAACTACGCTTACCATGGCTAAGTTGCAAGAGGAAAAGTTACTGGCTATACCAACTATCAAACCAACAGTAGCAAATGAAAAAGAGATTAGAGAATGTTTTGGCAATGGTGAGTTTATAGAAACTTTTTATAGTAAAAAAATCAGTGAAGAAAAAGCTGAGCATTTAAACGATATAGTTCAAAAAAATTGGAGTGAATTTTCTGAGGTGGTGAAAAAAAGTCATATTCCATCTAAGGTATTGAAAAAGATATTTTGCGATTTAGGCATGGCAACTGATGCTGAAGATTTGGGCTGGAATACTAGTAAATATAAAAAAGTTGTTGATTTAGCTTTCGCTACACGTGATAGATTTACTTTTCTTGACATTAAATAATTTATCTATTTTATAGGTATTAAAAAAGATGAATGCAATACTTTTTCCACATATTGACCCAGTGATTTTTAGTATAGGTCCTGTGTCTGTTCGTTGGTACTCCATTGCATATGTATTAGGGATAATATTTGCACATTGGTATTTACATAAAGTAGATAAATGTAAGGTGTTTAGTCAAAAATTCCACGATTCTCTTCTTGCATGGTCAATTATAGGAATAGTATTTGGGGGTAGGGTAGGGTATATTCTAATTTACAATCTAAACTATTATTTAAATTCACCAATAGAAATATCTAAAATATGGCATGGAGGGATGTCCTTTCATGGAGGGCTGATTGGATGTATTATTGCAATTATAGCAGTATGTAAAAAACACAACATTTCTATGCTGCTTGTCATGGATCTACTTGCTTGTGCAGCACCCATTGGACTGTTTTTAGGGCGAATGGCGAATTTTATAAATGGGGAGCTATTTGGAAGAATCACTGATCTTCCTTGGGGTGTTATTTTTCCAGGAGATGATCTAGCTCGTCATCCAAGCCAATTATATGAAGCAGTAGGGGAGGGGCTTTTGCTTTTTATAACATTAAACTTACTACTGTTTTTTACAAATCTCAGATCATATAGGGGAACATTAACCGGTATTGGAATGATACTTTACGCCGTAATTAGGTTTTTAATTGAATTTTTTCGTGAACCTGATTTGCAAATTGGCTATCTTTTATTCAACTTAACAATGGGGCAGCTACTGTCAATACCTATGGTTATAATTGGAATGATTATTATAATAAGTGTTAAAAACCCATCTGATTTATGAATTTGGGTGAACGCGATAAAAAAATTATATGGCATCCATTCACGCAAGAAAAAACAGCAGGGTTTCCAATCGCAATTAAGAAAGGATATGGATCATATCTTTACGATGAAAATGGCAAGTCATATTTAGATCTTATTTCCAGTTGGTGGGTGAATCTACACGGTCACGCTCATTCTGAAATTGCTAAGGCTATATATGAGCAAAGTATGACTTTAGAACACGTAATTTTTGCAGGATTTACTCATAAACCTGCTGTTGAGCTTTGTGAAAAATTACATGCTTTATTACCCAAGGTTCTATCCAAATTCTTTTTTTCAGATAATGGTTCTACAGCTGTTGAGGTAGCTCTAAAAATGGTTTATCAATATTGGTATAACCAGGGTGATGTTGAAAGAACTATATTTTTAAGCTTTGAAGGGGGATATCATGGAGACACTTTTGGAGCAATGAGTGTAGGATTTGGGTCTGGTTTCCATAATGCATTTGCAAAGTTACTTTTTTTTGTGCTTAGAGTACCTTTTCCAGAAACATGGGATGGAGATGAGGAAGTAGAAAATAAAGAGAAGCATGCACTTAAAGTACTGCAAAATCATTTAAATACTAGCAGCGATAAAATTGCTGCATTGATCCTAGAACCCTTAGTACAAGGGGCAAGTGGTATGAGAATGTGCCGCCCAGAATTTATTAGCAAAGTTATTCATTTAGTACGTGAGTATAATATTTTAGTAATTTTTGATGAAGTTATGATTGGTTTTGGTCGCACTGGTAGCAATTTTGCGTTTGAGCAAACTGAAATCATACCTGATTTTCTATGCCTTTCTAAGGGACTGACTGGGGGGTTTTTGCCACTTGCTCTAACTGTTACTACTGAAGAAGTTTATGAAACATTTTTAGATAAAAATTTCACCAAAGCTTTTGCCCATGGGCATTCTTATACTGCTAATCCTTTGAGCTGTGCAGCTGCAATTGCTTCTTTAAATTTATTGATGAGATCGAGTACTGCTGAATCAATTAAAAAAATTAATAATGCACACCAAGAAGGATTAGCTTTACTTAAAACTTGCGTAAATGTTAAACACACGCGTATTATTGGTACAATAGCAGCATTTGACATTTATAATTATTCAACTGCATAAAAGTTAAAAATTGAATGTTTAGAGCAAGGGCTTTTAATCAGGCCTTTGGGAAATTCAGTTTATTTATTGCCACCATATTCAATAAGCGATTTGGAGCTTATGGAAGCTTATGGAAAGATTCAAAATATTCTAAAATCTATTACTTAAAACAAATAAAAAGTTATTAGAAATAAAGTTACATAATATATATTATGGAAAACTAAGATTTTGTATAAAATGAAAAAAAATAACTACTTAATAGATATGGATTCATTAGTAGAAAAATATCAGACAAGCAGCTCATGGAAAAAGCTTCTACTAAGCCAAATAGCATTCGAAAAATTAATGACCAAGCTCTCTAGAAAGCAAAGAACTGAAACATTGAGAGAATAAAATATTATTGTACTAAATTATGGTTGCGGGGGTAGGATTTGAACCTACGACCTTCAGGTTATGAGCCTGACGAGCTACCGGGCTGCTCTACCCCGCGTCATTAACTATTAAAATAGTATATTTACAATTTATAGTATCTTAATTTTTAGTGCAATAAAAATATTAAATTTTATAATTTAAGAAATTAACTATTTTAGCTAAATGCTAATTTTTCTAAAAAGAATATTCTTATCAGCTAATATATTAAGTAATTATGTAGCGTATAACCTAAAAAGAGAATTGCATAACTTAGTATTATGGGCTCCAGTACTACAAGGAGCTGGTATCTTAGTTTATTTTTCTCTTAGCTCTGAACCCAATCTGGTTGTTACTATATTAATTTTTCTTCTAGTGCTCTCTTTATTTGCTGTAATTGTTTTTTACTACAGAAAATATTTAATACTTATTATTATTATAGTCCTATTATTCTTAGGGTTTATTAGTGGAATAGTTAAAACGAAGTTAACTTCTACCCGTACGATTAATCAAAAAATATACGCAAAAAATATTATAGCGAGAGTTAAAGAAATAAATAAAAAAGATTCTTATGAACAGTTGCTGCTTAGTGAAGTTCAAAATATAAACGAGATAGACAATATTAAGGTTACAGTACGGACAAAAGTAGAAGAAAATGTTGATGTAGGAGATAGGGTAATGCTATCAGCCGTTCTTTTTCCTCCTAATATCGCTCCTTCAGAATATTCATACGATTTTGCCAGAATATCGTATTTTCAAAAAATTAGTGCTGTTGGTTTTGCTACAAGCACAGTTACATTATATCAAAAAGCAAATAGTAAAAAATTTCATGAATATATAGAGTCGTTTAGGCAATATATTTATAGTAACCTGCAAAGAAATATGAACAAGCTGCATGCAAACATTACTGCTGCCTTACTTATTGGTAAAAAAGACGGAATAGACAAAAATGTGATGAATGTAATTAGAAACGCAGGTATTGCTCATTTATTTGTGATATCAGGATTGCACTTAGCATTTGTTTCCAATTTATTTTTTTTTCTTTTTAGAAATGCATTTGCTTTATCTGAAACTATTACTCTGAAATATAACATAAAAAAAATTTCAGCAATAATATGCATAGTGCCCACAATCTTTTATCTGCTAATTACTGGCATGCAGATTTCTGCTCAACGTGCATTTATTATGGTAACTTTAGTAGTTACTGCCATTCTTTTAGAAAGAAAGTATAATAGTCTTACTTCAATAGCGTTTGCTGCGTTTGGAATTCTACTATTTCAACCAGAATCAGTTTTAAAACCAAGTTTTCAAATGTCATTTTCTGCTGTACTTGCACTTATTGCAAGCTATCAAATTAGTATAGAAAAACTCCCAACTAATAAAACAATTAAGTATTTTATTTCAATTCTCTTAAGCTCAACTGTGGCAAGTTTAGCTACTATGACATATACAATATACAATTTTAATTACGTCTCAATTGGTGGTGTTGTTACTAATTTAGTTGCCATACCAATTATTACATTACTTACAATCCCGATGGGAATAATCTACGTAATACTGATTCCATTTAAGTTTGAATGGCTTATTTCAGGGGCCATTGAATATTCAATAGATGTGGTTTTGAAACTTTCAGAAAAAGTTGCAAATGTTAAATACTCAACCATATATGTGCATAGTATTTATCCGGAAGCAGTGATAATCATAACCATTGGACTATTATGGTTATGCTTATGTCAGAGAAACTGGCGTTTTTGGGGATTAATTATTATAGTCATAGGGATATTTACTGACGTATTTTATCAAACTCCAGATATTTTAGCAGTAAGTAGCAATGCTGCTATTCAAGAAAACGATAGTTTACTATATTCATTAACTAAGAAAAATAGAAATTTTATCAGTGTGACCTGGGCAAAGCAAAATGGCCAACTGAAGGCTTTACATTATAAAAATTATAATGGGGAAAATAAAAGGTTATCATGTGATGACTTTGGCTGCATATATCAAAATGCGAATAAATCAGTGCTTATTGCCTACAAACAAGAATTAATTGTACAAAACTGCGATAAAGTTGACTTAATACTACAGCTGAACAAATTTGTTTATCCTGTTTGTAATACCGCAGTTATAAGATATGACGATCTTGAAATTTATGGTACGCATTCAATCTGGCTATCTAGCAAAAAGATCAAAATAAAAAGGATACGTAGCGGTAGGCCATGGCATTTATTTGGCTTAAATGCATTTATATAGCACAAAAAAGCAGAGTTAGCATAAAATTAAATACCTCATGTTATAATTAGAATATATTTATTAAATGGAGTCTTATATGTCAAACGTAGAACGTATAGTACAATCTACAGATGCTGATGACTGCACTCATAACATAATCAAAGCCAATATGAAAGGCATTAGAGTTAAGGTAAATAAATTAGACCTTGATGATAATGATATTAATAACATTGCTAACCAAATAACAGGTACGATCAAATGGACTGGAAATTTTGAATGTGGAAAATTATATACTAATATTCCAGAAGAAGCACGGTTGTGCAATATAATTGCCGATACAATCGATAACCCAAGTTTTTGTAATAGTAATGATTTGATATAATTAATCTAAGTAACCTTAAGTTTTTTTTAAAACTTAAGGTTATATATTTAAGATATGGAGTGTTCAACAAACTGAATTAAAGCAAATTAACTGAATTTTCAATCTGTTAGAAAAGAAGATATCAAATTGGACTTTTCCCAGCTTCTTCCCAGAAAATTGAGCTGCGCTAAAAATTCAGTTGACGTAGCTTGTTGCCAAGCTTTACATAAAATTTTGGCTTTATTGTATCTCTACTGTGATT
The DNA here is from genome assembly GCF_964019585.1 of Candidatus Mesenet endosymbiont of Agriotes lineatus. NCBI lineage: Bacteria > Pseudomonadati > Pseudomonadota > Alphaproteobacteria > Rickettsiales > Anaplasmataceae > Candidatus Mesenet > Candidatus Mesenet endosymbiont of Agriotes lineatus. The sequence continues at coordinate 586,999 of NZ_OZ026454.1, read as the reverse complement.
TTATTTTATATCATCCCTTCCCCCATATTATTTTAACTTAATTTTTTGTCAACCGCAAGAAAATATGACCTATTATCAGATATTGCTCTAAAAAATCAGTTTTCATCCTGCTCACCTTTTTGATGCTTTTTTATTTGTTCTATTTTTTCTTGTAATGCTTTAATCTCTTTTCTTTTTTCTTGATCTTTCTTTAACTCATCAAGTGTAGTAGTACTTTTCTTTTGTTCACTGCTACTTTTTTCATTTGTCGCCACTTGGTTATTTGATTGCTCTTGTAATAGCTTTTGAATTCCTTCTTCATTATTTTCTAATTTATCATCTGTGTTTTGCTGCTGAAAACCATACCAATTGTCTGTAGGTAAACTTTGTTGTGGATGATCATCTACTTGTGACGTATCTTCTGAAGTTTTTAAATTTTGTGGATCACTATCATCCTTAATGTTAGATTCAATTTTTTTATGTGAATCAACTTCTTGCAAACTTTCATCTTCATGTTGATAATATTTTGGCTTTTCTGTTTCTTCTTGAGATGATAAATCCACATCACTATTTTCTTTCTGTAGAGTTTCATGATCTTGAGTGACAGATTGAACCCCATCCTTATCCGAATAGCTTTCCTCTAATTCTTCTAAATTTTCCCCATAAGCACTGGTTTTAAATTGGCTATCATCTCTTGGCACTTCTGTTTCTTCTTGAGGTGATAGATTCTCATTATCTCGCTCAGTTTCTAATCTTTCCTGATAATCTCCATTCACAAGTGTACTTTTGTCGGTAGTTATATCACCACTACTTATTTCTTCTGAGTCAGGATAACTACTACTTTCTCTATCTTCTGTATGCGGCTTCAATTTTAAATCGCTAATGCCTTCGCTGTGTTGATCCATTTTTTCGTGTAGTAACTGAGTGTATATCTCCTTATTAGATTCATTACTTATATCTTTCTCCAACTCTAAATTTTTATCTTCATCTAAACATATTTGAGATTGATCAAAGTCTTGAGGTTGTCTTACATCACGATCAATGTCCTGATCACTTGTAATTGGACGCTCAACATCGTTATCAATATCCCTATCAACATTTTCATCATCAAGATCTGAGATATTAGCAAGCCTATTCCTTGGAAAAGGCGACTCCTCATCTTTTGGATCCTTTGGTGGTAAATAAGGGGATAATTTATCTTTTTCAGGACCAAGTATTTCTTCATGAAGCTTTTTCATAAAATGGTTATGCTGTAATTTTACATCTTTCCATAGCTCGGTTTCCTTTTCACCAGATATTCTATCTACAGCATACTTGCCAAGATGTTTAAGAGCCTCAAATCCAGAATAACTTAGATGTGAACCAACTACAGCTCGATAGTAAGTAAGCTTTTTAAGCTGCTTATCAAATTTTCTCTGAAATTTAAACTCAGCAGAATTAGGCATAGTTATTGCATCTGTTACCTCAGATGTAAATTTTACTGCTGTACCCAAAATTGGTGTTCTTTTGACTGTGTTTGCAACCGCATCACTAGCTCTATCAAGACCACTACCAATTGCGTCTGATATGCCATACCTAACACCGTAGATGAATTTCTTAATTTCATCAATAGTACTGCCACTACCATCTGGTCTTAAGAATCCAAAAAAACCATCCCATACCCTAGAAAGCATTGTTGACATAGGAGAACCGCCACCAAGTGATGAACCTACATTGGTTACAAATGAACGCATTAAATATATTAAAAACGCTAATAGAAGCAATATAAGCAACTCTTCCCATATTATTAAATAACCCTTTCTTATTTTTTTAATTATTGAGTAATCATATTGCTTCTCTAATTCTTCTTTAGGAGTAGGGTCAGTCTTATCTGAACCAATGAGTAATATTAACGCGTTTTTAACATCATTTTGAAGTTGTCCGTAATTGTCTGGAATATTATTATTTTGTGAATCTTCAATCTGAGAAAATTGTAAACTGTTACCTAAACCAAGTCTTTTGATTTCATTTTTTATGTCCTCAACAAGTCTTGCTATTGCATCACCACTTACTGTAGGCAGTGCCATAAGTGAATTTAGTAGATTTACAAGTTCAGTGAATCTTGAGTTTTCTTTTACTGAAATACCGTCTGGGTTTTTATTACCAGTTGTATCTGGATCGAAATAAGGATAATCTATGTAACGAAAATCCTTTTCTGTATATTCAGGTGGCACAAGAATTACTGATCCACCGCCAGTAAATGTAAACCTAGATATACGATCTTCTCCATAGTCTGACTTATTCAAACTGTCATGAGCATTCCACTCCTTAAAAACGTTGATTATCTTTGGTACATACTTTTGCCCTGGAGTCCAGTCATAAAAACTTTTCTCAAGAATACGAGGTATTAGTTTTACTTCCATCCACTTATTATAGCAGACAGTAAACCCAAGCAATCTATAGTAGGTGTTCATTATAAGAGAGCCGAATAATGAAAGCAAAGTAAAGATCATTATCGATTGTAAAGAAAAGCTTATACATTGCGTTAGCCAACCATCAAATAATGGTTTTAATTTTGAAAATAAAATACCAACGAAAAATATTGGCATCAGTGCTATGAGCAGTGATATTCCAATCAATCCTGCAAGGTATATAGCGAACGCATATATACATAAAAAAACATATATTAGAACGATAACTATAATAAAAAGAACACCAAATATCCCAAGAAATTCACTAACAATAAGTGCTCTCATCTTGATATTCCACACTATAGGAGAAAATATCTTATCTCGTATCATGTAATCTAAAAAAGCAAACGGTGCATCTTGATTATAATTACGCATTCCAGAGTGACCATTTATCATGCCAATTATTGCATCAGTGCCATTGATAAATAGCGACAGCAAGTTATCATAAAAAAATTGCCAACTATTAGGTGAGATCAACATTAAAATTAGTGATATTTTAAGAGTTCTGGTTAAGAAATCAGGCATTGATTGCTGTATCATGCCCAAAATATAAAGTAGTGCTGAAATCATCAAAAATAAGACCAAAAGTGAGTGCACAAGACCTTTATACGAGTCGTTCTCTACTATACGTTTAAATATTGCTTCACCACCTTGAGTGATTAAAATTTCTTTAACTTTTTTACGAATAGTTTCAAATATCATTAACCCACGTTCCTGTCTTACTCCACTTATAAATTCAAAAGCATACCCTCCAGCATTGTCCCAATAGTAGCGATCTAATATTTTAATATATACTTTCCATCCAGGTTCCAATTTTACTTCTTGACATGAAGCATCTTTAATAGGGTGTTCAATAGAAGAAAAAGCACCTGATCCACCTTCATCAGCTGATTTATATCCTAAGTGTACCACTGGAGACTTAGGAAAACGCATGGTATCTACATCCTTATTTGGACCTGGGTCATCATCACGTTTTAATAATAAATACGCACCATAACCATTTCTGAACCAACATGGTACACCATAAGCACCTTTTTTAACATCATCTTTAAGACCTTCATCGATATATTGGCATTTGTTGCCAGGACATCCAGGTATAATTGAATCTTTTATGGAATAAGGTCCACAAATTCTATCTAAAGGAATGATAGATTGATTTATCTGTGTAACTTCATGTTTTTTCTCTTCATCTTCATTTTTTACATACTCAATTTTACCATGTTCAATACCTAAAAATTCTATTCCTTCAACAGGAGAATGCTTTTTGTTTGATTTCGCCCAGGAAGTCCACATACCATTAGTTCTGACCTTTATAGGCTCACCATTGGTGATGAGTCCTGTATCAATCCATCTAACAACTTGATTAGGAGAAAACTCTGCAGTATTTCCCCCATCTTTAGCTTCAAATGCTTTGCTACCTTTAGGATAATAAGCAGATGCAGTTACTGCTTCAAGGCCAAAATTATCAGCGGAAATGCATCTTGGAAAAGGTGAAATTGGCTCACAACCAACTTCTAACAACAAAACTAAAATAAGCAATACTCTTAATAAGAAAAAGGAGTGACTATTATTCATAAACTTTACTGTGCAGCTTAAGCATTCTTTCATTTTGTTACTCATCAGATTCTTGATTACTTGATACTTCATCTGACTCATAATTATTTTGAGTACTTGAGCCCTCTGATGAAGGCTCTCTGTTGATTACGTTATTAGTTTGACCTCTTGTTGTGTTAACTTCTGTTCTGTGATTCTCAGATCTAGGATTTTCTGTTGGCTCAGAACTTTCATTGAAGTTTTCACCCTGATACCTTGGGCTTACATTAGTATTAGAGCCTTTAAATCTAGCTGATCCTTCACTGATAATAGGTCGATTTCTTACTGAATTTATAATTTGCCTAGTATCTCTATCTAAACCGACCAAAGAAAGTAATGCCTGCGATGCATTGTCTACAGCAGCACCCCTATGGCCTATCATGTTTGATAAAGTACCAGAGATCGATAATGCAATCGATTCAGCCACTCTTGCAAAACCCCTCATTGCATTTGCTATAATTAGATATAGCAAAACAGCTGTAATAGAAAATGGTAACCCAAAAAAATCTAAGTTATTACCTTTTTCATTTTCCCTAATTCTTTCTGTGAAACTTAGATCATTAGAAAAACCACCAGGAAGTAATACTTCAAATAAACAAATGCTTCCCTCTTCATCAAAAACTTTAAATTCTCCAATACACTTAGGACAGGCAGTAAAGTTAGTGACTGTATATAAAATTGATAGCAATGCTTGATTTAAAAACGCTAAAGCTGCAAATAAGATTATTGGTTGTATTGAGAAATTCAGTAGTAGCTTAATCCATCCATCAAATAGTTGCCTAGTCCTTTGAAAGAGAATGAAAGTGAAAAACACTGGGGATAATGATAACAAAAAAGACGTGGATATTATCATCATGAAATACATAAGCATTGCTTCTAAAATGCATGCAAAAAAACTAAAACTACCCCACATAATCATAAGGAATACAAGCCATCCAATAGGGCCTGCGAAGAATAATGATAAAAATCTAAGCCAAGTATCACCTGCAAGAAGTACCCCTACAGTTGGATCTAAAAATCTAAAAGAATTATCTGCTTCAAGGTAACCAGAAAAAGCAGTTATTAACTGATCTACTCCTTGTGTAAATAGAGCAAAAAAATGAGTACTAAAAAACTCCCAGCTATTTGAGCTAAAAATCATAATTATAAAAGCTATTTTTAGTATTCGTATAGATAAGTCAGATTTGCTTAGCTGAATTAAACCAAGAACATAACCGATAGCAGAGAATGCAATATATAATACAAATAAAGCCCTCACTCCATTCCAAAAGGGTTTTGATTTAGAGTAGTTATTGTATATTTGTCTGATTGCACCACCTTGAGATGAATTGATTGCACTACTTATATCTCTATTACCAGTTGATGCAGATGCACCATATAATACATTTAATATTGCATCTCTAATACTAATAAAAAAATTGGAAAAAATAGGATTCCACTTAGTACGAAAAATATTAATAGTATACTTATTTGCGCTTATAAATTCTTGACTCACATCTATAAATTGCTCGTCTTGCACACCTCTTGTATCAATTCCAAAATATATCTTGCCTGCTTTAGGATTATTATCTTTATTAATTTCGTGGACTCCACTGCAATTTTTATTATCACTTTTGCATATAGGAAAAGTACCATCCTCTCCAGGAAGCATAGTAGGATGGGTATTGCCTATATACATATATAATTTTTTACCGTCAGCAAGTGGACATGTTCTTTGTACTTTTACGTAGTATCCACCAATGTTGTTGCCGTATTCATTTTCACCTGTATCTGCTATTCCCAGCATTAGAGCGCTATTTTGATCCACATTACCTACAACATAATTATGATTAAGTTGCAAGGATAATTTTCTAAAATCATTTAAGCCGCGGTTATAATTTATACATTTCTCATTGCCTTCAGGAAGGCACTGCTTAGCACTAATACCCCACGCTTCACTCTTTGACCGATCAATTCTTGCAATCAAAAGCTCAGCCCAACTAGTAGTAAAGTGAAATTCATTTAAATCAAGGTTTTCTGTGTTAAGACTACATGTACCATTACCTTTAAACTTGTACCTTACAGAAGAAATACAATTTTTATCGTTACTTATACCGCTATTGCTTGCCCACGGGCCTTGATTATAACATATGTTACCGCAGAAGCAGTTTAGATCATACGCAGAGAATTTTTCTGCTACTGAATCAAGCTTTTGAATTCTGCCATATTTTTTACATATATTATTATTTAAATCTGGTTTTATATTCCGTAAATCTAATAGTGCTCCTTTTTTCCAGAAATCATGACCGAAAGAGTCTATAGCATTAGTACTAAGGTGCACTTTATTATCATACGGGGTAAAACCATTGCCAACTAAAACATCAAACTCTCTGCCTTGCAATGACTCAAATTTCATAGGCCCTATACTATTACCTTTTTCGTCACGAGCTTCATAAATGCTGCCGTCATCCCCTTTCATATAGTAACTTCCACCTGATCTACAAACATCAATGGAACTTACAGATTCTTTACCCTCCTTGTCTCTGTAATAAACATTTGGTCCATCAATAATAACTCCTGGAGGTGGATTTTTACAATCGTTGATAGTGATCTTTCTTGGTATTAAGCTAAATTTTAATATATCATCTGGATTAACACTTACGCCAGTGTCAACGTAGCGACCTCTATTACTGAATTCTTCGCCATGACCTTTGCATATTTTGTCTGGATCAGTTACATCATTATTGTCACTATATTTTGGTATTGCTCCATCACTACAAAAAACTGCAGGTACAATTACATTTTTGGGATTACTAAAATCTTTAGGACACAAATTAATCGCACCACTTACGGTCATCTTTAGAGTTTGATCTACTGATATACTTTCGCCAGAATTAATCCAATAATAGCTAGCAGATGAACCCTTTTTCACTTTTGGAGGCACTTCAATTTTAATACTACTGCTACTTACTCCAGATCCAGGTTCTATGCAGTTAATACCACAGCCAGTCATAATACAGCAGAATAATAATAGTAATCTTTTTATCATACATTACTGCCTATCTTGAGATTGATCTGTAGGATCAGGAAAAGAAGATGGTGGGTCATGTATAGGACCGTCAATAGGATTAGTATTGCTTCCTATAGAACCTCTGCTTATGCCTCTTGAAGGTGTATGAGATTTTTGATTATACTTCATCTGCAAACGGCGCATTCTACTTTCACTATCCATACCAATAATGCCAAGTGTACTCTCTTTAGCGCTGTAAGCAACATCAGATAGATCAGCTACCATCATGCCAAATATACTAGATGCTATGGTACCTGCAACTTGAACGAAGCTTTTCATGGCATGTGCTAATATTACAAACATCATTATGTTAATAATTGGAATTGGTATCCCCATAAAGCTTATTAAACCATTGTCTGCATCATGCAAGTGATCGTAAACGGTAGATACAGGAGAAAAACCAAGTGGTAGGAAAAATTCAAGTAAACAAAACTTAATCTCTGTAATTTTAAGATCAATAGAGGGTTGAAGCACACAAGCAGTGCATATATCAAAGTTAAATAGTCCATATAATACACCAGTCATAGCTTGATTGAGCATTGCAATAGATGCGAAGACCACAACTGGCTGCATGGCTACTTGAGCTAGTAATTTTATCCATGAATCAAAAATAGCCTTTGTGCGTTGGAATAATATGCAGATGATAAACATTGGAGCCATTGAGAGAAGTAGTGCAACCATAATGATGGATATAAAATAAAGCATAACGGCTTCAAAGAGGCATCCAATCAGCATTATCAAACCCCAAAAGATCAGAAAAACTGCGATCCAACCAACAGGACCAGTGAATAACAAGGAAAGTATTTGTAACCAAGTTTGCGGTAGGGCAAATCTATATAAACTTAAATCAAGAAATTTAAAATCAGTATTACTAGATTGTTGTCCTGTCATTATATTAATTAACTCTATTGGTGCTTTAGTAAATAAAGGAAACAGATAAGTATTAAAAAATATCCAACTATTGGGTCCGATCAATATAATAATAATACTGATTTTAACAATAAGCGATGCCATCTCTGCTTGAGAAGCTCTAAACATCCCAAGTAAATAAAAAAGAGAATAAAGAGTGACGTAAAGCAACAAAGTTACTTTTGTAAGTGATATAAAACTGCTATTCTTGATAATCCCTTCATATACTATGCCTACAGCACCACCACTTAAGTTATTATTAGGATTGTTGACATCAAAACTTGGCCCGTAAAATGCTTTAAAGATGTATTTTTTAGTTCTATTTACAAGCCAGGAAATAGTTTCTGGAACATCTTTCTCTACAAATGTAAGTGTTTCAAAATAACCAATATTGTTTTCATATCCATCACCGTTATCGCGAACGCCGTAATATACATCACCAGTGCCTTTTATTTCAAAGTGGTCACTTTCGTCTCCCTTATTAAGATCAATCAAATTTCCAACTTGTCCAGGCATACCATCTGGAGATTCATTTCCTACATAATAATACAAGCTTTGACTTGTATAATAGCTGCAATCTTTTTCTACTGAAATATGATATCCTCCAGATTGTTGATCTTCATTTTTAGATTTACCAAGGTAAAAAAATAGTTTGTCAACTACATCTGGTGGTAAGTATCTAGATGGTATTTCATATCCATATCCAGAGCGAATGCCTTGATTAATACTGCTATGTACGGGTAAAGGAATTTTAATGTCTGGCTTGCTTGAATTATACATATCAACTTTTAGTGACGGTATATATGTTAATTCTTTTTTTTTAATCCATGATGTTATATTTCCATCTTGATCGATTTCTGCACTTTCTGTTTCTATTCCCTTAGAATGCTCTATAGAAATCTCAGTTTGTGCACAATTTGACCAGTTAATCTTACCATTTGCATCTTTTATTCCACAAATATTACCGCACATTGAATTGAGCAAATATGTATTGTTATTAAATATAGTAGATTTTATGCCTTCAATACATTCTGAATCTTTTTCTCCACACTTGCTTCTAACAAATCCATCTAAATCACAAGGCAGTTTAAATTTAGTCAATTCATTTAAACGTTTAATTGATGAATCTGGTATTGGCTTGCCATCACTATCTACCTTGTTTAAAAGGACATGAGTTTTTCCATTGAGCCACTTTGCACTATCTGCTTTATTAGCATAATATCTATTGGTAAAAGGTCCATCACCATTACTAATTTTCGCTGAATATTCAGTTTTGAGATTGTCTTTTTTGCACGCACTTGGATCTTGCACATAAACATTATCCTTTTTGTTATCACAAACATCTTCACTGAAAGACCCGATAATACTAAGCTCTAGCCTAAAAATTAGTTTTTCATGAGCAGCAGCCGAATATCTTAATTGTAAAATATTTTTTCCCGATTTTTCTTCTGGTCCCCCTGGCTCTACTGTTGCATCTTGAACTGCATCGTAACACAGGTTTATACCATTAGAGGTAATTCGTACTTTTTGTGTACCATTTTCTTTTAATTTAAGATCTGATTTTACCCAATAGCTAGCAATTTTATTTTTATCAAAATCTTCATCACCAAAATTGCTTGGTTTAGTGGGAATTATATCTCTAATTTCATCTTTTAAAAGACCAGGAGCTGTAAGGCATGTAGTACCACCACAACTTGAAAGTAAAAAGATAATAGAAATGATGACTACGGTTTTGAACATTTTTAAAATTACCTTCTAGATACTTCGTCACTTCCTTTGCTCTGACCTTTACCACTCAAATTTTTCGCCGCATTCATCGCTTTTTCACCGACACCCCTTATGCCACTGCGCGCACTTAAAGCGGCACTTAAGCCTTTTTTCATCATTGCTGTTGGTGAGGTTACCCCATAAGCTAAATTTGCTCTTGGGTTACCAGCAAGTTCTGCTGCTAAGCTGCCAATAGTACCTAAGAAATGATAAAATAAAAATCCCATAAGCCCCATCATTCCAAGTTTTGTCCACAACAGCTCAGTAACACCTTTATCAATATCAAAACCTGTCCACTCAAACCCAAATGCTATTGGCTGATTTCTAAACTCTATAGAATTCATAATGCAAGCGAGGTTACCTTTATTTGTCTCAAAATCACAAGCATTTTCCGGATCTAAAGTAAAGGTTATTTTCCCATTATCACCTGTGACACGTTTGAACCTCAAATCACCAAAATACAAGTTATCGAATACTGAAAACATAAGTGAGAGAAAAGCAAACAATATGACAGGGTATAAAGAATAAGTCATAATTTCTTTAAGCCAACCATCGAAAAACCCCTTAGTTGCTTGGAATAAACACATAGGAATAAATAAAGGTGATACAAGAATAATGATAGTTAAAGCAATTAAAGATAATATGAATAAATAAACCATCCATATTGCAACCAGAATTATCATTATCACCATAAAAAGAGCAACAATACATATAATAACTTGTGCGCCAAAGAAGACAGCGAAAATAATAAGTGCTGCTAGCATAAAACTTGTAAGTATTGCCACGCCAGTTGTTGCATTAAGCTGGCTTCCTAAGTAAAACATTATGCGACAGTCAAGTCTATCCCATAGTGCCAAATATCCAAGATTTTTTCCATTAATAGTAGGGTATTCATCTTGCCTATAATTACATATAGTTTCATTACCTCCTGCTTGCAACACTACATCTGATAGACCTTGCGATAGCTTTATAAGTTGATCGTAATAGTGCGACATGACCCCACCCATGGTGAAATATAGCACTAATGCAAATTTTATTATCAGTAAGTACAGTTCAGCAGTGTGCTGCACTCCGCCCAACATTGTTTTAATAGCAAATAGCATCAAAGCTAGCACTAGCGCTGCTTTGATTGCTGTTTTTAGCCTTTTTTGTGCAATATCTAAAAATCCATCCTCTCTTTTTGCCCCATCAGCATGTGTTCCTGTAAGAAGATTGTTCAATGATTCCTTGAGGCATTCAACAACTACTGAGGTTAAAGGGAAAGGAGATTTTGCATGTGCTCCTGTTATGCTATAACAAGCCGGTGAGATGTACCAATTAAAGCATTGACTGTTATCATAACTAACAACCTTCCCATCTTTTATCTCAGGCTTTGATTTTTCACACATAGGGGCAGGTGGACCGCTTGGACGCATATGACAACCAACTTCTGATTGTGGAAACCATGGGAGATTACCCATACCCCAAGTGTCTACACAAATTTGGTCTCTACGCTCTACTGCTTTAAACGTCACTCCATGGAGTGGTCTGCTTTTTTCACCAGCTCTTAAGGGCCCACTGCATTCTACTTTCCCACCAAGCCATATTTTTGCATTTTTTAAATCGTCATTGCCATAATCAAGCTCCCTCGGCAAAAGCTTATCTTTTCCATGAATTCCTCCAAGAGGAGCTCTATAGCATACTTCTATATAATTACTGCTCGATATCCTATTCTTCGGCCAATAATACTCACCAACGGTTTCAAATTCTTTCTTTGGGCATCTTGGCTCTAATCTTCTACCTTTTTCTATGTCTCCATCTGCTATACATCTAAAATAATCGTCTTCCTTTTGATAAATTTTATCTGTACAGGTAGGATAAGCTTTATCGGGGTTCTTACATTGTTTATATTGCCCAGGTTGACCTCCACTTTCATCGTTGCTATCAGAACGTAGTACAGGATGTCTAACAAAGCTATAGGCACAACCAAAAAACATAGCATTATTCATAACAAGAGCTGTAATGGCTCCCACGCCCGAACTAAACATTACGACACCAGCTTTGATACCTATAACACTAGCCTGAAGAGCAACACCAGTTATTATTAAAATAACTCCAGCAGATACACCAGAGATAATTTGTGTTGAAAGTTTTGCTGCTTGGCAATTAGGATTACTGGCTTTTGTATCTCTAAAAATTGCTGTTGCACCCTCTTCATTTACTTTTTTTTCTGCAGCAATAGCGGAGCTGGTGAGTAAAAAATCAACATTTAATAATAAAATAGCCAGTATAAGTAATACTACTTTAGCGTTTTTAAGCATTTTTTACTCGTTCATAAAATATAGGCAGCCATATTTGTGGATCATGACCAACTTCTTTTATAATATTATATAGTAATAACACTGTTTCTGCACGTCCAGACAGTACATTTACTATGTCATCAAGCCCTTTTAAATCTATTCTTGCAACAACAGAATTAATTCCTTGTTTTATTAAAAAGAATCTAGTACCTGGATCTGTATGTTTTATTAACATATATTCTCTCTCGGTAAGCATAAAGACATCTCTGTATACACTTGTTGCCTTAAGATTAGGTAAAAAAATCTGCGTTGCAGTTTGTTGTATTAAAGTGTCACTAATAGAGCTTTTGCTTGCATCTTCAACACTTTGAGTTGCAAAAATTACAAAAGTATTGAGTTTTCTAAGTACTTTAAGCCAGTCTTTTATTTTTGGAGCAAAAATTGGATTGTCTATAAGTGCCCACGCCTCATCAAGGACAATCATAGAAGGTGTACCATCAAGGGATATGCTTATTCTATGAAAGAGATAAAGTAACACCGGTCCAAGAGCAGCTGAATCTTTTAGCAAATTTGCCATTTCAAAGCCAAATACTCTAGATTTAGAGAAATCCAACAGATCCTCATTATTATCAAATATAGATGCATGAGAGCCGCTACCATACCACATGGATATACGTCCTGCTAGAGTGTTTGGTCCACCCAGTCCTAAAAATGGCACAATATTACTTAGTATTCTTTTTTCTTTCGCAAGTTTGAAATTTCCTTCTATTGCATCATTAATACGTTCTATATCTTCAGAAGAAAACTTATCATCATATGTTGAAACTAAAACCTTAATCCATTCCATCAAGAAAGTTCTATTATCAGGAGTATCATCTAATTGCAATGGGTTGAACCCTGTAGGTGTTCTTGGTTCTATTACAGTATAAATTCCATTTAGTGCTCTAATAAAAATCTCAGCACCACGATCTTTGTCAAAAAAGAACATTCTTGGTGTGAACTTCATTGCTTGTGCACAGAGAAAATTCATCAGAACAGTTTTTCCGCTTCCTGTTGGTCCAATAATCATAGTATGACCAACATCCCTTATATGAAAATTAAAAAAAAATGGAGTACCTGAAGTTGTATCAAATACAGTCACAGCTTCACCCCAATGATTATTGGATTTATTGCCAATTGGATAGTTATGTTGCGCGGCAAAACCTGCTAAATTAAGTGTACTGATTATACTTTTGCGTACTATATAATCAAAATTACCAGGCAGTTGTGCCCAAAAAGCTGGCTCAAGGTTTATTCTCTCTCTAACTGGATAAATACCACAGTTTGAAAGTTCGGCTTCAATTAACGCTAGAGCATTATCTAAAGTTTTTGGTGTTTTTTCTATGCATAAAATAGTTAAGTGGTGGTAGCCAAATGCAATTCTACCACTCATCGCATCATCAAGAGCTTGTGAAATTTCAACAACCTGTGAAATAGCTTTATCTGCAGATTGCATCATACGATTTTGTTGAATTTGCATTTTTGTAATTGCCATTTGACGATTTGCAAATTCGAATGATTGTGTAATTATAAATTCATATGGAAGTTGTAAAAAACTATCTAGCATACCAGCAAAAGTATGCTGACCGTATTCTTTAACACTAATTATGCCAGCATATTTATTCCTGTCATGAGAGACTATTTGTATCATCTTACGACCGAAGTATAACCTATTCAATGGTAAGTATTTTGCAATTTTAGTTGTAGTTGGAAAAAGTGCATTAGTTACAAAACCACAATTTACAATCTTTGATAAAAATTCTGTAATTTCACAAAACAAACCACCAGAAGTCTCATGCACCTTAAGTACACGAGGCCCATAGTTGCGCAAGCTTACAACTATACGATTTGTCATTTCTTCTAAATCTTCATATATAGCCTTCATATCATCTTCACGTCCATGTTTTGAGGTTGCATGATCAAGTTCCTTTAATAAGTGGCTTAGAAATTCTATTCCTTTCTTATCAGATTTACGGACAATTGTAATATATAGTTCATTAATAAATGACTGTTTTACAGAATGTTTCTCTCTCCATTTTAGATTTACATAGTCAGAAAAGTAATTAGAGAGTCTTGTATCAGCAAATCCATCAGAAAAGGCATTTTTTCTTCGTCTTATTGTATAAAAATACAGCCCAAATGTGGGTGATGAAATACTACGCAATACTTGATTTCTAATAGAATTTTGTATAGATAGATCTTCATCATCTGCAGTCTCAAAAGCAAAGCCATCGAGCTTTATAACTTTTAACATATAACCTTCTTTTGTCATTAAAGTTGTGCTATTCCAATGATGAGAATAAGGTATAAAATTAGCAGAGTGAATCTCCCTTCTTATTATGCTACTGTTGCTTGATCTTAACGTTCTTAGTTTAAACATTTTTACGTTATATCATATGAGTTCGTCCCATGATAAAAGCGATTTAAGCACTTGGAACATTTTTGCATTTTTATCATAAATAATTCAACAAATAGTGGCTCTTTTGCTGAAGCTACATATCCAACTCCGTGAATTATTGGACCTAAAATAAAAAGAACCCTAAAATCCTCTAAAAATACAAAAAATATCATAACAGTTAAAAGATTGAATATAAAAAAAATATAGCTAACACCAAATAGCATTGCTGGTCTTGTTAATCCTTTAAACAATTGATCTGTTTTTACATTGCCAGTATTAGCCATCTTTGTTCCTAAGCTTTAGAATTATTAGTATAGAGTTGCAAGTATTAGAAAACCATTAATAAGATTATTGTATACTAAAATTTACATTTTTGTGAAAGAGGTTTACGTCCATAAGCTATTTTTTCGTTAATATTCAATGTTTTGTAAAAGATTTTAAATATTAATTATATAGGAATGAAAAAATTAGATTAGTTTAAAAATTAGATGATTGTACTATAAGTAATGTAGTTTTTAACTAAAATATCATATCCTCCTTTAAGGTTATGAGGGTTTAATCTTGCCCTAATAGAAGTATTGACTATTATATAGTGTGCAATAAGATTGGTTAATTATTAAATAAAGAAGCTTAATGTACTATAAGGTATCCATACTGTTGTTATTATTTACTTTAATGTTTGGGTCTAGTGGCTGTCTCATGAAGAGCAGGGACCCTATGTTACACAATAGTCAAAAGATTTGGAAAATTTATTTTTCATGCGATGAATCGGGGATTGCGGACGAAAATAAGTGGCAATTATTAGACGTTGTAGGATTTTTACAAGCTAATTCCGATAAAGTAATTAAAATAATAGGGCATGCCGATCAATGCTGTGTATCTAACAATCACAATAAGAAAAAATACAACCTTACTTTAGGAAAAAGGCGTGCAGATGCAGTAAAAGAATACATAATAAGTTGCAATCAATCTTTAAACCATAGAATATATACCGAATCCAAAGGGGAATCAGAGCCTGAAATTATTGGCGATGATGAAAAAGCTTGGTCTAAAAATCGCAGGGTAATTGTGATAGCAAATTAAACTACTTACTAGGTTTATTTAAGACAGTATTTAAAGAATAAAAGGTTTTTCTTGTGTGTTTACTTAGTTACATTATTATTAGAGTAGTTAATATAGTTGATGTTTTATTTATTTTTATATGGGGGCATAGCTTAGCTGGTAGAGCATCTGTTTTGCACACAGAAGGTCAGCGGTTCGATTCCGCTTGCCTCCACCATAGCAACTTATACGAACTTTTCTCTATTCTAATTTTAGCATAATCTTAAACCTGCTACAGCAGCCTATTCTACCTTATATACATGTATACCTTTGTATCTAATTATGCTATAAAATAATCCCCTGTTTCACTTTCCACAATGTAGCTTTTTAAGCCTTTTTTCTCTAAAATATTGGTACCTTTTTGTAGTTTTGAGAGTAAAGTGAAAGTCAATATTTAAATTTTTGTTGGTGCTGGAGAGTGTTATGGTTTTCTAAATTTGCTAGCCTTTTAACCTAACACTTATCATTGTATATATCTATGAAACAACAGTGTATGACCATATTTTTAGAAACGTTTAGAGTGTCATCCAGAGTAGGCCTACTCATTTTTTGTTTTAAATTGTAAAAAATATATAAAAATTGTTAATAAGGAATCTTTTATAAGGGGGGATAAATTGAATAATTATTGTCTAAGAACCTGTCATGAAAGTATTAAGTAGCTAATTTAGTAAGCATAGAAGTTGAATAAAACATTAGTCTTTGAAGTAAATGGGGAGTGTTCGTAATCCCATAGGCGTCAAGTTAAGGGGATATTAGCCAGTATAGCAACATTGAAAAAGGGCATTTTATTTGTTACATTTGTTTTTTAAGAAATTTTAGATCAAAAGTAAGGTGATTTCTTTAGAAATATTTATAAATTACTAACTTTATTGCTTAATGTTTAAATAGTTTTTTGTCATTTCTCTTCTTCTCACTACTCTTTTTCCTTAACTTGACACGTATGGTTTGGGGAACACACCCCGTAAAAAACATTCTCAACTTTCTCTACACTTTTTCTGGGTAAGGTCATAGAGGAGTAAATCCTTCTTTATCTACTATATTAATATCAGCTCCTTCTTTTAGTAAGAGCTCTACTATTACTTTATCATTAATGTACACAGCATATTGTAAAGGAGTCGACCCAGACTGATCCTGCGCATTGATATTTATTCCTTTTGTGAGTAAAAATTTCACCATTTCCTTATGACCTTCCGAAGCAGCTGAATGTAAAAGAGTAAATCCTTCCTTATCTACTGTACAAATATCTGCTCCCCCCTGGAGTAAAAATTCTGCCATTTCTCTATTACCCTGGTGAACAACATGACGCAAAGGAGTCCACCCGCGCTGATCTGCCGCATTAATGTTTGCTCCTTTTTTAGATAAGAATTCCACTATTTCTTTTTTGCCAATAAAAGCAGCAAGATGCATAAGAGTCCATCCATGCTGATTTGCTAAGTTAACATCCAATCCTTCTTCTATTAGTCTTTGAATTTGCTTTATACCTCCTTTCATGATAGTAGCAAAAAGCTGTCCAATTGACTTTGTAAGTAATGTGTCCATATGTGCATTCCAAAATTCAAAACCCTTAGTATGACTTTGGGCTCCCTCATAACAATGATTTAAAAAGGTATTTATATCAGATAAATTTGCTGTTTCTATTATTATAGGGCGGTAAATGGCTAGACCTTCTTTACTTAGTGCCGAACGGTACGCTTATTATCGATTGTCACAAAACCATCATAGGCAAGTAGCACATAATCACTGCATGGAGGGGAAAGCATAGACTGCAGTAGTTCTCGAGCCACTGCTACAGCACGTTCATATGAGGTATCATCGGGCACTCGCTCAAACCAACGTTTGCCTGCATTTTGCATAGCAATTAGTGGTACAACATTCTCCTCACCATACCCTATACACCCTAACATCCAAACCATATGAGCTGTGAAAAAACCAACAAATTGTGCAAAATCATTCTCACTAAGATTGCCTCGCTCCACAGCATTGTATAATCCTTGGTCAACTTTTCTCATAATTCCTCCAAATCTTTCATAAGCATTTATTGAACCTTACAATTCTCAAAGGTAAACTAATTCAATAGAAGATTTTATCTTGTCTTCCTTCTTTTATAAACCTATTGTTTTTTCTTTCGTTTTTTACTCCGGTACAATTCCCTCTCCCTTTCCAGTTCTTGCGCATAAGCTTCATCTATCCATCTTCTTTCTCTCATAAAGGTATCGTACTTTCTTTTTAATCCAGTCGACTGGGGATTATTTTGTACAATTTTACCTAATTTATTTAACACAATATTTAGTTTTTCTTCTTCACCTGAAGCTAAAAAGAAAGTAGCTAAATATTGTAGATCATCACTATTAGGCTTTTTATAGGAAAACAAAAGGCTTTTTAATTGTTCATCAGTGATGCGCTGATCGATTGCAGGAATGGCAAATTTTGCTATCAAGGGACTCACTTCATCAAAAAGTTCTTTAGCGTCTACTTCACAAATGGTATCGCTTGATGTTACATAATAACACCTCCACCACCAATCAGATATAGGCCACCTGTCTGCAAACCCCTTTTCGATACTTTTAGAGTTAGCAAGATTTATGCACTCAGGACTTTGTTTAGGAACTAAAGAATCAATACGCGTGCGCCAATGACCATCCCATTCTGAGGGATATTTCTTTACTTCTTTTTCACCAAACTCAGCTAAAAAAGCCTCAGCTAAAATATATGAGTAAATACTGATATTGATAGTAAATTTTGAAAAATATTTTTGAAAATTAATAATTCCTATATTTCCTTGCGGGTGACGCTTATAAAAATTATTATTTTTTTTAGTAAAACCATGTGATTTCATAAATGGTTTCATAAGCTCCATAAACTGATTAAATATTTCTTCTTCTTGATCCATACTAATTCTCCATCATTGAACTTTGCAATAATCTTTATTAAGTTCCTCAACACGAACACAGTGAATAGGAAAACTTGTTCCTTTTTCTTCTTTCTCTCTCTCTTTTTCTATCCAAACATCTTGCGTTCCCTGTTTTGTTGGTTTTTCCCCTTGCATTTCTGCCCCCTCTGAGTCTGGCCTCACATAAGGTGAATCCCCAGCCTTTATTTCATACCCTACAACAGGTTCAAACTTACCATTTTTACCTATTTTTCCAGCAACAATGTCTAAAATCCGTAACCCAGAAGGTGTTTTTACACGATATCTTTCTTTTACTTCAAATCTGGAATCAGAAGACAACAATTTTGTTAAAAATTTTGCACAAAATGTGCTTAGCGTATCACCACGTATCTTGTTTTGCCATAATCTTTTACTAGCCTCACTTGTTTGCCTTAGTAAAATTTTCACCTGTTTAGGATTAATACTCCTATAAGCCATTCCCGCAATATGAACACCACCATAAACAGCGCGGGAGTGCCCTTTTTCAACATCATGGCGGAAACTGGCTGGAACCCACAAACATGTGCCTTCTAGATCAACCTCTTCTATATCGGTTGCAAAGCCTAAATCAACAAACGATTGTTCCAGTTTTTCTCGTCCACTTAGCTGTATTTGTAACTGCCGTTTATGTTCTTCTAACGCTTTTTTTGTTTCACTTTCTATAATTTTATCAATTATAGGTGGGGAACTATTGAGTGCTTTATCTAAACTATGTGTAGTATGTTCAGGATAGATCTCTTTAATTTTCTTAGCAACTTGCTTTCTATCATAATAAACTAAATGTTTATGTAATGGATCATCATTACCTTCTAAAAATCCATCGATTAATTGGCTAGCTTCTGATCCAGACAATTCATCCTTAAATAGCTCCGATAACTACTTGTGACACGCTGCCCTTTTTTGAGTTTGTAAATCTGTAATGAATTTAGGTATTTTTGGTCTTATTGCTTCTCTGTAAACCTTATGCGATACACTATTCCAGCCTGAATAACCATGTTCAGCAATAATATCACTTCTGATCTCATCATAACACCTATCACAAATGTCTCGAATTTCGGGTGAAGATTCAGTGAAGTATAAAGTGCCTATTTGCTGTCTTATATCATTGAGGGATTCTTGCCTTTTTTGCTTAATCTTCTCTTTGGAAAGTTGCTTCTGCCATTCCTCAAACTGCTTGGTTATACCCTTTCTGACAATTTCCTTTAGCTTTTGTCCCGTTGTTTGCCAATAATCATCAATGTCTATTGGTTGTTCAGGATAGATTTCTTTGATTTTCTTAGCAACTTGCTTTCTATCATAATAAACTAAATGTTTATGCAATGGTTTATCATCACCTTCTAAAAATTTGTCAACTAATTGACTAGCTTCTAGTCTAGATAATTCAGCCAATTCATTCTCAAATCGCTTCAATAACTGCTCACAACCCGCTGCTTTTTTTTGAGCTTCCAGGTCTGCGATGAACTTAGGTATTTGTGGTTCGATTACTTCTCTGCGAACATCACATGATACAGTGCTGTACCAACCCCAACTTAATAAACCATGTTGATCAATATAATCACTTCGGACCTTATCATAAGAGCTACTACACATATCTTGAATTTCAGGTGAAGATCTAGTGAATTTTAAAGGGCCTATTTTTTGTCTTATATCATCGAGTGACTTTTGTCTTTTTTGCATAATCTGTTCTTTAGAACATCTGCTATCAGATTGTAAGTCACAAAATTGTTTATAGTTTAAGCGTTTCCTAATTAGGTGTACTTTTTCTTGATTTGCTGCACGTTGTGCTGCCATAACATTAACTAAGGTTGCAGCTTTACTTAATTCTCTGAGTCTTCCGAATTCAGGAAAATAAACAGCAAATTCATTGTAATATTTGGTAAATTCTTGTGCAAAGATAAATTCAGGTGAGTAATGATGTGGCATGTTGACTTTTTCAGCCGCTTTTAAAACAATTCGATAGATTTGACGTAAAGATTCTGAATCATCAGTCTTAACCTTCTCCTGAACGTCACGTTGTCGTTTGCTCAGACGAATCAAGTTATGTTTATCCTCTTCTAAGGTGAAACGGTATGTTGCCTTATGGTTTTCCCAAAAAATAAGCTCCCAGGACTCTTGAATAATAATCAATGCTGAATCCGCAATAACCCTTTTCCCATCGCCTAATTCTCGCTTTTGTTCTTGAGTTAATACATAACAATCCCAACCTTCATCTTCACCCTCCTTATCAACAAGGTGTCCCTCTGCATCACGTTTCAGTTTATGATGCTTAACAACCATTCGAATATCTCCCAGCGCAAACAAAACATCTCCATCCTTGCTAAGCCCTTCATCATCAATGGCTAGTTCTACTTCCTCTGATTCAATCCAAAAACGATTCAGTGATTCTTCATGATGACTGGCGTGAAAATCATCAATAATTTTTTTAAGATGTGCAGGGAGTTGATTAGTAATTTTATCTAAAGATCTTAATTCGTATGGGTCACGACACTGCACTTCTTGGCCCACAGTTAGAAATTTTAATAAATAGTCCGTAAGCAACATCGTATGCAGTAATTGCGAATGATATAATATCGACGGTACAAAGCGCATTTGATTGAAGGGATGATAGGGCATGTCGGGGTCGACAGGATCTAAACTAAAAAGCGCTGATGTTAAGCGACGTTGAAATAGCTCATTTAAATCAAAGATCGTTAACAAGCGGTTATGGTCACTTTCATTTTTCTCACAATAATCGAGAATAAACGCCATTTCCCCGGTTTTATAGTTAAGTTCTGCGCCATGGATCGTTTTATAAGTCGGAACGTTTGCTTTTTCTGCAAGCGGTAATACTGACTTAGGACGAGTCCAACCTTGTTCATCTAGATTAGTAAGAGGCCATGGTGCATTGAGATTGTAATTAAGATCATCTACCTTCCATTGCTTGCTAACTAACAACTCCTGCATTAATCGCTGACGAAATTTTTTCTCCGTTTCTGGATCGTGATTTTTTTGATACCAATTTTTTAAACATGCTTCATATGCTTGATAAAAAACACGCACATAGCTGTGATCAATTTCTGCTGTACTTTTTGGATCATCAATTTTATCAATGAGCGCATGGAGCAATTGGCGCATTAAAATTAGGGTTTTATCTTCTTGTGCAAGAAAATCAGCATTGGACTGTGGGGCTTGGAAAAAGGGGAACAAATCAGCTAGCCAGAGCGTTCGATGCTGTAATGCCTCTAGTATTTCCTTAAATTCAGAATCGGTATAACGACAAGATAATAAACATTTTACACTATGTATACACGTATAAAGTTCAATATCTGGTGTTGCATGATGACCAATACCTATCGCTACGCCATAAACTTTAGCTGCAAGTTTTTCATCTGCCATACTTAGTATAGAATCTGATTCTTGCGCAGCAGCTTTTTGCAGTGTAATTCCAGCTTGTAATAAGGTATTAACAGTAATTGCATGCTCGGCAAATCCCATGAGTGTAGGCAACCAATCGAGCAAATGGAAGCTCGGTAAAAGGCAGCATGATCAGTTATATCTGAACGTTTACTTAGATCTTTTTCTAATCTTAACAACAGGCGCGCATATCGAAGTAAGTTAGCTACCTGATCGTTCGATTTACTTGTGCTGCGGTTTTCAGATAACTGTGATTTTAAACGTTCAATTAAATTTTCAACTGCTGCTTGTCCATTAAAAGTTTTTGCATATGATTCATCCAATATGCTCTCTTCAGATAACCAATAATAATGCAAGGCCTGTGAAAACAAGCTATGAAAATATCTACTTTGCAGTAGGGGAGCCATAAAACCCATGGATTGGTCAGTATTGTGTTTTGCATACTCAGTAATTTTATGTAGTGAAAATAAGATCTTTACAGTGGGTGTTTTTTCTTTAGCTGCTACTAGCAAAATTTCATAAATGCCATGGTATAATTGAAACTCATAATCAGCTTGTTGGCCTAAAGTTTCTAGCTGCTTAATTTTTTGATAAAATGCTTTGCTTAAATCTTTTAAGCTATTTCCGAAATAATCACCTCGCAAAAATTTGATAAAATATTCAGCTGCTTTTTCTGGCGTTAAAGACCCTATATTCAACTTTGTTCCTAAGTCCTCTTTTGTTTTAATAAAAGAAAATAGATCATCTGCAACATTACTCATAAGATCGGAATGAAAAGCCTTTAGATATGACGAAGACTGATTTCGATTAAGTGGTTTCTGTTGGTATTGACCTACAAGTTGTGCATGTTGCTGTCTAAAAGACCTTGAAAATGGAGTACCTGCTGTAGGTAAATAACCTGATGGTGTTAAGGATATTTCAGTATCATGAGATGAATTAAAAATTTCCCACTCTTGATCAAATTTTTTTCTTTCAATCGGATCACTTAAGGTTTGATAAGCTGTTGTCAGTAATGCCATTTTTTGCGCACTACCACCTTTATCAGGGTGTTCATACAATGCCTTATCTCTATAAGCCTTTTTAATAGCATAAGTAGGTACGTTTTTATTCACCCCTAAGATTTGATATAAATTATGCATTTCCACCCCTCTTTTTTTAAATTTTTAATAAATCTCTATCAGTTTTACTCACATTTCATCAAAACGGCCAAAATAATTTGGTTTTGCAAAGCATTTTAAGCGTTTACTCAAATTATTAGCTTTAGCTGGTTGTAATTGATATTCCTCCATTTCATTAGGAAAGTGTGACAAGCCATCATCTGTTCTTATACCACTTTCGGGAATCAGCCTATTACATTTTTGGTTATCTGTTACATCATTCTTTACATCACATTTTAAGCGACTACGAATCTGCTCTAAAAAGTAACTATCTATTTTCTCATCACTCTCATTCTTATATTGAACATTTTCTTTAGTAGAATTCTCAAATATTGCTTCAATAAGATACTTTTCTATTTCCGATACACTTGTATCTTCATTATTTGGCTTAATTGTGAATTCTTTAATATTAGACAATGTTTTTTTGAATCCATCTTCTAGTACATCTGGCATAACTATATTTTTTATTTAAACGCATTATATGAATAATAGCATAACTCTGATAAAATTAAGATTATTTTAAAAGGAATAGTTGATGCTTTCTTCTAAAACACACACACAACAGGAGCATGATCTGAAGCATTATCTTTACCACGTAGTTTGTTATTTATATAGCACTTCTCTAACCTATCTGTGGCTTCTGGTGATAATAAAATGTGGTCTATTCTCATACCCTTATTCTTCTGCCATGAGCCTTCTCGGTAATCCCACCAGCTAAACTCTTTACTTTCTGGATTTGTTATTCTAAATGCATCACAGTAGCCTGAATGAAGTATAGCAAAAAGCTTTCCTCGCTCATCTATATGAAAACCTATCTTATCTTCATTGGCATAATCGTCATGCACATCTATCTTATTTGGTGCAACATTATAATCGCCACCTACTAAGGTTATTTCTTCCTTTTTAAACAAGTCATGTAAACGCTGATATAATAAGTCAAGAAAATGTAACTTATACTTAAATATTTCAGAATCAATGCTTTGGCCATTTGGTACATATACACTCGCAACCCTTAGATTAAAACCATTACATTCAATCAAACACTCCAAATAACGTGCTTCTTCATTATCAACAATACTTGTGTTTAAACTATCCTCAACTACTGGATATTTTGATAATATCGCAACACCATTCCTAGCTTTTTCTCCATGCACTATACACTTATAACCCAAGTGCTCTATTTGTTCATAAGGAAACTGCTCATTTGTACATTTTATCTCTTGTAGCATTATAATATCAATTTCATCTTCAGTAATAAAGCTACAGAGTTGATCGATCCGTTTGCGTATAGAGTTAACGTTCCAAGTGGCAATTTTTAGCATAAATTTAATACAGTTATATCACTATCTATAGTAACCCTTTTTCTTTAAAACTAAAATATCTTTTAGGGGTTACTATTATATGATCCAAAAACTCGATCTGCATACAATGACACGCTAAAGAAAGTTTTTTTGTAATATCTATATCATTCTCTGAAGGTCTTACATTGCCGCTTAAGTGGTTATGACTTACTACAATTGATGTTGCTCTTAAAGATAATGCCCTCTTTATAACATTTCTAATGTAGAGTGGTGCCTGATCTACTGTTCCATATTTTTGTAGCTCATCAGCAATTATGCGATATTTTTTATTTAAGTATATTACACGAAAATTCATCCTGTCATACATACCCACACTAACTTTTAAGTAATCTATTAATTTTTTCCAATTACTAACAATGGGCAATGTCTCTATCTCTTCCTGTAATATCCGTTTTAAAATTTCTTTCACGCATAATATAGAAGTTACTACTGCATCATTTACACCTTTTACGCTCTTTAAATCATAAATGTTGGCACTAAAGATCTTAGTAATACTACCTAGCTTACCCATTAACCTATATACGATTTCTCTAACATTTGGTTGTGCCCTATACAATATAAGCTCCATGATTTCACTATTTTTCATCACTTGCTATAAAAAACTTTGAATGTAAATATTGCTGCCTTTTATCCTGAGCTCTACTTTGAATAATGTTTACATTACTGTTCATTTCTTCTCTATATTTAATCATTAAGATATTAACATCTATTAAGAATAAATAAATTAATTTATGCTAATATCATATAATCTCAACAATAATCTACAATGCACACTTTCCTAGGTAAGAAGATTAAAAAGTATCTAAAATATCGGTGTTTAAATAGTGAGGATAAGACTCTTTTTGCCATATATGATATCCCTCAAGGAATGCTCATAGATTATGATTTAGAACAAGTATTGCTTGATCATTTTCAGTTGTCTTACATATACTCAATGACTAGTTCTCTTTTATTATATAAGACGTAAGATCGACAATAAACTGATAGATAATAAGTGTTTAAATTACGAAAATAATAATTTTAAAAATATCATATGCTTACTTGTTTTATCTAATGATGTAGAAGAAAATCTGCGTATGCAACTCATTCATTTTAATCAAGATCAACTAACTGGGGCATTTCAAAGTAATGGCTTTATCCAAAGAAGTGAACCATTCGAAGTTTTCAAAGACTATTATTATAATTGTGTGCATTCTACCGAGTATTTAGCTAATCCAAAATTAACACTAATTATCCCTTATTTTCTTTGCCAACTAGTTGAAGAGGAGAATCTCAGTAATGAAGACATTGATCGCTATATTAGTTTTAAAAACGAGTTCTTCAAACAGAAGGAACGTACCTCTGATAATAAAGAATATGCCTTAAAATTTTTAAGTGATAGTTTAGATAATCGAGAATTGAGAGATGAAATTTTACAAATTAAAAACTTTGACTATAAATACTGACGGTTTAATCCAACTGATTATTAGTTTGGCAAAACAAAGAATTCTAAAATATAGTTGATCTTATAAATCTCCTTTGTTATAATTCCTACAGTAGGCCATTTTCATAGAAGCTAAAGTGATTTTTTGCTGTAATGATGATATGATCCACAACCTCTATGCCGATACTATGGCAGGCTATAGAAATCTGTTTTGTCATCTCTATGTCATTTTGTGAGGGCTCAACACTGCCGCTTGGATGGTTGTGCGATATAATTATAGAAGTCGCTCCTACTAGTAATGCCCTTTTTATAACTTCTCTTGTATACAGTGGTGTTTGATCTATTGTTCCAGTATCTTGGATATATTCATCAATTAAACGATGTCTTTTATTTAAATAAATCACTCGAAAGTTTTCTTTACTTATCTGACCTATTGTTAGCTTAAGGTATTCAATTAACTTTTCTATGTTGTTTATTATTGGTAGTTTTTTTAGATCTTCTCTTAATGTTCTCTCTAAAGTTTCCTTTATGCAAAAAATTATTGCTATTGCTGAGCTGTTCACCCCAGAGACACTTTTTAGCTCATGAAAATCTGCATTCACTACTCTCCCCACGTTATTGAACAAACCTATTAATTTTTCTGCAACAGCTCTACTTCTTGTTTTACGATAAGTGGAGTATAAAATTAACTCAAGTATTTCGTGATCAAACAATGACCTACCCCTGCTAGATAATATACGTGCTTCAAGTCTTTTTCTTCTTCTTTTTCCATTTTTGCTTCCATTACCATTATTATTCATAAAACTCTTAAGTAGCATATAAATTTTAGATCTGATATCTACAGTGGTGGTCATCTATCCATCTATTTCTACTTAAGTCAACTTATATTTATCTTATTTTCTTGATGTTTTTTATTTATAAGATATTCATTAAAGTACAGAAGATGTTAATGTTTAGATTTACAGAATAAATTGCAATCACTACTGTTCGTAAAAAATCTTCTCTTGTTCATGCCACAATATTGGCATATTTCTTATACCGGAAAGATTAGGAAATAAGTTTGTTGAGCCATTTAAAATATCTTCTTTGATTTTAGGTGAAAGAAAGTTCAATTTCAGTACACGTTGTGGATATTTTGATCCTGGTCTTTCTTGCGAATAGAGCTCCTTTATAGTTCCATATTTACCACAAGTTAATTGTCTTTGCCACATATGTGCTCTTACTAGCGCTTTAAGCAAGGTGTAATTTATACTTTTTTCTTCTTTAAATTCAGGGGATAGTATTACTGTTTGGTTGCTACTTTTATTAAATTTTAGTGATGTAAATAAAAATATTTCTTCATTTGCCATACCATCATTTGATCCTTCTTCAATATTCCCAGCAAGCCTTATAAGTTCTGTAGGATTAATGCAGATTCTCGCTCCATCTTCACTTACTCTTATAGCCTTAACTAGCTTGCGAATAATCTTTTCTTGCTCTCTTGGAAAGAAATTATCCCAAGACCTGTCTATTCTTTGTAATTGAGAGATTTTTTTATCATCTAAAATTTGTAAATTAGCTTCTCTTATTGGATTTTTAAGTAATAAGCGAATTTGCATAACAACAGCTCTTTCTATTTCTCCTGCAGCTATGCTACTACTACTTAATAAGCAACCCTTACCTCTTATATAACTGTTGCAAACATAATAACAATACCTTTTATTTTTCTTCTTGGTATACGTAGCCTTCATCACTGACTTACAACTATCACAGCTAATTAAACCTTTAAGTAGAGCTCTATACTCTTCCTTAGGCTTTATATCTTTACGCTTAACAAAAACCTCTTGTGCTTTATTCCATAGCTCCTCATTAATTATTGCCTGATGTTGTCCGGTTTCCTTTATGAGTAATATAGCCAATGTAAGTAGTATTAGTTAGAATGCCTCTTACTGTAGCAATTTTAAACGGTTTTTCTGCTTTAGTCTTATACCCTTGGTTATTTAATTCTCTGGCAACTGCAGCTGCTGACTTTAAACCTATAAATCGATTGAAGATATATCTTACTACCTCTGTCTCCTCTTTATTAACAACAAGCTTACGATCTTCTACATCGTAACCAATGGGTGCTTTTCCTCCCATCCATATACCTTTTTGTTTTGAGGCAGCAAACTTATCTCTAATTCTTTCTCCTGTAAGTTCTCTTTCATATTGAGCAAAGCTTAGGACTATATTGAGCATCAACCTTCCCATTGAATTTGCAGTATTGAAAGACTGTGTTACTGAAACAAATGTTACTTTATGCTTATCAAACAAATCTACTATCTTAGCAAAATCAAGTAACGATCTTGAAAGCCTATCTATTTTATAGACTACAACACAATCAATCTTAGAATTCTCTATATCTTTAAAGAGTTCTTGCAAAGCTGGTCTTTCTAAAGTGCCGCCAGAATAACCACCATCATCGTACTTTTTATCTACTAAAATCCACCCCTCATGCTGCTGACTTTGAATATAACTTTCTCCGGCTAAACGTTGGGCATCTAAACTATTGAATGCTTACTCCAGTCCTTCTTCACATGACTTTCTGGTATAGATTGCACATTTTATCTCTTGAATAACTTTTTTAAGCATTTTTCCTTGTAGGTGATTTTTTACGCATCCCGAAAAATAAAGGGCCATTGTAGCTATTGCCAGTAATTTTTCCTGCTATTTTAGACAATGATTTATACTGCTGTCCCTTATAAGTAAATCCTGTGTCAGTCACTATTACTTCATGTTTTACCCCTCGATACTGACGAATAAGTCTTGTCCCTGATATGGGCTGATCTGACATCTTACTATTTACTTTCTTCCCTTGCTCCATTTGATCAGCTAAGTAGTCTAGCTTTTTCTCAGCTTTATCTGATAATCTGCCATAGGCCATCTCTTGCAATCTATAAGCTATTCTTGGTATTAAATATCTCTTTGAATATGGTGGTGAGTCAGTATTAAAAAGTCTCCTCCACATCTCTCTCAGTTCTACTAATGTTTTACTCTCTAAAGACATCACTTCTTTAATTACAGATGTATCCATTTTTCTCCTTAAAAATTAGTTTCTTCAGCGACAGAGAATTTTCTAATGTTTACTGCTATACTTCACAGTAGTCCTTAAGCTAAATTAGAAGTCAAGTTGCTTGTAGTAATAATAAAATATTATATATTGTAATGTTCATATATATACTTAATATCTGCATATTATTGGCCTAACATCAGACCATGGCCTATTTAAATGTTTATGTTGATGCCAAGTTACCACCCCAAGGTAAAATACTGCAATATAACTCTCTAATTCACGAATTGACTCTGCTTGTTTTGAGTCTAAATCACTCTTAAGATAAACATGATATTCTGCTAAGTTATATCTCTTAAGTCTCTGATCATGAGGATAACTTGCTTCATAGTGATAGCTAACACTGAATCTTTCTAAAATTGGCTTATACTTTAAATACCATACTTGTTCTGAAAGTTTATCATTTCCCAAAGAAAATCTATCACCTACCTCTTCATAGTAACATAGAGGGAAACAAGCATTTATATCTTCCAAGTTCCAACTATCTGACAACACTATTTGTGTTTTAGCAAATTTAATCTGTGGCAATAAAGTTTGTGGTAATGGGTATAAAGCTTGAAAGTTATGCCACTGGTGCTGGCGCCTACAGACACTATGATAATTCTTAGTGTGTGGCTCTGTTTCTCCAAGTATTGCTACATCCAAACGATATAAATCATTGCTAAAAACCTGCTGATAATGATCACGTAAACAGTCATCTATAATCTCAACAAATAGACTTTCGGATCTAAAGTAATTAATCCTACCAAATGACAGCACTGGACCATCTTTTGTAATCTTTATCCCAGAATAATCAGAAAGAAGATCTCCCCATAAGCTTGCATCCAATATAAATCTTTGAGCATTATAGTGATCATTGTACACCCTCATCAGTCTTGATCTTACTGGTAATGCCAGTTTAGTTAAAGCGATCACTGTATCAATAAAGAAATTATTAGGTACATCTTTAATACCTATTTGTAATTCAAAGAAATGCTTTCCTGGTGGCTCTTCTTCAATGGTGATGGTATCAATATTTGCCCATTTTAATGCCATTTTAAGTGATGCTGGTGTTCCTCTTAAACGTTGAAATTCTATTCCTTCCTTAATTGCTTTTCTTTTATCAGCTACCCAGTAAAGAATCTCTTCCAGGCCATACTCATCAACCAGCCACGGTAGTATTTCTTCTTTAAAGCTAAACTTAAATCCTCTAATGCAACTCACGTCTAAAGGATAATTGATTGCTTCTACTATCGCTTTTTCTGTCGTCAATGAATTAGGAGGTAATAGAGTAGCTTTCATTTGAATTTGCATTATCTTGGAATAGATTTTATATATTATTTCTAATTGGGTAGAACATGAGTAAAAAAGAGATAATAGATGGACTTCTTAAGCAAAAAGAATTCCTTGGTATTAGAACTGAAAAACATGCTGAAGACATAGTGGGTGCCATCCTTAATATTTTAAAAGAAAAATTAGAACATCTAGATTACGGCAAATCATTTAGGTTACATACCATTGGTAGTTTCTACGCAATAAAATGTAAAGAGAGAAAGTACCGTAATGCTTATAATGGTAAAGTCGCTATTCTTCCTTCTCATAGACGTATACGCTTTAGGGATTATAAACCTTCTCAATCTTAAAACTGCCTAAAATAGCGCTTTCATTGCCTTTGATTATAATATCTTCTTTTGGCTCTATAAGTTCTATATTCTCTACCCCTTCTGTAAAAAGATGGGCAATAATCCATGATCTGGTTACATTCCAACCCAACCTTTTAGTGAATTCAAACTTTTGTATAAATTGCTTTTTTATGTTTTCAATAGTATCTGATAAAACATTAATTTTTGCATAGATATCAACTGGAATGATATTACAGCCTACTACTGTCACTGTATCAGTTAACACTCTTACATCATCTTGAGTTACTTGTTCTTTGACAATGCTTAGCAGTTCCTTAGAAGGTATCCCTTCCGTAGATAATATAGCAATCTCTACACTACCAGGAATAAGTGAACTAACTAAAGCATCTTTAACTCTAATGTCAGCTGACAAGGCGTGATAACGATAATGCTCTTTACCTCCTGCAGCCCCCCAACCAACAATCTTAGCTTTAATTCTTTTTCTTAAACGTTCATCATCCTCTGTACCTTTACGCTCAACTCCATAAAACTCAGCCAAATGTTCAAGATCCGTATCTGTGGCAAAAGCTAGTAAATTAGCACAAGCTGCCTCATTAATTCTCTGTCTTAGCAAAAGCTCTCTCCAAGCAGCAATTTCTAAAATCTTTATCGCTGGATCACTTTCAACTAATGCAGAAAAGTTAGGATCTTTTTTTACTAATTCCGCCTTCATCCGTGATAAGATCTCCTCAAAATTTAGTGGTTCAATTACATTTGGTGCTTTTCCCATCTTTTCCACTACAAACTGATGTTATCAAAAGAAACATTCTTCCCTTCTGGCAGGTACTTTCCTTCAAGTGATAAAGTAACCTTACCTTCACTCACTTCTGTAATTTTAACTCTATCAAGTTTAAATCTTCTTTCCCATTTGGCTAAAGCATCAGCAACTGCTGTATAGATCTCCAAGTTTCGATTTGTAGGTCCATCTATAAGTGCAAATAGTCTAGAGCCATAATCTCTTCTCATAACTCTACTGCCAATTGGTGTGGTTAGAATATCAACTATCGATTGCTTTAAATGCTCTAACCCTTCTAATACCTTACCATTACTGACACTCATTCCCCTCATGTTTTACCAGAAAAGACATTACCACTACCATTTGCTATTTTAAAACCACAAGAGACTAAATCTCCAACTCTGGCTATACCAAAACCATTTGCAAAAACAGTAGCTGATCCTTGAATTAGTGTTTTGTTTTCTGTAAAACTATCCCCCAGACGACAAACGGGTTTACCATTAACAAATACATTATCACTTCCCCCAGTGCAGATATGTTGTGATGTTTCTGCACAATAATCTCCTAAACGGACAACTGATTTACCCATTTTCCCTCTAATTTAGATCAACTCTTTTGGCATTTAATTTAATACCATCCTTAGTCATCTCCAGACTTGATTCCCCAACTGTCAAGGTAAGTTTATCCACCACAGAAACTTCAAGATGATGATCATCTTTATTATATGACAACTTTGTTCCATCTTGAAACAACAAGCTACTGATCATTTTATCATTCTCTACTGCTGGATACTTTTGCTGATAAATACTACCAAGTACAATTCCAAGAGATAACTCTCCTGAGGGTGAAAGTATTACCACTTGTTCATCAATACTTGGTGGCAGCCAACTCCTCTCTTCTCCAGCTCTGAAAGTTATCCATGGTAGCCATCCAGTTAAAATCTCATCTACTTTGACCACAACTCTTGCTTGTGAGTAATCTACTTCTTTTATAACTCCAATACGGATGATATTAGCTAGTTTCCTCTGCAGTTGCGAGATGGCAAAATTATGCTCCAGCACTTATACCTCCTATACTTATGGAATGTGATTCAATATCACTATCTACCCAGATTGAATGCCCCACATGCGCTTCATGCACCCATTCAACTAACCAGACAAGATAAGCATCTAATTCCGGTTTAAATCCATCTCCTTCTGCTGATATAAACTCAGCGGGTGAAATATTCTCCATATTCCAAGTATTCTTATTTACAACTCTTGCAACTTCAGCTGCCAATGATCTTACAACGAGAAAAGCATTATCTATACTACTATCAATTACCGCTCTTGCTTCAAACCTAGCTCTAAGGGCAAGCTCTTCCGTACCTGGATCTTTTCCTGGCTCCAAACTTGTAAGCTCAACAAATACTGCTGGAGCTAATATCTCTTTACGTACTACTGGGTAATTCTCACAAGTTTGTACTGCTGGTATTTCACTTTTGACAAATTTTATCGTGCAGCTCAGTCCATTATACCTTTTGCAAAATAAAATTAAGTTCGTGCTGAAAGTACTTTTCAAATACCTTCTCTACTTCATTATTCACTAATCCCTTAATGATCCTTGATGCTTCTGGCTCTAGTGGTAATCTTGTATTGGTAGTGCTGTTTTGCCTTTACGCTTAAAGACACTAGTATAACCTCTGGGCATAGTAGCAACAAATGCACTGTGAAACATATATTTCCCTACCGTCGCTCCAGTTTTTGTCTGTCTCATACTCCCAAGTTTTGCTGCTTTGATTCCATAAAGACTGGCTCTGACTAATGCCTTTAAAGAGTTTCTATTGGCTTTAATAACCTGTAGCCTATTTCTAATTAGCTTTAATTTTATTTGTTTCTCCGTACTTATTTCCCTACTAGCTTGAGCTTTTACCCAAAGCGCCGTTTTATTTAGTGCCCTAACTACTGCTAATTCTACTTTATCTTTTTTAGCATCAATGGTTTGAATAACCTTATTAATGTTATTGCTAACTTCTATACTAAACATTTGAGTTGTCTGTTTTCATACACTCTATTCTCCACAGCATTCCCGAGTTGTCCTTAAGTGGTGGTAAGTAGATCTTATACTTTTGCTCATTGATAACAAAAACATCTCCTACTGCAGGCTGCAATACATCAAATACACTTACCTCAAGTATTAGCATCTCACCAATGAACTTTCCCTCACCAACCTCATAAAGTTTGTCTGGTTGTTGTTTTAATATTGCTACTGGATATGACTTGTTCTTTGACTTATATAATGCCTGTTGTCCTAGATATAAGAAACAATCTGTAAATAATCTCTGAACATTTTTAAACATATTAAGCAGTGATCTTTACTAATATTGATGGTCTGTGACACATAGGAAGAGGATTAGACTGAGTATGCAGATCAGTTCCCCGATCAAATCTTCTTGGTTGTTGTTTTGCATAAAGTGGTTGTCCTAAAGTATTTACGGTTTCATTAAAGTCTGCTGGAGCAAAATAAGTAGTAAATGTATTTGCTGTTCCCAGAGGAAAACAATGTCCGGTATCTTTTTCAATAAACCTTCTCACATTGCCATCGGGATCTGTTGCTTGTCCTCGATATTCTTCAAAGGCAATGCCACAGAAAGTAAACCCTGATCTCATATCATTGCGAAGTGCTGCTCCTTCTTGCCATCTTTCATAGGCTTCTTTTACTTTTTGATGTGCAGTTAAAGCATCAAAAAACTCAGGACTAACCAGTGCATGAACCTCAGTCATATACTCACCACTTAAGTTATCTTCAATATGGCGCAATACTTCCATACACTTACGTTTTACATCTGTGGTTGCAGTGCTAAGAGCAAAGTTTACTACTTTTGGGGTAATCTCAAATTCTGTATATAAGTTGAGTAATTCAGAACCATCAGCATCAAGAATAATGCCCTTTAAAGCTCCCATACGTAGATGCTCTATAGTGATTGCATGTTTATTTCTCATTGATTGCAAATGATCTGTGATAACGTCAGCTAAAGCTTTAAGTTCATTTTCTGAGCCAAATGCACGTATTCCTTGAACTTCTTCTGGTAATACCACATCATCGTGAGGAATATGAGGGATAGTAAAGGTTCTTACTTTTCTTTTTCCGCGTTTTCCTACAGTTGCTGATGCTCCTGGTAGTTGGGTTGGTAGTAAGCTGAGTACTCCGTTTTGCTCTTCTATTGTAATATGACGGAATCTCACTGCCTTACTTGGAAATAACTTTAAGTTTTCAGTACGACCATAATTGATTGGCAAAATATTTATTGCTCCTGTGAGCGCCGTCATACTAAATGCTGGATTTGAGAATGGATTTTGCATAGATTTAAACCCCCTTACGAATAATGATACCACGAGTTTCAAGTTGTTTTATTGCTGCAGTTTTTTGCTCTTCAGTAATATTTGTTGGCCAAACTAAAATACAATCAGCTAGCAGGGCAATACGTGTAATCATCACTGCTTTGGCATCTGCTGCTTTTGCATCCACATCACTTATTACTACACCAATAGCAATTTGAGTGCCGTCTGTGGCAGTTGGATTTAAAACCTTAATTAAACCATCATCTGTTTTTTTGCTAACCACAGCTCCTAAACTCAGATTTTGTCCTTTGGCAACTGTTACTTGATCGCGTGAATAGATGTTTGATGCTTCATATTTTAATAGATCACCTAAATTATTGGCCTCTGTTATACAACTCATAAATATTGTCTCCTTTTATTATTAGCTATGCAGATTGACGAGATTTAGCTACCTGTATTACCAGATCTTCTTGCACATTTGTCTGCAAAGTACTTAAAATTTCAGTTTTTGTTGCTTGTTGAGCCAGAGTGGTCATTAAAATCTCTCTTGCTTCAACCGCACTTATATTCTGCTCAATAAATTCTCCTAATTTTTCTGGCATACGTGATAAGTTACATAGACGTACCAGCTCTAAAACCTCAGTACGATAACTGTTGTCATAATTCTGCTTATCATGACTTACAATATCTTTAGAATTTTGTTCTTCTTGATTGGTAATTTGTTTGTTCATAATAAAACTCCTTTGTTTGTTGATAAATATTTTTTCTTTCAAATCAGCAAATGTTGTTATTTCATCTGCTAAGCCAATATCTATTGCACTTTCACCAAAATAAAGCCCTGCTTCAGTTGATCTAACGGCTGTAGTAGATAAATCTCTATTACGCGCTATAAGTTCCACAAACATCTCATATAAGCGATTTACCTCTCCTTGCAGACTCTCCTTGCTCTCAGAAGTAATAGGTTCATGCGGATTTAAATCATTTTTACGATTACCTGCAAAAACTGTGCTGTATTTTATACCTTGTTTTTCATCAAAACTGCTCTGGTCAATATGACTAGCAATAACCCCAATGCTACCAACCCCTGAAGTTCTAGTGAGCAAAATCTTCTCAGCGCTTGAAGCAATAGCATAGGCAGCAGAATAAGCATCACCACTTACAGTTGCGATAATCTCTTTTTTTGACCTAGTATTATAGATAAAATCAGCTAAATCAAATACTCCATTTACTTCTCCTCCTGGACTGTCGATATCAAGTAAAATGGTCTCTATACTACTATCTGCTAAAGCTTCTTCTACTTGCTCATAGATTCTTTCATATGAGGTCATCCCTAAAACATCATCAAAAGCTCCAGGTTTTTGAGTTAAAATCCCATAAATGGGAATAATAGCAATACCCTCTTGCTTGCTTGCTATATGTTTTAAATTCTTAAAGATTGGTAATTTCTTGCTGTGTAATGATAATAATTCAAAACTTCTCGGTTCCAGCATCAGTGGTTTGCTTAGTAATAGAGAACTCTCCATAAATTTAATTTCCTTTTTGCTTAATATCTGCCCGACAATCAGAATCAAAATTCAGGTTAAAGTAATCAGCACGTTTATGATCTTCAGCAATCTCCTGATCAATTTCTTCTATATCATAGCCAAGCTCTGACACTACCTCTGCTCTACTTTTAAACCCGTTTCTTACTGCCATCTGCTGTGCTTGCTGATCTTTAAGTGGATCAACCCAATCAAACCCTTGTGGGATCCATTTTACATCCTTTAATGTTTGGCTATTCTCTTTATTTGTTTCTTTAATTGCACCAGAGAGTAGTGCTAACTCTAATTCCATACTGGACGGCAAAATTGAAAGACCATGACATTATGCTGTAACATCGAGCATCGACGACGAAACTCTATCAGCCCTGCTCGAATTGATGAGTAATTAACATTAGTGAGATCACCAGTTAACTGCTCATAAGTAATGCCCATGCCAATAGCAATAGCTCTCAGTTGTTGTCTCATGAATGCCTCGTAGCTACCCCCAACATCTGATGGTTCAGAAAACTTAATATCTTCTCCTGGATCCAAAAGCTGCATAGTTCCAGGTTCTAAACCAGAGAGGGCAATTCCATGTTCGTTTGTTTCATTTTCTCCCATGATATTAGCTTCAGGATCAAGTCTGGTGATAAATCCAGCAAACATTGCTGCCGTTTTCTTTCTCACAAGTTCCGCATCATCATATTGATCAAGTTCATAGAGTTTCAGTAGTACATTAGATAGCCAAGGTTCTCCTCTTATTTGTCCTGGTCTTAAAGGTCTATAAATATGCAAAACATCATTTGCTGGAACTCGAACTGATTCTCCTAATGAACCATCACCTGGATGCTCTCTGAATAAGTAATATGCTTCTCTTTGCCCAAGTTTGTTAAATTCAATCCCACTACGAATGATGTTACCATTTGCTAACGTTTGGTTACTCTTATTGTCTAAATGTTCTGATTCAAGTACTTGCAGCTGCAGTGGAACAGATAAATTATCTTCTGCTCTTCGCGCCCGCAAACGGATAAAACACTCTCCCCCCTCTACCATACTTCGACATACTAAAGACTGCAGTCCATAAAAATCATTTGCGCCACAGCTATCTGCCTCATCAGTCCAACTAAGCCATAACTGCTGTAGTTTTCTTCTAAAATTGGCATCTGTAGCTTTTGATTGGGGTTTAATTCCAGTGCCAACACAATTACTGACTATGGTATCAATAATATTTGCTGCATAGGGGTTATTACGTACCATACCACGAGAGCGGCTACGCAGAGTTTCAAGGTTATGAGTAAGGAGGCTATTTATGCTTCCCCTTTCAGGTTGAAAATAACATAACCTTCTTCCAGCTCCTGCTCCATCCCAGGCTGAACTTTTAATCTTTGGTTTATTGAATAGTTGTTTTAGTGATTTTAATATCATCTATAGGACACCTTTACTTGTGGAAAAAACAATTCTCCTCTTTGGCTTTACCCCTGAGATTTTCAGCTCGGCCTTAATTCTTTGTCTTAAATTAAGTAAGTCATTTATCTGCACTTCTGCATATCTCACTACATGATCACCATAAGCAATTGATACTACTCGTTCCCCACTTTGTAATTTCTGTATGGCTTGTTCAACTTGGACTAGATACTCACTATTGTACATTTGGCTCTATCCACTTACTCGGTATTACTTTTGCTGATTTCTTTTGACTCTTAGTTTTTTTACCCACTAAACTGTTCCATTTATTCTCTGTCCAGCGATCAATCCCTAGAGCAATGGATGCAGCTCTTGCATAAACTCGACAGTCAAGTGCTTCGTTACGTTCTCTAATCTTCTGCCATTCTTGTTTAGTATAGCCTTTAACTACTTTAGTAATTAACTGCTCAGCTGTTAGTTGTTTAAAATATTCGGGGCAATACTGAGGAAAATGACAGTACCCAGGGGGAAATCCTTCTTCATTCTCTAAAAGTTTAAGTAATTGGAAGAGTTCAGATTTAAGTATTGATACTCCTATAGGCCAGAGTTTTACGCCCCGACGTAACTTTTGTCCAGCAACAGTAACATCAACTTTACTTGGACTACTAAGTGGTACTAGGGCTTTATTTACTCCTTTAACTGCCATTACTCTTCCACATCCTTGATAACTTCTGATCCAATTATAAACTTCCTGTGTTGCATATCCGGCATCTACTGCCATCATACTGATTGTATATTCAAGTCCATCACTACCTAAGAAATGGTTGCCAAGTAATTCTGATAATTTATTCCAGACAAAATCTCGTCCAGGATCGCCTTCAAACACTTGATAATCAATCGACCAACTTTCTCTATTTCTGCCCCAAGCAACAACTTCTACCTCTATTCTATCCTTCTGCACGTCAACCCCAGCAGTTAAGACTACTTCTCCTTGAGGTACTGTACCAATTAAATAATCTTCTCGACGCTGAAAGAGATGCTTCCAATCTGGTACTTCTCCACGATCAACCCAAGTTTCTCCGAGGGTGGTATTTATCCATACTTTAAGCAGCTGCTCATTATCTTTACTGTGGAGAAAGTCTTCTACTGCTTGACTCCAACTATACCAGCCAACAGGGCTATATAAACTTGAGAGCCTACTGTTTTGTTGTTTACTGTAACATTTGTGCCTCGCCATTCCCCTTGACTTAACATTTCTGTCTTTTGATGATTTTCTATTTTACCACTACATTCACTGCAAACATAATGTGCTGAGGCTGGCTCCTTATCTTCCCATTTTACCTGTTGCCATTTTAAGATTTGATAATAATTACAATGTGGGCAAGGCACAAAGAAATAACGTTTATCAGAAGCTTCAAACTCTTTCTCAATTCTGCTAATTCCATGTACTGTTGGTGTTGATACTAAAAAGATCTTTCTCCTCGTAAAAGTGTTAGTACGTGCAATACTTAAAAGTACTGGATCACCTTCACCCCCAGAGTCTCCTGGATAAGCATCAATCTCATCTAAGAATAAGTATTTAACTGGCATGGATCTTAGCCCAACACTACTGTTAGCTCCAGTTATTACCACCATGCCTCCTGGGAACTCTTTGCTCTGTACTGTGTTACCTGAATCTCTTGCTCTTGGATCTTTAACTTTGCTCTTTAAACATGGTGTACTGTCAATAAGAGGAGCAAATCTTCCTTTAGACCAACGCTTTCCCATCTCGACAGTGGGTTGCACTACCAGCATTGGCCCTGGAGTTTGATCGATGATATAGCCTATCCAGTTATTTCCAGCCTCTGTTCCTCCAATTTGTGCCCCCTTCATAAAGATTACTTTTTCAACGGCAGATGAAGGAGAGAGACAATCCATGATTTCTTTTAAATAAGGAGTTCTTGCTGTCCGCCATTTCCCTGGTTCTGATGATGCTGTTTGCGAAAGTACCCGATACTCATTTGCCCACTCTGACACTTTAAGTAATGGATCGGGTTTTAGTCCGGCATAAAAACTACTGCTGTAAATCATTGCATTAGCACCAAATTATTTGATTGCCATGGATTTTCTCGCTCATCATAATCAACTAAAGTAGCAGGTTCTTTATTGGTTTCTGACAGCGCTTTTAAAACCCCTTGCTGACAGTTATTATCAATTGATCTTTGCATAAGTTGACTTAAAGCCACTATAGCAACTGCTGTGAATACTCCGGCTATGGTGGTATACATTCCTACTGCTATAGTAAAAATTACTGTCATTGAACCTATAACTGCAAGAGTGAGAACAGTACAGAGCTTCACCTTTTTATTATGATTATTTCTCTTTTCTATCACTTCTGCACATTTACTAAGCATATAAAACATCACAGGATTTTCTTTCGTATAATCTATAGGAGTTTTGCCTTCATTATCCCTACCAAATAGATCCACATCTTTTCTGATCAATAAGACCTTAAGTAACTCGAGGTTATTTGCTTTAATTGCACAGTAAAGGGCAACTGCAGGGCTTGCTCCTTTTTTAAGCAGTAACTCTACCGCATTTAAATGTCCTTGCTCTGCCGCAAAATATATTGGTGATTGGTTCTTGTTATTTAAAACATTAATATCCTCCCCCGTTTTTATTAGAATATTGATAATTTCAGTGTATCCTTTTTGCACCGCTAAATGTAATAGATGGTTATTATCAACTCCGTATCTGTTTTCTCTTAAGGCCTTTACTATCTCCTGCTTATTTTCCTCAACCGCATATTCAAATGGAGTCTTACCATTATCATCTTTCATCAGTGGATCTATATCTTTTCTGGTGAGTAAAACATCTGTGGTACTCAGTCCACCACCATCTACAGCATAATGCAAAGGAGTTTGGTTCTCATGGTCTTGGGGATTAACTCTACACTCAGGAGTACTGATTAAACACTTAACTACATCAAGGCAGAGATCTCTTTCATCGTAACTGCTATTACTTACTGCAATATGAAGTGGTGATAATCCTGTGGAACTTTGACCAACACTGACTGCGTTGACATTGGCCTTAAGCTGAATTAACAGCTCTACTGTTTTTAATCTCTTATTATTTACAGCGTAATGTAAAGGAGTTTGATTTCTTGCATCAAAAACATCGATTTCTGCTCCCCCTTCCTCTACTAAGATCTCAATAATACTTTTATGTCCTGCTCCTGCGGCTAAGTGTAAGGGTGTATGGTGCGCAGCATTGCGTAAGTTAACATCTACACCTTTTTCAATTAAATATCTTACTGCCTTAACTTCACCAACTGCTGCTGCTAAATGAAGTAAGCTATCGCCATCAGGTCCATACTTATTATTGATTAAAGCTTGTAATACTCTTGTTTTATTTTCTTCTTGAGCGTAATCAAGCGGGGCTTTACCTGTATCATCTTTAATGAAAGGATTAACGTTTTTCTTGTTAAATAAGAGATCTACTAAAGCTAAATCATCAGATTCTATAGCATAATGGAGAGCAGTTTTGCCATTTATCCCTTGAGTATTAACATCTACTTCTGCGTTGCTAATAAAGCATCTAATTATTTCTAAATGGAGATTTTGTTTGATCATTGGTTCTTCAGCTATAAATAAAGCAGGTAAAGTGTTTTTAGATGTAAAGCCACTCACTCCAATCCCCCTTGTGATAATGCTTCAAGCGCTATCTTGATTTCTTCAGTTAGTGTCTGATGAATCTTCTCACTACTATCCAGTGAAGCTAAAAGTGCAGATACTCTATCGGGAATGTTAAGCAGATTATTTCTTACAACTCTTGCGGTATTAAAAGCTGCAGTTTTAACTTCATCTATTGGTACAAGTTCACCAATTTCAGCTTTAGCCTTAGCTTCTAGAAGCTTACCACGTTCTATTTCATTCTTAATGCGAGTTTTAAGGAACATGGTGGCAAGATCACTATTGCCTCTTTCATTACCGTTAATACCTTTTCTTCTTTGTGGTTGACTTGGATCACGAATGGTAATAAGTGCAGCATCTGCTTGCTCAAAATCAATCATACCGTCTTTAAGCTCAACGATACCATTCTTCACCAAATAACAGACGTACTGTTTAGAAAACCCTTGCTCTTTTGCCCATTCAGTCTGGGTTATAAGTGCCACTTTTCCCCCTTTTATTATTTTCTTGTTTTTACCACTTTTCTAAGACTTGTTCTTGAATTTGCAAAAATGTCTTACCACTCGCTGCCAATATTGCTGCCCTGCCAGTATACATCTGCCAACGTTTAATCGTTATATCAACATAAGCAGGATCAAGCTCAATTGTTCGGCACATTCTTTCCCTACGTTCACAAGCAATAAGTGTACTACCAGAGCCAGCAAAGGGATCAAGGACGATATCTCCTGGATTGCTACTGTTTATTATCGCCTTTTCTATTAGCTCTAAAGGTTTCATGGTTGGATGCAGCGTATTACAGGTAGGTTTGTCGTAGTACCATAGATCACTTTGACTGCGTCCTCCATACCATCTACGTTCATTACCTTCTTTCCAACCATAGAGTATTGCTTCATACTGACGTTGATAATCAGCTCTCCCGAGTGTAAAGTGATTTTTAGCCCAAATGATAAACGTTGACCAATGTCCTCCTGCTTCTTTAAACGCCTTCTGCAGGGTTGCAAGTTCGGCTGATGCTGTACAGATATAAATTGCCCCTTTGGTATAGGCTAAAATGTGGGAACAAATGTCATAGAGAAATAACTCAAATTTTTCACCCTGATCATCATTTAATATTTTCCTATCATCTCTTTCTTGGCTATTACCATAAGCAACATTATATGGAGGATCACAGAAGGTAATATCTGCCACTTGCTCATCTAAAACAGCTTTAAAAGAACTATCTAGTCTACTATCACCACAGTAAATACGATGATTACCAAGTATCCATAAATCCCCTGGTTTTGTTACTACTGGTTTATCTTCATTATCAGTTAAATGAGAAAAATCCTCCTCCTCATTACTTTCATCAGCAAAAAACTTTTGTACTTTATCTAACTCAAAACCAGTGAGTTTAAGATCAAAGTTTAACTCTTCTAAATCCTTAAATTCAAGCTCTAAAAGATCGTTATCCCATTTAGCCCAATTAGCAGATTGATTAGCAAGAAGACGAAAAGCTTTAGTTTGAGCATCATTTAAATTATCAGCAAATACCACTGGAACTGTCTCTAATCCTAATTTTCTTGCAGCTTTAAGACGTAAATGACCATCAATTACCATACCATCACTTTTAGCAATAATAGGTATACGAAAGCCAAACTCAGCAATAGCAGCACACATTTTACTTACCACTACGTCGTTTTTACGGGGATTGCGCTCATACTCAATGAGATTTTCAACTGGATAATAATGGATTTTAAGATTCATATTTTTATTGATTTTAAAGATGGGTTTAAAAAGTTAATATCTTAAAACATTCTAACGCTAGAGAACTTCCGGGGTCCCTTTACCCAAAACCCGCCACAGTAGCCAAGGACCCGCTTAACAGGCTTCTAAACTACTTAAGTTATTAATATTATTATTTAAATTCATAGCATAAAATAGTAGTGCTAAACTATCAGCTTCGTTGTCATCACTTGGGGTAAAACCTTTATTTTTTATTGCAGCAATCACTGCACTTTTACTGGCATTACTGTGATAAAATGCTTTTTGCAGCAACACCTTGATAAGGCAAAGCTCACACCAAGCAGTAAGATGGGCTAAGAAGCCTCCATAGATATGAGCAGCATCAGTGCCAAGATGTCTTCTTACCTCTTCAAAATAGACAACACTTATATTTGAAAACTTCTGTTTTAAAGAATTAAGCCAATTACTAAAGT
The DNA here is from genome assembly GCF_964019585.1 of Candidatus Mesenet endosymbiont of Agriotes lineatus. Taxonomy (NCBI): domain Bacteria; kingdom Pseudomonadati; phylum Pseudomonadota; class Alphaproteobacteria; order Rickettsiales; family Anaplasmataceae; genus Candidatus Mesenet; species Candidatus Mesenet endosymbiont of Agriotes lineatus. The sequence continues at coordinate 543,580 of NZ_OZ026454.1, read as the reverse complement.
TTAAAAACTGCATTCCTCCACCACTAAAGCGACTAACATGAAAACTCTTACTACCACTTTCAATCACTCCTCCTTCTAAAATTGCCCAACCAGTTTGTTGTCCTAAATCTAATGTGAGTATCGACATATTTTATTTTTAGGTATAGATTTATTAGTTGGAGTTAGTTTTGTTAAGATTTTTCTTTTCTTCCACCAATTTATCGAAGTCTGACTTGTACGATTTATCTTGTATTTTTCTGAATTCTTCATACTCCTTTGTAGCTAAGGTAATTGCTACCTCATGAGAAACTTTACCGTGGTCCTTTAATATCTCTTGCTCGTTAAATTTTAAAAATGCGTCAAGCTTTTCTTTCCAATCTTTCATATACATTATTTTACCTCGAGCAGCTTGAAATTCCGCATGGTCTATATACATATTCACTATCTTATTCAATTGAGCAATTTCATTTTCATCTAAGTAGTTTTTTGCTACCTGAGTGTCAGAGAGAAAGATTTTCTCTTTAGGTGCTTTTCGCCAATTTGTTAGGCCCATATTTGGTTTGTTTCTATTTGCTCTATTTGCGATTATTTCTGCTGCTGTATTTCCAGTAATGGCAAAATGTAATTTGTTTTGCACTATAGCAAAGAAATCTTTTGTTTCAATTGCACAACTTGAATAATCTACTGAAGTTGAATAAATATCTGTAATTTTCTGGTAAGCTATACGCTCGCTAGCCCTAATTTCTCTTATTTCTTCTACTAGCTCATCAAAGAATCTAGCATCAAATCTTGTACCATTCTTAAATCTATTACTATCTATTGCAAAGCCTTTAAAAATGTAATTCTTTAGTTTATCAGTTGCCCATGTACGAAAAGCTATGCCACGCTCTGAATTAACACGATAGCCTACTGATATAACAGCTTCTAAATTGTAAAATACTACATTACGTTTTACTTCTCTTTCTCCTTCTTTTTGAACTATCGAGAATTCCTCAGTAGTTGAGCTTTTATCTAATTCTTTACTTAGATAAATATTCTTTAAGTGCAACGAAATATTATCACTTGAACAGCCAAATAGCTTAGCCATATGTTTCTGTGTAAGCCATAGATTATCATTTTCAAATCTGACCTCTATACATACCTTTCCATTGTCTGTTTCATAAAACAAGATTTCATTATTACCTGGGAGCTTATCTTTCATATATCATCTTATTATGTAGCCTTCTTACTATTAAAATAATGGAGTTTCGTATCCCTCTACTATATATATCAAGAAAATTCATCAAAATGTTCAGAAAAAGTTACATTATTTCAACATTTAATTCATCAAAGGTTTTAATAGTCAAAAAATTTTGAGCTATAAGTGAACAAATTCGTGTGATTTCTTGATTCATTATTGATAAGGGATCTATTAACGGAAAATTATGGATATCACATGTGATTTAAACAACTTATCAAAGAATGGACATTATAAGCCACTATTAGAGAAGGAAGAGTTAAAAACTCAGCTTTTACTTAATATAAGATCTTGTCTTTCTTACCTCTTCCGTAATGGCACTTTTCATGGCAACGAATATCGTATTGGTAATCTGCAAGGTAGTAAAGGAAAGAGTTTAAGAATAGAACTGACAGGCAATAAAGCAGGTTTATGGAACGATTTTGCCACTGGAGAAGGAGGGGATATCATAGATCTTTGGGCTGCTGCACATAGGAAAGATGTTAAGGCTGAGTTCCATGAAGTAATGGCATCCATTGGTGAGTGGCTTGGCTATTACCGGCAACATAAAGTTAATGAAGCTGAGTCCACAACCTCTTGGGATTATCTTGATGAGAATGGTGAGGCTATTGTTAAGGTTTATCTTTATGATACTGCTTTAGGGAAACGATATCTGCCATTTGATGTCAAAAAGTCAAGCTATACTGCACCAGAGATAAGACCTTTATATAATATCCCAGGTATAATTAAAGCCGATAAGGTCATTATTGTTGAAGGAGAAAAGTGTGCAGAAAGCTTAATAAAACAAGGTATTACAGCAACAACAGCAATGTCTGGAGCAAATGCACCCATTGACAAAACAGACTGGTCACTACTTAAAGGCAAACACATAATAATTTGGCCAGATAACGATGAACCAGGAAAGCAATACGCTGAGAAAGTTGCAAAAAAACTCATCGATCTTGGTGTTATCTCCCTAGCAATTATTAAAGTTCCCCAAAATAAACCAAAAGGTTGGGATGCTGCTGATTGTATCCAAGAAGGAATAAATCCTCTAGAATTTATCACAAATAAGAAAAGCCCTTATAACAATAATAATTCCTCTAATAAATTGAAAAAAATTGATACATCAATCTGGACTAATACTGCTCCAGAAAGAAAGTGGATCATAAAAGATTGGCTTCCTGTTGGTAGCGTTACTGCTCTTTATGGCGATGGCGGTGTTGGCAAATCTCTTCTTGCACAACAATTAATGACAGCTGCTGCTATTGGTAAACCTTGGTTAGGCATAGATATTGAACAAATTAAAACATATGGTGTCTTTTGTGAATATGATGAAGAAGAACTCTGGCGTCGGCAATGTACAATAAATGCATTTTATCAATTGGATATGCAATCCCCTGCTTTCCTAGACAACATTTGTTTATCATCTCGAGTAGGAGAAAATAATCTTCTTATGGTTTTTGATAATAAAGGTATAGGCCAATTAACTCCTTACTTTCAAGAATTGCTTGCAGACATTGAATTGTTTCAACCCAAGCTAGTGATCTTAGACACAGCTGCAGACCTATTTGGCGGTAATGAAAATGATCGCTCTCATGTTAGGCAATTTATTCAAAACTGTTGTGGTCATATAGCAAAGACAATAAAAGGAGCTGTTTTATTATGTGCTCATCCTTCTGATTCAGGAATAATACGAAAAACTGGTACAGGAGGTTCAACAGCATGGAATAATTCTGTAAGGTCCAGGTGGTATTTATCAAAACCGGATAGAGCTGATGCTTCTGATATTGATCGTGTTCTTTGCCGTAAGAAGTCTAATTATTCTGCATCTGAACAAAATCAGATTTCGTTTTACTGGCAAAATGGAGCATTTGTAGAGTGTGATGCACATTTTAATTCAGAAAGAATAGTAAGGAATAGTTATAACAAGAAACTAGATTTAGAACGTGGAAGAAGACATGACGTTATCTTAGAATTAATTGCAAGTGAAGCATATAAAGGTAAAGTCTATACTACAGCACAATTTGCTAAATATTTTGAAGGAAAATTAGGTCTTGGTAGTGAACGTAGTATTCGCGAAAGAATAAGTCATCTTGCAACCATTGGTCATATAAAATTTTTCAAGAGAAGTCCTGAACATGAATTATCAAATACCAGATCAAAGTATGGTTATTTATGTGTTGAGGATATGGAGCTTAAAATTTCTGAAGATCAATATGTATTTATTAAATCAAGCTGTTATCTATCAGCAACAAATGGAGTACTTATGCCAGTTGAAAATCCGGACGTTTGGGTTACTCATAATTTCATTATAAATGACAATTTTAAGTTGGCAGAATAAGTTGGCAAAAATTAAGTTGGCAGTTTAAGAATTTGCCATCTTGCCAACTAGGATTTTTCTCAAACTGACCGCAGTGGCTTGTTTTAAGTTATTTTGTTAATTTTAAGTTGGCAGGATGGCAGAAATGCAGAAAGAAATTGCCAACTAGAAATGCGTCTTAAAATCCCCTCCCATAGCAGGTTTAAGGTAGTTGGCAAGATGGCAAAAAACCTTATATATATAATAATATACTATAGTATATTATAATCAAATATTACCAACTAGAAATTCTGATCTTTAATAAAAAGTCTATTTTAACAGAAGAATTAAAAATGAATGCAAAGACAAACAATCCATAATAAAGTTTTAAAACTACCCCCATGAAAACATCATATCTACTGAACTTTTAGATTTTTTTTAAATACTATTGCACTCTCAAAGTAATTCTACTAACATTGCTAATGTTTAGCTGGTTTGCTAAGTTACTAAACTAAAAGTATTAAAGATATGAGTAAGTAGAGTTTATGTTGCTTTAAATGTGATGTTTTTAGAGTCATTATGTTATTTCAGCATGGGAAATTGTATACTTTTTATAAACTTACGCTTATAATATAACTTAAAACGTCAGCAAATGGCATATAGCTTGTAATCATTATCTTGCCTTTAGCTTTTAGTTGGTTTGGGTGTGTTTTAAGTTTAACTTCAATGAACAGCACTACTATCTAAATAGATTTTAATATCATTCCATTGTAGCGCTGTTTTGAGCTTATTGCTTCCTTTTACTGAAATATATAATCCAAAAGAATTACTGACTTAATTGCTTGTTGTTTATTTCAGTTATTGTTACTTGATCAAAAGTGGTATTTAAATCAATTAAGTTACTTCTTGCATCCATTTTAGTTGAAGAATTTTCTAGTTTATGCTCTTCCTTTGCAAAATTAAAATCAGTTAAATCATTTAAACTCTTTTCTGGCAGATGACTGATAAAACTACTTTGCTGTTCTTTTGTGCTTTTAAGTTCAACTAATTTTTCTCCATGTTGAAGCTTTCTTATTACTATTTTAAATATTCTCGTAAACAATGATTTGATTGATCCTGCTTTGCCTTTTTCTGTTTTACTTAGCTGTTCTTTTTCAAATTGATCAAATACTTGTTTCTCACACTTATTAAGTTCAGTAAATCTTTCTTGTGCAAAGGAATCGAATTCTCGTTCAATACTATCATTTTCATACGCTGTAGCAGCTCTTTCAAGATACTGTATATCGTTTTCTGTAAATTTGTCGGCAAGCTTATAGAGATGATGTACATCTTGTGCATTTATGTTCAATCTATCTTGCTCAATAACCTTATTTATGGCTTTAATATCATGTTTTGTTAGTTTAAAAGTGTCTTTGACTATATCAAGTAACTTAAGTTTACAAAGCTTCCTGAACACATCAAATGCTTTATCATCTTGAAATATAGGATAGCTTTTTTTATCCTTTTTCACTGATTTTTGTATACATATTAACTCATCATCAAAAGACTTTTTTAATTCATCGAGATCTTTACCGATATTGTTAAATCCTTCAAAATATTCCTCATATTTATCACAAGTTTTTATATTATTATTCTCTGTCATTTCACCCCCATACTTTATATCTATTAATGATATAAAAAAAATTATTAAGCTTAAATATTAATTAAAGATTAATTATTGGTTAAATAAAACCATCATAAGATATGAGAATAAGTACTATTAAAACAGCATAATAACTTCAATGTCTGAACAAATTTTGCAGATGGGGGATAAACTGGAAAGAAATCCTGAAATATCAAGTGATTAACTTTTACATATGGGGGAAAGAATTTCTCTCGTGCCGTACAAAATCAGGGCAATAGATTTCATCATTAAACCATATAAATTTATGGAATCGCTATGAAATCAAACAATCGCTATTTAGGCATTAACCCTAAAATTATTAAACAAATAAGGAAACGTGCTAGACGACTTAAATCTTTCAGATGTTTTGCTGATTACAGTATTGAAGATATAGAACAAGAGCTTTTGTGCGAAACTTGGTCTGATTTAAACCAATATAGTGGTGATGAAAGCGGTCAAGATGCATTTATTCATAGCATTATTAAAAATCGTGCTATAAATCTTGTACGCAAGCAATCATGCGCTAAACGTGATAGTAAAGCCGGGATATTATTCATTGATATCACAGAATTAGGTAATGTCGTTGATAAAAGTAGTCACTTCGAAAATAAAGTAGCAGCAAATATCGATATAAGCACAACAATTTCAAAATTGCCAAAACTTTGGCAGGACATTTGTTATGATCTTCAATCTTATAGCATCTGTGAAATTGCTAAAATGTATAAAATATCAAGAACAACTGTTTATCACATCAGAAGACAAATACGAGCTAAACTTTCTCACTTAAAAATATATTTGTAAAAACAGGTGAACAAATCGTCGTCATTTCTTGATTATATATTATGAGAGGAGAATAAAATTATGACTTTAAAAATTACAAATAGTGAAGAAAGACTAAAAACTACTACAGGAGTGAAGATAGTAATCTTTGGACCATATGGCATTGGTAAGACTAGTTTACTTAAGACTTTAGATAAGCCAACACTGTGTCTTGATTTTGAAGCTGGTTTACTGGCCGTACAGGATTGGCAGGGAGATTCAATTAACATTCGTACTTGGAATGAAGCAAGAGATATTGCTTGTCTAATTGGTGGCCCAAATCCTGCACTTAAAGCTGATCAAGCTTATAGCCAAAGACACTATGATCACATCTTAGGTAAGTATGGAGATCTTTTAGCAAAACTCTCTGAGTACCGATGCATTTTCATTGATAGCATAACTGTTGCCTCACGCTTAAGTCTTCTATGGGCTAAATTACAACCTGAATCTATTTCTGAGAGAACAGGTAAACAAGACATGAGAGCAGCATATGGCATACTTGCTCAAGAGATGATGGCTTGGCTGAATCAATTTCAACATATTCCTAGTAAAGACATCATTTTAGTTGGTACCCTTGGACAATATTTAGATGACTTTAATCGCCCAACTTGGTTGCCACAGTGTGAAGGAACTAAAACTGCCAGTGAAATTCCCGGTATTGTTGATGAAGTTATCAGCATGGTAGGCATTAAAAAAGAAGATGGCAAGGAAGTACGCTCTTTTATCTGTCATGCTATCAATTCCTGGGGATATCCAGCTAAGGATCGTAGTGGCTGTCTTGATATGGTTGAAGAACCACATTTAGGTAAGCTACTGAGCAAAATTAAGAACAAAACTTTATCCACAATTTCAATTACAAAAGGAGTGTAAACCTTATGAGACAATTTACTGATTTTAATAGACAAAAAATACCATTCTTCACCGTCAAGGAATACTTAAACGATAAGTCACCAATACCAGCAGATATTATCTCGCCAAGGATCTTAACCCAAAGAGGTTTGTTAGTACTGGGAGGTCCACCTAAAATTGGTAAGAGTGATTTTTTAATTTCTTGGCTAGTACATATGGCCGCTGGAGTTTCTTTTCTTGGAATGACACCAAGTCGACCTTTGAAGATATTTTATTTGCAAACTGAAATTGAATATCCCTACATGAAGGAACGCTTACAACAGCTTAAGCTTGACAAGGATCTTTTAGATATAGCTGCTAATAATTTAATTATTACTCCAAAAGTACACCTGTCATTCAATAGTGAAGAGATAACGCAAATAAAGGAAACTGTAAAAGAACACTTTAGACCTGATATTTTGGCGATTGATCCTCTTCGTAATATCTTTAGCAGTGAATATGGCAATGAAAATGATAATAGCGCCATGTTATTCTTCTTGCAAAGAACTCTTGAAAGTTTACGTAGTGTTGTGAGTCCAGATGCCTGCATGATACTGACCCACCACACAAAGAAATTATCTAAGAAAATGCTCGAAGAAGACCCATTTCAAGGGTTAAGTGGAGCTGGATCTTTAAGGGGATTCTACAGTACTGGCATGGTTATGTTTTCTCAGGATGAAGAGAGTAATGTACGTCAGATAGTGTTTGAACTACGTAATGGTGAACGTGTACCAAGTAAGCTTGTCGATAAAACCTCTGGCTCTTGGCAGCTTATAGAGCAATGGGATCATTAACCTTTTTTTAATTTTAAAATTTAATTCATAGGAGAAATTATATGTTACAAGATCTTTTAACTGACTTCAATACAGCAAAATCACAAAGCAATCTCATTCCTGCAGGTACAATAGCTAAAGTACAAATAGCCATTCAGCCTGGAGGTTATGATGGCGACTGTTGGTTAACTAAAAGTAGGACCACTGGAAGTGTTTATCTCAATACTGAATTTATTGTAACTGAAGGTCCATATGCGAAACATAGAATCTATCAAATCATTGGAATTAAAAGTAGCAAAGCAGATGGTGAAGATAGGTGGAGTGAAATGGGACGCTCCATGATTAGAAGTATTTTAGAATCTGCACGTAATATTCATCCGCATGACACCTCAGAGAAAGCAGTTCTTGCTCGTAAGATCAACGCTACTGGTGACTTAAATGGCCTAGAATGCTTAGTAAAGATAGGAATTACAGCTGATGAATATGGAGAGAAGAATAAGATTGCTGCGGTTATAACTCCAGAGCATCGTGCTTACACTGATTTTATCAAAAATTCTCAGGTTAATTGGTAATGAAATACGATGAAGGAAGGTTATGGTCTGTGGTTATTATCCAGGCCATACAAGATCTATTAGGAAAAAATCAAAAGCTAAGAAAAGAAGCGCAAGGATGGATAAATTCTCAATCTTTTGCTATGGTCTGTGATCTTGCCAATCTCGATTTTGAACGGACAAAAAATGCATTGAACAAAATTGGAACAAATAAAGAAGGACTTATAGATTTTTCTTCATCAGAGGTTAAATCATTATTAATTTACAATTTAGATAGACTACTTTCTAAAAATGAGAATAAATGGGTTAAGTCTGTAGCCATATTCCTTACCACTCATTGCTGACCACGGTAAAGTTTGAATAACATCATCTCTTTTTACATTTAACCCTAAGGTTTTAGCTAATTTCTCTGTTATATTTTTCTGCATTCTATTTATTGGTTTACGAATTTGCTGTTCTACATCGAAAATATTTCCTATCCTATTTGCAATTTCCCCAACACTTAAAGCTTTATACTGCTCCTTAGAAATTCCTTCCTTAAAATCTTGCCAAAATTGTTCTAAAAGAATAAAAAATATATTTCCAGATTTTGAGTGTTTATCAATAACTTCTATATTATTAATACAAATGTTATTTCCTTGAATTTGTAGCTGTAAGATTTTCTCTGGTGGAATAGGTTGAGCGTATTGTAGTGGTACATAAGGATAATAATTTAATGCTTGTAAAGAAACGTTAGGTAATAGTTCTGGTATTCCTTTTTCGATTGCTGTGAGTAATATTTCTTTTAAAGTTTTGTACTTACAAATTATATCAGCCATAGAAATAGTATACAAATTTAGTAATAGTTTAAGATCTCTTGTCCCAAGGGTTATTAAAACAGTAGGGTTAATTCTTAATCTATCTGCAGTTAAATATGATGTATCAGTACATAAAACTGGTATAACAATACTAACTATTCTATTTTGAAAACTAATATGGTAAACTCCTGCTTCAGCTTTTTGCCATATTAGACCAGTTAATAGACTTTCAAAATAACTTACTGTTTTTTCTATATTGAGTTTGATAGAAAGTACAAGAGATCTTTGTTTTTTATAAGTATTAGGAAAAATATAACGACCACAATCTTCACAGCTCAAATCATCACAGTCTTCATTAAAGTCATGGGCAATTATAATCTGATTTTTGCAATCAGGATCATATACATCTGGAAAATCAAGATCTAATTCGTTAGCACAAATAACAAAATATGATATTTCAAACTCAATAAATCCAAGCTTACTTAAGTATTTAGCAGCTTCTAAATAGCCCTTCTTAGGATTTATCCAAGATCCATTCATTAATATAGCATTAACTATTTCTCTATTTTGAAAGTGCTTTTGCTTTTGATAAGACAGTAATACCATAAGTATCCTTAATTAAAGATTTAAAATCATCTCGTTCTTTTTTATTAAGTATATGTTCTGAATAATTAATTGCTATGTAGTTTTGGTCTTGTCCATTTATTTGAAAAGATAAGGTGACTTTCTTATTTTGAAATATTACTCTTGCATGTTGAACTAGAGAAACATTATGTAATATACTACCAACAGAAGGTTCTAGCTTCTGTAGCCACTGTTCAATATCATTTGTAGTTAGAGTAATATAGGTTTGAGATGAACTAAATTTTAATTCAAATAGGTTAATATTAGGCACTGACTTGTGTACACATGCATTTAAGAATGTACGTACCTGTGCAACTTCAGTTTGATTATGTGTGTTAATAAATGAACACTCACGTTCAAAATACTGACTTACAATATAATTTGTTATTCTGAGACCTTGACTGATACTTTTAGTACATAAATTTACCTGATTAGCATTAAGAGAGAAATCAATTATAATCCAATCGGGTTTATGACCATGCACTACTTTATTTGAGTTTAAAAGAAAACAAAAGTCACTAGCTCGCCGTATAAAGACATATATACGATTTTGATGGTAGAAGAGACCCTGCAATTGATTTTTTAAACTATCATTACGTCTCGCATCGTCTTCCTTAAGAATTTGCTCTATGATTTCTTGTGAGATAAAATCTTTAAATGGAGTATTGTTTACTTGTCTTGGTACCTTCTGTAAGGTAAAGGCAGTAGAGCCTCTTTTTTGCACCTTATCAAAATGATAAACAGATTTTAATAAAGAATAATTTGTCTGAAATAATAAGAACAGTAAGGATCTTTTATCATATTTAGTATTATTTTTTATTAAATATAGCTCCATAAGCTTTTGAGTAATAGCCAGTCTTGCAACTTCACTAATAGCTGATTCAAGTTTAGTACGATCAAAATAACTAATCAGATAATAGTTAAATAGTACGTCAGAACCATTGGCAATGATTTTACGTTTTTGCTGCACTGACATATTATTATGACTTATATCATCTTCAAATAGTTGCTGCTGATGATTAAAGCAATGCTTAAAGATAATATTTAATTGCTTACCGGTGAGAGAATCAAGCCAGAACTTACGTATTTCTGGATTCTGAAAACGACTAAGTAAGTAGTGGGCGGGAACCTCTAAATCATTTTCCCAGAACTCATAGCTTGGGTAGATATCCATTACCTCTTCAAAGTAGAATAGAGTATATTATATTTAGCATGATAAGTGAGTCAAGTTGCAATAAAAGTTAAATTTAACTAAATTAAATGAAGATTTTTGGACAAAATTTCTCCAAATCTTGTATATAATATATGTAAGGCTTTTAAATCCAATAAATGTCAATCCTCACTGAGTCAGGTCGAGCAGCAATAGCATTAAGTATAAAAGAACAACCCATACATCTTGCCTGGGGCACAGGTGATGCTTCTTGGGAAAGTAACCATAAAGTCGAGAAAACTTTTTTAAAGGGTGAAATCAAGCTTGACCATTACCCAGTTAAAGATGTTAAGGTTTTCAAAGGAGAAGTAATCTATAAACCAAGTGTGGATTATATAGTTGATAGCAGTACTGGTATAATAAAACGTGGAGAAAGTAGTTCCATTTTAAATGATGAGGATGATACTGTAACTTTAGAATACACGCAAAGCACAAAAGCAGAGCCAATCAATTCTACAAAGTTGATAAATGAGGTGGGTAGACGTACGGCTGATGAAGTTATCTTTTGTAGCGGTGATGATGAGGGAGAACTAATTACTCCTACTGGGAGATTTAAGCCTTCTTCTCTGCCAACAGGTAGCTTATATCTTAAATTTACTTTCGATTTTACTGATGCTTGGGATCAAGTGATACGGGAACTTGGAGTTATGGTTGGCACCAAAGTGAAAGAGGTATTACCTCCTGGGCAAAGATATTTTGAACCGCAAGATATTATTGATTCTGGAATTTTGTTGGTACTTGAACACACCGTGCCGCTTATTAGAACTGCTGCTACTCGTGAGACCTTTTCCTTTGTAGTTACTTTTTAAACTCTTTTAGTTTTATGACACTCAATAGTTATTATAATCGTTTCAATCCAGAAAGAAGATATGAACGTAGTCTATTCTTAGCAGGGAGAGGTTTACAATCAGCAGAACTTAATGAGATTCAAGATTATGCTCTCTTTAAACTTAAAGGTATAAGAGACGCTATTTTTAGTGATGGCGATATTATCTCTGGAGCTAATTGCATTATTGATGAGAAGACTGGTAATTTGAGCTTGGTAAAATTTATCTTCGTGGCTCAGTTAGAATAGTTGAAGCTGCAGAGTTTATCATTCCTCTAAGTACTACAGTTCGTATTGGTATTTACTATACTGAATTAACAGTTACAGAACTTGAGGATATAAGTCTTCGTGATCCTGCAGTTGGTACAAGAAATTATCAAGAAGTTGGAGCAGCAAGATTAAAAAGCACTATTGTTTGGGGATATCAAGCGGAGGGCATCACTCAAATTTGGAGTTCTATCCTATTTATCATATTGAAAATGGGATTCTCATTCAGCATTCTCCCCCACCACAAGCAAATATAGTAACCACAGCTCTTGCTCGCTATGATCGTGAAGCTAATGGCTCTTATGTGGTAAATGGCCTTGAGGTAATATTTTTAGCTAGAGAAAATAAAGATGGCAAGAAACAGCAAGTATTCATGATCAGTGAAGGTAAAGCTCATGTTGATGGTTATGAAACTCTTCTACCCCATAGCAAACGTGTTTACTTTGATGAAGATCCAGATATTAAAGCTGTTGCCTCAGAACCTCATACTTTTCAACCCGATAGTAAAAAAGTAATGGAGCTTGTTTTAAATGATTCACCCATCACTGAAATTAAAAAAGTCGATATTACTGTACAAAAAACCATCACCATAACTCATGGCTCATATTCAGGAGCAGTAGATCCTATACCTGACTCAGCTGTGCTTGAGATTATTCAAATAAAGCAGGGGGAGACTGTTTATGAAAATGCTGTAGACTATAAACTCCATGCTGGAGATGTTGATTGGTCATTACCAGGTAAAGAACCAGCACCAGGTAGTAGCTATCAAATCACTTATCGTTGTCGTACTTATGCCTCTCCTCATGATTTAAATGAACAAGGTTGTAAAGTAATTGGAGCAGTTGATGGAACTTTAATCCTGGTTGATTATAGCTGGAAAATGCCAAGATATGATTTAATCACCATCGATAGCAAAGGGGTAATTAGAAGAATAAAGGGCATAGCCCATCCTTGGCAACCATCCATTCCTCAAGCTCCAGTAGGACAACTTGCTCTTAGTTATGTTCAGCAAAAATGGCACGAAAAAGAAAGCCCTAAAGTAATAAATAATGCTATTTATGCCATACCTATGAATGACTTAGAGGCCATGAAAAAAAGTATCAATGATCTTTATGCTCTAGTTGCTGAAGAACGTTTGCGTAGTGATGCGAGTTTAAGAGAGCCTACTGCTAAGAAAGGGGTATTTGTTGATCCTTTTTTTGATGATGATATGCGTGATTTAGGTATTACCCAAACAGCAGCGATTGTAAATAAAGAACTGACTCTACCTATTACTGCTACAGTAGTTAATCTTAAGCAAGCAACAAAGCCTTATCTTCTCCCCTATGAGCTTGAGCCAGTATTAGAACAACTATTACAAACCAAAGAAATGAAAATTAATCCCTATCAAGCCTTTGATCCTGTACCAGCTAAAGCTACAATTAACTTAAGCGTTGATCATTGGACGGAAGTAAAAACTAATTGGCTCAGTTCCATAACTAGTAGATTTAGTGTTAATAACAGCACAGAGCTTGTAAGTAGTAGAAGTAATCAAATTGTCTTTATGCGTCAGGCCACTCAAAGTTTTGAGCTTGAAGGCTTTGTTCCTCATGAAGAACTCAAAGAATTAAGATTTGATTCCATCAGTATTAAACCTGAAGCTTAAAAATATGAATGCAGTTACACCGCTTACAGCTGATAACCAAGGAAAAATAACAGGAAGATTTACCGTACTAAGTAATATTCCCGCGGGAACAAAACTTGTACAATTTTTTGGTAACCAAGGTAGTTACGCTGAAGCAACTTATACCAGTCGTGGAACAATCACTACCGAAGAGAGAAGAAGAGTCATAGCCACTAAACGCATTGATCCTTTGGCTCAGACTTTTACTTTAAATGAAAGCAGACATATTGCTGGTGTAGATTTATGGTTTACAAATAATGGGACAAAACGGGTTGTCCTGCAGATTCGTGAAACTAATATTGGCATACCATCTCAAACTGTTGTTGCTGAAAGTTATATTGAACCACATGATGTTAACACTAATGGTAGTACAACACGTGCTATTTGGCCTCCAGTGTTTTGTGAAGCTGGGCAAGAGTATGCTTTAGTTGTTCTTACTGACGATGCTAATACTGCAGTAAAAATAGCAGAAGTAGGAAAATATGATGCGGTAAATGGTCGCTTTGTTGTCAGTCAACCTTATCAAATTGGGGTATTGCTTTCTTCCAGTAACGCTAGTACTTGGACTCCCCATCAAAACTTGGATTTAACTTTTAGACTTTTAGCAGCAAGGTTTACTGAGAATACCCACACCATTGATCTTGGCAAGATCACTACAGATAAAACTTCAGATCTAATAGTTCTAGCCAATATTGAAAGAGTTGCTTTTGATACTAACGCTGAGGTTTTGTTGACTGATGAGAACGGTGAGGAATATCATTTATCTGACAATTTACCTTTAATACTGCGCTCAATGGAGAACTAAAAGTAGAATTAAAGGATCAGAGAAGAAAAGCCCGGTGCTTTATCCAGGAGTTCATTGGTAATCTTTTAGAGTCTGCAGATTATGTTACCAGAAGTATTCCTGCAGGAGTAGATACTAAGGTCACAGTTACTTATGATGCTGTTCTTCCAGGCACTGCTGATGTTAAAGTTTACCTCCAAAAAGCTGAGGGAGAGTGGCAATTGATTGATTTAACTGCTGGCAAGCCAATAGGTGAATCTCAGGTAGAGAGAACTCATGTGCTGATAAATTTTAATGCAAGTAGTACCAGAATGAAGTTAGTCTTAAGTGGTACAGCACTGTATCGCCCTAAAGTGAGAAATTTGAGAATAGTCATTACATAGTATGCAAGATGATAAAACAGAGCGTGGATACTTATTACCGCACCCGGATAATATTGCTGCTGAGGACGTAGCTCGTATCCGTAACACCATTATGAAAATAGATAAGGATATTAGCTTACAAGAAAGTGAACACTTAAATCTCAAAGATGCTTTTATCCGTTTTAGTTTTGAAACTTTTTTAAATTTATGGAAATAAAATGACCATCGTCAAAGAAGTAGTTAATGCTCTGCAGCAAAGACTTAAGGAATTGTCAATAGATGCTACCCCTGATAAGATAGCCTATTTAGCTAAAGCGTTAGAATCTATAGCGGGACAGAGCACAGTTTTTGATATTGTAAATATAACTGATGAGAAATTAAAAGAACTTCTAGATAGTGCAACGAGTCATTTAAATAAATTAGACACCACTAAAGATAAGGCTTTAACTGCTATTTCTCAGCTGGAAAAACAATCATTAAAAAACATCGATGATAAAAGTATAGAAAGCTTATCATTACTTGATACGAGAAAAGATGCAAATATTGCCGCAATTGATAGTAGTGGGAATCTAGATCAAATTAAGGGGGCAGTTGATGATTTAAGCAAGGAGATAAAAAGCCGTAGTATGATTGCACCTGGATCAGTACCTTTATTATTTGGAATATTAAATAGATATAATGATAATTGGGGATCAAGTAACTTCTCTAGTGAACTTGGCCAATGGTACAGTAGTACAACCGGTGCTAATTACATGCTTGCTTTTCTTGCTGGGGCTCATAAGGAAAGTACTAGATATTGTAGTTTTTATAAGCCGCCACAGCTTTATTTTCTTCAAGGGACAAATGGTACATTTCTTTATAAGGAGATGTATTTGCGTTACGCTGTAAGTACAAACGTGTATCAATATCCATATGCATTACTGGGAGTAATCTTTGTTAAGAACACCAGTAAAGAAGATATAACTCGAACATTAAATTTTACTGGTTCATCAGGATGGAGTTCTGGTTATGAGGGTGCCGGAGTATTTGTTGGTACCCCAGATGCAATCAATCCTAATAAAGAAAAGACTTCAACAGTGACCTGGAAAAATGTGCAAAAGCATAATAGCACAAGTACGGAATTATCAAGCTCGGCTACTATAGTTATTCCGGCGGAGAAAACAGTAGCAATTGTGCTTTATACCTCACCGTATTACTACACTAATACTAGCAGTTATTACGCCCAATTTATGTACTTTGGTATTTATGTAGCAGCTTTTTAACCACTGGGCTTGAGATTGACAGGGAGAGAACACTTCGGGCTTTGCAGTGCCCAGGATTAGAATATGTTTATCAGATTTGGAGCTAGAAAATGCCTATTTATATTCGTTTTGTAAATAATAAACAAGTTGAAACCACTACCCTTGAAAGTAAACCAGAAGATGAGGGATGGCATGAGGCTCCAAGAGATTTTAGTTGGCAAAAAAGCTATTGTTTAACGGAAGGTGGAGAGATTGCACAGTGTAGCGATGAGGATATAAAACTAGAATTATTACAGAATGCTAAATCTGCAGCACTTACAAGTCTTAATATTTACTTCCATAATTATACTGGGCCATATGTGGGTTATTCTCATCACAAAGCCAAATCATATGATATTCAAGCTCAAGCTGCAGGAAATATTCTCAAGGCAGAGGAAACAAAGCAACCTTTAAATAATCAAGATACAGAAATTATTGCACCTTTAGCTAAAGTACGTGACATATCGATAGTTGAGATGGCCAAGCTGATTCAAGAAAGGGTAAACCAAGCGATAAAGGCCATAATAAAATGTGAAGAGCTTGAAAGCTTAGCCAAGAAAAAAATTAAAGAAGCTAAAACTGACCAGGAGCTACAAAACATTCTCAATGATTTTATTAAAGAAACTCAAGCTTCTTAAAAAAGGATAAATATATATGAATGACCAATTCTTCCATGGGTTGTTGAGATAACCTCAGGTCCAAGGTACCAATAAATCAGCAGTAATTGGCGTTATTGGTACTGCTCCAGACAGCGATAGTAATGTATTTCCATTGAACAAACCATCACTGATTGCAGGAAGCTTAAAAGAAGCAGCTAAACTTGGTAAGAAGGGTACTCTTCCTGCAGCTATCAATGCAATCTTTGCACAAATTGGAGCAACGGTAGTAGTTATTAGGGTTGAGGAGGGTAAAAATAGTGATCCTCTTTTAAAAGATGGCGAAACACTTAAAAATATTATCGGAGGAATAGATAAAAAAACCGGAGAATATCAAGGTATAGAAGCTTTCTTAAGTAGTGAAACATGTGACTCCAAGAATACTGGTTGCTCCTCATTTTACTCAGCAGTTATCTAAAACAGAGTCAAATACTGAAAAACCTAAAAATCCAGTAATTAGTGCTCTAATCCCCATAGCTGAGAAGCTAAGAGCAATTATAGTTGCTGACGGCCCCAATACTAATGATGAAGAGGCAGTTAAATATCGCAAAAGTATTGGCAGTAGCAGAGTTTATGCAGTTGATCCTTGGGTTAAAGTTTTTATTGATAGTAAAGAAGAAATTTTACCTACAAGCCCATTTGTTGCTGGACTTATTGCTAAAGTTAACAATGAACTTGGGTTTTACCTTCAAATCAAGAGATAAATGGTACTTTTGGCACGAGTCGAGCTATAGATTTTACTTTAGGTGATTTAAACTCTCGAGCTAATTACTTAAATGAGAATGAAGTTGCAACCATTATTCACCAAAACGGCTATAGATTATGGGGAAACAGAACCTGCTCCTCTGATCCTAAATGGGCATTTTTATCGGTAAGACGAACAGCGGATTTAATCAATGATAGTGTTCTGCGTGCTCATCTTTGGGCAGTTGATCGTAACATTAGTAAAACCTACATTGATGATGTTATTGAAAGTGTGAACTCTTATTTAGCACATTTAAAGGCACAAGGAGCAATTCTTGCTGGTAAGTGTTATCCTTCACCAGAGCTTAATACTCCTGCAAACATTACAAGTGGCAGGGTTTACTTTGATTTTAAGTTTACTCCATCTTATCCAGCTGAGCAGATAACGTTCCGTTCGTACTTAGCTGATAGCAATATAAAAGAGATATTTTAAAATTTAAATAGGGGGATAAATTTTATGTTACCGAAAATTTTAAAAAACTTTAATGTCTTTGTTGATGGTCGAGGTTATGCTGGTCGCATTGATGAGCTCACTTTACCTAAACTTACTATCAAAACTGAAGAATATAGAGCTGGAGGGATGGATATCCCAGTAAGTATTGATATGGGGATGGAAAAGCTTGAAGCTGAGCTTACTTTTGCTGAGTATGACACTGAGCTTTTTAGACTTTTTGGTTTAACAGATGGCAATTCAGTACCTTTAACCTTAAGGGGAGGACTCCAAGGAAGTGGTAATAATAATATTGAAGCAGTGGTGATCAATTTACGAGGTACCTTTAGAGAACTTGATTTTGGTAATTGGAAACCTGGAGAACTCTTAAATGTATGGTCAATGCTCACTATTACAAACTTACCATAGGAGGCAAAGAACTCATTGAAATCGATGCTGAGAATATGATGCGTAAGATCAACGGTGTCGATCAGATGACTCTACTGCAAACGGCTTTAGGGCTGTAAATATACTAAAACATTAATTTAATTACAGGAGATAATATGAATACAATATTACTTAATGAACCTATTACTGCCAATGGCTCTGTTATTTCTGAGCTTACTCTTAGACGGCCAAAAGTGCGGGATTACTTAGCTATAGATCGTCTTGATGGTAGTGATTTGGCAAGAGAAGTGGCTTTAACTGCTAACCTTGCTTCTGTTACCAGGGAAGCCATAGAAGAGTTAGATATTACTGATTACGTTAAGGTACAGGAAGTGTTAAAAGGTTTTTTTCCGTCACAAAGGACTTAAGGTTAAATGTACTATTGCTTAGTTCTGTTATAGGTGGCGGGATTGAGCAATTTCTAGATATGGAAATAGAAGAATTCATTCTTTGGTTTAAAGTAGCAAGGGAAATTAAATGTCAACACTTTCAATAAAAATCGGCGCAGTACTGGATGGTAGCTTTAGTAGTACTATGACTGGAAGTACAGCTCAGCTTTCTCGTCTTGGCAGTACAATCAGGCAACTTGACTTATCAATGCAATCAGTATCTAAGTTTAAGCAATTAACTCGTGACTCATTGACTGCCAAAAAATCCTGGAAAGATTTAGAAGGACAAGTAAAATCCTTAGCTAAACAGATAAAACTAACCGAAAAACCAAGTAAAGCTCTGCAAACAGAATTTAATAAGATTAAGTTATCGACATCTAAGGCAAAAGCAGCTTATTTGCACAAAAGAGAAGCCCTCTACCAATTAAATCTAGAAATAAGAAAAAGTGGCCAGAATATAGAGTCTCTGGTTCGTAGTCAACTTAAACTCGGAGCATCAGCTGAAAAGCTAAAAAGCCGTTATCATGCACTTGGTTCAGTTATAAAAAAACAGCAAGAGGTTTTAGCACAGAGAGCAAACCTTAGATCTCAAATGGTAGATGCCATAGCATTAGGGGTAACACTTGCAGCACCACTAAAAGTTGCTATTGATTTTGAATCTGCTATGGCTGATGTTAAGAAGGTGGTAGAATTTACTCCTAATACAAGCGAAGCTACCGATTTTGCTAATAAGCTAAAAGAAATGTCACGTACTATACCTTTATCAGCAGCAGAACTTGCCCAAATCGCTGCTAGTGGTGGTCAGCTTGGTATTGCAAAAGAAGATCTCACTAAATTTACAGATACAGTAGCTAAAATGGCTACCGCATTTGATATGACGGCAGAAGAAGCGGGTGATGCCATTGCTAAACTCTCCAATGTTTATAATATTGGCATTGATAAAATGGGTAAAGTTGGTGATGTAATAAACCATTTATCTGATAATACTGCAGCCAAAGCCAGAGAAATGGTGGCAACTTTAAATATAATTGGTGGTACAGCAAAACAGTTTGGCTTGGACGTTACTCAAGCAAGCAGTTTAGCTAATAGCTTTATTAGTTTAGGTAAACAACCAGCTAAAGCGGCAACAGCAATAAATGCTATGCTCAGTAAACTCCAAACTGCAGGAGAGCAAAGTAGTGAGTTCCAAGAGACATTAGAGGAAATGGAGTTAAGCGTAGAAGAGCTTGAAGAAGCCATCAAATCTAATGCCCAAGGAGCACTGATGAAATTTCTTGCAGCACTAGAGAAAATAGATAGCCAGGAACGTTCTAAAATCTTATACAAGCTCTTTGGCCTTGAGTATCAAGATGATATTGCCCTGCTAGTTGGTAGTTTAGATAAGTATAAAAAAGCTATAGAGCTGGTTGCTCAAGAAAGAGATTATGAAAATTCTATGCAGAAAGAGTTTGATAATCGTGCAAGTACTACAGCCAATAATCTACAATTGCTTAAAAATTCAATGGCTGAAGTTGGTATGAATTTAGGTGCAGTTATGCTCCCTACTTTAAATACAATCACTGGAGCTTTAAAAGCTATATCTACCAGCATAGCTCAATTTGCAGAGAGATATCCCAAAATAACTACAGCAGTGGTGGGAGTTACTACTGCTCTGATTGGTTTTAAAATAGCAGCAGTAGGACTAGGTTATGCCCTCACTTTTATTAAAGGTGGAGCTTTAGCACTAGTAGCTATTATGCATGGACCGCTTACTCTAGCATTTACTAAATTAGCTTCATCGGTATTTCCAGCAGTAGTTTTAGGACTAAAAACCATAGCACTAGCTGTGATCAGTAATCCTATAGGTATAGCAGTTGCAGGACTTGTAACTGGTGCAGCTCTTATAATTAGCAATTGGGAAAAGGTGAAAAGTTTCTTTGCTAGTTTTTGGGAGTATATTAAATCAATTATAAAACCCATTGGTGAGGCTTTTGCTTGGATAAGCAATACTGCTATTTCTCCACTTAAGAATACTGTTTCACTATTTAAGAAGAAGTCTGCTCAAAACACTATTTTAAAGAGTGTATATTCCCCTTTAAGTAGCAGCACATCAAAAGAGTTTTCTAAAAATAATACTCTTAAGAATTTTAAGGTAAATAGCGTTATTGAAGAGAAAAAGTTTGCTGAGAGTAACTCTAAAGACGATACTGACAAGATATTTAAAGAGTTTATCAAGAGTAAATTTGAAAATAAGGAAGAGAAAACCTTCAATAAAACTCAACATATTACTAATAATTATAATATCAGTATTAAAGCAGAGCCTAATCAAGATACTTGTAGTCTTGCTGATGAAGTTATAAGAAGAATAAGAGAACAAGCACGTGGCGCCCTTTTTGATATAGTAGAAGAGGTTTATTAATGCTGTCACTTGGACCATATAAATTTTTACCAACAAGCTTACGATACTATAAAGAGCAAAGATGGCATGCAGTTGAGTGCATCGGTCAAATATCATTACAAAATATTGGTTCAGGGGTAGAACATATTGATTTGGAAGGAATAATCTATCCGCAGCTGCATTTTAATGATCTAATTAATATGAGAGAGTCATGGGTAAAGCAAATACCCCATATCTTAGCCCAAGCTTCAGGGTTTATCTTTGGGCATTTTGTTATTACTCATATAGAAGAAAGGCAAAGATTCTTTCTCCCTTCTGGTTTGCCAAGAAAGATTGAATTTAGCTTAAGTTTAAAACGTTATGTATTACCATACTCAAGAGAATGAAGTTTTAGATTATATCTGTCATCAACATTATGGCTTTACTTCTGGAGCTGTGGAAAAAGTGTTAGAGGAAAATCCTGGACTTGCAGAATATGGTAGTTTTTTGCCCGCAGGACTTAAGATTAAGTTGCCTAAGCTTGAGAAGATGTTACAAAAGTCCATTGTAAGAATTTTAGATTAAAATGATACCTGATTTTAATATAATCACAGGAGAAAGCTTTGTTATAGAGAATTTGAAAAATAGGTTAATATCGCTGCGTATTACTGATGAACTTGGCACTACCAGTGATGAAGCTGAGATATGTTTTAATTATGAAAATGGTGCTTTAGAGTTTGCAGGTAATTTAAAGGTATTTCTTGGATATAAGGAGACAGGGTTATTTCCCATGGGAGTTTATGTAGCCAATGAAGTAATAATACAAAGTCCACCACAAACAGTAAGGATTAAAGCTCATGTTGCTAATTTAAAGAAGTCTTTAAAAGAACAGGTATCAAAACAGTGGCATCAGATTACTTTAGGTGATTTAGTAGAACAAATAGCACAAAAGCATGGTTATGGAGCTAAAGTTGCTACAGAGTTCAAAGATATCTTAGTGCGGCATACTTATCAAATCAATGAGAGTGATATGAGTTTTTTAACTAAAATAGCTAGAGAACATGGAGCAATAGTTAAGCCTATAGGTGGATATATAATCTTTGTCTCTAAAGGAAAGTCAAAATCAGTATCAGGGAAAACTTTAGAAGCAATAGCTATCACCCCTCAAGATGTAATTAACTGGCAAGCATGTTTTACTGTACGCAATCGTTATAATTCTGTGATAGCAAAATGGTATAATTACGAAAAGGGAGAAACTATTTCAGAAACAGCTGGAGTTGGTAGTCCAAGTTATGTCATGCGGGAAGTTTACTCAAGCTCAGAATTAGCACTAGGTGCAGCTCAAGCAAAATTAAAACAACTAAGGCGTAGCACAGCAACCTTAGATATAACTATACCAGGTAATCCTCGAGTTTTTACTGAAGCTAGACTTAATCTTGCAGAATTTGGCAAAGAAATAGATGGTACGTGGATGATAAACAAAGTAGAACATACTTTAAATAGCAGAGGTTATCTTACTGCATTAGTGGCATCTAACAAATAAAAGGGTTAAGAAAAATTAAATAAATTATCTATTTAATGTAGAAAAAATGTTAAATATGAACAAGCCGAATAAAAATGTAAAAAACAGTCTAAACCTTATATGGCTTGTAGTAACAGTAATATGTGTTTTTATTA
Source organism: Candidatus Mesenet endosymbiont of Agriotes lineatus (assembly GCF_964019585.1). Lineage (NCBI taxonomy): Bacteria > Pseudomonadati > Pseudomonadota > Alphaproteobacteria > Rickettsiales > Anaplasmataceae > Candidatus Mesenet > Candidatus Mesenet endosymbiont of Agriotes lineatus. The sequence continues at coordinate 520,877 of NZ_OZ026454.1, read as the reverse complement.
CTTATTATTGCATGAAAGTAAAAGCTACCAACAATTATGAACAAATATTGCAAGTTGCTGCAGAAGGTTGTAATCTAGAAATCACAAAATTCTTAGTACAGGATATACTAGACATAAATAGTACTTCAAGTGTTAGTTCAAAAACACTAATTCATTCTGCAAGAGGAGGGTGTTTGGAAATTATAAAGTTTTTTGTAGAGAAAGGGGTAGATATTAACGCTACAAATGGCAGTACAAGCAAAAGAACAGCCTTACACCATGCTGCGTATGTAGGTCGTTTAGAGATTGTTAAACTTTTATTAAAAAAAGGAGCAAATCCTAACGTGAGAGATAACGACGAAAAAAATCCTAGAGATATGGCCGTAATAGAATCACGACATAATAAAGATAAACCCTACAATGAGATTATAAGTCTGCTTTATAACGCAGACAAGCAATACAAATTTGAATAATAGTCTACTGAGCAAAAGAGGATAATATATATACTAACATTCTAGTCTTACTAAACCCATTTTAACCAAAAAACTTTAATCAAAATTTAAACCATTTTAGCAATGAGGAGAAGCATGAAAAACCAAACTATAGGAAAAATCCCAATAGCAGTAATTATAACAATGGTAATACAAACAGTGGCAACAATCTGGTGGCTCGCAAAGCTTGATTTTCGAGTACACATGCATGATAAATTAATTGAACATGGATTAATAGAAAAAGTATTGATACTTGAGGAAAGAGTAAAAAACCTCTCTGAAGAATTAGATGAGTTTAAAATTCAAATTTCTAGCTCAAGGTAATAATTATTCTTTTCCAGCTGGTGTATAAGGATTAGACTGCAATTGGCGCTCCTTCCAATTTTCTACATATTTTTCAGTTAATGCATGATTGCCTGTAATAATCAATAAATTTTCAGCATTCCTTAATTCAGCAGATGCAGTAAAATTGAATGACCCCGTTATGATTTTTTGATTATCAATAATAATAACTTTATTGTGCGATATTTCTGGTTTAAGGTCAATCCATATTGGTATTTCTTGTTTAAACAGTTCATTGATAACGCTATATTTTGAGTGAATTTGTGTTTTATCTAAAATTACTTTAACGTCAACACCTCGATTTTTCGCTTTAATTAAAGACTCTGTAATTGGCTTAGAAGTAAATGTGTAGGCCTGAACCAATATGGACTTTTTAGAATGATCTATTGTACTAATTATCTGCTCAGTACATTTTTCTCCGGGTGTAAAACAGACCGTAATTCTTGGGCAAAGTGGAGATATAAAGTCTATACACCCAGATAAAGATAAACACGTTAATAAAATCAACAAATATCTAGTATTTAGCAATGTCAAAATATATCCTCTCAGTTGATGGTGGTGGGATCAGAGGTATTATCCCTGCTACTGTTCTTGCAGAAATAGAAAAGAGAACAAGAAAGCCAATAGCTCAAATATTTGATTTAATTGCTGGTACTTCAACCGGTGGCATTGTTGTTGCTGGGTTATGCAAGAAAGATGATCAACTAAATATTCTGCTCAAGATTTTTTATCAAAAGTATGGATCTTATATCTTTAGATCCTTCTTTTTAAGAAAAGCAATTGCTTGGTTTAATGGTGCAGAGTACTCATATAAGAATCTTGAACATGTTCTAACTGGGTATTTTGGTGAGGATACTTTGAGCAATACTTTAAGTAATCTCCTGTTAACTAGCTACGATATAGATAATCATTGTCCTTTCTTCTTTAAAAACTGGCGAGAGGATAGAAATCTTATCAAGTTAAAAGATGCTTTAAGAGCTACAACTGCAGCACCCACTTACTTTACCCCTAAACATCTTAAAATTAATCAAATAAATAGAGTACTGATTGATGGGGGAATCTTTGCCAATAATCCTGCTGCCTGCGGATATGCTAGTGGCAAGAGGTTATTTCCAAATGATGACATAACTATTCTATCTCTTGGTACAGGTACATTAGAAAGAACCATAAAATATAGTAGCTCAAAAAGATTAGGCAATGGGTTAAGCCTTTACTGGATATTATGTTTGGCTTGATGCTGTTGATTATCAACTGGGTGAAGTAATGGGAGATAAGTATATAAGAATACAATCTCAATTAAAAATTGCATCAGCTGAGATAGACAATACTACTGCCAAAAATATCAAGGACTTAAAAAAAGAAGCCCAGATGAAGAATTTTGTCAGATAGTAGCATAAATATTATAGATTTTTACTAAATCCAGCACCAGAAGTTTTTTAAATGTTTACTAAATACTTTCTCGTATAAAGAGTATTTCTCTTAAACATTTCTCTTGCTAAATATTAATACTATCCTAACCCTGAAGAGCACATACTTTATTATATAACGCTCTATGGAGGTCAGTATGGGGATTGATAAGGATTTAAATGCTATAGCGAGAAAAGTTAATAAAGGTAAATATATTAACTCATTATTATACCCTCTGGTTAATAGTATACTTGGTTTAAAAATGTTTCATCTGGCTGCTAAATATAATTGGAAAGGTATATTAGAATTTTTAGTAAAAAAAGGCATTAAGGTTAATGTTAGAGATAGAAACGGCAACATCGCTTTACATTTTGCTAGTAAAAATGGCCATTTAAATATTCTTTTAAACCTGGCTATGAAGAAATTGTTGATAAAAAATGGTGCAGATATGAGGACTGCTAGCTTATACATTTAGCAGCAAAAATAATGAAATTCTGAAGATGCTCATAAAAAGTGGTGGATATGTTGATGTAATAGATAAAGATCTAAATACACCCCTGCACATTGCAGTTTTAAATAATTGTGAAAACGTTGTAGAGATTCTATTACAAAATAATGCTAACGTTAATGCGCAAGGAGAATATGACTTTACATCTTGCAGTAATTAAAAAAGAATCGTTGAATTATTACTAAGCAAACATTTATTTAGAGATAATTATGACAGCTCTGGATATCGCTCAAAAAATAAAGAGATTGAACAATTGCTTTTGAGTTTTATTATAGGAACAGATTACATACCTGAGTAAAGATTATCTCCGCTCAAAAAGCTTTTCAATGTCAGAGAGTTTCATTTCTATATAGGTGGGTCTACCATGGTTACATTGGCCAGAAAATGCTGTCTCTTCCATTTGCCTGAGCATAGTGTTCATCTCTTCAAGTTTCATAGCTCTCCCCGCTCTGATTGATCCATGGCAGGAGATGGTTGCACAAATTTTTTTCATTTTATCTTCTATTGGTAAAGTATCTTCCATCGCTATCAGATTATCGGCTAAATCCAATACCGTTTCTTTGACATTAATTGCACCAAAAATTGCTGGGGTTTCTTTGACTGTCACTAGTGTATCTGAGGCAATCTCAAGACCCAAACCCATTTCACTCAGTTTATCTTTATATTTTGCTATAAGTTCTCCAGCATGGCTACTTATTACTACAGTTTCAGGAATAAGTAATTTTTGTCTTTTAATCCCTGACTTTTTTATTACCCCTTTTAAATACTCATAAACCAGCCTCTCATGAGCTGCATGTTGATCAACAATAATTAGCTTATCCTTTGACTGCGCGATGATATAAGTGTTATAAACCTGACAACGTGCAAGCCCTAAAGGATATTCTTCTACTATATTTATCTGCTCTTTAGTTAAAATATCTGTTTGCTGAGAAGGTTTTAACTCTTTTTGTAGATCCAAAGAGTATGGTTTATCTACTAAAAAACTATCCCTTTTTGTTTCTAAATCAGGAGAGAGGAATTTATTCATTAACGAACTTTCTAAAGGAGATGGTCTTTTGGAATAGAATTCTTGATTCCTTCTATTATCCTTACTTACCTTACTGTTTTCACTAATCTTATCATCGGCAATAAATTTCTCAAATGGGCTCAAAGGAATATCTTTCTTATCACTTAATCTTGTTGATAAGGCTTTAATTAATCCCCTGGTGATTACCTCATATATAAGCTTTTTATCTCTAAATCTTACCTCTAGCTTATTGGGATGCACATTCACGTCTACCTGATCGTAAGGCACTTCTAAATGTAGTACAACAATTGGGTACCTGCCACTAGGAATAAAATCATTATATGCATATCTTATGGCCCCTATGAGCATATTATCTTTAATTGGCCTATTGTTAACGAAAGTATGGATCATAGTAGAGTTACCACGGTTTACTGTTGGTTTGCAGATGTAGCCTGTTACGCCTGTACCATCCTCTTCTTCCCTCACTTTAAGAGAATTCTCCGCAAATTCCTTGGCAATCTCGCGTAACCTAAACAGTAGTGATTCTTGCTTATTATATTTTAAAAGCCTTTTGTTATTGGCGCTAAGAGTAAAACCGATGCTGGGGTTTATCATGGCCAAGTTATTTATAATGTCAACAATTGCTTGAGTTTCTGCTCTTTCAGTTTTTAAAAATTTAAGTCTATTAGGAGTGGCAAAAAACAAATCCCTTACTTCAATTTCTGTACCACCTGGAATAGAAGCAGGAGTAAGATCCATCACCTTTTCTCCACCTTCATAAGCTATACTCCAAGCAGCTTTTGCTCGCGATGAAAGTTTTATTCTACTTACTGCAGCAATTGAAGGTAGTGCTTCTCCACGAAACCCTAAATGTTTTATTTCCATCAAATCATCATCATTTTTAAGTTTAGAAGTTGCATGGCGCTTAAATGCTAGCTCAATATCTTCCTTCTCTATGCCAGTACCATTATCTAAAACAGTAATGAGATTACGCCCACCACTTTCTACTTTCACTTCAATTTCTCTGCTACCGGCATCTATAGCGTTTTCTACTAATTCTTTTACCACACTAGCTGGACGTTCTACAACCTCACCAGCTGCTATACGATTAATTGTTTTTGCATCTAATAGAATTATCGCCATAACACTTTAACATCTATTGACGCAGGCTTATTTCCTCTTATACCAGTTTTCTGTATATTTTTTAGCTGTGACATCGTCATCAATTATAAGCAAGTTTTCAGCATTTGTGCTGCAGCTGTAAAGTTAAATGAACCAGTTATTACTTTTTTGCCATCTACTATCATCACTTTGTTATGAGCTATTGCAGGTTTGTTATCAATCCACACCGGAATTCCATTACTTAATAGCTCTTTGACAATTGGAATACTGTACTTGTGTTTTACCTGACTTTTATCGAGAATAACTTGCACTGCTATACCATTCCTTTTAGCTGCTATAACCCCATTTACAATAGGCTTTGAGGTGAACTCATATGCTTGTAATAGTATAGACTTCTCAGCCTTATCTAACATGCTAACAATTTCTTGGATACAATTTTCACCAGGAAACTTCTATACTAGGACAAGTAGATGCATAACTATGCAATGAGACCAGGACAGACAGAATAAATACAAGATACTTCATATTATGTTTATTTTTTAATTGTAATATGATACCATAAAAGACTAAAGCTGCTATTTTAATTTTGTAAAGTTACTTTAAATAGTGTATAATTATTAATATTTTATTCTCTTTCTTTATATGGCTTTTTCTAAGTTTTTAGATCCAAAATGTGACCTAACCTTTAAACGAATTTTCGGTACTGAGAAGAATAAAAATATTCTTATTCACTTCCTTAATGATATTTTAGAGTTTCATGGAGAAAGTGCAATACAAGAAGTTGAATTCCTTAGCACTATAATGAATCCAGAGATTGCTTCTGATAAACAAAGCATTGTTGACGTTCTCTGTAAGGATTCTCATGGTAATAGATATATTGCGGAGATGCAGGTTGCAAGAGATAAAGGTTTTGAAAAACGTGCTCAACTTTATGCTGCTAAGGCTTATTCACGACAGTCTGGTAATTATATTGATTTTAAGAAAGTTTTCTTTATTGCTATTTCCAATTGTACTCTTTTTCCTAAAGAAGTTGAATATATCTCTACCCATAATATTCGCGACATTAAGACCAATGGCCATTACTTAAAGGATTTTCAGTTTGTTTTTATAGAGTTACCTAAATTTGCGAAAAGTAAGGTGGAACATCTGGAAACAGTTGTAGAGCGCTGGTGCTTCTTTTTCAAATATGCAGAAGAAACAACTGATGAAGATTTAAGGAAAATTGCAAAACAGGAACCAATAATAAAGCTAGCGTATGATGAGCTGGATAAATCAGGTTGGACCGAAAAAGATCTAGTAGCATATGAAGAAAGAATTTTAGATTTTCAGAAGGAAGCTGCTATTTTAGAGCAAAAACTTGATGATGCTACTGAAAAAGGTAAAAAAGAAGGCAGAGAACAAGGCATCAAAATTGGCGAAGAAAGAGGCATACAAATCGGTACTCAACAAGGGAAAATTGAAGGGAAAATTGAAGGGAAAATTGAAGGGAAAATTGAAGGGAAAATTGAAGGGAAAATTGAAGTGGCCAAAAAATCACTGAAGGCTGGAATGTCTATAGATATCATAGCCGAGATAACTGGTCTATCTGAAAGTGAGATTAAAAAATTACAAACATAATATTCTTGCTAATACAACCAATCTGATCTATGATAGCTTTAAGAAGTTTTAAATTTTATTTAGAGTTAGTTTTTTTCCAATTTCTTGTTTTACACCTTCTACCTCACATAGAATCGTAATATCTATTTAAAGCAGAAAATTTATTTTGCTTTAAAAGCTATAGACACTATGTTTAGCATAGGTTTCCTTAATATAAGATTTTTATGCTTACCAATAATCAGAATCAATTACAGTTTCATGTAGAGTTTTTAAATATAGATGATAAAGCTCAGAAACACAATAATCTTACACCACTGCACTTAGCAGTAGGAAATGGTAAAATTGATTTAGTAAGTACTTTGTTGGCAGAAGGGTTGGATATTAATTCACAGATTAAGTATGATGGTTTTACACCACTGTGTTTTGCAATTGCAAACAATCATTTAGAGATGGTTGATTTTCTCATTGCACATGGAGCAGATGTAAATCATAAGGCTATGCTAGGGTTTACACCTCTAATTTTTGCATCTCAACAAGGCTACTTAGGTATAGTCAACACTTTAATTACAAATGGAGCAGACTTTGGCGCTAAAACAGATAAACTTAATACACCGTTACATTTAGCAGCAGAACATGGTTATCTAGATATAGTAAATGTTCTTATTAAAAAGAGATTGGATGTTAATGCTGTAAATAATGATAATGTAAGACCTTTACATTTCGCATGTATGAATGGCTATCTTGAGATAGTAAAAACTCTAATCGCACATGGGTCTGATATTAACTCTGGTTCCTCAGCTATCGGTAGTTATGATAAGAGAATTCATACAAATATTACACCCTTACACTTAGGAGTGCAATTTGCTCATTTAGATGTAGTTAAGTTTCTACTTGAAACAGGAGCAAACGTTAATGCTAAAACAAGTGATAGGACTACAGCTCTACACTTAGCATCTCAAAATGGCTTTTTAGAGTTAGTGGATATTTTACTAAAAGCAAAGTCTAATGTTAATGCTAAGGATTATGAAAATCTTACACCTTTACACTTAGCGGCAGAACGTAATCACCCTGAAGTAGTTAAGTCTCTTCTTCTTGTAAAGGGAATTGATGTTAACGCTAAAGCATACGATAATTCTACAGCTTTACATATAGGATCTCAGAGTGGTCATTTAGAAATAGTTAAGCTACTACTGGAAAAAAACGCCAATGTTAATGTTAAAAAAAATGAAGGCTTCATACCTTTACATCTGGCAATCCAGCAAAGTCATTTAGAAGTAAGTGATTTTTTAATTAAAAGTGGAACAAACATTAATGCTATGGATGATCAGAATTGGATTCCTTTACATAATGCAGCATATAATGGTTTTTCTTTAAAAATAGTAAAGGCCTTAATTGAAAAAGGAACAAATATAAATGCAAGGATAGATAATGGTAGGACGGCTCTACATTTAGCAGCAGAACACAATCATTTAGAGATAGTAAATTTTCTCATTAAAAGTAAAGCAGATGTTAATGCTATAGATAATAGAAGCTGGACACCATTACACTATGCAGTATATGATGGTCATTTAGAGGTGGCTAAATCTTTAGTTAATAAAGGAGCCAATATTAATATTAGAACAGTTAAGTGTACTACACCTCTACATTTTGCAGCAGATCATGGTTACTTAGAGGTAGTGAAATTTCTCTTAGAAAGAGGAGCAGATGTTAATGTTCTAGATCATACAAATTGGACACCCTTACATTTTGCAGCAGAAAAAGGTTATAACAAAGTGTCTATTGTTCTGTTGAAACATGGTGCTGATGCAAGTGTCAAAGAAAATCAAAGCGGGGGCACAGCTCTGCATTTTGCAGTTCAATATGGTCACTTCAAGGTAACTAATACTCTTATTACAAATGGGGCAGATATTAATGCAAAAATGTATAACAATTCTACACCTTTATATTTAGCAGTAGCAAGAGGTCATGAATGTATAGTTGAAACTTTATTAAATAAAGGAGCCCGTGTTAATGCTAAAGCTCAAAATGATATAACACCATTACACATTGCTGCTAAAAATGGTTCTTGGGAAATTGTAAAATCTTTACTGAAACATGGTGCAATTTATAACGCTATTGATAAAAGTAATAATAAAATGCCGTTTAATTATTCTAAAAATCAGAATATTACCGATTTACTGAAACTAGTTGAAGAGCTGTTTGAAGACACAAAAAATGGTAATGTTAAAATTATTAGCAAGTTGAAAGCAGTAAAACCCGATGAGTTTACAGCCATTACAAATGCTCGTAACAATCAAGGTAAATCACTAATTCAGATTGCAATAATCAATAAACATAAAGATCTTGCAAGTGAATTATTAAAAATGTTAAGAAAACCAAGCCAGAGTTTACAAGATGTCAATGTAGAAAGTCGAGTCAGGAGTTTGGAGATTTAGGTTGTTTGAACGAAATTTTTAGGGCTACATATCTAAACCTTAGAGGTGTATCAAAAATTTGATATAGGGTAAGTAAAATTTAGGGGAGTTTTCAAAATATGCTAAATAATAATATTAATAAAGAATTAGAAAGAGCAGCTGTCTATGAGAGAGATTTTGAAAAAGTTAAAGTTCTTTTATCTACAGGTGCTAATGTTAATCTTAGAGTAGAACAGGATAAAAGCACACTGCTTCATAATACTAATAGTGTAGAAATTACAAAAGAGCTTTTGTTACGTGGTGCTGCAGTTAATGCAAGAAACATGTATAGTGAAACTTCATTACATTCTGCTATAACCTTGGGAAGGGAGTTGGCACTAGTTAGAGAACTTTTAAAGAATGGAGCTGATGTCAATGCAACAAACCGTAAAGGTAATACTCCACTTAATCATGCTGTAAAACGAAATTCTTCAGAAGCAATTATTAAGGAATTATTAGAATATGGAGCTGATATTAATATAAGAAACCGTGAAAGCCGGCTTTATGACAACCATTCTACACCCTTGGATAACGCTGTAGGTAGTAATCTAGCATATGCTGAATTACTTATTAAATTTACTCTAATAAGGAATTTCAACGCAGATTATAGAAAAATTATTAACTTAACTCCTTATAAGGAATTTAGTACTTATAGTAAATTATCGCATTATCTAGACAGATGTATTTGTGAAATCGCAGAGATGAAAAAGGATAAAATGAATAATGGTATTTCACTTTACGGATTTTATGTAGAAAAAGATCTAAATAAAATAGCATCATATACAAAAAGTAGAGAAATCACAGAATGTTACAAAAATAAATATCCCATTTATAATGATTTAATAATAAATAAATTAGAATATGGTAGAAAAAGGGAAGAATTACTAAATAAATTAGATAAGCTTAAGGTTTATGAAAAGGAAGTTATTCTTAACCTTGATTGTAAACGTAATATAGCCAAGTATTTATCCAATGATGATTTATTAAATCTAATAGTAACAGATAGTCCTTATGAGGCTTTTAGTAATAAAGCTAGCCAAAGTAGCATTCAACAACCAATTACTAAACTTGGTGAAGCCACGGCTTTTATAAATTCTCATGCTTCTCCTAAGAAAGCTAGACTAGAATTATAGTCTTTATTGCATTTAAAACTATATCGGTAGGTTATATTTGCTATACTAATTATAGTATGATCATTAGTGTTAAAAATATTTATGTATGCATCTGAAAAACAAACTGACTTTTATCAACCAAAACTTTTATCACTTATTTCTAAATCCAAAGAGGAATTCATAAGACAATATAAAAAATATGATGAAATAGAAGCAAAAGAATTTTATCTTCAAATTTTAACTGAGCTTAAACAAGCGGTATTAACCGGCAATATTAATAATTTGCAAAACTTAAGTAAGCTAGTTGATTATATAAGTAATATAAAAGATAAAGTAACATTAAGGACTTGTTATAATAATTCTAACAACCCTCTCAGAGGTACTAACTTAATTATCTTAGCTTGTAAACACAATAAGATTAAAATGCTAGACTACCTATTTGGCAACGATAGCAAAATTTTAGATAATTTATCTCTTAATATTGGAAAAAATACTATATTACCTAGTGATGAAGATGGGGAATGTCATAATGCCTTTTATTATGCTGTACATTCGGGTAATGTTAAGCTTCTTAATACGCTAATTAATAAGTGGCCAGGTGATTATTTCACTACTCATCCAGAAAAATTAGATGAAACTCTTTCAAAGGCTTATGAAGAATTAAAATTAAAGAACGTACTATTAGCAGATGAAATGGAAGTTTTTGTTGAAAATAAACTAATAAATCTCCGTTTCTTCTCTGATAACTCTAGACAAATTAAAAATGTTAAGGCTTCTCTTAGCAATGTTAAAGAACGAATTGAGTTAGTACTTGAAAATATTAACTTATTAAAGGCAGAGTATTCAAATGTAGAAGAAATAGATGAAAGATTTTTATTTATAGCAAAATTTATTGCACAAAATATTCATATACTAAAGCGACAATTAAAATCAACCTACTATAAGTTACCTTGGGAAGAGATAGAATTCTGCTTAATTGCTTTCATTAATTCTAAAATAAGTTGTCAAGAAATAAATCTAATTTACAGCTCTACATTAACCAAAAATAAGATACTACTCCACCTAGAAAATTTTGCTATAAAGCTTGAGAAAGCTGAAATAAGTAAAGCAGATGTTAATAGTAAATGTCCACAATTAAAACGTGAGATAGTGGTTGCAACTATTATTAGTAACTGTCCTCTGTTTAAAGAGTTATATAAAGATTATGAACAGGTTAAAAATATTTATTCCTTAGAAAAAATGGCTAATTATATTGAATTGGCCTTAACAGCTGATTCTAGAAAAGAAGAAGGTCGATTAATTATTGCAAGGGTCTTACAGGTTACTGGAGAATATCTAAAGAATACTTCAGAGTCTCCTAATATATCTAATGACATCATGGAGGTTCTGCTATCCTCAGAATTGCAAAAAAGTACTGGAGAAGTTATTAAATCATTTCGTAATTTACTATCGCATTTTTATTCATTGAAAAAAAGAATAGAAATCGAGGAAAGTGAAGACGCTAGTTATTTTTCCAATGTTCAAAATGATTTAAAAAAAATAAAAATAGAAATTACTCTTCTTCGAGAAAAGAATAAAGCTGAAGCAATTAGAACGTTCTTAAAACAGATCACTGATAGTAAAGATTTAAAGGCAGCTAAGAAACTTGCCGATGTTCTTATTAGCATAATACCTGATTTAAAAGAAATAAAATTGGAAGATACAATTAATACAAAAGAATTTATAAAACTTAAGAGTTTAATTGATGAATTAGATGAAGAGATTGATGATAAAACGCCATGTGAAAGTAAGTTATTTGATCAAATTAAAAAAATAATCAATTTAGAAGAAACCAAGTTGATAGATATTCAAGTAAATTATGCAAGTCAAATTTTCAATATAGCAAGTATAGGAGATTATGTTAATCAAGTTAGCAGTAGTAAAGGTTATAAGACAGTAAAATACATAAATACTATAAATATAGAATCAAAAATACAGTTTGAAAATTTTAAAGATATTCCACAGTTAGTTTATAAAATCTATGACAGCGCTAAACTAAGAACACATTCTAGTAAGTTTGGTAAAATTAATCATTTAATTAATAGTATTTGCTATACTATAAGATTGGAGATAGGAGGAATTAAAGGAATAGAGGTACTGAAAGAGAGAATTACTGCAGATAAAGATGGGGTCTCTTCTATTGTTACAGAACAAAAGATTCAAGGTATCAAAGCTCAAGACTGTTTAAATAAAAGATTAGGCACATTAAAAAGTATTTTAAGTGCTAATGAATTGTTAAATGACTCAAATCTAATAGAGAAATTTTCTCATTATAAAAAGAATAAAGAATTACAATTAATAGTAGAAATGCTTGTGCTTGATATAACGGAAGTTTTGCAGCATCTTGGATACCTAGGAAATAACCTGCTATTTTTAGATAAGTACTCTCCTCTATTAATTGGAAGATGTTTGCGTAACCATTTAGCGCACGGTAATGCTTTAATTAATGTCTTACAATTTGATACATCAATCATAATTATTTCTAATGCCTTAAAATTAATTAAGGAAGAAAAAAATTTGGCTACAAGAAAAATTGGTCGGTCAATACTAGATAATCTTTCTTATTTAAGAGATCATTATATTTATAATTTAAATCTGGTTACTAATCAGCAAGAGATGTTTAAAGCTGCAAGGAAAGGTGATCTTGATAAGATAAAAGATTGTATTAGTAAAGGAGCAGATGTAAAGGCTAGAGATATTAACCAATGGACTTTATTACATTTTACTGCTGCTGGGGGTAGTTTAGAAGCTACTAAATTTTTCCTTGATTATGACTTGGATGTTAATGCTAAAGATATTGAAAATCAAAAACCTTTACATATTGCTGCTGCTTATGGAAGAAAAAGTATTGTAGAATTTTTTATAAGAGAAAAAGGGTTATGTGTTAATGATCTTGGCAATAATGGAAAAACCCCTTTACACATTGCTACTAAAAATGGTCATAAGGATGTAGTAGAAATTTTATTGAAGTACAGATCCGATATTGAAGCTAAAGATATAAGTAATTTAACACCATTACACTATGCAGCACAAAATGGCCATAAGGATATTATAATACTTCTTTTATTGAACAAAAAAAATACAGTTAATTCTACTGGTGGTGACGATTGGACACCTTTACATTTTGCATCTTATAATGGTCACTTAGAAGTAGTTAAGATTCTGCTTAAAAAGAAAGCAAATATTAATGCTAAAACGAACGAAGGCGATACACCATTATCCTGTGCAGCTCAACAAGACTACGTAGAAGTAGTTAAAACCTTACTTGCACATGGAGCCAATGTTAATAATCAATCAGTTGATGGTTTAACACCCTTGTACTCTGCAGCTTGGCGTGGTAATTTAGAAGTAGTGATAGCTCTATTGATAAAGAAAGCAAAAGTTAATATTCTAGGTAATAATTGGATACCTTTACATGCAGCAACACGGCAGGGTTATTTTGATATAGTTAAGATTTTACTGATAAATGGCGGTAAGGTTGATTATCTAGGTAATAATAATGTCACAGCATTACAGTTAGCTGCAGAATATGGTCATTTAGACGTTGCTCAGCTTTTAATAGATAATAAGGCCAATGTTAGTAAGGTTAATAAAAATGGTTATACACCATTACATTTTGCAGCAAAGGGTGGTTATGACAAGATAGTTAAGGTTTTACTTGCAGAAGGGGCAAATGCTCGAGCTCAAACAATTAATAATACTGCTACACCTTTGCACTTTGCTGCACGTTATGGTCATTTGGAGGTGGCTAAAACTCTAATCCAAAATTGCGTTGATATTAATGCTAAAACTGCAAACGGTTCTACATCTTTATGTTATGCAGCAGAATATGGTTACGATGAAGTAGTTAAAACCCTACTTAAAAAAGGAGCAAAGGTTGATGATCCAAATAATAATAAGTGGACACCCTTACATTACGCAGCACATGATGGTAGACTAGATGTAGTTAATACTTTACTTGACAATGGGGCAAATCCTAAGGCAAAAACAGGTAAAGGTAATACACCACTACATTTGGCAGCAGAAAATGATCATCTGGAGATAGTTAAGGTTCTATTTAAAAAAACAGGTGTAAATACTAAATCTAATAGTAGTACACCTCTAAATCGTGCAGCAGAAGGTGGACATTTAGAGATAGTTGAGTTTCTACTTGCAAATGGAGCTAATGTTAATGCTAAGGATAACGATAACTGGACACCTTTACGAGTAGCAGTGCAAAATGGTCATTTAGGGATAGTCAAAGTTCTACTAAAAAATAAAGCAAATGCTAGTGCTGTAGACAATGAAGATTGTACTCCTTTGCGTTTAGCAGCGCAAGAAGGTCATGTAATGATAGTTGAAGCTTTACTTACTGGAGGAGCCAATGTTAATGTTCTAGATCATACAAATTGGACACCCTTACATTTTGCAGCAGCAAGAGGTCATGAATGTATAGTGGAAACTTTATTAAATAATGGGGCTTGTGTTAATGCTAAAGCTAAAAATGATATAACACCATTATATTTAGCTGTTAAAAATGGACATGTGAAAGTTGCTAAAGTTTTATTAAAACGAGGAGCTAGGATAGATATCTTTAGAGAAGATATTCAGGGCACTTTATTACATCTAGCAGTTGCAAATGACTGCAAGGAAATTGCTGAAATTTTACTGCAAAACGATAGTACTATTGTTAATACTAAAGCTGAAAATGGCTGGGCTCCATTACATGTAGCAGCTGCAGGTAATAAAAGTGAAGTTATTGAAGTCTTGTTAAAAAATAAAGCTAATATTGATGTTAGGGATAATGAGAATTGCACTCCTTTATTTTTAGCAGTGCGACTAGGTCATGTAAAAGTAGTTGAAGCTCTACTTACTGGAGGAGCCAATGTTAATGTTTTAGAAAATATTCTAGGAAAAGATAAGATACCCTTTGCTATTACATCATTACACTTAGCTATAAGAAAAGGCCATAAAGAAATGGTTGAAGTTATATTAAAAAACGGAGCTAATATAGATATAAAAGCTGATGATGGTTGTACTCCTTTACATCTTGCTGCTCGTGAAGGCCATCAGGATATAGTTGAAGATTTACTCAAAAGAGGAGCAAAAGTTAATACGGCTGATAATAATAGCCAAACACCGTTACAGTTGACTGCAGCAAAAGGTTATGAAGGAATTATTAAGGTTCTTTTAAATCATAGAGCAAAAATTGATGCTAGAGCAAAAGATGGAGCAACAGCATTACATCGTGCTGCCTTTTATGGTCATGAAAATATCGTTGAAATTTTATTAAATGAGGGAGCTAAAATAGATAATCCTGATGAAGAAATGTGGACCCCACTTCACCATGCTGTTCAACAGGGTCAGGAAAAAGCAGCAAAAGTTCTCTTGTTAAAAGGAGCTAATGTTAATTTTACTGATAAAGGTGGTAGAACACCATTACACTGGAGTGCCCAGAAAGGTTATGAAAAAGTTATTGAAATCTTATTACAAAATAAAGCTAATGTTGATGGTATTGATGACCACATTGGTATGACGCCACTACACCTCGCTAGTGCTAATGGTCATCTAAAAGCAGTCCTTGCTCTTTTAGGGGCTAAAGATATAAACATCAATGCTATTGATTCAAGTTATAGAACACCGTTACACTATGCTGTATTTGGGAGATATAAAGAAGTTATTAAGACTTTGCTAGATAAAGGAGCTTATTTTGATGATGAAAGTTATGATAAATCTACACCTTTACAAACTGTATCAGAAAAAGGTTATTCAGAAATTGAAGCATTACTAAAGCTAATTGAAAAGCTATTCAATGCTATAAGAAATAACAATTATTCAGAAGTTCAAAGCTGCATTGAAAGGGGAGTATTAATCAATAGCAGAAGTATTCATTTTGGAACACCCTTACTTTATGCCTCATGGAAAGGCTATATCAACATTGCTAACATTCTACTTAAGAGCGGTGCAAATGTAAACATTGCTAATGATAACAGCTTAACTCCACTCCATTACGCTGCTAAGTTTAATCATTTTGAAGTTGTATATTCTTTACTAAAACATGGTGCAATGTTTGATGTTGCTAGTAGTAAAGGCAGTAAAATGCCACTGGATTTTGCTAAAGATGCTAAAAATTCTGATATTGCTTGTTTATTGCAGTTGATTAGTAGATTATTTGAAGGAGCTAAAAGTGGTAACTATGAAATAGTCAAAGAATTAGAAACAATAAGAGATAAAAATCTCAACGAATTTCTAGCAATTACAAATGCTCGTAACGATCAAGGCAAATCACTAGTTCAAGTTGCAATAATCAATGAACACAAAGACCTTGCAAGTGAATTATTAAAAATGTTAAAAAAACCAGATCAAAATTTACAAGATATTAATGTAGAAAGCCGAGTAAGAGATTTAAAACTTTAGGTAATATTGTGGAAATATTTACATATAACACATTGTCCAAGTTAATAAAATTTTCCAGATAGAAAAAAGGATACTTTCCCTCGCAATATGGCAGAATTAAGATATTATATCGAAGTCAGTTGCAATATGTTAGTACTCAAAAACCATACATATAAAGTTAAAGAAAACAATTAATTCTTTGATACATTAAATAAGATAATTTGATTTATATATTTTAACTGAAACTAGAGCTGAACGAAAATGTTATATTTACCGAACTTTACCTGTTATTATTTTCCTTTTTCTCTGAAGGGTAAGTACCTTCATTACTTCATACTATTACTAGAATATACTGCTATAGGCCATTTTACAGTACTCAAGAATCAAACAGAGAAAAAGTTTAGAGAGGGTGGAATGGTCCACCATAGCAACTTATACGAACTTTTCTCTATTCTAATTTTGGCATGATCTTAAACCTGCTACAGTAACATATTTCATCCAGTGTACACGTATACCTTTGTATCTAATTATGCTATAAAATAATCCCCTGTTTCACTTTCCATAACGTAGCTTTTTAAGCCTTTTTTCTCTAAAACATGGGTACCTTTTGTAGTTTTGAGAGTAAATCTGGATTTTTGTTGATGTTAGAAAACGTAGTATTTTGTCTTGAGCTCTCTGACTTCTTAAGTTTAAGCTAACGCTTATCATTGTATACATTTATGAAATAGCAGTGTATGACCATATTTTGAGAAACGTTTAGAGCATCATACAGAGTAGAAGTCCTGCTCATTTTTTGTTTTAAATCATCAATTACCACCAGCTTTAGCTGGTGGTATGAGTTAAAGTTTATAAAGCAAGTTTTAAAACTCTAAAATATTGCAATTATTGCATGTTCCTTAATATACCTTTGCATATCTGTAGAATTGACATTGTGACAGCAAATTGCTCAAATACCTTTTTCTTAGTTGCCCAAATTCCTGTTTAATATATTGTTGGATATTTGGAGATATAGAATATGTATATGATCAGATTCTACATAATTTGCATTCTCTGATAATTCCTCTCTGACCTGTAAATATCTGTATTTAGTACAATTAGATCCATATCAAATCACTAAAATACTAAAGCTTAAGCTAACTACATAAAGAAGGCAGATGCTATACCAAATTGGGCTTTTTGATATCTTCTCTCCCAATAGATTGAAAATTGACCTGAGCTAAAAATTTAGTTTGACATTGAATATTTTTAATGAAAATCTTTAAACTACCTCCTTCATTAACTTTAGGTGCTGGATTTCCATTAGTGTCATGTATAGGTGTGATTCCTCCCCAATCACCTATATTTGGATCTGCACCGTTATTCATTAGAATATTTACCATTTCTTTAGAACCTGTCTACAAACTTAAAAATGAGCTAATTTACGAAGCATAATATATTAAAGAAAATATTAGCTTTTGGGGAGAGTGCTAATAATTCTTCGCCTAAAATTGGAGTTTCAACAATCCAGCGTTTAGGAATAACCTAAAATCCTGTATCAACTACTTTTTTGGTAATTGTTATCCTGTTAACTTGTAATTTACCTGTATATCCTTTCTGTAACTTTTTCTTTAGCCTGAATAAGGAGGTGTAATTTTAACAGCAATTACAAGATTTATTTTCTTGCCAGCATCATATCCTCCTTCCATGGTTTTTGGCAGCATACCCCTCATCTTGTCACATTGTTGTAATGTTATGCTTCCTTCTATTGCCCCTTATGCAACTCCAAAATTTTCCATTCCTTGTCACTTATTCTCCTATCTTTTATTTGTCTTATCATATTCTTTTCCTCATTCCTTTTTAAGATAGGTTCTTAGAGAGCTTTTTGTTTATGATATAAACGAAATTTTAACTCAACCACTATTACATTTTAAACTTTCAATCTTTTCCCAAAATAAAACCATCTTTTCCTACTGTCACTTTTAAACCTTCTATATATGATCCCACAAAGCTACTCATTTCTGCCATTGCTCCAGTTTTTTTTGTAGGTGTGGGAAACTCTAAAGTTGAACCTTTCTGATAAGTGACTATTACTTTACCATCTACTAAATTACTTATAGTGTCATCTAAGCAATTTTTGCCACCTTTAAGATTAAAGCTCAGTATTGGTAATATATCTTCAAGTAACATATTTGAATAAGTATTATCATTTTTACTTGGAAAATAAGACTCTAACCTTTTAAAAAACTTTGAAATATGAACAGAAGTCTGATTTATCTGTTTTGCAGTTTTAGATACGTCTCTTAATGTATGTTTAAGCTGCTTTGTTGCATTTGATACGTCTTCACACATTTGCTTTATTGGTGCCTTTAATTCTGATACATCACGTCCCATTTGCTCTGCTCCTTGTGCTGCTTTTGATATATCTTTGCATGTTTTCTCTATTGCACACACAGCTTGTCCAACTGGCCGTGCTATTTCTTTTCCTAATGCTTCTCCTGCCTTTGCTCCTATACCACTAAACCATGGTCTTGATTCTTCTGATTCTTCTTGTCTATCTTCAGTAATAAGTGAAGTTCGTTTAGCGTTGACTGCGCTATACATTGTATCACTACTATCACTACGAGTAACAGGTGATCCATGCTCTTCTTCGTTCAAATCTGTACCAGAACAACACTCATCTTCATTATTTTCTGTTTCCTTTTTATCTTCTTTCTTATCAAGATCTTGCTTCTTGAATTGCTCATTTATCACTGTTATCTTCAAACTTTTACTTCTAAAATTAAATAGAATATCGTTATTACTAAATTGTAAAGAAGTGTAATCACTCATTTTGTTTTCTTTTGCTTTGCATACAGTAAAGCCCAACTTTGCAAGGAAAATAGAAAAAAATAAAATTAATATTGGAATATCAACATAAAGATTTTTAATGTTGAATTCACTGGCTGCTAACATTGCCAGTAGTGTTATAGTTGGCATTACTATAGGAATAGATAACAATAAAATTCTATATCTACTTTCTCTTGCCTGATGCCTTAATTCATCTATTCGACTTAAATTAACTGGAACAACATATTCAAGTGTTCTTCCTTCTTTAAAATCTAAAATAATCTTTATTTTATCTATCCCACCTTTACCATCTTTGTTTAGATCACTGTTTAATAACTCATTTCCTGTTTTTTCATTCTTGGCAATTGTTCTATACCATGAATTAAGTATGAGTGATAAAATAAGAAGTGATGATAAAATAGAAGCAATAATTACATATCCATGTATACTTTGATTTCTTGTATTAATTAAGGAAAAACCAATAAAGTAGGATAATGTAAAAGTCGCAAGAGAAGTAGAAATAGCTAATGGTATCGTACCATTAGTAGAATATTTTCTCAGAAAAGTTACCACTTCCCCAACAACTTCCTGAGTTGGAGAAACTACAGGTATATCTACTTTAACACCTTCCATTAACTTTTTTGTTAACTTTTGTATGATTTGTCCACTCACAACACCCCCTATTGCTACTCTATATATTTTTAACTACGTTCTTCAATCCATTTTAACTGTATTGCTTCAAGTATTCTTTCATTGCACCTATCTGGATTATCATTAAAACCCTGTAACAAGGTTACCATCTTTTTAAGTTTAATGAATCTAATATTTGCTATATCTTCATCAGGATATACATCCTCTAAAGCAATTGCTATATCCTCTATGTCAGTCCATTTTACCATATTATATCACATAAATGGTGCCCATGGGGAGACTTGAACTCCCAAGGTTGTAATAACCCACGGATTTTAAGTCCGCTGCGTCTACCAATTCCGCCACACGGGCAATATTATCTTGAGAAGAATTCAACAATTAAATTGACTTCCATATCAATTGGATAAGGAATCTCGGACAACTTTGGCATTCTTAAATATTCTATTACATAATATTCCTGCTTGTCCTCAACACACACACCCACTTTCAAATAAGGGGCTGATGCAAGTGCCCCTAACTGAACTTCTGATTCCTTCTTTCCATTTGAGTGAATTAACTTCTTCTTAATTTTTATAAGATCACCAGGTTTAACCGTATAACTAGCAATATTTACCATTTTACCATTAACAGTTACATGGCTATGAGATACAAATTGTCTAGCCATAAAAATTGTTGATGCAAGCTCAGAGCGATACAATACCGACATTAAACGTGATTCAAGTAAGCCAGTAAAACTATCTATTATATTACCGACTTTCTTTACCATCTTCTTTGCTTTTACAAATATATTTTTAAATTGCCTACTAGTACGAAAATTATAGTAAGCCTTAAGCTTTTTATGTGCAGCAAACTGTTTCCCAAAATCAGAAAGCTTCTTAAAACCAGAAGTACCATGTTGCCCTGGTGGATATTTGCGTGAATTTACTGGATCTTTAGCTTGACCCCATAAATTTACACCATACCTACGGCTAACGCCGTATTTCCTACTTATCATGTTTCCCATAAAATATTGAATTCTAAAAATTAATTAAATTATTAGGTTTCTGTGCCTCTGTGTCAACTTCTTTTATGGCTTATATCTAACGCACTGAATATTTTATAATATACTAAAAAAGTTAATCTTTAATCTTTTTCTTCATTAGAAATTATTTTGATACAAATTTTAAAGCTTCAGTTTTCTACCATTGACAATTTTATACTAATTAAAGTATAAACTCTTGTCAATGGAAGGAGTATTGATATGGGCATGGCTGAATATAATAAATACTACAATGATATATGCCAAGTTGCACATAATAGTGATTTGAATAAACAAGAATTAAGTTATGTATTAAATAAAATACTTACAAAATACGATATAACACTTGATACAAAAAATCAATACGATAACACATTTTTGCACTGTGCAATTTATAATCGTGATATACATACTACCACTTTCCTAATAGAGGAGGGAGCTGATATTCATATGCGAGGTTATGCGGGTTTTACACCCATACATCTTGCTGCTGCAAATAACGATATACATATTATTAATTTGCTTGCAGGTAGGGATGCCTGTCCTAATGAAGAAGACCACTTTGGTTGCACACCTCTACATATAGCTGCTTTTTATGGTAATTTAGAAACCATTGAATTATTAGTTACTGCCTTAGAAGTAGATATTAATGAAGTTAATGATGGAGGACACACCATTACATCTTGCTGTTTTCAATAATGATATAAATACGGCTGAACTTCTAATAAACCTAGAGGCTGATGTTAATCTAGGGTCTAGTGCTGGCCTT
Source organism: Candidatus Mesenet endosymbiont of Agriotes lineatus (assembly GCF_964019585.1). NCBI lineage: Bacteria > Pseudomonadati > Pseudomonadota > Alphaproteobacteria > Rickettsiales > Anaplasmataceae > Candidatus Mesenet > Candidatus Mesenet endosymbiont of Agriotes lineatus. The sequence goes on along the minus strand of NZ_OZ026454.1, from coordinate 499,204 downwards.
ACAGCATTACATCTTGCCGTTGAGAAAAATAACCCCAATATAGTTAAGATACTTATAAAGTCAGGAGCTGATATAGACCAAAAAGACAAACTTGGTAGAACACCTTTATACTTGACTGTTGTTGATAATAACATATGTATGGCTACTCGTCTAATAAGTTATAGGGCTAATGTTGATATCAAAGATAATGACGGCTATACAGCTTTGTATATTGCAATTGTAAAAAATAATGTTGATATAATTAAGCTATTAATCAATATGAGAGCTGATGTTAATGTAAAAAATTACGAAAAAATAACTCCCTTACATATTGCCGTTATGGATAATAGACTTAACATCACTATACTTCTTGTAAAGGCAGGGTCTGATATTAATGCAAAGGATCATTCTGATAATACGCCATTAAGCTATGCGGAAATAAAAAAAAATAGAAAAATAATAGAATTTCTTAAGTTAGATAATACTGAAGTATCTATTCCTTCTCTGATCACAATTAAAGATGTCAATGAAGTTCATAACTATAAATTACAAGATAAATGTAAAGCTTTATGTGCTATTATAGCGTTTACATCACCATTTACTATAGGAGCTATTTGTTGCTTCCTGCTTGGTATGCAAGAAGCAGCCCTTTTTATCTCTGCTATGACAACAGTGGTACTTATGTTTTGTATACTTATGGTATGCTTTGGCGATAAAGAGAAAGCATTCTATATTAATAAGAATTCAAGTATGGAATCAGCAAACATTGCTACTCAAATTAATGTTGATAATCAAGTACAGCATAATAGTATATTAGAAATGAATGAGTTAAAAAATACTAGGAAAACGAGAAATTTTAACATTGTTCCATCTTCTGAATTAATGCCTATTCTGAGTACTCCAACCTGATAAATGTTGCTATTGTAATTTATCCCTAACCTGTTGAATACTTAATATACACTAAAAGATGCTAACCCTTATTCTTTGTTAGAAAGATTTGGAGATAAGTATAAATCCTTGCGAGCTAATAATTTTATACTAAATATAGTATATATTCTAAAACTCAAGGGGTATTGACATGAGTATAGACAATTATGATAAATGCTATAATGAAATATATCAAATTGTACATAATAGTAACTTGAATAAACAAGAATCAGGTTGTGAAGTGAATAAAATACTTACTGGGTACAATATGACACTTGATACACCAGATAAATACTGCATGACATTTTTACACCATGCAGTTCATAATCGTGATATAGATACTGTTCATCTTCTTATAGAAGAAAACGCCGATGTTAACCCACGAGATTTATCTGGGTTTACACCAATGCATCTTGCCACTGAAAATGATGAAATATCTATTGTCGAGTTACTTACAAAGAATGGTGCTCTCACTGACGAAGGAGATTATTATGGCCATACACCCTTGCATTTAGCTGCTCTTTATAACAGTCCTGAAGTTATTAAATTATTAGTTACTACCATCAAAATAGATATTAATGAGATTAGTGAAGGAGGATATACAGCACTGCACATTGCTGCCAATAGTAATAATATAAGTATAATTAAGCTTCTTATAAACCTAAAAGCTAATATTAGTCTAGGGTCTTGTGCAGGTACTACAGCATTACATATTGCTGTTGAGAAAAACAATCCTAACATGGTTAAGTTACTTGTAAATTCAGGGGCTAATATAGATTTCAAAGACAAACTCACTAGGACACCTTTATATATAGCTGTTACAAATAATAACATGCATATGTCTAACCTTTTGATAAGTTATAAGGCTGACGTTAACATCAAACATACTGAAGGTAACACAGTTTTACACGATGCAACTGTGAAAGGTAACGTTGATATGGTTGAGCTATTAATTAATGCAAAGGCTGATATTAACACAAAAAATTGTAAAAAAATAACCCCCTTGCATATTGCTGTTCTGGAGAGCAGACCTGACATTGCTATGCTTCTTATAAAAGCAGGGGCTGATATTAATGCAGAAGATTGTTCTGGTAATACGCCACTAAGTTATGCAAAAATGAAAAGAAATACAGAAATGATAGAGCTCTTCAAACCAGCTAACACTAGAATATCCACTTCTTCTTTCAGTACAATTAACGATATTAATGGTTTCTGTAACTCTAAATTACAAAATAGAGGTAAATTTTTATGTTCTATCATAGTATTGATATCACCATTTACTATAGGAGCTATTTGTTGCTTCCTGCTTGGTATGCAAGAAGCAGCCCTTTTTATCTCTGCTATGACAACAGTGGTACTTATGTTTTGTACACTTGTGGTATACTATGGCGATAAAGAGAAAGCATTTTATATTAATAAGAATTCAAGTATGGAATCAGCAAACATTGCTACTCAAATTAACGTTGATAATCAAGAACAGTATAATAGTACATTAGCAACTAATGAATTGGAAAACGTTGAAGCAGTTACTGAGCTAGTGCCTATATCAAGTTCTTCAATTAGCTAAACATTGCTATGTAGATATTTGTGATTGGTAAATTAATTGCTTTTTAGAGAAATATCAGTAGCATGAAGCAAAAATCTGAAATTAATTTTTAAATCAGCTACTTGTATCTATGAAGTCCATGCTATCAGGAAATGAACATGAAGAAGATGTATGCAACGTTAATATTAGACCGGAAAAATTAGATGACTTCACTGGACAAAAGGGTACTGTACAGAATTTAAAAATTTTTATTAGTGCTGCTTATGCAAGGGGCGAAGCTATGGATCATGTTTTGCTATGTGGTCCACCAGGCCTTGGCAAAACAACCTTAGCTCACATAATAGCAAAAGAGTTAAGAGCAAGTTTTCGTGCAACCTCTGGTCCTCTGCTCAGTAAGGCTGGAGATCTAGCAGCAATACTTACTAACCTACAAGCAAAAGATGTTCTTTTCATTGACGAGATTCACAGGCTTAGCAGTAACATAGAGGAAGTACTTTATACTGCAATGGAAGACTATTGTCTTGATATAATAGTGGGAGAAGGGTGTTCTGCACGAACTTTAAGGATTGATATACCACCTTTTACTTTAGTTGGAGCAACAACAACGCCTTGGCTTGCTTTCTGGTCCTTTAAGAGATCGTTTTGGCATTCCAGTGCATTTAGAATTTTACTCATTCGAAGAACTTATCAGTATAATAAAGAGAGGAGCAAGTTTATTATCTACTAACATTGATAATGAAGGTGCACAAGAAATTGCAAATCGTGCCCGTGGTACACCAAGAATTGCTTTAAGGTTACTAAGAAGAATTAGGGACTTTTTGCAAAACAGTAATGATATAATCACATACAATATTGCAGATTATGCATTGCAAAAACTTGGAATTGATAAAATGGGTTTAGATAAGTTGGATGTCAACTACTTAAAGTTTATTGCTAACTCTGCAGATCCTGTTGGAATTGATACTATCTCAGTTGCACTATCTGAAGATAGAGGAAATCTTGAAGAAGCTGTTGAACCTTACCTAATTAGGATAAATTTCCTGCAACGTACATCTAGAGGGCGCATTTTAACTCCTGAGGCAAGGAATTATTTGAATAATTAATTTATCTACAGATTAGAGAGAAAATTTAGATTATCAAAAATATTAGTATTATTTTTATAGACTTTTAAAAATTAATTGTTGATATAAAAATATAATAGAAAATTAAGGGGGGTTTTATGCTAACTAGCAATCAGAATCAATCAAACACTACACTTAATAAGAAGCTTTTTATGGCTTTTTATAAGCATAGGACACAAGAAATTGAGAATTTATTAAAACAGGGTGCAGATGTTAATGCTATAAATCTACGAGGAAATAGCCCTTTGCATCTTGCTGTTAATCAGCACTGTAGCATTACAACAATACAAATGTTATTAAAGCGTGGTGCAAAAGTTAACGCTTTGAACGGCGATGGCAATGGACCTTTGCATATCGCTGCATCAAAACATGAACTACTAATAATGGACGAGTTAGTAAAAAATGGAGCAGATGTTAGTATTCAAAATCATAGTGGCATAACGCCTTTAGAACTATACACCAACACTTATGTTCAAAGAAATTGCGGAGCAAAATTGATACAAGCGAATAAAGATCATAAGACCATTTCGCATGCCTCTAAGAGTAATTCTATTGCAGATGTTCCTACTGCAGAAACAAGCTTAGAAAGAAGTACAGCGTTTGAAGACCAAAATCTTCCTCTTAAAAAAAGGAAACTTAAAGATTTACCAAATACGCAACCATCGGGCGAATTAACGATACCAAATATACCTAATAAAATGATAAATATACTAGAAGTGACATGTTCTATGGGGGATGATATTGTCTAATATTTACTCCACTTTAAAATTAATTTTTTGCAAAAGATTTGCAATCTTTATAATTTAAGTTTTTTAAAATTTTATTACTACTACCTAATATCTGAGATATTGTTTTGATTTTTTAATCGACCTATTGTTGATTTAGTGCCAATCTGGAGAGAAAGCACATGAACAACATCAGAGAGAGGAGCGTTTTTAGCCCTTTTCACGGATTCCCACCATGAAAGGACTACCAATTGATAATTGGAAGCGCTATGGTTATATGTTTTAAGGCATATAACTATAAGGATATCAACCCTTACTCTAGGCAAAAGAGCCTAAAATAGCTAAAACTATTCAGTAGGTCGCCGAAGATCCTATTCAATATATTCAGATCTTCTTTTCCTATACATCTGCCACTTTAAAGGCCGCCTCTACAGCCTCAATCTCTCCAGATTGGCTCTCTCTTTATATCATATATGTTTTAAATCATGGAAGCAGAAAATTGCACTTTTTTGAGTTTTTTTTCAAAAATTTTAAAATCCTACCCACAGCTGATATATCATGATTTGAATCTTCATAAATTACATTGGAGTTTTGCTGAAGGATCTATTTCTTCCAATTGAGGTTGAGCTAATGGTGCATTTGGACTTTGATAAATATTTTTTAATTCATTTAAAAACACATCTGCTTTTTTGCTTAAAGCTAGTAATACGTTTTCTTTCGTATCATTATCAGAATATGAAACTATTTTTTCTGATGCAATTTTAGGTAATAGCTCATATACAGCTCTTGTCTTATTGTTTTGCAGCTTAATTATTTTTATGTCATCTTTTGACTCACTCAAGTAAGATGCCATAGTTTTTTCGTCTATGTGAGATTTTAAAAATTTCAGGGTGATATGCTTAACAAAATCACATAAATACTCAGGCACAAAAGATAATTGTTCATTAGTGCAGCGTTCTTTTATTCCTTTATATTTTGCAACCAATGCTTCTTGATTTTTTGCATTATCTATATATTGTGAAATGGCCTTTTTATCTCCACTCTTATATGCTTCTATCAGCCCACCTAAGTGAGGCGTTGCTTTTATTTGCTCAAATTCAGCTAAACAGCTAGTAAGTGGTTTTCTATTTATTTTCCATCTATCTTCTGCACTTATATCAGCGCCATAAAGTAGAAGTAGGAAGAAGACTTCTATATTTCCTCTTTCAACAGCCAGGTATAGAGGTATACCATATACACTTTGAGCATCAACATCTGCTCCATTTCCAATAAGAAACCGAGCCACGTCAGTATGGCCATTTTTAGCAGCCAGGTGTAGAGGTGTGTTACCATATTCATCTTGAGCACTAACATCTGCTCCATTTCCAATAAGAAACTGAGCCACGTCAGTATGGCCATTTTTAGCAGCCAGGTGTAGAGGTGTGTTACCACATTCACCTTGAGCATTAACATCTGCTCCTTTTTCAATAAGAAGCCTCACTACTTCTATATTTCCATCTTCAATAGCTGCACATAGAGGTGTGCTTACATGCTTACGAGCAGCTTCTCTTTCTTCAAGAAGAAGCCTCATTATTTCTACATTTCCATATACCCAGTATAGAGGTGTACAACCACAACGATCTTGAGCATTAACATCTGCCCCTTTTTCAATAAGAAGCTCAACTTCTTCCACATTTTCATTTTTAACAGCATCGAATAATTGTTCGTTTAATTCTTCATTAGATAACATAAAACCCCCTTGTTATAATTTATTTACAATAATATTGATATATTAACTATTTTTTTGTTTTAGTCAATACTTTTTATACTGAAGGAGTGGGAAATGAAACTTTTAGTGTGACTACGCCTTACGGTATGGAGTAAAATTTAATAGATTGATAAGAGCAGATTTATATATGGAGTCAGAGAAAATATTTAAATAAAAAGCTATACCTGTCAATTTATAAATTCCTTCGTAAAAATTACTTTTAACATAATGAAATTTATAAATGCTGAAAATAAATATCTAGATGCATATGCTATAAATCTGTTCTTTCTAGTTCTAATTAAGAAGCAGGTTGATAATTTCTGTATTTAGTGCAATACTTAAAAAACTAATTAAATAAAGTAATGACAGACAATAATTATAATGCTGATTCCATAAAAATTCTTAGAGGCCTTGATGCCGTAAGAAAAAGACCAGGTATGTATATTGGAGACACCGATGACGGTTCTGGCCTACACCATATGGTATATGAAGTTATAGATAACGCAATAGATGAAGCACTTGCCGGTTATTGCAATAAAATTGAAATTACAATTAACACCAATGGCTCTGTAACTGTAGTTGACAATGGCCGTGGTATACCAACAGATATTCATGAAGAGGAAAATATATCGGCAGCAGAGGTGATAATGACACAACTGCATGCTGGAGGTAAATTCGATAACAATAGCTATAAGGTGTCTGGAGGGCTTCATGGTGTTGGTGTATCTGTAGTAAATGCATTATCTACCTGGCTTGAATTGGTTATTTGGCGTGATAAGAAAGAATACCACATGCGTTTTGAAAATGGTGACGCGATTGCTCCTCTTAAAGTTGTAAATGAAAGTGTAAGTAAGACAGGAACTAAAGTCACTTTTATGCCATCAATTGAAACATTCAGTAATGTAGATTTCAGTTTTTCAACACTTGAAAACCGTATACGGGAGCTGGCCTTTTTAAATGCAAATATCAGTATTGCCTTACAAGATCTGCGTAAAGATCCATCACTTAAATCAGATTTTAATAAAAAGGACGGAAAAACAGAAGATTCTGGTACTGCAGGGTTTGTGCAGTATTTAGATAGAAGCAAAACTCCTGTTACAAAAGTAATTAGTTTTTATGATACTTCATCAGAAACTGGCATTGCACTTGAAATTTCAATGGAATGGAATGATTCATATTACGAGAACATGTTGTGTTTTACAAACAACATCAGGCAAAAAGATGGAGGAACTCATTTAGCCGGCTTTCGTTCTGCACTGACTCGATGCATCAATAATTATGCAACCAATGAAGGGCATTTAAAAAAAGCAAAGGTTACTTTAACAGGTGAAGATGTAAGAGAGGGGCTGACTTGTGTTCTATCTCTTAAGATGCCTGATCCTAAATTTTCTTCACAAACTAAAGATAAACTCGTCAGCTCTGAAGCACGTACGGCAGTGGAAAATATAGTATCCGATAAACTTAGCACAATCTTTGAAACCAATCCAAAACTTGCAGTTAGTGTAATTGAAAGAGTAATTAAATCAGCAAAAGGAAGAGAGGCTGCACGCAGAGCACGTGATTTAGTAAGAAGCAAAAGCGGTCTTGAGATTGCAACCTTACCAGGAAAACTTGCTGATTGCCAAGAGAAAGCACCTGAGTTATCAGAATTGTTTATAGTGGAAGGAAATTCAGCAGGTGGTTCTGCTAAACAAGGAAGAAATCGTAAAACACAGGCTGTGCTTGCACTTAGAGGAAAAATATTAAATGTTGAACGCGTAGCTTTAGATCGTGTTTTCTCATCAGCAGAAATAGGCTCTCTTATTACTGCAATTGGAGCTGGCATCGGAAATGATGGTTTTGATATTGATAAAACTAGGTATCACAAAATTATTATTATGACAGATGCGGACATTGACGGTTCGCATATTAGAACTCTGCTTTTAACTTTCTTTTTTCGCTACATGTGTGAGATAATTGAAAGAGGATATTTATACATTGCACAACCACCGCTGTATAAAATAACGAAAAGCGGTAAGGAAATGTATATCAAAGATGATGGATTAATGAATGATTATCTTATTAATTCTGCCGTAAAAAAACTAACGTTAAATAGTAATACCACATATTCCGGTAATGACCTCCGTTCTATTTTAGATAAATGTTTTTACATCTCTAACATAAGTAAGAATTACTCGAGAGTAGTGCCACAGGATGTGCTGGAGTCACTTCTGTTTTTTTATAAGAAAGATGGTTTATCTTCATCTGAAAAGATATCGGAGTACTTAAATAATATCTTTAGTGAATATGAGTGGAACGTGGAAACAGGAATCAATGGTTCAGTTAATATTTCAAGACTGCACCAAGGACTAGTTGATAAATATAAATTAGATAATTCTATATTTGAAGCTAATGACATACAGGAATTTATGAATCATTCCATAGGTATTGCTGATGTATTTGATACTGTTTCAATGTTAGAATCACAGGACTCTTCGACTAAAATCACTTCCCCTAGCTCACTTATAAAGTCAATTATGGAATATGGTCAAAAGGGATTAACACTGCAAAGGTTTAAGGGTTTGGGTGAGATGAATGCAGATCAGTTATGGGATACAACATTAAATCCTGAAACTAGAACTTTACTGCAGGTCAAGATCTCAGACTGTGAAGCAGCAAATGCTATTTTTTCAACCCTTATGGGAGATATAGTTGAACCACGACGTGATTTTATTAATAATAATGCCTTAAATGCTGCAAATATTGATATTTAGATTTTTTTAATTTAGAGAATTTATATTCAACTTTAGAGGTTTAAGGTAAAAATATGCAATGCAAAGAAATCTGCATTGCAAAATTTTAAGTTAAAGATTGTACATTAGATATGGCTTGGGTAATTTGTGGATTGTTTAATTTTCCTTCTTCTTGTGCTTCTATACTTTTATTTCTTACTGCCTTGTGAAAAGACTGTACCTTCTCATCAGAAAGCTCATGTTCATTCTTAATTAATGTTGTAATACATGAAATTTTAAGTGTATCTGAATCTACTCTTGGAGAATAATACTTCTCTTCTGGGTTAGGACACTTTACGAAGGATACTTTCATACCGGTTTTTTGTTGGATATTCTCTTGCGCCGATTTAAGTAAAAGTGCTATTTTTGCGTAATTATAACTTTTTAATGTTTCAATAACATTGCCACTAGCATCATTACACACTAACTGCTTAATAATTGGTAAGTTAAGAAGAATTAAATCTAAGCTTTTTTTGTCACAATATAATTTGCCTTGCTGCTCTAGAGAGTATAGCTTATCTATCATACTATTTCTGTTAGGATTAACCATTAGAGCTCTTAATGAACAAGTAAAATGAGTACCGATATCATTACTAGTAAAGCAGCATACTAAAATTAAATCTTGATTATTAATATATCTCTTAAAATTTTCATTACTTATTCTAGTATCACGATATGATATCTCTAAAAAATCATCCATGTGACCAGCTTTTAATAAAACTTTACAGAAATCCTCATTTGCTATTAAACAGTGAAACTTATCATCATTTAAGTGCAAGAAATTATTCAAGTTACCACCATAGCTAATTAATAATTCTAATATATTAGAATTGGTGTTTATTAATCTATCATATCCACCTTGAGAAAAAAGGTTAATTATCCTATTTATTGGATCTTTGTAATAAAAATTACCTGTGCTCTTATTGTTCTTCTGATTAAAGCACTCAATACCTCTTAAGATTTTATCCAGTATATCTGAACGACTGTTAACTGTTTGTAATTGCTTATCTGATAAGTTATTTAAAGCTTCTATTGTGTCTGCTTTTGTTTCCTTGTGTGTTAACTTCTCAACAGAGGCTAGTATATTACTATAGTTAGCTAATTTGTCAGTGCTTAACATTATTATCCCCTTTGATAATTTACTTATAAATATAATATATTAAATCTTTAAATAAGCAAAGTATATTTAATGATAGTATGAATTGGAAATTCGTAAAATTTGAGTCTAATCGTAATTTAAATTGTATTCATTCTACTATAGCCCTATATCTATATTAGATATTTAAGTATAATTTAAAATGATGCCAAAAATTACTACATTAGAAAATAACCTTCGTATTGTAACTGACTTTTTGCCTAGTGTAGAGTCTGTTGTTTTAAGCCTTTGGGTGAATGTAGGTAGCAGGTTTGAGGACGAAAAGAACAAGGGTATATCACATTTTCTTGAGCATATGGCATTTAAAGGTACAAAGGCCAGAACTGCTTTGGAAATAGCTAAAGCTTTTGATGACATAGGTGGTAACTGTAATGCCCATACAGGTAGGGAGAATACTGTTTATTATGCTAAAGTGTTGAAAAACAATGTAAAAATTGCAATTGACATCTTAACAGACATAATAATGAACTCGACTTTTCCTGAGGATGAAATAGAACGCGAGAAAGGTGTGGTTTTGCAAGAGATTTACAGAACTAATGACTCTCCAAATGATATTATATCTGATAAGTATATGGAAACAGCTTATAGTAGACAATCCTTTGGGCACTCAATATTAGGTTCTCCAGAGACAGTGAAAGCTTTCTCTCGTGAAGATTTATTTAACTATACACAAGAATATTATTACAGCAACAATATGATCTTTGCTGTTTCAGGCAACATAAGCCATGATGAAGTTGTATCTTTAGCTGGGCCAATACTTGCAAAAATCAAAGGTAAAAAACGTTGTGAGCTGCAAAAGCCAAATTATACAGGTGGCGAATACTTAGAAACTAGGGATTTAGAGCAAGTTAATATCTTAATTGGATTTCCCAGTGTTTCTTATTATGATGATAAATATTATACTATGTTAGTTTTAGATTCTATTTTAGGTAGTGGAATGTCTTCACGTCTTTTCCAGGAGGTAAGAGAAAAGCAAGGTTTAGCTTACGATGTTGGTTCTTACCATTCAACTTATCGTGATACTGGTATTTTTTCCATCTATGCAGGAACAGATAGCAATAATCTACCAAAACTTTTAAGCACTATTGCTAAGGAGCTAGAAAAATTACTAGATGACTTGAAAGAGGAAGAAATAACTAGAGCCCATGCTAAAATTAAGTCTAGTGTACTTATGTCAAGAGAAAGTAACTACACCCGTGCTGATGTGTTGGGACATTGTTATTCTTATCATAATCGTTACTTAAGCACAGAAGAGATATTAGATAAGATATTTTCTATTGGCACTAAAGAAGTGAAAGAAAATTTGGAATTTTTATTATCTCAACATGAAAATATAACTGTAGCAGCAATAGGTAAACTAGATAAAATGCCAAGCTATGATAAACTAGTTGCAAGTTTTAAACTTGCTAATTAGCGGATATATAAGCTATCTGAACCTTCAAGTTGAAAATTTCCTTAATTATGGTATAATTAAACAGGTTTAAATTAAGAGATTTTGATATCTTAAAGGTACTTTATGACATATCAGATAATAATATATTTAGTTATTATAGCTGCTATTTTGCTATTTTATGTATCAAGAAAAATTCATTCAATCAGTAAAAGTACAACTGATAATGACCAAGAATTATGTGAAGAAGATTTAAAGCTATATAAAGAGAAGAAAAAAAAAGAGATATTAAAGCATCAGTTGCTATCGAAAAGTTATAGCTCAGATAAATCTGCTGTAGATGATACAAGAGTCGTCTCAGTAATAGAACCAATAGGAAAGTGGACTAAACTGGTGATGAATGAACATTTTATGAAGCTCATGAATCTAAAACATGAAAGAAAGGGTGGATTTTGGCAAATCTTTGTTAGTATGCAGGGGATAATGCAAGGTAAGTCTAGATATAAGGGAAGATAGGTAAATTTAAAGATTCGATCCTAGTTTTTGAGTAAATTTAAAAAATCATTTACATTCTTTTATCTTAACTGCAATCGATAGACCAACTGCAAAAGTTGCAATACCAACAACAATTGCTGTTAGCATCAAAACGTGAGGAAGTGGGTTGCTATAGCTAGTTACATTTTGCTGAAGTATTGGAGGGGATGAGTTTTTAACGTAACCTAAAGATATATATAACAATAAAGCGGAAGTTTGAAAAATACTAATACCAAACAATTTTTTGATTAAATTTTCATTACTAATAATAGTATATAACCCTAGTGTCATTAAGATTGCAACTGCAGCATAATGATACATGCCTATAAACGTCATTTCCTACTCCTTACCGCAAAACTAAAATATATAATAAGCATCGCCGAACATACTGTTAGGCCCACACCAAGTTCCACTATAAATATTCCTATTTTTTGCGCAGTTAAATTATCAATAAAGAGCGCATTATATGATAAAAATTCTGCGCCTTGTAGCATTGTAATAATTCCTGTACCCATATAGATTAACACTCCCACGCCACTTAAGATTCTGATAAGAGAGTAGGGTATTGCTTTTAAAGTGGCAGCGGAGCCAAAGAGCATTGCGTGGAATATAATTCCTGAAGCAATAATTATTCCAGCTTGAAATCCACCTCCAGGGCTAAAATCACCATGAAATTGCACATATAGGCCAAATAAAACTATAAAGGGAATAATAAGAGCTGCTATTGCTTGCAGAATAGGGCTTTTAATCATTGTACTTTTCATTTTTTAATATGAGGGAAACACCAATAGCTGCAGTGAGTACAACAACAGTCTCACAAAGCGTATCGTAGCCACGAAAACTAGCCAAAATAGCAGTAACAATATTGGGAATACCAATTAGACTATTGGTATTCTCTATATAATAGGGAGCTACATGTTTGTGTATAAGTGCGTCGGCTTTGCCAAAACTTGGAATATTCAACATTACATACATAAAACAAACAAAGAAAGGTAACACTGTACATAATGAAAGTAATTTTTTAGCTGAGCTTTTGACATTATAATTTTTAATTAAAGACAGTGCTGCTAAAGTAAAAATTGTACTTATTCCTGCGCCAACACAACTTTCTGTTATTGCTACATCCGGTGCATTAAGTAGCAGATAAATAAGTGTCATAATAATACTAAATATTGACATAAGTAATGTATTTATAACTAGATTTGATATAAAGCTAATTGCTAGAGCAACAATAATTAACATCGAAAGTAATATACAACTTATAGCTTCAATCATGTTTATTATTCTGATCATTATAACAAGTACGTGCAAGAACGTGGCCACCAGTTGTAGAAGTAACCCATATAAGCAAGATTATTAACATTATTTTTATCATATTCATTGATAGTTCATTTTGCATTAGAACCCCTACCAATATTAATGCTGAACCTAATGAATCAACCATACCAGCTGCATGTGCTTTAGTGAAAAAATTAGGGAATCTAATCATGCCAACTGTTGCGGTAACAACAAAAAATATACCCACCACTACAAATAACATTCCTAAATATTGAAGATATATCATTCAAAACTTTTATCTAAAAAGAACTTCATAAACGCCACAGTAGATATAAAGCTAATGCTAGCATATACTAAGGCAACATCGAGCAAGAATGAGCTGCGGACTATTACTGACATTATCGCTATAAACAAAATAGCTTGTGTTGAAAAATTATTCACTACAAGCAATCTACTGTAGATATCATTTTTTTTTGATATTGTGCAATAAAGCATCACACCCATACAAAGAGTTAAAATAAAGGCAGCACAGTAAAAGACAAACTTCATATAGCACTAAGTAATATCAAGTAAATGTAGAGTAATCTGCATAAAATATCAAATAAGTTTTTTATCAGATAAATAACGGAGTTTTGTTATTCCAAAAAAGGAATAATATTAAAATGTATTAATATAATTTAAATCTTATAGGTATAAAAATGTTAAATACAAGACTCATCGAAGCAATAGACGAAGCAGATTTAGAAACTTTCAAGCAAGAAATTATAAAAGAAGGCAATATAAATGCTATAGAAAATGAAAATAACTATACACCTCTAATGTCCACTATATGCGCTATGAGTGTCATGCGTGATAATCAAGAAGAAGAGAATTATCACAATATAATCGATGTAATGCTAGAAAATAATATATTTAATATAAATGCAAGAGATAAGAAAGGTGACACTGCTTTGCATTTAGCTGTTCTCTTTCAGAACTATAAAGTGGTAGAAAAATTAGTAAAGAACAAAAATATAGATCTAAACATTTTGAATAATGAAGGGAAAACATCACTGCAATTAGCAGAAGAAAATAAAAACGTACTTATTGTAGATATAATAGAAGGAAAGGATAATCAATTAATTAAAGCCACAGTAAAAGGAGATTTAGATAAAATAAAAAGGCTGTTAAATGATGGAGCAAATATTAATGTAAGATGTGAAATATTTTATGATAGAATTAATCAAATAAGATTTGACGGTGATACCCCTTTACATATTGCAGCTCATTTTGGACATTTAGATGTAATGAATTATTTGATTGATGCAGGTGCTGATCTTGATGCAAGATGTAATAATAGTAATACTCCTTTGATCAATACTATTTTTAATAAAAAATTAGATGCATTTGAACTCTTGATTAATAGGGGTACAAATGTCAATTTAAGATATGCAAACGGGAGAACAGCCCTGCATCATGCTGTTTTGTATAAAAATAAGGAAATGGTAAATATTCTAATGAATAACGGTGCAGATCCAAATATAGGTGATTGTAGAGGAAAAACACCTATGTTTTACACTAATGGAAACTTAGCGCTAATGGAGAGTATAATATATAAAGTTAATGATATAGATACAAGATATAGTTCAGGACGAACTCCACTATACTGTATGGCTAGAGAGAATAAAGCTGAATTTGTACAGCTGTTGCTTGCACGAGAAGCAGACCCTAATATTCCAACTGTGAATGGTAATACTTCATTGCTTTCAACTATCATAGATGGCAGGAACAATATTGAATCATTATTCCTCCTTTTAGAAGATAAAAGGACTGATCTCAACATAAAAAACAATAAAGGAGAGTGCTTTGCAAGTATAGCGTTATGGCGATTTGAAAATACCGGATATAATAACAATAGAATATACCTGAGGCTTTTAGCAAAACATTATGATAGATTAGATGATACAAGCAAAAATATGATTGGAAATAGTAGAGAGTTTAGTCTTTTGATCGAAGAATATAAGAAAGGACCTTCTATTACTTTAGACAAAATTCCCTCTACTGCTTTAAATGAAACTAATGTGTCAAATGATGTATTAAATAGAGGAGGTGATGTTGTTTGTGGGAGATATAAATGAGAGATGTATAGGAGGTATAGTACTGCCCAAAGCAAGTAATAAAGGTATAATATAATTATAGTATATAAGGAAGGAAATGGTATACAGTTAAGAGAAAAAGCGGGTTGAGAAAGGGAAGTCGAAAGCTGAGGTTGTGGAGCTGTTGGAGATCGGAATATATACAGATGGCTAAAAAAGCAAGCTGCCGGAGAAAGCCTAAAAACAGCAAAATAGGTTTCATACGAAAAATAGACCCTTGGCAGAGTACATTAAAAAGCATCCAGCTGGCAGAGATGAAACTTGGTTTCGGGATAAATTCGATTTGGTATAGGCTAAAACAGCTAATTTAAAAAAAGTCACACTTTATCGAGAAAGTAGATAGGCAGAAATTTACTAAAAAGATTGCCAACATTTGAGTATCGTGTACATAGCTGAAGCAGGAGTAGATAATAGACTATACAGGGAACATTCCACGAGGAGAGAAAATATACGTACTGATAAGAAACGCAAGGGATAGATTGGGAAAAAGTTTATTGCACCTCTGACCTTTACAGGAGGGCGTAATGCATGGTTGGAATTACTACCTGAACTACCCTCCTGGTACTACGATAATTATGGATGTTCCATAAAACTCCTAAAATGAAGGAACTAAGTTCTGTGAATAAAATTTAGAGAAGAGAGCCCCAACGAAGTTTAAAAATCCCATATAAACCTCAGCTGTCTTGTCGAATCTAGAGAAAATACGTCTGAAATTTTTGATTTTCCCAAATCAATCAATTTATAAAGGTGTTTATTGTATGCACTTTTCTATTCCTTTTCGGTGGAATTCGCACCCTTTGCTTTCAAGGCTAGCCACAAAAACATTGCTGTCATAGCCCTTATCAGCCACTACAATAGATGTTTTTCATTCAGCCTGTGTAATTTTATTACTTTGACAGTATAAATTTCAATGAAAACACATGCATGAATTTTTGTTGTAATTTTTTGCGTCCTAAGGCCTCTTGAGCTTTTTCCATAACCTATAGATGAGCACGTACAATTGTTCCATCAATTATGGAATTGCTTACCAATAATGCTCTCCAAATTCCCTTTTTACACCACTTTTTAAATCACTGGTCTGTAATTGCCTTCGGCAAAAGTCGCCATTGGCAACCACTTCATACCATATTGCTTCTATGATTTTCATTCTTGCTATGTATTCCCTTTATACTTTTTATGAACTCAAAAATTCGTTTCCTTTTTTATGTATACGGTAGTTTCTCCATTTTTTAACTAATTAGACCTCTTTTCTTTTTTACCTTTTTATTTTTTGTTCACAGAGCCTAAAATATCGGTGTTTAAATATTTTTGCCATATATCCCAAGGATAGATTATGATTTAGAACTTATTTACAAAGCAGTAAATTCAAGAATATTCCCAACTTAACATAGCCTTACTCATAGCTAAATATATAAAATGATGTAGTTAGCAGATCATACTCTTTTGATAACCTCCTATTTCTATTAATCCAAGCAAAACTACTGCCCATCTTTTTGTGTAAATCCTGGATCTCGTTGTGGAAACAATTCTGGTGTTTATGCACCAAAAATCTGCACTTTTGACAATCTCAATATCTATTCCATGTTTTTCTTTTCCTTTAAATCTTTTCCTTCATATCGGTCCACATTCTCTTAATATCACTGTACTTTTCTTTCATATTGTCCAATGCTCTGTCATTTTCACTTGCAGCTCCTACATAGCAACCTGAGTATCCGTGATTATATGTCTTTTTCTCCCTTTTTATACCCCTTTTCCGTCCTGACTGACTATACAGGCTCCTGCCAATTTTTGACCTACTATATTTAGTGATATCATATTTTCAAAAATCCCTTGCTTTTTCCACCTCGCTCATACACAGCCTTCCATAGCGGCGTGGTAAACAGCGCCACTGTGCGTAGTACATGAAATTTTATATCTCCCGTTTATTGTATTTTTGCGACCTTTACCATACGATACCTTTAAGTGCTTTTCTATCCATTCCCATTCTCTATCTTTTTTATCTGTTGGATACTTTCTTCTCATCCTTATTCCATGTTGAATGCAGTATTACAATACACATCCCTTGGTTTGTGGATAAGCTCTAATACACTAGAGGTAGTACATTATTGGAGCTATGACATGTTTTTATGACGTAATTAAATATATTTTTTACTTCACAGTTAAGTGGCTGATTTCATAACTAAAAAATATCAATGGCAGAAGCTGCGAATTCCAGTAAATAGCATTGCTATATTATTTTTATCAGCTTCTTCTATTACTTCTTTATCTTTTATAGATCCTCCCGGTTGTATTACTGCTGTTATTCCAGCATTTGCACTTTGTATTATGCTATCTGGAAAGGGAAAAAATGCATCTGAAGCTAAAACTGCTCCTTGACAATTTCTAGCTTTTTCAATTGCAATTTTAACACTATCAATTCTACTCATTTGCCCTGCACCTATGCCAATAGCACTTTGGTTTTTTGCAATAACAATAGCGTTTGATTTTACATATTTACACACCTTCCATGCAAAAAGTAATTCTCTTCCCTCTACTTCTGTAGCAAAGCGCCTGGTTACTTGTTTCATTTCTTTTATTGTTAATTGATGCAGGTCATTTTCTTGAACGAGAAAACCACCAGTAACATTTTTAATATTATATTTATTTTGCTTATATGATTTAGAAATGATGATGCGCAGGTTTTTCTTTTTTTGTAAAACTGCGAGTGCTTCTTTGTTTATAGACGGTACTATTACTACCTCTATAAACATTTTGCTCAATTCCTCTGCCAATCCTAACTCTATCTCTCTATTGAATGCAACTACGCCACCAAAACTACTAACTTCATCACAAAGTAAAGCTTTTTTATAAGCATTAAAAATATCATTTCCAAATGCCACTCCACAAGGATTTGTATGCTTAATTATAGCAGCTGCCGGTTCTTTAAATTCAGCTACTATTTTTATAGCAGCTTCCATATCTACTATGTTATTATAGCTTAAATCTCTGCTACCATAATACTTCTCCAGCGGATATTGAATGAACTTATCACTGTAAAAAGCAGCCTTTTGGTGTGGGTTTTCACCGCATCTTAAATCTTGTACCTTTTGTCCATGAGATATAAAAAACTTCGGTAAATCATCACTTTTATTCTCTAGCCAATTATAGATATAGGAATCATAGCTAGACGTTATAGCAAAAGCCTTAGCAGCGAGCTGCTTTCTATATTCAAGCTTAGTACTACCATAATTACTTTTCATTTGTTCTTTAAGAGTTAAATAATCGCCAACTTCAGAAATTATGGTTACAAAATGAAAGTTCTTTGCCGCTGCTCTCGTCAGTGCAACGCCACCTATATCTATCTGCTCTATTACTTGTTCCTCAGATAGATTAATATTAGAAGAAGCTTGCAAAAAAGGGTAGAGATTAACAATTAAGAGGTCTATCGGCTCAATGTTTAAGTGATTAATTTCAGTATTATATTGCTTGCGATTATTTAAAATTCCCCCGTGCACTTTAGGATGTAGCGTTTTTACTCTACCATCAAGTATCTCCGGAAATCCTGTATAGTCTGATACTTCCTTAGTATTAATACCGGCTTCGAGCAATGTTTTATGAGTGTTACCTGTTGCTATTATTTCAACTCCTTGCTCAAGCAGAAAAGATGCAAGATCTACAATGTTTGTTTTATCGTAAACTGAAATTAGAGCTCTTTTTATCATTTTGAATCATTGCTAAAATTGTTGCTTCTGCAACTAAGTTATCTTCAACATATGCATCACAAGAAAATTTACATGTATTTTGACGATGATTTATCACTTGTGAATGCAGTACTAATGTATCCCCGGGAATAACGGGTTTTCGAAATTTTGCATTTTCAATAGACATAAAATATACAACTTTTTTATCTTCTTGATTTAAAACACACACTGCAGAAGTTTGCGCCATAGCTTCAATAATAAGTACCCCAGGCATAACTGGATGACCTGGAAAGTGACCAGAGAAATAATATTCGTTAAATGTAACATTTTTTATCGCTTTTGCACTCTTACATGACTCATACTCTATCACTCTATCTATTAGTAAAAATGGATATGAATGTGGCAGTAACTTAATAAGTTCATTTATGTTAAATGGCAATTGCATTATTTATGTGCTGCTTTGATATCAATACTTGGCATCTCCTTATTTAAGATCTTTATTGTCTTATCTGATATATCAACCTCGTTTTTTGCATAAAAGACTTGCTCTTCTTTTGATACAAATAACACTAAACCTATATTTTCTTCCCCTGCTATATTACTTGCTATGTTTTTTACTTCACTTAAAACCTCTTTAACTGCAGCAATATAAGATTCCCTAAGTTCCATATTTTTCTGTGACAAATCTTGCTGTACTTTTAGCACTGATTCGTTAAACTCTTTCATCTTTTGACTAAAAGCCTCTTCAGATAATATATCTTGCTGTTTAGATATCTCTTGTCTAGTTTTATGTAGCTCCTCTTCTTTCTTGGAAGAGTCTTCTTGCAAAATAGCTTGCTCATTATCTGCCTGCTTTTTCATATCTTGAAAAGCTAAAGATTCAGAGAGAATCTTATCTCTATCAACAATTGCAAATTTTACACAATCTTTATTACTACAAATTCCCTCAGTAGCAAATAACAAAAAAACAACAATAGTAAAAATTAAAAACCGCTTCATTTTAAATACCAGTATCAACAGAAAATCTAATAACTTTTAATAAATCATATGGCTCCTTTGCTAGAGGAAACCCAAAATCTAACCTCATCGGACCTAAAGGAGAATTCCAAGAAAACCCAAAACCTGCTGAGATTCTTAAAGAATCATCACTAAAATAATCCTTATTTTTATAGTCTAAGCCAAACAGTGTACCATAGTCAACAAATAATGATCCCTTAACACCTGCATATTCAGGTAATCCTATAGGAAAATCTGCTTGTGTAGTACCAACAAAGTAAAATTTACCACCCAAGGCATCATTTGTATCTGGATCTCTTGGTCCAATTCCGGCTAAGCTGAAACCTCTAATTTCGTTCATTCCTATAAAAAAGCGCTGACCTATTTTTAATTCTTCATCACTATAAGAAAAAACGTACCCCATACTCCCCTTAAAACGTAGTACTATGTTATCATTGATTTTAGGTAATATAGATTTAAAACCTGCAAAAGAAGCTTCAGATTTAAGATAATTTAAAGTCCCACCAAGCCCAGATAAATCCTGGCTTGCGCGAAGCAAGTAGCCATTTTTAGGATTATATGTACTATCAAGTTCATTATAAGTTAAGGTATGTCCAATTGATGAATCAATATTTTTCCCCTCCTGCTCTTTAATAAAAAGAGAAGCACTTGGCGTAACATTTGCAATGTTATTATATTTAAAAGAATAACGTAGAGACTGACTTAAGTTATCTGTAATGTCATATGACAACCTAGTTATAAACCCTGAGTTCTTACTACTAAAGCTACTGTTGATACTTTGAGCCTGTGAAGACAAAAATACACCAACTCCTAAAGAAACGTCAGAATCAAAAATATGATTTTCGGTAAAATCTATGTTATTTGAAAATGACAATGCTGTTTTTTCAAGTGAAAACGATAACTCTCTTCCAGTACCAAATAAATTCCTTTCCTTAATATTAATGTTCCCCATCAGTCCACTTGCTGAAGAAAAACCTCCACCTATTTGCAAGCTGCCGGTTTTTTTTTCTTTAACGCTAACGTTAAGATTAACAGTATCATCACGAATTTTATTGCTTTCTATATCAACTACTTCAAAAAAACCTGTATTAATCAACTTTCTGCGGGATTTTTGAACTAGAGGAATATTGTATGGATCACCTTCTGAAAGGCTTAATTGATGCCTAATAACCTTGTCTAACGTCCTATTATTGCCGCTGATATCTATTCTATTAATGTATGCTTTTTTCCCTATTGATACTCTATAACTGATGTCAACAATACCTTCATGTTTATTGTATTCCGGCTCTACTTGAGCAAAAATGTAACCCTTATCATTTAAATATTTATTAATTTTCATAGCAATACTACTTACTGCTTCAGCATTAAATACCTCTCCGCTTTTGATCTTTAACATTTTTGTTATTTCTTGCTCAATATTTTGTAGATGCAAGTCAATATTAACTTGAGTGGAACCAACACTGTATTTTGTTCCTTCCTCAATTAAAAATGTTAGATAAGCATCAAGATTATCATCAAATTCAACAATTGAATTAACTATAACATCAATGTATCCTTTGTTTGAATAAAAGTAGCCAATCAAAGCCTTATCAAGCATGATGCGTTCTGACAAATATTTTGCACTGCTATTAAAAACTCTCATTGCCTTATATTCTTTGCTGTAAATAATGTGTTTTAATTCATTATCAGAGAAATTCTTACTACCAATAAACCCAATTCGTTTAACTAAAGATGTGCGCCCCTCTTCTATTTTAAGTACTACATCAACCTTGTTATTTTCAAGTTCTATAATCTCATATTTTACTTTAGCTTGAAGTTTACTTATGTTATTTTTATAAGTAGAAGTAAGATTTATTATGTCATTCTTCAATTTTGCTTCAGTAAAAGTAGCAAGTGGTTTAAGCCCTAATATATTATTTTTTATCTCCTTACTGTTTAATGCACGATCTCCTCTTATAATTATATTATTAACTATAGGGTTTTCCTTTAGTGTAATTATCAGATTTTGTTGCTTATCAAGTGTTACTTCAATGTTACTAAAAAGCCCTGTTTTATGTAGATTTTTTATAATTGCATCAATGTCATTGTCGTCAATTTCATCACTTATTTTGGCATATGAATATATAGTTTGATAATCAAGGCGCTTATTACCAATAATCTCTACAGCTTTCACTTTAACCTTATGATGCATAGCATTGCTTGAAGCTATAACACAAAAAGGAATAAGTAAAATTGATATAAAAGCTATTATATTCTTCATTTTATTAAAATATGCCTTATATCGTTAAAAGTCGCAAATGCCATTAAAGATAATAAAAATACTGTTCCTACTGCTGCTGCATATGTCTGAATTTTTGGATTTAAACTACGACGCAAAGCTGCTTCTACTATATACTGAAATAGGTAACCACCATCAAGCATAGGAATAGGCAGTAAATTCATTATACCTAAGTTAATAGAAATCATTGCTATAAATGATAAAACTACAAAAAAACCTCTTTTCATTGACTGCCCAGAGTGTTGTGCAATTTTAATTGGCCCTCCTAGCTCTTTAATATCCCTATGACCCTTAATAATCTGTCCAATTGCAGATAGAGTAAACTTTGCTAAGTTATAGGTTTCAGTTAGAGATTTTATAGTGGCATCAAAAATAGATAGCCTAACAAAACTTTGCGAATCATAAGGCAACACTCCTATAAAGCCAACCTTGACCTTATTGCCAAACATGTCCTTGTTGTCAATTACTTCAGGCATGATATTAGTTTTATATTCATGACCATCACGCTTGTATTTTATTTCCAACTTTATCCCTGGACTTAGCATTACTATGCGTTTTACATCCTCAAAATATTTTATCTTTTGTCCATCAACACTTATGATTACATCTTTTGGTAGAAGGCCTGATCTTTCAGCAGCATTATCATTTAATACTTGACCGATAATTGGAGGAGTTTGATAATTACCATGTGTATAGAACAAAATAGTGAAAATCAGTACTGTAAGAATTATATTAGCTAAAGGCCCAGCAAAAACAATTATAGCTTTTTTATATAGTGGCTTGTTATAAAATGAATGTAATTTTTCTTCATCTGTGAGTATTTTTTCATTATCTTTTGTATCCCCAAGCATTTTAACGTAACCACCTGCTGGAATAGCGCTAAACTTCCACCTAGTTCCAGATTTATCGTTAAAACCAATAACCTCCGGACCAAATCCTATTGAGAATAATTCAACTTTTACTTTACAGATTTTAGCAGCAATGTAGTGGCCGTATTCGTGTATAAAAATGACAATTGAGATTATTAGCAAAAAGGAAAAGAAGTAAAATAATACTCCGCTAAATCGACTAGCTAAATCAGAAAGAAATATCATTTTCCAGCAGAAAGTTAAAACTCTGTTATTATATTGACCTATACATATCTTGACAATAAAATTATTAATGTGAGTTTTTTTACTATTAAAATGAATGATACAACATCACTGAGAAAAAAACTATTGTATAGGAGTTTACATAGAGGGTGCAAAGAAACTGACATATTGCTCGGCAAGTTTGCTGCAGAGTTTATTGGCCACTTCTCTGATTATGAATTGGGTGAGTACGAGAAAATTGTCGATCTTGATGATCATGAGCTATACTGTTACATTACCGGCAAGCAAACTATACCAATTTCATTAAATTCCAATATTATGAATTCTATTGTTAAGTTTAACAGCTCATTTTTTTTATAGTTTTAATATTACTCAAAGAAATATAACTTCTTACCATCTTTAAATACTTGCAAAACTATAAGATTTACTTGTCCTTACTAAAATTATTCAATCGCTCTTGACGCTCTTGCTCTTCAATACAATAAAGAGCTAAAGGATCAATTTCAAGTCTTGCAATTCCTATTTCTTCTCCAGTTCCTTCACAATATCCATATTGTCCAGAATCAATTTTTTTTAAGGCATTATTAATTTTTTTTATCGATTCCAAAGAACGCTCATTGGTTTCAAGTTCGATACTAATTTCATATTCTCTAGATGCCATATCTACTATATCCTTATCCCGACCCTTGTAGTCAAGAACTGTTGAAATTTTATTTTCTGTTTGTTTTGTAAGTAAAGACTGCATGAGCAATAACTTGCGTTTAAAATATTCTAGCTGCATTGGATTCATATAATCTTCATCTTGCGAAGGCTTATAATTCTCTGGCAATTCTATTTCCATAAACTCTCCGTTTTAGCTAAATATTATTAGACGTTGTAGGTTAAAAATCCGTTATTATAATGGAAATATTAAGTTTTTTTACTTATAATACATTATACCATTTCAAATTCAAATTTATAAGTAGTGATTATTGAAAAGGAATTAAGTTTAATATTAAGTAAAAGTAGCAATCTTATAAATATTATTGCTCTATTTATAGCAATGCTAATTTTAGCTTTATTTGCAACTAAAGATGTACCAGAAGTTAAAGTAATACTTGTATGGATTTGTGCAACTTTTGCTTTACAGATGTCTATGCACAATTTATTTGAAAGTGATTATAACGATGGTACTTTAGAGCAAATATTTATATATAATTATCCCTCTCAACTGGCAATTTTTCTTAAAATCTTTGCTCATTGGTTATGCTTTGGTTTACCTATTGCAGTTATTTCTTTCGTTATTGATGCAATAATATTAGGTAGTAATTCAATTTTGCTGATTCTAGCTTTGTTATTGAATACCATAGGAATAGTATTTATTTCTGCAGTTGGGTGCTCGCTGACAATAGGTCATGGTGATTCAGCAGCAATATCACAAGTGCTTATCTTACCAATGATGATACCAATGTTTATACATTTTTACTTCATTGCTCAGGCACATGATATAAATGTTCTGCTAATAGGAGGATTACTTTTTATTGCATTTATAATCATTAGTGGATTTGTCACACACACGGCAATAAAATTTGCTATACAGCATTCCTAATTTTCCTCTGATAGTATCAAATTTCTATTTAATGCTTTGTTGTTTTTTAAATCCTTCTGCAGAAGGATTATCCAATTGACTCTTTGGAATTGTTAATTCTATAGATAATTTACTTTCATCAACATTTATCTTTTTAATATTAGCAAAGTCCAATTTATGATCTGATACATACTTTATTATTTGCTCAGGATTCTTCTTAATCGCTTCAAAACAAGAATTTCCCTTGGAAAAAAGATATTTTATATTAGACACATCAAATGCATACTTTAGAAGACATCCAGTTAGCTTTGTATTCTCTTTTATCTTATCAAATGTATCATCCTTAAAAGAGAATATATCTTTTATTTTATCAACGCTATAGGTAGCTTGATGTTGTAAGAGAAGTCTTAAAAGCTCTCTGTTGTCTTCATTTTTTATCTTATTAAAAGTAATATCATCATAAGAAAATATTTTACCAATGTTTTCCTTACCAACAGAACCAACAAAATATGTTGATAGAAAATCAACAAATTCTAAATATTCTTTTATTCCTTCTAAATTATTGCATTTCCTTGTTTTATCTGGAACGTTATAAAAAGAAAATATTCTACAAATATTAGTTGCCTTTATTTTTTTATCTTTATAGCCAGATAGTAATTTTTCTAAGAGCTTATAATCTTTTTTTACATCGATATACGTATTCAGCACTCTTTTTATGCTAAGCTCTTCTGGGTTATTACCATATATTGGAATATCATTATTAAGCAGAAGCTCAATCAGCTTTGTTTCGTCTTTTGAAATATCCAAATCAATAAATATATTTTTTATATTATCTCTGCTGTACGCTTCTCCATTTCTTTTATGTGCAGCTAAAAATAGCTTAAAACAGTTTAAGATTTCCTTACTAGCAAACACTTTAGAAACAAATTTTCTGCTTCTTCTTGGAAATTGTAGTATCTCCAAGAACACATCTTTATTTTTATTTATCCCATTTAAGATTTTTTTATTAAATCCTGAATAATAAACCTTGTTTATAAAGAGAAAAATCCTTTTAAAGAAAGATAACATATATATTATGAGTAGATAATAATGTATATTTACACGTGTAAAGTGTGTTTTTCATATATATTAATGTTGATATTTTTTTTGCAACTTTGAAAACCAGTAACTATATTTTGCTATTTATACAATTTTTAAGCTTTTTACTTATAGACTTATCTTGAATTTTTAATAAAATTTAAGGTTCTAATAAGTTTTTTAAATTATGATTCGAAATATAGCAATAATCGCCCACGTTGATCACGGTAAAACTACTTTGCTTGATAATATGTTAAAACAGAGTGGCACGTTTCGTGAAAACCAAGAAATTGGTGAGCGCGTCATGGATAGCAACGATCAAGAGCGAGAACGTGGAATAACAATACTAGCAAAATGCACTGCTGTTATGTGGGATAATGAAAAGATTAATATAATAGACACTCCAGGACATGCAGACTTCGGTGGAGAAGTAGAAAGAGTATTATCCATGGCAGATGGGGTGTTGCTTTTAGTAGATGCTTCAGAAGGACCTATGCCGCAAACAAAATTTGTGCTTGGAAAAGCCCTAAAAGCAAAATTGCATCCAATAGTTATAATCAATAAAGTTGATAGGCCTGATAGCAGAGTGACGGAAGTATTAGATGAAATATTTGAATTATTTATTAACCTAGATGCAACTAATGAACAGCTTGATTTTCCGATTCTTTATGCTTCAGGGAGAAATGGTTGGTGTGTGAATGATTTATCAGATGATAGGCAAGATCTCACTCCTTTATTTACAACAGTATTAGAACATGTAAAACCAGCTAGTTATGACTATGAAGCTCCGTTTGCAATGTTAGTAACATTACTTGAATCAGATAATTTTCTTGGAAGAATACTTACGGGCAAGGTATATCAAGGCGTAGCTAAAATTAACTCAAATGTAAAAGTATTAGGCCTTGATGGTAAAGTTGTAGAGCAAGGACGTTTAACAAAACTCTTTGCATTTTCTGGATTAAAGCGCATCAGTATAGAAGAAGCAAGAGCAGGAGATATAATTGCAATTGCTGGAATGGAGAAAGCCTCAGTATCTGATAGTATTACTGCTCTGGAAATATTGGAACCAATCAAGTCAACTCCTGTTGATCCACCAACAATGGCTGTTACAATTAGCGTCAATAGCTCGCCATTTGCAGGTCAAGAAGGGATAAAATTGACTTCTACTGTCATTAAAGAACGTCTTTTGCGCGAGGCAGAAACAAATGTGGCAATTACGGTAAAAGAAACAGAAAAAAGTGATGCTTTTGAAGTTGGTGGACGAGGAGAGCTGCAGCTTGGAGTACTCATTGAAACTATGAGAAGGGAAGACTTTGAGCTTTCTGTATCAAGACCTAGAGTGTTATTTAAAGAAGAAAATGGCAAGAAACTTGAGCCTATAGAAGAAGTTATTATAGATGTTGATGAAGAGTTCAGCGGCATAATAATGGAAAAATTAAGTTTCCGTAAGGGTGAGATGCAAGATATACGCCCTTCAGGAAGTGGCAGAGTGAGGCTTGCGTTTTTAGCTCCTTCTCGTGGACTTATTGGCTATCAGGGAGAATTTTTAACTGATTCTCGTGGTACAGGCATTATCAATCGTCTATTTCACAGCTATGAGCCTTATAAGGGAGCAATATCAGGTAGACGCAATGGTGTTTTAATTTCTACAGATAAAGGTGAGGCAGTTGCATATGCTATCTTTAACTTGCAAGATAGGGGAATAATGTTTGTAAAGCCACAAGATAAAGTATACTGCGGGATGATAGTTGGTCAGCATAATCGTGATAATGATTTAGAGATAAATGTTCTAAAAGGCAAGCAGCTGACAAATGTGAGGGCATCAGGATCGGATGAGGCAATAAAACTCACTCCGCCAAAACTAATGACGATTGAGGAAATGATAGCATATATAAATGATGATGAGCTGGTTGAAGTGACACCAAAATCTATAAGATTGCGTAAGATGTATCTTGACCCTAACGAACGCAAACGTCTCAGCAGGTCAATGCGTAAAGAATAAAAAATATCTTTTAAATTGAATTAATTTAAAATATTTCAACTTTTACGCTAAAAATTCTTGACATATATATTTTTACTGTAACGATAGTATTCTGTAATTTAAGAAGAAATGTGAACATACATATATTTCTTTTAAATTGACAATATATTATTTATGATAAAACTAGTATAATCTAATCTAATCTAATCTAATTGGAGAGAATTTTATGTTAAGAAGTATATTTGTACTGATGATTTTGTTTTTTTGTTCATCTGCATATTGTGCTGAAAACAACTTAAAAAGTTTTTATTTTAAAGGCAGCTATTTTGGTGCATATGGTAACAACATTGGAGATTTTTCTGGTAAGGAAGAGGCAGGTAATATAACAAAAAAGGTTATGAGCTTCAATTCAGATGAAGAACTTGTAGAAGGTTATGAGCCTAAATACACACCCGGCTTTGCTGGTGGCGGTGCAATTGGGTATCAGTTAAATACATCACGTTTACCATTTATGCTCTCACTTCTACTACCATCTAGAATAGAGCTTGAAGGTTTATATTCACAGCTTAACTTAGATGACGAGGAATATGGAGATAAAGATAAAGCTGGGTATGTTGAACTTGTCCGCAGCAGTTCAGCTGCAGCCGGAACAAACTGTGATTCAAAGTGGAAAACTGCCACTAGCTCTTCTTGTACACTCCAATCAACAACACAACAGGTAAAACGATGGCCACTTCCTTGGGGAGGGCAACAACAAGCTGGATTTAATGCTGTTAATCACACATCACTTAATTTCACTGGTGCAAAAGCTGTGTTTAAGATAAAGGACGAAGGCTTCCACAATCGAGCTATGCTGATGAATGTTTATTATGCTTTAAATACAAATCCATATATTGTTCCATACGTTGGTGGCGGTTTGGGGCTGACTAAAATTAAATTTTTAGGAAAAAGTTATTATGCTCCTGCCTATCAACTAAAACTTGGTGCACAATATACATTTACTGAGAAAGCTCAAATATTTGTTGGTCTAAGACGCTTTGGTATTTTTTACGATGAATTTAATAATATTTTACCTACAACTAAAATTCCAGTCGGTGATGCGGGAATTTTAAATAATGTGATTATTAATAGCCAGTTCCATGAAAATTACCACTATAATCACACCACACGTGTTGCCTCAACCACTGCAACTGTTACTCACAAGTTTAGTGTTTATGGTTTAGAGGTTGGTATGGTTTATAACTTCTAATTTCTCTTTGATAATGGTTAGTATTTGCTGATGACTTAGATCGCTATTTGACTTAATAATATGGCAGTGGTTTGAATCACTTAGGGCAATATCATAAAAGCCATCTTTTACTTTATTGTAAAAATCTATTCCCATTTCCTCATATTTATTTTTATGGGTTGCACGTCGCAGCCCAACAGTTATTTCAACATCAAGGATGAATGTTATATCAGGATATGGAATCTCTGCTATTTTATGTAGCTCTTTGATAACTTTAATATCAATACCATATCCATACCCTTGATAAGCAATTGTTGAATGGATAAAGCGGTCGCAAATGACAATTTTTTTCTCTTTAAGTGCAGGACGTATTAGTTTTTCTACATGTTCTTTGCGCATTGATGTAAACAGTAGAAGTTCAGCAATGGGATCAATCTGATTATTTTTTAGTAATAATTCCCTTATATCCTCTGCAAAATCAGTCCCTCCCGGCTCCCGAGTGAGTATTACTTTTTCCTCTCCATATATTAATTGTAAATATTCAGTAAGAAAATTAGATGCAGTGGTTTTTCCCGACCCATCTATACCTTCAATAGTTATAAACATAAAAATAAAAATTTATACATATGTAAAACAAATTTTGCTATCTTTATCTATAGATTTGACATCTAGCTGTAAATCTTGCATAATTTTAACTCCATTCTATTTATACAAGGGTGTTATGGTTGCTTTAAGTACACCAAATTTGGATACGAATTTCTCAGCTCAAGATTTCAATTTACTAGGGATTGATGGCAGATATTATAGCTTAAACAATTTTCGCGGTTTTAAAGGGTTGGTTGTGATGTTTATATGTAATCATTGTCCTTATGTTAAAGCGATTATTACTAAATTGGTACATGATGTAGAAGAACTGCACACAAAACATAACGTTGGTGCTGTTGCCATTATGCCTAATGATACTGAAAGCTATCCTGAAGATTCTTATGAAAATATGGTTTTATTTGCAAAAGAACATAAATTCAACTTTCCATATTTAATCGATGA
Source organism: Candidatus Mesenet endosymbiont of Agriotes lineatus (assembly GCF_964019585.1). Classification (NCBI taxonomy): domain Bacteria; kingdom Pseudomonadati; phylum Pseudomonadota; class Alphaproteobacteria; order Rickettsiales; family Anaplasmataceae; genus Candidatus Mesenet; species Candidatus Mesenet endosymbiont of Agriotes lineatus. The sequence continues at coordinate 468,929 of NZ_OZ026454.1, read as the reverse complement.
CACTCAAGAAGTTGCTAAAAAATATGGTGCGGTTTGTACACCTGATTTTTTCGGTTTCAATTCAGAATTAAAATTATGTTATCGTGGATGTTTTGACAAATCAGGAATGAATGAAATTAATAATGAGCAAAAAGATCATGATTTGTTTAATGCTATGGTATATACAGCAACTACTGGAAGGCCTATAGAAAATCAAAGATCAAGTATAGGATGTTCAATAAAATGGAAAGGATAAATTAAGTAAGATGCATAACAATACAGAGTATTTATTTGATATAATAATTTTATTATTTGCAGCTGTATTTATTGTTGTTGCATTTTGGAAAATGCGCATTAGTCCAGTCTTAGGATATTTTGTTGCTGGAGCATTAATTAGCTCTCACGGATTTAATTTAATACATGCTCCTGAAGTAATAGATAATTTTGCAGAATTTGGGGTAGTGTTTTTATTGTTTGTTATTGGGCTTGAGCTTACTTTTGAACGACTGATTGCCATGCGTGTGCATGTTTTTGGTTTTGGTTCTCTCCAGGTAATTGTAACTACACTATCAATATGGGGTCTTGCATACGCTTTTGGGGTAGATTCTAACACTGCAGTAGTAATTGGTGGTGGGCTTGCACTGTCATCAACAGCAATAGTGTTACAAGTACTACAAGATAGGGGCCATCAGGCAACTCAAGTTGGACGGCTATCAATAGCTATATTACTACTGCAAGATTTTGCTGTTGTTCCACTGATAGTGCTACTTCCTTTGCTGGCTGGCCATTCTGATCAGGGTTTAATTAAGCCTTTAATATATGCTTTTACGAAGGCAGCAGTTGCACTGATTTTAATATTTATAGTTGGAAGGTTACTTTTAAGACCATTATTTACTATAATAGCGACAATGAAGAACAGTGAGATATTCATAGCAACAACACTCTTAATTGTACTGGGAGCAGCTTTTATTACTGAAAAATTCAACCTCTCTATGGCTTTAGGAGCTTTTGTAGCTGGGCTCCTTGTCGCAGAAACAGAATATAGGTATGAAGTAGAACAAACAATATTACCATTTAAAGACCTGTTTCTTGGTTTATTTTTTATGACTGTAGGCATGTCGATAGATATCAAGCTGTTACTTAGTCAGCTACCATTAATTATGCTACTATCTATCAGTTTGATAGCTTTAAAAGCATCTATAATCTATACATTATGTAGGTTTTTTCGCTTTCAAGTGACTTCTGCGATACATGCAGGGTTATTACTGTCTCAAGGTGGAGAATTTGCATTTATATTATTCGGGCTAGCAAATCAATTTAACGTTCTCCCAAGTAATATTGCACAAATACTGATGATGTTAACTACAGTTACCATGGCATTTACTCCACTTTTAGCAAGTTTAGGAGACTGGATCACTAACATTGCAAGTGACGAAAAAATTATTCTAAATACCAAAGAATTAATTATGGACACCAAAGATCTTGATAATCACGTAATAGTTGCTGGTTTTGGCAGAGCTGGGCGCATGGTAACAAAAATGTTAGCTACTGAACATTTAAGCTATGTTATTGTAGATATCCAACCACAAATAGTCAGAGAGGGGAAAAATGAAGGATTCCCTATATATCTTGGTGACGTAACAAAACTTGAAATGCTGCAATCTATTGGTATTGAGAGAGCCCAGACTCTTATTATTTCAATAAGAAATGAAGTTACAATAAAAAAAATTGTATCTTTGATTGCACAAAAGTTTCAAGATTTAAATATCATTATCAGACTCTATGATTTAAGTAACTCAGCAGCATATAAGAATCTTGGAGTGAGTAAGATAGTCCCAGAAAGTTTCGAAATTGGACTGCAACTAGGTGCCGCAGCATTAAACTTAAGTGGTGTGAGTGAAAATACTATTGCATCTTTAAAACGTAGGTTTAGAAAGGGCAACTATGCAATCCTGCAAGATTTAGATGGTGATGATCCTTATTTATAAATAAAAAATAATCTGTTACTTTAGTTTTTCTTCTTTAAACGTAACATGCTTTCTAACTACTGGATCATATTTGCGGAAAGATAACTTATTTACTAATTTTTTAGGATTACGTTTTTTTACGTAAAAATAACCAGTGGATTTCTCTTCGCTTGTACCATCAGCTTTTGTTTTTACAACTTTAGCTGTACTTACAAGTTTTACTAGTAAAACAGTTTTTTTCTTTGCAGCCATTTTTCATCCTATTGTTTAAAATACACTTGAAGAAGGTAAAATTTTACTTTCTTAAACAAGAAAGTCAATATCAAAAAATTTCAATAACGCTAAAACAGTAGGTATTATCACTATCCATATTTATTATTAATACTCTCTTTATTTAGTAAATTAGATAACCTTTAAAGTATAGTATAGTTCAACTAGGTAGATCATTATAAATAACATTCTTCTAAAGTAGAATTAACTTAGTATTCATAATTTCCATTATAATAATCTAACATTACATATTAAAAATGTAAGTATTATAACTATGAATGCTTAGCTATATCGTATCTAAAGAAACCTTCAGGCCAATCTAACATATCTAATGCCGCGTAAGCTTTATACCTTGCTTCTTCAATATTTTTTCCTCTTGCAACTATATTAAGCACTCTACCACCATTTGATATCCAATTATTATTTTCATCTAATTTAGTTCCAGCATGGAATACAAGTATATCAGGAAGCTTTTCTATTTTATCTAACCCCCTAATAATTGAGTTTTTTTGATACTCACCTGGATAACCTTTACTTGCTACTACTACACATACTGTAGCATCCTTGTTAAATTGTATTTGCTCAGTACCTAACTCTCCTTTTGCTGTCAGCCAAATAAACTTGAGTAAATCTGATTCTAGCCTTGGTAATATAGCTTGAGTTTCTGGATCACCGAATCTCACATTATATTCTAAAAGCTTGGGTCCAGTTTTGGTTATCATCAAACCAGCAAATAATATACCCGTAAAAGGTCTACCTATTTCTTTCATGGCATGGATAGTAGGATAGATAATCTGCTTAATAATCTGATGCCTTACTTCTTCAGTAATAATTAATACTGGTGAATATGAACCCATTCCACCTGTATTCACTCCTTCATTATTTTCATTTACGGTTTTATAATCCTGAGCTGAACCTAAAATTGTAAAGTTTGTCTCATCAACAAAAGCAAAAAAACTAGCTTCCTCTCCTTCTAAGAACTCTTCTATGATTATAGACTCACCAGCTGCGCCAAACTTTTTATGTACTAGCATTAAATCTATTGCTGAATATGCTTCTTCGATTGTTTTACAAACTATTGCTCCTTTTCCTGATGTAGGACCATCTGCTTTCACAACTACCGGCTTTTTCATTTTATCAACAAATTGTCTAGCTTCGTTTATATTAACAAAATAACCATATTCTGCTGTAGGTACCCCATACTGTTCACATAACTCCTTTGTGAAGCTTTTAGATGACTCTAATTTTGCTGAAGATCCATTTGGAGCAAAAACATAAATCCCTTCTGCTCTTAAAGTACCTCCTAAATCATTTATTATATATTCCTCTGGCCCTATAACTACTAGTTCAATGTCTCTGTTTTTACAAGCTTTTATTACATTAATTGGATTATTAATATTTGTATCTATCTGCATTGCCAAGCCTTTCATTGCATCGCTTCCTGGTAACACGTAAAGCTCTCCTAGAAGTGGTGATTTTTTCAATGACCATAAAATCGCGTGCTCACGTCCACCAGAACCAATAACTAATACGTTTATTTTATTTTCCTCTTCTGCCGCCATTCTTATCCCAAAAAGCCCCGTACTTTATTTTATAGCAAATATACTATTAGTAAACAAAATGTTGATTACTTATATTATAAAGTTACTATATTACCTTAGTTTATAACCATTTTTCTTTTACCAGCTTTAAATAGTAAATGTCTTATAATAGTCTACGTGATTTTTTAAAAAAACTAGAAAAAAGCGATCAGTTAATCAGAATAAAAGAACAAGTTTCTACAATACTTGAAATAACAGAAATACATAGAAGGGTCTTACTTAAAAAAGGACCGGCTATAATATTTGAAAATGTTGTTAGTGAAAATGGTAAGAGCTCAATGCCAGTATTAGTTAACTTATTTGGCACTGTAGAAAGAATAGCACTGGGTATGGGAACAACACCTGATAAATTAAAAGACATAGGTAGGCTTATAGCATTTTTAAAGTCACCTACTCCTCCGGAAAATGTTAAAGAGCTATTCAAAATGTTACCACTACTTAAGACCTTGTTATCAATGAAGCCTAAAACAATCAAGAAAGCTCCATGTCAAGAAATAATATTGCAAGGGGAAGAAATCGACTTAAGAAAATTACCAATTCAGACTTGCTGGCCGAATGAACCAGCACCTCTTATTACTTGGCCAATTGTTGTAACAAAGGGACCAACAGGTAACAAGCAGGATAATTTCAATTTAGGTGTATATCGCATGCAAGTTGTAAATAAAAACACAACATTAATGCGATGGCTAGCACATCGTGGTGCTGCTAGCCATTATAGACGTTGGAAACAAGTAAACAGAACCGCACTTCCAGCTGCTGTAGTGATTGGATCAGATCCAGCAACAATTTTGGCTGCTGTAACTCCTGTACCGGAAACATTATCTGAATATCAATTTGCAGGGCTACTGAATGGAAAATCAGTTGAATTAGTCGATTGTGTCACAGCTCCTCTTAAAGTTCCAGCAAATGCTGAAATCGTTTTAGAAGGATATGTGAGTTTAGATAATTACCGGAGTGAAGGTCCTTACGGTGATCATACTGGATATTACAATTCAGTTGATCAATTCCCAGAATTTAACATAACTGCAATTACAATGCGAAAAAATCCTATTTACTTAAGCACCTATACTGGCAAGCCTCCGGATGAACCATCTACCTTAGGAGAAGCATTAAATGAGATATTCATACCGATACTTACCGGCCAATTTCCTGAAATAGTTGATTTTTGGCTACCGCCAGAAGGATGTTCATATAGGATAGCTATAGCTTCAATTAAAAAATCTTATCCAGGCCATGCAAAAAGAATAATTATGGGAATAATTTCATACTTAAAACAATTTTTATATGTGAAATTCGTTATAGTAACAGATGATGATATTAATATAAGAGAATGGAAAGAGGTAGTATGGGCAATATCAACAAGGATGGATCCTGTGCGTGACATAACAATCATAGAAAATGCCCCTATTGATTACTTAGACTTTGCTTCACCAGAAGCTGGAATAGGAGGCAAGATAGGGCTTGATGCAACAAATAAGATGCCACCTGAAACAAAAAGAGAGTGGGGAGAAATAATCACTATGGATGAAAAGATAATAGAAAAAGTTACAGAAAATTGGAAAAAATATGGGTTTTATAAGTTCGGATTAAACAAAGAAACATAGAGGAATATAAGTAAGTTCAAAAAGAATAAAAAAACAATAAAAAAAGCTGTTCTACAATTTTAAGTATACAGTGTTTAAGTGCTTATTTTATAATTCTTTTTACACAAAACTAAAATACTAACTTTAAAATTTACAAAATTTAATATCATTTTTGTAATACTAATAATTACTATAAAGCTTATAGGGGGATTTATGTTGCTTGAAGAATAATTAATTGATGCAGTAGAAACATAGAAGAAATACGTTCTTTATTGGAGAAAGGAGCAAATCCTAATGCTGTACGTAGTATTTTACATGAAGAAACTGTTTTATATATTGCTGCTAAAAAAGGCGACATAGAAATTATAGAGCTGCTCCTAAAGTACGGTGCAGATATCGATAAGGGTCGTAAAGGCAGGAAAGGACAGAATTCAACACCTTTAAGTATAGCTATTGAATTTGATAAAGAGGAGGCTGCAATATTTCTTGTAAAAAATGGTGCAAATATACATTCTGAAGATCAGCATAAATCAACACCTTTACACAACGCCGCTTATCAAGAATCAAGAGAATTAGTAGCATTTTTGTGATATGGAAAATTTTAGTGGTTGTGTTTGTCAAATGTAGTAATTTGAGTACTAGGCTCTGTGAACAGCCATGAAATTCAAAAATCCCATACAAACCATTTATCGAATCTGCAAAAAATCCTGCTGAAATTTTTTATTTTTCCGAATTACTTGTACAATCATTGCACTTTCCTGTTGGAGGAATTTGCATTAAAATATTCTAAGTACATTTATTTATCGTCAATAATAACAATACCCACTCTGCAATAAGGGATACAATTGATAGTATTATCTAGGAATAACAACAACACCATTTATACATATTGTCATACATACTTGTCCTGAAGGACAGTTTTCTATTTCTATTATTTGAGAAATATTTTTTTTTACACATTTTATAGAACAATCTTCTTCTATTACTTCTATTGAAGGAGTTACTCCTATATTTTCCAAATAAGAACCTACTTTCCCTATAGAGAAAACTTCTCCTTTTTGTATTATATCCCTAGAGGGTATTCCTTGAAAAGAACCTACTTCATATTTTATGCAATTAGTATATGAAGCAAGTTTTTTATCACTATATTTTTTTACTATTCCTATACACCCTTGTTCTCCATGGCCTCGCAACAATTCAATCTTTTGATGATCAGAACACTCTTCAGAAAAAATATGCAGTTTAGAGTGACACCTTGTTATTTCTTCACACTCTTGCAAAGATATAATTTTTGCATTATTTTGATTAGGAGGGACCATAGACCTTAATTTTACTATATCCCTTGCAATTATTTCTTCAAGCTTATTCAAAGAAGGAACCATCTCATGGTTTTGTATAGATTGATATTGATCAATTACTAACTTTAATATAATACTGATGAAGCAGCATGATATAAATATCACTCCAAATATCTTAAAAATTTGCCATTTTGTCCTTTGCAAAACTGTAGTGTGCTCTTTTAGACGACGTTTTGTTTTTATAACATTATGTTTTTTTGTTCGCTTTAGTATTGCACCAGTTGCCTCTGTAGAAGATTGTTCTGTGTTTATTGAACTACCATTTACTTTCTGTTGTTGTTCTTGTAATTTTCTTTCTCGAGCTTTCTCTTCAGGTTCGCTTTTCTTTCTGCTAAGTCTTTCTCTCAATTTCTCCACATTAGATACAAGCATACCCTTAAGAACATTTATTTCTTTTTTAACATTCAATATTCCTCCGTCTAATTTAATTTCATTAGTGTTAATTCTTTTTATCTTATCAGGAATTAATTCTAATTTTTGATGATACTCGTCAATTTCATCAAGAGTAGTTGTATTATTAGTGTCTTCTGACAATTCAGTCATCTCAAGTTTTATATCTAAGCACTGTAAAATACAACTATATGGTGTACCGTCTTTTTTCAATTTATCTAGCTCATCCACTTTTTTACGATAATCTAAACATTTATCATAATCAAATTCATCTTTTTTTAACCAATTCATTACCCTGATTAATTCTTTATATTGTTTTTCCTCAGATACATTATTTTTATATCTTCTTTTCTCGTACATACTATGTCATTTCTTTATTTAATTATTACTATATTAGTATATCTAATAATAAAAATCAATGCAAGCCTACCTTTATTAAGATATATACATTTGAATTACTTAAGATAAAAAACCACTTAAAATTCTGTTCAAGAAGAAGTAAGTTCTAATTTTTTCTATTTATTGGATAAGCTAAACCAAACTCTCCTATTAGCAAGTAGGAAAAACACTGTTAAAATTACAAGAAAACCTGTTACTTTTAATCCTAGCCTATGTCTTACCTCCATTTCAGGTTCAGCTGCCCATTGCAGGAAGTTTACAACATCGTAAGCCATATTCTCAACAGTTGATTGCCTATCTCCTTCATATTCAACAAGGCCATCAGATAAAGGAGGAGCCATACTAAGCTTACCTATAGCAAAATATGGATTAAAATATAAGCCGTTTTCATCTGCTTGATTATTCTCATAACCGGTAAGTAATGAATAGACATAATTTGCACCATCATGCCTAGCTTTGATAATTAAAGATAAATCAGGTGGAAAGGCACCATTGTTAGAAGCCATAGCAGCCTGTTTATTCGCAAACGGTGGCACGAAATAATCAGAAAGAGTTCCAGGTCTTTCAAACATATCTCCTGTATCATTAGGACCATCTGTTACCTGATATGAACTTGCTATGGATTTGACTAATTCTTCTGAAAAACCAACTTCCTTTAAATTGCGAAATGCTATTTTATTCATAGAATGACATGCGGCACAAACTTCTTTGTATACTTTATAACCACGCTGCACTGCTTCCCTATCAAATGAACCTACGATCCCTTCAAATTTCCATTTTATTTTTTTCGGATTAGTAGGATGAAAATCATCAGCATGTAGTTGTAAAGATATAAAAGAAAATATTATAAATAACAAGATTCGAGTTAACATCACTTTGTCTCAGATATAGTGCCACTTAAAGAACTAGGCAGCTGCACTGGCTTTTCATATTTACTAAGTAATGGCAAAATGATAAAGAAGTAAGAAAAGTAATAAAGCGTAGAAACTCTACTTAAAGTAATATAAGGCTCTTCAACTCCTTGCCCACCAAGCCAACCAAGAAAGAAGAAATTTGCTGCAAAAATCCAAAAGAATATTTTAAATATAGGGCGATACGCACCACTTTTAGTTTTAGCCTTATCAAGTACTGGCAGTAAAAACCATGTTATAATTGAGCCAAACATTGCAATTACTCCCATAAGCTTGTTAGGTATTGACCGCAGAATAGCATAAAAAGGTAAAAAATACCACTCAGGAACTATATGTGCAGGCGTTACCATAGGATCAGCTTCTATATAATTATCTGGATGTCCTAGGTAATTAGGCGCATAAAAAACAAATAAAAATAGCAATATAAAAAATAAACTAAAAGTTATGCAATCTTTTGCAATATAGTATGGGTATATAGATATTGTATCTTTGCTTGATTTTACTTCAATCCCACTTGGGTTACCAGAACCAAATCTATGCAGTGCAACAATATGAAGAAATGCTAAGACAATAATAACAAAAGGTAGTAAGTAATGAAGTGCAAAGAAACGATTAAGAGTTGGATTGTCAACAGAAAAACCACCCCATAACCACTTTACTATGTTTTCTCCGATTATAGGTATTGCAGAAAATAGATTAGTAATAACAGTTGCGCCCCAAAAACTCATCTGCCCCCAAGGAAGGACATAGCCCATAAAAGCAGTTGCCATCATTGCAAAAAATATAAATATCCCAATAAACCACACCAGTTCACGTGGTTTTTTATATGAGCCATAATATAAACCACGCAGTATATGAACATATATCACCATAAAAAAAAGCGATGCACCAACTGCATGAGTGTAGCGTATAAGCCAACCATAATTTACATCGCGCATTATACGCTCAACACTGCTAAAAGCATGATCAACATGGGGGGTATAATGCATAGCTAAAAAAATACCAGTGATAATCTGTAAAATTAGCGCTATGCCAGCAAGTGAACCAAAATTCCAGGCATAGTTTAAGTTTTTAGGCACTTGATAAGATGCAGCATGCTTTAGAAATGAGAATATTGGTAACCTATACTCTATCCAATCTAAAATACCACTACCTTCTTTCTTTATGTTTTTAGTTTTACGCATAAGATTTCTTGCCAATTACAACGACATCACCACTAGGAAAAAAATAATCAGGTACAATTAAGTTAAGTGGTGCAGGACCACGGATGATACGTCCTGAAGTATCATAATATGAACCATGGCAAGGACAAAACCAACCATTGCCATCTTTAGTCATATGATCAATTGGTACACAACCAAGATGAGTACAAACTCCAAGCATTATTAGCCACTCATCCTTACCAGGAAGAACACGCTGCTCATCAGGTTGCGGATCACGCAGAGCCTTTATATCAACAGCGCGTGCTGCTTCAATTTCTTGCTTTGTACGCCTACGAATAAAAACAGGCTTTCCTCTCCATTTTACTTTTATCCCCTGCCCTTCTTTGATACCTGATAAACTAACTTCTATAGTCGACATAGCTAGAACTTCAGCAGATGGGTTCATTGATCTTACTAATGGCCAAACTGCACTAGCAATACCAAGGCCAGCCATAGTTCCTGCAGTTAAAATGATAAAATCTCTTCTCTTACTTTGTTTGAGCTCTTTGTTACGTACTTCTTTATCGCATATAGAACCAGTCATTCCACTACTTACCACTCCCTATAAACATTAGCTTCAAAATATGCTGAAAATTATAGAAAATATTTAACTATATAACAAATAAAAATTATACGATAATTTATTTTTAAAGTTATTTGTAATTCTAATTATTTTAGAATTATTAGTAAGACTATACAATAATAATATTTAGCCCGCTTAGTTTCCTATTTTCCATATCTTCATGAGCTTTTTTAATTTCATCAAATCTATATCTTTTATTAATATGTACCTTAATATAACCTCTTTTTATCATTGCAAAAATTTCCATTACAGTTAGCCCTACCTCAAATATATTGCTTTTATAATGATGTATCGAAGCACCTGTAACAAATAGAGAACGAGAGCTAAGCATTGACAAATTTATGTTAGGAGCAGCACCAGATATTTGACCGTAAGAAACATACACTCCAAATATGGATAAAGACTCAAAAGATATTTTACTTGTAACTAAACCTAATGGATCATAAACAGCATTTACTCCTTTTCCATTCGTAATTTTCATGATTTGTTCAATAAAATTTCTATCGTTATAATTTATTGCATATTGACAACCGTTATGCACTGCAATCTCTTTTTTATCATCAGAACTAACGGTACCTATAACCTTGCATTTTATATGACTTGCCCATTGACATAATATCTGCCCTACTCCACCGTTTGCACCATGCACTAATAAAAAGGCACCAGGCAATGCCCTGTATGCCCGATATAAAAGATAATGTGCTGCCATTCCTTTAAAAAGCACAGCTGCTGCAACTTCATCAGATACATCATCAGGAATTTTAATTAAATATTTTTGATCAATAATGCGTTTTTCGCAATAAGCACCAAGGGGAGCAGTGCAATAGGCAACTCTATCCCCTACCCTAAAGTTATTATTACCGGTTGCACTAACTCTTTCAACAATACCTGTAGCTTCCCTTCCCAATATTATAGGAAATTTTGCCAACTTATGAATTCCTCTTCTACACTCTAAATCATAACGGTTCAGCCCTATTACCTTATGACGAATAAGCACCTCACCTTCTCTTGGATTACCAACACTTTTATTAACCTGCTTTAGTACTTCTGGATCACCTGTCTTTTCTATAAGTAGTGCTTTTACTATATCTCTTTCCATACAAAATATTTCATATTATACATAAAAGCTATTTTATATTTGTTCTATCTGAATTTCAATTAAAGGCGCTTTTAACAACTGCCTTTTGAGTAGACTGCAAATAGAATGCCTGATTTTATGACGTATTTTCTTTAAATCCTTTAAAAGTACTGCAGTTTCAACTTCTTTTGATACCTTTCTTAAAATGCCTTGATCTTTCTGATGGTCAAGCACGCCAGGAGCAAATATTACAGGATCTTTTAGTAACTTATTCTTTTTATTTAGAATTACTGTAACTACTACCAGTCCAGCATTCTGCATCTTTCTACGCATTTTCATTACGTCACCATCTGGATTACGCAAAAATTTTCCATCAATACCAAAATAACCAAATTGAACTGAATCAATTTTTTTAGCACCAACTAAATCAATAACGTCCCCTGGTCTAACCATAATTGATTTACTCACACCACATTCTTGTGCCAGCTTACCATGCTCATGCATATGAATATATTCGCCATGTACAGGAATGGAAATTTTAGGTTTTGTAAGACTGTACATGATCTTTAACTCCTCTCTTACCGGATGCCCAGAAACATGTACGTGTTTTGTATCTTCAGTTATGACCTCAACTCCCATATTAACAAAAGAGTTAAACATATTATGTATTCGTTGTTCATTACCAGGTATCATTCTCGATGAAAAAATGATAATATCACCCTTTTGTATTTGAAACATTGGATGAGTTCTCTGTGCAAGTTTAGAGCTAGCAGCAAGTGGCTCACCTTGACAACCTGTACAAAGCAGTAACATCTTATCTCTTGAGAAACGACTTGCTTCTCTTGCATCTAAAAATTCATAATCAATTAAGTATCCGCTCTCTTGTGAGACCTCCACTATCCTCCATAATGATTTCCCCAATAATGCTACTTTCCTGCCCAATTTTTTTGCAATTTTGCAAATGGTTTCAATGCGTGCTACGTTTGAAGCAAATAATGATACAGCAACCAGCTGCTTGCATTCCTGTATTATATTATATATGTGATCTTCAACTCCACTTTCAGATTGTGATTCAGTTTTCGTAAAAGCATTGGTTGAATCACATACAACAGCAAGTAAACCTTGGTTCCCCAGCTCTTTTAGGCGTTCCGTATTAGAAGTTGCTCCAATAACTGGATTTGAGTCAAATTTCCAATCTCCTGTATGTAATATCTTTCCTGCATCAGTACCTATAGCTATTGCATTTGCTTCTGGAATTGAATGGGTCACATTAATAAATTCAATATCAAATGGACCAAGTATAAAACTTTCATTTTGCTCAACTATGTTTATCGGTACAGCATCTTCTAACTTAAACTCTCTCAACTTTGATCTTAAAAATGCAGCAGTAAAATTAGTTGCAAACACCGGACATCCTAAGTCTTTCCATAAATACTGGATTGCACCAAGATGATCTTCATGAGCATGGGTCAATATTATACCTAGCAGATTCTCTTTTTTCTTTGCAATAAAACTTATATCAGCAACTATTAAATCAACTCCTGGCATATTGCTACCGGCAAAGCCCATGCCAAGATCTATCATAATCCACTTACCTTGATAATGATATAGGCTAACATTCATGCCTATTTCACCAACTCCCCCTAGCGGAATAAATAAAAAATCATTATTATCCATTAATTTTCATACATCATAAAAATAAAAACAACAGTTAGGTTAACAAAATTTCACCTTAATATCAAATGAAAGCTTAGCAGTATACTTTTTAAAGCTAAAGCTTATATCCTTTTTAACTTAATTATAAATAACCAAAATTTATTATAAAGTAGCAAATCAAAGATTTTGAATTCTCTTAATAAAAATTGAGTTTACAACACTTTCTACAAACATTCTCTTAATCTTGCAAAAAAATGTTTAAGTAGCAAGGAACTCTCACTTTCTAGCATACCACCATATACTTCAGGAATATAGTTGCAAAATTTAAATGCTCCATTTTCAATACCTCCTCCTTTTTTATTATAAGCACCAAAGTAAAGCCTTCTGATTCGAGAAAAAGAAATAGCCTGAGCACACATCAAGCATGGCTCTAGCGTCACATACATATCACAGTTAAATAATTTCCCCATAGATGAAGTTGCCTCATTTATTGCTATAATTTCCGCATGCGCAATGGGATTAGATAAAGCAATGGTCTTGTTATGTGCAGAAGATACCGCTTTTCCATCCTTTACTATCACTGTTCCAACAGGAATTTCATCTTTTGTCTTTTGAGCTTGCTCCAGTGCCATTTTCATATAGCAATAATCAAACATAAAACTGAAAAATGGTTACTGAGATCTACTTTTTGCTTCCTCTATAAGGGAAATGGTATTGTTTATTCCATATAATATAATAAACGTACCCATTCTTGGACCTGCTTCTTGACCAAATAATACCTTATATAATAGTTTAAACCAATCACGTAGGTTTTCAAATTTATACTTTTTACCAAGATTAAATATTTGAGCTTGCACTTCTTCTGCTGTGATTTTATTAGGCAAAGATTTCAGCGTGTAAATTAGATCCGTTAACATTTCTTTTTCAGAGTCACTTGGAATTTTATATACTTTATTTGGCTTTACGAAATCATGATAATATTGTGTGGCAAAGCTTATCATCTTATCTAAAGTCTTATTATTTTCTGGCGTGGCATCCGGTATATAACGAGAAATAAATCCCCATAAAACATCTTTATTTTCTGCATTACAGGCAGCAGCTAGGTTGAGCAGCAATGTAAAGTTTATATTTTCAATGTTAATTTTTGGAACTTTGCCTTTATGTATATGCCAAACTGGGCTGTCTTTATCATTATTTTCATGATAGCGTTTCACAAACTCTAAGTACTCATCCATAAATTTAGGAATTATATCAAAATATAAGCGTTTTGCCTTTTTAGGATTTTGAAAGATATAAAGTGCTAAACTCTCAGATGGAGCATAATAAAGCCATTCCTCAATTGACACACCATTGCCTTTTGATTTTGAAATTTTCTTACCTTCCTTATCAAGAAATAATTCATAACAAAAAAGTAATGGTGGCTTTTCATCAAGTATACTGCATATCTGACTTGAAAGTACCGCAGATGGGGTCAAATCTTTGCCATGAGCTTCATAATCAATTTTAAATGCCGCCCATCTCATTCCCCAATCAGGCTTCCATTGCAATTTACATCTTCCCCTCGTTACTGGAGTTTCAATTATCTCTCCTAAATCACCTTTATAAGTTATAGTGCCTTTACTTAAATTTCTCTCTATCACTGGTACCTGTAGCACCTTACCGGTCTTGCCACATATTGGCAAAAATGGGCTATAAGTTTTTTGCCTCTCTTCACCTAGTGAAGGCAGCATTATTTCCATAATTTTATCATAATTTTTCAGCAGAAGCAGCAGCTTCTCATCATATATACCAGATTTGTAACACCCAGTTGCACTTTTAAACTCATACTTAAATTCAAATAAATCGAGGAATTTACACAACTTAGCGTTCATATAATGGCCATAACTTTCACAGATGCCAAAAGGATCAGGAATAGACGTTAGTGACTTATCTAAGTTCTCACTGAGCATCTTTTGATTTGGCACATTATCTGGTACTTTACGTAAGCCATCCATGTCATCGGAAACAACTATTAATTTTGTTCTAATATCTGGCGCTAATTCTTTTATTGCATTCATTACCACCGTTGTACGAAACACCTCGCCAAAAGTTCCTATATGTGGTAAACCAGAAGGACCATAACCTGCTTCAAGTATAATTTCTTTTTTGTTACCCGAATGTTCTAAAATCTTTTTTGCTTCCTGAAAAGGCCAAGATAAATTACTGTTCACTGCCTTGATCTCAATTGTTAAACGTAAATTGTATTACTAACACCTTACATTTCAATAACTTCTCTAAAATTATAGTTGATATTTTATGCTTGTTTAGATATAAGAGTTACTGTCATTTGATGGTTATATGCTATGAAAAAAAGTAAGTTTTATAAAGTAGCTACTATACTCTATTTCCTTATACTCCATTTCCCTATACTCTATTTAATACTATATCAAACTCACAATCATAATTTCTTAATTAAGCACACCCATTTGATCCTCATTTTGTCATTTATTAATTTACTTAACATATTAATTTATTTTTATGCTAAATATTACATAACAAAAGATTTTTTTTTTAACACTAAGTATAAACATAAAGAGGATATAATCCTGAAAAGGCGTAAAAAAATACTTACAAAAAGAGAGAGATTAGAAGATAAAATAATTCTATATAGTCTTACTCTACTGCACATTGGTTTGTTAGCAATTGAGCTTTGGGCTGTGGCTCAATATCACTTTAACATACATGATGATATATCATCATATTATTATGAAAAACAATTACAGACAAATTACATGTTTCTACTTATAGCACTGATGTTAACAGTAATAACATTTACACTTTTTTCATTATATAATGCTAAAGTAATGTTAAAAAAAAGCAAGCATTTCAGATCACATGAACATTGTTTTTTTAGTATACATACACCTCCATTGTTACCAACTTTAACTGATGACGTAGCGTTAAAGTTACCATCTAGTCCAAGATCATTATTACCATCTTATAACACACCTAAACACATACAGTTATTACCTTCACCTACACCGTCATCTGGTGTATTTTTATTTCCTTCAATATCACCTTCATCTACGTTAAAGGTTAAGGATCATCCAGTATTACCTTTAGTTGAAGATATCATACCAAAACTATTGGATGCCCCAAAGCCATCATCGTGTGGTGTAGGTTCTTTAATACGATCTTTGCAAATATCAAAGTCTAAAGTATCACTTTCAAGTAGGAATGTCAGTACAATATTAGAGTCGTCGATATCATCACGATTTTTTCTTAAAAAAGTAAAATCGTGGCCAAGTTTATATAATGAAGAAGAACCACCTGAATCTGTATTTTTAGCTTCAGCTGATGATATGATGCAGCAAACACCATCCACTCCAAGAGAATGGACGCCACCATCATCATCTCTTAATACACTTTCATCATCTACATTACCTTATTTAACTTCATCATCAAGTAACAATGATCTAAGGTTTTTAGGATTATCCTCATCATTATCACCAGGTTCATGTATGCATTCGTTCACTAAATTTTCATTTAAGTAAAGAAGAAATGCGCTCAGAGGGATTTGAACCCACGACCTTTACCTCCGGAGGGTAATGCTCTATCCAACTGAGCTATAAGCGCATGTTTCTATTGTACAGAATTAGTTCTCAAATAAAATTTAAATAAACTTATTTTTATATTGGTATAGCATGTTTATATTAAATGTTTTTTAGTTACTATATTGATATTAGCATAAAGGGTATGTTAAAAAAATTTTCAGCTAATAATTTACATACTGTTCTGTAATAAGATTTATAGCAATCTCATAATAATCCGAACTACACATAAAAAGCAGGTTGTTGATAGCAAACCAATAATGAGATTAAGTCAGGGTGGAAATAAAGCCACTGATTTTTTTGGATTTATGGAATTGTCAAAAGAAATTGGTGTTACAAATTGCTCAAACCAAGTGTTCCTTCAAAGGTCGTTTCATTACTTATTTTCCAGATTTTATGGCATTTTTGGCAATAGTTCTGTATTATCAATTCATCTCCACAATTCCTTTAAATTTCATCTCTTTCTTTATATCCGTAGGTTTTTTTTAATCCTCTATGTATTGTTCGAAAATTAATATTACCCTAAAATTTAGCCATTTTCGGTAGAGTTTTACACAAATTTAATTTTGTGCTCCGAGTTTTTTGTCTTTGCTACCATGTTGAGGAAAAACAAGCACAAGAGAAGCTTGAGCAACAAAAATTGAAAGCTTTAAAGGCAAGAACAACAAAAAGCAAGTAGTAGTTCAGCAGATCCAGAACAATCTCTTACAGAGGCAACTGGTGCAATATCAAAACAAAGAAAGAATAATGAAGAAGAAAAAGATTTACGTAAGCAGGAGGAAAAAAGGTACAAGAAAAAATGTAAGGAAGATAGAGAACAAAAAAATAAAGAACAGCAGCAGGAAAGGGATAAGCAAGCCTACTCTAATTTTAAATATATACTAGACCAATATTTTAGAATGGTAACCATATCTATGGCAAGTTCTTTACTCATTGATGTTAAAAAGATACGTGATGTAGAGGATAAATTAGTGCGATCCGATGTCATGAAGCCATGATGGTTAAATTCCATCCACAATAACATCTGATTGAAATCGTAGTTCACATTTTAGAAAATTGGCAATTTTCTAGGATGCAAGCATGAACTAAAAAGGAGTAATATTAAACCTTATAATAAATCCTCTCAAGAAGAGTTAGGTATGGTTGCGAAAGAAACCTATGTTGGAACCGTCGTTACAAGGAATATGCTAAAAGGGTTGATTACGCATAGACCAAAAGATGAGAAGTTAATGAGGAATCAGGATAGTGCATGCCTGATTTGATGTTCTTAAACTTCCGGCAGATAGTAGGAACCTAAGTACAACGAGAAACGGTAATACGAAACGGAGTAACCACATGGAAGTTCTTATATTTATTTAAATATAAGTAGGTAGCTAGCCATAAGCTTTTATGTGGAAGGATTGTCTAAAAAGCTAATGCCTAAGGTAATGCTTAGGATATGCTGACGTGGACACTATAATCTGGAGGGTAAAGTTGTGAATAGTAGTGAATATGTTATGAACCAACAAAATGTCAGGTATGAATGGAATTTTGCGTAAGATGGAGAAATCTTCATTCAAGTTGCAAAAACGAATTTACCGAGCTTCTAAATGTAATGATATCAAGAAGATGCATAAACTTCAGAGATTATTACTAAAATCAACAAGTGTAAGCTGTTAGGAGCAGGATAATGGAGGAAAGAGAACCGCAGGTATTGATGGAAAGGCTAATCTCAATCAAAAAGAAAGAATGCAATTAGCAAGTTCTTTAGATATCAGAGAGAAAGCAAAACCATCAAGACGTGTTTGGGTTCCAAAATTCGAAAAAACTGAGAAACGCCCGCTTGGCATACCCATTATATCGTGTCGAGCAAAGCAATCGCTTGTTAAGATGGCTCTAGAACCGGGATGGGAAGCGAAATTTGAGCCATGGTTTTAGGCCTGGTAGATCTTGTCACGATGCCATTGAAACTATATTTAAAGCATTGAGTCGAAAGACAACATTTATTTTAGATGCTGATATATCTGGATGCTCTGACAATATTAACCATAATAAACTGCTTGAAAAGCTCAATACCACATCAACATTAACAAAAGTAATAAGAGGATGGTTAAAAGCAGGTATCATGGAGAATGGAATATTTAAACCAACTGCAGTGGTACAATCCAAGGAGGAACAATCTCTCCTTTACTCGCTTGTATTGCTCTACATGGTTTAGAAAACTATTTAAAAGAAACAATGGTAGATGAGATAAGGAGCTATAGAAAAGAAAAACTTGGCAGAACAGGTAGAGAAGAGGCAGGAAGGTCACTCAGCATAATTACTTATGGCGATGATTTTGTAGTATTCCATGAAAGTAAGCAAATTGTGCTTAAGGCAGAAATTCTAATTAGGGAATGGTTAAAAACTATTAGATTAGAATTAAAGTCATCAAAGACACGAATTTCCCATTCATTGAATCCTCTTAGGAACGAAAAATCAGGTTTTGATTTTCTTGGATTTACAATACGACAATATACAGTAAAACGGGATAAAAGAGCATACAAGTTACTAATTAAACCAAGTCATCAAACAACACAATCTGGTTATTAAACGTAAGCTTGGAGAAATGCGTGGAGCACCGCAAAGAGAAGTAATAAGAGACCTTAACCCAATTATTAGAGGGTGGAGTCGGTATTACACTTCGGCAGTATCACGCAAAATCTTTAGTTCAATGGATAATGCCATGTTTGAGAAACTTTGGAAGTGGGCAATACATAAACATCCAAATAAAGGAAAATACTAGACAAAAAGAAAATACTTTAAAAGGTATAAAAACGATAATTGGAGGTTTATGACAAGTAATGGAAAGCATCTTATCAAACACATGCTATTAAACGGCATATCAAAGTGGCTGGAACCAAATCTCCGTACGATGGAGACTGGATATGCTGGAGTAGTCGTTTAAGTAAAGTGCTAGACAAACCTATACGAGTAATAAAACTGCTGAAAATGCAAAAGTGATTATTGTCAATTATATTTTAAATCCGATGACGTCACAGAAGTGCATCATCAGGATAAAAATAGGAATAATGACAACATAAAAAACCTAACCTTATTTCATGGGCATTGTCATGATCATGTACATAGGAATATGCATGAGGAGAGGTGACTTTCCTCACTTAGATAACTATGAGGCGGATAGTATATATTAAAATGAGCATATAAAATATTATAGAAAATAAAACATGTACCTTTTACCTTATATTCCATAATTTATAAAGCTCTAAGTAAAGTACTTTACTAAACCGAAAAATCTTTTGTAATTGTCCATAGCTATTTCCAGCAGAATTATAATTCTACATATCAAATTTTCTATGCATACCGACTTAGATTATGCTTTAATCTTGATGAGCAATCACTTTATACTGTTAAAATTGCATTTTTTATCAAATATGTAATAATTAAGTATTATAGGGGAATATAAAGAAAATGATAAAATGTAACTGCAATATAGAAGCAAATAATTTAAAATCTTTAAAAGAACATTTAAAAAAAATCGGTAATAACTATTTTGATCAACATGCTGAGGATGGTTTAGAAGAGCGCATAAAATTTGAAATGTGCACAATTTACCTCTATTACAAGTACAGAAGTCAGTATCATAATGTAAGTGTTAGTATAGAAGAATACGATGGAGAAATAGCATTAATAAAAGAGTGTACAAACCGATATAAGGAAATATTAAAAGATAAAGATAAAGAAGATTTTGAACTAGGGTGCAAATCTAGTTATCAATATTATAAAGAGCAAAAATATATTAAAGAAAATCAAAATACTAACTTTGCTCCACCTACAGGAATATCATTAGTTTCAATTGCATATTTCATGTCACGGATGTTCTTATTAGATTGGATTAAAGATGCTCAATTAAACCGAAATAAAATCTATGTCCCTATAGCATTTACCTTATCAATTTTACTATTCAGTATCGCAAGTGCATTGATGCTACATACGGCAGGAATATCTACCCTACCCTTCTTAAAAGATGTAGGTTTACCTGCAGGTGCAAATATTATAACTTTTCTTCCTATACATTTTAGTATAGCTATTGTATTTGCACTTGTTGGCACAGCATTCTTAGGACTTGGTGTACATAAGTTGAACAATGCAAAAACCGTAGAAAGCACAGTTAATTTAGTTTTTAAGAAAATAGAAAATAATGTTTTAGATAATTCATGTATTGATTGTAGTTACAGTAAAATACATAGGCGTTCAGTTCCAATTTTAGCTTCAATCTCAGTAGCATTAGTCTTTGTTGCATTTATATTTGAAGTGCAAGCACTCTTGCAGAGTAATGATTTTGACCGTTTAGGTATGGGTTATTTAAATAAAACATCTTTTCCATTGCATCTTGGTACATTCTTATGCATAGCTGCAGCAATTGGATTTAGTACATTTGGTATTTATAAGTATCTCAATAAAGAAGATAAGAAAACAGTGAAAGGCAATAGAATAGAGTCTAAAGATGACTATGATAAGGTAAATGAATCTGAAAAAGAAGATTGTAAAAATAATAGTGAAAATAAAGAGGATCCTAATTTTTTAGGCCAAAATGTAGCCAAATTGCTAATACTTTGTGAGTTACCTAGAGCTTGCATAGAGAAATTTAACGTACAGGAATCTATTTCTTAAAATTTTTACTTATAATGTATTTGCAGCTTTTAGTAATTAAATTATAATTAATCTTTAATTCTAAAAAGAAAATCATGGTAGAAGCAGTAGATAAACAAATAAACAAAAATGGTATCAATTTAGAAAAACAGAAAGCACTTGACAGTGCAATAAGTCAGATCGAAAGAACCTTTGGCAAAGGCGCCATCATGAAATTAAAACAAAATCCTGTAGAGAAAATTGATACTGTATCTACTGGTTCTATTGCTCTTGATACTGCACTTGGCGTTGGTGGCCTACCAAAAGGGCGTATTGTTGAAATTTTTGGCCCAGAAAGCTCTGGGAAAACTACTTTAGCTCTACATGTAATTGCAGAAGCACAAAAAAAAGGTGGCGCTTGTGCGTTTATTGATGCAGAACATGCGCTCGATGTACTGTATACTGGCAAATTAGGTGTAAAAACTGATGACTTAGTTATTTCTCAACCAGATACAGGAGAGCAAGCATTACATATAGTTGAATATTTAGTTTGTTCTGGTGCAGTTGATGTAATAGTTGTTGACTCAGTTGCTGCCTTAACACCTAGAGCTGAAATTGAAGGAGATATGGGAGATCAGCATATGGGTCTGCAAGCTAGACTTTTAAGTCATGGTTTGCGCAAGCTAACTTCTGCTGTATCAAAGGCAAATTGTATACTTCTGTTTATAAATCAAATTCGCATGAAAATAGGTGTAGTATATGGCAATCCTGAAACAACAACAGGTGGGAATGCACTAAAATTTTATACTTCAATTAGGCTTGACATACGTAAGGTTAATTCCATTAAAGATAAGGATGTTATAATTGGCAATCAAACTAAAGTTAAAGTAGTTAAAACAAAGTAGCTCCTCCGTTTAGGCAGGCTGATTTTGATATAATGTATAATGAAGGTATATCAAAACTAGGAGAAATAATAGATATGGGAGTAAAGTTTGGTTTCATTGAAAAATCTGGTTCTTATTACTCTTATAATAATATACGCCTTGGGCAAGGAAGAGAAAATGTAAAAAATTATTTAAAGCAAAATCAAAGTACTGCAGATGATATAGAGAAAAAAATTAGGGATTATATATCAAATGATAATTCCATTGTAATTAATAGTAGCAGTCAACTTTTAGAAGAGGAAGCTGTTTTCTAGTTATAGAATTACAAGTCATATAGGGGGGAAGCATGTTGACACATCATGAGCAGCTAATTAATGCAATTAAAAATGGAGATATAGGGAAAGTAGAATCTTTATTAAATGAGGGAACAGATCCAAATACTCAGATCCAGCATGATGCATCTAGGTTCCTTGCTGCTACACATGGAAAAAAAATAGCAGAGCTAGTTTTGAGCTATGGAATAGGTAATAGCAGAGTAACAGCCTTGCACTTTGCGGCTTTATATGGCAATGAAAGGGCAGTAGAACTGCTTTTAAACCATAGTGCAAATGCCAATATCCCAGATAGTTTCTTCAACACAACAGTTTTGCATCTTGCTGTTTTATATGGAGATGAAGAAATGGTAGAGTTGCTTTTAAAATATAAAGCAAATGTTGATGCTAAAGACAAGCTAAACACAACAGCTTTGCACTTTGCTGCTACACATGAAAATGAAGAAATAGTAGAGTTGCTTTTAAAATATAAGGCAGGTGTTGATGCTAAAGACAAGCTAAACACAACAGCTTTGCACTTTGCTGCTACACATGAAAATGAAGAAATAGTAAAGTTGCTTTTAGAGCATGGTACAGATGTTAATGCTCTAGCTAATTTTAAAGCGGCAGCTTTTGATAGAACTAATTTTTATCAAACAGCTTTGCACTTTGCTACTATAAGTGGACACAAAGAAATAGTAAAGCTGCTTTTAGAGCATGGTGCAGATGTTAATGTGCTGGATCATTATAAAAGAACAGCTTTGCACTTTGCTGCTGAGCATGGGTATGTAGAGATAGTAAAATTACTACTAGAGAATTATGCAAATGTCAATATTTTAGATAAAAACAATACAACAGCTTTGCACTTTACCATTCTGTATGGGGGTAATAAACGTACAGAAATAGTGAAGTTACTTTTAAAATACGGTGCAGATATTAATGCTCAAGATCTTGACAAGAAAACAGCTCTATATCTTGCTGCTGAGTATGGACGTAGAGTAACAACAAAGTTACTTTTAAATGCTGGTGCAAAGGTGAATATTAAGAGGCGTTATGATGGACAAACAGCTTTCCACTGTGCTGCTCAACTCGGACATGAAGAAATAGTAAAATCACTTTTAGTAAATAATGCAGATGTTGATATTGTAGATAATACCAATACGACAGCTTTGCACTATGCTGCTATAAATAGAAATGAGAAAATAATGGAATTGCTTTTAAAACATGGAGCAAATGTTAATGCTAAAGATGATTTTAGAGTAACGGCTTTGAATATTGTAATGAGACGTCCAGGTGATCAAAAAATGGTAGAGTTGCTTTTAGAGCATGGTGCAGATGTTAATATTAGAGATAACCTTAATACAACGGCTTTCCACTACGCTGTGTACAATCAGACAGAAACTTTCTTTCTATTTCTATTCTGTGGTGTTGATATAAGTAGAGAAAGTCAAAACATAAAAAATCTGATAAATAATAATCTTAGAGATTATCTAGTAACATTCAACAAAATTGCAGCAATGTCATGCTTAGGTAAGTTAATAGAGATAAATAAGAGCAGAGATAAAAAAGAAAATGCAGAAGTTGTTTTGGGGTACATTATGGATGAAATCAAGCAGCAAGCACTAATTAAAGAATTCAAAGACATGAGTAAAGGCTTTAGTTCTGATGAGACATTATCTTTAGTACGTAGAGGGCTATTAATTTTTATGAAGCGTTTGTGCCAGTGCTGTTCACTAGAACATAAAAAAAACGCATTTAGAACCGGTGCTTTGGCTGAATTATTAAGACTGGTATTGTGGGAAAAAGGAAACTTCGATCTTAATAAAAAAATAGAAATACAAGACTATGGCTTTACTAAGGGTAGTAATGATGCATTGAACCTCAGTGTAGTATGTAAATCTATTAATACAGAGGCTAGACAATTTGCAGATATTCATTTTAAAAAACGTAAAAGAGAAGTCGATGAATTATTTGATAATCTAAAAGGATCATTAACTGAAATTGAAGTAGAAGAACCTCTAAGAAAATACCGACATATAGTATGATTTTACCTTGAATCAGAAGTACTTCATTAGTTCAAAGAACTTTGCTGAACAATACTAACAAATTTCAGTATTAGATTTTCCTTTCCTATATGAAGCTTGAGTTTTTAAACTTTTTATCATTTTTATCTTTTTCCTATTTTTAGAGGCGATTTATATTGCCGAAGTTATACTTGATTGTTATCTTTTAACGGGGGCAGTAGCTCAGTAGGATAGAGCACTAGATTCCTAATCTGGGGGTCGTGCGTTCGAATCGCACCTGTCCCATTTTCTCTACTGTTAATTAATTTTTATTTTTCAGTTGTTATTTAATTAAGTAATAAGAGTTTAGGTAGTGGTAATGAATATAAGATTTTTGACAAAATCTAGTTTTATAATTTTGATGTTTTTATTGATTATAAGTAATAATTGTTTTGCAAAACAAGCATCCTCAATTAATCAAATAGAAAAACCAGATGTAGCGGAAGATTTAAGAAGGTCTCGTGATTTTATACGCTCCCTTAACTATCAAATAAACAATATATCTGGTGAATCTAAGGAGCATGATTATCAAGAACTAAGAAAAATAATAAAGGAGAATATTGATATTCGAAAAATGGCAAAATTTGTTATGGGGAAACATTGGCAATTAGCGAGTGAAGAGGAAAAAGAAGTCTTTATTAAAGAATATAGTACTTACTTAGAACATTTATATGTTAGTAACTTATATAAATTTAAAGGCAATAAAGTAACTGTAATTGGTAATCAGCACTTAGAAAATAACAGTTATTTAGTCAGTACAAGACTCAGCAATAACAACGACTTTACCAATATGAGTTATAAACTTAGAAAATCTAATGATTCATTTTGCATAACTGATATTACAGTTGATGGTATTAATATTAATATAATACAACGCTTAAAATTTGAACAGAAAATAGAAGACCATGGACTTAAGAATATCATAGCTACTTTAAAACAATCTAATCTCAACAGTAATTTTTAAAATGGTACGTATGCCTCATTGGCCTAAGCCTTTAGGTTTTAGGCCTCAAGACTTTGATCTTGATCGCATATTTAAGCTATTAGATAGACTTGGAAATCCAGAAAAGAAATTACCTCCGGTAATACATGTTGCAGGTACTAACGGTAAGGGGTCAACAATAGCCTTCATTGGCCATATAATGGAAGCTGCGGGTTATAAAGTTCATACTTATACGTCACCCCATTTAATCAATTTTAATGAGAGAATAACCCTAACAGGAAAACACATAGCAGATAGAGAGTTATATAGTATATTGGAAGAGTGCAGAATTGCTGCTGAAGGTATTGCCATTACCTTTTTTGAAGGCACAACAGCTGCTGCATTTTTAGTATTTTCACGCATAAAAGCTGATATATTACTAGTTGAGGTGGGAATGGGTGGCCGCCTTGATGCAACAAATGTGATAGATAACCCTTTACTTACAATTATTACCTCCATATCGCTTGAGCATACTGAATATCTTGGATCAACAGTAGAGATTATTGCTGGTGAGAAGGCTGGTATAATAAAGCCCAATGTTACCTGCGTTATAGCTCCACAACAAGATTCCGTGATGAGAATACTAGAGTTTTATGTGTCTAAAAATAAATCTCCTTTATATAGAGGAGAATATGAATGGATATGCAAACAACATGATAGTCATTCCATATTATTTCAATCATCGGCTCAATCTTTACACTTACCTTTGCCATCTTTACAAGGAGCACACCAAATAACTAATGCTGGTAATGCAATAGCGGCATGTAGTATACTGAGCGGAAAATATAACTATAATATAGATTATGAACACATTGCTTCTGGAATAAAAAAAACGTATTGGCCTGCAAGACTTGAACATATTAAAAGTGGACAATTAATAGATATGTTGCCTACTGATTGGAAATTATTTATAGATGGTGCTCATAACCCTGCAGGAGCTCAGATTTTATCTGAATGGATAGCAAATAATTTTAAAAAAGGTGTGTATATTATACTTGGTGTAACAAAAGATAAGGATATAGAAGAGTTCTTAAAGCATATTAAAATCCATACTAGGCTACTATGTACAGTTTGCGTTAAATCAGAACCACGCAGCCAAAATGCCAAGTTTGTTGAGGAGAAAGCAGTAGCTGCAGGAATAAACGCTATAGCTTGCGATTCATTAAGTAATGCGATATCTAAGATATTAAATGAAGCTGCTTGTAGTGAGGCTGAAACCATAATAGTTTGCGGATCATTATTTCTAGCAGCTGATTTTATGCTGGAAAATTAGATTTTTTTCTTATAAACAAAAACCTAACCCAAGTAAATATATTTCTGCAGAGTCAGCCCTGCTAGATTTGGGTTTGAAATATTTTACTATTTTAAAAGCCTGCTTTAACTCACTTAGAAATGGTTTCTCGTATTCACCTGGAAATATTTTTACTACAAACTTGCCATCTTTATCTAGAAACTGCTTAGCAACTGTAAACGCTGCCTCGCAAAGATTAATAATTCTAATATGGTCAGTTCTGCTACAACCGCAGGATTCTGGTGCCATATCAGAAAGTATTAGATCAAATTTATAAGAGCCCAGCTTATTATGTAAAATATGTGCATCATTTATGATATCACACTGCACAAATTTTACGTCCTGAATATCTTCAATTTTTTGAATATCAACAGCAAAAACTAAACCTTGATTATTTTTAATAACTCTTTGTACTATAACTTGTGACCAGCCACCAGGATGTGCCCCTAAATCAATCACTTTATGACATGCTTTAAAAAGCCCAAACTTATCATCTATTTCAATGAGCTTAAAAGCAGAACGTGATCTATAGCCACTAGTACGTGCATTTTTAACATACCTATCATTAACATGACGAGATAACCACTTAGTAGATGATATTTTCCTTCCCTTTGCGGTTCTAATTTTTATTCTTATATTTAACTCTCTACTTAAATTATGTAATTTTAGATTTAGCACCTTGCATAATTATCACCTCAAACGTTGCTGGAATATAATGATCATCTTGTGCAAAATTATCTATATAAAACTTTTCAATCTCAGCAATCAGACTTTTAGATAAAAAATTTTTGTTTCTTATGTGTAGCATATTAGCTTCTCCCATGTTTCTTAAATCATGAAATAAATCAAGTACACTTTTGTATTTTATAGTTATAATATATACATCTAATACTGAACTTATAAATTTACTCTGCCTTAATAAGTTAGAAGCATCCACTGCATTTATAAATGGTATCACTCTAGATGTCACCGCACCAGATTTTGACTCAATGCTCAATATAGATTGTCGCAGTTCATTTAAAGTTTGTATGCCAAAAATAGTACCAATAAACACACCATCTTTTTTAAGAATATCGTTAATTCTTAGTAAAACACCTGGCAATTTATTAACACAATGTAGCGACATCGTGCTCACTACAATATCGAACGTTTGTTCCATAAAAGGTAAAAATTCTTCATCAAGTACAATCTTCTTACCGTATTTTATCTTATTTATCGCATTGTAAGAAATATCGCACTGTAGTAACTTTTCCTTTAAAGAAAAGTTACTACTTTGTAAAAGATCAACTAACCTATCATTCCTACAGCCTAAATGAAGTAAGCTCTCATCTTGATTTAAAAAAACGCTTAGCTTTTCAAATATTATATCAATTATCTTATTAAATAAGAAATCACATTCTATATCTAAACAAGCTGCTCTATCTCTATATTTTCTGTATAAACTACGATCAAATATCAATTTAGTGCAACGCTCAAGCTTATTAAAAATATAATACTATTTGCTGTAAAGAAAAAACTATGTAAAAATTTTCGGCTTCCTAGGATTATTAACATTTCCTCCACCAAAACGAGAATTACCAGAATTACCATTACGACTTCTATTACTTGTAAAGGAAGGCTTACCTCTACTACTATCATATTTTCTACTAGACCTATGTTCATAATCAGAAGAATTATCCCTATCTCTTGAGAAACTCTTTGGTGCTTCATAAAGCTCACTTTCAAACAATTCTCCCGTTTCTTGATCTACTCTACGCATAGACAATTTAAAACGGTCGCGTTCAACTCCAATAACTACAGCCCTGACAACTTTTCCAATGCTTAAGTGATCATGCATTGAAGATATTCTTTTATTTGCTATTTCACTAATATGTATTCTTCCCTGTTTTGAACCTAAAAATTCAGCATGTGCAATGTATTCTTCTATTTTAGTAATTTTTGCTTCATAAACCACTCCTACTTTAGGATCTGCTATAATATTAACGATCATCTCTTTAGCATCTTTTGCTAATTTAGTAGTTAGTGCAAAAATCGTTACCGCACCATCACCTTGTATATCGATAACAGCTTTACACTTTTCTTGTATATCTTTAATATTTTTACCACCTGTTCCTATAACATTACGAATTTTATTCTCATCTATAACCATAGACATCATTTTAGGGGCATTTTCTTTTAGATTATCATTTGGCTTTGATTTAACATCATCCATTTTATCCATTATATAAAATCTACCATCTTTAGCTTGTGCTAATGACTCTTTAATAATATCAAAACTTATACCAAAGATTTTCATATCCATCTGTAGTGCTGTGATACCACCCCTAGTACCTGCAACTTTAAAATCCATATCACCTAAGTAATCTTCATCACCTAATATATCAGAAAGAACCGCATAACTATTATTTTCTTCTTTTATCAGTCCCATAGCAATACCAGCAACTGCAGATTTAATTGGAACACCTGATTCCATAAGCGCAAGCGATGCACCACAAACTGTTGCCATAGATGAAGAACCATCAGATTCTGTAATTTCAGATACTAATCTAATTGTATATGGAAAATCTGCTTTACCAGGTAAAATAGCACGTATAGCACGCTCCGCAAGTTTACCATGACCAATTTCTCTTCTTCCTGGGGCACGTAACGCTGTAGATTCACCAACAGCATAAGGAGGAAAATTATAATGAAGCATAAAATGTTCACGCCTATTTCCTTCGAGATCATCAACAATCTGCTCATCTTGAGTAGTGCCAAGAGTAGCAACAACTAATGCTTGCGTATTACCTCTAGTAAAAAGAGCAGAGCCATGAGTTATTGGTAGAGTATTAGCCTCAACTCCTATCGAACGTATGTCAGTAGCAGAGCGCCCATCTATCCTTTTACCTGTAGAGATAATCATATTCCTAACTAATGTGCGTTCAAAGCTTTTGATTGCGCAAGATATAAAT
This sequence comes from Candidatus Mesenet endosymbiont of Agriotes lineatus, assembly GCF_964019585.1. Lineage (NCBI taxonomy): Bacteria > Pseudomonadati > Pseudomonadota > Alphaproteobacteria > Rickettsiales > Anaplasmataceae > Candidatus Mesenet > Candidatus Mesenet endosymbiont of Agriotes lineatus. Next base: position 439,269 of record NZ_OZ026454.1, on the reverse strand, counting down.
TGCTCATCTTGTCCTTTTTCTGTAAAAGCTTTTAATATATCACTTCTAACATTATTTAATGCCTTTACTCTACCTTTTTTTTCAACATTTTTGTAAGCAAGGATAAAACTATTTTGGTATTCTTCTTTAATTTTATCAATGAGATCATCACTATTTGCGTTATCCCCATCAACAAAACCCTCATCTTCCTCATTAGAAATAAAAGCAGTAGAATTTTTACCAACTTTGCTAGCAAAATTCTTTATAAATTTAATTACATCTTGAAATTTTTCATGACCATACTTTATAGCTTCAAGCATTTGATCTTCAGATAACTCATTCGCTTCAGACTCAACCATAAGTATAGAGTCTTCATTACCAGATAAAAACAGATCTAAATTGCTTGATGACATCTCCTTTACAGATGGATTAAGCATATAATTACAATTGTTATTTTTATCAAAACAACAGCCAACTCTTGCGCCAGCAATGCTTCCATTAAGCGGTAAACCAGAGATAGCCAAGGCAGCAGCAGCACCAACAAGCGCCGGTACTTCTGGCACATTTATCATATCGTAAGTGAGTAAGTTACATATTACACTTACTTCATTATAAAAACCCTCTGGAAACAGCGGTCTTATACTCCTGTCTATTAATCGAGAAATTAAAGTTTCTCTTTCTGATGGTTTACCTTCTCTTTTAAAAAAACCACCGGGAATTTTGCCCGCAGCATAACTTTTTGCAACAAACTGCACAGTTAAAGGTAAAAAATCAACATCTTCCTTTACCTGTCCAACTACAACAGTTACTAATACCGTTGTATCACCATAACTTACAACTACTGAACCGTTTGCTTGACGTGCTATTTTGCCGGTTTCTAAAGACAAAACACATCCATTCCACTCTATCGATTCTTTGATCATTTTAAACATACTATATCCTTCTAATAAAAATTATTTCCTAATACCTAACCTTTTTATTAATTTTTTATACTCCTCATCACCATGTTTATGTTTTACATAGTTTAAATGTCTACGTCTTCTACCTATTAGGATTAACAACCCACGTTTAGAATGATAGTCTTTCTTATGTATTTTAAAATGATCTGTTAAATTACTAATTCTCTCACTTAAAATTGCACACTGAATAAAAGATGAACCTGTATCATTTTTTGCAATACAATATTCATTAATTAATTCATTTTTTTTCTCAGAAGTTATCGACATAAACACCTTAAAGGTTATTTTATAAATTATTAAAGATTAATTATGTTAATATCATACTTCTCAAAGGTATACAAGTTATTTATCTATTACTATTTTAAATAAAAACACTCAGAATTATAATTTTTCCAACACATTTTATATCCCTTGCAACACTTACTGTTTTTCATATTCAAACAAATCTGAAGCAAACAATTAATAAAAAAAATATCAGTGCCTGGTGTAGGAATACGGTAGTAACAATGATTGAGCATTAACTTTTTATATTCTATGTCTAATTCCACTAAAGTTTCAGAATGTTCAGAGACAAATGCAATGGGTACTAAAATCACTGGTACTTTGTCATTCTTAGCACGCAATAGCTCATCTTTAGTGCTAGGCTCTAGCCATTTTACAGGGCCAATTTTACTTTGATAACATATGGTCCAATCCAAATTTTCAATATTTAAAGACTCAGCTATCAGCTCACTTGTCTTTTCTATTTGCCATGCATATGGATCTCCCTGCTTAATTATACTAATAGGCAAACTATGAGCAGAAAATAGAACCCTTGGTTTCCCAAACTTACTAGCTAATTTATAATATTTTATTATTAAATTACTATAAGACTTGATAAAGTTTTGATTATCATAATAGCAACAGGTAATTTCTGTTGTAAAATTAAACTTATAATAAGAAACTGCTCTGTACCAATTTTCAATTGCAGATAATGTTGTAGTAGTAGAATATTGTGGATATAGTGGCAATAAGATAACTTTATCTGGATTAAACTTATCAACGTTTTGTATAACTCCATCAGCAAATGGAGGTGAATAACGCATGCAAACAAAAGTTTTATAAATATCACTATTACTTTTATTTAGCTTATCTTCCAATGTCTTTGCTTGCATTTCTGTTGCTTTAAGAATTGGTGATTTTCCACCTATTTGCTTATATATTTCTATTGCTGCACTCAGCCGTTTCTTGGAGATTAGCTTTGCTAAGAGAAACCGCAAAGGATTTGGTAAATTGATTATTCTTCTATCATAAAAAAGATTAAATAAGAAAGGCTCTACAGTGCCTAAAGAGGATGGCCCACCTAGATTAAATAAAACTACAGCAATTTTTTTCCTATGCATTACAGCATGTAGACTTTACCTCTCCTATACATTTAGCTGCTGCATTATCCAGGCATTTAAAGGGAGAACTCATGTTTTTATAAATTTGGTAATGACTATCCACAAAAACCGTAACTGGAAAAAAAGTTATATCAATAGCATTTCTGATAAACCCATAAAATAAATACCCAGAGCGCTTTAGACCGTTTTTAGTTGCAGCAAACTTATCTTTATCGCTGCAGCAAGTGAGTAGATCGAAAGGAAAATTAAATATTGCTTCACCGAACTCTACAATGGAAAGAGATAGCATAGTGGTAGCTTGTATTAACTTAAGTGGTAATGCAATTAAGTTTAACAAAACTAGTAAAATAAAATCCCCTCTTGAAGGTGAATTTTGTTTATCTTTATAATTACTTTGGTTGAGAGAATTGAACATCAAAATTCCGTTTTTATAGATTGGGTAATAGATATCATCTTGCTTAAAACTATTTTTGATTTCTTCTAAATTGTAATCTTTATAAAAACACTTAGTTAACTTCTCGCGTAGCTCAAAAGCTCTAACTGTCAAACAAATAACTATCATTAAGACAATGCAAGTCAAGATGCAGTATAAGTACATATGATCTTTTAAAACGCTATCTATACCTGGAATTCTTGGTATTCCAAAGCATACAAGCGGCATAACAATAGCAACCTCAAAAAACGGAATGGTATTTCTTACCATTGAAAAAGCAGCATTTTTTTTTAGGTAGCAATATTTTTCTGTCAATGCTCCATTGCTATTTTGTTGTTTAAGCAATAAATAACGTAGGGAGTAATTAATATAGCTTATAAACGCCAATTGAAATGTAAAATGACCCTTAACTGCACAAAATACAGATGATTTAATGTGATTAAAGTATGCGAAATTTTTTCTTTTTTTATCACCTAACTCTTTATCAGAGTCAGCTTGACCTTTTTTATTACAGCAATCTCCCATCTGTATCTCTATCATTTATTTTCAAAACTAACTATATTGTATGCTAGCTTTAAGTACAATGAAAAAAATCCCTTTTAAATTTGAAAATTTATAAGTAAAATGATACTGTTAATTAATAACTAAAAAAGGATAAATTTTGAACGAAAATACTCTTTCTATTTTAAAACCTGATGTAATAAAACGCAATATTATAGGCGAGGTTATTTCATATATTGAACGATCTGGATTAAAAATTATTGCCCAGAAAAAAATGCTACTGACAAAAGAGCAAGCAGAGCTATTTTATGAGATCCATAAAGAAAGGCCTTTTTTTTCTGATCTTGTTGAATTTATGACTTCTGGCTCTATTGTTATCCAGGTTATATCTGGAGAAAATGCTGTGAGCAAATACAGAACCATTATGGGGGCTACAGATCCAAAACAAGCAGAAAAAGGAACAATAAGAGGTGATCTTGCCGATAATATTGATGCTAATTGTGTACATGGTTCAGATAGCATTGAAAACGCTAAGAGAGAAATTGCTTTTTTCTTTGCAGGATATGAGCTAATAGATATAGAATAAAAAAGTTAAAATAAAAGTGTATTTATCTGTAACATATAAAACTCGGTACTTCTGGCAAGACCACTTCAAGCAATCCAGTAGATGGAGTTGATGTGTCTGCATTTTTATTTCTTACCATAAATTCTCTTAACTTTTGACACCTATCAAGATCACTAAAGTCAGTTGAAAATGGTAATTGATATGATTTCAAATCATCAATTAATTTTGAAGCTTGCAATTCAAATTCTTCTTTATTAAGCTTTTCAAGTTTAAATGATTTTATGAAAATTAGAAATTCCAAATTTAACTCTTGAGAATTTGAGCCAATAAAGATCTTTTTGGTTTTTAGTATTTCAACAACGTTTCTAATAAAACTCTTCTTTAAAAAATTTAAAACCTTTAAGGAAGAAGTATATTCTTCTATTGCACCCCTTAGATTATTTAAGGCATTACAGTATAATTCCATTACTCTTGTCAATTCTAATTCATTAGAATTACCTTGACCACCATTTTTAACGTTATCTATTGCATTTTTTACGCAACACTCAACATGACATTGAACATAGTTTTCATTTACACTGTAAAAAGGATAATTGTTATTAATATTCATATATTTTATAATATTAAATACACTATTTGCAGTTTCTTTACAAATCTCTATGGGTAAGTAAGATTCTTTTATGTCTAAATCAAAAGCGTATTCAAGCCTGTCTTTAAATCTATTGTTAAAAGATATAGAATACCCAGGATCATTTTCTGTATGCACTGCATTGTTAAATATTCGAAGCACTCTAGGTTGAGAACATAGTTTAAATTCTTTATTTATCTCCAATTTAGGTACAAGATATCTTATCTTAAAAGTAATAGGATCAACTATACATGAGGTAACGCCACCATAAGTGCAAAAGATATTGGAATGATTAATATGAATATTATGTCCATACTTCAACAAAGCCCTTATTATTTTTTCGAGATTCTTCTGTGAGTTTCCATTTCCTTGTGCTCCCATCAAAACAACTCTTTTGCTACCAGTAGGCATGTACTTAAGTAGATTAGATAAGTGATCTTCAGTAACGCCCCAATCTACATGAATGAGTGCTGTTTTTTTACTATTAAAGTCTTGGATTACCAAAGCAATACAGTCAAAAAAGGCATAAGTTCCCATTTTTTGGTTGGATGAAAAACCTACTTCTCCCTGGGCAACAATATATGCTTCTTCATCATATTTGCCTTGAAATTTGTCTAAACTTAAATCATGAATGTTCTTAAAATAAAAAGCAGCAAGCTTTGTTGAGTGAGAAAGATTTCTAGAGTTTGCTTTCATAGAACCTATAACATTAGAAAAACAATGGAAGTAATCAACTGTTTGTTCATCAATGCTATCTTTTAACCTCTTCAGAGCCTTTCTAAAGACATAACGTTTAAATATCTTAAAACCTTCTTTAGCAAGGTAATGCGTAATGATATCTTGTAGGTCCTTGCATTTTATAGTAATTTTTACATCATAATCCTCTACAAGATTATTTAGGACTTCTATATTTACTCGAAGTAATTCAAGTAAACTTTTATCTTCAATTACTTTGTCCTCATCTAAATTTACAAAAGGAGAAGGCAAAGCTTTTATAGCTTTAATTATCTGATTGATATCAGTTGTTTTATCAATGGTTTGATTATTAATGTATATCAATAGTTAATATATAAATATTCTTAAATTAATATTAATTTTGATATTCAAAAGTTTTTTGATATTTTAAAAAAAGCTATCAATATTATTGATTTACTTTAATACTGTTCGATGACTATCATATCTATAGAAAATCCTATTGAGCTCTTTGATCTTTGGTACCAAGAAGCTTTAGACACGAAAGTTAAGGACCTAGCTGCAATGGTGCTTGCAACCTGTAGTAAAGATTGCATTCCATCTGCAAGGGTCGTGTTACTTAAGGAATATAGCAAAAAAGGGTTTGTTTTTTTTACTAATGTAAATAGTTGCAAGGGAAAGGAACTAACAGAAAATCCAAAAGCAGCTTTAGTATTTTATTGGGTAGAACTTTATAAGCAGATAAGAATTGAAGGCAAGGTGAAGCTATTAGAGAGTAATAAGGCTGATAAGTACTTTGCTTCACGTCCAAAAGAAAGTCAAATAAACGCTTGGTGTTCAAAACAATCAAGTATTTTGGAAGATTGTTTTGAAAATGAAATGAAAATAATGGCAAAAGAGTTTAAAGATAAAGAAATTACAAGACCAGATTTTTGGACAGGATTCTATGTTATTCCAAAAGCTATAGAATTTTGGCAAGGAGGCAAGCATAGGAACCATACCCGCTACAAATATCAGTTAACTGAGAATAATAGCTGGAAAATAAACAGGCTATACCCATAATTTTACTTTCCTTTATCATACTTTTTATGAGATTGTGCACTATCACCTTCAACATTACTACTTTGAGATTGTTTGTCGTCATGAAAATAGTACTTAGGTTTAGGAGCATGTTTAGAAAATTCACTAATCTGTTCAGGAGACATACCTGTTATTTTTGTAAATTCTTCTTTGCTTACTTTTCTTTTGCTTTCACCTTCGCCTATATAGTAATAATCTTGACGGGGTGTATTTTTAAGTTTCTCTTTTATATCTGAGCTGTATATGTGATATTCTTGATCAAAGCTTGGCATTTTTAAATCATTACCACTACAGTCTATAGTTTGACCAAAATGCAAATCTTTTACATGATTAATTTTTTTACCACCATATTCATGTATATTTTTATCTGTAATACTTTCAACATACTCGTGATCATAACCTGATGCTTCAGGTTTTTGCCGCTTATCATGTATAATACTAATATTCCTCTCTGGAACACAAATAATTGCACCATCGTTAACAGCTGTAGCTTTAAAAATTCCTTGAGTTTCAATTACTGCAAACTCCTTAACACGCCCTTCTATCGTAACAGAAGAATCATTTCTTACCATTACTATTGCACCTTTTTCAATTACACATGATCCTTCTTTTTCATTGAATACTTCAACTGCACTATTAGATAGTATCACCGCTTCCTCTTTTATGTTGCCATTAATTTTAAGTTTAGCATACATGATTTTGCCGTTTTCTACCCTCTTAGCTTCCATTATAATCGCTGTATTATTTGGAATATCCCCTGCTATTTCTATATCACGTTCACCTGTAAGCTTTTGAATCCTTTTGATATTATATTCTTTATATTTTTCAATATATTGTTTTATTTTTTTTATATTTCCTTCATCATTTTCTTGAAAAGAAAGATCTTCTGCTTTTATTTTTCTCTCATTCAGACCATACTCCCCATTAAGCAATGAATATACTTAATAATATTTACTAAACATATTGAAAAAAATATTAAACTGCAAAACTATTACCACAACCACACCTAGACTTAGCCAAAGGGTTCTTAATAATAAACCCAGACCCATTTAAATCTTCAGTATAATCCACCACTGAATTTTTTAGAAGTTGAGCAGAATTACTATCCACAAGTAAGATTGGTTTTCCGCACTCATCATTTATCATGATACCAGATGCATCAAGCTCATCCTCTTCGTCATCATAGTCAAAATCGTCATCTTCTATATCGTAATCATCATCGTCATCACTTGCATCATCATTTTGTACTTCATCCATTTTAAAATTATATTGAAACCCAGAGCATCCACCACCAGATACTAAAACACGTAAGGCAGAATTAGAACTACCTTCTTCATTTATAAGAGAGTGAACTTTCCTAATCGCACTTTCAGTAAGAGTTATGTTATAATTCATTGACATAAATACCCAAATTTACTTTAACTACGTATTATAATAATATTAGATAATGTCAAATAAAAATATTTTATCAAGCTTTGCTTGTGCATTTGATCAAACAAAAGGAAGATTTTTTGATGAAGAAGATGATAAGTATCGCAGCTGTTTTCAACGCGATAGAGATCGTATTATTCACTCTGGCGCATTTCGTAAATTGGAATACAAAACACAAGTGTTTATTAATTATACAGGAGATTATTACCGCACAAGGTTAACTCACAGTTTAGAAGTAGCACAAGTTGCACGTTCTATATGCAAAAGATTACGCTTAAATGAAGATATCGCTGAAGCGATATCTTTAGCTCATGATTTAGGGCACGCACCTTTTGGTCATGCAGGGGAAGATGCTTTAAATGAAGCAACGAAGAACTTTACTGGTTTTGATCATAATATACAGTCTTTAAGAATTTTAACGTATCTTGAGCAGCGATATATTCATTTCAACGGCATTAACCCTACTTGGGAAATTTTAGAAGGCATCGCAAAACATAATGGTCCTTTACCTGAGAATAAAAAATCTCTAATTATTGGTCATCTGATGCAAACAATACCTGAATATGAAAAAAAGAAGGAAAAGTATGATTTAAAATTTGCGGAATTCTCTAGCGCTGAAGCCCAAGTTGCTGCAATTTCTGATGATATAGCTTACAATGTGCATGATCTAGATGATGGGCTTAGGGCTAAATTTTTTACTACTGATGATTTATTAACTCTCCCTTTATTTAGTGAGTTATTTAAGGAAGTATTGAACGAATATCCAAATTTATCACAAAATAAAGTAATATATGAATTTCTAAGGAGAATGATAAATTTCATGATTCAAGATATCGTAAAGCAGGTTGAAAAAAACATTCAAATTTATAATATTGAGACTTCTGAAGGTATAAGGAAGCTAAGAAAGCCTTTAGTGCATTTTTCCCCAGAGCTTACTGAAAGTAATAAAAAGCTTAAAGAATTTTTAAATGCAAAGGTGTATAGGCATTATAAAATTAATAGAGTAACCAGCAAAGCAAAGCGAATAATTTGCGATCTTTTCAATATTTTTCACAATGAACCAAATATATTACCTACAGAATGGAGCAAAATTGCATCCAGTGCAAGTGAAGAGCAACGTTCTATTATAGTTTGTGATTACATTGCTGGCATGACTGACAGGTTCGCTATTCAAGAGCATAGAAGAATATTTGATACTTCGTATGAAATGACGTCTTTTTAAATTTTTTATGTACGATGACAATCATTTCATATCAATTGCTTTAAGACTGGCAAAACGAGGATTAGGAAACGTATCACCTAATCCTACAGTTGGCTGCGTTATTGTTCAAGATGATGTTATCATAAGTAGAGGCTGGACTCAAGCTGGTGGGCGCCCTCACGCAGAAGTTATCGCCTTAGAACGCGCTGAAAATCTAGCACATAACTCTACTATGTATATTACTCTTGAACCATGTTGCCATCATGGAAATACAGCGCCCTGCACTTCAGCTATAATTGCTTCCGGCATAAAAAAAGTTGTAATTGCCACATGCGATCCAGATAGTCGCGTATCCGGTAAAGGGATTGAAACCTTATTAAATGCAGGAGTCGAAGTAAAATGCAATGTGATGAAAAAAGAAGCAGAAGAATTGAATGCTGGATTTTTTTGCAGCAAAAAGCTATTTAGACCTTTTATAACATTAAAGATGGCAATGTCCTTCGATGGCAAAATTGCCACTTCTGCAGGTGAAAGTAAGTGGATAACTAGTTCTCTTACTAGAAATTGGGTTCATAAAGTTAGAGCCGAGCATGATGCTGTTATGATTGGTAGTAACACTTTGGAAATTGATGACCCTATGCTAGATTGTCGCCTACCTGGTCTTGAAGGACAATCACCAATGAGGATTATAATAGATAGCAAAGCAAGATTAAAATCAAGGCATCAAATTGCAAAAACAGCCAGTAAAATAAAAACTGTAGTAGTTACAGACCATGAGCCAAAGGAAAGAATAAAACATATTGATTATCTTATAGCTTATGATTGCAAGACTTCTCTAAAACTGGTAATGCAAGAACTAACAACAAAGTTTGGTATCACAAGACTATTAGTAGAAGGTGGAAGTACACTATTTACAGAATTGCTCAAACAAAAGCTGGCTGACAGAATAATCTGCTGTAGAGCAGGCAAAATTCTTGGCAATGAAGCACTACCCGCAATAGGAAATTTAAATATTGTAGACATAAGTCAATGTTATGCCCTAAAAAAAGTTGAGTCATTCAACTTTAGCGATGACATAATTGAAATATGGGACACTGAAATAGTAACTTCTCTATAACAAAAGTAATAAATATAATAACTATTTTATAAAGAAAATAAAATATCACTTTATAAGTTGATAAGCATAGCATTATATATTAACTGCTATCATAAATTTGGGGGATTTATGTCACTTAATGATGAATTAATTAATGCAGTTAAAAAATGCTGTAAAAATGGTGAAGAATACAAGAAAAACATAGAGGAAGTACGTTCTTTACTAGAGAAAGGAGCAAGTGCTAACGCTGTGAATTATAAGCAGTTCCATAATAAATCAACAGTTTTGCTCTGGGCTGCTGAACAAGGGAAGAAAGAAGTCGTAGAACTACTTCTAAAGCATGGTGCAGATATTAATAATGGTGGTAGAGAAGGAAAACCAACCGCGACACCTTTGCATGCAGCTATTGAAAAAAAACACGAAGAAGTAGCGATATTTCTTATAGAAAATGGTGCAGATATACATGTCAAGGATCAATTGGGAGCAACACCTCTACATGCTGCTGCTTATGAAGGGCTAGGAAAGTTAGTAAAATTACTTTTAGATAAGGGAGCGAATGTTCACATCCAAAACATTCACAAAGACACTCCTTTGCATAGAGCAATGTATCCTAATGCAGATCCACAAACAGTAAGGCTGCTTTTAGAACATGGATCAGATATTAATACCATAGGTAATTGTGGTAGCACACTTATATCATTTATTATATGGAAAGAATCTCCAGAAAGTTTCTTCCTACTCCTACTTTTTGGTGCTGATGTAAATAAAGAACCTGAGTTTACAAGGGAGGCAATAAACTCAGAACCTAATCTCAAAAATTGCCTTACAGCATTCGAACAAATCAAAGCAATGCCTCATTTAGGTAAATTAATAGAAGCAAATAAAAGTGGAAATGCAGAAGCTATTGCTAGTTACATAAACAATGAAGCCAAAAGACAAGAATTAATTAAAGAATTCAAAACAATTAAGGAAAAATATAGCTCTGATGAGCAATTATCTTTTATACCTGAGTGTGTGTTAGGTGTTATAGAGCATTTAAGTAAGCAATATCTGTTAGCACACAAGAAAGATGCATTTAGAACTGGTGCTCTTGCTGAACTCTTAAGATTAGAATTGCTAAGAATAAAAAAAGGGAACTTTGACCTTAATAAGAAAATGGCAATACAAGATTATGGCATTATTGAGGGAAGTAATGATGCATTAAATCTGAGCGTAGCATGCAAATCTATCAATACAGAAGCTAGGCGGCATGCAGAGATTAGTTTGCAAAAACGAGAAAAGAAGATCAGCGGACTATCTCATGAACCGCAAAGGTTACTAGCTGAAGTAGAAGCCTCCCCAAGAAAACGTCAACGCATAGAATAGAGATAATGAAAAATTTCCTAATTATTCAAATAATAAAACAGTTACTGTGGGTAGGATTTAAAAATTTTTGAAAAAATAGCGAAATTCTACAAATTTTCTGCTTCCATAGATTTTCAGGTATTGCATATAATGGGGATGCCAATCTGGAGAGATTGAGGCTGTAGAGGCGGCCTTTAAAGTGGCAGATGTATAGGAAAAAAAGATCTGAATATATTGAATAGGATCTTTGGCGACCTACTGAATAGTTTTAGCTATTTTAAGATTTTTTCTTAAAACAAGATTGATACCTTTGTGGTCATATGCTTTAAAACATACGACTATAGCGCTTCCAATTATCAATTGGTAGTCCTTTCATGGTGGGAATCCGTGAAAAGGGCTAAAAACGCTCCTCTCTCTGATGTTGTACACGTGCTTTTTCTCCAGATTGGCACTAAATCAACAATAGGTCGAAAAAGGTTGAAAGATAAGATCAAAATAAATAATGATTCAGAGAATTCTAAAAAATCAGAATTAAACAAATTTTAAATTTTTCTTTTTTTAATTATAGGAGTATGAGATGAAATAGCTTTGTTTGGTTTAGAAAATTTCCATTATTCCCTAAGCAGTTCGTTTATCGAAGTTTTAGCACGTGTTCTCTCATCTACTTTTTTTACAATTACAGCACAGTGAAGAGAAACGTTGTTTTCAGAAGAAATAGAACCGGGAACAACTACAGAGTAAGATGGTATTTCCCCATAATGAATCTTACCGGTTTTGCGATCTATTATTTTTGTCGATGCTCCAATACATACGCCCATAGCTAAGACTGAACCCTCTCTAACAATCACGCCTTCAGTTATACCGCTTGTTGCTCCAATAAAGCAATTGTCTTCTATAATAACAGGAGTTGCTTGTAGGGGTTCAAGCACACCACCTATAACTACATTACTTGAAATGTGGCAATTTTTCCCTATTTGTGCGCAACTACCGATAGTTACGCCACTATCTACCATAGTGCCAAAGTCAACATATGCTCCTACATTAACAAAGCTTGGCATCAGCACAACGTTTTCAGCAACATAAGCAGAATAACGAACAAAAGAATTTGGCACGGATCTAATTTTAGATTTTAAAAATTTCTCTTGGTCCCAATTATCAAATTTACTGCTAACCTTATCAAACCACCAAGCTTTTTCATTCTTCACTGCTGAATTACCAAAACTTATAAGTGATGAATCTACAGTACGAAAATGAAGTAATATGGCTTTCTTCATCCAGTCATTTACTTTCCATAATCCAGACTTATCTTTTTCCGCTACTCTAATTTTACCTGCATCTAATAAACTCAGTGTTTCTCGGATAGCTTCTTTAAGTTCTGCATTATTTGATATATGGTTTTTATTTTCCCATGCATTTTCTATGACTAACTTTATTTGATCCATTACTTTTAGTGAACTTAAGATAAGATATCTAAGGTATAATAACGCTAATTACTCACTGCGTAAATTAATTGTTGGATGCACATCACGCTCTGAAACTAACGTAACTAACAAGTTATTAATCAATTGAGCCTTTTCTTTACTATCTAATTGTATCCCTTTATTCTTTTCAAAATGCTCAATTACTTCCTCAATGATGCTTATAGCGTTCTGTACTATATGCCTTCTTGCAGATGTGATAGCATGTGCTTGCTGACGCCTAAGCATTGCTTGTGCAATTTCTGGTGAATACGCTAAATGTGACACTTTAGCTTCTGTAATTTCCACTCCTGCAATACTTAACCTCTTTTGCAACATTGACTTTAACTCATCAGAAATAGTATCTGAGTTCTTGCGCAAAGACTCTTCATCATTTTCACTATCATATGGGTAGTTACTTGCTAACTCTCTTATTACTGATTCACTTTGCACCGAAACAAACTGCATATAATTGTTAACATTGTAATACGCCTTAGCTGGGCTATCTACTCTCCATACAATCACTGCTGAAATTTCAATTGGACTGCCATTTGCATCATTAACTTTAATTTTGTCCGTATTGATACTATTAAATCTTAGAGAAACAGGATATTTAGAAGAAAGTGGTGCTGTGATGAAAATCCCAGGATTAAAATAAGTTCCAATATAATGGCCAAAGAGTTCAACTATCGTTGCCTCATTAGGATTATTAATAAAATACCCAGTCAGTATTAAAAGCAGTGTTCCTACTCCAATTATAAGAAATAAAGACTGCATAAATCCACTATTTACTTTTATGCTGGCAAAAAAAAGTATCTCTGCTAAAGTTACTATGAAGATTAACGTTGATATTAAATCTAATTTATTTAATTTTTTATCTTGTATCATATTCTATTCCTTTTACTATCTTCATGTGTGTAGACAATGCATTTTAGTATGACATTTTAAATTGTATAAGTGATGAAAGAAAGAATCAATAATATATTTGCACGTGAGATATTAGACAGCAGAGGATACCCAACAGTTGAGGTAGAGGTACTTTTATGCGGTGGTTCAATTGGCAAGGCATCTATTCCTTCCGGTGCTTCAGTTGGAACAATGGAAGCGCTGGAATTACGGGATAATGACCATAATCGTTACTGTGGCAAAGGAGTGCTTAAAGCAGTAAATGCAGTAAACACAGAAATTGCAGAATGCTTAAGTGGCATGAATGCAACAGAGCAGAAAAAAATAGATAAAGCTTTAATTAATCTAGATGGTACAGAGAATAAATCAAGAATTGGCGCTAATGCTATTTTAGGGGCATCTTTAGCAGTAGCGAAAGCTGCTGCTTGTTCTTTAAATATACCACTGTTTAAATACTTAGGTGGTATACATATAATGCCAGTACCATTCATCAATATCATCAATGGTGGTGCACATGCTGATAACATGCTAGATTTTCAAGAATTTATGATAATACCTGTAGGGGCTAGCACTTTTAGGGAAGCAATTAGGAAATCCTCAGAGGTTTTTCATAGTTTAAAAGAAATACTCAAAAAGAAAAATTACAGTACAAGTGTTGGTGATGAAGGAGGGTTTGCTCCAAATCTGAGCAAAACCGAAGAAGCTTTGGATTTAATACTAGAAGCTATAGAAAAATCTGGATATTCTAAAGACTTCTCTTTAGGGCTAGATGTTGCAGCATCAACTTTTTACAAAAATAATCTATATAAATTTGCAAATAAGGAGCTAAGCTCAGAAGAGTTAATAGATTCTTATCAAGAATTGATAGATAAATATCCAATTGTATCAATAGAAGATGGACTCAGTGAAAATGATCATCAAGGCTGGCAGCTGTTAACCGAAAAACTTGGTAAAAAGGTACAACTTGTTGGGGATGATTTATTTGTGACAAATTGCAGCTTAATTCAGAAGGGAATAGAGATAAATATGGCAAATTCAGTGCTAATTAAGCCAAACCAAATAGGTACTTTAACTGAAACTTTAAATGCCATAGAGCTGGCACATTCTCATTCTTATAAGACTATTATTTCTCACCGTTCAGGTGAAACTGAAGATGTGACAATTGCACATCTAGCTGTAGGATTTGGCTGCGGTCAAATAAAAACAGGGTCGCTTTCTCGCTCGGAGAGGCTAGCAAAATATAATGAATTAATTAGAATTGAAGAGCAACTTGAAGGTGCAGATCAATACTATAGGTTTTCATGAGCTTTATTGATGAAGTTAAAGTATACTTAAAAGCTGGCAATGGTGGTAGTGGTGCTGCAAGTTTTCGCCGTGAAAAATATGTTGAATTTGGTGGTCCAGATGGTGGTAATGGTGGCAAGGGAGGAGATATTATTTTTGTTGCAGACCAAAGCTTAAATACCTTACTTAACTTCCGTTATAATCAACATATTAAAGCTCCAAATGGGAAAAATGGTGCAGGAAGAGATAAGTCCGGTCTATCCGGAGAAGATATAATAATTAAAGTGCCAATCGGTACGCAAGTTATAGAAGAAGATACTATCATTGCTGATATTAGTGAAACAAATAGGCAATTTTTGATAGCAAAAGGTGGTTCAGGAGGAATAGGTAACTCTCATTTTAAGACTTCAACCAATAGGGCGCCAAGACATTTTACTTACGGTCAAAAAGGGGAAGAAAAGTATGTAGTGTTAAAACTAAAAATACTATCTGATGTTGGTATTATTGGTTTGCCAAATGCAGGAAAATCTACTTTTCTAACACGTTGTTCTCATGCAACGCCAAAAATTGATAACTATCCTTTTACTACCTTAAGACCATATCTTGGGGTAGCTAGTATAGATGATGAAGAAATAGTCATTGCAGATATCCCCGGCCTTATTGCTGATGCTCATTTAGGAGTTGGGCTTGGTCATAAATTTTTAAAACATATAGAAAGGTGTCAGATTTTGCTGCATTTAATTGACTGCACAAGTGATGATGTACTTGCAGATTATAAATGTATACGCAATGAACTGATGCTCTATAATAAAAGTTTAATGGATAAGAAGGAAGTTGTAGTTTTAAATAAATGTGATCTTTTAGATGAACAAACAGTTAAAGCTAAAAAAAATATCCTAAACAGTTGTGTTAAAGAGGTATATACTTTATCACTTAACGATGATCTCAAGCCAGTTTTAAGACTACTAAATGAGAATCTTAAAAGTAGTAAGGCAAAAAAAAATGAGGTGTTTGATCCTTATAAATATAGTTAATTAAAAACAAAATCAATAGCTTGCTTATTTAGTAATTCTTGATTGCATTTATATCCATATTAGAATAGGTTTAGCTCAAAAAGGGGGATAGATAAATGACTAACTATGTTGAAGGAAAAGAATATGACATATTCTATACAATAGGGGGAAAAGTATATAAAGAGAAAAACTTTATTGTTCTGACAAGTCGACTTGAATCCGATTTTTGCCAAAACCGTGTTGTTGATTTTTGCTTTGGAGAGAGAGGAACAAGGGCAAGTAATACTGCAGTAAGTCTTATTATTGTACCTATAGCACTTTTTGGTGCTGCCATTTTTGGATTGGCTACAGGCATATCGCAAATTGCTATTGCTGGTGCAGCTTGTGGAACTGCGAGCTGTTGTTTGCCACCATGTGTCGCTCATTGCGGTCATGCTCACCATGTTCTTAGTAATGAAGAGGTTTACACACGCCCAGTTACAGTTGAAATTGTTACTACTTTGCCACAACTACAGCAACATTCATTTGTAGGTAGTACCGTTGAAAGAGAATTGGGGTACAACGGCAAAAAATCATTTATGAAATTTCTCAAGTCTTTAGAAAAGTTAAAAACATTAAAAATTAATGACATTACGCAACATTCAAGACTAATTATAAAAGTACCTAAAGTAATAATGGGAGTAGGGCAAAAGCTGAATCTTGACAAACTATATGATAAATACCAAGTATATAAATTATTTAATCGATACTACAACACTGAAAAGCAGTTAATATTAAAAATACCCTTTGACATTCAACATAAAGGGGAGGAGAAAAGTGGAAGCGGATATGTAGAGTACATTGGTATTAATCATTCAATAGAAAAAACTACTACTGATGATAGAGATAGACGCTATCAAGTAGGAAAGACTATAGAACAATTAAAGATAAAGAGAAATTATGTTGTAACTGAAGGCCACATGTTTTTGATAAACAGGTGGACATCTTATACCATTCATGAAAGAAAAAGAGGGAAAATAATACATAAGGATGAAGAAATAGAGACAAGAATAGATGCAAATGGTGATGTCAAGATAAGTGATAAGTACTTAGAAGCTTATCAACAAGGAAAGATTAATATAGCTAATGGTAGCAGTAGTATTTTCATAGGTGATATTCCTTTTGCAGATGCTGTAGCTTGTGGGAAGTGGAAAAATGGTGTTATTAGGCACGATTTTGCTGTAGCATCAGCATATAAGGCTCCTTTTTTATCAGGCTGGAAACCATCAAATGATATTGTTATAACTGGACCAAGTTCTAGTGTAGAACTAGCTAATGTTAGTACTGAAGCAATGTGCAAAGATTGTAAGTAGCTTTAAAATTGATATTGTCTAAAATTAAATATTATGGTAAGAAAGAAGTGGACGGATGGCCGAGCGGTTTAAGGCACCAGTCTTGAAAACTGACGCATGTGTAAGCATGCCGTGGGTTCAAATCCTACTCCGTCCGCTCGAAACGTTTATATTAATGCATATGAGGTTCCTTTACCCAATCGTTGTTAAAGTAACCTTATAATACTTTAACTGCCGAAATAAAATTTCTTACATTATAACTTTTGCCAGCTATTTTATAACGATAACTAAAAAGGTCTAACAACAACCATTATCACTATTACTACTATAAGTACTGTCACTATTTCATTTAAGATTCGAAAATAAATGTGAGACTTCTTGTTAATATTTCTTTCGAAATCTTTTCTATGTTTAGCAAACAACATTTGAATTATTGACATTACAATTATAGCAAAGGCTTTAATGTGAAACCATGTCTCAAAGTATACTTTTTTAATACTGATTAGTATTATACCTAAGAGAAAAGTAGAGATCATAGCTGGGTTTATAATACATCGCAGCAGTCTTCTTTCCATTACTTTTAACATATTATCACTGTCAGAACCGGGTTTGACTTCTGTGTGATATACGTAAAGCCGTGGTAGGTATAACATACCGGCCATCCACATTATTACTGAAATGATATGAAATGCTTCGATCCAATGATAATAATTCATAAATATTTCCTGAATTTTTTACAACTTTAGTTATACTAAATTATTAGTGAATATGAAACTTGATTTTTTTTATTATTCCACGGAAGTAAGAAAATAATATTTAGGGAATATATCGATGAAAAAACACAATAATTTAGGAAAAGAGCAAATAGTAAAAGCTTATACTGACATGCTCTTTATACGCCGTTTTGAAGAAAAAGCTGGTCAATTATATGGAATGGGTCTTATAGGGGGTTTTTGCCATTTATATATAGGACAAGAGGCAGTAGCTGTAGGCATGCAGCAGGCAGCAAAACCTGGGGACTCATCCATTACAAGTTATAGGGACCATGGACTTATGCTTGCATGTGGGGCGGATGCAAAAGGAGTTGTGGCAGAGTTACTTGGTAAGAAGTCCGGATGCTCTAAAGGCAAAGGGGGATCTATGCACATGTTTGATACTGAAAAAAACTTTTTTGGTGGGCATGGAATAGTTGGGGCACAAGTCCCTATTGGCACTGGCATAGCCTTTGCAAATAAGTATAAGAGAGATAATAATATAAACAAAAATGATAATATAGTCTTCACTTATCTTGGTGATGGTGCAGTAAACCAAGGACAAGTGTATGAAGCATTTAACATGGCATCTCTGTGGAAATTACCTGTGGTTTACATTATAGAAAATAACGAATATGCAATGGGAACTTCAGTTGAGCGCTCTGCTGCAGTTACTGACTTATATAAAAGAGGAGAAAGTTGCGGCATTTTGGGACATAAAGTAGACGGTATGGATTTTTTTGCAGTAGCTGAAGCTGCGGCGAAAGCTGCTGAGCATTGTCGCTCAGGCAATGGTCCTATTATTTTAGAGGCGAAAACTTACCGCTATCGTGGTCATTCTATGTCAGATCCAGCAAAATATCGTTCAAAAGAGGAAGTTGAATATATTAAGGAAAACAAAGACCCTATAGAAAGTTTAAAACAATATATTATAGACAATAAAATTGCTTCTGACGAAGAATGTAATAAGTATGATAGAGAAATACGCAACACCATACAAGAAATTGCAAGTTTTGCTCAAAACAGTGAAGAACCAGATATTGATGAGCTTTGGACTGATGTTTACAAATCTTGAAATAGCTTCTATATGAAAACATCAGCGAGTATTAATTTATAGAACTTCACCACTAAAAATAGGCTTCTTCCCTGCTATTGCTGGAATGAATGCAATTTGTGGTTCTTTAATGCTACTTAATGGATGTGATCTATTAGCATTAACATAATCAAGTAATTCACTGTACTTATTCATATCTACTGATTGCTCTCCCTTTAACTTCAGCTTAACTTCTGTAGATGAGCAGTCTGCATAATGGAATTTAATGGAATTAATATTGTATAAGTCGGTGAATTCGAAATTTTTATCAGCTGATTTTTGAATTTCTCCATTTGATAGATACATTGTATCATGTTGATACCTTACATTATCAGGATTACTTTTG
This sequence comes from Candidatus Mesenet endosymbiont of Agriotes lineatus, assembly GCF_964019585.1. Lineage (NCBI taxonomy): Bacteria > Pseudomonadati > Pseudomonadota > Alphaproteobacteria > Rickettsiales > Anaplasmataceae > Candidatus Mesenet > Candidatus Mesenet endosymbiont of Agriotes lineatus. The sequence continues at coordinate 419,795 of NZ_OZ026454.1, read as the reverse complement.
TTATAATATTTTTCAAAATCTGTTTTCTTAAAGAAGAATACCTTCGATCTCTTAATTCCTTCTATAGTATTCCATACTTCCTCAGAGCCTATCACTTCAGGGTATATACTTTTATTCTTACTTGACCAGAAAGATGGTGTAGTAAAAGTAACTTCTTCAAATAGTTTATTTATCCCTTTTAATTTTTCATTTTCCGTGCTGCCTTGTACAACTGGTATCTCTATTACATTCTTATCTGGCATTATCATAAGGCCGTTATGATCTAAGTTTATAGTTACTTTTTTCATTTTATCTTTTTTACTATCACTTAATAACAGCTCTTTAGTCTTATTAAAAAGATCCTGGTCACCACTACAGCTTAAACGTTTTGTTTTCACTTTATGAAATATAAAACTCAAGATCAAAACCGCTGAGATTATAGATGAAGCTATAATATAAAAGTAGGTCCTTGGATCTGCTACATCTTTTAAAAAGTTAAAATCTACTTTCTTCCCAGCTTGTGATATTGATAATGAAAAAAAATATGCAAGATTAAAAAGTAGTAATGTTGCCACTGCAATTTTAGATACTGTTCCATCTGCTGCTTTTTTCTTAAAATATTTTTGAATTTTAGTATGGTTCATAAATCCTTCCTACTATATAATAATTAAACTTACTATTTAAGTATAAATATTAACTTAAGAATTGTCAACTTACCTCATCTCCTCCAGTGGTTCTATGTTGAAAACTGACAAACCTGAAGCAATCACGCTGGCAACTGCTTGTGCTAGAAAAATTCGCGCAGATGTAAGCACTATATTATCATCTACTATAAACCTCATATTTAAATTTTTATTGCCGTATCCCCAGAGAATATGGAATTTTTCTGCTACTTCAGTTAAATAAAAACTAATTTTGTGTGGCTCATATGCTTTTGCAGCTGACTTTATTACTTGTGGCCATTTTGCTAATGTTTTTATTAGTAACAACTCTTCATGAGAAGAAAGAAGTGATAGATCTATCTCACTCTTAGGTAGTAACTTTGGAGCTCTACGCATTAGTGAATGCGCCCTAGCATGTGCATACTGCACATAAAATACTGGATTGTCTTTTGATTGCTCTTTTACTTTAACAAAATCAAAATCCAAAGGCACATCGTTTTTACGGGTTAGCATTATAAACCTAGTTATATTCTTTCCCACCTCTTCTACTACATCTTTTACTGTCAGGAAATTTCCTTTTCTTTTTGACATTTTGACTGGCTTTCCATCGTCTAAAAACTTCACTAGGTTATAAAGTTTTGTCTCTATTTTTGCTTTACTGTCACTAAGTGCCGCAACTATTGCCTTAAGCCTTCCGGTGTATCCTGCATGGTCAGTTCCAAGCACTAATATCATCTGCTTAAACCCGCGAGAGATCTTGTGAAAATGATAAGCAATATCTGTAGCAAAATACGTCCAGCTGCCATCTTCCTTTTGCAGCGGTCTATCAACATCATCACCAAATTTAGTAGAGCTAAACAACATCTGCTTTCTTGGTTTCCAGTTTGGATCTTCTTTCCCTTTTGGTTTATCCAGGCATCCATGATATATTAAACCCTTATCAGATAGTATCTTTATACTTTTTTCAACAATACCACTTCTTTGCAGTTCATACTCTGATGTGAAAACATCATGTTCTACTCCCAGTAGATTTAAGTCATCTTTAATTAATTTGATAATGTAATCTAAAGCATAAGTTTTAATTTTATCAAAGTCTTGCTCTACTAGTAACTCCTTACCATACTTTGATGCAAGCCCTTCACCCACTGGCTTTAAATATTCCCCGGGATACTGAATATCGTCAAAATTTACAGATTCTTTGATTGCTTCTTTGTACCTTAGATAAACCGACTGCATCAGCTGATTTATCTGCACGCCAGCATCATTTATATAATATTCTTTAGTTACATCATACCCTGCTTTTTTGAGCAGCCTTGCCAAAACATCGCCAAATATTGCTCCCCTTGCGTGTCCGATATGCAGTGGACCTGTTGGATTTGCAGATACAAACTCAATATTAATTTTCTGATTATTACCAATGCTTGAGTTGCCAAAATCTGCTTTAAGTGTATTAATCTCCCTTAAAACATTAAGCCATACTTCTTGCTTTAAGTGCATATTAATAAATCCAGGTGGTGCTATGTCAATGCTTGCAATCACGTCAGAAGATTTAAGAACATCTACTAAAGCCTTAGCAACTTCCATAGGATTTTTTTTCTCTATTTTTCCTAAAACTAATGCTGCATTGGTATATACATCACCATGGCCTTCATTGTTTGGCGGCTCAACCACTATGCTTTGAGCATCACAATTATAATCTTTTAGCTCACCTATTCTCTTTAAGATAAAATCTCTAATTCTGCTAAATATATCCATAAATACTGTATAAACCTACACTATAATACTCTCTAGGTATAAAAGAAAAAGTTTTAAATTATCTTTATTAATTATCGAATGCTAAAATTACAGCTCTTTCTTTTTTTGACATCATTCTCACAGATAATGTAGCTTAATTTATAGAATATCTTCTTAATATATTACTACCTGGCAGATTTACCTATTGCTGCTAAAGCTAATACTTGGAGTGGCTGTACAGTACTGTCAGGATTAAGTGAACCTAATACTTGATTTGCTGCATTAATGTATCCAGTTTCTCCTATTCTTTCTACTGTTTCTTCCCCTAAGCATGCAACAATTTCACTTTTAAAATAGTACGGATAATTATGTGGGTTAATAAATTTCTCAGCCTGCTTATTTAATTCCTCTTCCGTGCAATTTGATAATTTTTTATTTTTAAATTGGATATATTTTTCAAGATCTTCAGAATTAAATTTTAATCTTTCAAACCCCAATAGTCTTGTTAGCGAAAGTCTAATATTATTTGGCTCAACGTTATAAAGCTGGGAATATTGCTCAATTTCTTGCTGCAACATGTTGCAAATTTGCTTATCGTTTTCTCTACTATCATGTGACAAGTGTAACTTTAATAACGAAACTTGACTATTTTGTGGTTCCTGTTCTGTTGCAAGTAACCAATCTGCTTGTTCTGTGTGAAAAATGTTAAATAAAAGTACAGCATCATCTGCATAGCTACAATTCTTATATCCGATACAACCAGAATCGTGGCATAACATTTTAGCAGTGTTTTCTACAAGTACTCCCAATGGAGTAGGACTATAATATGGATTCAAACTGTAAATAGCAAAAACTTCAAGATGAGGATAGTAACCTTCATGGCCACTTTCTTTCTTGTTAACAAAAAAAAGAGAACGCTTACGACAGCTACTACTAATACCATTTTTATATGTATCACTTTTCTCTCTTAGATATTGGATAAGTGATCCTTCATTTTTAAAAAGTTCCATCAACACAATACAATAACCTAAAAATATATACCATTTATATAAAATGGATTTATTTTTTTAATAAAGTCAAGATTAAATTATTAGAAATAATAATAAAATTTTTATTCTTATTTTATAATATAAAATCAAAATTAGGAAAATTTGTATTTTACTATACTTTGCATGGTTTTAAACATATCCTTAATACAGTTTAGGTTATGATTCTGAGTTAGATTTTTAGGGAAACTTTAAAACCAAAGAGGAGGAATATGATAAGTAATAACTTAGTTACTCGGGTATTATCATCTATAGTTATGTTGGTGATAGTGTTTCTTGCCTTATATTTTGGTAATTTGTCATTCTATTTGCTTATTTTATCTATAGCTGTTCTATCTGCTTTTGAATGGCATGAAGTTACAAAAGGCAAAAAAAGACTGTATCCTTTGGGGCTAGTTGCAATTGCACTGCCAAATGCGTCTTTGATATACTTATACAACTTACAAAATGGAATTATTCTACTGCTTTGGCTTGTTTTTAGCATTTGGAGCATCGATACTGCAGCTTATTTTGTTGGTAAAAGCTTAGGAGGGTGGAAAATTTGTCCAATGATAAGTCCAAATAAAACTTGGTCTGGGCTTGCTGGAGCCATTTTAGCGGGCATTGCTGTAAGTTGTTTAACATCAATATTCTTTAGATTATTTACAATACCTCACTCTCTCATTATAGGTTTTATAATTGCAATAGCTGCACAACTTGGAGATTTTACTGAATCTGCAGTTAAAAGGATTTGTGACGTAAAGGATACTAGCAATATTATACCTGGACATGGGGGAGTGCTTGATCGTATTGATGGTTTTATATTTACCGCACCTCTTGTCGCTATTTATCTTAAAAATTTCTCTAGCTTATTATGAACGATCAAAAAGAAGTGACAATATATACTGATGGCGCCTGTTCTGGCAACCCAGGGCCAGGTGGATGGGCAGCTATAATATTGTTTAATGATAAAAGAAAAGATATTTGTGGAGGAGAGGAAAATACAACAAATAACAAAATGGAATTAAAAGCAGTAATTAATGGCATAAAGGCCCTAAAGACTCCTTGCAGAGTGAATATATATACTGATAGTACTTACGTTAAAAATGGAATAACGGAATGGATAAAAAAATGGAAGATAAATAATTGGAGGACATCTAAAAATCTCAAAGTAAAAAATTTAGAGCTGTGGATGGAATTAGATGAAGTAACAACAAGACATAGCATTAATTGGTATTGGATTAAATCTCACGCCGGTCATAAGTATAACGAGGAAGCTGATTGCTTAGCACGCAAGGAAATTTGTAACCTTCAAGTTTAAAGTTTATCAAAGTTTTATGAAGAAAGTTTTTGCATTATTGCTATCTATAATAATCATATCACTGCTGAGCTGGTTATACATTAAAGACAAAAATGACATAGCTATTAATATAAATTACGTCAACTTTCACGTAAAGAACAAGTTACTGAAAATATTCCCTGATTCGCAAATAAACATTCACAATACAAAGTTAATATGGCAGAAAAGCGATGAAAAATTGTACCTACTACTTGAAGGAATAGCAATAAATAGCCAAGATATAACTATCGAAATACCTAAGGTGTTTTTGTTTTCAAAAGCAGGTTTGGCATTTCTATTTGATAACTCTAACATTGCCTTGGTATCAATAGTTGATCCTTATATGCTCTTAAGTAAAAAACACAGCAGTCAGAAACACGATATTGTAGCACAAGCTAGAACATTTTTTAATAATATGCCGCTTTGGATGGAAATTAAAGTAAGTGGGCTTACCATAGAGAGAGAATTAGTGGGTAAATTAAATATAAATGAACTTATAGTAGATAAACAAAAAGAACGTAATATAAGCACTATCAGTGTAGTTGTAGATAATAGATCCGAAGATGACATGCTGATTAACTTACGTGCTTCTGAAGACAACAATCACTCTATAACTACACTGATGGAATTTTCACATTTAAATATAGGGTTGCTACTAAATAGCGTTGTTCCTACTCTTAGTGGCAAATTTTCTGTCAACATCGACAAGAAAGATAAAATTACAGATGGTCAACTCAGTATTTGGAAAGCAAAAGGAGTGGTAAAACTCCATTCAGATTTAGAACCTGTAAACCTAAATAGTGCAAGCCTAAAATTAAGATATAGTCAAAATGTTGTCGATATACGGAGTTTGCGTGCACAGGTAGATCAAATAAATCTATTATTAAGTGGTAAAGTTAATACTGAAACTGAGCAGGTTTCACTTAAAGCACAAATTGATAAAGTACCCGCAAAGAGTCTATGTTCTTACTTTCCCACATCAATGAATTTTAAGGATTGGTATTGCAGTCATATAACAGCAGGTGATGTTTTAAGTGCAGCTATAAATCTAGAAACCACAATTTCAGATATCATATCAGGTCAGAGCCTAAGGAATATTGATTTAAAAGCTAATATAAAAGATGTAACTGCAAAATTACATGAAGATTTTGAACCAATAAATCATCTAGATGGTGGTATATCAATACAGAGTAACAATTTAAAGGTTGCTGCAGATAAAGCTCAGTTTCAAGGTTTTATCATTAGCAATGGAAATATGGAGGTCAGTAATTTAGGTACAAATGATCAAAGGATAAACATTCATGGAAATGCAAACAGTGATACCTATGAATTATTTGAGTTATTTAGGATAAAAGAGATTGCTAAAGTTGATAAAGGGCATGTACTAGGAGAGGCAAAATCAGAATTTAACTTTAATGTCAGTGATGCAGATGGATTTGTTGCTAATTTAGTATCAAGAATAGATAACTTATCAATTTCTAACGATTTTTATGACCTTTTTGTTTCTAATTATAACTTCAACCTAAGTTTTAATAGTAACCTTGATATTGATTTTAAAAGTCAAGGTTTGATGCATGACAAATCAATGCAACTAAACGTGAATGGTAATTATAAAGCAAGCAATAAATTAAGTTATGAATTTTTAGGCAACATCTCCCCTAGAAACGCTAAAAAGTTTACCAAGTGGGCAGAGATGGATGGCTACGCAAATCTTCATTTAAAATCTCGGTATGACGAGCATTTAGTTATAGAGGGCAAAGCAGATCTGTCAGAACTTAAGCTTGGTATAAGTAGCTTAGGATGGAATAATAAATTAGAAGATCACAACATCGTTGATTTTACAGCAGAAATAAAAGATAAGGATGATATTTTACTCAGGAACGTTCATGCTTATGGTGAAGATTTAGATATTGAATTAAATGGGAGAATCAATAACGGTTTATATCTTGATTTCAACAAATTAAAATTGTTAAACAATAATCTTAAATTGCAAGCACAGTTCAATGATGATCAGAATATACTTAATGTTAGTGGTGCAAGCATAGATTTAAGTAATCTTCGTACTTCATTTGGAAATGATAGTAAATTACGCAACACGAAAATTACTATGAATATCGATAAAATGATTATGAAAAATGGTGTGGTAATAAGTGGTATACACTTGGATCTCAATCGTGTCAACAGTGATTATTATGATGGCAAATTTTTAGGACTACTACCAGATGGCAGTGATATAGTAGCAGAATATAGCAAAATAGGCCTTGAACTTTATGCAGATAATGCTGGCTTATTTTTTAAAGCTTTAAACATTGCTAATACGGTAAACGGTGGTAAGTTATCGTTCTATCTTTCTTCAAAATCAGAGAATAAAACAGCATACGGCATGGCATCTCTGAGTGATTTTTACATTGTGCGTACACCAATACTGGCAAAAATATTAGCGCTATCTTCATTACAAGGAATAGTTAACACCCTTAACAATGATGGAATATACTTTTACGAATTTGATATACCGTTTTCATATGAAGATGGCATTATTAACATTGAAGAGTCATGGATGGAAGGTTCAGAGCTTGGTATTAGTACTATTGGTAAAGCAAATCTTATGGATCAAACATTTAGCATAAAAGGACAGATAATTCCAGCATATGCACTTAATAAATCTATATGGAAAATACCACTGCTGGGCAAGCTTCTAACAGGTGGTAAAAGCAGAGGAATAGTGGCAGTTGACTATAAGATTAAGGGTAATGAGCAAAAAAATGATGTATCAGTTAATCTAATATCTGCTTTAGCTCCAAATATACTTAAAAGAGCATTAGAAGTATTTAATCATCCTCGTAAGTAAAAAATGATAAAGGATAAGAAAAATTACCTTTATTCTGACATTATAAATTTACCAGGAATAAGCAGAATTACGCAAAAGATATTAGGTAAACTATGTGGCATAAGAATAATAGATGTGCTTTTTTTTCGCCCTTGTCGCTACATAGATAGGAGGAATCATCCACTTACTGCAAAATCAGGTGAATATGTCACTTTTACTGCTAAAATTAACATGCATAAGCCTCCCACTGTGAGAAATAAACCTTATAGAATAATCTTAGAACTGGAAGGACAGCAGATAACATTAATTTTTTTTCATTACTCGGTTAAATATTTAAAACAAGCTTTACCTACTGGCCAAGCATGTGTAATTAGCGGTAAGCTTGAGACTTTTTTAGGACAATTGCAAATCACACATCCAGATTATATATCACTTGATGTTTCCAGTTTTAGTGAAATTTGTCGTATAGAATCAATTTACCACTTAAGTCGTGGTATTACTAGTAGAAAAATCTCAACAATTGTTACATCAATACTAAAAACACTACCTGGATTTTCTGAATGGATAGACAGTGATTTTTTTAAAGAGAAAGGATGGTTGAGCTTTAAAGTGAGTTTGAGCAAGCTACACAATTTGGATTCATTGGAAGAAATAGAACAATGTCGCCTAAGGCTCGTATATGATGAGCTTATGGCTCAGCAAATAGCACTAAGAGTCGCAAGACATAAACAAATGAAAGAAAAAGGACGAAAGTTTTTAGTTAAAAATAAATATAAAGATCAAGTTATGAAAAAATTAGGATTTGAGCTTACGCAAGATCAAATCAGAGCAATAAATGATATATTGAGTCAACAGCAGTCTCAGCATCGTATGGTGAGGCTTTTGCAGGGTGATGTTGGTAGTGGTAAAACAATAGTTGCTTTATTTGCTATGTTAAACGTTGTTGAAAACAATTACCAGGCAGCACTTATGGCACCAACAGCAATACTGGCAGAACAGCATTATAACTGTTTTAAAGAAGTATTTTCAGAAATTGACATAAAGATCACTTTACTTACTGGTAAAATCAAGCAAAAAGAAAGGAAAACAATAATGCCTGCTTTGCAAGACGGTAGTTTAGATATAGTTATAGGTACTCATGCTTTATTTCAGGAAAAAGTTGAGTTTAAAAATTTAGCGTTGGTCGTCATCGATGAGCAACAAAGATTTGGCGTAATGCAGAGAAATAGCTTAATTCAAAAAGGAAATAACGTAGATATTTTATTTATCAGTGCAACACCGATTCCAAGAACGTTAAGGCAAGCATTGTATGGGGATATAGAGCACTGCAGCTTAAAAGAGAAACCAAAATGCAGAGTACCAATCAGTACTGTAGCAACAAATATAAAAAAGATATCCAGTGTAATATCAAGTCTAAAGCGGGCAATTGACTTAGGTAAAAAAGCATATTGGATTTGCCCATGTATAGAAGATAATGAATCCTTAAGTGTTGCAGCAGCAGAAGAGCGTTTTGCTCAGCTGCAAAAAGTACTCAATAAAATAGGATTAATACATGGTCGCTTAGAGCAAAAGCAAAAGGGCGAAATAATGCTTTCTTTTCGCGTAGGTGAAATTTCCTTACTTGTTGCTACAACTGTAATAGAGGTTGGCATAGATGTGCCTGATGCTACTATAATTGTCATAGAAAATGCAGAAAATTTTGGTTTATCACAGTTGCACCAGCTTCGCGGTAGAGTAGGACGTGGAGACCAACCTTCGTTTTGTATACTTTTATATGACAAACTAAATAAATCTTCATATTTAAAACTTAAAACTATGAGAGAATCACAAGATGGGTTTTATATAGCCCAGCAAGACATGCTACTACGTGGTAGTGGAGATGTTTTAGGGATTAAGCAGTCCGGGAATATAGAATTTAAATTTGCTGATATCTACGAAGATAAAGAGCTACTTGACAGAGCTTACAACAAAGCTAAAAATATTGTAGACAATGACCCAACACTAACTCAACATCAACCACTGAAAGAATTGCTCAGTATATTTGGTTATAATGAAGAATTTGAGTTTCTTAGATAAAACTCAATCTGATTAATTATTTTTCCAATAACTGCCTTTGAAATAATTAAGTGCTTTTACCTTTTAATAACGGAGTGTAAGATTTTCTCTATGCACATTTCCTTTAAAGTGCTAACTGGGCCATCAATATTTGGCAATGTTGTATAAGTAGCAACCGGACCTATTTGTGACTCTATCTCTTGTACTTCAGATAACTTGCATATATTATAATTAAATTTTTGTATTCTAACTTTTTCGTTAATATTTGAGTCATTATGAAACAAATTTTTTACTAAAACTCTTTCAAAAGCTAATTGGTATGGAGTTTCACCATCATTATTCTTAATAAAAAGACTTGCACCGCAGATCATTAATAACTTTATAACAGGTAGATCCTCCATTAATATTGCTACATGTAAGGGGGTATTACAGTCGCAATCACGTATACTAAGATTCAATATTGCACTTACCATTAGTTCTTGTGAAGCCATGTCACATAATAAAAAACTCAAAATAGCTTTTACCCACCGCATGTTAAACCTGAACCATAAACTTGAATGATTAATTCCATACAAATTATCACAGATATCACCAAACTCTTTATACAATAGCCAATGGTTCTTTTTCTTTGAAGTTAAAACTCTAGTGGCTAACATACACCCCCCTTTTTATTTGCTATATAAGCAATTCTAATTAAATAGCCATAAAAAATCAATGTTTTGCAACTTGTTGAAACGAATATAACATTACAAGGTAAAGAGATCTAACTGAAGATGACTATAGTTGACATATTACTGCCTCTCCCTGTTAATAAGGCTTTTTCATATATTACAGATCTTAAGCTTACAGTTGGCAGTTATATTACTGTACCATTTGGTAAAAGATGTTTAGTAGGTGTAGTGTGGCAGCTTAGCAGTAACACTACAATAGATATTGATAAGCTTAAGACCGTAATTAACAAACTAGAAATACCCCCCATCAGAGAAGAGTTAATACGATTTATAAAATGGGTATCAAACTATAATTTAATACCAATAGGTATGCTACTTAAAATGGTTATTAGCTGTAGCTTTAAAAAAATAGACAATTTTGAGCATGAAGAAAAACCCATTACTCACAAAATGGATTGCAATTTGACACTTCAGCAGCAAGCTGCAGCAAATAGAATAATGAGTAATTTTAGCAAAGTAGTATTGCTTGATGGGGAAACCGGCTCTGGTAAAACAGAAGTATACTTATTCGTTATTATAGAGTTACTTAAAGCCAGTAAAGATGCTCAAATTCTCATTCTTTTACCTGAAATTGCTTTAACATCACAACTAATTAAACGTATTCATAGTTATTTTTTATGTGATCAAGTAGCTGAGTGGCACTCTGATTTAACACCTAAGAATCGCACGAAAAACTGGGCTAATATAGTGCATGGAAATGTACAAATTATTGTGGGAACAAGATCAGCGCTATTTTTACCTTACAAAAATTTAAGATTAATTGTGATTGATGAAGAGCATGACTCGTCTTTTAAGCAAGAACAAAGGGTAATATATAATGCTAGAGATATGGCTGTGGTTTTGGCTAAAATTGAAAATACCCCTATAGTACTTTGCTCTGCTACCCCTTCACTTGAGACAATCAATAACGTTCAAGAGGGTAATTATGAGCATCTGCAGCTTACCAAACGTTTTGGTAAGGCGGAGCTGCCTTTAGTAGAAATTATTGATATGCGTATATGTAAAACTTCAGGTAAATGGATATCACATCAGCTTTATGAAAAAATGCAAAAGACCTTAACAGATGGCAATCAAGTAATGCTTTTTTTAAACCGTAGAGGTTATTCTCAGCTCATGCTTTGCAAGGCATGTGGTCATAGGTTAAGCTGCCCGAATTGTTCTACTTGGCTTATAGAACACAAAAAACAAAATATTTTACTATGCCACTACTGCTTGTATAGACTAGCTATTCCCAAAACATGTACTAGCTGCAAAGGCCAGCTGATTTCATATGGAATAGGGATTGAAAAACTTTCTGAAGAAGTGTTAAAGCTAATACCAAACGCTAAAATAGCAACTATCAGCAGTGACATCAGCAAAAAAGCAGCAGATAACATTATTGATTTGATATTAAAAAAAGAAGTTAATGTCATTATCGGTACGCAGATGATTGCTAAAGGACACAATTTTCCTAATCTAACTTTAGTGGGAATTATTGATGCCGATTTTGGGCTAGATAACGCTGATTTAAGATCAACAGAAAAAACATATCAATTATTGCATCAAGTTTCCGGTAGATCCGGAAGGTTTGAACAAAAAGGGTGGGTAGTAATGCAAACTTATAACCCAGAAAGCCCAATTATCAAAGCCATGCAACATTACAAGCGCAACCTATTCTATAAATTAGAACTTAAATCAAGATATGATGCCAACATGCCACCATTTAGCAGGTTAATTGCACTTATTATCACTGATAAAGAACAAATAAAAGCATTGAGATCGGCAGAAAAGATAGTTAAATTAATTCCTCAAAATGACAATTTAGCGGTGTTTGGTCCAACTCCCAGCTTTATGAGTTTTTTAAGAGGAAGATATAGATATAGAATATTGCTAAAAGTAAACAATAAAAAAGATTTAAAAATACAACAAAATCTGAAGAAGTGGGTAGAAGATTGCAGATTATCATCTAGCGTAAAAATTACCATAGATATTGATCCAGTCAATTTTATATAAAATTGATGAATGCTAATTGACTTTAGATTACAAAGTAAAGAAATAACAGCTTAGTAATTACTAAGAGTATTCAATAAATTATGCCAAACCGAATTTTCAGTTGAGTTTTTGACACAGTTTGGGGAACCATACGCGTCAAGTTAAGAGATTGTGAGCAAATTTAGAGAAGTTAAGGTAGATACCCTAGTTTTTCTGTACTTGTCTTTTAATGAAAATTGTGACCAAGTTATGGCAAGCTTTTCAAGAAAGATCTTTAAGCCTTTAATTTTATTATTTAGTGCTAAAAACAACTCTCTCTTTTTAATTCAATAAATGCCTTTGTTAAGCTAAGTTCTGTATTCTTTTTCACTTCTGTGCAACCAACTATGCCATGAAATATAAGAATTGCGCACAATTTAGCATATATTGCATGGCTTTCCGGTTAGCTTATCAAATGGCTTTTGTACAATCTAAATAATAACTCAATTTGCCACCTTACTCTGTAAATTGTTAATAGCGCTAATTTTACTGTCTGGAACATTAGTTATGAAATCGACCAATCCAGCAATTTTTGATTCTTTTGATTTGCTAATCTTTCCTTCTTCTGGCCACAGACTGTCCTTCAGTTAGCTTCTGACATATAATTCTTACTCTAATTTTCGCTTCTTTTTCTAACTCGTTTTCTAAAAAGAACTTATCCTCTAAACACTTTAATAACTCTATTTTTTGATTTGTTTCTATGTCATACATATTGGTATCGGATTTATAACTGCTAAGCTTCATCCATTTGTTTATTGGTACAATAAGTCAGATATTAGCAAATCATTGTTTGATATATTGCTCAAATGTTTCCTATACCCCTGATCTGACCTTATGTAAAATTAAGTTGGTCTATTGTCTGATTCAGATGGTCGAAAACTAATTGTAACTTTATTCCAGACTTGGTATTGCTTTCATAGCCGCGGTACATAACCTTTATACATATCTTTCATACTGTTAGGTAAGGTGATATAGCTACTATCCAATGCTCCTAAATTGCTTCAAAATTTTGCAATCAATTTGCAAGGTATTTTTAAATAACGTTAAAGACTCGTTATACATCCTTTTCATAAATTCCACTGCTTCTTCAGTAAATCTAAAATCTATTACTACCGATTTTTCATTTAATAACTGGCACATTGTATCTATGCTACAGTTTTTAACTCCTATGTTACCCAAAATTATAGCTTTTACAAATGATGAACCGCTCAATTTCCTCTTTCTTTTTACAAATCCTGTCTTAATCGATATTTCATCTGCTTTCTCATTACAAAATTCGTTGAGGATAAATTAGTTATTTTTCTCATTATAATTTTTTGTAATAAATTTAAGAGCCCTGTTTTTTTCTTCTCTCCACCAACTTTCCTTATCTGCACTCGTATGGTTTGGAGAATACTCCCCCTAAAGAGTCGAAATCTATGTATATTCCACCCTTGTATTTTGCAAATTGCTCTATGCAAGCAAGGGCAATTAATCTAAAAGTATCTATTCAATAGCAAATTTGTTCATCTGTCATATTATACATATCTTTATAGTATTGTTTGATGCTAATAGATCTATCTTCCGTCCCTGATCTATTATACCCCAGTCACATTTATGTAAATCAACAACATGTATTCCACCCACTTCTTCCAGTTGATCTTGCAACTTTTCTACTCGACCTAACTTAAACCCTGGACCATTTATTATTAGATATATCTCTGTCCTTTTTATTCTTTTGTTTATTAATATATCTAAATAATTAAATTTGCTATTTTTACCATCTGACAGATATGCACCTAGTTTTCTTGGTATATAGCCTTTCCTCACCACCTATCATTAATTTACCTATTTTAATGCTCAAGATATACTATAAATGTAACATGGTAACTTATCCCTTCTTTACACAATTGATATAATAATTAATTTTTAGCTCTTTTCTAATTTAAGTTTAACAACTACTCAGTTACTCGAAATATCCTAATTTTATTCCTCATAATTAAGTTTATTTAATAATTTCTACATTGTTTAGTTTTTTAATTAGAAGAATAGTTTACTGTTATGATAATATAAGTTAGCCAATTGTTTAAAAGATGCACTATGAACAATAACACTAAATTTTATGCTCAACTGCAAGCTATACTTACTAGATTAAAGCTTTTAAAATTCAAATATAGAATAGCATTGTCAGTACTAATCATTTCTATACTGTGGTTCAGTAGTGGTTTATTTTATAGCAATAGTGTAATAGAAAAAGACAGCAACACTAAAGAAATAGTACAAGTTAAAATGGTGGAATCCAAGGCGCAAGAAGAAATGGTATATTTATCTCTTACTGGAACAGTAGATATGCAACAATCTGTAGATATTGTACCAAAAATTAGTGGAGAAATTGTTGATGTTTATGTTTTAAGTGGAAGTAAAATAAACAAGGGAGACGCTATTTTAAAATTAAAAGAGTACGATTATATAGAGCAGTATGAAAGGGCTAAAGCCCTTGTTAAACAATATGAAGCTGAATATCAAGCATCTGAATCTTTAAATGAGAAAGGTTACAGATCTCAAGCTCAAGCTGAAGCAGCCTTTGCTGCTGTGCAAAATGCTAAAGCTGACTTAAAAAGAGCACAGATAAATTTAGAAAATACAACTGTTCTAACACCTTTATCTGGCTACATTGATAAAATCATGACTGCAAAAGGAAATTTTGTAACTGCAGGCAAGCCTATAGCTACTATTATTAGTTTTGATGAAATTATTATTGTAGTACATGTACCAGAAAGAGATGTGGAAAAAATAAAACTGGGAAACACTGCTAAGATAGACTTAGCAAATGATTACAAAACTGAAGGAAAAGTAAGTTTTGTAAGTAAGGTAATAAGTTCAGTAACTAGAACTTGCAGGATAGAGGTAACAATTCCAAAAAACAATCATGAAATGTTTATTACTAAAGGCATGATAGCAGACGTTCAGTTAGTAGTAGGTACGGTAATTGCACACAAGGTGCCTGCTTCAGCTTTGATTTTAAATGATGAAGGTATTGTTGGCATTAAAGTTGTTGAAAATGACAATACTGTTTCTTTTTTACCTGTAGAAATCATAGATGCAGGGCAAGACGGTATATTAATTTTCGGCATTCCTAAGGACATAAAATTAATCACTTCAGGACATTACTTTGTTAATGTTGGAGATAAAGTACATGTAGGTTGATACTACTTCAATTTAATTTAATTCTTGACTTATAAGTAATTTTTAATATTTTATTAATATCTACTTAATTAAAATAGGGGGAAGTATGACTAAAAAAAATTATGAATCTCATGGCCAGAAAACGCTTGATCCAGTACAGGACATGATGCAAGAAACGATAATAAAGCAAAAATCTTTTGAGTTGCCAGAAGGTTTTCATCTTGAGTCTATTGAGTCGTTAAAACCTACACCACCACCAAAGCCTCAAAGACTAAAATTAGAGCATCACGATGAAAAAATTTGTAGCTCTAATCGTCAAGAATCAAATGTTCACATCACTCTTGGGCCAGAATGTAGAGGAGTCTCAGTAAAAGATAGAAGAAAGAATTTCGAACAACAAAACGAACAACCTAAAGGAAAAGTTGCTAATCGTGTAGAGCAAATAAATCAAAATGGTTTAAATTCAAACATTAAGTTAAAATATAAAATAATTAATATAGAAGAAGTTCAGCAAGTTTGTAGTCGCGAAAGGTAATCTACTAAATAAGCTACTTTGATATTCCAAAGTAGCTTGAATGCTTTTTTGAAATAAAAGTTACTTATAATAAAAATTTAAAAGTTGTTTTCTCACATTTTCTGAAACAAACTTACTTATATCTCCGTTGAGTCTTGCAATTTCCTTGACAAAACCTGAAGAGGTAAATTGAGTATCCTCAGCAGCAGGTAAAAATATTGTTTCAGTTTTAGGAGACAGTTTATAATTTATCCAACTCATTTGAAATTCATAATCAAAATCTGATATTGCCCTTAAACCTCTAATTATCACTGAAGCATTCTGCTTTTGAGCAAAATGTATCAGTAATCCATTGAATGTTATCACTTCAGCTTTTATATTGAGTGATTTGACTTCTTCTTTCACCATTGCTGCTCGCACATCAGCAGTGAAAATTGTATCTTTCTTGACATCACAAGCTACACCAATAATTAACTTATCAACTAAATTGTATGCTCTTTTAATTATATCAGTATGACCAAAAGTAATTGGATCAAAAGTACCAGGGTACACACCTATTTTTATCATCATAAGATTTAAAACAATGTAATAAATTTTATTATAGACATGATAAAGTTTTTTGTTTAGAACTTTTAGATTGGCTTGATAGCTCAGTCGGTAGAGCAAAGGACTGAAAATCCTTGTGTCGCTGGTTCGATTCCAGCTCAAGCCACATTATTAAAATTTTCATAAGAACATTTGCCTCTTATAGGAAAATACATTATATTATATAGTGTTATATTTTTAATTAATTGTATGTTTAAGCTGCAAAGCAGTTGCCATAAATTGCTTATTATTAAAATATTCATATTACTGTTTTTCATGATATCCAGTTTTGTAAACGCAAACGAAATTAGTGATCAGAGTACGGGTGTTTCCAACAATCAAAAAGAAGCAGTAGTTGGCTTGCTTAAGGCAGAGAAAGAAACTTACCCTTATGAGTGGGAATTTTCTGATAATATATATGAAATGCTTACATATATGGGAGCAAATGTTTTACTGATTGATTATAATAAAATAGTAGATTTCGATAAAATAAAAAAAGAAGCACTATCTGAAGCTAAAAAAGACTCGTTATTAGCAAAGAAGTTGGAACTAGATAAAATTAAGGTAGCTGTTCAAAATTTTATTGAAGAAAATAAAATTAACAGAATATTTATAGCTGGAAATTATTATAATCTTGATTCTGACCCTTTTCCGCCAACACCAAATCGTCAATTAGTTACTGAAGCAATTGTAAAAATAATAGATGATAATCCAAGTATTCATATTATTGCTATTTGCGGTGGGTTGCAAGGTGTGATGCATGCAAAAGGAATTGAAGTAATTCGTGTTGATAAACTGGTAGATGCAAAACAGCAGGAGGCACATTTAATATCAATGCCAGATCCTCAGCAAGAAAATGTGCATCTTCATAAGCTAAAAATCGTTCCAGAAAGTCGGTTAGGGGAAATAGCATCTAAATTTATAAAACCAGATAAGAATGGGTGGTTTTCTGTTTATTTCCCTGATGCTCATGGTGGAGTGGTTAATACTAGTAATCAGAATAAACAAAAGTTAGAGCATCTTGGATATAAAATAGTTGGGTTTTCAGATGATGGCATTATTGAGGTAATTGAAGACAAACATGGTAACCTATATTTTCAAGATCATCCAGAAGCGCTTGTGATAAAGTCTGATAAAAATTACCCCGCAAAAGAAAAAGAGAGGGGAATTGCTACTTTGGTGGCTATAGCTATTTTAAATGATTTTCTTTATAGAGAATGAGAATTTTTATAAGTATATTAACACTGTTATTTTTGTTTAAATTTAATTTTGCTATTGCAGAAGTAAGAGATTTTCCTAACAAAGACTGTGATATTACTGTTGGCTTACTCAGAACGGAAAAAGAAACTTACGACCATGAATGGGCATCCTCTGATAGAATATGTGAGATGCTTGTTAGTATGGGTGCACATGTTATATTAATTGACTACAATAAAATTTTTAGTAAAGCAAAGGAAGAAGCATTATCTGAAGCTAAAGATAATGTGGAACAATTAGAATCTAAAAAAATAAAAGAAGTAGTTAAGGACTTTATTAAGGATAGCAAAATAAATAGAATATTACTACCAGGAAATTATTATAATCTTGATTCTGATCCTTTGCCTCCTACCTCAAGCCGTCAATTAGTGACTAAAGCAATCGTACAAGTTGTAGATGAGAACCCTAACATTAGCCTGCTTGCTATTTGTGGTGGGTTGCAGGGAATTATGTACGCACAAGGAGTTGAGATAATCAGCATGAAAAAGCTGCATAAGACTCAAGAGAGCAAAAAGTCTTATCATAACGATCGCCGTCTTAATAAGTTGAAGATAGCACAGGAGAGTAGATTGTCATCAATAGTATCACGCTTTGCACAACCTGATGAAGATGGCTGGTTTGCTGTTTATTTTCCTGATGCTCATGGAGAAATGATTAATAACAGTGATGAGAATATTAAAAAATTACAATCCATCGGTTATAAAGTTGTAGGATTTTCTGACGATGGTGTCATTGAGGCAATTGAAGATAAGTATGGCAATATCCACTTTCAAGGACATCCTGAATCTCTTATTTTAAGGTCTAAACGTTATTATTCTGAAAGTTACAAAAGGAGAGAAATAGCAACTTTAATAACCATAGCTATAATTAATGACTTCTTATACCGCAAATGTGAAACTATTATATCAAGTTAAAATTTGATCTGTTAGTAATCGGAAGTATAATTATCTTATGTAATCAAAGGGTTTAAAAATTATAAAAATGAGAGAGTATGGCAGCAGAAGTAGCTATAATAATGGGCAGTGAGTCAGATTTTGCAACAATGGAGAATTCGTTAACTGTTTTTAAGGAATTACAGATACCTTATGAAGTTCGTATAATATCTGCCCATAGAACGCCAGATAGGTTATTTGATTTTGCTAAATCTGCAGAAAAAGAGGGTTTTAAAGTGATTATAGCTGGAGCTGGTGGTGCAGCTCATTTGCCTGGAATGACAGCTGCCTTAACCCATCTACCTGTGATAGGAGTACCAATTCAGAATCAACATTTAAATGGTATAGATAGCTTATTCTCTATAATACAAATGCCTAAGGGAGTGCCTGTTGCAACTATGGCTATAGGTAGTAGTGGAGCATTCAACGCTGCTATTATGGCTGCATCCATATTATCTATCAGCAATATTAATATTGCTGATAAATTAAAAAAATGGCGTGATAAACAAACTAATGAAGTGAAAAAAATGCCTTCTTCATTGATGTCTTGATTAATTTCCATCTTTACAATATGAGATAGAAGTTATTTAAGAATTATTGATCTGTATCTTATAATTCATTTAGCATTCTTAAAAAATCAACCTATACATTTTATAGTAGTTAATAATTTTTGTATAGTAACACCATGCAATTCACTACCTACCTTTTGTTCATTATCAGCACTGCTCGTTATATTATCAGGGGTTTTTGTATACTTACCTGAAACTCCAGATTCTATATCACTCTTATAATCTGTACTTAAATTTGAGTTGAGTGCATTATACTCTAGTGTTACACCAACAAAATTTACCACTGGTTCTACAATATTATAATAACACCAGTTTTTAATATTACTAAATGTACTGAAAGAGTTATTACTTTCTTTTTTGTTATCTTGCTGCTGAACACTTTGTGATGTTTCGGAAGTCAATTTTTCCTGTGGTAAAGCTTTTATACTGCTTATCCCCATGCTAACATTCAAATTTGGCCAATTAAATCTAGTTACAATAGACATTTGAAGATTTTTCATTCCAAATATGCTGCTTATAGGCTCTCCGTATACTGATAATAGTAATGTCATTGTATTATTAAGTGATAACCTCTTCTGCTTTTGCACTATATGCAGATTACTCACTGTATTATTATTAGGATTTTGAACTACTTGTTTAAATGATTGTGTAGTTGAAGACATTTTTTCAGGTTTTGGTGTATTCACACTGATAGAAGGTGAATAACTGATACCCACATATTTTACAACTAAAGCTTTTTCTACCTTTTTATTACTCTTTAAATTAACCTGTTGCTGATCATTTGCTTTTTTTACTATTGCCTCAGATTTCTCCACACTACTATCTCTCTCATTAACTTTCTGCTGATATTTAATACAATCTTCATAAGAAGCTGAAGAATTAAGCTCTTTACTAGCTACGCCTTCGTCGTAAACTGAACGTAAGTTTGAGTTTGACAAGATCTTTACAGAATCCTCTCTTATTTTAGATAGGAAGTTGTTAGATTCTATGTTTAGGCCAAGTTTTTTTTCCATCAAGTTTATGTAATCAAGCATAAGCTGATACTGATATAAGAGGCTTTTTTTATCTTGTTTTATTTTATCTAAATTAATTTGCACATCATCATAATGATCATTTCCCTTTGCAGCATGCTCTTCTTTTCCTTTTATGTATGATATAGCTTGCTGCTTTGATTCTATTATAAAAAGTAGCCCTTCTTGTTGCACATAATCATTAATAGATTTTAGACTAAATGGATGCTTTCGATTAAATTTTTTTATTTTCTTTTCAAATTTTCTTTCTAACTTATCTACATTTCTTATAAGAATAAATTTATCTATAGTTTTTTCTGGAGTTTGTTCTAAGCTAAAACCTAGATACTCTTCTACTTTTTTTATATAATCAAGAGTACGTTTAAATCTATATAGATTGCTGCCTTTATCTTCTGTGATCTTGTTAATATCATTATTTTTCTTAAAAGCTTCTTCTTGCTGCAAATTTGCTAAATAAGATTGAGCTCCATTTCTTAAACCTATTATAAAAGATAATCCCTCTTTCTTAAGACCTTTATTAGTATAATTATCATCTGATGGGTGTTTTTTGTTAATTCTCTTTAAGTTTTTCTTAATAATCTCGCTCGACTTTTTTTGACTCTTTACAAAATCATCTTTATTTTTAAAATCTAACACAGTGTAATAATTTAGCTCTTTCTTATTTTTTTTACCAAACAAGTGATTTTTTATCTCTTGTAATAGGGTATCATTATTTCTGTTCTTCTTAATACTTATGTTGCTCATTACCTTTTCCCCTCATTTAAAATAATTTAATTTTTAAATATAACTAGTTAAGATTAAACCATAAAATGTTAACTTTCAGTTAATACGGTATAAAAAATAAAAATTTAATTTAATTATCTTATTAAAGATTAAAATAATTAATATATTCGCGCAACAAAAATTTATTACATCAAAATTATGAAATGACAAAATACTCCTGTATTATAATACAATCCTCTATTATAGTGGATTTAAGAAAAATCATTTACTAGGCTTTACAACTAATAAATAAAACATCATAATGATAACAATCTGTAATATTTGTTAATTTATATAAATAGTTTTAATCAATATTTTATTTGAAGAGCAAACTTTTTATTGTATTCGGTGTATTTATGAATTTAACTAGCCCTAAAGTTGCAAGTGTATTCTGTGACCACATTATCACCATTGATGATTGCAGTTCTATTTGGAAAAAGATACAAAATCAACTTCGTAAGCTTTATGGGGAGGCTGTTTTTAATAGCTGGATTGGTTTCTTAAAATTCATCAGTAATAACAATGGGGAAGTGTTACTTTCAGCTCCAACTAGATTTATTAAGGAATGGATATCGATACATTATATAGATAAAATACTATCTTTATGGCAGAGTGAAGATAATACCATACGCTCACTTGATATTCGAGTTATTAAGGAAGAGAGTAACGTTATAGATAAGGAGGGCTATAAAAATATCACTAATAGTTATGATAATCTATCTTCTCCTTTAGATCCAAGATTTACTTTTGACAATTTTGTTGTTGGTAGACCAAATGAGCTTGCGTTCACTGCAGCAAAGCGTATTGCTGAGTCTTCTGCTTCTATCCCTGGAAGTAATCCTTTATTTTTATATGGTGGTGTAGGGCTGGGCAAAACACATTTAATGCATGCTATTGCATGGCATATAGTTAGTACTTCAAGTGAAAGAAAGGTGGTATATTTATCAGCAGAGAAGTTTATGTATCAGTACATAACAGCATTAAGAAACAGGGATATTATGGTATTTAAAGAGCAATTTCGCTCAACAGATGTGCTTATGATAGATGATGTACAATTCATCAGCGGTAAAGACAGTACTCAGGAAGAGTTTTTTCATACTTTTAATGCATTAATTGATCAAAACAAACAGCTGGTAATTTCTGCTGATAGATCGCCAAGTAGCCTAGATGGAGTCGAGGATAGGATAAAGTCACGTTTAGGATGGGGTTTGGTAGCAGACATTAATGAAACAACTTTTGAGCTTAGATTGGGAATATTACAATCTAAAGTAGAAAATATGAAAGCTGATGTTCCTAATGGCGTGCTTGAGTTTTTAGCAAAAAATATAAAGTCTAACGTTAGAGAGCTAGAAGGAGCATTAAACAAGGTTATGGCTCACTCTTTACTAAATGGTAAAAATATAACTATAGAATTAGCTAATGATACTCTATCGGATCTTTTACGTTCAAATTGCAAAATGATCTCAATTGATGAGATACAGAAAAAAGTATCTGAGTTTTTTAAGATAAAATTGTCAGATATATACTCAACCAAGAGAGCTCGCAACTTATCTAGACCAAGACAGGTTGCAATGTACTTAGCAAAGATGCTAACACAGAAAAGCTTGCCTGATATTGGTAGGAGTTTTGGTGGTAGAGACCATACAACTATCATTCATGCAGTAAGACAAATAGATAATTTGATAAAAACTGATGTGAACCTTGCAAGTGATGTTAATTTATTAATTAAAATGTTAAGATAAACAAAATGAATAAGTTAGCAATCATTTTTCTCTTACTATCTTGCATATTTACAAATGTATTTGCTTCAGTCAAAATCGTTGCTACTGTTAATGGAGAGTTGATTTCAAGTTTGGATGTTGAGAAACGTATGTTATCTATGGAGCATCTTGGTATCAAAACAGATCAAAAGCAAGTTTTACAAAGCTTAATAGATGAGGTGTTAATTGAAAATCAAGCAAAAAAACTTAAAGTCTCTGTCAGTAACAATGAGTTAAATGGTGAAATTCTCTTATTTTCTAAAAGATTTAAGCTAAATTATGATGAATTTGTAAAGCAAGTTAAAAATAATTATGTAGGTTATGGTTCGATAATAAAGCAGATAAAATCTCAGCTATTGTGGAATAAAATCTCTGAGTTGAAAATATTGTCTTTTATCAATATTAGTAACGAAGAAGTAAACAATATTGCACAACAAATAGATAGAATAAGTGTGATTATCAATGTTTTAGAAATACTAATACCCAATAAATCTAATAGTTCATATAATACTGCTGTTAACATAGTTCAGAAATTACGTAATAATGAAACCCTTGAGACAATCGTCAAAGATTATACCGAATTTCCAGTGTCTATACAAAAAGAAGCATTAAACATAATGCAGTTGCCTTCTAAATTACAAAATATGCTAGGAAGCTTAAATATTGGTGATATTAGTGACCCAATTGCTGTAGATGGTGCATACTTAGTAGTAAAAGTTGCTGATAAAATAAAATTTGATCCATCATTGCTAGATACAACTTTAAGTTTAAAGCAAATTTATTTATTAAATAATCAGGAAAAATTTAAGGAATATTGTGGAAAGCTAGATAATCTGAAAAATCAGAAAGTGGACTGTTTAATGTTTGATAGAGCGGTGGAAAACTTAGGGCTACCAAAAGTAGAAAAAATTGAGGTAAAAATGGGGGAGCTAGCTCCCTATATGCAGGCCCCTTTGCAGAAGTTACAAGTAGGAGAAATAATAGATATTAAGGATAATAAAGGCAATCTAAGATTAATAATGCTGTGCAATATACAAAAAAAGTATGTGGGTCAGCATGAATGGATAAAACAGAAGATTTATGAACAAAAAGTTTCAACGCAAAGTGCTATATATTTCGACAATATGCGAAAAAATGCTACTATAGCATTCAGATGACGTTTTGTAAAATGCTTTATCAGCTTTCTTTCTTCTATAATTGGTAAGTTCAGTAGTTAATATTTTATATAATTTTAATTCCATTACCTGCAGGTAATAGGGTCTCTACTTGAATCGTATCATATTTATATCACCTGCAAAAAAATGAAATGTTTAGTATATAAGGAGATAGGCGGGAAAAAGCAGTATCTGTGGTTAAAGGGGGGTCAAAAGCTGAGGTTGTGGAGCTTTTAGACGCTATATACATGGCTCAAAAAGAAAGAATGGTAATAGAAGAATATGTAAAAAAGCATCCAGCTGGCAGAGATGAAACTTAGTTTCGGAATAAGCACAATTTGGTCAGATAGCTAAAAATCACATTAAAAAAAATTTACCAAATAGGTAGAGATTTATCGAAAAAATCGTATATAGATGAAGCTGGATATAGAGAGGCCACCAAGAGGAGAGAAAATTTATGTGGATGAGATAGATTTGTTGCTTTACTGGAGGTTGTAATAAACGGCTGGAGCACTGCCTAAATTACCATATAGTAGTTATGCTGCTTTTCACAAGATTGCCAAAGGGAGTATTCTCCAAACCATACGAGGTGAAGATAAGGAAAGTTGGTGGAGAGAAGAAAAAAACAGGCCTCTTAAATTTATTACAAAAAATTATAATGAGAAAAATAACTAATTTATCCTCAACGAATTTTGTAATGAGAAAGCAGATGAAATATCAACTATAACAGAAAAGAAATTGAATGATTTTGGGTAACATAGATGGAATTATTAAATGAAGATTCTGTAAGGTTTAAATTTTAGGTTTACTGAATATGAAAAGAATGTACAACAGTTTTATTTAGAAACATCTCACAATTTAAAAGCATAGGCTATATTAGCCTACCTAATGATATGGAAAATTTGTATAAAGGATATGTATAGTGGTTATGAATGGGATAAAATTACATTCTAAATCATGAGCTAACAGATCAGGGTTATAGAGGCAATATATCAACTGCTGACTTAGTTGTACCAATAAACAAATGGATGAAGCTGGAGCTTATTTTGTTAGCCGTTATAAATCCGATACCAATATGTATGACATAGAAACAAATCAAAAAATAGAGTTTATTTAGAATTTCTAGAAAGGGAAAAATTAAAGTGAGATCAAAAATTAACTGAATACAATCAAAAGAATAAGGGCTAGCAAATCAAAAGAATAGACCTCTTTCAAAATTCATGTATGGAGCTCAAAATTATAAATAGCAGCAATCGGATTAAACCTTAAACCAAAACGCTTTCGCCGATTTTGATTGCAATAATTTTAAATCTAACCCAATCACGTTTTCTACTACTACCCTTTTAATTCCTGATTTTCTTTCTTTTACTCAATTTTTTGTCTTCCTGTGCGATAATTCCGCGTTTTTATGCATCATTCTTCTGTATCTGCCAGAACTTTAACGTCTGGTAATATGTGAATTTTTGATTCTTTGAAAAACCGAAAATCGTGCCTCCTACCGTTTGAAAAAATACAATCTTTGTTTTTTTCACAATTACCTGTGTTTTTATAGTATGCTTCTTTTTCTTCCCTGAATAACTGCTTTTTTGAGTCTTTCTATAGGTGTTTCCGTGGAATCATCTCACTTTTTAAGAGCTCTCTGGTAACGCAAAATCTGGGCCAACGTATCTTCTTATTATCTTAAAACTTCACTTATTCCATAACTCCGACCAATATGAAATCTTATATATTCCAGCGCCATCTGTCTTCTATGCAGAGCTTGCTTTTACTTTGCTTTTCTTCTTCTTTATCCAAAATTTCCACCATTCGTTCAAATGTTGCTTTTTTACCCCTGCCGAAATTTTTCTCCTTTCAGTTTCTCTATTTTTTCATATCTCATACACTTAAATGCATGATTCTATACTACATTTTCATTTCCTTACCAATTTTGAAAGAAGTCTATTGTTTTTTCAGTAAAATCAAAAATTTTAGACGTATTTTTTGTAGATTCGATAAGATTACAGCGGTTTATAGGGGCTTTTTGAACTTTGTTGGAGCCCTCATTTTGCTTAAATGAAATTTTGTTCACATGGCCTAAAGCTGAAGCTCACTACATAAAATACGCTGATTCTAAGGCTGGCAAAAGTTGTAAAATATAAAAACATTAATTCAGAGCAGAAAGAGCATAACAGAAATTGTTTAGAATGAGAGTAGAAAATCAGGTTCAAAAATATTTAAGATTATGTTTATCATAATTTTCAGAAATTTGCGATTTAATATTATTACTGGCATTATAAATCTTAAACATGCCTTTTCTTGATATAGCCTTTATCAAGAAATAGCAAACCAATAAGTTTTTTGTGAGACTTGCTTCTATCATCAACATTACCTTTAGTTAGCGTAAGTGCTTGCTTTTTCATTAAATGCAATTTTAAACCAAAAAATCAACCATTTGTACTTTTTAAAGCCTCAATTACATACAAAAGCTGCTGCTTTATAAGATATTTTTGCAATAGGAGTGATAAATCTTTCAAAAAATATCTTATTAAATCTTGCTTGGAATTTTGACTTTCTGAATTAGGATTTAATATTACTTACAATCAAATACTAAAGCAACTTTATTACCTGGATAACGTTCTATTTTTTGTGCTAGTTCTAACTCCAATAGTGCTACCAATACTATTTCAGTGCGCATTCCACTTACTGCAATGATTTCGTCTATATCAGTTGGTATAGAATCAATGCAACTTAAAACAGCGGCTTTTGCTTTTTGAACTTCTGTATCTGTAACATCAACATATTCATCATTACCATAATTAGTAGCATCGTCAAATAAACTGTTTTGAATGGTGCAACCAAAACGAATACCGTCTATTATATCGTCTACAGATTCTACAAGCTTGGCACCTTTTTTAATTAAATTGTTGCTTCCACCACAGCGTGGGTCTAAAGGAGATCCAGGCACTGCGAAAACTTCCTTGTTTTGCTCTAAAGCAAAATTTGCAGTTATTAAAGAACCAGAACGCTTAGATGCTTCAATTAAAACAACACCAAGGGATAGCCCAGATATAATGCGGTTTCTCTGTGGAAAATACTGCGGTTTTGGTTTAGTCGAAAAAGGTAGCTCAGTAACTATTAAACCATTACTCTCTGCTATTTTGTTATATAGCTGTAGGTTCTCCTTAGGATAAACAACGTCAATACCAGCAGCTGTAACTGCAATAGTTGAGTGGTTTTGAAATATCATACTATTAACTGCGGTGTCAATACCACTTGCCAGACCAGAAACTGTAATAAATCCAGCTTGGCTTAGATCATACGCTAACTTATTTGCAAAATTTCTACCATTTATAGAGGAGTTACGTCCACCAACAATTGAAATTATATTCTTTTTGAGTAAAGAAACATCTCCAAGTACTGTGATAACAGGAGGAAAGTCAGCAATTTTCCTTAAGCTCTCTGGGTAATCAGGTTCGCATGCTGCTATAATTTTAGCTCCTATTGCTTTAGCACTTTCTAGCTCCTTTTCTGCTTCTTCTACTGTACATATTTTTGATATTTTGTTATTTGTACCAGAATTGCTTATAAGGGTTGGTAAATGCTCTAATACATTCTTTGGTGTTTTATATACTTTTAAAAAAGCGAAAAAAGTTACAGGACCAATATTTACAGTGCGGATAAGACGAAGCCACGCAATTAACTCATCGTGACTTAATTGTTTTATTTGCATACAAATGAAAACTTTAGCTTATAAAATACGAGAACCCCTTCTATATCTACTTAGAGATTGAAAGGCTAGTTTTTAAAATTTTACAAAACTCCTAAAAAACATAAAATGTTTCTTAGGAGTTTTATTAAGCTATATAATTTGATTGTCGTTTTCTATAAGTTTAGAGCAGATTTCAGCATTTTGATCTTCTGTGCAAACCATACGACAAAACTGATTCTCCTCTTCATGTGTAAGACCAGAGTCTGATTTTTGAAGATTTAAAAGACAAATTTTAACATCTTCTTCTGAAAGGTAAAAAATACCTTCAGGATAAGCAATATCCTCTTCTGTAGTCATAATCAATTGGCCAGTTTCATTAATATTTTCGATATCTAACATATATTACCTTTTTATTGGGAAGAAAGTAAATGTTTAACTTAATATATAAATAGAGTCAATTAAAATCTTGATATATTAAGAGGCATAATTTTTCATACCACGCTAAAATTGCAATCAATATGTGCTGGGAAATACAATATTTATGGTATCATTTTTATCGCACTTAATATTAGCGTTATAACTTTTGAGCAACAAATGTAGGAAAAAGGTATTTATATTTTTTGTATCTAATTGACTATTATTCACATTTTCTAAAGCTGTTTTGAGTACTGAACTTATGTTCTCACCTTTTTTAGTTATTTTTACAGCTACTACTATTTCATCACCTATTTCTTTTACTGTTAGCAAAATTGCACTATCGTTTGCTATTTTGTAGTTTATAAGTATTGCTACATTAGCAATGACTTTGTTTATTTTTTCAATTAAACTTTTATCTTCTACATCCAAATTTTCTATACTCCACTCAATTGCAATTTTTTTATAAGATAGGTAGTTTATAATATTATTTTTTATTTCTTCAAAACTTGAGTTACTTTCTGAAAAACTATATGCTTGCCGCATCATTTTAAACTTATATAGCAGTGAATTGGAACCCTCTTGTAAAATGGATAAGGCTTCTTCTTCCACACTATCACTTTCAAAAAACTCGACACTATTTATTATACCATTCATTGGACTAGCAAAGTCATGAAATAAACGTGCAGTTATAAGCTCAACAACAGATAATAAGATGTTTTGATCCATTTTTTACTTAAGAAAATAGAAGCTAGTTGTATAACTGTCAATTCCTCATTGATTCTTGCTTATGTTTTTATTACAATTAGTTAACACTATTTTAATAATATTATGCGGACTTACCTAGAATCTGGGGTGAATGTTGAACTGGGTAATCAGTTAGTAAAAAAAATTAAACCAATTGCAAAGTCAACCTTTAGAGATGAAGTAATCAGTGATATAGGATCTTTTGCTGCACTGTTTGATTTTGCTGCTTTATGTAAAAAATATAAAAATCCTGTATTGGTTTCTTCTACTGATGGTGTTGGCACAAAATTGCTTATAGCTGAAGAGATAAATAAGCATGATACTATCGGCATTGACCTGGTAGCAATGTGCGTAAATGATGTATTAGCCCAAGGGGCAGAGCCTTTGTTTTTCCTTGATTATTTTTCAGCAGGTAGTCTAGATGAAGATACAGTATTATCTGTAATAAGTGGTATTGGTATTGGGTGTAAAGAAGCAAAAGTAGCGTTAATTGGTGGAGAGACAGCTGAAATGCCTAGCATGTATAAAAAAGGTATATATGACTTAGCAGGATTTGCAGTTGGGGTAGTAGATAAGGGTAAAATTTTGCCACA
The DNA here is from genome assembly GCF_964019585.1 of Candidatus Mesenet endosymbiont of Agriotes lineatus. Taxonomy (NCBI): domain Bacteria; kingdom Pseudomonadati; phylum Pseudomonadota; class Alphaproteobacteria; order Rickettsiales; family Anaplasmataceae; genus Candidatus Mesenet; species Candidatus Mesenet endosymbiont of Agriotes lineatus. The sequence continues at coordinate 390,262 of NZ_OZ026454.1, read as the reverse complement.
AAACATAACTGCAGGCGATGTTATAATTGGTGTGCACTCTAGCGGAATTCACTCTAATGGATTTTCTTTAGTTCGTAGTATAATCAAAAACTGTAGTATAAATTATAGTGATCTATCTCCTTGGCACGGGAAATTATGGGGAGAGATTCTACTTGAGCCAACAAAGATTTATGTAAACTCTCTGCTGCCTATTATGTCTCAAATTAAAGGCATTGCTCACATCACAGGAGGGGGGCTTATAGATAACATACCAAGAATCCTGCCACATCATTTAGCAGCAGAGATAGATTCTTGGCAATGGCCAGAAATTTTTACTTGGCTCAGCAAAGAGGGTAAAGTAGAAAAGGAAGAAATGTTAAAAACATTTAACTGTGGCATAGGAATGGTGCTAGTGATAGCACAAGATAATATAGGTGATGTTTGCAATAGCTTAACTAAAAGTGGAGAAACAGTCAGCATTATCGGTAGGATCATTGAAAAGCCTACAAATAATGCTGAGAGTGTTATTTTTACTTGATTATCTGGTACGATCTTCCTCTCTTTGCCTATTGTTTAAAGGTTGAACATCTTCTATCTCTTCGAGTTCTGGGAGAGCTGCATTAACATCATAATAAGCTTTTTCAACACAATTTAATATAAGCATAGTATAGAAAACGCTAGCTATTACTGCAGTAGTTGAAAATGGAGACATGGTATCTCGAAATACCTCAAGTAATGGTCTATCTTTTTGTGTCGATACGTTATGTAGCCCTTCCTGAAGAAGAAGGAAACTTGTTAGAATAAAGCCAGTATTTATGCATATATTAATATATCTTCCTGTGGGATCCACTTTTCTTTTTATGTTTTTCCAACAAATTGCTGTATCCTCAATAAAATCTGCTAACATACCACCCCCCAATTAATATTTATGTATACGCTTTATAAAGTATCATTTTTAATTTTCAAGCTTATTATTTACATGCTATTAGAATTGATAATATAAAATTGGTATTAACTTTTTATCTCTACTAATTATATTCTACATGCAAATTTTTAAACTGTAGTGGTATCGATAACTCTTCAAAGACTTTCACAAGTGAACGTGTTAGATGTTCAATCATACTATCATTATGATATGGTGTTGGGGTAATTCTAAATCGTTCTGTACCTTTAGGAACTGTAGGATAGTTTATATGTTGTACATAAATGTTGTATTCATTAAATAGCATTTTGGATGCCCTTTCACACAACACTGGATCTCCTATAATTACCGGAATAATATGAGTTTCAGTAAGTACAAATTTTATCCCAGCTTTTGTAAAAGAAGATTTGACTTTTTTTACCATCTCTCTTTGTTTTTCCCTTTCGGTACTGCTTAACTTTAAATGCTCAACACTTGCCTTTGCTGCAGCTGCTAAGATAGGTGACAGCGCAGTAGTAAAGATAAATCCAGGAGCAAAGCTTCTGACAACATCAATCAAATCTTTTGAGGATGCAATATACCCACCCATCACTCCAAATGCTTTAGAAAGGGTGCCTTGAATTACAGTAACTCTATCCATAAGATTATATTCCTCAGCTATGCCACCACCACGCTTGCCGTACATCCCAACTGCATGCACTTCATCCAAATAAGTAAGAGCATTATATTCCTCAGCAAGATCACATATCTGCTTGATAGGTGCAATACTCCCATCCATGGAATAGATAGATTCAAACGCTATTATCTTTGGTACTTCTTTGCTAACCAGATCTAGTTTGGATCTAAGATCATCTACATCATTATGTTTAAATATATATTTTGGACTTTTACCAACTTTCATTCCCTCTATCATAGAATAATGGTTTTTTTCATCAGAAAAAACTACTACTTCAGGAATAATTGAAAGTAAAGTACTTAAGGTAGTCTGATTAGCTAAATAACCACAAGCGAAAGTTAAAGCAGCTTCTTTTTGATGCAGATCAGCTAAAGATTCTTCCAATTCTACAACTTCCTTTGTAGTACCTGAGATATTTCTTGTCCCTCCCGCTCCTATATTAGTAGAGGAATTCTTAACTGCAGCAATAACTTTTTCATTCTGTCCCATTCCTAGATAATTATTACTACACCAAACAACGACATTTTTTTTGTGCTCACAATCTATTTTATAAGGAAGCTGGTCTGGCGAAGATATAAACCCTATGAACTGACGGTAACGCCCCTCATCTTTTATATCTTTTATTTTATTAGCAAATATTTTGCTATAGTCTACCATAAGTAATAAAAAAGTAACACATACTTAGTATGTATTACTTAATATAAAGTTTCAATTGAATAACTAACAAAAATAATTTTAATCCAATTCGTGTTCCTGAAATTGATGAGGCTGTGAAGTATTGCATGACTGTAACCTGTGGTCTATAGTCTGATTTTCAATTAAACCTAAAATCAACAAGGAATGGTTGTATATATATTGAGTAAATTGTGGATCATATATCAATTCTTGCAACTGATACTTTATATGTTCTTCGTCCGCACTTGGAAACATAGTTTTTAAAAAAGCAACATACGCTTCATTAGCAACTGGATCATTTAAAAGCTCTTGTGCTTGAAGGGGAACAATAAGTACTGTTTCTTTTTCTTTAAATGAAGAAACTAGCAATTGATATAAGCAAAAAGAAAAAGCTAAACAAAAAACACTATCTATTAGTACTTTAGCAAGAACTGCAACTGCTGAAGCACTACCTGACGAAGCTTCTTTGGCAAGTAATGATAAAATAGCCCCACATGAAACTGCACAACAAACAGCTAATAATATTTTGCAGCTGTGTTTTTTTTGTAAACTTTTTATCCAATTCATCTTAATTTTATACCATAAATTAAAAGTTAAATCAACGCCCTTGACCGTTTGATAAAGATGTAGAAGAATTAGAGCGTGATATGCTTGAACTAGGGCTGTTACCATTGTGCTCAGAATGATCACTACTTACGCTTCTACTTCTCTTTTGTTGTTTTTTTACGCTTGGCTTCTTTTGTTTATTTGCTATATTCCTTCTTTCTTCGGCTCCTTTTTGTTCTTCTTCGCTCTTTTTTAGAGTTTCCTCTCCTTTTTTCTTCTTTTTCTCGTCTATTTCTTCTTTCCTTCCTAGAACTTGCTCTTTACGTTTTCCCTTATTTCTAGTATTACTATTTCCATTTATACCCTTTGTTTCAAAATTACTCTTCCTTTTTCCAGTATTTTGTCTATTATCCTTTTCTCCTTTTGTGTCGCTGCTACCAGGTTTTTGCTGCAGTTGTGGTGAAGTTCCTTGGAGCAAGGTTACATCAGAATTATGTTCATCTTCCCATTCTAGATCGGTTGCACCAATATCTGCTTGATCATCACTTTCGCTTTGGCTTGATGGTGAATTTGACAGGGCATCATTATGTCTTTTTTCTATGCTAGGTGGGCGAGTTTTTCTTCGCACACGATTTTTTGCATGACTATTATCTAATAGTGAATCGTACTTAGTTAAATCAAGTTTACCCTCTTCTGTTATATTTGACCCATTAACCTCGTTTCGTTCTACCTCAGAAGACTGAGATTGACCATTATTATCATTTATTTTCCCCTCCTGTACTTTCCCATACGAAGTCAATTGAGGCTCTGTGTCTTCTTGTTCTCGCCTAAAACAGCTAATAATCCAATTCCAAAGCTTGCCTAGCCAAGTGTTTTTTAGCCAATGAAAGAAACCTTTAGAAGATTGCCCCCCACTTGACTCTGTACCTGACATGAAACACTCCTTCTTTAAATATATATTTAATTATATTATAAAATAATAATAATTATAATATACTATACTTTATAATAAAGTATTTATATCAATTTTTAAATCCAATTTTTTCTTTCGTCTTTTAAAGTATTATTAACAATTGCTTTTCTAATTGATGACATCAAACTATTCATAAAATAAATATTATGTGTTGTAATTAGGCTATAGGCAAGTAGCTCCTTTGCTTTTAAAAGATGATGAATATATGCTCTGCAGTGGTTCAGACACGTAAAACACTCACAATCACTTTCAATAGGGTCTTCATCTAATTTAAATCTTTGATTACGCAAATTGATATGCTCTTTACGCTTAGAAGAAAAAGAATTTCTATTTTGTGTCTTAACCAGTGCACTGCCATGCCTTGCTAGACGTGTTGGGTGAACGCAATCAAAGGTATCAATGCCAAGTTCTACTCCATGAAATATATCTTCTATACCACCAATACCAAGTAAGTGGGTTGGCCTATCTTCAGCTAATTTACTAGTTATAAATGCAACAATATCATACATTTGTTCTTTACTGCTACCTAAGGAGCCTCCTATTGCTTGACCGAAAAATGGCATACTATTTGCAAATTCACAACTCTCTATGCGCAAATCTTCATAAACTCCTCCTTGAATAATACCATAAAGAGCCTGTTTACCGCTATCATTCTTCTCAAACTCAACTAAAGACCTTTCGGCCCACCTGTGACTCATTCTCATTGACTTTTCTGTATATTCTCGACTAACGTGAAATGGAGTGCATTCATCCAAAACAACAATTAAATCTGCTCCTAGTTTTTGTTGTATCTGTATTGATCTTTCTGGCGTAAGTAAGTACTCTTGACCATTAATATAAGAGCGAAAAACTGCTCCATCTTCATTGATTTTAATCAATGTCCTTTTAGTATTATTTCTTACTCCCTTAATCTCCTCGGCAACTGAGCCGTGACCTAAGCTGAATATTTGATAACCCCCAGAATCAGTAAGCATTGGTTTGCTCCAGTTCATAAATTTATGTAGCCCACCAAGCTTTGCTACTGTATCTTCTCCTGGTTGCAGCATAAGATGATAGGTATTAGATAAAATGATTTGCGTATTACAACTTGTAACCCTTTCTGTATCTACAGCTTTAATTGCAGCTTTGGTTGCACAGAATATAAAAGCTGGGGTGTAAATAGTGCCATGAGGAGTGTGAATTTCGCCAATTCTTGCTTTACCCGATTGTTTGGTTACTTTAAATTTTATCATTTCTTTTTCCTAAAAGTCTATATACTTTAATAAATAATAAAGAAAGTAAATAAGTTATGCCAAAGCGCACAGATATAGAATCTATTTTACTAATAGGAGCGGGTCCAATTATTATAGGACAGGCATGTGAATTTGACTACTCTGGAACTCAAGCTTGCAAGGTGCTCAAAAGCGAAGGTTATAGGGTTATTCTCGTTAATTCTAACCCTGCAACAGTTATGACAGATCCAGAACTTTCTGATGCTACCTATATTGAACCAATAACACCTGAAATTATAAAAAAAATTATCGTAAAGGAAAGGCCAAATGCAATACTGCCAACTATGGGTGGGCAAACTGCCCTAAATTGTGCCATGGAACTTGGGGCTAGTGGTGTATTAAGTAGGTATAACATTGAGCTTTTAGGCGTCAATGAAGAGGCAATAAAAAAAGCTGAAAATAGAAGTTTATTTTGTGCTGCTATGGATAATATAGGGCTTAAATATCCTAAAAGCATAATAATTAAAAATATAGAGCAAATAGGAGATGCACTAGGTTATATAGGGCTGCCAGCAATCATTAGATCCTCTTTTACTTTAGCAGGCACAGGAAGTGGAATAGCCTACAATAAAGAAGAATTTCTAAGAAAAGCTAGTGAGGCGCTAGAGGCTTCTCCGATTGGTGAGATACAAATAGATGAATCAGTAGTTGGTTGGAAAGAATATGAAATGGAGGTTATTAGAGATTCTAAAGATAATTGTATAGTTGTCTGCTCCATAGAAAATATAGATCCTATGGGTGTTCATACGGGAGATAGTATCACAGTTGCTCCAGTGCTCACTTTACGTGATGCTGAATATCAAAAGATGAGAGAGGCATCAATTGCGGTTCTTAGAGAAATAGGAGTAAGCGCAGGTGGTGCTAATGTGCAATTTGCTGTTAATCCCAAAGAAGATGGTAGCTTGCTTGTTATTGAAATGAATCCCAGAGTTTCACGCTCTTCAGCAATTGCATCCAAAGCTACAGGTTTTCCCATAGCAAAGATTGCAACAAAGTTAGCTATAGGTTACACACTCGATGAAATACGTAACGATGTTGCACCGGTTATACCCGCTGCTTTTGAGCCAGCAATGGATTATATTGTAACTAAGATACCACGTTTTAATTTTGATAAGTTTCCTGGAGCAAGTAAGGAGCTTTCAACTTCAATGAAGTCTGTTGGCGAGGTTATGTCAGTTGGACGCTGTTTTTCTGAATCTTTACAAAAAGCCCTACGTTCGCTAGAAAATGATTATACTGGTTTAGATGAAGTATTGCCTCAAAATTCTGATATTGATTATATAAAATCTCTACTTGCAAAGCCACTTCCAGAGAGGCTGCTGATTATTGCCGATGCAATTCGCCATAATATTAGCATTGATGAGATTAATGAAATTACAGGTTACGATTTGTGGTTTTTAAAACAAATTGAAGAGATAATTCAGGCTGAAGATGAAGTCAAAAAAAACGGATTTCCTCAAACTAAAGCTGCAATTTTGCCGCTGAAGAAAATGGGATTTTCTGACAATAGATTGGCTAAGCTAAGCAAACAAAGTGTGGAGGATGTTGAAAGCATAAGGAAGCAGCTAGGTATAAGACAAGTTTATAAGCATATAGACACTTGTGCAGCAGAGTTTGAAGTTAGTACAAATTATATGTATGGCTGTTATGAGGGCAATGCTATAGAACAAACTGAATGTGAAGCGAACCCTTCAGATAAACGAAAAGTTGTAATACTTGGAAGTGGTCCAAATAGAATTGGTCAAGGTATTGAATTTGATTATGCTTGCGTACACGCAGCTTGGGCAGCAAAAGAGATGGGCTATGAAACTATAATGATTAACTGCAACCCAGAAACTGTTTCAACTGACTATGATATCTCCGATCGTCTTTATTTTTCTCCGCTCGTAGAAGAAGATGTTATTGAAATATTAGAGAAGGAAAGAGAGAATGGTGAGTTGATAGGAGTTATCGTGCAACTTGGCGGGCAAACTCCGCTAAAATTGGCTAAAATTCTTAATAAGCGTGGAATAAAAATATTAGGAACATCATTTGATTCTATAGACCTTGCTGAAGATAGAATGAGATTTAAAGAATTGATTGAAAATCTTAAATTAAAACAACCAATGAGCAGTATCTGTTTTACAGAAGATGAGGTTATATATGAGGCCAGTAAACTTGGGTTCCCTATTATGATTAGGCCTTCCTATGTTTTAGGTGGGCAATCTATGTCAATTTTACATGATACAACGGATCTTAAGAAATATCTTGAAAATCACTCAAAAGTTTTAAATTATGGACCTCTGCTTATTGACGAGTTTTTAACTAATGCCATTGAAGTTGATGTTGATGCTCTTTGCGATGGTAAGCAAGTTTATATTGCTGGAATTATGGAGCATATAGAAGAAGCTGGGATACATTCTGGTGATTCTGCATGTTCTATACCTCCTTATACACTAGATAGTCATTTAACCGACAAAATAAAGCAACAGACTATCAAATTGGCTTTAGCTTTAAGGGTAAAAGGGCTTATCAATATACAGTATGCAATCTATAATAATGAGATCTATGTGCTGGAGGCTAATCCAAGGGCGAGTAGAACAGTGCCATTTATTTCTAAGGCGACTGGAATTCCTATTGCAAAAATTGCAACTAAAATAATGCTTGGAGCAAAACTTGAAGATATAAAAGAAATTGAGAAAGAAAAACAGTTAAGTCACATTGCCGTAAAAGAAGCTGTATTTCCTTTCTCGCGCTTTGCAGATGTTGATGCCTTGCTTGGTCCAGAAATGAAGTCAACAGGTGAGGTTATGGGTATTGATTCATCATTCGAAATTGCTTTTGCTAAGGCACATCTGGCAGCAAATCATAGATTACCAACGCATGGCAAAATGTTTATTTCAGTAAAAGAAAGTGATAAAGAACTGATAGTGCCTATTGCCAAAATGTTTCAAAGCTTAGGTTTTAAAATATATGCAACTAAAGGTACTGCTTTATACTTAAGTGCAAGAGATATAGAAACCAAAGTAGTCAATAAAGTTAGAGAAGGTAGACCCCATATTGTCGATATGCTTTTAGATAAAGAGATAGATTTAGTGATAAACACTTCAGAAGGAAAAAAATCAATATCAGAAAGTGCAAGTATTAGAAAAACAGCGGTACTGCACAAAATACCATATAGCACAACAACCTCTGGTGCGAAGGCTTTAGCTCTTGCTATACAGAGTTTAAAAAATAAAAGCTTAGAAGTAAAACCTCTGCAAGAATATTTTAAGTAACTTTTAAAGAATTTTAAAAAAATAGTTAAAAAGGAAAACTAGTTACTTGTAGCAATACAAGTAACTAGTTTGTAATTTAGAAGCTGTGCTTAACACCAACAAGGAAGATATTTCCTTTGTTGTTCTTTTTATCAGAAGGCAATTCTTTTTCTTTAGCTTCGAAATGATGCCATGTGACATATGGAACTAAAGGATTCTTACTGCCATTTGAAGATAAGTTATATTCAGCACCAATGACGATATCAGAAAGTTCATTAGCTTCAGCTGACTTACTCTTAAAGTAAGTTGCACTTACATATGCGTTGCCAAACTCATACCCAGCACCAGCAGTCCAATAATAAGTGTCTTTTTGTAGCGCCTTAACTTTGTCATCTTTGCAATCATACTTGCTGTCTGCATTTTTTATGCAGATTTCTTTTGGCTGACCAGATTTACCCAAGTTAGCATAAGAAGCAGCAAATTTGAAACCAAAGTATTCCGCTGAAAGACCTAAGTTGAAAGCCATTAAGTCATTGTACTTACCGTACATACCGTAACGATCACCTTTAATGTCTTTTACTTGTCCTTTCTCACCAGTTGCTGAAACTTTAACTTTAAAGTCATCAAAGTCATACTCATAAGAGACACCACCGCTAACTATGTTTTCATAATTAGGTCCAACGTAGTTACCACTAGTCGCAAGCAACGTGTAGAACTCTTTAGCAGTACCTAAGCTTACGCCCAGTGCATTTTGTGCCGTAGCAGCAGCACGGAAAGCAGCAATAGCGGCATTTTCTGCATGAGCCCTAACTGTAGTAGAAGCAACAGGAACATCACCAGCATCAGCAGCAGCAGGAGCAGGAGCAGCAGCAAGCTCAGCATCATCATTAGGAGCACCACCACCACCAACGGCAATATCATATAGATAACCATTAGCAGCAACACGAGTAATCAAAGTATTCTCTGCAGCAACGTCAGCTATAGCAGGGTGAGGGTTACCTCCAACTTGAGGAAGAGCATTTGCTGCACTAACAGCAGCGTTAGCACCACCTGAAGCTAAAGCAGCAATACGGGCAATAGCTTGACCTGTATTAATAACTGTATTTCTAGCAGCAACATTAGCAACAGCATTAGGAACACCAGCAGGGTTAGCAATAAGACATTGCGCACGAGCAGTTACAATGTTTGTAATTATACTATGAGCCGCTTGTGTGAGCACAACTCCATTCATCTCATCAGCGACATTAGGTATATTGGCTGGATCAATCAGCGCTGCTTGAATTTCAGGAAGGTTTTGGTTATATGTTCTAGCTTCATTATATACCCTTTCAGCAATGGTAATAGCAGCGATAGCGGCATCTCGAGAAACTATAGCAGCAGCATTCTGAACAAGAACAGAAACTCCCTTAAGATCACGTGCAGCCTTCAGCGCAGCATTTGCTGTGTTATACCAACTTTTGTTTAGGACTTGTGCATTAACATCCGCATTATTCCCAGGGTTTTGAGCGGGATCAATATATTTAATCTTCTGCATACCGCCAGTTGTGAATAAATCACTATCGTAGTTTGGTGAGTAACTTACTCCAGCTTTAAGCCCCATAAAGCTTGGTGAGAAGTAAGAAACTCTAAATGGTTGAGTGTCAATAAAGCTCTTATTGTACTTAACCGCATCACGGAAAGAAAGCCAGTCACTCTCACTAAAAAGTGATTCACTGTAAAGACGTGGAGTTACATAAAAAGGAAAATTACCTTTATGTCCCTCAAGGTTAGCTTTTCTAAACCAGTTACTATCTGCACCACCATCACCAGCTGCAATTCTTGATGCATCGAGACGCATTATGCTTTCTGCACCTTCCATGAAACCAACGTTCATGTCACCAAATTCAGTATTGGCAAAAATATGTGCACCACGACTACGCATACCACTAGATTTTGTTATTGGTACATTTAGCTTTATATCAGCACCATATGCCAAACCTAAATCATAATTTGTATTTTCCGCTCTGATATTAAGCGTAGTATCTACTGATGTGCCAGAAGTTTTACTGTAATCACCAGCTATACCATTACTGAACTCCCCAAATAGAGCATTTGCATCAGCAAACTTATCATCACCAGGAATGATATCATAATCTTTGACATCAGATGTTTTGTGGAACTGAGTGTTAAACCCTCCACCAATTGTAATATGTGGCCCTTCTTTGAAAGATGAGTTATGCTTGCATCCACAAGCTTTCTCTCCTTTGCCACAAACACGTTTTTCTTCAAGTTTTATTTTTGCTTTGTTCACTCTCGAAACTTCAGAATCAGATTCTTCGTCAGAGCGAGAAATTTTCCTTTGCTCAACCTCTTTATTCACATTTTTTTGTTCAACTTCAACTAATGGATCAGCTAAAACATTTATCCCGTAAAATGCAACTAAAGATGTAAGAGCTGTTGTAATAGATAATATTTTTTTCATGAGACCTACCTATAATTAATATTTTGTACAACAGACATAAAAAGCCTATTCGCCACAAGTCTTATAACAAAAGAAGCAAAGAATGCAAGCAATTTTCAATAAAAATATATGAATCAACTGTGATTTTTGCACAATTATTTGTAAAACTATAATATTTTACATACTATATTAACCAAATTTTAGTTTTTACTACAAATGTATCAATATGATGTCATAATAATTGGTGGTGGACATGCAGGGTGTGAAGCTGCAACTGCAGCTGCGCGCATTGGTGCTAAGACTTTACTTATAACTCACAAAACATCAACCATAGGAGAGATGTCGTGCAACCCAGCAATAGGAGGGATTGCAAAGGGAACAGTTGTTAAAGAAATAGATGCTTTAGATGGAGTCATGGCAACTGTTATAGATAAAGCTAGTATTCATTCAACTATGTTAAATAGAAGTAAAGGTGCAGCAGTTTGGGGACCACGTGCACAAGCAGACAGGCAACTCTATAAAAAAGCAATGCAGGAAGTAATTTTAAACTACGATAATTTGACTGTTTTAGAGGAGTCAGTTCAAGATATTTTAGTCAATACTAAAAAAGTAGTAAATGGTGTCATCGTAAGTAATGGTCAACATATACTTGCAGGTAGGGTAATATTTACTACTGGTACTTTTCTTCGTGGGATAATTCATATTGGCGCAGAAAAAACACCAGCTGGAAGAGTTGGTGAGAAACAAGAAGTAGCACTTGCAAACACATTAAAGAGATATGGGTTCAGTTTAGGGAGACTGCGTACTGGTACACCTCCAAGGCTAGATGGTAATACTATAGACTTTTCTGTTTTGCAAGAGCAAAAAGGGGATAATCCCCCTACACCTTTTTCTTATTTATCTTATGAGATAAAGCAAAAGCAAGTATCGTGTTACATTACTGCTACTAATGAAAACACTCATAGGATCATTAGGGAGAATTTACATAAATCTGCATCTCACTCTGACTTAGGCGAAATTAAAGCTCCTAGGTACTGCCCTTCCATTGAAGAGAAGGTAAAGCGGTTTGCTGAACGCAGTAGCCATCAGATATTCCTTGAACCAGAAGGATTATGTAGTAGCACCATATATCCAAATGGTATTTCTACATCTGCACCAGCTGAAGTGCAGCAGGCAATGTTAAGAAGTATAAAAGGCTTAGAAAAAGTAGTTATACTAAGGCCAGGTTACGCTGTTGAATATGACTATGTTGATCCAAGAGAATTACATCACACTCTTGAAACAAAAAAAATAAAAGGGTTATACTTTGCTGGTCAGATCAATGGAACAACCGGCTATGAAGAAGCAGCCGGGCAAGGCATTATAGCAGGAATCAATGCTGCACTTTCTGCATCTGACAATAAAGACAATTTTGTTCTTAGTCGCCGTGATGCATACATAGGTGTTATGATTGATGATCTAGTTACTTTAGGAACTGAGGAGCCGTATAGACTATTTACTTCACGTGCGGAGTATAGGCTAACAATCAGATCAGACAATGCTGACATAAGATTAACGCAAAAAGGATATGATATTTCTTCTGTATCACAAAAAAGATATGCAGTTTTACAAGATAAACTTGCGTTGATAAATAGGCTTACTGATACATTAGAAAATCTAAAAATAAGTTATTTTGATCTTCTACCATTCACTGCTAAAGATGGAACAAAAAAAACAGCACTTGAGCTGCTTGGTTATACGGATATGAATTTTGATAAATTACAAAAAATATGGCCAGAATTGGAACACTTTTCAAGAGAAGTGCGCGCACAAATTGAAATTGAAGCAAAATATAAACCATACTTAGCAAGGCAAGAAGAGGATTTAAGATTTCTGAAAGAAGAAGAAAATACAAAAATACCAGACGATTTTGATTACTCAAAGGTTAAAGGATTATCCAATGAGGTATATGAAAAATTACAAGCAGTTCGTCCAGCAACACTGGGGGCTGCAAAAAATATATCTGGTATTACTCCTGTAGCAATAATAAGCATCTTAATATTTTTGCGTCATAACAGTAGTTGCTAATTCTCCTAAATAAGCATATTTATTTATATTAGTCTATTTTTTATAAAGCTGAAAAATCTTATATTCCCTGCTCTATTGGAATAGTTATAGGGACAGTTTGGTCTTTAAATTCAGTTCCCATTTAAGCTGAATTTGGTATATGGCCTGTATAAAGCAGGATGGCAGCAACTAGCACTACCCAAGCTAAAGAAATAGGTAGAAACACTTTCCAACCCAAGCGCATAAGCTGATCATAACGGTAGCGCGGTATGGTAGCTCTAATCCAGATGAAACAGAACAGGAGAAAAACTATCTTTAAAATAAACCATACTAAACCTGGAATTTTATAAAGCAGATCAATGTTTAAAGGTGGGTACCAACCTCCAAGGAAAAAGATGGTCATTACTGCACTAGCCAAAATCATATTTGCATATTCACCAAGGAAAAACAAAGCAAACGGCATAGATGAATATTCAACGTTATATCCAGAAACAAGCTCGGCTTCTGCTTCTGGTAGATCAAAAGGATGGCGATTGGTCTCTGCAAGTAGTGAAATAAAAAATATTACGGCCATTGGCAGAAGTAATAAATCGATCCAAAAAGGCATGTTGTGGCGAATTACAACCATCTCCCCAAGTTTTAGTGTTCCTGATGTTAGCACCACAGTGGCAACAATAAGGCCAATTGAAACTTCATATGAGATCATCTGTGAAGCTGACCTAATTGCCCCTAAAAAGGCATAATTAGAGTTACTCGACCAGCCAGCCATAATAATTCCATATACATTCAAGGAGGATATGGCTAAAAGGTATAGAACACCAACATTGATATTGGCAATTGCATGCGGCACGATGATTTGTCTACCATTTTCCATTATAACATCAGCACCAAAAGGAATCACAGCCCATGCAACTAGTGCTAAAACAAAAGTAAGCATAGGTGCAATTCTAAAAATTAGTTTATTAGCTTTAAAAGGTACAATTGGTTCTTTAAGTAGCAGTTTTATCGCATCAGCAAATGGTTGCAGTAGGCCAAAGGGGCCAACAACATTCGGGCCATGCCTAAGCTGCATCGCGGCAATTACCTTGCGTTCAAAATACACAAGGTAGGCAACTGAAAGAAGCAGCGGCACGATAAGAGAAATAATTTTAATTATCAACATACTCATACATCAAGGTCTTTAATAGTTTAGATACATGCAGCATAGGTAAAAATCAATTATTTTAAATAGTAAAATACTAATTTAATTACAAAATTAGTAAATATTTTATCTTTTTATTGTAGAATTGGTAATATAGTTAATAGAGAGAGTAATATGTCTCAAAATAATCCAATCTTAAAATTTGATCAAAAAGCAGTAAATGATTACTGTTTTTCTTTGATATTAAAATCAGAAGATGGTCAAGATGTTGCTACTTTTCCTTCACAGCGATTTTTATTTGAGAAATCTAGTGACAAGACTCTTTTTAGAATAGAAAGTATGCAATGTGACAATTCAATGTCTTATAGGGCAGGAGAAATAGACCTAAAAGTGTATAAGAGTAATCTGGGTAAATTAAAGGCTGACATTGTAGATGATAACTCCGGCAAGAAAACTAATTTTCCTATATCATTAGATGCGATAAAAGTAACAGAAGGTACTAACCTTGAGTCATATGTAAACAAGGAAATTCATATTAAGCCGGGCAATTACGAAACAGAAACTAGTATGATAGCAGATTTGTATAACGCAGAAAATAAGAAAATAGGAGAACTTGCTGATACAAAGACTTATATCTACGGTCGCCACGATTTTAACGAGGCCATTATCAATTTTATATCTGCTCCACTTTTATGTGATTTTCGAGGACAGAATCTTCCTAATGTTACTGTAAGCAAAGTAGATGGTAAGTATAAATTACAACCAGTTAATACTAGTGTATCTCATAATAAGATTGGTTGTTTAAATGCAATGCTAGATCTCGATAACTTGAATGTTGATTATGATATTTTAAACAAACTCTATGGAGAAGAAGTTTCAGAAATAACTAACGTAGAAGGGTTAAAAAATCAAATTAAGGTTCTATCTCAAGAAAAAAGTCAATGTGAAACGCAGCAACAGAAACTAATTCAAGAGAAATCTCAATTGAACGATCAGGTTAGCAATTTAACAAAAGAAAAAGAGAATTTAACTCAAGAAAAATCATCCTTATTGAGTCAAAAAGAAGAATTATCAAATCAAATCAGCAAATTAACTGAACAAAGCAAAACATTATGCAATGAGCTTGACGAAACTCAATTTGCAATAAATGAGACACAGCATGATTATATGAATCTTATATAATTAAGATTATTCAGTAAAAAAATTTTATCAATATTAATTAAGGAGTAAAAAATGGAAAAAACACTAAATTTGCCAGAACAAATTTTACAATTAAAGACAGATAATGAAAATTATCGAGCTCAAATTGATGAATTAAACAAAATTGTAAAAGCTCAGAAGATTCAGATTGAGGAATCAACTGGACAATGCAGTAAACCTGATACTATGTCCAAAGTAGATTTGGGATTATCGTGTGAATTTAATCAGTTAATTCTCAACGGAAAATTCACTGGACAAAACAATGAGCTTGATACGTCAGGTAAAATGAATTTAGGGCTGTTGTGTAAGTTTGATGAGCTCAATTTAGAAAGCAACTCTTTAGAATATACCCATAATGACATTATATAATTGAAATTTTAATTAAGGAATTGCTTTAATTAATGTGAAAAAAATTCATGGAGTAAAAAATGGCAAAAACACTAACTTTACCAGAACAAGTAAAAGAAGTAACAGAAGCAATTATAAATGTAACTCAACTAGCTAAAAAATTAGAAGGTACAATAGGAAATATAGACACAGCAAGTAAAAATGTAACAGAGAGTATAACAAAAGCAGATCAGACAGTATCTAGTAGTACAAAAACATTGAACAATAATATTGGAGAGCTTTCTACAAAGAATCAAGAATTGGCTAATAAAATAACAGGCCTTTCCAACGACGTTGGAAAATTAGAAGATCTGGTTAAAAGCAATAAAGGATTATCAGATAAAGTGGAAGGGCTCACCAAAAGCGATGGAACAATCTATAAATTGCAAGAGAAAATAACGCATCTTGAGGGATTAATAGGTAACTCAAGTAAAAATGTAGGATTGTTCACAGAAATAGATGATCATTTCACTGAGCTTATAGGCTCATAGATTTTGGCTTTCTATATCAAGAAGGCCATTAATTTTTAGATATTTATAACAATGGAGGCAATATGGTTAAAACTAATTTAACAGCAATTAAGGGTGAAACAGCAACTATCAAAACTGCAACCGATAAAATAGCAAGTATCAAAGATGCAACCGATGAAATAGCTAATATTAAAACCAAAGTTGACGAAATGGACACCAAAATCAAAGCGTTAGAAGGGCTTGTAGGCAAGCCTGATGACACTCATAACCAAAATACAGGAATATATAAAGCAATATATGATGGTTTTACTGACCTTATAGGTTAACTTTGAATAATAAATGAAGTCAATAAACCAATTATGGGGGTAAAACGCTGTGAAAATTACATTATCAGTTTTAGGTGAGCAACTTAATAATCTAGCAGAAAGTCATAATGACCTTAAGGCATTAATTGATCAATTGACAAAAGGACTAGGTCCTGCTTCTACAAAAGAAATAGAAGTGGGTTTAATAAAAGGAAATGAAATAGTAAATAATAAACATGAAGTAAAAGTGGAGCTGAATGGCAAGAGTGAAGATAGTATTTTCACATCAACTGGATATTATTTTTATGATAATAAAATCTATATTTACGATCGCTTTAAACCTGAAATTAGTATTGATCTGCCACCGCAGTATCACTTTTTAATGGTAGTAAAAACCGAAGAAGATGAGTATAAGTTAGCCTTTTGTAACAAGGGTGGTAATGGATTTCATGGTATTTTAGATGGTTATAAACATATAAACCCAGTGGATATAAAGAGCACAAAAAATATTGATTTTGCAAAGTATTATAATAAAAATGGCTCTTATCCATCATTTGTCCTTAAAGCAAGTGATAACAATTACCCTAATTCTCAGCAGTATGGGGTAGATGTGTATGAGATAGGCAATGGAGAAAAAAAGGTAGGATCACTCATAGATGAGTTTGGTCACTACGATAGCCAAAACAAATTCCATTATTTTAATAATCACTTAGGAACTCAAACTTACGATCCTCTTTCATTTACTATCACAAAAGGAGATAATCAGTGCTCTTTACATCAAATGAAAGAAGGAACAAATGATGTTGATTTTACAAATGATGCTATGGCATGTAGCTTAGTTGAATATGTAGCGAATTATGTGAATGGTGTATATTTTTAGCTAATTAGCTCTTTCATAATTTCATTAGCTCTTTTTAAGATAGAATCGGGAAAACCAGCAAGTTTTGCAACGTGTATTCCATATGATTCATCTGCTACTCCTTCTGATATCTCATGCAAGAAAATAATCTTTCCATCCCATTCTTTTACTTTTACATAGAAACACTTTAAGTTATCCAAATATTCACTTACTTTTGATAGTTCATGATAATGAGTTGCAAAAATTGCACGACATTTATTAATGTTATGTAGATGCTCTATTACTGCCTGTGCTATTGATAGTCCATCGTAGATTCCCGTACCTCTACCGATCTCATCCAGTATTACTAAAGACCGGTCAGTGGCTTGATTGATTATTGAAGCAGTCTCAATCATCTCTACCATAAAGGTGGAATAGCCAACAGTAATGTTATCAGATGCTCCTACTCTGCTAAATATTTTATCAATAATTCCAATGTGCGCGTATTCTGCTGGTACAAAAGAGCCCATCTGTGCTAAAATTGCAATTAAAGCATTTTGCCTTAAAAAAGTGCTTTTTCCAGCCATATTTGGACCAGTAACTAAATAAATACGTTGCTGTCCGGCTAAATTAATGTTATTGGCCACAAACTTGTTATTTACCCCTATTACTGGGTGACGGCCTTTTACAATATCGAATGCGTAACTATCATCAATTATTGGTTTAACATAATTATTTTGCACAGCAAGTTCTGCAAAAGCTGTTGTTAGGTCAAGCTCTGCTATGGCATGTGCTGTAAGCGCTATCTGCTGAGATTCTTCAGCAATCCTTGTGCACAATTGACCAAAAATTTTAATTTCTAAATTTACCGCTTCTTCGCGTGCTGTAATTATTTTACTCTCTAGTTCCTTAAGTTCTGCTGTGGTATAACGCAAACTATTTGCTAAGCTTTGCCTATGAATGAATATATCTTGGTCTATTTTATGGTTTGCTGAAACTTCAACATAGTAGCCCATAATATTATTATATGATATCTTTAAAGTTCCAATTTTAGTCAAACTACGGTAAGAATCACGCAACTTATCAAGAAGTTGATTGGTATTATTTTGTATATAAAGCAGCTTGTCTAATTCTAAGCTATACTTAGGCTTAATAAAGCCTCCATCTCTTATGTTGCTAATATTATTTGCAATTAGTGCTTCATCTAGAATGCCTAATAGATCATCATGCTTTTCTAAATTTTTACAAATAAACTTAACTTGATATTCGTTTATAGAAGACAAAATCTTAGATAATTTGTGGATTTTATTAAAACTAAAGCTTAGTAAATACATATCCTTTGGTGATCCACGTCCTAGCAGCAAACGCGATAAAATTCGCTCTATATCAGGAATATTTTTTAATATTTCCCGTACTTGTTTGCATGTAGTACTGTTCTTTACGAAAAACTCTACAGCTTTTAATTTTGTATTAATAACTTCAGGTGAAATAAATGGAGATGATAAAGTTTGTTTAAGAAGTCGTCCTCCAGATGCAGTAACTGTATGATCAATGGCTCTGAGCAAAGATCCCTCTTTTTCACCAAATTGGGTTGTAAAGAGTTCAAGATTCTTCCTTGCGGAAGTATCAATTAACATGAATCTTTGTTGCTTAAATGCTTTTGGGTGCTCCAGTCTTGGTAATCTTCCTTTTTGTGTGATTTTAACATATTCCAGCACCGATCCACATGCTGCTATTTCTAACTCTGTAAAATTTCCTAAAGTTTCCAGCGACTGCAAACCATAAAATTCTAGTAGTGTTTTATTTGCTTTATTATATTCAAAGAAACTTTCTGCATGTTCAGTTAAAGATAGCTTATAGCCTTTTAAGATTGATTTTATTTCTTCATTGTAATCTAGCATCTTATCAGCTATTAATAGCTCTTTTGGTGAGATGCGGAGCAGATCACTACTTAAATTATCTGAGTTTGTAGACGAGTAAAAAAATTCGCCAGTTGAGATATCAACCCAAGCAATGGAGTATTTGTTTTGATTATACACTATACATGCTAAATAGTTAGAGCTTTTATCTTCTAAAAGCGTATCTTCAATTATAGTGCCGGGAGTAACGATGCGTACCACATCACGCCTTATTACAGATTTATGACCGCGCTTTTTTGCTTCTTCTGCTGTTTCTAATTGATCACAAATTGCAACTTTAAATCCTAAGCTTATTAATTTATATAAATATGATTCGCTACTATGAGATGGAACTCCACACATTGGTATCTCTTTACCATTATAGTAGCCACGTTTAGTTAGTACTATATTTAAGGCTTTTGCGGCTTTTATAGCATCATCAAAAAATAATTCATAAAAGTCTCCTAGCCTGTAAAATAATAGACAATCCTTATAATCTTTCTTAAGAGAGAGATAATTCTGCATTACTGGAGTTGCTTTTTTTTCTGTGATTGACGGCATACTAATTAACTTACTCTTAATAAAAAAAACTTATAATTTTTTTACTACTTTGATAGTGTTTACTTTTTATGTATAATTAATTTTTTATGGTAATTTAAGTTTATTTTACTATAATTATATATTAGTTTTAGTTACAAGACTAAAAGCAGGGGTAATTTAAATGATAAGCGGAATAGTAAATAAAATAAAAGATGGTGCTAAAGGGTTAGACAGTAGCATATCGGAGCGTCCTTGGAAGAGTTTATGGTCTATGCCTAAGGCAGTTTATGGAGCTGCAAAATATTTAATCTATCATCCTACTCGCCTTATTATTAAAGGCTTTCCATATGCTGTTAACTTGGAACAAACATGGAAACAAAATATACGACCTAAAATTCCCTTTGGTAATCCTGATGTATATTTTGATGTTAAAGCAAACAAAACTACAAGCAAAGACTATGGCATAAGATTTGATCCTATAATGAAAAAGAAGGATCATGGTGAAGATATAAGAGTAAAAGTACCAAAATATAAGTTACCTCAAAGAAGTGTGCAACAATTTGAAGCATGGCTTGAAGGTAGCGAAGAAGATAAGGGAAATAAGGATTTTGTACCTAAAAGTAGTGATAAGAAGAAACTGTCTAATGATGAGCAGGAAGCCTATAATCAACTTATTGAATTATATGAATTTATTAAGAGAGAAAATGGGACAATTAGAATTGAAGGGGAGGCATTGGTAATTAGAATAAATACTGCTGGTAAAACATTTGAAGAAATTGAGGAGCAGGTTAAAAATTGTTATAATGTTTTAGGTTTACCATTTGATGAAAAGATGATAAAAACTATTACAAAAAGGTTGTATAAAAAAGCTCAAGATCAAGCAATTAGTAGTGATCAACCGTTTGTAAAAACAAAACCACAATTAAAATCTGTTTCTACTTCTACATCGCCATCTCATTCCGTATCATCATCTCAAAGTACAAAAGAATGTACTGATGGAGAAATACTTGAAGATGCTACTAAGCAACAAAGTTCTACAAATACGAAGCAGCAGCCAATGTTAGAAAATTCTTCTTCTACACTGCAATCCCAAAATAAAAATGATACAAAAAATATGGAATCTATAAAACAAATACCTAATATTGAAATGAAAATGCAAAGTAGTATACATAACTCTAATTTATCACAAAATGAAGAAAAAAAGGTTGATAAAGAGACGGGAGAAATAATCAAAGGAGAAAGTATTGTACAAAAGGAGGAGCAGATGGGTAACAATATGAGTAATAGTCAGTTTTCTTTAACTAACCCAGGAGAATTTCCTCCTAACATCGTTAGTTTGCAATCAACAAAAGAGCCTAATGAACTACAGAATGATTTGATATCGCGTTCTGAGGTAGAGGGATCTGATATAAGTAATATGAAGAATAAAATTGTAGAAGTTGCAGGTGAAGATTTTAAAGATGTATCTTTAAATACAACAAGTACTAAGTCACCTTGCATCACAAGAAGTAGAGGAAGAGAAGAGATAAGCAGAGGGGGATAGGACAACATTAGTAAGAAGATGAATTCTTTAGTTTATGATAACAATAATGTCTTTGCTAAAATATTAAGGGAAGAATTATCATGCAAGAAAGTATATGAAGATGAACAAATTCTCGCTTTTGAAGATAAGTATCCCAAAGCTCCTACTCATATATTAGTAATACCAAAAGGTAATTACATCTCCTTTGATGATTTTATTTCTTCTTCATCAGATGATAATATGTTACATTTTTTTAAAGTAATAAGAAAGATAGCATGCGAGCATAAACTAGACAAAACAGGATATAAGTTAATTACTAACCATGGCGAAGGGGGGGGGCAAGAAATACCACATTTTCATATCCATATTCTTGGTGGTGGAGGTTTAAGGATTGACTAAGAATTATAATATCTTTTGCGATTTTGTTATAAAAGGGAAGTATTAGACAACGATAATGTAGTAGTATTTATATGGGTAACATAAGATCATAAATATACAATATAAAGTACGGATAGAGGGACTTGAACCCCCACAAGTTTCCTTACTAGGACCTAAACCTAGCGCGTCTACCAATTCCGCCATATCCGCATTCTGCAGTAAATTATATTTTAACTTATAATAATCTCAAGTATTCTTTTATTTAGTTTAATAATTTAGTTCCTGAGTTTATTATTATATTATAAAATATTTAGTTAAAAGCAATGAAAGTAATTATAAGTCTATTGCTAGCTGTTTTAATAGTAGCTCAAAGTGGTTGTATTTCTCTATTGATTGGAACTGCTGTAACAACAGCAACTGTAGTTAGCATGCAAGATAAGTCTTTAGGTGCTACTATAGATGATACTACTATTGTGATTAGAATAAATAAAGAACTTTTAAATCATAATCTTTTTTCATCTATAAAAGTCAAAGTAAATGAAGGTAGAGTTTTGTTAATAGGAAGTGTGGATTCAATTGAAAAACAAGTTACAGCAGAAAGAGTTGCATGGGAACAAAAAGGGGTGAAAGAAGTTATCAATAAAATAAAGATAAAAACATTAGATAATGACAGTAATAACTCTATTGCTGATATAGCCAAAAATAGCTTAATCACAGCAAAAATTAAGGCAAGAATTTTAAGAAGAAAAAATGTGAAATCGGTTAATTATAGTGTTAATACAGCGGATGGTGTGGTTTACTTGATGGGAATAGCTCAAAATAGTAAAGAATTAAATGAAGTTATAAAAATTATTAGAGAAATTAAAGAAGTTAAAGATGTTGTTAGCTACGTAAGGTTTATAGATAAATAAGATGTCGCTGAGTGTTGCTTTTCAGATGGATAAAAGTGTAAATTTTCGTAATGATACTACTGTTGTTTTTATGAAAGAAGCCCAAAGGAGGGGGCATACAATATTCTTTTACACACCAAGTGATCTATCTTTGAAAAACAATGAGCCAATTGCGTTAGCTAAAAGAGTTATTACTTGTGATTCTGATTTTAATTTTTCTGATGGCAAGGTTATTCCTCTGAGTGAAATGCACGTTGTTTTCATAAGACAAAACCCACCTTTTGATATGCGTTATATCACTACAACCTATATTTTAGAGAAGGTAAATGCACTAATAATAAATAACCCCACAGAGATAAGAAATTGCCCGGAAAAACTTTTAGTGTCACATTTTCCTCAATTTACTTTACCAACTCTCATAACAGAGGATTTAGTAGCAATAAAGAGTTTCCATTTAGAGCATAAAGACGTAATTTTAAAACCTCTATACAGCTATGGTGGAAATGATGTGCTAAGGATAAATCATAGTGACATAAATATTGAGGTTATATCGCAAATTGTGATTGAGAAATATAATTGTCCCATTATCGTACAGCTGTTTTGTAATGATATAAATAGCGATAAAAGAGTCTTATTGCTTGATGGTAAGCCAATTGGAGCAATAAGACGAGTTCCAAATTCTAATGAAGAAATAAGAACAAATATTCGCCTTGGTGCAACTGTTGAAAGGGTATCATTAAATGATAGAGACCACAATATATGTACTACTGTTGGATCAGAACTAAGAAAAAGGGGGTTGCTATTTGCTGCAATAGATATAATAGGTGATTATTTATTGGAAATTAACATTACTTCCCCTACAGGAGTAGTTGAAATTAATGAACTGTATAACTTATCTCTTGAAAAGATTATTTGGGATTGCTTTGAAGAAAAAGTGCAAAAAAACTAAAAAAGCAATAATAGAATAATTGAGACATATTTTCGCAATCTAAAAATCTTACCTGCTGGTATTTTAATTATTTATTTTACCAAATGCTATTTTTAGCATATTGATAAATCGTTTGATATTGTAAGCAGGGGGAAATATGAGAGGGGAATTGGATGGCATTATATTGGAAAAGTTAGGCAAAGTTAATCTAGATCATTATGGTTCATATAAGATGAGAATCGTGGAATCTCTTTTTGTGCATAGTGAAAATATATATAGAAAATATCAGCATAGAGAATGTGATTATGGTGAACATAAAAGGATCAATAGCAATAATTTGTGTAATACTATATATACTACTATTAAACAGGTTTGTGATGAGAATACATTGGTCTTTCCCTTTCTTCTGAGTTGTTTTTATAATCAAGATATATTAGGTTTAATAAAGGAGGAGTTAATAAATGATTTGATTAGTAGAAGATATACAAATTTACAACTTAACTCAAATATTAAAGATTATCTACAGAGCAATCATAACATTCAAGCCCAAAATGACTTTTTATATAAAGTATACTCTGGTTGTCTAGTAACGTATAAAGCAGCAGTGTCTACTATAATAAAAAATAGAATAAAACATCACATTTCTGAACTAACGCCTAAAGAAGCTCGGAAGATATGTAGAAGTGTAAGTTACAAAATAGAGGATTTTGACTGTGATAGACGAGGTAAGCAAATTATTAATTATACTGTTTTGATATGTTCTGCATATACATTTACATCACTTTTTCTCCTTCTAGGTAATGCTAAGCTAAATAGAAAGCATTCTAGAGGAGAAGTGCTTGCGATAGCATTTATACCTTCTCTTGTTTTATATCTTGCTTCGCTAATGCTTAAAAAGCTCTTTTATATAGAAAATTATAATATACGTGATAGTTTTAAAGATTTCAATGACCCAAGCTCAGAGTTTAATGAAGTGTATGGTAATGAAGCCCATAACATAGAAAAACAAACTTATGAAAGCTTTGTCTAAATTTCTATAAAAATTGCCATTACGTATATAAGGTAATGAAGTATCAAGCGCTGTTTGGCAAGAAGAATCTAATAAACAACCTGCTCAAAGGATGTAAACTTAAATCTTAAAGTAGCACATCTCTTTATCTTTTTACTAATATTTTATAAAATATATTAAATACTAAGATTTAGAGATGTTTAATTTCTCGATATCGTTTTTCGATTTATATCATATAGATGGTTTAAAAAAGCTAGATAATGTATTTTTAGACCATATAAAAAATTATAATAAAGATTTATATCATTCACTGTGTAAAGCACGAGAAAACAAAAATTACGACAGTCAGCTAGTAATAGAGCTTTCTCCTGCAGTTGAAGAGTTCATTTCTAAACTATTTTTTATTGAAGAAGAGGCTGGGGCGTTAAGAAAAAAGCACGAAGATTTTGTGATGCTGTATAAATGTAAAAGGTTATTTATTCAACGCTATGCACTAAAAAAATATGTAAAAACTGATGATATAGATATTAATTTAATAACTAAGAAATTAAGTGTATTCCTAAAATTTCCTCTGCAAGAGCAGGATTTTGCACAAGAAGCTATGCTCTGGTTTGAGCATAAGGAGAAATATCAAGAAGAAGTAGAACTTGCGGCTCAGTATGCTGCATGGATGGCAGTAAACAATCAAGAGGGTGTTTTGTTCTCATCCCCTAAAAAAATTGACTATGACAAATTGGTTCCAGTTATAAGTAAACAAGTAGATGATCATGAAGTATTGCGTATAGAAGAGGTAAAAAGACGTTCTGGATTTGACTTAACACATAATAAGCCTATTTTA
The DNA here is from genome assembly GCF_964019585.1 of Candidatus Mesenet endosymbiont of Agriotes lineatus. Classification (NCBI taxonomy): domain Bacteria; kingdom Pseudomonadati; phylum Pseudomonadota; class Alphaproteobacteria; order Rickettsiales; family Anaplasmataceae; genus Candidatus Mesenet; species Candidatus Mesenet endosymbiont of Agriotes lineatus. Next base: position 365,154 of record NZ_OZ026454.1, on the reverse strand, counting down.
AATAAGGCATTAGATAACGCTCATTATTGCATATACTGCCATAAGCAAAATAAGGATAGTTGTTCTAAAGGGATGTTTTCTGAAAGTCAAGATTTTAAGAAATCTCCCTTAGATGTTGAGCTTCATGGCTGTCCACTAGAGCAAAAAATTTCTGAGATGAATTTAGTCAAAAGCCAAGGCTTTAGTATATCAAGCTTAGCTATCATTGTTATTGATAATCCTCTATGTGCAGCAACTGGTTATCGAATATGTAATGACTGCTCTAAATCCTGCATATATCAAAAGCAGGATCCTGTTGATATTCCAATGATTGAAACTAAGATACTTGAGGATGTGCTGAGTTTACCATATGGATTTGAAATTTATTCTCTTCTTACTCGTTGGAATCCACTTAATTTTGAGCGTCCACTTCCTAAAGAAAGCACAGGAAAGAACGTTTTAGTTGTTGGTCTTGGGCCTGCAGGCTTTACACTTGCCCATCACCTGCTCAATGATGGGCATAATGTTGTTGCCATAGACGGACTTAAAATAGAACCTTTAAAGGAAAAATTATTACCCATAAAGGATTTTAAATATGAGAAATTAAGCAAGCGCACTCCTTCTGGTTTTGGTGGGGTTGCAGAGTATGGAATTACTGCTCGTTGGGATAAAAATAACCTCAAAATTATCAGATTACTTTTAGAAAGAAGAGAAAGCTTTGCAATTTATGGAGGGGTGCGTTTTGGTGGGACAGTAACAGTTGATGATGCCTTCAAACTCGGATTTGATCATATAGCTCTTTCGCTTGGATCTGGCAAACCTAAAATAATCAATATAAAAAATATGTTAGCATGTGGAGTACGCATGGCATCAGATTTTTTAATGTCACTGCAGCTTACTGGAGCACTTAAATCTGACTCCATAGCTAATCTGCAAATCCGCATGCCAATAGTTATAATAGGTGGGGGACTTACAGCAATTGACACAGCAACAGAAAGTTTAGCATATTACCCAGTTCAAGTTGAAAAATTCCTTTCTCGTTATGAAATATTGGTAAATGAATATGGCAAAGAATATGTTGAAGCAAGCTGGAGCGTAGAAGAGCACGAAATTGCCAGTGAATATATCTTGCATGCACGTGCAATACGTACTGAAAAAGAATTGGCAAGAAATGAAAATAGAGAGGCTAAAATACTGGAGTTAATGCGTAGCTGGGGTGGAGTTAAAATTATCTATAGGAAAAACTTAACTGACTCTCCAAGTTACAGATTAAATAGTGAAGAGGTTAAAAATGCTTTAGCAGAAGGGGTTGATTTCCTTGAAAATTTGGAGCCAACAAAAATTGTAACTGATGAATATAACCATGCACAGTCAGTTGCAATACTAGATAAAGATAGAAAAGTAAGGCATATAAATGCACGTACTATATTAATTGCAGCAGGTACTGAGCCAAATACTATAGTTGCTAGTGAAGATACAAAGCACTTTAAATTGAGTGGTAAATATTTTTCTTATTTTGATTTAGAGGGCAAGGTAGGGTGGCATACATTTTCACCTAAAGCAAAAAAGCAAGATTATATCTTTTTATATAGAGACTCAGGTAAAGCTATTAGTTTTTTTGGTGATTTGCACCCTTCATATAGTGGGAGTGTAGTTAAGGCTATGGCCAGCGCTAAAAATGGCTACCCTGTAATTACGCGACTTCTGAAGGAAAATAACGATGTTAAGACAGAACATGTGAATGTTTTCTTTGATAAGATAAAAAATGCATTTACTGCAGTAGTTGTGGATGTAAAGCGCCTTACTCCTAAAGTAGTTGAAGTAGTAATTAAAGCACCCATGGCTGCTGCAAATTTTAAACCTGGTCAATTTTATAGGTTGCAAAACGGTGAATTTGAGGCTCTTAAGATTAAAAATACAAAATTAACAATGGAGGGTATAGCAGCTACTGGTGCTTCGGTAGATAAGGAAAGAGGTCTTATTTCTACAATTATTTTAGAAACCGGTGGATCAACAGATTTGTGCTACTATCTTAAAAAGAATGAACCTGTAGTGCTGATGGGGCCAACCGGCATGCCAACAGAAATTCCTAAAAACGAAAATGTCATGCTCATCGGTGGCGGTGTTGGTAATGCTGTGCTTTTCTCTATAGGAAAAGCGTGTTTGGAAAATAACTGCCAGGTTTTATATTTTGCTGGTTATAAAAAGTTAAGTGATGTTTTTAAGCGAGAGTCACTAGAGTCCTCAGCAACTACTTTGGTTTGGACATGTGATGAAGGAGTAATAGAAAAAGGAAGAAAGGGGGATCTGTCATTCCATAGCAATATTATCGATGGAATTGTTGCTTATCAGACAGTTGGTAAAACAACAATCAACTTAGATTCTATAGATAAAATTATAGTTATTGGCTCAGATAAAATGATGGAGGCAGTAGCCAGTGCTAAAAACACTCTTTTTAAACCACATTTAAAACGAGAAGTGAAAGTTATAGCGTCTGTTAACTCACCTATGCAGTGCATGATGAAGGAGATATGTGCTCAATGTTTGCAAAGACATGTAGACCCAATGACTGGTGAGGAGAGTTTTGTTTACAGTTGCAGTAATCAGGATCAAAATCTAGATTATGTTGATTTTAAATTTTTAAGTGAAAGGTTAAAACAGAACAGTTTGCAAGAAAAGCTCATGGCAAAATGGATAAGTTATTGTTTACAAAGAGCCAATTAGGTTTATGTATAAGCTTAATATTATAGCAAAAAAAAGGGAGCTAAGAGAAAAATATAGAAAGGTAAGGAAAGAAGTAAGCGAAGATTTTGCAATTCGTGCGGCAAGTTTAATAGAAGAAACATTCATTGAAAACATCATTATCAGTGAAAGTAAAATAGTAGCTGGGTACATTCCAAGAGATGGTGAGATAAATGTTATACCACTCATGCAGAAACTACAGGGTTTAGGTCATAAAATAATTGTGCCAATTGTAGATCAAAATAGCGATTATTTGTTATTTCAAGAGTGGAAAATTGATAGCCAAATTGAAAATTACATAGTACCAAATATAGTGATTACACCACTTATTGCTTTTGATCAAAATTTGAACAGATTAGGGTTTGGTGGCGGTTGGTATGATAGAACTATAGAGAAATTACGCCCACTTGGTAGTAAGTTCATAGGTGTTGCATATGACCTACAGTTTTGCAAGCAGTTACCAGTAGAAGATCATGATCAAGCCCTTGATAATATTGTTACTGTTTATGATAAAAGGTGATCCAGAAGCTCACCTGACTTGCGCCACCGTAATATTGATGGTTTTTTATACAACATAGGAAATCATCCTCTTCATATAGTTGATAACATATTCATTGCCATCTAATTGGGCTAGAGTGTCTTTTAAGGGACTAAAGTTATTTATATTAGAAAATGAAGTTTCTAAAGCAGCTTTTAAACCTTGCCACTCTTGTTGATAGTTATTAATTACTGGTTTATCAAGGGCAATTAAAAAGTCTGTAGTAGATAATATGTCTGTGCCTAGTGATTCGTAAAGTTCATGATTTACCAATTGTAGTATTATTAGAAATGAAAATAAGTTTGGTAAAAATAGTTTTTTTTGTGGGTAAACTAAGAAAAGTAAATTTACTGCATAAACACAACGTTTTATGTCCTTTAGTGACAGTAAAAATATTCTGCATAAAACAGTAAAGCTAGACTTTATTTCTTCTATTGGTCTACTTAATACTATATCTTGAAACTGTTTATTAATAAATTTTTCTACTGGAACCCTAGGTAAAAAAAGAGATAAATCAACAAAATGCTTCTGTATACCAAAAGAAGTATTTACTGTCTTTTTAACATTACTTTGAGATTTATGGGTAGCTAAAATAAATATCAACCCATCTATGTTTAAACTATATTTTATATATTCAAAAAAATCTATAATGTATTTTGTTCGACATAATTCAAGGTTATCAACTAATACATAGATGTTTTGGCTATTGCGAATTTTATTTACTATTTCAGTGAACTGAGTTTTAAAAACTTCCATATTTTTTCTTCTTGTATTATAAGCTGTTAGCTCATTTAAAGAGATTTCTGATCTTTCTTTCTTCTCTGCTTCTTTAGTTACATCAACAAAAACAGAGAATATGCCTAGTGGAGATTTGTTAATGAGCTTACCAAGTGTATCTAGCGAAAATAATTGGTCATTTATATTTTTAAACTTACGTACTATGCTTTTCTTTATTTTTTTTGATATAAATAAATTATCAAATATAAAGCTAAGCAGTGGAGCAAGAGGTTGCTCTAAAGCATTAATGTTCCATGCATCATAGTATACTGCAATCTCATTTTGTTCCTTCAGATCTAAAGCCCAATTTTGTAGGAAAAATGTTTTGCCCAAACCAGGATCAGCTTCTAAAGAGATTATATGATGTTGATCTTTAATTGCCCTGATGATCTTAGTAAAGTTAATTGCAATGTTTTGATATCCTAAACAGTCTTCCTGCCAAGCTCCATATTTTTTTTCTTCTACTTTTTTCTTTTTAAAGAATTGTCTGATTTTCTGAAAAAAAGTACTAAACATAATTTAATTTAGATAATACAATATTATAAAAGTATTTTTATAATTTTTAATCAATTGTAAAATGTATTATGATGTTATCATTTCAGGAGGTGGGCTGCTAGGCTCAATTACAGCTATTGGCCTCAAGCGTAAATTCCTCTCTGTTGCACTACTAGAAAAAAACGATATTTTCCATCCTCCAAAATCTGACAATAGGGTATTTGCCATATCATATAACACAAAGAGGCTACTTGAGGATTTTGGTATTTGGCATTTTATTGAAAGCGAGGCAGGGCCTATATTAGATATCTGTATTCTTGATGAAAATAGTCCAATTTCTGTACACTACGATCATAAGGTTGTAAGCAAAGAGCCTATGGGCTACGTAGTGGAAAAGTCTGTTGTGCAGAGAGCTATTAGTAACAATTTAACAAGTGAAATTCATGTATACTCACCTACTTCTTGCAAATCTATCTCATGTGATTTTGGGTGTGTAGAAGTTGTCTTAAATAATGGTCAAGAATTAACATCTCAATTACTAATTTGTGCAGAGGGTAGGCATTCAAAATTAAGAGAATTGTTTTTCCTACCAGCAATAAAACTTCAATACAAGCAAAGCAGTATAGTTTGCAATGTAGAACATGAAAAGTATCATCAATGTCTGGCAGTAGAGCGTTTTTTTTCTAGTGGCCCTTTTGCAGTTCTACCAATGAAAGGAGGGTATAAATCTTCTATAGTTTGGACAGAAAAGTCTGACATTGTTTCTATGCTTATGCAGCTATCAAATAATGAATTTATTGTTGAACTTAAAAAAAGATTTGGCTCTTATTTAGGTGATATCAAACTTGAGAATGCTAGAGTTTCTTATCCCTTATTTTTTCTCTTCTCAAAGGATTTATATCAAAAAAGAATAGTGCTGATTGGAGATGCAGCACACTCTATACATCCAATTGCAGGTCAGGGTTTAAACTTAGGTATAAAAGATGTGGAAAGCATAGTAGCGAATATCTCTACAGCAAGAGAGCAAGGAATTGATGTAGGTAGTAGGTATGTTTTAGAAAAATACTCGTCTGATAGGTATTTTGATAACTGTACTATGGCTGCAATTACTGATGGTCTTAATAGACTGTTTTCAAATAGAAACCTTTGTACTAAAGTACTTAGGAATATTGGACTATTAGCAATTGAAAACTTCACTCCATTTAAAAAATTTTTCATTAGCAATGCCATGGGTATAAGCAATAGATTTAGTTAAAATTTTTCAAAAAGCTTGCATTGTAAATACGATATATCATATTTAGTATAAATTGGTGGAGAGGAATGATTGGATATAAGGAGGAACCTTCTGTAGAAGAGAAACTTTTTAACGCAATATTTAATAATGATAGACTAAGAGTGATGAATATATTGAATTCAGGCTTTGATGTCAACACAACAAACAATCTTGGACAAACCCCTATCTACGTAGCTGCTACTATATATAAAAATATACCTATGATCAGAACATTAGCTAACTTTAATCCAGATTTCGAAAAAAAGAGTGACCTAGGGCATACGCCTCTATCAGGAATCTTATTAGGAGGATATAAGCATGCAGATAAAGTCTTAAGAATAGTTGAAACTCTGTTGGAGTTAGGTGCAGGATTAACCACTGCTTGTCATGAAGCTCTTCCCATTCATATAGCAATAGTAACGAGATGCGGTATGGGTATAATAAGAGTATTGCTTAGCAGGGATACAGTTAACGTAAGAGATAGATACGGATATACCCCTCTTCACCTAGCAGTACTATATGGTCATATTAACATAGTTAAGATGTTAATAGAATGTGAGTACACTGATATTAATATATGTGATAAAGCTGGAAATACTCCTTTGATTTTAGCAGCTAAAGCAGATAATCGAGAAATAGCATCTTTTTTGCTGAATCATAGAGTTAATATATACTTAAAAAATACCTATGGGGAAGACTTTTTAGCATGTGTAGTATCAAATGGTAGAATATATAACATAATAAGTAAAAGTGATGAATTTAGAACTTCTTTGAAAGCTTTAAATAGATTAAATATAGACTTATCCAGACCTGGAGTTGGTAAACGCAAAAAGAATTCGTGTATAGCTCCAGATAAGCCTATAGGGTATCAACGTTTAAATTGTGAGAACGAACCTATAGTATATTTGCCTAATTATGATTCTTCTATGCCTCAAGTAGCACAACATAAGGAGTTCAATGATGAAATAGACCCCTCTAGAGCTCCCCTTGGCCAATTAGAAAATGTGTATAATAAATTGTTAGAATTGCCCAGACCAGATACGGTTTTATCTAGATCTACTACTTCCAGCCTATCCCAAAATAGTTTATCAGTAAATGTAAATTCACCTAGTTCTAGCCTTTCCGAATCCTTTGCGGATCAGTTTGAATTTTCTGTTCGAGTATCAAGTACAAGCTCATCTGAGTCAGATGAGATACGAAACGCAAAAAGAAGAAAATTAGATTACAGGCTTTCTGATAATAGTAAAAACTTAAAACGGTCAAGAATGATGCAATAGCTGTATTTATGTAGTTAGCTTAAGCTTTAGTATTTTAGTGATTTGATATGGATCTAATTGTACTAAATACAGATATTTACAGGTCAGAGAGGAATTATCAGAGAATGCAAATTATGTAGAATCTGATCATATACATATTCTATATCTCCAAATATCCAACAATATATTAAACAGGAATTTGGGCAACTAAGAAAAAGATATTTGAGCAATTTGCTGTCACAATGTCAATTCTACAGATGTGCAAAGGTATATTAAGGAACATACAATAATTGCAATATTTTAGAGTTTTAAAACTTGCTTTATAAGCTTTAACTCATACCACCAGCTAAAGCTGGTGGTAATTGATTATAGAAAATCTATAAAAAATAAAGATCTTAAAATGCAGCATATTTAAAAGAATTGTGAAAAAACAATAAAATTCTGCTTCCATGGTTGTGAATGTATATGATATAAAGAGAGTACCAATCTGGAGAGATAGGTAGTAGATTAGGTGATAGAGTACTGGTAGGACGATCTGAATAGTATCAGGCTGCTAACATAATCTGATCTATGGAGCGCTTATTTGATTAAAGTTGCTGCTGTAGCAGTGAAGGCTAGAGGTTGATGAATAAGATCTATCCGCGACTTAACCTAGCCGTTTTAGGATTTCTTCTTAAAATAAGGTTTGATGCCCTTATAGTTGCGCGCCTTAAACACGCAACTATGGCGCTCCCAGCATCAGCTGATAGCTTCCTGTGATGGGAATCCGCAGATCAAAGCTATTTCCTCTCTCTGATGTTATCACTCGCTTCTCTCCAGGTTGGTGATAAAAAGGTCGAAAAATAAAGATCCAGAAATAAATAATAACTAAGAGAATCCTAAAAAATCAGAATTAAACAAATTTTAAATTTTTCTTTTCAATTGAATGATTTACGTTTTTATATAGACCTGGTGCAAAAGAGGAGAAATGGTTATATAAAGAGAGATAGAGCAAGAAAAAGTGAGGCAAGATGAGCTTAAATTAGCATAATATAAAAGAACATCCGAGGAATTTTCAAGATGTAACAGGTCTGACAATAAGAAAATTCGAAAAGGTTATAGAAAAAGTGCGCCCAGAGTGGGAGAAAGTTAAAAAACGGAAATGGAAGAACATCAAAATAGCCTGTGTTGGAAGACAAAATACTTTGTATAATTCTGTATTATAGAACTTACATAACACACCGATTCTTGAGTTACCGATTCAACTTGCATAACTCAAACATCTGCCGATTACTCAAGAAAATGGAACCACTTTTGGCTAAAAAAATCTCAAAAAAAAAGGACAGAACTATGACGCCAGAAAGAATTTTGAAGATATTAGCAGATGTTACAGAACAACCAATAGAACGGCCAAAAGACAGGAAAAAAAGAAAATTGTCTTATTCTGGCAAGAAAAGAGTAAACACGATAAAAACGGAAATCGTTATAAGAGAAGATGGGCAAATTCTATCAGTGTCAAAGTCATACAGAGGTCGAACTCACGATTTTAAGATATGAAAGCAGGAAAAAATGTTACCAAAAGAGAATATAAAGTATGCAGATTCTGGATATCAGGGGTGGCAAAAATTGCAGAGTAACGTTATGATTCCGCATAAAAGGTATCGAAAAAAATTGCTGACGGACGATCAAAAAGAGCACAATCGGAAGCTGGCATCATTTAGGATGAAAGTGGAGCATAAAATCCGTGAAATTAAGATTTTTAAAATCATGTCGCATACCTATCGCAATTTTCAGAAGAAATACAACATGAGATTTAACATAATTGCTGGTCTCGCAAACCTCAGGCATGAGTTTTAATTGATTCTTGCTGTTGTTGCTGCTGAAATTAGTTGCATACCGTTTCTCAGCGGGTCTGTAGATATTGTAAGTGGTAATATTACGCCTGATCACGTACATATGCTAATTTCTATGCCGCCCACTATCCAACAATATATCAAAGGGAACGTAAGTTATTCCAAGAGTTTGAACAATTAAGAAAAAGATACTGGGGTCAACATTTGTGGGCTAGAGGATATTTTGCTGTTACCGTTGGTAATGTAAATTCTACAGATGTGCAGAAGTATATTGAAGAACAAGAAATTCATCATAAACATCACAAATCTCTGAGTTTTAAAACTTGCTTTAAAGCTTTAACTCATACCACCAGCTTTAGCTGGTTGTAATTGATTACAATATTATTTTACAGAGTAGCCATACACGTCAAATTAAAAAATCACCAAAAAAAACTAAAACTTGAGTTGAAAGCTAATGTTATAGCCCTTCCTTTAAAGATCCGAATGAGGTAAGATAAAGATTTAGGATGGTTGATGCCAGAGTTACGATTTAAGGAAAAAAGCAATTGGACGAAGGAGAAAATCTGTAGCTATAAGATATAAAATAGAACATTATATGAGTGGCAGGTAAGACGCAAAGAAACAGGAGACTTTTTACCAAAAAAACCTGAAGGCGTTGGCTATAATCATAAAATTGGAATGAGTTTATCGAATTTGCTAAAAAGCATGAAGGTAGTCAAAGATTTTGGGGCAATATCAGTAGGCAAACGATCCACCGTGCACTTAAAAATATCGGATTTACGCACAAAAAAAGACCTATGGATATAGGGAAAGAAATGAAGAGCAGAATTCTTGAAGCAACCTGGAAATCTTGTATATATTGATGAATCCGGTATAGAGAACACAGAAGACTATGAGTATGGATATTGTAAGCGGGGAGAGAGATTCCATTCTCTAAAATCAGGTAAAAAAACTCAGCATGATTGCAGCGCTAAATAAAAAACAAATAATGGCACCTTCGAGGGATATTTTTAACGCTTGGTTTGAAAGCTCCAATTTTACAACCTGGTCAAATCTTGATAATGCAAGTTTCCATAAATCAAAAAAGGGAGTGTTCAACAAACTGTGTCAAAAACTCAACTGAATTTTCAATCTGTTAGGAAAGAAGATATCAAGTTGAGAGATGGTTAAAGCCCAATTTGATATAGGCATAGTCCATTTCTGTTCTATCTTTTTTATAGCACAATATAATTGCTTATACAAGGCATTTGTGCTGGTAAAAGAGCCCTTGGTTTTAGTGAATTTCCTGATTTGTCTGTGCAGTCCCTCTATGGGATTGGTAGTATAAACTAGCTTTCTCACCGGATCAGAATACTTAAAATAGCCATTTCCCAATTATTTTGCCAGGATTTCACTACCATAGGATATTTTGCTCCCCACTTTTCTTCCAACTCAAGTAAATAATTTTCAGCTATTTCTCTATTTGAAGCTTGATATATTTTCTTCAAATCACTCATGAAAACTTTTACATCTTTGCTAGCCACATACTTCAATGAGTTGCGTATTTGATGCACTATACACAATTGCACTTCTGCGTTGGGAAATACACTGTTTATGGCTGCAGGAAAGCTTTTAAGCCCATCAACACATGCAATCATGATATCTTCCACACCCCTTTCTTTGAGATCATTCAATACTCCTAACCAAAAATTAGCACCTTCGCTTTCAGCTAGATAAAAGCCTAATACCTCTTTTTTACCCTCTTGATCTATGCCAAGTATATTATATATGCACTTGCTTACGCACCTACCATCCTCTTTAACTTTGAAAAATATTCCATCCATAAAAATTATTGGGTAAATAGCCTGTAATGACCGACTGCGCCACTCATTTATTATTGGTAATAATTTATCTGTAATGTTAGATATTGCTGCTGCTGATATCTTATGGTCGTAAATTTCTTCGATATGCGATGTTATGTCTTTATAACTCATACCACTGGCAAACATACTAAGAATTTTTGCTTCAAGCTCAGGATGTAAATTAGTCTGTCTTTTTCTAACTACCTGGGGCTCAAAACTTCCATCTCTATCCCGAGGCGTTATAAGCTCAAATGAGTCTGAATCTGTATTTTGAACTTTTGCCATTTCTGCGATTATTTTCTTCATTCTCATTTGATAGGTGATTTTCTATTTCACCTTCTAAACTTGCTTCTATTGATCAGAGGCGTTAAAGCTCCTCCTTTCCCAGTTAAAGACCTACCTTCTCGTATAGATGATAATATATTGTTCTCCAACTCTTTATAGTCTACTAACCCTGTGTTTTTATTCGATGTTTTTTCGTTCATATGTCAACTCCATGTTTTATATTAATATTACTATTTTTTTTGTTTGACACAGTTTGTTGAACGTTCTCTCAAAAAAATCAGTGAATTTGCTAAAGCACTGAAATCTTCCACCCTGACTTTAATAAACTCATTGGTTAAAAACAGGACCAGGAAGAACATCCCTCTGTTCAAGTCATATTCTGCTTTCTTATGAATCCTTCAGATTATTATGGGAAGTGCTATATATGCGATTTTATAACTTTGCAAACATTTCAAGTTTAAATTAGTCTTTGACTACCTGTGGCTCTATCTCGAGGCGTTACAAGCTCAAATGAGTCTGTATTTTGAACTTTTCTACTTCTTTATTCTCATTTATTTTCTATTTCACCTTCTAAACTTGCTTCTATTGATCAGAAGCTCCTCCTTTGCCAGTTAGCGACCTCGAATGGACGATAATATATTAACTCTTTATAGTCTACTAATCCACTGGTTTTATTTGATGTTTTGTCGTCCATTCCATTTCTTATGTTAATATTTTTCTTGTTTGATCCAGTTTGTTGCACGTTCTCGCAGAATATGATAGAGTATTTTCTATTAGTTCAGTTTGTTGAACACTCCCGATTCTATATTACTTATCCTAGATTTTTGAATACTTTTATTAAATGGTCTGAAAAGTTTATATAGGAAATATAAACCTTTCAACCACTTTTACAAGCTTTAGAAATTTTCTACATAAACTGCTGGTCTGCTAACCATATTTGCAGTTCAGAGCTGTAGTAATTATCTAATTCTTGCATGACTTGATCTCCATTTCTACACCCTGAGCTAGCAAGATCTTCAAAGAGATAATTAAGTTGCTCAGGATGTCTTTGGATGAGAAATGACATGACCTTTGCTGCTTTAGCACAATCAGATTCATGACTCATATTGAGATCTGATGGAACATAGTTGCAATCTGGATTGAACAAATGTTCCAGATCCAAAATTTAAGGCTGAAGAATCTTTTTCGTGATCAACATATAGCTTAATATCAACTATATCATGGTCGTTTGAGATTATAAAGTGACCTACTTTATTATAATGTGATTCACTTGCTAGATCTCTGAATTCATCTCCACTGATAGTACTTATGTTTACTTTTTGAATATCATGACATTCTTGGCTACTACATAAAGTCTTCCTGAAGTTGTTGAAAATATCAGAGATGCTTTCTGATTCTCCAGGTTCTACTCCAGGTTTTACTTCAGGTTCTACTCCAGGTTCTACTCCAGGTTCTACTCCAGGTTTTACTTCAGGTTTTACTTCAGGTTCTACTCCAGGTTCTATTTCAGGTTCTACTCCAGGTTCTATTTCAGGTTCTACTCCAGGTTCTATTTCAGGTTCTACTCCAGGTTCTATTTCAGGTTCTATTTCAGGTTCTACTCCAGGTTCTACTCCAGGTTCTATTTCAGGTTCTATTTCAGGTTCTATTCCTGTTTCTTCTTCTTTGAGCTCTTTTGGGACCAATGAAGACTCTTCACTACATTCTTTCAGTGCTTTTATTAAATCTTCAAATTTATCTTTACATTCTGGTTTGATACCTAAATCAGTAATACATGAAGAATTCATTACTTGATCTATAAAATCTTGCTTTCCATCCATTGATTGCTCTTGAGTTTGATCCATTGAAGTAGACTCTCCTTCCTGGATTTGCACTAACGGATTGAGCTCTGCTTCTGATCTCGCATTATTAATTTGTTTCAGTTCTTTACCTACCCAATCTGAAAACTCTTGCTCATAACTCTTTAATTTGTCTGTAAAATTACTTACTACCTTTTGAGCTTCTGCTCCATTTTTTGTTTTCAATCCATTAAAGCTTTTAAGTAACTGATGCACATCATCAGGTTTATTTTCCATCAAATACCTCATTACTTGTCCTGATAGATAGCCTTTAGTACCAAACTCACTCATTATGTAATCTGGAGTGAGGCCAAAATTTCTGATGTCATTTAAGTTACTGCTTTTATAACTAGCATCACTTGAATCTAAAACATAATCTCTCATTCCTTCTTTAATTTGCTGAGGTAGGTGATCCCAACCATTATTTTCCATTATGGCCTCAATAATCCGTGCTTTTAAAGTGTCAATATTATTATTTGCCCTACTATCACCTTTCCCTTTTAGATATAAGTAAATACTAGCTTCACCATTTTTATCATTTGAGACAAAAAATTTATCGGATTTTTTATTATTACCGCATAAATATTGGCTGTAGTCAGTTTCGCTATTAAATGAAAAAATGTTTAATTTTTGAGGAATATTACACTCTCCATCACTGCAAAAAGCGTTTTTAAAATTCGTTAAAGTATCAGCAACTGATGTCCTTATATTTTCCATTTTACTATCTTGATTATATCTTACTGCTACTTCAGTACCATCTACCATTATTTTAGATTCCATCTCTGGAACGAATTTTTCTGCCAACTTTTGATGGAACTGCTCTAATTGCTTATTTGTCCATTCTGAAAATTTTGAGTTAAGACCCTCATCATTTTTTAGTTCATTTAAAAAATTATCAGCTATTGTTTTTTTATCTTGCTGATTTTGTGTATCAGTAAGATCTTTAAATAATTTATTGATTTTTTCAGGATTTTCTTGCTTAAGATACTTTATTACTTGTTCTGCTTGGGCTTCGCTCCTTTTATCCTTTAATATGTCATATGGACTTAGGTTCTTTTTTATAATTTTATTAAAATCACGACAATCTTCATTATTATCTTGAACATTACCATTCTCATCTAAACCTGCAACATAATCTACCATTCCTGTTTTAAGCGCTTGAGGTAAAGCGCTTTTAAATACGTCATTACCCTCAATTAAAACACGGGCTACTGCTCTTTCTAAAGTTGAATAAGCAAAATCTCCTGATCTATTTAAGTAAAAATAAATATCAAACTCTCCATTTTCATGATCTTTTAAGGCAGAGAATTTATGGCTTTTTATGCTACTATCAATTTCTTTTTTACTTAAAAGCTCTTTATATTCATCTTCAGTGTTTGCCGCATAGATGTCAATCTTCTGTGCACCACCACACTCCTGATCATTACAAAAAGCAGCATAGAAATTAGAAAAGGCATTATGAACTGAACCTTCTATATTACTTATTTGATCTTCATTTGGATTTTTACCAAATATTTCTACATTAATACTATTAGCTTTAAATTCTTTTATATTATTATACATATTGTACTCCTTATAATTGTAAAAAAGTTTAAATTTTTATTAATAAAACTACTAAATAAAGTCGTGAAGTTGATCTGTCACCCAAGATGAGAATTCTGTATTATATTCTCTTACATCTTTGATGAACTGATTCACAAAGATTCTTCCTTCTTTTACTGTTTCGGCATCAATCTTATGCAATAACTGATCAAGATCTCTGTCATATTTTGATTCAAGGAATTTCACAGCTTGCTCTGCTAAGCCACCATGATCACTATTTCTAGCTAATATTTCTTCTAAATCTAAAGAGTCTTCTTTTATTTCTTCAAAGTCACGCTTATCATCATTGTTATTCTGAACAAAACCATACTTATTCAAACCTGCAACATAGTCTGCCATTCCTACCTTAAATGATGTAGGTAAAACTTTTCCCCACTTGTCATTATTTTCAATTAAAGCATGGGCAACTCCTCGTTTTATACTTAAATCAGAGTACTCTGGTTTTTGTCTATCTAAATAAGAATACACATCAAACCCATCTTCGCTTTTCGCAAGAGTAAAGTGCCTAGCTTGTTTTATAGGGTTAACATAGTTTTCTTTAAAATAGTTCCCATATTCAGGTCTAGTTGCAAACAGGTTGACATTAATCTCTTTAGGCAAACTGCATTCCCATGTGCTACAAAAAGCAGTTTTAAAGTTTTGCACAGCATTATCCGCTAACGCTTTTGCATCTATTTTTCCATCAAATTTTGCATTTATTTTAGGATTATTAGTCATTTTTTTGCCTTCAATTATAAGTTGAATTGGATAATAGATATTAGATGTTAAAATACCCTTAATATTAGAATTAAGATAAATATATTATCGTATAACTTGAAGAATTAATTTCAAAACCATCTTAAAATAGATTTTTACTTGTAGCTGGGCTAAACTAAACTTATAATTAATACTTTCATATAGTATGCATGAAGAATGTGGGATATTTGCTATAGCTTGTAATATAAAAGCTGCGTCTAACTGTGCTTTAGGTCTTCACGCTTTGCAACATAGGGGACAAGAATCCTTTGGAATTGTGACAAGCAATAATAATAATTTATTTTCTCTCCATTTACAAGGGCAAGTAAACAGCATATTCAATAATATGGAAGGAATAGAGAAACTTCATGGTAGACATGCAATAGGGCACGTACGTTATTCAACAAGTGGAGATAAAAGTACTATACAACCAATAGTAAGCAGCTGTAGATTCGGTGAGATGGCAATAGCACATAATGGCAATCTAATTAATGCTACAAATCTTACTGCAGAATTAACTAAAAAAGGTTGCGTTTTTAAGTCCAGTGTTGATACAGAAGTTGTCTCTCATCTCATTAAGATTAGTAATAAAGAGACGTTCCTAGATAGTTTAATAGATGCTCTAAATCAAGTGAAAGGAGCCTATTCATTTGTTGCTATGACAACAGATGAAATAGTAGGACTGCGCGATCCTGCAGGAATTAGACCACTTGTTCTTGGAAAAGTAGACGACGCATATGTACTTGCCTCTGAAACGTGTGCACTTGATATTATTGGTGCTAGCCTTATTAGAGAATTGGAAGCTGGGGAAGTAATAACTATCAGTAAAGATGGAAAATTAAAAAGTTTTTTTCCTTTTGTGAGAGAAAAATTAAGCTTTTGTATTTTTGAGTATATCTATTTTTCTAGACCAGATAGTGTAATTGAAAATCAGTCTGTATATGAGGTAAGGAAGGAAATTGGAAGCGTGCTAGCACAAGAGAGCCCTCCGCCACAGGATGTAGATATGATAATTCCTGTGCCTGATTCTGGGATACCAGCAGCAATTGGATACGCCAATCAATCAGGATTACCGCTTGAATTTGGTATCATAAGAAATCACTATATTGGTAGAACTTTCATTCAGCCTACTGAACAGATACGTAACATAGGAGTAAGACTAAAACATAATACAAACAACCATATTTTAAAAAATAAAAGCATAGTACTTATCGATGATAGCATAGTGCGTGGAACAACGTTAAAAAAAATAGTATTTTTACTTTTAAATGCGGGAGTGAGAGAGATTCATTTAAGAATTTCTAGCCCTCCCATTAAGCATTCCTGTTTTTATGGAATAGATACTCCGCAGCGTGAAAAACTAATGGCTAACAACTTCTCAGTAGAGGAGATGATTAAAATAATGAGTGTAAGTAGCTTAAACTTTTTGAGTATAGAAGGGCTTTACCATGCAGTTAAAAAAATAAAGCGGAATGATGAAAGCCCTCAGTATTGCGATGCATGCTTTACTGGCAATTACCCGATTGATATAAACAATTAAAAATGCCAAAATCAAAATTTGTTAAATTTAAAATTTTTCATAGTGCCAAATTTATAGCTAAAGCTGTTTTAGCGAATTGAAAATTTGTATTTTCCAAACTTTGCTGCAAATTTATAGCCCACACATGATAGATTGCCCCAAGTAAGGTTATGTGATAAAAAGGTATATTAGGTAAAAGAGGAGTTAAAACTATATAGTGAAGATTTGAGAGAACGAGTTTAAAAAGTGGTAGATGAAAGAAAGATGAGCATGAAAAAGAGATGTTCAATATCGACAATATACCAATGGCGCAAGATGAGGAGGTAAAGCAAAACCAGAAGATTTAAGTGTTATTCCTACTAAGTTAATAAATGTTGCTTTAAGCAATGTGTTGATGATGCAACAAATTGTTGAGGTTTAGAAATTCTTTGTAATCAATATGTAAGCTGCATTGTAAAGTAACATAGGTAATTCTATGAATATAAATTTTGCCCTTAAATTAAAATTGATAACTTTAGTGTTTCTTGTTGCTATAGGCAGTAGCTGCCTTGCAGGGGAGAGTACAAAAAGCAAGCGAAAAGTAATTGAGTTTAATCAGGATACTTTAATATCAGAAATAAAGAAGGACGAACATAAGTACGAACGTCTTTACAAATATTTTAAGGATATGGGCGAGGTAGGATTATGTGAGCTACTTTCTAACTATGTTGCATATCATAGGTTATTAAATAAAGAAAGTATTGATCAGATTTCTGATACTGAAGTGGTACTTAGTGACTTGCAAACAATACTAGGAATAGTGGAAAGGAATAAGAAAAGACTTAAGTTTACTGTTTACTCTGAAGAAGAACAGGGGGAAATAATTAATAGATTATCTCCCTTTTTTTATGAATATATTCAAGCCTTATATAATAAGGAAAATCAATTGGCAGAAAAAGCATTTGAAAAATTTGATAGAGTGGTAAAAAGCTGGTGGAGAGAAATGCATATAAAAAACCAGATACCAAGTGGGATAGGGATTACAATAAATAATATTATTAATAATACTGCTATGTTGTCACCTCATAGTATATTGTCACCTTATAGTATATTTGAACTAGAATGTATAGCATGGGTTCTTAGTAGAGATAGCTCTGATTCCCTTATTGTCAACGAGCAATTATTTATACATGGTATGGAAGAAATAAAAATAGGAACTTACATAAATTTTACGGTTCTTAATAATACAGGAAGGAATGTTAATGGGCATATGATGTTAATTACAAAAAATGGAGACGATGATTTTGCCTTCTTTGATCCTAGTAGAGGAATTATACTTAATTTAACACTAAGTGAATTAGTTGAGTTAGTAAACAATACTTTAAAATTTCTTGAGGAAAATGTATTTAATAATACAGGCTATATAAATGTGTTATTTAATGACAATACGAAAGCTATTAAAGGAATAAAAAGCAAGTTTGCTATTAGTTCAATAACGTCACATTTTTTAGGGTTACGATTTTACCTTTCTTAAGTATTCACAAAACTAAAGCAATCATATAGGTAAGCATAAGTTGTATTTAGAATGTATTAAAAAATATCTGTCTACTACACTGATTATTGTCAGTATAATACTTTTAATATCATGTCATAAGTTGTTGCTAAATAATGATAATGTATTATTTGCTTGTGTTACAAAAAGATGTAAAAAAGCATCATCTTTAAATCAAGATGGTGTTATTGTCCTTCATGGAATTTTCCGTACTAGTAGTAGTATGAGAAGTTTATCTAGATTCCTTGAAGGGGTCAGGTTTTAAATCTCAACTATCCTTCTACTAGGTATCCAATTGAAAAATTAGCTAATATAATTCATAAAGATATTAGCCAATTTGCCTTATCAGTTACAGGAAAAGTACATTTTGTTGGATATTCAATGGGTGGATTATTAATCAGAGCGTATTTTAAAAAATATAAACCAGATAAGCTTGGACGTGTGGTAATGATTGGCACTCCAAATCATGGAATGCAGGTTTTTTAAAGAATTTTACGCTTTACAAAAAACTTTATGGTCCTGCAGGATAGCAACTTGTTACGAATCAGGATAGTTTTAAGAAAATTTTTTGCTGATATAGATTTTGAACTTGGCATTATTGCAGGCAACAAACCAATTGATCTAATCTCATTAAGGCTTATTAATAAGCCAAATGATGGTAAGTTGACAGTACAAAGTTTGAAGGAGCAAAAGATCACATTCGTGTAATCATACTTTTTTTTTCATCAAATGTTTAAACAAGCTCTAAGCTTTCTTAAATTTGGAAAGTTTGTATAGCACCATAACTCAGATAAAGCTAAGCAAGATTGAATAGAGTATACACAAGTAAGGTTTTACTATATATAGTAATTATTATAATTGTGCTCTATGGATGGATAATAAGAGTTTTTATATAACAACACCAATATACTATGTTAATGATGTGCCACATATTGGCCATGCGTACACTAGTGTTATCTGTGATATGATGTCGAGGTTTTTAAAATTCTATGGTCAAGACGTCAAGTTTGTTACTGGGACAGATGAACATGGACAAAAGGTTGAAAAAGCAGCAGCAGAGATGATGATCTCACCACAAGAGCTTGCAGATAAGACTAGTCAGTCTTTTAGACAGCTTAGTGAGGTAATGGATTTTCAAAATGATGATTTCATACGAACAACAGAAAGAAGACATAAAAATGCAGTTGCAGCTTTATGGAACTTATTGTACGAGAAAGGTGAAATATATCTTGGTTCGTATTCAGGATGGCATTCAGTTCGCGATGAAGCATTTTATCAAGAGAAAGACCTAATAGATGGTATAGCACCAACCGGTAGTCCGATTGAGTGGGTAGAGGAGCCTAGTTATTTCTTTAGACTTTCAAAGTGGCAAGAAAAGTTATTAAAATTATATGAAAGTCAGCCAAATTTTATTTTTCCAAGTCATAGACGTAATGAAGTTATATCTTTTGTAAAATCTGGTTTGGCTGATCTTTCAATTTCACGTACCAATTTTTCTTGGGGAATAGAGGTACCAAACAATAGCAATCATGTAATCTATGTATGGATTGACGCTTTAACTAACTATCTTACGCTGCTTGGTTTTCCAGATATTCAAAACCATGAGTATAAAAAATTTTGGGAAAATGGCTTTAGTATTCATCTTATTGGTAAAGATATATTGCGCTTTCATGCTGTATACTGGCCAGCAATTTTGCTTGCAGCAGAGTTGCCTTTACCTAAACAAATAGCAGTTCATGGTTGGTGGTTAAATGAAGGACAGAAAATGTCTAAATCTATAGGTAATACTATTAACCCAATTAGTTTAACTGAAGAATTTGGTGTTGATCAAATAAGATATTTTCTACTAAAGGAAGTTGCCTTTGGTAAGGATGGTAATTTCAGTAAAGCAGCTATAATAAAGTGCATAAACTCAGATTTAGCTAACAGTATTGGTAATCTCATTCAAAGAACAGTCTCATTTATACATAAAGAATATGGAGGGTTTGTCCCAGAAATTGACCATAACTTGTTTGTAGGAAGCGAGGAATTACCAAATTACGAAGAGATATTAAAACAAATAAGAGATCATCTGTTTAAATATGAGTTTAATAGCATTTTGTCTACAATACTTAATATTGCATCAGAGGCAAATGGTTATATAGATCAAAGTGCTCCTTGGAAGTTACGAAGAACTAATCTTCAGCTTACAAGTATGGTCATATATAAGCTTTTAGAACATATAAGAATCATTGGTATTCTTTTGCAACCTCTAATTCCAAACTCTGCAAATGCTATTTTAGATCAGTTGCAAATTCCAAATGAAAAACGAGGTATAAAACATTTTACTAGTAAAATCCAGAGTGGTGTTTTATTGCCTATAGCTAAACCAATTTTTCCTAAATTTGAAAATTAAACTTTAGGGAATGTTCAACAAACTGAATCAAAAACTCAACTGAATTTTTCAATCTGTTAGGAAAGAAGGTATCAAAAAGCCCAATTTGGTATAGTCCAATATTTTGTTTATAGCACCTGCTTATACAAGGTATTTCCACTAGGCTCTGTGAACAGCTATATAAGATAAAATATAAAATAGCTTAACCGTGATAGACCTCTTTCGGAACTCATATAGAAAGTTCCAAATTACAAATACTAGCTATGCTGATAATATTGATGTCAATACTATTGCCAAGTTTACTGGGTTATCACATGATGAAATTGCACAGTTGCAGGATTAAGTTCCCTCGGTTAGCTATATGTATATCGGCATATTCCCCTACCTTTGCCACATTTCTTTCTTATCTATTATCACTGTTATATTTTTTTGTTCACAGGGCCTAGTATAAAATAGTTAAAATATACTAAAAGCCTTTTGTATAATTTACTTTCAGATAAGCTTTTTAAGTTTGAAAATTAAGTGTGGGTAACTACCTTAAGTGGCATATTATATATATACTGAAGTTATACAATTGTTTTAGCAGTCAAATATTTATTTTATTGACATTAATAATAAATTAATTAATAATTATACTATTGTTATTTTAGAAATTAAGGCAAATACAATGGTAGACATAAAAAACCAAAACAAAGAACATAAAGAATCTCCAGAAGACATACTAGAGAGCAGTAAAGAATATCAGTATATTTTGGAAAGTGAAAAATTCCTAGAAGATGAATATGAAATAATCAATGAAAAAGATTATGAAAAGTTACCTGACGATATGCAGAAAGAAGATAAATCTTTAATCCTTTCAAACCAAGAAAGTAAAGATTTAACGTATCATATAATTAACAAAAGCACACTTTGCCTTGAATATAGCATAAAAGCTACATCATATCTTTTATCCGGCGTATCGCATGCTACTTATTTTGCCTCATATGTTCCATATAGTGTATCTTACCTTTTAACTAGGGAAGAAAACCGTAGAGATGATGCCATTGATAAAAGTATTTTTGGCTTTAAGTCTATTATGGATAGCGTAACACAGATTTTAGTTGGTACATCATCAGTTCTAAATAGCGCATCATATATTCCATATAATATATCATCTGCTTTAAATAAAGAAAATAGAGATTATATTGCCGTCAAAGGTTCAGCTTATGTGAGCAAAGGTGTAAGTTATTTGAGTAGTAGTACATCTTATATAAATGACTTTGTCGCTAATAGTTTAAAAGACTGTAAAATACAAAGTATCTTACCAACCATACCAATGGTGATCTAATCAATTTTTAGTGAGTAAGCAACGAAGGTTTTGTAGCATCCTAGTTCAAGTTGAATCTCAGAGTCTGATGATATTATTATTAGTTAAAGCAAGTCTTATTTTTACAATAAATTTAAACAATATTCTGTAATACCATTTTGAAAAGTTATATGATTTAAATTTTGACTTGGAGATTGACTTGCAAAGATAGTATATGCATGGTAAGTTAAAGCAGTAATAAAAACAATTGCTAAAGTGAAATACAGAGGGATAGTATAATTTCTTCTAGCAGTTTTTTGCTTTAATTTCCGTGCCTGTCTCTCAAAAGTTTCCTATGTTTTGTATAACCTTTTTGCTCTTTCATCCAACTCACTTAATTTTTGATCTCTTTCTAAAACTTTTTCAACGTTAATTTTCATTATATCAATTACTTTATCAACTTGTTGTTTTGTATTCTGCACACATCTATTTGTTGTTCATTGTTCATAAATTTATTATAAAATCCCTATGTTATATTTAACATTATAGTGTTAATTTTATCCATAATATATAATTAGTAAAATATTTAATATATAACACTATGAATATAAGATCATGTTTTCAACAACTCAAGAAGTTATTTTCTAATTTTATTCGTTGGATCAAAAAGATCTTTAGTAAAAACACTGATATAAAGCATCAGTCCTCTCAACAATCTAGTGAACCACAGGTGAGATGCTCAAAAATCGAGGAAAATATTGATAATAGCAAAAGTGATGTTGGTAAGATGAGTAATGATTTAAATATTGACCCACCTTCACTACCTACTTACCCTTCGTTAGGTCCTGATATATCCTTGCAATCCACATCTAATATATCACCATATTGTCCTACTGTTAATAGTATATTTACTCTTAAAAAGAACGCTGAAATTAGCTGTGAATATTTTTCCCTTACTTCTTTAGCACATTTTTCACTTACTTCAAATGATGGAGTAAAAATATATAGTTTAAGTAAGCCATTTCATTTTGATAAAGTCACTACTCTAAATAAGATAGATAATAGCTGTGTATATTTTGGTAAAGTGACTGAGATAAATAATAGCTATATATATTGTGATAAAGTGACTAAGATAGATAATAGCTATACATATAATATAGACAGTAAACTATGGAGTCATCATAGTATCAAGGCTGTTTCTACTTTTAATCAAGCTAAACCTGCTACATATTTTCAATGTTTAGATTACTATGCACATAATTCAAGTTACCATATCAATCCACAAGTTACAGACGATAATCACTGGGTATTTGAGCAAGGAGAAAGTAGCTTGACAAGCTTTATAACCAGTGATAATTCATTATGTGATGAAAATGAAGAAGAATGCCCTGATTGTATTTATCAAAAAGAATATGAAAATGGTTCATATCCAGCTATAAGATTTGACAGCAATGGAAAGGTAATAGAGACATTTTGTAATAAGCATGGGCAAAATAAACCTAATCTATATGATATTAACATTTGGCAAATAACTTCTCAACAGAGTTTGGTGTAAAGTATTTAAAAAAGCTATTATAGTATTAATATTTTAATATATGAGTGATATAATTTTTATCTGGCTTGGCGGTCCATTACTTGAAGAATATTTAGTAAATATTTCAAACTACAGTAAGGTATTTAGTGATTTTCAAGTAGAACTCATTGTTAACGATTCATCTCTGCATCTGCTCAGAAAAAAGCAGCTAGTTAACGCTGATCTTTCTTATTATGACATATTATTGAAACGTGGTATTGAAGTAATACATTATCAGGAAGTTATAAAAAGTATAAAGGAGATATATAGAGGTGATGAGCAGCTACTAGAAAATCTAAAAAAGCTAGAAAGAATAATTTTAACTGAAGAAAATGGACTGCATAATTATGCTGCTGCTTCTGATATAATAAGAGGTATTAGATTGCTTAAAGGTGGCATATATATTGATTTAGATGTTATCTTAGATACCAAACTTGCCCAACAAAATATAAAAGAATTAGAGAAATTATTGCTCAAATGTGATCAACAATACCCTAAATTGGTCTTGTCTTATTTTGCTTTAAATGAAAAAAACATGGTTGATTCCTATATAATAAGTGCTCCAAAGAATTCAGAAGTTGTCAAAAAATTTTTAGATTATGTGGTTGTAAATTACAGAATCACTAAAAACGTGATCTTATTTACCAAAATGGGTAGCGAAACAAGTAAATTTTCATTGCTAGATATAAAATAGAGTTACACAGCAATTTCCCCTTAAGAATTTATTCATTAAAAAATCAAACGTAGAAGAGATTAAAAAGATGATTCCCTACAATTACAGTGTTAAAGATGAGTCTTTTCTAGTTTATATAACACTGCCATATGAATTAAAAAATGATATAATAAACTGTGTAGATTATAACGACGAAAAGTTTTATCAAGTATACATTGATTCTTTATCAAGAAATAAATATAAGAATGCAGCGAGAACTGGTATTACCGCTATGACTTCAGGACCAAAAGTTTGGATTCAAGCACTAAAAAAAGCATTTCAAGAAGAGTTTGATATTCTAAATAAAGGTAAAAGTATATGTCAATATGGATTTTCACTCTCCACTGGGTGGGCTGCTTTGCCTATCTTAGTAGCTCCTATAGAGAGTGATAAGTATATTATAGAAGAAAAAAACTTAAATAAGTATGGAATGACTCATAAACGAGATAATTATTGGATGAAAGATGTAAGTGTTATTTCAGGAATTAACGCTAATAAAGGCAAGTTTTTTGAATACTAATCCAGATATGCAAATATTATTTGAAGAGCTTTATCAATAAATCTCCTATTTAAATAGGAATTTCGTGAAATTTTGTAAATCTCGGTATCATCTTACTAATGGTTTATTTTTTCGTTTTGTAGAGGCTCTATAGAAAAACAAAGCAAGTGAATATTTTATGAACTATTTTTCAATTTACTTGATATTTCTATAGTTTTGTATTAAAATTCTAATGAATAGCAGGGGAAACTAAGATGAATAATGCACAACAAAATACTTCTGATAAAGCTACCATAGCTAAATTAGTTGAGTTTAAAAAACTACAAGAAAAATATAATGAAAATAGAAGTAGATCTTTTATTGAAGATTGGTCAATTGGAAAAAATAAGACTCTTGCTACAGGATATCCAGAAATTAATCTTGAGAGAAGCGATTTAGTTAATATTAGAACTTTCTGTGCTCATGGTACTAATGCTTGGACACTATTTTCAGCTTGCACATTTGCAAATGGACAATTACTGCCAGGAAATGAGATAAAACTCAGCGGAATGTTTGCTGCTTCTGGTGAATCAAAAGCTAAAGGTGAAAAAGGTAAAAATTCTGTCTCAACAGTATTGTTATCAAGATTTGAGGCGGATCTTAAAACTCCAATGTATTACGCAGATGTGTATGGTAGCAAATATAGTTATGATTATCAAGCAGTATATAAAACTCTTTTTAAAAAATATAATAAGAGAAGTAAATCAAACGATCTGAAGAAAGAAATAGAGAATTTCTTTAATACTAACATGGAAGAGGCATATAAAAAGTTATCTAATATGGGACTAGTGATTCTGGGAGATGGTATAGGGCAATATTCTCAGAATCCTTTCAGTGGAGCTGGGAACACAAGCGATGAAGTTTTGTATAAGCGAGTAAATATTAGAGTTGTAATTGTCGAGGAAAAAGATAAAAATTTTGTGCAAGAATTAATTGAATCAATTAATCCCAAATTAGCAAAAACTATAGCTTTTCTAACGACCGAAGAAATAAAAGAGTTTGAAGAAAAGAGAGAGAAATTTGAAAAAAATATAGAGCAACATAATGTTGATGTTTATTTAAATCTATTTACATGTGATTTTATAGATACTTTCAGCAATAAATTGCCGTTTACATTTTCTTTTAATCAGGTGAAAAAAATAGAAAACGAAGAAGCTTTTTTACATAGAGAATCTCTTTCTCGGCGTAGTTATAGTAAAGTTTTATGTGAACAAACCAAGTCTAGAGCTGTAAAGATCGCTAAACCACATAAAAGACTGAAAAAAGAAGAATATGAAAAAGAAAAGCTTGCCATGCGAGAATTATTTCAGTCAGCTAATCCCGAGCTTGCAGAAACCACAGTTTTACTTACATCTCAAGAGATAAAGAAGCAAAAGCATCCAATACCGAATGCAATATCTGTAAAATTCAAGATTAGAACAGAAAAAATACCTGTAAAATACTATATTGAAAGTTCAGTGGATGACTTAGAAAATCTTAATTCAAAAAAAGCTATTTTAGAGAATCTTCAGAAAGCATGTGAGTATTATAATAAAGCTATAGAATATTATGATCATGATTGGCCATACTCTTCCGATGCTTGTTGTGCTCGAAAATTTCAAGCAGAAGCCGTACTTAGTTCTTTTTCTAGTATAGATAAAGAAGATGCTGATTTAGTTAAAAGCTTTAATGCCACCCATCAACTTCGGATTAATACTGAAAAGGAAAGGAATAGAATGCTGGATAGAACTAAGAAAACAGTAGAAAATAATAATATGTACAGCTATAACCTCCCTCCCATTTATAGTGGTAGGTCTTTACACTCAGTTGCTTTATCAAACCAGTGAATTTAATCCTGTTGCTGCTGCTGGGATATTTATTGGAGTAGCAGTTGCTACAATTATATGTTTTACTATAATAAAAATTAGTGAAAAAGTTAGTAGAGAAAAAGACAATAATCCAAATATAAGTACATTAACTGCGCTTAAAAACATGCCTGTTTCTGAATGCTGTAAAAAGTAAGAGGGTGTTCATTAAACCATAGGCACTGGCTAATATAGCAATACTCAAACTTGTGTGTTACATTTGTTTTTTAAGAAATTTCTGATCTATAGTAAAGTAATTTTTAAAGCTCTATAAGTTATTAACTATAATATTAAAAACTACCTTCTCTCTGCCTGCCTATAGTTGCCGGATACTCCCAATCTATATCAAATCTTGTTCATATACTTCTAAAATCTATAAGGCACCATCTACTTTTCTACCTATCTATACTGAACATCTGATGCCTCATTGCCAATTTTCATTTCATCAAGATTAGTTGCTACTTGATCTGATTTTGACTTAGGTTTTAGCTATCGATGACGGCATTTTCTCTTGCTCTTTATTCTTGCTTAAAAATTTAACTGTATTATAATATTAAAAGTTAATATATGCATAATAGATACACTAATCAGTTTACAAAATATACTGCTGATTTGAAGTTTTTACAAAAAGGTGGAGATATAGAAAAAATATGGTGGAGCGAACAGTTTAAAAATACATTGCTGCATAGGGCTCTTTTTTTTAACGCTAATTATGTAAAAAAGAAGCTAAAATTGATATAACTGATAAAGATAGCTATACACCTTTACATACTGCCATAATAAATTGTAAAGGAAAATATGATGAAATAATTGAGTACTTTTTAAAGGGGGATCTAATCTCAATATTGCAACTAAAAAACGTATTAGCCCATTGCAGGCGGCTGTAGCCTCTTTAAATGTGGAAGCAGTGAGGAATATTTTTTCTTGCTCTATTTTTTATAGCAAACCATTGATGTTCAATTTTATTAAAATCGGGAGAATAAGTAGGAGGATAAAGAATTTCAGCACCTTGGCAAGATCACTGATTTTTTTGATTTATGGAAACTTGCATTATCAAGATTTGACCAGGTTGTAAAATTGGAGCTTTCAAACCAAGCGTTAAAAATATCCCTCGAAGGTGCCATTATTTGTTTTTTATTTAGCGCTGCAATCATGCTGAGTTTTTTTACCTGATTTTAGAGAATGGAATCTCTCTCCCCGCTTACAATATCCATACTCATAGTCTTCTGTGTTCTCTATACCGGATTCATCAATATATACAAGATTTCCAGGTTGCTTCAAGAATTCTGCTCTTCATTTCTTTCCCTATATCCATAGGTCTTTTTTTGTGCGTAAATCCGATATTTTTAAGTGCACGGTGGATCGTTTGCCTACTGATATTGCCCCAAAATCTTTGACTACCTTCATGCTTTTTAGCAAATTCGATAAACTCATTCCAATTTTATGATTATAGCCAACGCCTTCAGGTTTTTTTGGTAAAAAGTCTCCTGTTTCTTTGCGTCTTACCTGCCACTCATATAATGTTCTATTTTATATCTTATAGCTACAGATTTTCTCCTTCGTCCAATTGCTTTTTTCCTTAAATCGTAACTCTGGCATCAACCATCCTAAATCTTTATCTTACCTCATTCGGATCTTTAAAGGAAGGGCTATAACTCAACTGAAAATTCGGTTTGGCATAATTTATTGAATACTTTCAGTAACTACTAAGCTGTTATTTCTTTACTTTGTAATCTAAAGTCAATTAGAACTTATTCACAAAGCAGTAAATTCAAGAATATTCCCAACTTAACATAGCCTTACTCATAGCTAAATATATAAAATGATGTAGTTAGCAGATCATACTCTTTTGATAACCTCCTATTTCTATTAATCCAAGCAAAACTACTGCCCATCTTTTTGTGTAAATCCTGGATCTCGTTGTGAAAACAATTCTGGTGTTTATGCACCAAAAATCTGCACTTTTGACAATCTCAATATCTATTCCATGTTTTTCTTTTCCTTTAAATCTTTTCCTTCATATCGGTCCACATTCTCTTAATATCACTGTACTTTTCTTTCATATTGTCCAATGCTCTGTCATTTTCACTTGCAGCTCCTACATAGCAACCTGAGTATCCGTGATTATATGTCTTTTTCTCCCTTTTTATACCCCTTTTCCGTCCTGACTGACTATACAGGCTCCTGCCAATTTTTGACCTACTATATTTAGTGATATCATATTTTCAAAAATCCCTTGCTTTTTCCACCTCGCTCATACACAGCCTTCCATAGCGGCGTGGTAAACAACGCCACTGTGCGTAGTACATGACATTTTATATCTCCCGTTTATTGTATTTTTGCGACCTTTACCATACGATACCTTTAAGTGTTTTTCTATCCATTCCCATTCTCTATCTTTTTTATCTGTTGGATACTTTCTTCTCATCCTTATTCCATGTTGAATGCAGTATTACAATATACATTCCTTGGTTTGTGGATAAGCTCTAAATTGGTCTTGATATATCTTAAAATACTATAGTATTACATAATTAGAATAAATAGTTAATTTTTTGATTAAGATCTTAGCATAAATTGAACTTTTTATATTATATAAATTAAAAAAATAATCTAGATGCTATTTAAAACACTGAGTTTAATAAATTCTATGGCTGGTAATACTCCCAACTTGATTGAGTTTGAGTAAAAAAACAGAAAGTCAATTGGTCTTAAAACCAAGATACATTAATATTTTACT
Organism: Candidatus Mesenet endosymbiont of Agriotes lineatus; assembly: GCF_964019585.1. Classification (NCBI taxonomy): domain Bacteria; kingdom Pseudomonadati; phylum Pseudomonadota; class Alphaproteobacteria; order Rickettsiales; family Anaplasmataceae; genus Candidatus Mesenet; species Candidatus Mesenet endosymbiont of Agriotes lineatus. The sequence continues at coordinate 335,848 of NZ_OZ026454.1, read as the reverse complement.
ATAAAAGATTAAATACAACTGTTAATTTTTAATAAAATAAATTTTAATATTAATTTTAAATGCTTACTTTTAAAATATGAATAAGATAAACCCTGCTAATCTCAGACTTAAGTCATAAAAAGCTTTTTTAATTCCCTTATGTGATTTAACTCTATTATTTTAATATCAGAAATAGAATATTTACTTTTTCCAGGCATTATTGCATGTTTGAAACCCAGCTTACGAGCTTCTTTGAGTCTTAATTCACTATGTGATACATTTCTTATCTCACCCGATAATGCAACCTCACCACAAATAATTGAAGAGGGAGGCAGAGGAATATTTACTATACTTGACATTAAAGATGCAGCAACAGCAAGATCTGCTGCAGGTTCTTGAATTTTAAGACCACCAGCAATATTAAGATATACTTCTTTATCTCCCAAAAATATATTGCAGCACGCACTTAGCACTGCAATGATCATAGCTAATCTATTTATATCCCACCCCACTACGGCTCTACGTGGAGTTGCCATATTAGTTTTTGCTATCAGTGCTTGTACCTCAACAAGTAGTGGTCTTGAACCTTCAATACCAGCAAAAATTGAGCTGCCAACTATTTTTCTATCTAATGCTTCAGTTAGAAATAGCGATGAAGGGTTATCTACTGAGTTTAAACCATGTGCAGACATTTCAAACACACCTATTTCATTTGCTGGACCAAATCTATTCTTTATAGTTCGTAAGATACGAAATTGATTACTGTTATCTCCTTCAAAATATAGCACTGTATCTACCATATGCTCTAAGGTTTTAGGTCCAGCTATCTGTCCATCTTTAGTTATGTGTCCTACTAGCAAAAGTGCTATGTTAAACTTTTTAGCCAAGATGATTAACTCGTGCGCACAGGTTTTTACTTGAGCGACAGTACCAGGTGCAGAGGTAATTCTGCTATCATACATGGTCTGTATTGAATCGATGATTAAAAATTTTATATTACTATTTTCTCTAATTGCTGATGTTATATCAGATAAAGAAATTGTGGAAAGAAGCTTTATCTTTGGCTGATCAATTTTAAGACGGGTGGCTCTGAGGCTTACTTGCTCTAAAGATTCTTCTCCAGATACGTAAAGACATTCAAAAGAATCACAAACTAAAGTGGATGCTGCTTTAAGTAGAAGGGTAGATTTGCCAACACCAGGTTCACCGCCAATTAGCGTACTACTACCCCTTACTATCCCACCACCGAAAACAAGATCAAGTTCATCTATTTTAGTTAAAAATCTGGATGGAGAAGAAATATCACCACTAGATAGAGATTTTATTGAAACGGGTGTTGAGGAAATCACAGGATTTTTTACTGCTTGTTCCTCAACCACGCTGTCCCAACTGCCACAGTCAATGCACTTTCCCATCCATCTATGAGCACTATAGCCACAAGATTGACAGATATATATAGTTTTTGCCATCTAAATTGCAAAAACCATATAATAGCATATTAAAAAAACTAACAACTATTTCTTAAACAACCATCAACTTTAACAGTAACAACTAGACCCTTGACTATTACTTATTCCCGCTTCTTCCACATTTTGTACTAAAGTCCTTGGCGGTTTTTGTGGTACATTTGCCGGAGATGATGATCTTTGACTATTATCAGATCCTGATTCTTCCGAACTTGCACCTGACCGTCCATCTTCTTCTATTGAAACAGATGATCCTGCTTGACTGGCGGTGCCTGATCTTGATGAAGTCGATGAACTTGTGTGACTTGAAGTGTTTGAATGTGCTGATGGTCCACTTGCTTCATTATCTGAATCTAATTGCTGTGCATCTTCTCCTTGAACTGATAGACGCTCTCTTTCTTCTGACTGTAGTGGCTCATCACCCCTCTCTAAGTCTTCTAGTTCCCTTCTATTTCTTATGAAGCTTACACTTGGATCTCTATTTGAATTTCTTCTTTGATGATGACTCTTGCAATAAGCAATTAAAACTCCCACTATAGCAAAAGCAGCAAACACTGATACTAACATTGCAATTATGATGTTATTATCATTATCTTCTGATGAATCGTATCCAAGTATATCAGTAGTATTTTGCTGCAATGCAGACGCATTAGTAGCAGCACATATACGAGGAAGATTTCTTGTTCCAAATAGCTTTATCGTTGATAGTATCATTATGAAATAGTGGTAGTATTGTTGCTGTAGTAGATAGTAACCCTAAACCTATATATGCTGCTTGAGTATTATTGTTGTTACAATTTATCTCTTCTGGTCTAGTTGGGGCAAGGTAATGTTTATATACACTTGCACTAAAAAGATTTTCAAGATATTCAAATACCTGATTTTTACCACTAAATTTCTCAATGGCTTGTGGCTTATTAAAATAAGGGCTATCACATTCCAAGGATTTTTGTATATCTTTTATACGTCTTCTTATCAAGTCAGTAACTGGTTCAGGATCATGTGGTACAGTAGTAAAAATCTCTAATATGTAATTACTATCACGACGATAGTCATGCTGCTTTAACATCTTCACTTCACTAGAGTTCTTCTCACATATAAATTGTAACTCAGTATAGGGATGACTATAGGAATTACCTTCAAAAAAACGTAATGCAAATGTGTAATATGCGCGCTCATAAACAACCATCTCCATGTGATCATTATATCCATTTGGGTATTTGTCTAACTCAAACTTTTTAACTTCTTTCTTAACTAATTTAACAAAGTCAAAGTATCTACTTTTGTTCAATTCATCATAACTGACTGAATCATTCCTTGAATTCTTTTGAAGTTAACCCTTTATCTTTCATACGTTGATGAACAAAATCAGGTATAGTTAATTCACTCTTAATTACACTAGAATTATCACCTTTTTTAAGAAAACTATGTAATCGAGAGTATATAGGATCACTTGCAATACTCCAAGTTTTATTTTGGTGAGTGATTTTTGTATAATTATCAATGGTAATATTGAAAGGACTATTATCTGGTATGTGATCTATTATAATTTCGTCTATTTGTTTTATGAAATAACTACATAATTTTTTTTTGCTTCTTTTATTCATAACGCATCCCCCATAATTTTAATTATACCTAAAAGCGCAACTACCAGTTGCGCTACGTAGGCATAATAAAACTATAAGAGTTACTCAATTGCAAGTTGTTTTTATTACATCTTTATAAAATATTATACTAATGTATTATGTATACTAAAACTGGCATTGACACACACTTAGATATACATTATGTGGTTTTGGCTTAGGTTTTTCACTATTTTCAACAACCCTTACCTCTTCTAAGCTTGATTTTAAACTTTCTGCTTGTGACCTTTCGCTGCCCTCAGTTATTATCTCTTGTGGCTGTTGCTCACTGCCTATTGAAGCTTGTGAGCTGCTACTTCTTGTACTTGAAGTTATTGACTGTTCACTTGAAGTTGACCGCATTCTGCTTTCTTGATCATCTGTTGTTGGTGATAGATGTGACCTACTTCCTGTAGAAGTTATTGATAGTGCACTTCCCGCATTAGCAATCGACTGCTCTGCACTTTCTACTGGAATTTGACTCTCTTCTTGAATAGATATATGTATATCGTCTGAACTTTCTGCTTGCTTCTCATTAAAATTCTTTAGTTGCTTTGTTCCTGTCACACTTGCGTTTGGATTTTTATTTGGGTCTTGTTTCTTCTGAAAATAATATTTGTAGAACATAAATCCAATAAAAACAACACTACCGATAAGTGCTGAAAGAGTACCAACAATATAAGCAGGTTTGTCATGATCATCAGATGCAGTATTTGCTATATCAATTAACTCATTGGCAGCAGTTGTATCGTGTAACAGCATAAAAGTTGGTATAATAGGAGCTAAAATTCCTGTAAGTCCACAGATGTAACTATTGTTAGTTATTGTATTATTGTGGTAGCTTTCTGTTGTATTAACTATCTTATTATAATACTGAGATACTGTTTCATCAAAAGGTAATTCTTCAAGATATTCAAGGGCTTCATCCACATTACTAACATATTTAGTATGAGATTGTGAATCTGGAATCAACAATGTCTCTCTTATGTGGGAGATAGCTTTATCTGCATTGTAATCACTGACAAAATTACGAAAGTTAGGTTTATCTGCATCTGCGTACCCCCTTCTCAACTCACCAAAGCTGTAAAATATTAACTGCTTTGTGTTCTCACAGGAATTTTGTCCTGGTTTAAGAAAACACAGACTTAATGCTTCTTCCTCGATAACTATCTTTATACGGTCATACTCTCTTGCATTTTTGCCTACAAACGAACTAATTATCCCTTTAGCTGTCTCAACAAAATCTTTGTAATCCTCATCTGTGAAATCACAGTTGCTCAATTTGTTGCCTTTATACTCAAATTCAAAATCTTCGATATATTCTTGAAGCTCTTCTTTATTTTTGAACTCTTGAGACTTTCCTTCACTATGATGCTTATTCATATACTCGTTTAGGAATGTCATTTCACGATAATCTAAGCCAATCTTTATTTTGGTACTATTTATGTTGCTTGTATTAACTATAGCTGAATCACTAATATCAGATGATCTTTTAATTGCTCGCTTTCTCCTAAGCTGAACTGCACAAGATAAATTAATAAGCCATTCTTGACTGGCAGCTCTGAATCTTATTCCTTCACCTGGAAGAAAATCCACTGTTATTTTCTCATCTGAAGGAACCTTTTCTACAACAGTTCCTATAATGTTTTTAGCAAAATTACTACATAAATCCTGTTCATCTATTTCATTCATTATTCCCCCTTAATTTCATTAAATATTAAAATGCAAATATGCAGGAAATAATATATTGAGTAAATATGATAATTCAATCACAAAATTTGGAAAAAATTTTTATTACTTATGGAATTCTTTTTGAATAAATTCTTATTTTTTAGTAAAAGTTTATAAAATAATCTTTAGGAAATTAACTACTTAAAATTTTCTTAGCAGTTTAAAAAAATCAAATACTTCTATCTCTATTTTCTCAAATGCTATATAATTTTAAGATTATATTACGCATGATTCAGTATGTATAAGCTAATACTTTTTATTGTCTTATCTCTTTTTGTAAACGCAGAGGCTGCACTACATATTGAAAATTTAAAAGATAGGCCTTACATTAAGGTAGCTGGTTCTTCAACAGTGTTCCCTTTTGTTGCCTTAGCTGCAGAACAATTTAGTAGTATTTCTTCTTTTCCCACACCTGTTATTGAGTCCATAGGTAGTGGAGCTGGATTTAAAATGTTTTGCATGGGAGTAGGTAGTGGTACTTCTGATATTGCAACCTCATCACGTCGTATGAAGGACGTAGAAAGACAGCTATGTGAGAAAAACCAAGTTAAAGAAATAACAGAAGTTATAATTGGCCATGATGGTATTGTAATCGTAAATTCTAAAAATAATAATCAGTTTGATTTTACAACAAGAGAATTATTTACTGCTTTGTCTACCTATTCTTTCTCCGATGAGGATAAGTTAATAAAAAATAGCAAGAAGACTTGGTCAGATATAAACTTAAGATTTCCTAAGTCAGAAATTGAAATCTATGGTCCATATAAAAACACAGGAACATACGATGTATTGATAGACATGCTAATGATTAACTCATGTATGCATCTTAAACCTTTTGTAGAAAGTTATGAAAAGTATGATGAGAGAAAAAAAGCATGTAGCACCATTAGGGATGATGGTAAGTATATAGAGGTAGGTATAAATGAAAATATCATAATTCAAAAACTAAAAAGTAATCAAAATGCATTTGGAATATTTGGTTTTAGTTTTTTAGAAAGAAATAAAGATAAGGTTCAAGGTAGCATGATAGCAGGGATTGAGCCAACGTATGAAAACATATCATCTGGAAAATATACTTTAAATAGACCTTTATATCTTTATATAAAGAGAGATCATATAAACATCATTCCTGGATTGAAAGACTTCATTAAAGAAGTAACAAGTCCAGCTGCTATTGGCACAAATGGTTATTTATCAAGGCTAGGTTTAATTCCTCTAAAAGAAGAAGAAATAAAAAGAGTGCAGAACGAAATTACAAAAATTGTTACCTAGTATTCTGACAAGAAGCTAAAAGTATTTACTTTTTATGATAAGAGAATAGTATTAGTTACTTCAGTGTTCGTAGCTCAGTTGGATAGAGCAACAGCCTTCTAAGCTGTGGGTCGTGGGTTCAAATCCCTCCGGACACATGCTTTAAGAAACAAGTTGCATTTTTTGTAATAACAAAATAAGGTTTGTCATTTAATAATACGTCGGATCCCATAGCTCAGCTGGTAGAGCGCCTGACTCTTAATCAGTAGGTCGTGTGTTCGAATCACACTGGGATCACTTTATTTTTTAGGGGGTTTCTGCTATTGCTATATAAGTCTGCGTATCTATAAAACTTTTTTACCAGCTTCAGTAATTTCAGAAGCTGGTCGTTTCTTCTTTTTTAGTTTGATTTTAGAAACTCTTGCAAATCCTTATTTACTTAAAGAAGAAGCAGATTGGTTTAATGGTGTTAACGATACTTCAGATAATCTCGTTCTACAACTTTCTTTATAAGCATTTTCAAATTCTCTCTTAAATGCATATTCAAGATTAGATTTTTCTTTAGGTTTGTCTTCTGAGCTCTTAGCTAAATTACTATAAAGTTTGTGTAATCCTTTAAGTATTTCCTTATCTTCACCCTTGTATTGCTGAGAATCTAAAAGACTTTTTGCAACATCTCTTTTTCGACTAAAAATCTCTTTTTTTTCTGCAAACGTTAAGTCAATTCTTGATTCTGGTAGATAATTTTTTGTAGTATCATCTGGTTTAATTGTCCATATATTGGTTTGAGAGGCCCATTTTTCTTTGCGCAATTTTGTTATTGCTGATTTTAAATCAGGGTGAAGGTTTTTTCCAAGATGGGAATAAGCAACTTTTAAATCAGACTCTAGTTTACTTAATAAACTAGATCTTTCTTTAAGATCTGTCTCTGATTTTGCTGTAGAAACTGCTTCCTCGATTTTTGTAATGTCACCTTTTAAAATCTTATCTTGTAATTCCTGCTGTTTACTTTGTTCATAAATCAGTATTTTTTTTGTTTCTTTAGATAGTTGCTTATTTGCCTCATATAATTCCTGCTTTAAATCACGCTTTAATTCTTTCAGCAGAGGAATATCTTTTTTTGTTACCAGCAATACTTCACTATTATTATTTTTATCTACCTTAATTAAAGATCTATTTTTTAAGAGTGAATCTACCTTATTTACTTTTAAGTTTAACCTATCTACATTTGCCTTGAGCGTATCAAAAGTTCCATACTTAACTCTTTCTTCTACTGTCTTCCAAACACTGACACTTACTTGTGAAATAAACTTATCAACTTTAGATGATAACTGATCTTTGCGATTTATTTCCTTTACTTTTTCTTGCAAAGGCATTAGGTCTTCTAGGCTTGTAAACTCACTACTTGATCTATCTATCCTTAAACTTTCTTCTGGATTAGATAAAATCTCTTTTGCTGAGTGCACTTCTTCCCCCACTGATTTTTCTGAATTCAATATATTATCTGAATTTTCATCAATAACAGAAGTTAAGTTAGAATTATTAGCATCAGAAGACTTAGGGGTTAGTATAGTTGGAGGTGCAACTTTTCTTGCCAATTTTATCGGTTTATCTTGAATACTTGGTTTTTTTATTGAAGCCAAGCGGCTTTCATTAGTTGAAATTTTTTCATCGCTAGTTAATTCAGTATCAGAAAAAGTTTTAAAAGAAGACAAAGCACGTACGTTACGATCGGCCTCATTGGAGGCAAGGGATGATAACATATCATCAACATTGCCTTCATAAGCAAAGCTATGTGATCCTTTATTTTTAAAAGATTCAAATGGTTCTTCTGTTAATATATTTTTAGCTGCACTTTCCGTAGAGAATAATGATGCATTACTGCTATACGGATTTGATGTCTCTGGTAACGAAGATATACCGCTATCAACACTTTCACTTCTTTGGCTTTTTAGAGATGTTGCATCATCCTTAAAACTATCAAAACTCAAAGTAGAGGAATTACTATTAATACTTGCTATTCTACTTTTTCCCCTAAAAGGTTGTATAGGTACGAATTTAGTTTTACCTACGTGCTCTGTCTCGATATCTGGTAAGCTAACTGGTAAGCTAATCTGATCTATTGTTTCAAAACTCTGTTTGTTTTTTTTATTCTCTGTAGTCATAATTTTCTCCCAATCTTAAATACTAATTTTAAATAATTAACAATATTAATTCTGATGGTAATATATTAATAATTAGTTAAATATTAAGTTAATTTATTATATACAGGTATTGCAATGCTAACTAAATACTAATCACTTGTCTTTTTCTCTTAGTAATAGATACTAGGAGCTTATAATGTAGATTATAGTGGAAAAAACTTTAACAATAATAGATGGGTATGGTTTTCTCTTTCGTGCATATTATGTACTGCCAGGCCTAAGTACTACATCAGGTTTGCCTATTGGTGGGGTGTACGGCTTTATCAATATGCTACTTAAATATTTAACAGGATATTTAGTTATAGCTTTTGATACCGGCGAGAAGAATTTTCGTCATGAAATATATCATGGATATAAAGCTAATAGACAAAAGCCACCTGAAGATTTAATGCCACAATTTGCAATACTGAGAGAAGCAGTATCAGCCTTTAATCTAAATTGCGAAGAAGTTATAGGATATGAGGCTGATGACGTTATAGCAACACTAGCAAAAACATATAGTAAATATGATGATTTAAAAATAACAGTGGTTACAGCTGATAAAGATTTGTTTCAGCTCATAGATGAAAAAGTTTCAGTATTTGATCCTATGAAAAATAAACATATAAAAGAAGAAGATGTAATTGCGAAATTTGGGGTAGGCCCAGATAAGCTTTTGGACCTACTTGCACTAACAGGAGATGCATCCGATAACATACCTGGAGTTCTAGGAATAGGTATCAAAACTGCAGCAAAATTGCTAACTGAGTTCGGTTCACTGGAGAATATCTTGAGCAATGCTCATCAAATTAAGCAAAACAAGTGCCGAGAGGCGATACTGGCTTATAAGGAGTGGGCACTGCTTTCAAAGCAGTTGGTTTCCCTAGCTACAACGGTAGAAATTAAAGGTGATCTAGAAAAATATAGAATAAAAGCTCCAGATATCCAAAAATTAACAGATTTTCTCAAAAAATATGAATTTAAATCCTTAATTCCAAGAGTACAAAAATTATTTTCATATGAGACACAAACTCACAATGAAAAAAACATAGTTGAATATAGTGATGAAAGTTTACTTGCATTTTTAGATAGATGTAAATCTGAAGGGAAAATTGCTCTTTACTTTCATGAAGAAAACAAAGTTTTAAGTATTGCTTATAGTAAAAATAATCTTTTTTGTATAGAACAAGATAATATAGAGCCGTCTCTTAAGCTGCTCAGCCCTATTCTTATTTCTAAGGGAGTACTTAAAATAGTATATAATACAAAAGATTTAAGAAAATTTTTGCCTGAAATTGATGTAGTAGATGATGTAATGATCATGTCCTATAGCATAGATACAGGCAAGCATGACCATAAATTTGAAACTATAATTAAGTATAATTTGGATGTAGAGATAGCTGAGCCTTCAGCACAAACTTTGATTTTGCTGCATAATAAATTAAAACAAAAGTTATTCTCTCAAAGATTATTTACCATCTATGAGCGTTGTGAAAGGCCGCTTGAAAGGGTGCTAGCTAATATAGAAAAACAGGGAATATTAGTAGATGCAGAAGTATTAAAAGAATTATCAGAGGATTTTTTTCAAAAGATAACTTTATTAGAAAAGGAAATATACGAGTTAGTTGGGGAAGAGTTTAATGTTGGGTCACCAAAACAGCTGAGCCATATTTTGTTTGATAAGCTCAGCCTTGATAAAGGAAAAAAAGCAAAATCAGGAATATACAGCACAAATGTTGAGGTACTTGAAGAACTTGCAGCAGATGGTCAAAAAATTGCAAATAGGGTCCTTAGTTGGCGTCACTTTAGTAAACTCAAAAATACTTATACAGATGCTTTAACAAGCCAGATTAACAGTAGCACTAAGAGAATCCATACTAACTATTCCATGGTTGCAACTGCAACTGGTAGGCTAAGCTCAAATAATCCTAATCTTCAAAATATACCAATAAGGAGTGAAGAGGGAAATGCGATAAGAAAAGCCTTTATTGTACCTGAGGGCCATAAAATTATAGCTGCTGACTATTCGCAAATTGAGCTGAGGCTTATAGCACACATTGCTGATGTCTTGGCATTTAAAGATGCTTTTGCCAAAGATAAAGATATCCACGCAATCACTGCAAAACAGATATTTGGGGTGGAGGAAAAAAATCTTAGTGAATCCTTAAGGCGGAAAGCAAAGTCTATAAATTTTGGTATTATCTATGGTATTAGCTCGTTTGGACTAGCAAAGCAACTGGGAATAACTAAAAATGAAGCTGCAGAATTTATTGATCATTATTTCTCTTGCTATCCAGAAATTAAAGTATACATGGAAGAAATGAAGTTATATGCAAAATCTCATGGTTATGTTAAAACTCTTCTTGGTAGATATTGTTTTATTCAAGATGTAAATAGTAAAATAGCTCATCTGCGGCAATTTGCTGAAAGGGCCGCAATTAATTTTCCCCTGCAAGGTACTGCAGCTGATATTATAAAAAAAGCTATGGTTCATTTATTTGATAGACTTAAAACTGGCAAGATAATACTTCAGGTTCATGATGAATTAATTGTTGAAGTGGCGGAAGCTTATGTGTTTGATGTTGCAAAATTATTACAAGAAGTGATGGAGAACGTAGTAAGACTTGCGATGCCACTTAAAGTTGAAGTAAAAGTTGGGAACAGCTGGGGTAGTATGGAAAAGATTACAAATTTAATCTAGACACATTAGTTTATTGATAAATAGAACATTTTTATAGCACACTATTTTGTCTTATTTGTTACGCAATCAAAATATGTAATTATGTGATAGAGTTGATCAATTTTCCCACATTTTGCATCAATGCAACATTATCCAAACTTTGACTGGGTTTACTAAAAGTAGTATATATACAATAGCAAATCAAGGCAGTAACTACAATTGTAGCAACTACTGTTAAGGCATAATAGAAAATTTTGTTGTTAGCTGTTTCATGCCTTACTATTTTTGTATTACTAAAAAACTCTTTAGCTGCTTCTTTTAAGTTTTTTGTTTTTTCTAGCAGTATTTTTAATGATTGCCTTCTTGTTATAACTCCTTCAACGCATTTGAGCGCTTCATCTTTCACTTCATTAAGTTCTTGCTGCAATTGTTGCATTTTAAGCGTTATAATATATTCTTTAATCTCTTTAAAAATTATTTTTCTGGTTTCTAAGCTAATTTTTTGTTGACGGTTGCCACTGTGTTTTTCTACTTTTCTAAGTACTTTTTCATTTTTTTTGATTAGCTTATCGGCTTCTTGATCTGTGATTTTAGTTCTTTCTAACTTTCCTTGACTTAAAATTACCCTTAAATTTTTCTTGACAAAACTAGAGAACCATTCTTGTTGTGCAAGGCCATGATAACATGCATTGTATATTTTACAATGCATGCGAGACGCTTCTAAAGCTTTGTGGATTTGCTTTTTATGAAAAATACCTCCGTTGGAAAGTAATATATTAATATTATCAATTGCCTTAAGTCTTTTTTTTATTTTACTCGATAGCTTACTAGAAGCATCTTCTGATCTCTTAACTATTCCAAGGAATAACTGGGTGTTACATTCATCTTGATTATTATTATTTTCTGAATAATTATGCCTTAGTTGCTCATTTTCTGCTTGGCTATAAAAATTTTTCCACCATATGTACTTTATTAACCTGTAATTAAGCTTATCATTTTGCCTCACAAGTAGATAATGCTTGGGTTTATCAAACTTTATTTTTGAACAAAGTCGCCTAATTTTACTAGGTATGGCAGACTTACATTTTTGTATAAGATCTACCACTATTTCCCCCTCTTTACTATTAAGCTTAATTTTATAATAAAATTCTTAATTTTTTAGTAAAAAGAGAGATGTTTTATAAGTGAGAAAAAATCTTCTATGCAGCAAAAATGCTAATACCCTTTTCAAAACCTACTTTTAAACAATATGTATTTCTTTGTTTTTTATTAGCAAATCTTGCTGCAAGAGATTAAAAAATAAAAATCAGGTAATTGAAGAGAGCAATCCCCTACAATTTTTGTGCATGCTCTGTTCTATATCAATACTTTCTATAGCAGAATTGGGTTTTTTATACAAATTATAAAAACCATTAACTGCTATACAAGCACAGTAGAAAGCCATAATACCGCCAATAAAAATAACAGCACCAGCAATAATAGGGTTACCAGCACTAGCACCAGCAATAATAACAACAGTGCCACCCGTACTACCAATAACACCACCAGCACCCATGCATTTGGATTTTGAGTTGTTATTTTGACGTAACATCTCATGCATATTATTTATGTTTTGGTTTTCTAACTTGTCATTCTCTTCAACACTCTTAACCAATTTTTTTTGACAAGTGATAGCACTTTCCATATCGGTAAGTTTATTATCATTTACTGATAGTCTGTTTGACATACCTCGTACTGTCTCTAAGGTTTTTTCAGATAAATATGTTCTAATTTGCTCACAATCCTCTATTAAGCTTAAGCTATTTGTAGGATCATTTTCTTTCTTATCTATCTTATTCTTTTTAATTATAATCTCCTCGGAAACTTTAGGTTTTTTTTGATTTTTGTAACTACCTTCTTTTTGTGTCATTACCTTCCCCCTATAATTTAATTATCAAAAACATTATATAATAAATTATAAAAAAGTATGAATGATCAAAGGGAAATACCTCTCATACTTTCCCTTACGGTAACGTTATCTAAAACATAACTAGGGTGAGAAAAGATCGCATAGCAAATTAAAGCAGTAGTAGCCACAGCTGCAAAAACAAAAAATAAAATGAGCACTCTATTTGTTGTACTCTCTTTCTTAAGGAGATTACCACATTGTTGTTCTATTTTTTGTCTAGCTTCAGAATTTTTACTTATCATATCTAACGTATGATTAACTTTTTTTATTCGTTGGCCCATTCTATCCAAGGCCTCACCTTGTTTATCAATAACCTTATCACACCTTCTCGATCTAACTGCAATCTCAAACCCTTTGATAAGTTCATAATATTCTGCTTGATACTTCGATTCATTCTGACGTTGCTTAAACTGTTCTTTATGTTTACTGTATTGGTTATATTCTTCCTCTGATAAGTAATGCTTACCTTCTTCTTTGATATATCTCTCTATTTGTTTTATTTGTGACTCAATACCCTCCCCTGGCATAATCCCCCCCTTTTTACTCGCTATACTTTAAGATTTAAAATTTAATTTTTAATAAAAGAGAAGAAAATTTGTCACTTCAACCTTGAGAGGAGTGAAGCCTTATAGGTTAGCAAATAAAAAAGTGTCCGAATTGAACTTCCATAACCATAAAGAGTACCTAAAACTAGCGCGTCTACTAGTTCCGCCATAGTTGCTATTTTAAGATTACAGAATATAATATATGTTTTTTATACATAATGATGTCAAGTCATACAGATCCTGATAAGATTTTTTTTACACAAAATAACGTTGATATTAATAATATCTATAAAATAATAAATGACGCATTATGCTTTAGTGACGGCGGAGAACTTTTCTTAGAATCCCATCAATCAGAACTATTTCATTTCAATGATAGAGTACTCAAAAATGCAGATTTTAATGTACGCAAGGGTTTTGGACTACGTTCATTCTCAAATGATGTAACATCCTTTGTCTGTTCTGCAAATATTAGTGAAGAAGAAATTAGTCGTGCTGCAAGTTTAGTAAAAACAGTAAATTCTAATAAGAAGAGCTCTCTAATAAATCTAGAGAAAAGAAAAAACAGTTTATATCCTAATGTCAATCCGCTAAATGGAGTAGATTTTAATGCTAAAGTACAGCTACTTCAGGAAGTAGATCTATATGTGCGTTCCCAAAATAAGTATGTAAAGCAAGTCAAAATCACTCTTGCTGGCGAGTGGCAGGTGGTACAAATAATTAAAAAGGATAATTTAAAATTAAGCGATGTAAGGCCATTGGTACAACTTAGCATCTCAGTGATACTTGAGAAAAATGGTAGAACTGAGCAAGGAACTATGGGCTATGGTGGCAGAAATGCTTATGATGAGTTTATATCTGAATCTAACTGGAAAAAAATTGCAGATGAGGCGATAAGACAAGCACAAAATAACTTGGAAGCAATGCACACTCCTGCTGGAGAAATGGTAGTAGTTTTAGGTCCAGGATGGCCAGGAATACTGCTACATGAAGCCATAGGTCATGGATTGGAAGGAGATTTTAATCGTAAAGGAGTATCAGCGTACTCAAATCTTCTAGGAAAACAAGTAGCTGCAAAAGGTATCACTGTGGTTGATGATGGTACAGTAAATAATCGTCGTGGTTCTTTAAACATAGATGATGAAGGTGTTCCTTCAGGTTATAACGTACTTATCAAGGATGGTGTTTTAGTAAAATACATGCAGGATACCCTAAATGCTAATCTTATGTCTGTTTGTGCAACAGGAAATGGTAGAAGAGAAAGCTACGAAAAAGTTCCTATGCCACGTATGACAAATACTTATATGCTTGCAGGAGATTGTGATTCAAATGAGATAATATCTAGTGTTAAGCGTGGTTTATATGCTGTAAATTTCAGCGGTGGTCAAGTTGATATTACTTCAGGTAAATTTGTATTCTCAGCTTCTGAGGCATATCTAATTGAAAATGGCAAAACTGTTCATCCAGTAAGAGGAGCAACTTTAATTGGTAATGGGCCAGACGTATTAAAAAAGGTATCAATGGTTGGTAATGATTTAAAGCTTGATCCAGGAGTTGGAACTTGTTCTAAAAATGGACAAAGTATTCCTGTTGGAGTTGGACAGCCAACATTAAAAATTGATTCAATAACTGTTGGAGGCACTGAGGTATAGCAAACATGTTGTACTCCCCGGGCCGGATTCGAACCAGCGACCAATTGGTTAACAGCCAACTGCTCTACCGCTGAGCTACCGAGGATTCTGTCCTCTAGCTTTACCATATCCAGTCTTATTTGTAAAGATAATATCTTTCGGCTTCTACGTTTTGTATAAAATGGTTTGACATAAGAAAGATTATAGGTTAATACACATTGTAATTTAATTATAAATAGATACTACAAAGCAGAGGAGGTCTTTTATTTTGATACAAGAGAAAGTTCAGCACGGTAATTTAGATCAAGCTTTAAGAATTTTAAAAAGAAAATTACAACGAGAAGGTGTACTCAAAAAAATGAAAATTCGTCATCACGAGAAAGGCTCAGAAAAACGAAAGAGAAAAAAGGCTGAATTGGAAAGAAGAGCAAGGAAAAGTGAATTATAAAATTTTATCAATTTCAAGTTTAGAAATATATTCTAAAGGTATCTATGAATATTCATGAATATCAGGCAAAAGAAATTTTTAGGAAGTTTTGTATTCCTGTGCCAGATGGTTGCATAGCTTTATCATCTAATGAGGTTCTATCTGCTACTAAAAAATTAAAACCAGGGACGTTAGTTGTAAAAGCACAAATACACGCTGGTGGTAGAGGTAAAGCTGGTGGTGTTAAATTAGCAAAATCTGAAAATGAGGTCTTAAAGTTTGCAGAAGATATGCTAGGCTCTACCTTAATTACTCATCAAACAGGGCCTGAGGGCCAAAAGGTTCGTAAAGTTTATATAGAGGAAGCGTCTGATATAGAAAAAGAGTATTATTTAAGTTTAGTAATTGATTCTAAGTCAGGTAGACCTGCTCTTATTTTTTCATCAGAAGGTGGTATAGATATTGAAGAAGTAGCGAAAAATTATCCATCTAAGATAACAAAAATTGACATAGATTCGGCATCTGGTTTTGAAAGTTTTCACGGTAGAAAACTTGGTTTCAGTTTAGGGTTAGAACCCAAAAAGGTAAATAAGATCATCAGCATTGCAAAAAATGTATATAATGCTTTTATCAATACAGATGCAAGTCAAATAGAAATTAATCCACTTGTTGAAACAAAATCTGGTGATTTTATAGCGCTTGATGCTAAGATCAATTTTGATGATAACGCTTTGTATCGTCATCCAGATCTTAGGGAGCTTCGTGATTATGATGAAGAAGTGCCAGAGGAAATTGAGGCTTCTAAGTATGGCTTAAGTTATATAAAAATGGATGGTAATATAGGGTGCATGGTAAACGGTGCTGGTTTAGCTATGGCAACAATGGATATTATTAAATATTATGGAGCAGAACCTGCTAACTTTTTAGATGTTGGCGGTGGTGCAAGTAGAGAAACTGTAACTGAAGCATTTAAAATTATTCTATCTGACAAAAAAGTCAAGGGGATACTGGTGAATATTTTTGGTGGAATAATGCGTTGTGATATTATCGCCAGTGGTATAGTAGAGGCAGCAAAAGAAATGAGCATCGATCTTCCTTTAGTTGTTAGACTATCTGGAACTAACTTTGAAAAAGGAAAGGAAATTCTGCAAAATTCAGGTCTTCATATAGTGGCAGCAGATGAACTCGATGAAGCTGCACAAAAGATAGTTAATATAGTGAAAATATAATATATGTCTGTTTTAGTAAATAAAAATACAAAGCTGATATGTCAGGGTTTTACTGGTGAGCAAGGGACGTTTCATTCGGAGCAGGCTATTGCTTATGGTACTTGCATGGTTGGAGGTGTTACTCCTGGGAAAGGTGGTCAAACTCACCTTAATTTACCTGTGTTTAATACAGTAAAGCAAGCAAAGTTAGAAGTAAGTGCAAATGCATCAGTTATTTACGTCCCTGCTCCTTATGCAGCAGATGCAATACTTGAAGCAATTGATGCAGAGATTGAGTTGGTTATCTGTATTACAGAGGGTATACCAGTACTTGATATGGTAAAAGTAAAACGAGCACTTATTGGTTCTAAGAGTCGTCTAATTGGTCCTAACTGCCCTGGGATTATAACCCCAGGTGAGTGTAAAATAGGGATAATGCCAGGACATATTCATAAACGTGGTCATATAGGAGTTATGTCTCGCTCTGGAACTTTAACTTATGAAGCTGTAGCTCAAACTACTGCTGTTGGGCTTGGCCAGTCAACTTGTATAGGAGTTGGTGGTGACCCTGTACATGGCATGAAGTTTGTTGACTGCTGTGAGTTATTCCTTCAAGATGAAGATACCCATGGCATTATTATAATAGGGGAAATAGGTGGCACTGAAGAAGAAGAAGTGGCACATTTTATAAAATCATCCAAAGTTAAAAAACCAATAGTTGGTTTTGTTGCTGGCAAAACAGCTCCTCCAGGAAGACGTATGGGGCATGCTGGAGCAATCATTTCATCAAGTGATAGTAGTGCTGGAGCAAAGATAGAAGTAATGCGCAGTAGTGGTGTTGTTATTGCCGAAACTCCTGCAGTTATTGGTAAAACAATGCTTGCTGCAATGAATTCATAATATTGATAAAATTGTTCTTTCTATCTATAAAAGCATCTATTTTTCAGATAATAATTCCGCTCAGGAAGAAAATTAAAAATGCTGTAATTGCAGCGAATAGTTGCAGTAAAATATGCAATAAATAATCTAAAATTTAAAAGCAAACTAAATTGCTGAAATTCAGATATAGCTCACACATGATAGATTGCCCCAAGTAAGGTTGGGTGATAAAAAGGTATATTAGGAAAAAGGGGAGTTAAAACCATATAGTGAAGATGTGAGAGAACGAGTTTAAAAAGTGGTAGATGAAAGAAAGATGAGCATGAAAAAGAGATGTTCAATATCGACAATATACCGATGGCGTAAGATGAGGAGAAACCAGCTTTTAAAAAGGAGATAGTCATACAATCAAAAATATAGATGATTTTAACAAATTTTTATATAAAAATCAGGATATTACAGTTGACCAAATAATCGAAAAATTTGGTAAAAAGCACAGTATTGCAAAAAAGTTGGTTATACATATAAATTTCTATATCAGGAAAGAGATGATTTTGTAGAAAGTATAGCTAAGAAGAAAATTTGATATTCATAGATAAATCTGGCATTGATGAATTTTATGCATATGGATGGGCTGCAAGAGATTAGATCTCTTTCAAAATTGGTAAGGAAATGAAAATGTAGTATAGAATCATGCATTTAAGTGTATGAGATATGAAAAAATAGAGAAACTGAAAGGAGAAAAATTTCGGCAGGGGTAAAAAAGCAACATTTGAACGAATGGTGGAAATTTTGGATAAAGAAGAAGAAAAGCAAAGTAAAAGCAAGCTCTGCATAGAAGACAGATGGCGCTGGAATATATAAGATTTCATATTGGTCGGAGTTATGGAATAAGTGAAGTTTTAAGATAATAAGAAGATACGTTGGCCCAGATTTTGCGTTACCAGAGAGCTCTTAAAAAGTGAGATGATTCCACGGAAACACCTATAGAAAGACTCAAAAAAGCAGTTATTCAGGGAAGAAAAAGAAGCATACTATAAAAACACAGGTAATTGTGAAAAAAACAAAGATTGTATTTTTTCAAACGGTAGGAGGCACGATTTTCGGTTTTTCAAAGAATCAAAAATTCACATATTACCAGACGTTAAAGTTCTGGCAGATACAGAAGAATGATGCATAAAAACGCGGAATTATCGCACAGGAAGACAAAAAATTGAGTAAAAGAAAGAAAATCAGGAACTAAAAGGGTAGTAGTAGAAAACGTGATTGGGTTAGATTTAAAATTATTGCAATCAAAATCGGCGAAAGCGTTTTGGTTTAAGGTTTAATCCGATTGCTGCTATTTATAATTTTGAGCTCCATACATGAATTTTGAAAGAGGTCTAATGTCTCTGGCACACCTGACCTGTAAGTACCATATATCCATATCAAATCACTAAAATACTAAAGCTTAAGGCGAAGATCACCCACCTAACTACATAAATGGCCTTGATAAAAAGCAGAGTGATGCCATTGAGTATGTACTAATGCTTGCTGCTCGAAATGGTTATCCAGCAATTGTAGAAAAGTTGATAGAAGCTAGTACTAATGTAAATACACAGGATAATAAGTATGGTGTAACAGCAGAAGATATGGCCATTAAAGGCCATAAGGAAATTGCAGAAGTTCTACAAAAACAGCGTGTATCTACATTAAATGAACCAAATGTTACTTTACAACAAGGTTCTGAAGAGAGAGGAAATGCAACTTGTTTCTAGAGTAAGATTTTTTCTTTTCTAAAGAGTTTTAGTAGATTTCTACATTCTTTATTGTTGAAAGAACTAAAGATTTTCTTTACTTGATTGTTATAGTTGCAGTTGTTTGGATGGTAAGGTATCATTTAACTTTTAAATAGCGGTCGTGGTGGAATTGGTAGACACGCAGCGTTGAGGTCGCTGTGGTTTATAACCTTGGAAGTTCGAGTCTTCTCGACCGCACAAAATATACCTAAAAATTATGATGTTTTACAATAAAGAGAAAAATAGTGTTGAAAGGGCATTAGGTGAAATAAGGCGTGGTATGCCAATAATCGTATTTGATCATGATTCTTACATTCTACTTGCTGCTGTTGAGATATTAGAAGAAGGCTTACTTAAAAAATACAAAACAATCACCAACAATGTCTATGTTGTAATTACTACAAATAAATTACAGCATATGACGAAAGATTATGATATTGGTAAAGAAAAGTTTTTCCGACTACAGATAGATAATTTTGAAGACTTAAGTGATATTTTAAATTGGCACAAGCAGAAGAATTATCAAATAAAGAATATAGAAAAGTATAGAGAGCTTGATGAGTATGCTATTAGTATATTGAAAATGACAGAATTACTTCCGCTTGCTTTAGTAGTGGATATGGGATTTGAAAACGATGTAGTAATGCAGAAATGGTGTAGTGAAAATGATGTAATATGTCTAAAAAAATCTAATGTTATAAATTATAAACATAATAATGATTTGTATGAAGTATGTAAAACACCATTATCGTTAAGTAATTGTAAAGAAGTAAGTGTTATAGTATATAGAACTGTTTGTAATAGCAAAGAACATTACGCAATTATAATTGGTAAGCCAGATTACAGCGAACCTCTAGTAAGGGTACACTCCTCATGTTATACTGGAGATTTATTAAAAAGTCTTTCATGTGATTGTTATAATCAATTGCATGATGCTATAACTATGATGGCAAATACGAGTGGAGGGATTATATTATATTTAAATCAAGATGGAAGGGGCATTGGTTTAGTTAATAAATTAAGAGCATATAGTTTGCAGATGAATTACAAATTTGATACCGTAGACGCAAATGCAATGTTAGGATTTGATGACGATGAAAGAGATTTTGTACATGCAGCTAATATTCTTAAAAAATTAGATATAGTAAAAATTTGCCTACTCACAAATAACCCAAGAAAGGTAATAGAGTTAAAAAGGTATGGAATCCAGATCACAAAAAGAATAGAACTTATCACACAGTATAATCAATATAATAATTCGTATATACAAACAAAATTTAAACGTTTAGGTCATATTGAACCTAAGTAAGATTCTAAAATAGGGTACCATGTTTAAGCTTTTTAAAAAAAAGAACGATATAGAAAACAGTAATAACAATACTGAGCATCAGCAAAGCAACTGGTATTCAAATCGTTACAACCTAATAGTAATACAGAGGAATGTTTTACTCCTATTGTTGTTGTTGTTATTCGGAGTAATAACAACAAGTATTGTAACCATTTTGAAAATTAGTACAAGTAAGACTATAGAACCATTTGTTGTAGAAATAGAAAAGAAGACTGGTATAGTGACTTTAGTAAATCCAATAACAGTAAAACAATATTCTGCTGATATAGTTCTAAACAATCACTTTATTGTAGAATATATTAGGACACGTGAGCTTTTCGATCCTAATAATTTTCAATATAACTATCATATAAAAGTTAGGATGTTTTCTACTCAAAAAATTTACACTGAATTTAGAAATTTTATAAATCTAAACAACGCAAATAGTCCGGTTAACTTATATGCAAATGTGAGTGATAGCGAGTTGAAAATTCGTTCTATTCAAAATTTGAGCCCTGGTCAAGTGCAGGTAAGATTTACTCTAGAATTTAATGAAAAAAATGGTAATGTTATAAAAAAGGACAAAATTGCTATTTTAGCATTTGAATATGTATCTATGGAAATGAATGAGCAACAAAGATATATTAATCCTTTAGGTTTTCGTATAACTTATTACAGGTCAGATAATGAGTTTTTATAAAATATTATTAAGCTTTTGTTTATTTGTTAGCATAAGTACATCAGCAGCTATAGCTTTAGATCATGATGTTCCCATTGCAGTAGATAGTAGGATAAAAACCTTTGTATATAGCCCAAATGAGGTTTTTACAGTAGTTTTAAGTTACGGTTATCATTCTTATATTGAATTTGATGAAGGAGAGTTAATTCAAACAATTGCTATAGGTGATTCGGTAAGCTGGAAAGTGAGAAATATAGGCAACAGACTTTTTATAATGCCAGTTGAACCAAATGGTAAAACAAACATGATTGTAATTACCAGCAAAAAAAGGAGCTATGTATTTGATATCATATGCAGGGCTAACTCTACTAAGCAGGCAAATCAAAATTATGATTTTTCTGCAGAAAAGGACTTATCATATATAGTACGCTTTTATTACCCAAAAAATGAAAATGAATTTGATTATGATGAACCTACATCTACTACACCAATGGAGATGCATTACACTGAGGAAAAATTAGACAAAATAATAGAAATAAATAATACAAAACATAACTACATTTATAATGCAGGTGAAAATAGTGATGATATAGTACCGAGTGAGTTGTTTGATGATGGGTCTTTAACATATTTTAAATTTAAGGGCAATAATATACCAAAAATTTTTATAAAAGATGAAAAGGGTAATGAAGTGCCATACAAAATGTTATCATTTAATGATTATATTATAATAAAAGGAGTACACAAAAGATTGCTTATGCGTTATAAAAGTAAATATATTGAAGTTATAAATAATAGCTAAAGTGGTTAAGTTATGGCTGATGATAATTATGATACTAAAAGAGATAGTGAATTACAACAATCAGAAGTTGAAAGTAGTGTCAGTATTGTAGGTGTAAGCAAAAAGAAAAAAATAGTAACATTAGCTATTATATTACTGGCTGGTGGTTTGATATATTATTTATATTCTGATACTGATAAAGTACAAAAAGAACAAAAACAAGACATTAATAAATTAATTGAAGAATCTGAACAAGTTCCACAAGAAATTTTCCCTCCTATAGTAGTTCCAAATCAGCTACCAGAATTACCACCAATAGTTATACCTTCAATAATACCTTCGTTGCCTTCTCCTGTTTTAGAAAAGCCTAAATTACCTAAAATGTCCGAGTCTGTTGGTCAAATTCCTATTCCACCTAAGTCCACAATTGCACCTCAAGTTTCACAGCTGCCTCTTGGAACTAGCGGTTATTCACGAGAGAGAAGAGGTACACAAATGTTAGTAATGAGCGAGAATAGGTCATCATCGTCAAGTAGTAATGAAGGTAGTGATAACAAAAAGAAAGGCATTGTTTTACGTACCATACAAAAAACTGCAGCAACACAATCAAGCGCAACAAGTATGGGGCAATTGAATTTTATGATTGCTCAGGGGAAAATAATTGATGCAGTACTAGAAACATCAGTTAACACTGATTTAACTGGGATGATACGTGCTATAATTAGTCGAGATGTTTATGCTGAAGCAGGGGATATAGTGCTAATTCCTAAGGGGTCAAGACTAATAGGACAGTACTCATTTGACAATCAGCCTGGGCAAAGGCGCATTGATATTACATGGAACAGAATAATGCTTCCTCATGGAGTAGACATTGCAGTGAATTCTCCTGGTATAGATGAACTTGGTAGACAAGGATTATCAGCTATTGTCGACGATAAGATATATGATGCTCTAATTTCAACAATACTTTTAGCTGGGGTTTCATTTGGTACAGCTTATTCAGTTTCACAAATACGGGAAGCAAACCAGGCTATTACAATAGTAACTGATCCTGATGGTAAGCAGAAAACTACTGCTCCTCTTTTAGCTCAAACAATATCGCAGGCCGTTAATGATGTTTCTAATTCTATAAAAAATATTATTAACAGGTATACAAATACAAAGCCAACAGCATATATTGATCAAGGTACTTTAGTTAAAATATTTGTAAATCAAGATATCTTTTTCCCCCCTGATGCAATAAAATCAACAAAAATTATACAATGAGTGGGAGTGAGGAAGCACTAAATACGTATCTTAAACCGCTAGAGGCAATTTTCAAAGAAGAAGGGGTTAATGAGATCTCAATTAATAAGCCAGGCGAAGTATGGATAGAAAAACATGGTGAGGTAAGATGTGATGCAATATCAAGCATTGATTTTAATCATCTAAGGCAATTAGGCCAGCTAGTAGCACAAAATACTTCCCAGGAAATCAGTGCTGAGAAACCACTTCTTTCTGCAACTTTACCTAATGGTTATCGTATACAAGTGGTATTTCCACCAGCTTGTGAGACAAATGTAGTAATCATGTCTATTAGAAAACCTTCAGCAATACAGTTAACCCTTGATGAGTATGAAAAAAAAGGAGCATTTTTAAATACTATTACCGAAAATGTAGAAGATAGTACTGCAGTTATTTTAAGTTCTTTATTGCAACAGAAGAAAATAAAAGACTTTTTGCAATATGCAATAAAAAGTAAAAAAAACATTATAATTAGTGGAGGTACTTCAACTGGTAAAACTACCTTTACTAACGCTGCTTTGCGTACTATTCCACAAAATGAAAGGTTAATTACTGTTGAAGATGCAAGAGAAATTATACTTAATGATCATCCAAATAGAGTGCATCTTATTGCTTCAAAAGGAGGGCAAGGCAGAGTAAAAGTAACTACACAAGATTTAATAGAAGCATGCTTACGTTTAAGGCCTGATAGAATTATAGTTGGAGAGTTACGTGGAGTTGAAGCGTTTAGTTTTCTACGTGCCATTAATACAGGTCATCCAGGTTCTATATCTACTTTACATGCAGATACACCAAAAATGGCACTTGAACAATTAAAGCTAATGGTTATGCAAGCAAACATTGGTATTCCACCAGAACAAATAATGGAATATATTATAAATGTAATTGACATAGTAATTCAATTAAAGCGAGCAGGCAGTGGTATAAGATATGTATCCGAAATATTGTTTACTAGTATTTTACGTCAAAATATTTATAAATAGCTAAATTAGGGTCATACTTATGAGTCAGAAAGGTCAAGGTACAAGTCATATACGTAATATTTTTGCAGCAAGTATAATACTCATTACTGTGCTGGAATTTTGTTTTTATATCTCTGGTATATTATTTGTTCTTCTTGTATGGGGTCCAGATTATGTGGACTTTAAAGCTATAAATCCAAGTTTAACTCAATTTCCAAATCGGTTGTGGCCAACAATTTTTGTTTATATTGCAGATGCTTGGAACAATCCAAACAATTACAGTTTCATGATACAAGTTAAATTGCTTATATCTGTTACGGTTCCATTTTTAATTTTGAGCGTAATATTGTGGAATATGAGGGAGACAATAATTAATTGGAGGTTATTTAAGAAAAAAGAATCCTTACACGGAGATTCAAAATGGGCATCAGAAAAGGATATACGTAAAGCTGGTTTAAGAAGCAAAAAGGGGATACTTCTCGGTAAAGATAAAAAAGGTTATTTTATTGCAAGTGGGTATCAACATGCACTACTGTTTGCACCAACAGGATCTGGTAAAGGTGTAGGGTTTGTAATTCCAAATTTATTATTTTGGACTGATTCTGTGATTGTACATGACATAAAATTGGAGAATTATGAACTTACAAGTGGATGGAGAAAGCATCAAAAACAAGAAGTTTTTGTCTGGAATCCAGCTCAACCTGATGGGGTTAGTCACTGTTATAATCCCTTAGATTGGATTAGCAATAAACCAGGACAAATGGTAGATGATGTACAAAAAATAGCTAATCTTATAATGCCTGAACAAGATTTTTGGCAAAACGAAGCACGTAGTTTATTTGTAGGTGTAGTGCTTTATCTACTTGCTGCTCCAGAGAAAGTTAAATCTTTTGGAGAAGTAGTACGTACAATGCGTAGTGATGATGTTGTATATAATCTTGCTGTTGTTTTAGACACTATAGGAAAAATAATACATCCTGTAGCATATATGAATATTGCAGCTTTTTTGCAAAAAGCCGATAAAGAAAGATCTGGTGTTGTATCCACTATGAATTCTTCTTTGGAACTTTGGGCAAACCCTTTAATAGATACTGCAACTGCATCAAGTGATTTTAATATTCAAGATTTTAAGAGAAAAAAAGTTTCAGTATATGTTGGTTTAACACCTGACAACTTAAATAGGTTGCGACCGCTAATGCAGGTTTTTTACCAGCAGGCAACAGAGTTCCTGTGTAGGCGTTTACCTACAGAAGATGAGCCGTATGGAGTATTGTTCTTAATGGATGAATTTCCAACTCTTGGAAAGATGGAACAATTCCAAATAGGAATAGCATATTTTCGCGGTTATAACGTAAGGTTATTCTTAATAGTCCAAGATACAGAACAGCTAAAAGGGATATATGAAGAAGCAGGAATGAATTCCTTCTTATCAAACTCTACTTATAGAATAACTTTTGCTGCAAATAACATTGAAACAGCTAATTTAATATCGCAGCTGATAGGTAATAAGACAGTACAGCAGGAGTCGTTAAATAGACCTAAATTTTTAGATTTAAACCCGGCTTCAAGATCGCTACATATTTCAGAAACACAAAGGGCTCTTTTATTACCACAAGAGATTATTATGTTGCCACGTGATGAGCAGATAGTGCTAATAGAGTCGACATATCCAATTAAATCTAAAAAGATCCAATACTATTCTGATAAAACGTTTATGAGAAAGTTGCTTAAGAAAACCTTTGTCCCTGTGCAAGAGCCTTATGATCCAAATAACTCTCCTTTGAGAGTCAAAGAAAACAAAAAAGATGATGATTCTTTAGCAAAAAATGCTGATGAATTACCATCTTTGGATGAAGAACAAAAACAGAATTCTGTATATGAAGATGATCAACTTGAAGATATATATGATGAAGAAGACAGTAATTATGAAGAAGAAGATTATGAAATCAGTAAAGATGATATAGAAGAGAGTTATGAAAGTGATGATTATATAGAAAATAATGAAGGTAATATAGAAGAAGATCACGAATATAGTGAAAAGCCTAAAGAATAGTAAAATA
The DNA here is from genome assembly GCF_964019585.1 of Candidatus Mesenet endosymbiont of Agriotes lineatus. NCBI lineage: Bacteria > Pseudomonadati > Pseudomonadota > Alphaproteobacteria > Rickettsiales > Anaplasmataceae > Candidatus Mesenet > Candidatus Mesenet endosymbiont of Agriotes lineatus. Next base: position 309,427 of record NZ_OZ026454.1, on the reverse strand, counting down.
CTGTGTTGGGTGAGCTTCTAGAATATATGAATAAAAGGTTAGGGTTATTTCCTGTATTTGGTATTGAGCTTGAATTTTATGCTGAAGAAGTAGGTCAGAGAGAGGTAGATCTTCTTTTTATAAAAATGAGTAAAAGCATGAACATATCTTTCAATAAAGAAGTTTCCGAAAATCAGTATGAGCTGAAAACTTCTACTTACACCAAACTAAATATTCTAGTACAACATTTAAATTTAGTAAAAGAAATCATTTTCGAACGAATTAGTAGTTTAAAAGGTAAGGTTAGCTTTGAGGCAAAACCTTATATAAATAAAGCAGGTAGTGCACTAAATGTACATATAAGTCTACTAGACTTTAATAACCGTAATGTGTTTGCTGCTCCCAATTTGCAGCAAAAGAATTATTTCCTATATAGCATTGGTGGACTGTGTGCCTTGATGAAAAAACACATGCTTTGTTTTGCTCCAAATGATAATTCATATCTTAGATACAAATACCATGATATTAACACACCTACTACCGTTAGTTGGGGAGGAAATAATAGAACTACTGCTATTAGATTGCCATATACTGCAGGTGATAAACAAAAATGTAGATTAGAGCATAGAGTCCCTGGAGCAGATAGCAATGGTGAAACAGTGTTTGTTGCATTGCTTAAAGGCATTATTCATGGAATTAAAGAAAAAGTTAACCCTCCTTCTAAAGTTTATGGTATTGCCTCTGACCCTAAATATAATATGAAAAAACTACCGCTTAGCATAAATGAAGCTATGTTAGGTGCATAATGAAAATACTAATATGAATGGACAAAAAATACTATTGGATTTTAGTTAATATAATCTATTATCTGTTTAATAGATAATAGATTATTGTATGATAAAAAAATCTTTAGCTTGCCTATTCATAAAGCTACTCAAATAGGTAGTATAGCAATACTCATAATAATCTGAACTACACATAGAAGCAGGTTATTGATAACAAACCAATAGTGAGATTAAAGTCGGGGTGGAAATAAAGCCACTGATTTTTTTGGATTTATGGAATTGTTAAAGGCTGCAAAATTAGCGTTAAAAATTGCTCAAACCAAGTGTTCTTTCAAAGGTCGTCCCATTACTTATTTTCCAGATTTTATGGCATTTTTGGCAATAGTTTTGTATTGTCGATTCATCTTCACAATTCCTTTAAATTTCATCTCTTTCTTTATATCCGTAGGTCTTTTTTTAATCCTCTATGTATTGTTAGAAAATTAATATTACCCTAAAATTTAGCCATTTCCGATAGAGTTTTGCGCAAATTTAATTTTGTGCTCCGAGTTTTTTTCTGCCATTTTTTATACATCCAATGTTTGCATTGCTTTTCTCCTTAACTGCTGGCATTTTAAATTCTTATCCTATCACCTCTAGTGGATGAGCTGTAATTACTTAAAAATCTATGGAGGCAAAATTTTTGCGAAAATTTACTATGAAGGTGCTTATAACTAAGCTGATCTTAATTCACCACCAGTATTTTTACCAACTGCGTTAATTATTATATCAGATGCTTTTTTAATCTCATCTTCAGTTAAAGTATGGTCAGGTGAATGAAGTATAACAGAAAAAGCAACGGACATTTTAGAAGGGTAGTCGTTTATTTCTTTGTATACATCAAATATGAAAACATCGGTTATAAGGTCCAGATTGCTGTTTTTTACTGAATCAATTATAGAACCTATTGCTACGTCTTTATCAACTAAAAAAGCAAAATCACGTTTTGCGTTTTGATATTTATAATCAATGTACTTTTTACTTTGAACTGGCAGCTTTTCAATACCACTTAATATAATTTCAAAACACATAACTTTCTGTTTAAGGTCAGTAATATTAGGGTGCAGTTCACCAAAATAGCCAATAGGTCTGTTATTAAAACGCACAATAGCTGATTTACCTGGATGGTAATATTGTAGATCACATTCTTGAATAGTAATATTATTACAATCAATATCTAAAAAATGTAACACCGACATAAAATCAGCTTTAACATCAAAGGCATCAATTTCACGATCAGTTTTGTATAAATTACGTGGTAAATTATTTCCAGAACGCAGCCCGCTTAAAACGAATTTTTGCTGATCTAAAACTAAATCATCATTATATACTGGCCCAATCTCAAAAATTGCTAAATCAAATATACCACGAGCAATATTACTTTCAGCTATTTGTAATAAATTTGGAACAATGCTTGGCCGCATAATATTTAAATTACTATTTAATGGATTTGTAATTAAAAATGTCTTGTTAAAATAACCAAGTTTTTCAGCGATTTTTTCATCCATAAACGACCAAGTCAGTACTTCATTTAGACCACGGCTTGACATCAATACACGTAATTTATCCTGCAATGTACCAGGTATTTGGGCATCACATATATGTAATTCTTCCTCCTTTATTTTCTCATATCCATATATTCGCACCACTTCCTCAACCAAATCAGTAGGCATTTGAATATCAGATCTCCACGATGGAGCGCAAACACTCCAAGAATCATTACTATCTCTATTAATTGTAAAACCTAATTTTATCAGTATATTAAACACTTCTTCTAGAGGTATATCTACGCTACCTAGCCTATTTACTTCTCTATAATCAAAATTTATTGCATTCTTGTGCTTAATGGACCTGCCTGCAGATACAACATCAGATATAGAGCCACCACATAAGTTTAAAATCATCTCCGTTGCTATGTTTAAACCATTGATGACAAATTCAGGATCAGCAAATCTTTCAAAGCGATAGCTAGCTTCAGTAGATAAACCAATGCTGCGGGAAGTTTTAGCTATTGAAATAGGGTTAAACCACGCTGATTCTAAAAAAATATTTTTAGTATCCAGTAGGCATTGACTACACTTAGCACCTATAATGCCGGCTATTCCATGGATATTTTTATCATCAGCAATAATATTTGCACCATCTGCAAGTGAATAGTTTTTACCGTCCAAACCAGTAAATTCTCTTGGCTTGTTAACCTTTTGTACAATAAGCTGACCATTTATCTTATCTGCATCATATGCATGCAGTGGCTTGCCAAATGAAAGCATCACGTAGTTGGTTATATCAACCACTGTAGAAACAGAACGTAGTCCTATAGCTTGGAGCCTATCCTTTAACCACTTCGGGCTTTCTGCATTTTTTATACTGCTAATATATCTACCAGAGATAAAGCTCTCTTCATCTGTAGTTTGCAGAGTAATAGGAGATGGTACAGAACTTTCTACTTTAGGAACATCTCTCGCTTTCAATGCACCGATACCAGTTGCAACTAAATCGCGGGCAATACCATATACACTTAAACAATCACCACGATTAGGTGTAATATTTACATCTATGACTGAATCACAAGAAAAGAAGCTTTCTCCAATTTTGCAGCTATCAGGCAGCTCTATTATTCCAGTACTTGCTTGAATGGAGAGACCTAATTCATCTGCAGAACAAAGCATACCATTGCTTAAAACCCCACGAATTTTAGTAGCAGTAATGGTTGCATCGCTTACTGGTAAAATACTACTTACTTGTGCTAGGACTGTTTTCATGCCAGCTTTTACATTATTTGCTCCACACACTATTTGCAAAGTCTCTCTGCCGTTATTAACTTTGCAGATTTTGAGTCTATCAGCATTTGGATGATCTAGTACTTCAGTTATTTGTGCTATTACAAAGCTACTCAAGTGAGAGTTATCAATTACTTCTTCTACTTCTAGTCCTATACTAGTTAGTTTATTAGCTATTTTTTCTAAAGTTGCATCAGTTTCTAAATATTCAAGGAGCCAAGATAATGTAAATTTCATAGTACATCACAAAGTTGAAATTTCCTTTCAGTATATAGAAAAGTAAAGGCAATGGCAAATGCCTTTGCTTTTAATTCCTTAATTACTATTTCTTTTCTGCTTGCTCCATAAGTATTTTTAGCTTTTCATAGAAATCATCACCAGGTAATTCATTAACCTCAGCACCAGCTATCTGACCTGAATCAGTTTCAATATACTCTTCTGCTGAATAGTACGCATCCGGAGTTTTTGGAATAATAAGGGGAGAAATTGGAAGGTTAGGGTAGAAAGTTATGATTGCTTTATCATTTTGATTTTTTAAAAAAACTCCTATCCCTGTATAACCATTTAAATTATAATTACAAAAAATCTTATCTTTCTGTTTTTCTTTTACCATTTTAAATGCCAGAGTTGCATAGGTTAATATATCATCAGCATGTAAATCTTTATCAAAACTGCTTGCATTTTTTCTCTTTTTTGCTCCTCTTAAATCTAAGAATTCAATTCCTGTTGCAAAGAAAGCATCATGTTCAGATGATTCTTTATATACTTCTGAATCTACTCCTGCCCACTGCTTTTTCTCAGCTTCATAAATTCTCCCAACAAAATGCAATCCACCTAATCTATTTTTTTTTGGATCACCACAGAAGATATGTGTAAATCCATTTTTATGGAACCAAACTTGTGAAAGCTCTGCAACAAAAGTATCAATATCTGTGTTTGGAGTAATTACTGTATGTTCAAGTGCATTATAAATGTCATTAACAACACCTTGAGATTCTGGCTCCGTAAGCATTGCGACAAATTCATCTTGCGTAGGCTTGTTACCCCAATCTCCGCAAAGTTTTAGTACTCGTTCATCAAATTTAGTTAATATAGGTGGAGAAGGCATGGAACCTGGATCGAAACTATTCATCCTAAAAAATGCATTAAATATTGTATTATCACCAGCAAAACAAATAGCTGGAAGAGAAAATATGCTAAAAATGAATAATGATATTATGAATTTGTTTAACATATTATTTTCCTGATGTTTATAGATGTGCTAATTATAATAAAGATGAATTAAATTTGTATATATTTTTTATAGCTTCAGGTAAGTCATAAAGTTTTATAAATTATTTAAGTTTTTTTATAAAGGCTTGCATTTATTGCTCTGATAAATATTATTTAAAATAATATTGAAGTTTAAATATACAAAAAATCTTACCTATTGAAATAAAAAAATTTTCTCATGGAAATGATTTACCACTTCCAGCTTACGCAACTTTACAAAGTGCTGGAATGGACCTCTATGCCGCTATCTGGAGTTCTTGGTATAGCTCTGCCAATTTATCTAATGCAAAAATTAGCACATTCCCCACTTCTTCTTTTCTCCCCACTTTTTTACGATAGTATTTATCAATCTCTTCTCTTAGTTCTTTTGCATTTTGTTCATAACAATAATCATTTATCATGAGACCTAAGAACATGTCTTGAAAAAGAAAAGAATACAATGAGGCAAGCAAAAAATAGGATGGGTGATATAAGTGACAAGGAATGGAAAATTTTAGAGCCACAAGTTGCACAAGGAGCGATAGAAGAAAGCACAATATCAGAATAATTATTAATGCGATGAGGTATATAATGAGAGGTAGTGGAGAATGCTGCCAAAGGATTTTCCGCCATGGAAAACGGTGTATGATTATTTTCTCAGGTAATGGCAAATTGGAAATTAGTAAAAGTTGGCAAAAATAAAACACCTTCAGTAGGAATAGTTAATCAGTGAAAACAACTCAAAAAGGGGATCTAGAGGATATGATTCTGGCAAAAGGGTAGAAACGTCATATTACAGTAGATAGTGCAAGCATTCAAGACCGCGAGGGAGCTTCAGATCTTTTGATAGAAGCAAAACAGAAAACACCCACATTACATTTGCTGATCAAGGGTAACCTGAAAAATAGATGCTTAATCAAGACAGGATCACAATAGCCAAGAAAGCTGCTGATATTGTAGGATTTGAGGTTATACCGAAGCGTTGGATTGTTGATTTGCTTGGCTCTCCAATTTTAGGCGTATGAGTAAGAGCATTCTCCCCTTACTTCAAAAACTAATATCCTCTTTAATATGATTACTGTTATGCCTGCTAAATTAACTACTTAAGTCCTTTCAAGACATGTTCTTAGCAAGACATGTTCTTAGAATGCAAAAATTTGTTCCTATTTTGTCTCTTGTATGTATTCGGTCCATATTAATTTACGTTTTATATTTTATCTTATATAGCTGTTCACAGAGTTTACCTAAACCAATAAAAAATAGCTACTAGCGTTAAATAAACATTAGAATAGTTTTACAATATCTTGTTCTCTGAATTGTTTCATTTTATTGAACTACAATTTTCGTAAAATCGCATTCATATGGATGTTTTCTATTTTTTCTGTTCGGTATAAATTCCTGAATTTTTAAGTATTTCTCTAAACTGTCATACCCTATATCTGCAATTAAATATTCACATAATCAATTAATTAAACTTAATTTGTTATCACTGATTTTTTAATCAAATGCATCAACTTTTATATGAATTTTAGTACAATTCCATTTTTCCCACCACTACTATGCTATAGTGGATATTCCATTCGTATCTTTTTTTTCTAGAATCTTTTTTAGCCAAATTATAATACCGATTATAAACACTTTTCCATATGAATATGGTCGATGGTGCTCCTGTTCTTAAAATCCAAATTCTAAATTTTGGTTTTGGCTTTTTTCACATCTCTTCTGTAATCACAAATCTATTCATTTTTTTAGCTTAATTGCTTTTCTTCTTTTATTCAACTTTAGGGACATGCCTTAGTTAACAATAGCTTTTATGAAGAATATTGATAAGGGTATTGAATAAAAAACGTCCATCGAAAAAAGTATTAAACTTCTTCAAATATCGCTTACAAAGTTTTGAAGATATTGTAAAAAATCTCCTGTACCGTGTCTACTGTGAAATTGTATTGTAAGAAGATATATTTGTTATATCTTTTGTACTTATATCTCCCTTTTCAGATCCTATAGAATAAATTTAAAAATTTTATTAGCCACTTTTAACCTGGATTATTTTTAGATATATACTAATTATTTAATTTAAACTAGATAAAAGGTATAATATTTAACATAAATATTATTTCTTGCTTTTTTCTTATCTTAATAATATAAAAAAGTTAACTGGTAAAAAAATATGATTTTTATTAAATTATTTCTTTTTCTATATTTTTCTTTACATGCAATCAACTCTTATGCTGCTCCTATGCCTTGGCAGATTGGGTTTCAACCTGCTGCAACAGAGCTGATGGAAGTGACGGATAAGTCGCACTCTTTTGTTATGCTTGTGATGTTTGCAGTATTTGGGTTTATATGCCTTTTACTTGGTTATATAATGCTGCGTTTTCGCAAGAAAGAAAACGTGCAAGCTAGCAAAAAATCGCACAGCACTGTTCTTGAAATTACTTGGACAGTTGTTCCTCTATTTATTGTTGCTATATTGACTGTAAGTAACGTAAGGCTTGTAAAGCTGCAGGAAAAAATTCCTAAAACTGAACTTACACTTAAAGCTATCGGTTATCAGTGGTACTGGGGTTATAGATACCCTGAATATGATGGCGTTGCCTTTGATAGCTATATGAAACAAGACTCTGATCTGCTGCCTGGAGAGCCAAGGCTGCTTACAGTTGATCATCATGTTGTTTTACCAATTGACACAAATATTCGTTTGCAAGTTACAGCTGGTGATGTAATACACAGCTTTGCTGTTCCTGCTTTTGGTATAAAACTTGATGCTGTACCTGGGAGATTAAACGAAGCATGGTTTAATATTAAAAAAGAAGGAATTTATTATGGACAGTGCTCTGAATTATGTGGCAGGGGTCATGGTTTTATGCCAATTGTTGTTCAAGCTGTAAGTAAGGAAGATTTTAAGAGGTGGATTGAATTCCAATCTATTAGTAAACTAACCGGAGAGGATGTAGCATGAGTGATATACCAAAAGGCTTTAAGCGCTGGTTGTTTTCAACAAATCATAAAGATATAGGTACTTTATATATTATTTTTTCCATCTTTGCTGGAGTGATAGGTGGTGCTTTATCTTTGATTTTTCGCATGCAACTTATGCACATAAACATCTTTGGTGATAACTATCAACTATATAATGTGGTAGTTACAGGCCATGCTTTAGTCATGGTGTTTTTTATGATTATGCCAGCTCTAATGGGTGGTTTTGGTAATTGGTTTGTTCCCCTTATGATTGGTGCACCAGATATGGCTTTTCCACGTATGAATAATTTAAGCTTTTGGCTGCTTGTGTCATCTTTTATTTTACTTGTTATGTCTGTATTCGTTGGCGAAGGAGCTGGTACTGGCTGGACCTTATATCCACCATTATCACAGGTTAATTCTCACCCTAGTGCTGCTGTTGATTTAGCAATATTTGCACTTCATGTTGCTGGAATTTCCTCAATTGTTGGTGCTATTAATTTTATCGTTACTATATTTAATATGCGCACCCCTGGAATGACTTTACATAAAATGCCTTTATTTGTTTGGTCTATTTTGCTTACAGCTTTTATGCTTATAATTGCTTTGCCAGTTTTAGCAGGAGCTATTACTATGCTGCTCACTGATCGTAATTTTGGTACTGCATTTTTTGAGCCAGCAGGTGGTGGTGATCCAGTGTTATTTCAGCATTTATTTTGGTTTTTTGGTCATCCAGAAGTTTATGTAGTGATCTTCCCAGGGTTTGGCATTATTAGTCAAGTCATATCCACTTTTTCTCATAAGCCTATCTTTGGTTATCTAGGCATGATCTACGCAATGATTGGTATAGCAACCTTAGGTTTTTTAGTATGGGCTCATCACATGTTTACTGTTGGTCTTAGCACTGAAGCGGTGATATTCTTTAGCACTTCAACAATATTTATAGGTGTGCTTACTGGAATAAAAGTATTTAGTTGGATTGCAACTATGTGGGGTGGTGCAATTGAGTTTAAAACACCTATGCTTTTTGCATTAGGGTTTTTATTTGTTTTTGTTGGTGGTGGAATAACTGGTATAGTTTTATCACATGGTAGCATCAATAAGCTAATGCATGATACTTACTACGTTGTAGCGCATTTTCATTACATTATGTCCTTAGGAGCTTTATTTGCTGCTTATGCTGCGTTTTATTATTGGATTGGAAAAATATCAGGCAAGCAATATAGTGAGATCTTAGGTAAAATTCATTTTTGGCTTACTTTTATTGGTACTAACATTACTTTTTTACCTCAGCACTTTTTAGGTTTAGCAGGTATGCCAAGGCGTATACCTGATTACCCAGATGCATTTATCCCTTGGAATTATGTATCATCTATTGGTGCGTTTATATCATTTGCATCAGTTTTATTTTTTATCTACATAGTAGTGCATCTTTTAGTTAAAGGTGAAAAGGCTCCTAGCAATCCATGGGGAGGTGACACTTTAGAGTGGACAATTCCATCACCTGCTCCGTTTCATACTTTTGAGAAACTACCAAAAATAGAGTGATGCAAACGAATGTTTTATCATATAACGTGAATTCTTGCATAACTGATTATTGGTGCCTATTAAAACCAAGAATTATGTACTTAGTAGTTTTTACTGCAATAGCTGGTATGGCTGCTGCTCCAGGTACAATCCATCCTTTTTTAGCATTTATATCTATACTGTCTGTAGCTTTAGGTTCAGGTGCAGCAGGAGCAATTAATATGTGGTATGATCATGATATAGATGGGCTCATGGAAAGAACAAAAAATAGGCCTATACCCTTTGGTAATATTGCGCCAGATAATGCACTTGAATTTGGCATTATGCTCGGAATTCTATCTGTTTTTATGATGGCATTTGCAGTTAACTATATCTCAGCAATTTTGCTTGCAATAAGTATTTTATTCTATGTTTTTATATATACTATATGGCTAAAAAGGCGTACTCCACATAATATTGTTATAGGTGGTGCTGCCGGTGCTTTTCCTCCTATGATTGGTTGGTCATCTGTAACTGGCTTGATAGATCCAGTAAGCATGATATTGTTTGTTATAATATTTATGTGGACGCCACCACACTTTTGGTCTTTATCTTTGATTAGATGTGAGGAATATAGTAAGGCTCATATTCCAATGTTTCCTGTTGTTTATGGTACTCAAAAAACTAGGATATATATATTGGTATACAGCGTGCTATTGATTTTGGTAAGCTTGCTTCCCGTATTTTTCCTTCAAAGAGCATTACCCTATTTAGTATGTGCAATTTTACTAGGCTCTATGTTCTTATGGAAAGCAGTGCGGGTTTTAATACTTAAAGATGATTCCTCTTGTAGACGAATGTTTTCCTACTCGATTTCTTACCTTTTTGCTCTTTTTGCCTGTATAATATTGTTCTCAATATTTTAGTTGTTATATGACTTTTTCTCAGCTTCACAAAAAGCAAAAACGTAAAAACTATTTTCTACTTGTGATTTTACTCATATTAGTTACATTATTTTTTTTCATTTCTATTGTAAAAATGTAATGTCAAATAGCTTTATAGATCTTAATTTACACAAAAAAGAAGATCTAAGACGTATATTAGACAGTGCAATTGCCATTAAGAAAAATCCTGAAAGGTACAAAAACTCCCTAACTGGCAAACAGCTTGCTATGATCTTTGAAAAACCTTCAACACGCACTCGAGTTTCGTTTGAAGTGGGAGTTAATCAACTTGGTGGAAATGTGATAGTTTTGCATAATAATAATATGCAATTAAGTCGTGGTGAAAGCGTCTATGATACAGCTAAAGTGCTTTCTAGATATGTTGATACTATAGCAATCAGGTGCTATCAGCACTCTTTTTTGGAAGAATTAGATAAATACTCTGAGGTACCTGTAATAAATGGTTTAACTGATTATAGCCACCCCTGTCAGATTATGGCTGATATTATGACTTATGAAGAAAAAAAAGGTTCTATTGAAAATGGCACAGTACTTTGGGTTGGGGATTGTAATAATGTTTTAACTTCATGGATACACGCTGCTGCTATTTTAGGTTTTAAACTTAGGGTATCTTCTCCTAAGGAAGCTATACTTGACTATCAGCCATTAATTTGGGCTAAAAAACAAAATAGTGATGTTTTATGGTATGAAGATCCAAAAGAAGCGGCGCCTGGTACAGATTTAATTGTTACTGATAGTTGGGTCTCTATGGGTAACGAAAATAATGCAAACTATGCAATGTTTTCTAGTTACCAAGTAAATAAAGAATTATTATCCTTAGCTAAGAATGATTTTATCTTTCTACATTGTCTTCCTGCTTACAGGGGAAAAGAGGTGACAGCTGAAGTTATAGACGGCCCAAACTCATTTATACTTGATGAAGCAGAAAATAGACTCCATGTACAAAAAGCAATAATGTTATGGTGCTTAAAACTCCTCTAGTTTGCTGTGTAAAAAGTTTAAAATTATATAATTTTCGTAACTATCTAAACTCTGAGTTGAACTGTGATGGGCACTCTGTTGTAATTGTTGGTAACAATGGCGTAGGTAAAACTAATATACTCGAAGCTATCTCTCTTTTATCAAAAGGTAAGGGAATAAGAAGTGCAAATGCTAATGAAATGTGTAACAGTGGCACAAATATAAATTGGGTAGTTCACTACGATTTTTTTGATGGTAATAACTTAAATTCTATTGGAATTGCCAGCAAACAAGATAGGAAGTTAATAAATATAAATGGAAAAATACAGTCAAACTACTCTTTGCTAAATGAATTGTCAAACGTGATATGGTTTGCTCCGCAAATGGACTACATACTCCTTAAAGGTCCTGGCACACGGTTAAAATTTTTTGATAGAATAGTTTCTACATTCAAAGAAAAATATGCATTGTATTTTATAAAATACAGACGAGCTAAAAGTGAGAGGAGTAAATTACTTAAAGAAAATATATTAGATGATGGTTGGCTTACTGGTTTAGAAGATATAATGGCTGGTTGTGGCACTCATATTTCGCTGATGAGGTTTTCTGTTTTACAGGTGCTACAAGAAACAATTAATCAAGATTTGTCTGGCTTTTTACCAAAGGCAAATTTGCAATTAACCACTCAGCTACCAAAAGAAAAAGGTTTTGATAAAATTGTATCTCATTATAAAAATTGCCTAAGACAAAGTAGAAAAAAGGACTCGCTATGTAATCACGTTAGTTTTGGTGTGCACAATGATAATTTTCAGATTTCTCATCAGCAAAAACAACTAGCATCTAACTTATGCTCTACTGGAGAGCAAAAATTGTTATTACTCTCAACGGTAATGGCAAGTGTAAGAGCTAGGTATACATCTCCCATCCTTTTGCTTGATGATGTTATGTCTTATTTGGATAAACAGTACAGAGGTGCAATATTAGAAGAAATATTAGATGTAGGCTGTCAAACTTGGATAAGTGATGTAAACGATCAAAATTTTTTGGGACACAAAGAATCTTTTGAATTTTTTACTGTAAGAGATAACCAGATTATAAATTATAGTTAAAATACATTTAATTTTGCTATTTCGGTAGTATATTTTCTAGTTTTAGATCATAGCTTTTTTATAATCGTATGTTACACTCCTTCTGATTTTTTAATATTTTAAAACGTATGCTCCAAAAATTTAAAAAGTATTTAGGTGGAATTTTTGCTAATGCTGAGCTTTCTGTTCCTAAGCTCCTTGGTCATGGGTCCTTTGAAGTAAAAAACAATTCAGATAAAAAATACCCCAAATTTCTTGATAAATCGTTTCTACTGATTGATGCAATAATAAATTTTATTCTAAAGCGAGAAGGTAATAATAAAACGAACGAAGTGCTAAGAGTCACTTGGGGGCCATTAGTTACGGGTTCTGTAATTATGCTAATATTTTTTGGAATAGGTGGGTTTTGGTCTTTCTTTGCAAAACTTGATGGAGCTGTAATAGCTCCAGGAGAGGTTGTTTTATTCTCTCATAAGAAAACCATTCAGCATTTAGAGGGCGGCATAGTAGACAAAATACTTGTACAAGAGGGTCAAACGGTTAAAAAGGGTGATCATTTAATATATTTTAGTGATGTTTCTGCAAAAGCAAATTTAGGCATAATAAGGGAGAAACTTTTAAATTCTCTGGCTACAGAAGCAAGGTTACTTGCTATACGTGATAATTTAGATCATATAAATTTTCCTGATGAAATTGCTACCTTATTAAGCAAAGAGACTGTGCATAAAGTTGTTAATGCTCAAGAAAGACTATTTAATTCTTATAAAAAAACCATGCTTGGGCAGATTGACATATTGGACCAAAGAATAAAGCAACTGCGTAATGAATTAGAAGGTTTATCTTCTCAATTGGACGCGGCAAATAAGCAATATGGATTTATCAAAGAAGAATTAGAAACAAAAAGAAAATTACTCGATAGTGGTCACATTAGTAGGCCTTTTATTCTTACATTGGAAAAACAGTTTGCTGAAGCTGAAGGTAGGATTGGTCAATATAATTCCTTGATATCACAAGTTCATCAGAAGGTAGGTGAAAATGAGCTTGAAATTATGAACATAAATAACAAAATTCAGGACAATGCAAATGCTGAACTAAAAGAGGTCAATACTGTTATTTCTGACTTAAGAGAAAGATTGATGATGGCAGAGGATATATTAAAACGTACAGTAATTAAAGCACCGGAAGATGGCACAGTTACTGGTTTAAAATATCATACTGAAGGAGGAGTGGTACCACCAGGTGCACCAATTATGGATATAATTCCAATGGATGATGAGTTGATTGTAGATTCTAAGATTCAGACAAGGAACATAGAAGAAATACTTTCAGCACAAAAAAAAGGTGATCATACAGTAAATATAGATGGTGTGCAGGGACTAGAAGTAAAAGTGCGTTTAAGTGCTTACAGTAGCCGCCGTGTTGGCTTAATTAAAGGTGTAGTCAGCCAAGTTTCTGCTGATGCTTTAAGCGAACCAAACGGTTTTCGTTATTATCTGGTACGTGTTGTGATACCTAAAAAAGAACTGTCACAACTAAAAAATGTTTATTTATATCCAGGTATGCCAGCTGAAGTCTATATTATAACCCAATCTCGTACTCCTTTTTTATATTTAGCAACACCAATAATTACATCTTTTGAAAGGGCCTTGAGAGAAAGGTAAGTTTTATGCAAAGGAAAAATAATTCCATTAGTTTACCCTCTAATAATCTAGAGTAGAAAGCTAAAAATATTTTAGCTGTTTTAAGAAATACCTAAAGCCTTTTTACTGACCTATTTTGTTATAAATTCGCAAACTGTTAGATAACTAATGTCATCTCATCTAGAATTTAATTCTGTCAAAAATGGCAACACATAACAAACTACGTCAACTGAATTTTCAATCTGTTGGAAAATAAGATATCAAAAAGCCCAATTTGCATAGTCCAATATTTTGTTTATAGCACCTGCTTATACAAGGCATTTCCACTAGGCTCTGTGAACAGCTATATAAGATAAAATATAAAACGTGAATTAATATGGACTGAATACATATAAGAGACAAAATAGGAACAAATTTTTGCATTCTTAAAAAGCAGGACAATAGTCCGATCTCACACTTGGATATAACTGAAGATCAAGCCCCTAAAATTTACCCTAACGTCAGGACAAAAGAACGAAATCTGATTAAAAATGTTTCCACTGTAGTAGCTGATAATTGCTATATGCTTTTGTAGCCAGTCTTAAAAACAAGAAATGCAAATTCCTCCAACAGGAAAGTGCAATGATTGTACAAGTAATTCGGAAAAATAAAAAATTTCAGCAGGATTTTTTGCAGATTCGATAAATGGTTTTTATGGGATTTTTGAATTTCATGGCTGTGCACAGAGCCTATATTACCTGCAAAAACATGATCAATTACCACCAGCTAAAGCTGGTGGTATGAGCTAAAGCTTATAAAGCAAGTTTTAAAATTCAGAGATGTTAAATATGAACTGCTTGCTCTTCAATATATTGCTGTACATCTGTAGAATTTACATTACCAACAGTAACAGCCCAAATATCTTTTTTTTAATTGTTCAAATTCTTGGAATAGCTTTTTAATATATTGTTGGATAGTGGGTGGCATAGAATATGTAGATGGTCAAGTTACCACTTACAATAGACCAGCATTTAAAAGAATTAGGGAGCTTTAAACCAAGCTAATGGTTTTTGCAGGTAGTGAAATTTTTGAGGCTTATATCGAAAATATTCTAGTTCCAGTATTAAAACCCGGACAAATTATAGTACTTGATAAATCCATAAAAACAAAATTGAAGAAGCTGGATGTAGAGCGCTGTTTTTACCTCCATATTCGCCGGATCTGAACCCCATATTTGGTTTGTCATTAAACACGCTGTGAGAAAAACACTACCAACCTTTTGGCCTGATATTAACGCTGCTATCAATTTTGTGTTCAAGAATTAGGAAATTGGGTTAGGTATAGAAGTTAAATAAAACTTGGTAGATATCTTTGCTATAAAATAGCAGTATAGTTTATAAAAAAACTAGCTAATTTTTCTCTTACTGTAAGCATGGCAAATTGCAACTGCCGTGGCGTCAGAACTATTATGACACTTTATATCTGAGTTTTGTGTTATTTGTTTAACCATATACATTACTTGTTTTTTATCAGCATGGCCATTTCCCGTAATGCTTTTTTTAACAAAGTTTGCTTTATATTCAGTTATACTTAATTTTGCCACTGTTAATGAAAGAAGTGCTATTCCTCTAGCATAACATAAAGTAATTGAAGACTTAGGGTTTTTGTTTATAAAAATTTCCTCAATTGCAGCTTCATTTGGGGAGAAGTCTTTAATTATTTTATTTAACTTACAGAAGAGTTTAAACAATCGATCATTAGTGTTGAGCCTACTATCTATTGAAATAGAACCATTTCCTATCAGTTTAATATTATACTCTTCTAAAGTTATTACACTCCAACCTGTGTTCCTTATGCCTGGGTCTATTCCTAATATTTTCCTCAAAATTTTATATACTAAGCCAGTATAAAAAGATAAATAAAAGAATCCATACTACGTCAACAAAATGCCAATACCATGCAGCAAATTCAAAACACAAGTGATGTTCAGATGTAAAATGAGCCCTTTTCGCTCTAAACCAGCAGACAATTAAAAAGATAATTCCAACTATAACATGCACACAGTGAAAACCTGTCATCATATAAAAATTGGATGAGTATATCAAATGCTCCCCTGCTTCTTTTAATGAAAACTTCGCTTCATAATATTCTATCCCCTGAACAGCAACAAACAACATTCCGAGCAAAATGGTAATGCCCAACATTTTTATCATGCTTTTTTGCTCATTTTTTAAAAGGTAATAATGAGAAGCGTTAATAGTTGTACCCGAAAGTAAAAGAATTAGAGTATTCATAAATGGTATTGACCATGGATCAGGAGTTACTACTCCTTCTGGCGGCCAGGCCAGCCTTTTTATAGGTGACAAATCTGCAAAAACGTATACTGGGTCTAACCATGCTCTAAAGAATGAACAAAAAAATGCTACAAAAAACATTATTTCTGATAGAATTAGAACTGCCATACCTATTTTAAAACCTCTCCTTACAGGATCAGTATGGGCTTTATCCACTATCCCTTCTTTAGTTACGTCTTTCCACCAAAAATATAAAACTGTTGCCAGGAGCATTAGCCCTACTATTAAAGTAGCTTCACCGAACTGCCACTTATGCAAAGTTGTAGTCAAACCTAGCACAAGCACTAATATTGACGCGGATATAGTTAACGGCCATGGACTTGGGTTTAATAAGTGATACTCGTGATGCTTCATTTCTTTATCTTGTAAACCATTTATAAAGTGTAAAAGTTGATTAGATATTGTCAATTTTATTCACTTCCAGTAAACTTATTATTTGTAGTTAATCATTGTAAATAGGGGGGTGTATGCATAATACAATATATATTGGTGATCTCAATAAAGCAGAACTATTGATTGAATTATATAACACTGCTGAACCTTTTGGCAAATCAGTAGTATGTGTTAATGAGTATCTTAAAGAAGCTGCTGCTGGTGCCAATGACAATCTTTCTATTAAAAAAGCAAAGGCCCTTTTGCGTGACGGTGCTGATATTGTTAAGCGTTATAATAACTGCCATTTGTATGTTGACTTATCTGGAGATTATTTAAACTTCTTGTCCTATGATTGCTTCAATGGTCAGGGTAGAGCCGGGATGATAGTCGAAAAGATGCGTAAGAAGCAGAACTTGTGTCAACCACAAGTAACTGATCTTCAAGTAAAAAGTAAGAGCGTAGCAAGTAAAAAATAAACATATCTCTAAAATATGGAAAATTAAAAAATAGTGAAATTTTTTGCTTCCATGGTTGTGAATATATATGATATAAAGAGAATGCCAATCTGGAGAGATCGAGGCTGCAGAGGCGGCCTTTGAAGTGGCAGATGTATAGGAAAAAAAGATCTGAATATATTGAATAGGATCTTTGGCGACCTACTGAATAGTTTTAGCTATTTTAAGATTTTTTCTTAAAACAAGATTGATACCATTGTGGTCATATGCTTAAAAACATACGACTATAGCGCTTCCAACTATCAATTGGTAGTCCTCTCATGGTGGGAATCCGTGAAAAGGGCTAAAAACGCTCCTCTCTCTGATGTTGTACACGTGCTTTTTCTCCAGATTGGCACTAAATCAACAATAGGTCGAAAAAGGTTGAAAGATAAGATCAAAATAAATAATGATTCAGAGAATTCTAAAAAATCAGAATTAAACAAATTTTAAATTTTTCTTTTTTTAATTATAGGGGTATGAGATGAAAATGTTTTTTTGAGTTTGAATGTAATTTTTATACTTTTATAAATTAATAAAATTTTTTAATTAACATTTAAGGATTTGCAATGATAGCAAATAACTTGCCCATGCGGAACTGACTTTAACTCATCTGTTGTTACTTTCTGTGCGCAAGACACGCATTTTATTTCATCACTTGGCAGTAAAGAGTTACTAACTACAACTCTGTCATCAAAGACAAAACACTCACCTTGCCAGGTATTACTACTATTTTGCTTTTTTGCTAAATAGTTAATAATTCCTCCCTTTAGGTGATAGACCTGTTTAAACCCTAAACTTGTCATATATGCAGTCGATTTTTCACATCTAATACCACCGGTACAATACATCGCTATTTTGCTTTTATTTTTAGATTTATCTTGCATCCAAAATTCAGCCCACTTAGGAAAATCACGAAAATTTTGCGTATTAGGATTAATGGCATTACTAAATTTACCAAGCTTTATTTCGTATTCATTTCTCGTATCAATAACGTAAACGTCTGGACTTGAAATAAAATCGTCCCAGTTTTCAGGTTTTATATATTCGCCTTTTAAAGAAGGTAATAAGTCACTTATACCCAAAGTTACTATCTCTTTTTTTAGTCTTACCTTCATTTTACCAAAAGGTTGAAAACTTGCATAAGTTTTCTGCCATTTCAGATTACATAGCCTGTCATCAAGATCTAAGAATTTAAAAAAATCATCAATTGCAGATTTTGTTCCTGATATAGTAGAATTAATTCCTTCTTCCGCTAATAAGATTGTACCTTTTAGGCCTATGTTTTTGCAAAAATCTGCTAACCTATTTTTCATATCATAATAGTTAGAGAGTTCTACAAAACGGTAAAATGTTACAATAACAAATTCCATAATTATTTTTGTTAAAGTTACATTATGTGCTTTTGTGATGTTTAGGGTCAACTGCAAAATTACTCTTGTTTTTTACATAGCACACTATGAGCCATATCAAAGCTAAAACATACCAAGTAATCATGTATTGCATATGATAATTCCTTGGCTTAGGCAGTGTAGTTGGAGCTATGTGATCACTTAACTTATCTGCCGCCCATACTACACATCGACTAAAATTTGCCCCCATATCTTTAGATATTGACTCAGCATCAAGCCATGGCCATACATCATCTTTAGCTTCATTCTTAATGAGTTTATTTATACCTTTATACGAATCACAATACAACATGCCATTTATGATTATTTTTTTAGGTTTTATATTCACTTCCTTTTGTTTTTTATCAATTAACCCTTTATTTACTAATATGTACTGTCCACTGCTTAAAAGCATAGGGGTTAAAACATAATAGCTATTCATTCCAGCAAAAACATATAAATCAATACCTGCTAGTATCCCCTCTACTACAACTTTTCTATAAGCAAAATCATCAATACTTCCACCTTCTACCTTTACAGCTGGCATATCCATCTTTGCTATAATGTTATTTTTCCAATTAAGCCTAAATAACTGCCACGTACCAAGCGTAAATAAAACTATAAAGGGACAGCATACAATTAAAATAGTGTTTACAGTATTCTTACTAAGCATCATTATATTTGTGTTTGCAAGTAATTTTCAGCACCTATTAATTCAATAATTTTAAGTTGTTTTGTAATCCAATCTTGATGTCCTTCTTCCTCTTCGAGGATATGTTCTAGCAAATCAACAGTCGCGTAATCTTTTTGGTTTTCAGCAAGAGAGATTGCTTCTTTTAAATTTTTAATACCATTTACCTCCAATGCTAAATCCACCTCTAAAATCTCCTTTATTGTTGTTTTGCCTCCTTTTACAATATTTTCAGTTGATACAATGTTAGTATCCTGAAAATTTGGCATACCTCCTAAAAACATAATTCTATCTGATATATTCTTTACATGAGTTACCTCATCATTGAGTTCTTGTTCTGCTTTTTCAGCTAACTTTGCTATCCCCCACGATTTTAAAATTGCTGAGTGTAAAAAATACTGACGTATAGACGTTAATTCATGTGTCAATAAGATATTTAAGTGCTCTATTATTTCTTTATTCATAGACTTCTTAGTAAAAAAGTATAGTATATGCCTTAGAATAAAGAATAAAACATTTTTGTACAATTTTACTATAATGGTTGTGTC
Organism: Candidatus Mesenet endosymbiont of Agriotes lineatus; assembly: GCF_964019585.1. Lineage (NCBI taxonomy): Bacteria > Pseudomonadati > Pseudomonadota > Alphaproteobacteria > Rickettsiales > Anaplasmataceae > Candidatus Mesenet > Candidatus Mesenet endosymbiont of Agriotes lineatus. The sequence continues at coordinate 289,641 of NZ_OZ026454.1, read as the reverse complement.
TAGGAAGTATAGCTAAATAAGTTCTCCTTTCTATTATATTGCTTCCCTCCAAACTAAAAAAAGGAAAAATATTTTAATATTTACAATCCTTAAAAAGCTACACTATTGTTGATAATTGGTTTTTGCAATTTTTAAACATTTTACACTGCAGTTTTCCTGTACAATCATAATTGATTGTGATTACTTATCTCCTGCTGAATAGGTTGCTCAATATCAGTAACAGCAGTGTTATAATTTGTATTAAAGGTATCATAAAACTTATGACCTACAATGGGTGTAATGATGCAACCCAATAGTCCAAAGAAAAATGTAATAGCAGAACCAATTGCAAGAGGAGAATTATCATATCTGCCTATATCGCCTTTAGAAACATGATGTTCATAAAGCAATACATCGCTTGCAACCATTAGAAGAGTAGACATACTACATATCACTCCTGCATTTTTACTTGTTTTAGTGCATTTAGGTCCACAATACCAGTAACTTTAAATGGCTTAGATGCCTCAGACATACACCTTTTAAGTGATTAAGACATATTATTTTGATTGTTCGGAACAATTGTTACCTAAAACTAATCAATAAATTATGCTGTAAAAGTAATGCTTTTTCAATGTAAGCTACTTTTAGCTTAGAACCTGTCTTAAAAATGAGCTAATTTATGAAGCATAATATATTAAAGAAAATATTAGCTTTGGAAGTTTGAGGAGAGTGCTCATAATCCTTCGCCTAAAATTGGAGTTGCAACAATCCAACGTTTAGAAATCACCTGGAACTCTGTATCAACCATTTTTTTGGTAATTGTTATCCTGTTAACTTGTAATTTACCTGTATATCCTTTCTGTAACTTTTTCTTTAGCTTGAAATAAAGAGGTATAATTTTAACAGCAATTACAAGACCAATACAATACCCTTTTGTCAGTCTCTATTTTTGAGCAGTTTTAACTGATTAATTATTCCTACAGATATTTTTGCCAACCTTACTCTTTTAACTAATCTGCCATTTTCCACCATTTTTTAAGCAAAGCTATAAACTGTTTTCCATGACGTTTAGGCAATTGCCTCCACTGATATCATCACATAGCGGATTCCATTAATGATAGTTCTAATACTGTGTTTTCTTGGCTTCCCGGTCCTTTTAGGTTCAAATATGGCTCTTCCATTATCACCTATACCGCTTGAATACATACCATAAATATGCCCCTTATATCATAAATCTCTACTTCTTTCTATATACTTTGCAGACAGCTTCTTAGAGTTTTCCACTGCACGATCAACAATGACCTCACAATCTGTTAGTTCTTTCCTCAGCTGAACACATTTGTGAGCCTGATCTTGAAACTTATTTTTTAAGTTTTCATACAACACTACTGATATGAACTGATTTATAAAGAATTCTTGTAATTTTTGATCAACTCACCACCTTTTCTACTATTCCTCTTGTTGCTACTTCACTGAACATGTTTCCAATTGCTTTAGATCTAGTTTCTGCTTCCTTCCATTGCTACTCTCTCTTGTTCTATTTTTGCTTCTATTATTTCTATTTTTATTCCTGTTTCCTCTATTTTTGCTAATTTTTTAGCTAATTGTTTTTTTAAGCATTTAATTTTTTCCTTACCATGGATTAGCTTTTCTTTGTTTTTTTAAGGTATGCTTCCTTCTTTTTTTTCTATCTCCTTCTGTGTTTTATGCTTTTCATTCAGTTCTTTTACATTTCCTTCAATTCTTCTTGTTTCTTCTCCTTTTTTAAAAGTTGATGTATCTAGTTATTATAGAATCTGCATCATCAACTGCTAAACCAAATTCTACCCATCTTATGGAACCTATTATTTGTTATTTTAAATCCGTATCTCCCCTTACCTATACCACCAACACTGAATATGAATTTTTCGTTTACTCTCTTTTCTTGCCTTTTCAGTTGCCTATCTTTTAAGTCATATAGCATCTTAAAAAAAACAATTTAATTTGTCGTTTTTCCATTACTTTAATTTTTAATGAAAGCGATCATAGGAAAGTATATGGTTAAATTTTCTCTTCTTGGTACTTATAGTATATGATCCAGGTGAGCTAGATAAATCTATGTTTAATGATCTTTTAAATTGGTCTATCATTAACCCAGAAATGCTGGGTGATGGTGAACCTAAAACTGCTGATGTGCTGTGTTGAGATGCGTCAGAGATGCTAGATCCAGGTGAACCTACATCTAACATTCTAAGGTGAGATGCTTCGAAAATGTTAAATCTAGGTAAGTTAAAGAGTATATTGTGTCTAGATTCTGAATTAAAAAGAATAGGTCTAAAAGGAGCCACATGTGTTTTATTTTCTAATGTTTGATATTTTATTTGGCTGCCATATGAATCATAATTAAATGAGTGTGTTGACTTATTTTTAGATTCCATCTTCTTGGACATAACAGTTGATGGCAGTGGATTCATCTCTTTTGATGCTTCATGTTTAGCTTTATGAGTTGATAATAGTCTTTCTATATCACTAAAATTCTGATAAGCTGCCAGCATCAATGGGGTATTTTTTTTGTCATCTTCTTGGTTAATATCAGTGTGTTCATATTTTATTAGTAGATTTACTATGTTTATTCGATTACACCATACTGCTATATGCAGTGGTGCCTGTCCAAAAATATCTTTTGCATTGGCAGTATCTTCTGTAAGTAATGTTTTTACTATATTTAAATTACACCTTTCTTTAATTGCTCTGTGGATTGGAAGGGCGCCCCTACTATAAGTAGTAAGTTTTACTCCATATTTTATCAATGTTTTTATTATGGCTAATCGTTTATTTTTAAACGTTTTTTTAGTCAGATTATCTTTTGACATTATCCTACTTGACATTGTATATCCAAGGTTATCTTTTACCTCAAGATCAGCGCCAAGTTCAGCTAGCTTTTCAACCATTGACAAGTTATTATACAAAGCAGCTAAAAAAATGGGAGTTTGCCCAAGATTATCTTGTACATTAACATTCATGCCCAAACCTAATATTCTCACCACTTCTTCTATATTATTACTATGTACTGCTTCAAAGAGCTGTCTTATTAATATTTTAAACTTTTTTTCTGAGCCAATCATTTTTCCATCAATTGATTTACAAAACATTAAGTAGTATTTTATATACTTAATATAGCATATCAATCAATATATAAATTATGGAACTACAATGAAGTTAAATTATTTTCTTAGACTGTTTTAAGTATAAATAGTTTATTGTTTTTCTTAAGACTATTGCATTCTTATAGTCTGGTAAAGTTTAGTTAGGGCTATTGAGAACTAAACATGTGATCAGATTTTTTCCTTTTAGTACCTACTGCGTATGATCCAGATGGAGTGAGTGAACTTGCGCTTAGACTTGAAGAATCAGAAAAGCTAGATCTAGTTGAAGCTATATATGACTTTGTGAATAGAGATGTTTCAGAAATGCTAAATTGTGATAAATCAGAAGAGATAGATTCAAATGAGCTTACACTCGATTCATTCAGTGTAAGTAGTTCGGGAGTACTAGGTCCAGGAGAGCTTGTAGAAACAGAAGTTATAGAACATGGTCTAGGTGGTTCAGAAATGACAGATCTAGGTGTAGTTGCATCTAACATTCTACGACGAAGCTCTTCATGTATTTTAGGTCCAGGAGAACTTATAAACGATGTTCTATATAATCTAGAAATGGCAGATCTATTTGTGATAGCGCTTAATGTTTTACGCTGATGCTCTTCAGAAGGTTTGGGTGAACATAATTTAGAGATTGAATTAATAAAAATAATAGGTTTAAAAGGAATTCTAAACCATTGATTTTCCTTATATTCCTTATATAATATGAATAGATATTTACAGTAAGGGTGAGCATCTGAGGATACACTTTGGGATAATATACACTTAATACTTTGTATTAGTAATTGCATTGGCCCTAAAATTCTAAGTTGAAGGAACATTTGACTTGGAATAGCACCACAAAGTAACAACAGTATTACTATCTCTACATACTGTTTTTTAGCGGCTAACATCAATGGAGTATCTTCTTCGTAATCTTTCTCTATGTTAATGTTAACATCGATTTGTTCATGTTGTAACAAAAATTTTACTATATTAGATTGTCCTAATGATATTGCTAAGTATAATGGTGTGCGTCTCTGAATATCTTGTTCATTAATAGTATCTCTTGTTAGCAGCATTGCTACTATATTTAAACCCAGCCTTTCTTTGATTGCTACATGAATAGGCAAAGAACCACAGGTACGAGTTGTAAGTTTTGCGCCCAATTCTATTAGAATTTTAACTGTGGGCAATCGTTTTTCTTTTGGTATGTTTTGTATATTTCTTGGGTATTGTCTTGATAACACCTTGCTTAGAACTGTATCTCCTAGCTTATCCTTTGTCTCAAGATCAGCACCAAGTTTAGCCAACTTTTTAACCATTGATAGATTGTTGTGTAAAGTTGCTAAGAAAATAGGTGTTAGTCCTAAGTGATTTTGTGCATTAATATCAAGACCTAAACCTAATATCTCAATTACCCCTTTTATATTATTACTACGCACTTCTTCAAAGAGCTTTCTTTCTAATGTTGCTAATGTTTCATTCGAGCCAATCATTTTTCCCTCTTGCTTAAGCTATGAAGTATTAAACAATACGTTGCATGTCAAATTTAGTATACTGATCAATTTTTTGCAAGACTTTAATTAGATCTAATTGTATTTTTAAAGATATAGAATGCTTTATTTCTTAGAATATATTTCAAGTGATATTTAGGTTATAAGATGAAGAAAAATGGTTTTACATTGATTGAAATCTCTGTGGTTTTATTAATTAGTGGGCTGCTGTTTTTTACAGTAATAAAAGGTTCATCTCTAATTGAATACGCTCGCTTACATAGACTTATGCAAGATATGCGGAAAGTATGGTCAGATGTTAATTCCTTTTATACAGAATATCATTATTACCCAGGAGACATGCCCAATGCTTCGGATTTTTTTGATTCAAGTAAGTGCGGAGGAATAAGAAAAATTAATGGCAATGGCGGTGGTCGTATTGAATTTAAAGATCGCAGGGATGGTGGTATAGAATCATGTGAAAATTTCTGATTCTAGTTAAGGTTATTGTAGGAAGATGTCTAATAAAATTTTCTCCTCTTAGCATTTTTGGCATATGATTCAGATGAGCTAAACAAATCTATACCTAAATTTAATGATTTTTCGAACTGGTTTTCAAAAGATCCAGCAAGACTGGACTTTGGTGAACCTAAAATTGCTGATGTGCTGTGTTGAGATGCGTCAGAGAGGCTAGATCCAGGTGAACCTACATCCATTCTAAGGTGAGATACGTCAGAGATGCTAGATCCAGGTGAACCTACATCTAACATTCTAAGGTGAGATACGTCAGAGAGGCTAGATCCAGGTGAATCTACATCCATTCTAAGGTGAGATGCTTCAGAGAGGCTAGATCCAGGTGAACCTACATCCATTCTAAGGTAAGATGCGTCAGAAAGGCTAGATCCAGGAAAGCTTGTAGAAACAGAAGTTATAGAACATGGTCTAGGTGGTTCAGAAATGACAGATCTAGGTGTAGTTACATTTAACATTCTACAACGAAGCGCTTCATACATTTCAGGTCCAGGAGAATATATAGACGATGTTATATGTAATCTAGAAATGACAACTCTATTTGTGATTGTGCTTAATATTTTACGCTTTTTATTCTGATGCTGTTCAGTAGCAGTAGATTGAGATGAAAGTAACTCAGAGACTAATTTAAAAAAGGCATTAGGTTTAGAAGGAATGAATTTATTTTTTATATATTCCTCACATAATCCGAGTAAATATTTTTGGTAAGGGCTATAAATACGTTCACTGCGGAATAATAGATCTTCACCTTCAGATAATATATAACCAATACTTTGCATCACTAATGGCATTGGATGTGGAAGTAGAGATGAAAATACATTGTCACTAAACACTTGACCTGGGGTAGCACCATAAAATAATAATAGTACTGCTATATTCACATAATTGTTTTTAAGTGCTAACAGCAATGGTGTTGCTTCATAACTTTTCCCTATATTAATATCAATTTGTTCATATTTTAACAAAAGTTTTACTATATTAATTTGTCCTAATGATACTGCTAAACATAATGGTGTGTAGCCATTATTGTCTTGTGCATTAACATTATCTTCTGTTAGCAGTTCTTCTATTAACCTTAAACCAAGCCTTGCCTTAATTGCCATGTGAATAGGTAGAGAACCACATATACGTATACGAGTTGTAAGATCTACACCCGATTTTATTAGCAGCTTAACTGTAGATAGTCTCTCTTTTTGTGATACCTGGGTTTTCATATCTCCTGGGCGTCGTCTTAATAACATATTACCTAGAACTGTATTTCCCATATGATCATTTATCTTAGGATCAGCACCAAGTTCAATTAGTTTTTTCACTATTGGTAATTTATTATATAAAGCTGCTAGAAAAATAGGTGTTCGTCCCAAGTTATCTTGTATATTGATATTAAGACCTAAACCTAATATTCTCACCACTTCTTCTCTGTCATTGTTACGTACTACTTTAAAGAGCTCACTTTCTAATTCTAACATTTCTGATGTTGTACCAATCATTTTTCCCCCTTATCAACCTCTAAAATTTTAATTAGCATACTATATATCAAATATAATATTGTAATCGATTTTTTGAAAAAATTATTAAATCTAGTATTATATAAGTGATATTTAGGTTACAAGATGAAGAAAAATGGTTTTACATTGATTGAAATCTCTGTGGTTTTATTAATTAGTGGGCTGCTGTTTTTTACAGTAATAAAAGGTTCATCTCTGATTGAATACGCTCGCTTACATAGACTTATGCAAGATATGCGGAAAGTATGGTCAGATGTTAATTTCTTTTATACAGAATATTATTATTACCCAGGAGACATGCCCAATGCTTCGGATTTTTTTGATTCAAGCAAGTGCGGAGGAATAAGGAAAATTAATGGCAATGGTGATGGTCGTATTGAATTTAAAGATCGCAGGGATGGTGGTATAGAATCATATTTAGCATGGTGTCACTTAAGTCAAGCTGGGCTTGGGTACCAATCTAATGGTGGACCTGATTCGACCTCTGCTATTCCAGTTCTTGGGATCGATATTCCTACTTCTAAAGTTAAAGGTAGTGGATTTTTTTTAGGTTATGGAGTACATGGATTTAAGGGAAGTAATGTACTTGTTATTGGTGCTCCAAGGGAAAATATGGGAAAGGAATTAAATATTGGCCCTATTTTAACAGCAAAACAAGCATACCTCCTAGATAAAAAAATGGATGATGGCAACCCAATTACAGGGAACATTAGAGGAATCAATGTGAAAGGTAGTAAAGAACCATGTTTTATAGGCGATACATATAATGTAAAAAGCAAAGAGGTAAATTGTGCACTTGTTATGGAGCTTGAGTAAGTGTTTGACATAAGTTGAACAAGTAATTTATCATGCGAAAGGATTGTTCTTTTAAAAACACTTCAGCCTAATCAAAAATTTCAAACCATAATTAAACATTAGGCTTTTTCTGAAAATTTTAATTTATAGGAGGTTACTTATGTCACTTACTGATATTGCCTGTCGTATTAATGATCTTGCTTCATCATGGGAGCAATTTAAACTAGTTAATGAGCGTAGACTTAAAGAAATAGAAGGCAAGGGTTATGCAGAATCTGCAACTACTGAGCAGTTAAATAAAATTAGCAATGCAATTGATGATTGTAAAGAGAGAGTAGAAACATTAGAAACGGCTATGCAAAGGCCAGAAGTAAATGGTAGATTTGAAGATAATTATCCGCAAAGCAAAGCATTTTCCGAATATCTGCGTAAAGGCACAGTAGATAATTTAATGAAGTATGAGCAAAAAGCTTTAACATCTACAGGTCCAGAAGGAGGGTATTTAATTACAAAAGAGATATCAAAGCGTATCCACCAAAATATTACAGATATTTCTCCTATGCGTCAGCTTTGCTCTAGTGAAGAAATATCAACTGAAAGTATAGAATATATAATTGAAGGTGATGATAAAACCTTTGTTGGTTGGCATGAAGAGGGTGATAATATATTAGATAATCAAAGTACGCAAAAATTTAAAAATATAAAAATTACAACTTATGAATTATATGCCCAACCGCAAATTACTCAAAAACTGCTCGATGATGCCTTTGTTAATATTGAAGCATGGCTTGTAGGTAAATTAGTTGAAGCTTTTAGTGCAAAAGAAAATGAAGCTTTCATCAAAGGCGATGGCAAAACGCAACCTCAAGGAATATTGTCTTATAAAAACAGTAAAAAGCAAGGGGAAGTAGAACAAATAGAATCTGAAAAATTAAATAGTGATGCAGTAGTAAAGCTCTATTATTCGTTAAATGAATCTTATGCTAAGAATGCGTCGTTTTTAATGAATAGAAGTGTCCTGCAGGAAGTTAGGTTGCTAAAGTTGGAGCAATCAAGTCAATACTTATGGCAACCAGGGTTATCTTTGGGAGCAAAAGATACAATAATGGGAATTCCGGTCTACCAAGTAGCTGATATGCCGGCAGGGCTTAGCTCTAGCACTCGGGACGCTAAGCCAAAGCTTCCAAGCGGCATAGAAGAATCGCATAAAGTGATAGCTATAGCAAATTTTAAACAGGCATATAAAATAGTGGATCACAGGGGAATGAAAATCTTAAGAGATCCATTCACCAGCAAAGGGTTCATTAAGCTTTATACTACCAAGCGAGTAGGTGGAGGGTTAATTAACACAAATGCGATCAAGTTGCTAAAAATCGAAAAAACCTTATAAAGATTATATACTTTTATTAATATATTAAATATTTCTTGATTCTTTGTTTATTTTTAGTTCAAATTAAAGTGATTTAAGTAAAAATAAAAATGAATTACAAAGAAGCAATAGCCAAAATTGAAAAAGACTGCAACACCATATTGAATCGTGAAGAAGTAATGAAAGGTTTAATAGCATACGCTACCCCTTATGGTGAAGAATTCGCTCTTTTAATTATACAGGTAGTTAAGTCTTTGGATTATCAAAAGATAATACATAAGGTTAAAGATGAAGCTATAGCTAATATCAAAAAGTTGGAGAATGAGGATATTGATTTTGAAGTTGTAAAATTTGGGATGGTAAATGCAGCTATAAAAGAAATCAGTGATGAGGTTTCCCGTGCAAATGAAGAAAAAGAGGAACTTAAAAAGTTAAAAGAGAAGGAAGAAGTACTTCAACAAGGGTTATCTAAATTAAGAGCAACTAAATTACTTGCACAATGTGCTCAATCCTCTGTTCAAAGAAAAAATAAACAAAAACAAACGGCTAGATCTCTGAGTAAAAAACTGCCTAAAGAATTTCAAAATTTATCTAACAACTTGAGTCAGCATAAAAGGAATTATGATCTTTGGAAATACAACACATCTTCAATAAATAATGAAGCAAAGGAAGACATTACCTCTAAACTACAAGAAACAATAATTGAAATTATAGATTTATATAAAAGGTGCCCAAATAATTCAGAGTCCTATGAACTAGTGTCACGTGTTTTTGGTATTATTAATTCAAATATAAAAGATTCTATATGGCAGGGGTTTGTAACCAACAATTTTAGTAAGATAATTGAGTTTGGATTTAAAAATGAAGAATTTACAACAGGATTACTTCAATTAGTAAAAGAAGTATCAAAGATCAATGTAAAGAAAGGCAATAGTGAAGATAACTACCAATATGTACTAGGTCAATATAAAGAAGTTAGTGATCAATTAGAAAAATTGAAGGCAAGTTGTAGTAATGAAGGATTTAATGCCTTTATTGATTTTATCCATAGCTCAAAAAAAGAGAAAGAGGAGCAAGATAGGAAAGAAAAGTTACAAATAGAAAAAGCTGAGAGAGAGTTATTAGAGGAAGAATCAAAAAAAACAGGGACCAGACCAAAACAACTACAGCCAAAGAGAAAAAAGAAACGAAGCAAAAATAGCAGTAATAGTAAAACTGTAATAAAGGATAAAAAACTAGATGAATTTGAAGCACAGAGTGTCAAAGAAGAAGTGTTTTTTGAAGATAAAGAAGTAAAAGCATTGCGTGGAGGGTTAAAAGAACTAACAGCATTGCTGTTTCCTGATGAAAGGTCAAAGCAGTTTGAGGATGAGATAAATAAAGCTATTGAAAATAGTGAGAAGAGTTTAAAAATAGAAGCATCAAGTATCAATGATGAAAAAATAAAAGATTTATATGTAATTAAGAGTGATTTTCATCTACGCCGTACCATACTCAGTATTAGCAATTATGATAAGCAATACGGTAAAATTATAGAACAAACTAAGGGTGATTTTGGAACAAATAGATTTAGTCCAGAACATAATAAACATATTACCAGTCATCTTACTGATATCGCTTCAAGAGTGCAGAATATTGATACTAACTTAAAAGAAGTACTGTCAGTGTTGGATAAGATGACTCTTTTAGTCTATAAAGATTATTGTCAGGAGAGTGATGAGAGATGCCTTAAAATAATAAGTGAGGAGAATTTCAAATGGTTAAATAGATTTTTAGATTATTTGAAAGCATTAGAAAAGTGGCATTCTAATAAAATTAGTTGTGTGCAGGAATACGGTATAATAAGTGGTACAAAAACTGAAGAAGAAAGGAAAAAAGAGAAAAAAGCTTTAAAAGCTATTAAATCATGTGTAGGTTCATTAGATACATTTATTAGTAAGTCCAATTATGTGCAGGATTTAAATAACAACCAATCTGTTAAGAGCAGTAGTGAATTACCTCTTAAGTGCTATGGACCATATCAACCATGGCAGTATTACGGCCCTCATCAGCAGTGGTGTGCTTTATCTAATGTTAGTATAGAGAAAATTCATAAGCTGCCTGAGGAAGTACGAAGTTGTAGTTGTTATAGTACTTCCCAGATTAAGTGATAAACCTCAGTAATACTTGACCAGCAAGAAGGAGAAATGTTGATACATTCTAGGTCCTAGCCAGCTTTTGATAGTATGCCAAAATAGGGTTCAAATCCGGAAAATATGATAGAGTATTTTCTATTTTGTTTTAGCAGTTTTGTGAAACATCCATAACTATAGTTGTACTAACACCGGTAGTAATATTTTATGTATTACACCCTCCGATGAAAGCGCAACAAATTTCTTTCTTCGTAAAATCGCATTCATATGGATGTTTTCTATTTTTTCTGTTCGGTATAAATTCCTGAATTTTTAAGTATTTCTCTAAACTATCATACCCTATATCTGCAATTAAATATTCACATAATCAATTAATTAAACTTAATTTGTTACCACTGATTTTTTAATCAAATGCATCAACTTTTATATGAATTTTAGTACAATTCCATTTTTCCCACCGCTACTATGCTATAGTGGATATTCCATTCGTATCTTTTTTTCTAGAATCTTTTTTAGCCAAATTATAATACCGATTATAAACACTTTTCCATATGAATATGGCCGATGGTGCTCCTGTTCTTAAAATCCAAATTCTAAATTTTGGTTTTGGCTTTTTTCACATCTCTTCTGTAATCACAAAAATCACAAATCTATTCATTTTTTTAGCTTAATTGCTTTTCTTCTTTTATTTAATTTTAGGGACATGCCTTAGTTAACGTAGTGATCCTGGCGCGAATCGAACGCGCGACACCTTGATTAAAAGTCAAGTGCTCTACCGACTGAGCTACAGGATCATAAAAGTGGATAGTGTAATATCTTACAATAAAAAAAACAACTCTTATTTTCGCCTACTTAGCCTACAATTAGAATCAATTAAGCGTTTCCACACTTGCCAATCACGCATACCTATGTCTTCTTCAAAAGATAAAAGATCACTTGCAGCTTTAAGACAAGTTTCTTCTTCAGGCAGGTTTATGGGCTGATTCATAGATAAAATTAAACATTGGGTTTTGCATGCTTGCTCTAAGTGATACGTATAAAACATAGCTTCCCAAATCGTTCTACCGCATATAACTGCCCCATGATTTTCCATCATCATAACAAAATTATCTTTTAAATCATCCGCTATTTTACCCCCTTGTTCAAAGTTTAATGCTAAAGAATCATATTTGTGATATGAAATACGATTATAAAAATGCAATGCCCATTGACTTATAGGTTGCAAACCTCCTTTTATCGAAGCAACAGCAATAATAGCAGGAGTATGAAGATGAAATATCGCTTTGACATCTAGTCGCTTTTGATAGATAGCACCATGAATAACATATCCAGTTTTATTATACTGATACTCCTTACCTTCAATAATTTTCCCAGTAAATAAAACCTTCATAAGGCAATTTTCATGCACTTCACTAAAATGCATACCAAAAGGGTAAATATAAAATGAGTTACTATTCTGAGCACGTGCAGATAAATGAGTATAGGTGTGATCATCAAGGCCTAGATAAGATATAATCTGATATGCGCAAGCTAGATCTTTTTTTATAGTGCTTTCTACATTTTCTAACTTAGAGCTCACAATAATATATATATTTTGGATATAAATTTTACAATTATCACATATACATACTCAGATTACAAAAAAAATAAAAGCTTTATTAAAATTTTGAATTCTAAGAAGCTGTCTGCAAAGTATATAGAAAGAAGTAGAGATTTATGATATAAGGGGTATATTTATGGTATGTATCCAAGCGATATAGGTGATGATAAAGAATGGGGAATTTTGATGTTGTACAAGGGGCAATAGAAGGAAGCATAGCATTAGAATAATGCGAGACAAGATGAGGGGTATGCTGCCAAAGATCATGGAAGACGACTACTTTCTCAGGTAATGGCAAATTGGAAATTAGTAAAAGAGGTAAGGTTGGTAAGAATGGAATACCTTTAGTAGGAGTAATTAATCAGTAAAAACCATTCAGAAATAGAGGCTGGCAAAAGGGTGTTGTATTGGTCTTGTAATTGCTGTTAAAATGATACCTCTTTATTTCAGGCTAAAGAAAAAGTTACAGAAAGGATATACAGGTAAATTACAAGTTAACAGGATAACAATTACCAAAAAAATGGTTGATACAGAGTTCCAGGTGATTTCTAAACGTTGGATTGTTGCAACTCCAATTTTAGGCGAAGGATTATGAGCACTCTCTTCAAACTTCCAAAGCTAATATTTTCTTTAATATATTATGCTTCATAAATTAGCTCATTTTTAAGACAGATTCTTAAGTACCATCCTGCATCACTGCACCAATTTTTTCTGACTTTTATGTAGTTAGGTGGGTGACCCACGCCTTAAGGCGAAGACTTTAGTATAGGATTACTTTAGTATTTTCTATGGATTAAAAACATAGCTCTCATAGTACGCGTTTGATTTCACGTAGTACTAAGTATAGGTACAGGATACTTGTAGGTGAAACAGCAGTAGAGAGATTATCAGAAAATTACGTAGATATTGTAAGTGGTAATATTACGCCTGATCACGTACATATGCTAATTTCTATGCCGCCCACTATCCAACAATATATCAAAGGGAACGTAAGTTATTCCAAGAGTTTGAACAATTAAGAAAAAGATACTGGGGTCAACATTTGTGGGCTAGAGGATATTTTGCTGTTACCGTTGGTAATGTAAATTCTACAGATGTGCAGAAGTATATTGAAGAACAAGAAATTCATCATAAACATCACAAATCTCTGAGTTTTAAAACTTGCTTTAAAGCTTTAACTCATACCACCAGCTTTAGCTGGTTGTAATTGATATATTTAGCTATGAGTAAGGCTATGTTAAGTTGGGAATATTCTTGAATTTACTGCTTTGTGGATAAGCTCTAAATCTTGGCAGTTAAGTATTTTGGTTCAGTTAGATTTACACTACCGATCTAATTGAATCGACAAATCAGGAAAAAAACCAATTTACTAGTATTTGTATAAACAATGTGCTATAAAGAAGGCAAATGTTATATCAAATTAGATATTAATTATTCCCCAGCTTCTTCCCAGAAAATTGAGCTGCGCTAAAAATTCAGTTGACATAGTTTGTTGTGTGTTGCTGAAAAAACTAGTTATGGGTATATTGGTTTACATATTTTATAGTCAATCTTTCTCTGTCACTTTAAACTTCCTCTAGTACATACTGATTTATAAAAGTTTATTCATTTGACACTGCTATTCTGTACTAATTCTACTATTTTAATATTGATTTCAATCTGAAAAGACACTCATCTTTATTAAGTATTACCATTATATCAATAATACTTGGTGAATTTATCGTTCCTACAATTGAAGCACGCAAAACCTTGTAAACCTCACTTATTTGCATATTATATAAGTTTGAGAACTCCTTAATTTTAGTGCAAATGGTATCCCTGTTCCAATCTTGATCGGTAACTTTTAACAAGAAAGATGCTAATAAGCCAATACTGTCAAGGTTAGATTTTATAATTTCATATGCATGTTTATCAGTAATAATTGGAGGACTTTCAATATAAAAAAGAGCTGATTTAGCTAAATCAATTAAAGAATCAGCTCTTTTTTTTAGTTCCGTAAGCCCCTGTAATAAGTAATTTTTGTGTCTTTCAGTTATTTTATCCCTAACTTCTTTTTCTAAAATAGGAATAAGCATGTTGAGAAGTCGCTCATTATTTGCATTATTAATATAATAACTGTTTAGATGCTTAAGTTTTTTTAAATCCAAACATGCAGGTGAACGTCCTATGCCCTGCAAATTAAATATCTTAGCTGCTTGTTCATCACTTATAATCTCATCATTATTATGGCTCCAACCAAGCTTTAAAAGATAATTACGCATAGCTTTAGGTAATATACCCATTTTCTCATATTCAACTACACTTAAAGCATTGTGCCTTTTAGATAATTTGTGACCGTTTTCATCATGAATGAGTGGTACGTGTGCAAAATTTGGAGGATCAAAGCCAAATGCTTGGTATATTAGTAATTGTTTGAAAGTATTAGTTAAGTGGTCAGAACCCCTAATTATTTGCGTAATCCCCATATCATGATCATCAATAACAACA
Organism: Candidatus Mesenet endosymbiont of Agriotes lineatus; assembly: GCF_964019585.1. Classification (NCBI taxonomy): domain Bacteria; kingdom Pseudomonadati; phylum Pseudomonadota; class Alphaproteobacteria; order Rickettsiales; family Anaplasmataceae; genus Candidatus Mesenet; species Candidatus Mesenet endosymbiont of Agriotes lineatus. The sequence continues at coordinate 274,628 of NZ_OZ026454.1, read as the reverse complement.
GCAAAAATATAGGTTGGTGTCTTATCTGAGCGTAGAATGACTATATCATCAAGTTGTGCATTATCAATTTTCATCGCACCATACACATCATCATAAAAAGTAATTTTCCCATCTAATGGAATTTTAAAGCGTATTACCGGAGTGTTATTGGGCGGTAAGTTATTTGTGCATCTATGTCTATAAGGTGCACCCTTCGTTTTTAATTCTCGTTCTTTAGCTCCGTCTAGGGGACAAAAGCAATAATAAGCCTTACCAATTTCAACTAAATAGTTAGCTGTCTCCACGTGTCTATTTATTCTTTGAGATTGAAATACAACTTCTCCATCATAATCTACATCAAGCCAAGAAAGTCCTTTAATTATTGCATCTATTGCTTCTTTGGTTGATCTTTTTTTATCAGTATCTTCTATTCTCAATAGAAATTGACCATTATTGCACTTTGCATATAGCCAGTTAAACAAGGCAGTACGTGCCCCTCCAATATGTAAAAAACCTGTTGAGGAAGGAGCAAAGCGTGTTACAATTTTAGGCATTTTTAATTCTATCTAAGATAAAGTCTAAAGCGGCATCTGCAGCTGCAACCTGTATTTTGTTGCGATTATTGTAACTAAAGTGATATTCTTTGCAATCAGTATCAATTTCAGAGAGTATACAACTTATATATACTAAACCTACAGGTCTACAGCTTGACCCTCCACCAGGACCTGCAATTCCAGTAATTGCAACTGCAATATTAGCATCTGATCTAAATAAAGCTCCACGCGCCATTTCATTTGCTACTTCCTTGCTAACAGCACCATAATGCCTTAATGTTTCTTCCTGCACACCTAAAATCTTGCTTTTAGAAATATTGGAGTAGGTTACAAATGCACAATCTAATACTTCTGATGCCCCAGAAATAGTGGTAAACAAAAAAGATAAAAGACCACCACTACAAGACTCAGCAATAGCAATCTTAAAGTTACTTTCTTTAATTTTTTTGTAACATTCCAAAGCTTTATTGAGTGTATCTTGATCAATCATTTTATTTAGAAATTTACTTTTTTATGAACTGAACTGTATCAGGAGCATAACTTAAAATCAACCTTATATTAATTGAGAATTAATCGCTTATTTTAAACGCAATAGAATTTTGTTTATCATTCATAATAATATTTAATTTTTTTCCTTTTGATAGCCTCCCAGATAACATTTTATCTGCAATTTGCTCCTTTATTTCCTTGGTTATTACTCTTTCTATTGGACGAGCTCCTAATTCTGCATTATAGCCAATTCTTGCTAAATAGTGCCTTACTTCATCATCGACTTCACATTTAATTCTTTTCTTCATAAGTTGAACCTTAAGTTGTGAAATAAATTTATCTATTATGCAGGTAATAATTTCAGGTTTTAAGTGAGAGAATGATATAGTAGCATCTAAACGATTACGAAACTCAGGAGTAAATACCCTTTCCATAGCTTTCTTACTAAAATCAACATTAAAATTTTTATCCCTATCAAAACCAATAGAGTTTTTACTTAATTCAAAAGTTCCAGCATTTGTTGTCATAATTAAAATTACATTACAGAAATTGACTTTACGTCCATAAGTATCAGTAACGCAACCGTAATCCATCATCTGCAGCAGTATATTATAAATACTATGGTGAGCTTTTTCTATCTCATCAAGCAGTAGCACGCTATGCTGATTTTTAGCAACAGCATCGGTAAGAAGTCCTCCGTTATCATATCCTACATATCCAGGTGGAGACCCTATAATCCTTGATACAGTATGAGGTTCCATATATTCAGACATATCAAAACGTATGAACTTCATGCCTGTATTTTCTGCTAATTGTTTAGCAAGCTCAGTCTTTCCAACTCCCGTTGGTCCAGCAAACAAATAACTTGCCAGTGGTTTGTTTTCATTACCAAGACCTGATTTTGCTATTTTAATGGAATTAATAAGGCAATTAATTGCCTCATCTTGACCAAAGACAAGATTTTTTAATTTTTTTTCTAAGGACTTAATTTTTTTCTGATCATTAAATGTTAATTGGTTGCATGGCACACCAGAAATCCTTGTTATAACACTCTCAATGTCTTTTGCAGTGACCGTCCTTCTCCGAGTATTCAGTAATTTACAATATGCACCAGCTTCATCAATGACGTCCACAGCTTTATCTGGCAACACCTTATCAGAGATATATCTACTTGATAACTCAGCAGCTAACTTTATTGCCTGATTGGTGTAATATACACCATGATAATCCTCATAATGAGGCTTGATGCCGTGTAATATCTTTATTGTTTCTAGGATAGGAGATTCTTTAACATCTATTTTTTGAAATCTCCTGGCAAATGCTCGATCCTTCTCAAAACTATTATTATATTCTTTATAAGTAGTTGCTCCTATACAGCGCAGTGTACCGCGAGCTAACGCTGGTTTAAGTAAATTACTAGCATCGAGAAATCCACCACTTGTTGAACCAGCGCCAATTATTGTATGTATCTCATCAATAAAAAGTATAGCATTTGGCCTTACTTCAATCGCTTTTATTACAGACTTAACACGTTCTTCAAAATCTCCACGATAGCGTGTTCCTGCAAGCAAACATCCTATATCAAGAGAATACACTGTACTAAATCTCAGAGGATCTGGAATATCACCTTTAATTATTTTTAAAACTAAGCCCTCAACAATAGCGGTTTTCCCAACACCCGGATCACCCACGTATATAGGATTATTTTTTCTACGTCTTAGCAAAATTTCAATAGTTCTATTAAGCTCATATATACGCCCAATTACACTATCTATTTTTTTATCTTTTGCCTGGTGATTCAGATTAACACAATAGGCCTGCAGGCTTTCGTCATCTTTAAGTAGCACATCATCTTCAGTAGCAGATTGTTTTTGATCAAAATAATCTACACCAAACTCTTCATTACAATGTAATATACTAGATGCGGTATTAATAATATCACTTGGGTCTAAATTGTACTCACGTAGAAAATTTGCTCTTAACAAGTGGCACTCAGAAAACACTTCAACAAGCACATTAGTACCATCAACTTCTTTTCTTCCTAAACCATGGGCATGTATAATAGCCCTATGTATTACACGTTGAAATGCAAAATCAGGTTTAATAGTAGCTAAGTCATATTCAACTACCATTTTGTCTTCATGCTGTAGAAAATTTACAATATTGTTCCTTAGTTCACTTACTTCAACGTTACACTTATATAAGATTTTCTTAACATCTATGTCTTCTGTAAGAGCAAGTAGCAAATGTTCAAGTTTAGCGTACTGATGTTTTAAATCATAAGTAATAGTTAATGCTCTATGTAAACTAAATTCGAGATTTTTAGATATCACTAATACACTCCTAAATAACATATAATACTTACCATATAAGCGTTAAAATAAGTTGAAGATGAAAAGCTTTTTAAGATTGCAAAAATTTTGCATTAGTAAAAAAAGACTTTTAACTTCTAATATATTTTGAAGTTTAGGTTTTCTAAATAACTGCAGTGAAAGATAAATTTTATTTAGAGTCTTTTTTAGAGGCATTAGTTGCGGAAAAATACGTAACACAAAACACGTTAGATGCTTATAAGCTGGATTTGCTGGGATTAATTGATTTCTTATCCGCAAGAAATATTAGTTTAATACAAGCAAGTACAGAAAACCTGCGTATCTACATTGGTTTTCTACGCAAACAGGGTTATAAAGTTAGCTCAGTACAGAGAAAAACATCATCTATTAAACATTTTTATCGTTTTTTACTCAGTGATGAAGTAATAAATTATAATCCAACAATTAAGCTTAGCGTACCTAAATCATATCGGCCATTACCGAAGTATTTAAGCATAAATGAAGTAGATAAAATACTCACCACAGCTTCAAATTATAACATAAGACTAAACGCAATTGTTAACGCTCTTTATTCTTCTGGTATGAGGATTTCTGAACTTATAAGCATTAAACTTGATGAGAGCTTGGCTGCAATCAGTAGTGGTGAGAAATGTAGCTACATTATAATAAAAGGAAAAGGAGAGAAAGAAAGATTGGTTTTATTGAATGAGGCAGCAATTAATAGCATTAATGAATACCTAACCATTCGAGCAAAATTTATCACAAATAATCAAGAATCAAAGTGGTTATTTCCCGGAGATAAGTTTGACAATCCAATCACCAGACAACGCGTAGGCCAGTTACTTAAGGACTTAGCAAGAAAATGTGGTATAGATGAGAAAAAAGTCTCCCCACACGTTATTAGGCATTCCTTTGCCACTCACCTGCTTAATAACGGTGCTGATATTATTTTTATTCAAAAAATGCTTGGGCACAGCAGCATATCTACTACACAGATATACACTCACGTTGCCAATGAAAAACTTAAAAATATCTTACTTAAGTCACATCCACTGGCTAAAGAGAAACTAACATAATTGCTTTTCTTAAAAGAACTATATAATCATAAGACATTATTTAGGGGGAAATATGCTTGGGGGGAATTCAGCTGAAATAGATATAGAATTTTTCAGTAATAAAGACGATGAAATACATATAACGTCTCCATCAAAGCCGAAATCTCTCTTTGGTTGGTATGATTCTAAATTTATAAAAGCTTCACTTGGTGATATTACCACTGATGAATATAACAGTAAAAAAGCAAATGCAATTATTATCATACAAAGTGAAGTTAAAGTCTATGAATCAGACAATAACAAGGAGCTAGATAAAGGACTTATAAAAAATGCAGTAAGTGAAGAGTTTAGTCAAGCACTTATGCTTCTTAAGCAAACAAAACTTCCAGTATGCTTTATTAGAAGTATTCCTCATTACGATGAAGGATATGAAGAAAGGATTGTTGAGCATTATATATTTTTATACTTCTTCCTTGACCATAATCATAAAAAAAGTGTTTTAATAGTTGATCCACAAGGCTCAAAGTTTGGCACTGATCAAAATGAAAAAGCTATTAATGAAGAATTTGTTGATATTATCTATTATGCTGCAGGCAAAAGTGGAGCTAAGTTGTATGTCTCTGAGGATGTAATACAACAAGATAGGCGTTCTTGTGGACCAATATGTGTAGAGTTAGTTCGAGCTTTTTATGAAGTAAGTAGTGATGAGAAAAAAAAGGAAAAATTGTTTAACGTTTTAAAGGAAGGTAGACGTAATCTCAGTACTCTCTCTCATTTTTTTACATCAAAATATTATAAGCTCTGTAAACTTGGAGCTGATATTATACCTCAATATATAATTGATGACTTCAATACAAAAGAACCAGTTACATTCGTTGATGATAATCATGAAGATGTTGGTGGGGAGAAGACTAGAGAAAAACATCATAACACTACTGCTTCTGTTGATAAAAATAAAAAGTATTTAAAGGAAAGTTACTTTGTATCCCATACCAAACCCTTGCTTATAAAATTAGGTGTGGATCCAAATCTACTAGATCTAGAAAAATTATGTCCATCTTTTAAAAGTGGAATTATTACTGGAACTGAAATACTTGATAAGAGGAAAATACAAAAGAATAAATGTAGGAAGAGGCAATCGAAAGAAGAAAATAAGGCAGTTAAGATTAAGCCAGAAGATGAATGCACAAAAGATCCAAGTGAACAATTAAGCAATGAAGGAAAAAGAGAACATCAAAACACTAGAAAAGATGTAAAACGCATCATTAGTGAAGACCAGAACGAATATATAGAGATCCAAAATGAAGGATGCTTGCAGAAGTTTAGCCCTTGCTTAACTCTACTGATTGCTACTTGTATTTCTGGTGCTATTTTATCTTCCATGTTATTACTTACAGGTAATAATGATATAAGCATAGGAAAAATGATAAATATAAGTATTCTGGCTACTTCATTAATAACGCTTATCTGTACTGTTTCAGCTATATGTCTTGCAAAAAACAGAGAACAAAAAGTAGGTCATAAAATAGATGATCCAAATACGCAAGCTGAGTTGCAACCAATTAGGAGTTATAATTAGTAACTTTATATAATTAAAGCTATAAGACTTTGTTTGAGGAAATAAGAGTGATATCTCTTAAAAAGAGAAGAATGGTTGCTTTATTAATAAATAAATGATATTATTTCCAGTATAGTAATTATTGATTTTGTTATGAATGGTGCAAATAATCAAGATGATTTAAAAATATCTGATTTAGACTTTAGCGATCTTTATCAAAATTCACATACACAATTATCGCTTGCAGATCTTATTTTAAAAAATGAAGAAAATAAACCAATCATTGCAGCACATCCGTATGGTTATAACAGTATAAATGAATTATCAAAAAGATTCATCTCTCAAGAAGATAAGGACAAGATAAATCAGGCACTAAATAAACAAAATCAGCAAGATGGATCTGCAGAATTATCAAAAAATAAAGCAAAAAAACAACTCAAAGAATTATCAAAAAATGCGGTAAAAGAAGAATTTGATGCTATGTTTGCTTTAGTTGAGGCTAGGAAGCGTCCAGTACTTTACATTAGGTGGATACCTAAAAGTGATGAAATTTTTATGGCTACTAGAGATAATCACAAAGGGCATTTTGTATGTCTATACTTTTTTCATAATCATAATAGTGAAAAAAGCATACTCATTGCCAATCCCAACGGCAAAGCAATATCAGATGAGTGTGAAGCTGAAGTTATAAATTCGTATCTTGAGAAAAATGGGAAAATAACAATTTATCAATCTAGGGATTATTTCCAATTTGGAAATACTGATTGTGGTCCCGTAGCTCTTATTTTTCTTAGAATGCTTTACAATATGAGCGAAAAAGACTTATTTGATGTTTTAAGAAAAAGTCAGGAGAAAAAGAAGGAAGAAGGAAATCCATTTGATTATTCATCTATTGAGTTTAACAGTTTTCTAAAAGAAGAAATAGAAAGGAGAGTAGGAGAAACTATTGAGGGTAAAACAGAAGATTACATAGGTCAAAAGCTAAGACATGCTGATTATGCTACAGCTAAGGTATGTAAAGAACACAATGATGCCATTAAGAATGGCGATTGTACTGCTATTGCTTTAGCAGGTATTCTTTTTAATCAAGAACTTGTTAAAGATTTACCAAAAGATCAAGTTACACTATTAAGCAAGTTTTTGCTCAATGGAAAACAACTTCTCACCCCAAATCAAATTCAACAAGTTGAGCAGGAAAGAAAAGAAATGCTTGGTACAAAAAAGCGAAAAACAGTTAGTTTTCAAACTTCAGATGAGCATAAATCAAAACCACACAATAGTACTCAAGCTTATAAAGAAACAGAAAAGTCTGAATTCTCAAAAATACTAGCTACAACTGCAGCTTTTATTGGTGCTGTCCTTTTAGGTATTGCAATCTTGGCCGACATAAAAAAAGAATTCAAGATTGGCGGTATAGTGATTTCATCAATAATGCTTATTTCTGCTGTTACCTGTTTCTGCTCAGAAAGAAAACCAAAATTTATGATTATAAATAATGGAGTAACTCCTGAAACAATACCAATTTTTCAACAGCCTACCTCCCAAAAATGAACTTAATTAGAAATATCAGTTTTAACTTATTTCTAGTTGTTTGGGCAGCTTTATATACTATAGTTGCCATGCCTATACTTCTTATGCCATTGCCAGTTATTATTGTATTTTCTTCATTTGCTGTGAAAATTGTACTTTTGATGCTGAAATTGATTTGTGGTATTACCTATGAAGTTAGAGGGAAAGAAAATATTCCAGATGGATCTTTTGTAGTTGCATCTAAACATCAATCTCCTTTAGAAACGTTTATTTTGATGGTTTTGTTCAAACGGACGATTTTTATCCTAAAAAAAGAGTTACTTTGGTTGCCTTTTATTGGACTACATTTCTTTGCACTAAAGATGATATTCATTGATCGCAAGGGTGGCAGCAGTGTTATACATAATATGACTAAAACCACAAAACTTCGTTTAAAAGAAGGAAGAACTGTAGTGATATTTCCAGAAGGAACTAGAGTAGCAATTGGTCAAAAAAGAGAATATAAATCTGGTATTGCGTTTCTATATTCAAGTTTATCCATACCGGTTTTACCTATTGCACTAAATACAGGGCTATTTTGGCCAAGAAATATAATATCCCTACAAAGAAGTTGTGGGAAAGTTATAGTGGAAATATTGCCACCTATATATCCTGGGCTTACTAAGAAGGATTTTCTTACTTTATTACAAAACTCCATTGAAGAAAGAAGTATATTATTGACTTAAGTTTATGTTTCATATTAAATTATAAAGAGTTTATTGGTTGTAAATATGGCAAATACTGCAAGCGCTAAAAAGATGATAAGGAAAATAGAAAAACGTACTTTAATTAATAACATACGTAAAAACAAAACACGTACTACTGTCAGAAAAGTAATGGATGCAATAAGTGCAGAAAATTATGAAAGTGCAATGTTGGCATTTAAAGGCGCTATGTCTAATTTACACAAATGCGTCACTAAGGGTGTGATGCATAAAAACGCAGCTGCACGTAAAATAAGTCGTTTGAATTCAAAAATACATAAATTATTTAAAAGCACAAACTCACAAGTCAATTTAGTAGAAAAAAGCTAATGTGATGGGTTTATGTTATCATTACTTAAATCACAAGAAAAGGTCTAAAAACTCAAAATAGAATTCATACTAATACAAATTAAATCAATTATTTATAAAGCTATTCTTTTTACTTACTTCAAAGAACGATAAATTGTCAGCAGACAGTAAAGAACGTGCAGTATTATTTACATCCTTTAATGTAATTTTTTCAAAATAGTTTATATAGTTGTTGATATAATCTACCTTAAAGTTATGCAGCTGTATTTTTGTTAAGTAGTGAATGATGTTGTCATTATTTGATAATGAAAAAATAAACGAATTAATAATGTTGGTTTTTGCATCTTCAAACGATTTACTACTTATTCCTTTTTCTTTAATTTCGTTAAAAACTTGTTTTATAGCTGATATAGCTTGAGCAGCCGTAGAGTTGTCTGTAAATAAGACACCACCTAAAATGTTGCTATGCTCGTTGATATCGAGAAAAGTACTAATATGATATGTAATTCCTAGTTTATCACGTAACTGATGCATTAACACAGAATTTAAGCTCATACCACCAAGTGCATAATTTAAAAGATAAACCCTATAGTAATTAGGATCATCTATAGCAACTCCTTCTTGCCCAAAGAACACTATACTTTGTGGGATATCCATAAACGTATGATTACTCTTACCTAAATTAAGGTTGGCACTTTCAATCTTACGTGCTGATTCCTCTGCTTTAGTAGGTAATTGTAATAGATAATTGTCAATCAACTCACTTAGCTCTTGCGAGTTTGCAGAACCTACAACACTAATTACCATTTTCTCTTGATTAAAATTTCTTCTTACATATTGTAAAACATCATCTTGCATAATGTTTGCGATAGTACTAAGCAATCCATACTCAGCCTTTGCATAAGGATGCTCATCAAATAGTAACTTCTTTAATCCACTTTTTGCTACAAACTGAGGATCATTATCAAGCTTTTTGATTAGAACAGTCTGCATTTCTTTTGCCCTGTTAAAACCATTATCATCAAGATTGGGTCTTAGTAAATAATCACTAAGTAAAGACATCGCATCAGGCAAGTTTTCAGATAAAGTTTTTAAATGAACATGAAAATATTCTTTACTAACATCAGAAGATAACTCAATGCCCTTATTTTCAAGCTTTCTTGCAAACTCTAAGACACTGCTACTGCCTGCACCTTCGTGAAGAAATGCAGAGACAAAAGTAGCAAGCCCTTGTTTTTTCTGACTATCATACGCGTAACCAGAGTTTTTAAACGTAATATCTAAATACACAACTGGTAGATCATGATTTTCCATAAATAAAAACTTGAAATTATTATTGGTAGTAATTTCTTCTACTTGAACGTTTACATCACCAGCATGAAACCCTGTGCACAAAAATAATAAAAGAAATAGTAGTAGCTTATTATGCATTATTTTCATCTCCTTTAGGAAGTAAATAACCAATTAGTTTGGCTTTGGTAAAAATAGAACTAATCTCTGAATTTACCTCATCTGCACTAATATTATCAAGCCCTTTATAAGTGATATCTATATTCTCGATTGGAATACCCAAGACTAAATTACTACCATAAAAGTAAGCTATAGATGCTAAATCATCCAAATTATAAATTTTGTTAGCTTTATACCTATATTTTGCACTTTGCAATTCCTCATCAGATACACCTTTGTTAATAAAATCAGCAATGAATACATTTAGTGCATTTTCGATTTCTTGTATCTGTATCCCACTTTTAGGCAACACTGATATCTTTATTGCACTATCACAATATACCATTTCATCATAATCGACACTAACGCTGACTGCTAAATTTTTATTCAAAACCAAATCTTCGTATAACTTGCTAGACATTCCTCTACCTAAAATGTCAGCTATTAAACTAATTTTTAAATAATTTTTTCCAGTTACCTTACTTGGAACTTTATACCATACAAATAACTCTGGTTCCTGTACTTCATCACTACCCAAAGTAACAGTTATGTTGGCGTTATGCTCTGGTTCAGACCCAGGGAAACGTTTAGCTGTAGAACCAGATTCTATAGGTCCATAATGTTCTTTTGCTAGACTTAATATCTCATTGGTATCAACATCGCCGACAATTACAAGTATTGCATTGTTTGGATAATAATATTTATTGTAAAAACTCAAAGCATCATTTTTATTTAAAGAATTGATCTCATTTTCCCAACCAGCAACTGGACTACCATAATTACTTCTATAAAATGCACTTTCCATTTCTTCTTTAAGTATTGCTCTAAGAGAATTATCTATCCTCATTTTCCTTTCTTCCAGTACGATATTGCGTTCCTTCTTTGCTGCTTCGTCTGTTATATTTAAATTACGCATTCTATTTGCTTCAACTTCCATAGCTAAACTCAAGTCCTTTTTTTGCACTAGCTCGTAATACACAGTAAAATCAGCAGAAGTTCCAGCATTAAATTGACCACCTATACTCCCTATAGTGGCAGATACATCTTTAAATTTTTTGGTACCTTTAAACATTAAGTGTTCTAAGTAATGAGCGAGTCCAGATTTACCAATTGGATCATCAGCTCCTCCAACCTTATACCAAACCATGTGCATTACTGCTGGAATTCTATGGTTTGGTATAATATAAATCTCCATACCATTTTCTAATTTCTCATGACTTACTTTTGCATTAAGTGCAAAAGCTGATTGGCTCATTATAAAAAATGAGAAAAAGATAAACAGTTTATGTATCATGTTTAAAATCAATATATGATTAAATATTTAATACTTGATATGAAGTAAAGATGCAATAGTTTTTATTACGCTTTTTTGATGAGATCGTAAACATACCACTTAAAGATCAACAAAAGCATTCCTATGACTATAAAAGAATCTGCAAGATTAAAAGTGGGCCAATGCCATTTTATAATTTTTATATCTATAAAATCATAAACTGCACCCCAGTATACTCTATCAATGAGATTTCCCATAGCACCACCAATTATCAAGCTAAAATTAAAGCGAACTAGTTTACTACGAGTCTTGTACAAAACATAAGTAAATATACAGATTATGATAATTGAGGATAATGAAAAAATAATATTATTCCTTGGCAAATCATCAAATAAACCAAAACTAATTCCAGAATTCCAGACCTTTATGAATTTTAAAAAGCTACAGATCTTAATTGTACCTTTGTTTGCAATCAGCAACCTAATCAATAACTTGCTTATCTGATCAATAAGTACAACAAAAGATATAATTAACGGGTAAAACATTCTCATAAACAATCCTTTAATTTGCGTGCTTCTATTACGTCAGAACGTATCTGTGCTATAAGTTCTTCAGTACCAAAAAACTTCTTCTCTGGGCGCAAGAATTTTAAAAATTCTATTTTTACCAGATGATCGTACAAGTTATAATTAAAGTCAAATATATACATCTCAAGTATTGGTTTTTTAAAATCTTCAAAAGTTGGCCTAACACCAATATTAACCAGCCCATAAAAATGATCATTATTTTGTATTACTTTAGCAAAGTAAACACCAAATTTTGGCTTAACCATATCATCATCAATATTTAAGTTTATAGTTGGAAAGCCTATTTTTCTACCTCTACCTACTCCTTTTACTACAGTACCACTTATGCAATATGGCCTGCCAAGTAATTTATTTGCAAATTCTATGTTGCCACAAGTCAAGCACTCTCTAATTAAAGATGAAGAACAAACAGTATTATCCTCTATAGCCAGTGAGTTAAGCTCTACAATCTTATAATCACAGGTTGCCGCAAAGTCTTTAATTAATTTTAAATTGCCTAAGCGCTTATAACCAAAAACACATTCGTGACCTGTAACTATATATTTTACTTGGCAACTATTAACTAGCACCTCTTGAATGAAGCACTCTGGAGTCGTTTTAGCAAAATTTTGATTAAAATTTATAATATATAGGTAATCTATTTTATGATTTTTTATGAATTCTACTTTCTGCTTTACATTTGTTAACCGAAAATTTTTTCTATTAAACAAAACGGATGCAGGGTGAGGCTCAAAAGTTAATATAGCAGAAGGAATACCTCTTTCTATAGACAAGTTTTTAACAGTGGATATAACATGACTATGACCCAGATGAATTCCATCAAAATTGCCAAACGCTAAGGCAACTTCTTTACCTTTACATTCTTTATAATCATAAATAACTTCCATACTAGTTCAATTAAGTATATTTTTATGAAAGATACTTATAATCAAACTAAAAGTAAAATGGAGATAATGTTATGGCAGTTGTAATCTATGCAAAACATGGGTGTCCTTATTGCCTTAGAGCAGAAGCTATACTTGCAGAAAAGAGGATAGAATATGTAAAGTGCATTGTTCCAAATAGTGATAGTTACAGAAAAATAATTGAAAAAACTCATGGTGTAAAAGATATAAAAACAGTTCCCCAAATATTTATTAATGACAAACACATTGGTGGATGTGATAAACTCTGTGAGCTAGATAAGTCTGGTGAATTAGATATAATGTTGCAGAATGAGGCTCGAAAATCAATATAGCAGAATTTAGCTAAGGAAATTTTATGATGAAGGGCTATTTCACCCTTCATTGTATTTATGTTAAACCTTTCTTGATTGTTTATTTACTGCTTTACTAATTTCTGCATGATTAAGTTGTGCTTTTTCGAAAATATCAAATTCTTGCTCAACTTTTAATAGTTCAAATTCTTTTGCATATTTTTTAACAATTTTTTCAAGATACTCTATTTCCTTTTCTGTAAAATTAAAATTTTCAACAAAATTATTTATATGATTTAACTCTTTTTTACTTAAGTTATATATTTCTTTAAACACTCGGAGTAGTTCATACTTGCAAAGCTTCTTTAGCATGCTAAATGTTATACCGTCTTCAAACAAAAACCTTATATCTTCTTATCCCTCTCTTTCTTCATAATGCGCAAAATCATTCTCTTGAAACAAGCGTTTTGTGCCATAATCACCAAAAGATTCTTCAATTGTTGACTTTTTTGTACGTTCTAATGTTTTATCTAAATCTTTCATAAGCTTTTTAAGGCTTTCTCCACCTTAAAAATTATCAAGCCCATCAAAGATTCCTTTATAATTATTTAAATGTTGATGATTATTATTCATTTTGCCCCCCCCTTTAATTTATATTTATTAACAATAAATTTTAAATTATTAAGTATAAATATTAACTATAAGTTAATATTGCTATTCTAATTTTAATAGAAAATTTAAAATAATTATAATATATATTACTATAATAATAAATATGATGGCAAATGTCAATATTTTAAGTAATTCACATATTTAAATTACTTTGTAGTTACTTCATTCAATTAATTGAATTTAAACTATAAATATTTATAATTTAAAAAATTAAAATAGAGATTAGCGTTATGATAACTACAATGCACATAAAACCAGTTGTAATCTATACATGGGAAAAATGCGGTTGGTGTAAAAAAGCAAAAGACTTACTTAATAAAAAAGGAATAGAGTATGAAGAACGCGAGATTACAAATGAGAATAATTATAATGAAATAAGCGAATACCTTAATGCTCAAGGAATCTCTAAAGTAACAGTCCCTCAAATATTTATTGGTGATGAGCATATTGGTGGCTATAGTGATTTAGAGAAGCTTAATGCGGAGAATAAATTAGATAAAATGTTACAAGATTATTCTTTTTACACGGCAGATATTTATGAAAATGATATGGGTCAACCTGATGAGTTAGACATAGAATTGCACACCAACTATGATGATATATTATAACTACTATAGTAAAATTTAAATTGTTTTAGGTAAAAAAATATTACCTATCTTTGATGTCAATTCATTAAAATTAAGAGATTACTTGTTGTTAAAAACGCCAAATAAGTAAGTTTTTTCAATGACCATTGAATATTTTCCTTTGCTTGCCAAACGTTGGCAAGATTTTTGAAAGTGAAGATTAAAATCTGGTATGTAAGGAGCTTTGTAAAGTTTCACTAACTTCTTGGAGATAAAAATTAAAATCTTCTTAAATAACTTTTGATATTGCATAAATACCCATAAGGTTGAATAAGTTACAGGAAATACAATTCCTATTCAACTTTTTAGCTCTATGTGATAGGATAACAAAATCTTTCAGTTCATCGTATCAAATGGCTAAGAAAAACCAGTATTGTTGATAATGAAGTTATTTAAAATATTTGATTGAGGTTTTAGTTTAAGAGTTGTAAGTGCCAAACTGAATTTTTGATTGCTATGATCTATTTGAAAAAAAAGAAGTAACTATAGTAGGTGGTACAAATAAGATAGATGTTCTTGTGCTGTCGAAGATAATTTCATATAGATGAACGATACTCAATTCATGATTCATTTAGAAAACAGAAAGTAAGGATTTAGTTGATGGGACTATCGAGATGGCAGCAAAATAAGGGTATAAGACATTCTATTGTCACCAAAAGCTACAGATAGGTTAGAAAAATAAATGACAAATTGCGTAGTAAAGATAATGCTTCATCCAGTTGTCTGCGTTTTGGAGGAAAAGGAGTTTATAAAGTTTCATCTGCCTTTGTAGTAGCGCTTTCAACAGCCTAAAGCGCTGTTAAGTATCTCAATGTTTATGGTCATCAAAGAATAAATTACAAAAATTTCATTTACAAAACAACTACTATCATAATCACCTCTTCTATCTTTAAATATTAAAAAATAATAGTACTCCAAAAAGAAGAGTGGAGTTTGCAATATATATCACCTGCAAAAAAAATGAAATGTTTAGTATATAAAGAGATAGGTGGGGAAAAGCAATGTCTGTGGTCGAAGGGGAAGATCAAAAGCTGAGGTTGTGGAGCTTTTAGAGATAGGACGTTATATAGATGGCTAAAAAAGAAAGAGTGGTAATAGAAGAATATGTAAAAAAGCATCCAGCTGGCAGAGATGAAACTTAGTTTCGGAATAAGCACAATTTAGTCAGATAGCTAAAAATCACATTAAAAAAATTTACCAAATAGGCAGAGATTTATCGAAAAAATCGTATATAGATGAAGCTGGGTATAGAAGGGGTGCCAAGAGGAGAGAAAATTTGAGAACGTGCAACAAACTGGTCAAACCTTGATAATGCAAGTTTCCATAAATCAAAAAAATCAGTGAATTTGCTAAGGCGCTGAAATCTTCCACCCTGACTTTAATAAACTCATTGGTTAAAAACAGGACCAGGAAGAACATCCCTCTGTTCAAGTCATATTCTGCTTTCTTATGAATCATTCTGTGGGAAATGCTATACATAAGAGAATGGCGACATAGCATAATCATTTACATAATTTGCAATGTATTCAATTAAGTTGCAGTTCACAGGATCTAAATGATTAGCGCTTAAGATGTTATTGCTCTCTCTTATTGTGTTTGATTCACATCCATTGTCCCCTATAGCAATAGTAAATGAAGGATGATCGTAAAGGCGATCCTTAATTCCTATTTGATTATTGGTATAATGAAATCCATCCTGACTATCATAATAGCCGTACTCATCTATTAATGACCCAACTTTTTCATTTTCAATTTCATATATATCTACTCCATGTTGCTTAGAATCTGCATAATCTTTAACATTTGGTTTAGCAATAAATGATGGAAAAGAACCATTTTTAGCGTAATATTTTGCAAAATCTATGCTTTTGACACCTTTTTTAATATGTTCAATATTTATTAA
Source organism: Candidatus Mesenet endosymbiont of Agriotes lineatus (assembly GCF_964019585.1). Classification (NCBI taxonomy): domain Bacteria; kingdom Pseudomonadati; phylum Pseudomonadota; class Alphaproteobacteria; order Rickettsiales; family Anaplasmataceae; genus Candidatus Mesenet; species Candidatus Mesenet endosymbiont of Agriotes lineatus. The sequence goes on along the minus strand of NZ_OZ026454.1, from coordinate 258,373 downwards.
CTTATAATCATCTGGCATTGCGTGATATTCATGACCATACCTATTACAAAAAGCTAATTTATAGTGATCTTTCTCATCTTTTACTACTTTTAAAAAATGAAAGTGTTCTGGTAGACTAAAACTATCTTTATCCTTTGCAAAGTGATCATAAATATGAATTGCATTGTCATAAAAGTAATATCCCACCTTTGAAAAAGCACCAGCTATATCTTTATCTTCTAATTTTATATTAGCTGCATACTTACCAAAGCTTATCTCGTCCCCTTTCACTACCTTTGCACTAAGTTTCTTAAGTAAGGCATAATTACTAGTTAATTTTTCAGTGCTATCTGCTATTTTACTAAGTTTATCAGATAAATCTTGTTTATCTTTCATAAAGCCCTCTACAGCTGTTAAAGCTTCAACAGCCGTTAATTTAAACTGGTAATATTCATCCTTACCGTACATTGGTATACAAGTGCCATTTTTATCTGAAATACAAGTAATTTCAGAACAACATGTACCTTCTTCTTTTGTTGTCAAATAAAGCCCATCAGTTTTTTTTACAACTTCTTGCAGTATCTGATCATCTTCGTCATCAAAGTTGATGAAATTCAATAATCCAGTAAATCTACCTTTAGGTAAATTATCATCCGTTTTATTATAAAATGATAAACCAATACCGAATTTTGTAGAATTGCTTTCTATATTCTTAACTGTAGTGTCTACTATTCCTCCTGATTCAAGAACTTTTATAATATTATCTTTATCTTTACTTATTATTGCATCTTGATCTACTATAAAACCTTGCCCATTTAACTTTAAGGCTGAAGATCCATCATATAAAATTATCTTGTCTTTTTCCCCTTTTAACTTTAATTCACTCTTATCACTTATTTGTGCATTTCTATTCTGTGCATAGATAGTGTATCCACCATTATTATTTTGTTCTAATAAATAACTTGCAGCTGGCAGCCTAATTAATTTTCTATAATCTTCATTAAATGGACCTATTGTGACTTTTTTAGATGTACTCATGCCCTCCCTTTACATTACTTTTAATTTAAATACCCCGGCGGGCATTCCACCAACAGCATATACATTACTTGAATTGGTAACAATAGCATTATCAACAAAACTCCGTGGTTGTTTATTATCTATTGATACTTTTTTAATATCTATGGCATTTCTCTGCTGCAATCTATCTGCTAATGCCTCTCTCATATGGTTTTCAAAAAGGCTGAAAAATTTATCAGGGCAGTTTGGATAAGCTTCTTTTGCTACTGCTAGCAAAGTTTTTAGTAGCTTTCTCTCATCATTTAATAATTGCTTATTTATAATGGTTGATTGCAGCTTTATTGGGTTAAAATTTAGACTCTGCATACCACAATTTTTAGCAGTTTTTTGTAATACCTTTTCAAATTTAGTAGCAATATTTGCAGCGTCTACTGCTTTTGCTGCTTGCTCAAGTTCCTGTATCTTATTTTCTAGCCTATATTTATTTTGTCCTACAATAGGGTAGAAGAAATTTATTACGTTAGATGTGAATGAAGTTGGCTTGCTTGCTCCACTTGCTGCTGATATATCGCTGAAATCCTCTGCTCTTTTAGTTTTTCTTTTACTTATAGATGCACTACAAACTTGATTAGTAGACTCTATTTTACAAAAAATATCTCTTACATTATTAAAATCTTTTTGAGCATTTTGACTATAAGTTTCTGCATTTTGTTCTGACTTCAATGCATTTCCAGCAGCCCTTTCAGCATCTTGAGCTATACCCTTAGTTATATCTTGCAATTCTACCACATTGTCATGTAATAATTCAGTTTTGTTTTTGGCGTCTTGCGCTTTTTTAGTGAAACTTTCAGAAGCATTTTTATTTGCTTCTACTTCTTTTTGAACATTTTGAATTTTAATTTTTGTTTGATTTATTTCACTGAAGAATTGTTCAGCTACTGCAGCATTTACACCATCTACTCCTGACAAACCAACATCACCTCTTTCTCCTTTCGGACCTTGTTCTCCCGGCTTGCCTTTTAACCCATGCGATCCAGCACGACCTTTAGTACCTTGATCACCCTTAGAACCTGTTACTCCTTTTAAGCCTTGCTCACCCTTTGCTCCTGGTTTGCCATCAATTCCAGATAATCCAGTATCACCTCTTTCTCCTTTTGGACCTTGTTCTCCCGGCTTGCCTTTTAACCCATGCGATCCAGCATGACCTTTAGTACCTTGCATTCCTGGTGTGCCATCATTTCCTCTTGGACCTGCACTACCTTGATCACCCTTAGAACCTGTTGCTCCTTTTAAGCCTTGTTCACCTTTTGTCCCTGGTTGTCCACCCATTCCAGGTAGTCCTATTTCTCCATTATTGCCTTTCTCTCCTTGTGAACCTTGCATTCCAAGTTCACCTTTATCTCCCTTATCACCCCTCAAACCTTGCAATCCACTTCCACCTTGCTCACCCTTTGCTCCTGGTTTACCATCAATTCCAGATAATCCAGTATCACCTTTTTCTCCTGCCTGTCCATCCACTCCAGGTAACCCATCTGTTCCTACTTTTCCCGGTATACCGCTCTCCCCTTTTGGACCTTGAATTTTTCCTGGATTTTGACTTAACTTTTCTGCAATGCTCCGCATTAACTCTGCATCACTTGCAAGTTTCTCTATTAATGTTTTACCATCCTGATCAGTAGCGTTAGCCAAAGAATCTACCAATTCTTGATTTTTATCATAAAATAAACTATTGGCTACTTCCCTATGAAAACCCTTGTCGTCAGCAAGACTGCCCATAATTTGCTGTTCTAGTAGTAAGTTATCATCTTCATCACGATACTCAAGTATCTCATGTATAGTAGCCTTATCACCAAACAAATTTTGTGCAATTTTAGTTTGCAAATCAGGGCTATTTGTAAGTTTTTCTACCAATGTCTTACTATCTTGACCTGTAACATTAAGTAGTGAGTTTATTAACTTCTGATCATTATAATAAAGCAGGTCATTTGCCACTTTCATATAAAAATTCTTATCACTAGTAAGGCTGTTTACAATTTGCTTATCTAACAAAAAGTCGCCACTTTTGTCACGTTGTTCAAGTATTTGGTGAGCAATGGTATTATTAGTAAGCAGATTTTGTATCGCCTCCTTAGTATTTGCATCTTTTCCTGGTAATCCAATATTCCCTTTATTACCTTGCTTACCAACTAACCCAGGTTCTCCTTTCTTTCCTCTTGGTCCTGGTTCACCTGGAAAACCAAATACCTCATTTGTCTCAGGCTCTCCTTTTTCACCTTTCCAACCTCTATCTCCTCTTGGTCCTGGTTCACCTGGAAAACCAGATACCCCATTTGTCCCAGGCTCTCCTTTTTCCCCTTTAACTGCCTCAATTACAACTTGTCCTATTGTAAAATTTAGTGTGTTGATACTCTTCTCTAAACTTCCAACTTTTTGTTTTAACTCCTCAAAGTCCTTAAAATTTACATTAATTTTCATATTATGGAAGGAGTCATACATGTTTTCCATGTAATAGTAATACGGATGTAAATTAGAGTTATCATATGTAAATGATCCTGGAATAATGGTATAAAAGTTCTTACACTGGCCATTTTCATCTGATAAGCATCCTACATAACTATTGCCTGATCTTTCTATCATAAAACAATTAAAAAGCCTGTCTTCGAAAACCTTTGTTTCTTTTAAAGATTGAGAAAACAGCTGTAGTGCTTCACTATCAACGTTATAGGCAAAGATAATATTATTGAGCATTCCAATATAGCCATAAGAGTTGCTCCATATATTAACACTCTTATAATTATTTAATGGGGGCTCTCTTAAAAAATTTTTTCCAACCTCTATCTCAAGTCTTCTATCAGGAAATTTTCTTAAATCACTCAAAATAGAACGTATATCTTGACTGCTTATTATATCTTTTGGATCTATTAAAACTTTACCATCTTTAAATGGTAGATAGCTAACTTTACATTCTGTAATATTGTATGCATAAAGATATTGACTACTCACATAAGTACGCTTATTGCTTGTATACTGAGCAATACTATTATTAGTAGCTATGTTAATACTGTCACTATTGTAGTTACAATAATAGTAATAATATTGACTGCCTCTATCGACTAAGGCAAACTTATCTCCATTATTCGTTCTTTCTAATTTTAAATATAATCCTTTGTTGTCAAAATGGTTTAATATCCTTTGTTTAAGACCATAATTCCAACCAAATATGACAAAATCATCGTTATTGGTAAAAGTATAAGATGTTGTAGGTAAATCAATTGCTTCTACGTAACTTATATTTACTTTAATGGTAGAATAATCGTCTATACCATTACAAGTAAGTTTAGATAATAAGTCACCTTTTATTAAGTTAAAACGCATCTTTCTATTCCCCCTTGCACAACTAATACAACTGATATAATATGCTAGTTTTAAATTGACAAGTCATTTTCCAATAAAAGAATATATGATTATTAAATGTTCCCACTCAATATTTAAAAGATAAATTTATTTTATAACTTCTATACTTTTTGAATTAGAGGGAGTCGTGCACATTCTTCTCAATATTTAGATTTCTCTGATATAAATCATGATTTTGAAAATATGAGTCAGTGTTTAAGAAAAAAACAGGAGCATACCCAACACCCCATCACCAACGCAACATTCAAGTAGGTCTTCAAGTCCACTTTACAATGCTTTTGAGAACCATTATTCGAATCGTGGTAGTGCATTGCTACCAGAAGAAAATGACGAGTCGTTTGTAGTAATTCGATCACCTGAGTCTCCATCATCAAATTTAGATAGTAGTATAGAAGTGTTAAGATGTAATAATCAAAGGGTAATATAATATAGGGATAAAAAAGCTCCATGAAACTTTTTACGGAGCTTTTAAATAAGAATTTATTGTAATATTGTGTATATTCTCTAAACTTTGTGTTTTATTAAGCTTGTAAAGATGTGTCAAAGAAAGGTATTATAGAAATTGAGGGTATAGTTACTGCTGCATTGCCTGATGCAAATTTTAAAGTTAAACTCAGTAATGGCCATGAGTTAACTGTTTTCCTTGCAAACAGAATGCGGCAGTCATCACAAAGAAAAATCAATATTTCAGTTGGTGATAGGGTTTTAGTTGAAATAAGTACTGCCTGCAGTAATATAAAAGATATAAAAGGACGTATTGTGAGGAGATTGAGGAACGTCAGTGAAAACAAAAGTTAAAACAAATAGTTTAATACTTGCGTCATCTTCAAAGCAGCGTTTAGGTTTACTAAATCAAATGAATGTATCTCCTGGATTGATTGTATCACCAGATATAAATGAGTCACCTAACAAAAAAGAATTGCCAAAGCAATACTCAATTCGCATGGCGCAAAGTAAAGTACATTCAGTAAGAAAATCATATCCTGATTACTTTATACTGAGTGCTGATACAGTTGTTTCGTGTGGAAGAAGGGTATTGCCAAAAACAGAAACTAAACAGGAGGTAGAAAAGTGTATACGTCTACTATCAGGAAGGAGACATAGAGTTTATACTACCGTTTGTTTGCTGACACCAAATGATAGTGTACATATTAAAAGTACTATAACGATAATAAAATTTAAACGTTTAACTGAGCAAGAAATAAGCAATTATTTACTGTCAAATCAGTGGAGTGGTAAGGCGGGAGGGTGCAACCTGCAAGGCATAGCAGGGATGTTTATATTATGGCTTAGAGGGTCATACTTTTCTGCTATTGGGTTGCCTCTATATGAAACTTATTGTTTATTAAGTCAATATGGATTACTGAAAGATAGTATTGTAGATATATAAAAATTCTAAATTTTTATGTAGTTAGGTGGGTGACCCACGCCTTAAGGCGAAGACTTTAGTATAGGATTACTTTAGTATTTTCTATGGATTAAAAACATAGCTCTCATAGTACGTTTGATTTCACGTAGTACTAAGTATAGGTACAGGATACTTGTAGGTGAAACAGCAGTAGAGAGATTATCAGAAAATTACGTAGATATTGTAAGTGGTAATATTACGCCTGATCACGTACATATGCTAATTTCTATGCCGCCCACTATCCAACAATATATCAAAGGGAACGTAAGTTATTCCAAGAGTTTGAACAATTAAGAAAAAGATACTGGGGTCAACATTTGTGGGCTAGAGGATATTTTGCTGTTACCGTTGGTAATGTAAATTCTACAGATGTGCAGAAGTATATTGTTGAACACTCCCTTGATTCTTGCTGTTGTTGCTGCTTGAAATTAGTTGCATACCGTTTCTCAGCGGGTCTGTAGCTTCTTTGCGCAAGCAAGGTAAAAACATAATTGTTTGGGTAAGAAGCTCGTTTCTCTAATGCCCTGTTTAAGGCATTGAGTTTATCTTCTGGTTCTTTTAATTCACCTGATTTTATTGGTCTTTTGATTATTTTTTTAAATTCTTCGTCCTCATCTTCTATATCCTTACTACTCAGCTTCAACTCTATTGTCTCACTGTTTAGCCTTCCCTTTTGATTATTGCCCTCTTGCTCCTTAATCTCTTCACTGCTTAATTTTAGCTTCTTATCTTCTTTGAATTGTTCTGATAAGATTGGCTGTTCTACTACTTCTTCTGCAGCTTGCATAAAAAAATACTTAAATAATTAAGATCATCATACTAGTATAAGTATAACTAGAAAATGTTTTTTTTAATATAAATTACTAAGCTTTTTAATTGACTCTTCTCCATAAAATAGTAAAATATGTTAACTTAGTCATGGAAGAGTAATGTGTAAAATATTAAAATCATTGGATAATGATCCAGAGGTAAACTCAAGTAATGTAGTTCAGAGGATAGCTGAAGGGTTTAAAAAGCAAAAAGCAGAACTATATAGCAAAATAGATGAGAGTGATTATTTTTCTTAGTCAGCATATCGTTCTTGTTATGAAGAGCATGAATCATGGCGGCAAAGTGGGTTTTCGTTGGATCATTCATTTAAATACGGAGGGCGATTACTAGACATAGCTGCTGACGGTGGCTGTTTTAATATGGTTAAGCATTTAAAAAATGCAGGAGCAAGTATTGATATCCAAGATAATCGAGGGAAAAGTGCTCTACACCGGGCTATTGAACACGGTGATAAAGAAGCGATACAATGCTTGCTTGCAAATGGTTCTGATATTAATGTAGGAACTGAAACCGCTCAGGATACCGCTCTGTATCTTGCAGTCACAAGAGGCCGTGTTGCTTTTTATGAAACTAATGCTGCTGATCAGGAAAAATATATATAGATAATAAAATTTTTAATAGAAGAAAAAGCTAATATCCATGCAACGAATAAGTATGGGGCTACCCCTTTACATAATGCAGTTGGTTACTGTGGAAGCATAGATATAACGAAACTATTAATAGAAAATGGTGCAAATGTTAATTTTCAAGATGGGGCAGGATATACACCTCTACACGATGCTGCTAATGAAGATGATAAAGATATAGTAGCACTGCTAATAGAAAATGGAGCAAATGTCAATGCCACAAATGCAGGGGGGAGACTCCTTTACATAAGGCATCTAATATAGATACACTAAAACTTTTAATAGCAAAAGGAGCAAAGATTGATGTCAAAAATAATGTAGGGAAGACAGCTCTACATCGTAGGGCAGAAGGGCTTAATGATGAGGCAATACTCATTCTGATAGAACATGGTGCCAATCCTTGGGCAAAGGATATATATGGTCAAACACCGGTATATCTATATGCCTTTAAACGAAACGATACTCTTTTTGGAGTTATAGCTACACTCTGTGCACAGCTTAGTTTTCCAGTTACTGTCTATGAAAAACGTGCAGGGTTCACTAGAAATATTAATATAAAAACAGAAGATAATTTTTTTAAAGAAGTACACGAAGTGCTTTCTCGATTAAGTGTAAAAACTGAGTTTTTTATAAGGTTAGATGAACATCTTAAAGGCCAAAAGAATAGAATTCTTATAAAGGATTTAGAAGAGAGATTTGCAAAAGAAGCTAAGTCCTTAGGAGCTAAATACATAATAAAAGAAGTGGAAAGTTTTGAAGAGTTATATCAGAAACACAAAAGTTCAAATCCAATAATACTAGATTGTACGGGAAGAAACAGTAAATTAAGAACTAATGAATTTGGTTCCGATAAAGATAATCTAGTTACTACCCCACTGCAGTATGCAATGTATGTCAACTTTAAGGCAAAGATTAATGGTAATGTATCTTCTTTATATCAAGTCATGAAGTACGTTAAAAATATAAAGCTTACTGAAGTTGTGGTAAGTAAGAGTAAAGATAACAATGGTTTCTCAGATATAACATTACCGGTTTTTATAACTGATGAGCTAGCTAAAGTTTTTGATAAGGAATACCCAAATATAAATAGGGAACCTTTAAATCCATTTAATTCTCCAAATTCAGTGCCAGATAGCATCTTCTTGCCAATATCTTCTTTGCTTGGAAAGCTTATAATAGATGGATGCAGTGTAAATTTAAATAGTGTTAAGGTGAAAAAGATAGAAATTAGTTGTGGATACGCTCACAGAAGAAGTAAAGATAACTATATATGTCTGGGAGATTCAGCAATTCATTTAGCATTTTTTAGGTCTTTAAATTTAGGGTTAAAGCATGCTTTAGAGCTCTTTATAAAGCTATCAATGCTTCAAGCTAATGTACAGGCTTCCAAAGATGATGAAATAATCAAACAATTCAAAGAACACTATCCACACTTGTACCCAATAAAGGTTTATTCTACAGTAGCAAGAAATTTTAGCGAAGGTTAATCAAGAGTTTAGTAGTAATATTAGGAAATTCTTGCCTAATTATGAGAGAGTTATACCAAAAGGAGATGAATATAAAATTATCATTGAAAATTTATCAAATGTTTTTCAAATGCAAAAATTTGCCCTTCAAAAAAGCAACAAATCGCAAGAAGCACAGCCCCAAAGTAGGAGTGCTCAAAAAAGACCTAAACCTTTTACTGTTCTCGAGGGTACAGAATGCCTCTCAGTTTCTAATCAAAAGAAAAGATAAGGCTATGGTAGGAGCAGTTTTTTTAACAATGGGAATTAGCTTAGCAGCAGCTTTGCATAAAGAGGAAGTGGTTCCCCAAACTGGGTCAAAAACTCAACTAAATTTTCAATCTGTTAGGAAAGAAGGTATCAAAAAGCCCAATTTGGTATAGTCCAATTTTGCTCTATTTTTTTTATAGCACAATATAATTCAAGGCATTTGTAATTGGTTTTTTCCTGATTTGCCCATTCAATTGGATGGTAGTATAAACCTAACAGGATCTGAGTACTTAAAATAGCCAGTTTCCCAATTATTTTGCCATAGGATTCCCCATTTTTCTTCTAATTCAAGCATTCAGCTATTTCTCTATTTGAAGCCTTTCTTCAAATCATTCATTTTGCTGGATACATATTTTAATGAGTTCCTTATCTCATATACAATTGCACTTCTGCACTGGGAAATACACTGTTTATGGCTGTAGGAAAGCTTTTAATACACAAATTCCACACTTTGAGATCATTCCCTAACTAAAACCTTCGCTTTCAGCTAGATAAAAACCTCTTTTTTTGATCTATGCCAAGTATATTATTTGCTTACTTTAACTTTAAAAAATCATTGGGCAAGTAATTGCGCCACTCATTGGTAATATGTAATATTGCTGCTGCTTATGGTCGTAAATTTCTTCTATAGACCTTCTCATAATAGTCAAAATAAGCTAAAATATGGATTTAAGTGTGGGAAGGGAAGGCAGCATATAGTTACGATTTAAGGAAAAAAGCAATTGGACGAAGGAGAAAATCTGTAGCTATAAGATATAAAATAGAACATTATATGAGTGGCAGGTAAGACGCAAAGAAGCAGGAGACTTTTTACCAAAAAAACCTGGAAGCGTTGGCTATAATCATAAAATTGGAATGAGTTTATCGAATTTGCTAAAAAGCATGGAGCTATCGAAAATAGCTGAACTTTGGGGTAATATTAATTTTCAACTGAAGAAAATTGGATTAAAAAAAGACCTATGGATATAGGGAAAGAAATAAAGAGCAGAATTCTTGAAGCAACCTAAAAGTCTGGTACGAATCAATAATACAGAACTTATGGATATTACCAGAAATGCTTCAAAATCTGGAAAAAAGAGTCAGCGTATTAGTATACTCTGAATAATGGGAAAATGGGAGTATTCTCCAAACCATACGAGTGCAGATAAGGGAAGTTGGTGGAGAGAAGAAAAAAACAGGCCTCTTAAATTTATTACAAAAAATTATAATGAGAAAAATAACTAATTTATCCTCAACGAATTTTGTAATGAGAAAGCAGATGAAATATCAACTATAACAGAAAAGAAATTGAATGATTTTGGGTAACATAGGAGTTGTAGCATAGATAGAATTATTAAATGAAGATTCTGTAAGGTTTAAATTTTAGGTTTACTGAATATGAAAAGAATGTACAACAACTTTATTTAGAAACATCTCACAATTTAAAACAATTTAAAAGCATAGGATATATTAGCCTACCTAATGATATGGAAAATTTGTATAAAGGATATGTATAGTGGTTATGAATGGGATAAAATTACATTCTAAATCATGAGCTAACAGATCAGGGTTATAGAGGCAATATATCAACTGCTGACTTAGTTGTACCTTAAACAAATGGATGAAGCTTAGCTATTATAAATCCGATACCAATATGTATAACATAGAAACAAATCAAAAAATAGAGTTTGTTTAAAATTTCTAGAAAGGAAAAAATTAAAGTGAGATCAAAAGAAGAAGGGCTAATAAAAAGTCTTCTCAAAAGAATCAAAAATTGCTGGATTGGTCAATATTCATAACTAATGTCACAGAGAATAAAATTAATGCTATTAACAATTTACAAAGTAAATTATTTAAATTATATAAGTGATGAACTTAAAGATGCAATATATGCTAAATTGTGCGCAATTCTTATATTTTATGGTATAGTTGGTTGCACAGAAGTGAAAAAGAATACAGAACTTAGCTTAACAAAGGCATTTATTGAATTAAAAAGAGAGAGTTGTTTTTAGCGTTAAATAATAAAATTAAAGGCTTAAAGATCTTTCTTGAAAAGCTTGCCATAACTTGGTCACAATTTTCTGTGCAAGTTAAGTTCATTGAATCTTCTAACACTTTAACTTGACTCGTATGGTTTGGGGAATACTTCCTTTGAGCTCTTGTTAGAACCTGTCTTAAAAATGAGCTAATTTATGAAGCATAATATATTAAAGAAAATATTAGCTTTGGAAGTTTGAGGAGAGTGCTCATAATCCTTCGCCTAAAATTGGAGTTGCAACAATCCAACGTTTAGAAATCACCTGGAACTCTGTATCAACCATTTTTTTGGTAATTGTTATCCTGTTAACTTGTAATTTACCTGTATATCCTTTCTGTAACTTTTTCTTTAGCTTGAAATAAAGAGGTATAATTTTAACAGCAATTACAAGACCAATACAATACCCTTTTGTCAGTCTCTATTTTTGAGCAGTTTTAACTGATTAATTATTCCTACAGATATTTTTGCCAACCTTACTCTTTTAACTAATCTGCCATTTTCCACCATTTTTTAAGCAAAGCTATAAACTGTTTTCCATGACGTTTAGGCAATTGCCTCCACTGATATCATCACATAGCGGATTCCATTAATGATAGTTCTAATACTGTGTTTTCTTGGCTTCCCGGTCCTTTTAGGTTCAAATATGGCTCTTCCATTATCACCTATACCGCTTGAATACATACCATAAATATGCCCCTTATATCATAAATCTCTACTTCTTTCTATATACTTTGCAAACAGGTTCTAAAACCTCCATTTTTTTATACTAATCATACTTTTTAGTTTGATTCAGTTTACTGAACGCTTCCTTTTCTTCCCAGAAAATTGAGCTGAGTTAAAAATGCGATTTGATACAGTTTATTGCATGTTCCCCGTCAGTTTTTAATCCTACTAGCAAATCTATTTCAAATTTTTAATTTCCTATATAGAGCTGACGTGGCCTCCATATTTTGCTTTCCTTGCTATTTTTCATTTCATACCACTGAGCAACCCAACCTGCAGTCCTTGCCAGTGCAAAAATCGGTGTAAACATGTTCGTTGGTATTCCCATTGCTCTCAGTATTATTCCAGAATAGAAATCGACATTTGGATATAATTTTCTCTCTATAAAATACTCATCACTTAATGCTATTTTTTCTAACTCCATAGCAACTTCAAACAAATGATTATCATGAATACCAAGATCGTTTAATACTTTAGTGCAAACCTTTTTTAGCTCGCTGGCACGTGGATCATAGTTTTTGTAAACACGATGTCCAAATCCCATGAGTTTAAATTTGCCATTTTTTACTTTTTCAATAAATTGTCCTATATTGCTTGGGTGTTTTATCTCCTCAAGCATGCCAATTACTGCCTCATTTGCTCCACCATGTGCTGGCCCCCATAGAGCTGTAATACCAGCTGTAATACATGCAAGCAAATTAGCATTTGTAGATCCAGAAAGCCTAACAGCTGCTGTTGAGGCATTTTGTTCATGATCTGCATGCAAGATAAATATTTTATCTAAAGCCTTTACTGAAGTAGCATCATTCCTTACAGAGATCATCTTAAGGAAGTTTTTGCTGTAGCTAAGCTCATCACTGACTTCAGCAAGTTCCTTCCCAGTAACGTGATTATAAATCATTGCAATAATAACCGACACCTGTGCCACTGCTGCAACACCAAAACTTAAATCTTCAATGTTACTTCCATGTTGTACATGATAAGATGCAGCTAGGCATGAGAAACAGGCCATCAAAATAGGCATAGGATGAGAACTTGTAGGAAAAGCCTGTATTATATGCTTTATTTCCTTTGGCATTTGCCTAGATAGTGTCTGAACTTGTGATATAAAAACCTTATACTGCTTCTCAGCAGGAAGGTTTCCATAAAGTAGTAAATATACTACTGACAAAAAATCATACTCTATGAGCTGAGAAATTTCATATCCACGATGCAAAAGCTTTCCTTCCTCACCATCAATGAAAGTAATAGAAGAAGAGCATGCTGCAGTTGAAACAAACCCCGGATCATAAGTAAATAGCCCCGTGTTTTTATATAAGTCTTTTATATCCAGCGCACTGGGGCCACATTTACCCTCAAGTATAGCTAGCTCTACCTCTTTACCATTTTCTAATTTCAATAACGCTTTCTTATTCATGGGGCTATATTATAGCAAAACATCAGAAATGTAAATAAAGTTAGGTCTAAGAGAAAAAGTAGGATTTTAGCCTTTACTTAAACCGTTGTTGCTTTCTTTCCTTCCTGCTTCTACACTTTCTGTGTGTGATGAGCTTCTCTGAAGCATACTTGAAAATGAATTCTTTTTCTCTGCTGCCTTTTCTTCTTTTGCCTGCTTTATTTCAGTTAGTTTACTCTCAAATATACCTTGTATTCCTGTGAAAACATTCTTCGAATCAGGTAACCGATGTTTTTCCATCACTGCAGTTGCAATTTCACTAGCAGTTGCAATAAATTTGTTATCCTGAGCTTGGCTACTTTTGCCTTGAACATAATCTCCACTTACTTTACTTTCACCTTTTCTTACCATCCGATCTATATCTAAATCTAAACCTACTTCTTTTGCTGCATATTTTAATGCTTCTATCTTATCGGGATCAAATTTAACCTCAGCTTTTTTACCTGATTCTTGATCTGGAAAACAATATTTTGTTAAAAACTCCTCTAAGTTTGGGTTTTTAGATGTGACACCAGGTTTATGAGTTGATTTCCACAATTTCTCTAAGTTTGTTTCACGTGGAAGTACATTGGCAGCATTTTTAACATCATGCATTATCTTCTGTCCAGTTTTTCTAAACTCTGCTTTACTTGGAGTAGCAAGTTTGAGCCCACCAATAATAGCGATGGCAAGCCCTGCCACGGCAGCAACTGTTGCTAATATTGGCAAGGCTACAATTGCAAGAGGTGCACCTATTGCTATGCCAAACGTACTTAATCCAAACAACGATTTATCTTTATTACTAAGTTTGTTAAATTTTGTTAATTGTTCTTTAACAAATGATGGGTCATTTTCAATTTTATTCTTTAATTGCTTTTGCGCTTCTGGGCTGGATACAACTTTTGCAGCTTGATCTACAGCCTCTGACATCTCACTTTCACTTATGCTATCTGAGCTTAGTCCGCTTAATCCATTGCTAGAACACTGCTGAAAATCATTACTTGCTTCTGAAGATACACTTCTACGACGACCATAATTTTTGTTCATGTACATATACTCACCTTCACTATTTAGTGTTGATGGCGGTGGTGATGACGGCAGTGAAGGTGGTGTGACATTTCTACTTGCGTTGTTTCCTTTTTGTGAAACTGCATATATAGGCCGATTTAACGGTGTTTGAGATATGCCAAGTTGACTTAACACACTTTCTGTCAAACCGTCAACAGCACTTTGACCTTGTGATGATACACTACTATAATTACTTAATAAATTTTCAGAAGCTTGTCTTGATTGATCTGATGTCACTTCTGGTATTCCTAGTGCATTTGGATTCCCTTCATTTCCTCTATTACCTTCCATACCATCTCCATTAATAAATATAATATATTAGATTATACATAGAGATAGTTAATTTATTTATAATATGAGTTAATAATAGTACTAAATTAGTAATATAGATATGAAAATTCTTCAATTATTTAAAAAATACTCTTCAGTTTATTTTCAATTTTTAAAGTGGCAGCCTCATCGCTACTGCAACCAACTTGCGCTAACGTTTTGCTGCCACCACCATTACTATTTATAACTTTTATTAGCTCAGTTGCGCTTACTCTTTCGGTTAGGTTATCACTTACGCTGACAATTAAAACTGCTTTTTTCCCCTCCACAGTAGAAATTACAATTACAGTATCAGCTTTGTGATATTTTTGCTGCTCTATAACAAATTTTCTTACAACGTTTGCAGGAATATCAGTAAAAACGTGACTGAGAAAATTCACACTACCAATACTGCTTGCTTTTATATTTTCTGACTTTAAAAGCTTTAGATAAAGGTTTTCTATCTTTTGTTTTAGCTCCTTGTTTTCTTTCTGCAGATTTTGTATACTCTCAGCTATACTACCTATCGGTACCTTCAGCAGATCTGCAATTTTTTGTAGAACAATCTCTTTGCTATGCACATAGTTAATTGCTGCTTTTTTCGTTACAGCTTCAATTCTACGGATGCCAAAAGCCACTGCACTTTCGGAAATGATTTTAAAAAACCCTATCTCTCCACTGTATTCCACATGAGTTCCACCACACAACTCTTTTGAGCTACCGATAGTTACAACTCTTACTTCATCTTCATATTTCTCACCAAATAGTGCCGTAGCTCCCTCCTTTATTGCCTTATCTGTATTTTGGATTTTAGTTGTAGCAGGATAATTATCTCTAATCATAGAGTTTACTTTATTCTCAATTGCAAATATCTCCTTTTCACTGAGCGGGCTGTTATGGCTAAAATCAAAACGCAGTTTATCTTGCGCAACTAAAGACCCTTTCTGCGCAACATGACCTCCTAAAATTTCCTTTAGCACCTGATGCAACAGATGCGTTACTGAATGATTTGCCCGCAGGTTAAACCTTCTCTCCTCATCAATCTTAGCTTTTACTATATCTCCAGAGGCAACAGTACCAATTTTAACTACACATTTGTGAATATAAATACTATTTAACATTTTTTGAGTATCTAGAACTTTCACTACGCCACTTTTAGATCCCAATTTGTTTTCTTCTCCTAGAATAACTTCAAGCTCTCCTATATCACCTTGCTGTCCACCCGATTCTGCATAAAAAGGAGTTTTATTTAAAATAATACTTATTTCCTCACCTTCATTTGCACAATCAATGATTTTTTCTTCTTTTGAAACAATGAATAAAACTTTTGCATCACTTATTTGACTTAATTTATAACCGATAAATTCTGTTCTGCCATAAAGATGAGCAGCATCAAACCATACCTTGCTTACTGATTCTTTATCACAGGTCCAATGGCTTTTTGCTTTCTGCTGCTGCATTGCAGTATCAAAACCCTCTTGATCAAGCTTTAGTTTTTTCTCTTTTAAAATATCTAAAGTGATATCTAGTGGAAAACCATAAGTGTCATAAAGTTTAAACGCAACCTCTCCAGATACGACATCACCTTCGCTTAAACTAGCTGCTGCTTTCTCAAGAAGATTTACTCCCCTAAGCAAGGTTTCATGGAAATTTTCTTCTTCCGACCTTAAAGTCATCTCTATTAGCTTTTTTGCTCTTATTAGCTCTGGGTAGCTATCTGCCATATACGCAGGACTACTGCTATCTATCAGTACGGGAAAAATCTGATGCAGCAGCGGCTCATCATAGCCTATTTGATGGATGTAACGTGCGGCTCTTCTTATTATTCTACGCAAAACATAGCTAGCTCCTTCGTTAGCAGGAGTCACTCCTTCTGCTATTAAAAACGCTGCAGCACGCATATGATCAGCAATAATTCTGTGTGCTAATTTATTTGTTCTATCTCCAGATTTTTTCTGCGACTTGTCAATCAAAGCCAGAAAAATGTCAGTTTCATAATTATCACACACACCTTTCATCACTGAGGCTATACGCTCTAAACCCATACCAGTGTCGATGCATTGTTTTGGTAGTTTGTGCAAATTACCTTCCTCATCTTTGTCGTACTGCATAAATACCAAATTCCAGATTTCAACAAACCTCTCACCGTCTGCATTTTTGCTACCTGGTAGCCCACCTTCTACTTCCTCACCATAATCATAGAAAATCTCTGAACACGGCCCGCATGGTCCAGTATTGCCCATACTCCAAAAATTATCAGCAGTTGCAATCTTTATGATTTTATCATCAGAAAAACCGCTAATTTTTCGCCAAAGTTCGTATGCTTCATTATCGTCATGATAGACTGTTACATATACTCTATTTTTATCTAGCTGTAGCTCTTGTGTTATAAATTTCCAAGCCAGCTCTATAGCGTGCTCCTTAAAGTAATCACCAAAGCTGAAGTTGCCGAGCATTTCAAAAAATGTATGGTGCCGATTTGTATAGCCAACGTTTTCTAGATCATTATGTTTACCACCTGCTCTTAAACACTTTTGACTAGTTGCTACAGTTTTGATACTGCTACTTTCTTTGCCAGTAAAAATCTGTTTGAATTGCACCATTCCTGAGTTTGTGAACATAAGTGTCGCATCATTTTGTGGTACAAGAGATGAAGACGGAAATATTGTATGGTGGTTCTTTACAAAAAAATCCAAAAATAACTTTCTTATATCACTGATAGATAAGCCCTGCCTCATTCCCTTAAAGTAAAATTACTAGATATATTCTAACCGGTGATTAATCAAAGAAAAGTGAATTATATTAAATTGAAAAAACATTACGTGGTAAATTATTGAAAGAAACAGCCAGGCCATCACCTCCTTAAACAAGTTTCAAGCATCATTACAACAAGATTCAATGCTATCTTCATCCCTAGTTTAATATTGCAATCCTAATCTATAACACACCACATTTTTATGGTTCTTGATATAATTCCTTCCTCTATACCTAAGTTACTATATCTTTAATATTTCTTGTTCTTTTATAGATAATAATTTTTCTATCTTTCCTATACTGTCATTGGTAATTTTTTGTATCTGATCACTAATATCACGGGCATCATCTTCCGATACCTCTTTGTTTTTTTCTATACTTTTTATTTTGTCAATAATATCACGACGTATATTCCTGATTGCCACTTTGGCATTTTCAGCAAATTCATTCACTAATTTAATAAATTTCTTCCTACTTTCTTCGGTAAGTTCAGGTAAGGTTACACGTATTACACTACCTTCTATCACTGGATTTAGGCCCAAATTTGAGTTCAGTATTGCGTTTTTAACACAACCTACAACACTTGCATCCCAAACGTTGATTGATAAGGTCTTGTTATCAACTACAGAAGCTGATGCAACTTGATTTAATTTCAAATTACCATTGTAAATATCCACGGTAATTCCATCTAAAAATGATGGATTTGCCTTACCTGTACGTACACCTTTAATATCATTTGAGAAGACTTCTATAGTTTTTTCCATCCTCTCTTTAGTAGTGTTTTTAATGTTATCTAACATTCCCTAACCTATTAATTCGAAATTTTAGTATAGTCTCCATGACCTTTTACAAGGTCAGTTATCTTCTCCTTATTTATAGCAAAAACTATTATAGGGATAGAGTTCTCACGTGCCATTGACACTGCAGATGCATCAATAATTTTTAAATCTTGTGATAATAAATCCTTATACGATATTTTTTTATATTTTCTTGCATCTTTATTATATTTTGGGTCTGATGAATAAACACCATTTACTTGTGTACCCTTGAAAATAACACTACAACCCATCTCAACTGCACGAAGTGTGGCAGCTGTGTCAGTAGTAAAAAACGGATTTCCTGTCCCTGCTGCACATATTACAACTCTTCCTTTTTCCAAATGACGAATTGCTCTCCTCCTAATATAGGTTTCACAAATAGTCACCATTGGGACTGCAGATAACACCCTAGATGGAAGATTCATCTTATCTAAAGAGTTTTGCAAAGTTAAAGCATTCATTACAGTTGCAAGCATACCAATATAATCATTGCTCGCCCTCTCAAAACCAGTTGCAGAAGCTGAAGCTCCCCTGAATATATTTCCTCCCCCAGCAACTAAACATACTTGTACTCCTAACTTATGAACTTCTTTTATCTCCTTAGATAACCTATTAATAGCATCCATATCATGACCAAACCCCTTAGAACCCATAAAAGCCTCCCCAGATATTTTCAATAAAATTCTAGAGTACTTAACTTCTTTATCTAGAGCCACGAGGTTAAGAACATATAGTAAATAGCTTATAGTCAACTAAGTTAATTGCACAACTCAACTCCGCTTCACTTGACTTAATTAAATCAGCAATTTTTATTTTTTCACCTAAAAAAAATTGCTCTAAAAGTATAACTTCTTCATAATATTTAGCAATACGGCCATTAATTATATTTTCCATGATTTTCTCAGGCTTACCTAATTTTTTTACATCCTCTATGATTCTAAGGCGCTCATTTTCCAGTTCTTTCTGATCTAAATGATTAACAGATAGTGCTTTTGGTCTCATACTAGCTATGTGAATAGCTAACTGCTTGCCAAGTGCTTTTAATTTTTCTTTATCACCCTCAGATTCTAGTACTACTAATGCACCAACTTTACCAAAAATAGGTGGAACATTACCATTAAATGATGCACCCTCACTAGAAGGGATGCTGCTATGAACATAGCCAGCAACCACTCCCTCTTCTACCTCTAAATAGCAAATTTCACTTAAATCGATTTTTTCCTTTAGTGTCGCCACTTTTTCCATTATTGCTTCTTCAACACTATCTTTCATGTCATGGTTACTTCTTTTAAAGTTATCTAAATCATTAGAGTTATTTCCATGTACAAGTAAAACTAGCTTTTCAGCTAGAATTTGAAACTTACTACTACGAGCAACAAAGTCAGTTTCGCAATTTAATGCAATCATTGCAGCAGATTTCTCTTCTATATGAGCTATAATGACTCCTTCTTTAGCTTCTTTATCCACTTTCTTTCGTGCATTAGATAAGCCTTTCACTCTTAAATATTTAATTGCAGACTCAATATCCCCACCACATTGCTTTAGTGCTTCTTTACAGTCAGATATACCAGCACTAGTTTTATCACGCAAAATTTTTATATCGTTTATGTTACTCATTTTTGTCACTCTCCAAAAATTTTCGATATCTTTTTTGTGAAGCACCATCTGTCTCTTCCTCTGAGTTAAATTTTAACTTTTTTTTCGGTGATATATTAACTACTTCTTCATTTGCTTTTCTTTTCAATATTCCTTCAAATTTACCGCTTTTTACATCATCGATTTTTACACCAGACTTAGCAAGATCTAACTCAATACCAGCTAGAATAGCTTTTGATGCAAGCCTACAGAATAACTCTATTGATTCCTTTGCATCGTCATTGCTAGGTACAGGATAATCTATTCCCGTAGGATCAGAGTTTGTATCTACCATAGCAATTATTGGTATCCCCAGCTTTTGTGCTTCCTTTATAGCAATACGTTCCTTATTTGTGTCTATAACAACTAAAATATTAGGCATATCACCCATCTCTCTAATACCACCAATGAATCTCTCTAGTTTAAATCTTTTTTTATCAAGATCAGATACTTCTTTCTTAGTTAAAGTGGTATCCTCGTTCTGAATCGTCTTCTCATATTTTTGCAACCTCTTAACTGAAGAAGAAATGGTTGACCAATTTGTTAACATACCACCCAGCCAACGATGGTTAACATAATATTGACTACAATGAGCTGCAGCTTCTACAACAATAGATGCAGCTTGTAGTTTTGTTCCCACAAATAAAATACGCCACCTCTTTAAGGCAGCATCGTGTAATGTTTGAAGAGCTCTTTTTAAAAGTGGAACCGTCTTTCGCAGATCAATTATATAGGCCCCACTATGAATCCCATATATATACGGAGCCATTTTTGGGTTCCAGTGGCTGGTTTTATGGCCAAAATGCACACCAGCTTTAATTAAGTTTTGTAAAGTAAAATCAGGTAAATATACCATAGTTCTCTCCAAATAGCTTTTCCTCCATGACTGTACCTAACCTAAGGACTATTTGTTTCGTCATGTGCGAAGTATAAATTTTAAATACTATCAAAAATATACTCATAAGCAATACATATTGCAATATTTAACGTATTATATAATCGCTTAAATCTATTTCACAATATAATTCCTAATTATTTTTTAATGTCACTTTAAAAATACCTCTTCTACTTAATAATGTTTCTTCTCTTAACAAGATTAAGGAGAGTTGTAAGAAGGGAATAAACAAATGCAAAATATATATATTTTTGCGATAACTCAATATGTAATCCATCTAAAATAAGATAAACACCAATGGTGAATATAAATAAAAGCGCTACTATTTTCAATTCAGGATAAGAACTTACCAATGAAGTTATATGACTAGATAGGAAAAACATGACTAGCATAGAAAACATAAATGCAATTGTGATAATTACAACGTTGTGAGTTAATGCTACAGCAGTTAATATTGAATCTATAGAAAAAACTAGATCTATTAATACAATTTGTAGTACAACTAGCATAAGCTTAGACTTAGGATCAGTATTTCTAACTTTATTACTATCTCCAATAAAGACATCTCTATACAACTCTAAAAAACTTTTAGTTGATAAAAATATACCCCCTGTTACTAGTACACAATCTTTTATTGATATATCAAACCATAGAAAAGAGAATATGGCTTTATCCATACTAAGTATAGAAGAAACAAAAAATAATGCTATAAGACGCATAAGAAGTGCTAAACTAAGCCCCAAAATACAAATCTTATTACGTAATATATTAGGTATTCTTTGAACTAAAAGGGAGATAAAAATTAAATTATCTATGCCTAGAACAATTTCTAATGCTGATAGTATAAATAGGACAAAAATATCATGAAACATTTTATATAAAATAAACAATGCACTATTTAATGCTTAATAGGCTAGTTGTTTTTTTATAAACTAATATGGTTTAAAAATCTTTAAATTTATTTTACATGAAACTGATTAAAGCTCCTTTTAAGAAAAGTTTACTTAAATAGAGCAATAACAACTTAAATTAGTCATTACCAATAAGCAAATTAAATTTATCTATAATTTTAATATAGGATTAATAACCCTGGCGTGCTTTAAATCTAGGCTTTAATTTATTCAAAACATAAATCCTTTTCTTTCTACGAACAACCAAACAATTTCTATCACGTTTTTTGGCAAATTTTAAAGAACCAAATACTTTCATAATTTACTGCTGTATAGTATATAGTCTATATTAAAATATGATAACATTAAGTCAATTAAAAAATTGATTTTATTTTGATAAAAAGTTAATTAACAAATATAATAAATTTAAAATATTACAAGAGGCCGGGACCGGAATTGAACCGGTATGAAAGGATTTGCAGTCCTCCGCATAAACCATTCTGCCACCCAGCCATAGAATTAGCTTTGATACAAGCCAATTATTTTTTCTAACATAGATAAAGCATCTTTTTTGTTTTTTTGAAAAGCATTGCGTCCTATTATTGAACCATCACCCCCGCCTTTGGCAATTTCTTTGACTTCATTATATAAGTCACTTGGATCCTTAGCTTCCCCTCCTGAGAAAACGACTATTCTTCTTCCAGCAAAACAAGCCTTTTTAATGTATTTTATCCTTTCTGAAAGTAAACTCATATCAATTGCAGGAGTCTTATCACGTTCTATATAATTGGTTGGCAATTTTACCTTTATAATATTAGCACCAAGCAATGCTGCTATATGTGCCCCATATGCAATAATATCAAGTGCAGTTTCACCTTCTTTTGAGATATCTCCACCTCTCGGATAAGACCATACTACAACTACTAAACCACATGATTTAGCTTCAGCTATTATTTCACGGGCTTCCTCAATCATATTTAAGTTATTAGAAGAACCAGGGTATATAGTAAATCCAACAGCATTACAACCCAGACGCAATGCATCTTTTACTGAGGCAGTAATTGCTTGATCGTAAGAACTTGATTTAGGATGTAAAGAATTAGAACTGTTCATTTTTAAAATAAGTGGTATAGAACCAGCATAAGACATAGCTCCAGATTCAATCATGCCAAGAGGTGCAGCATATGCACTTAATTCTGCATCAATTGCCAATTTGAAATGATAATGTGGATCATACGCTTCAGGATTGACATCAAAGCTCTTTATCGGACCATGTTCAAATCCTTGATCTACAGGCAAAATGACCAATTTACCACTACCACCAAGTTTACCATTCATTAAAATGCGTGCTAAGTTTGCTTTAACTCCTGGATTTTCACTTTCGTAGTTGTTTAAGATCTCAGTTACCCTGCTATTTAAAACCACAATATTTCAAAATTAACAATCACATCAAAACTATAACAATATTTCCTATCTATACAAACAAAATTAGATTTTTATATAAATAGTCTTTACAGTTGTTTTGGGTAAGGGTATATCAACTAAAAAGAATAAAAAGCATTTAGTACTGCTTCAAATTTTGAAAATAGTTCAATAACTAACGTTAAAAGGGGGAACATGAATAAAATAGAAAAAGAAAAGTATTATACTTCTCTTAATATACTTGATAAACACATTATTTATACATCAAAGCAAGAAAGGAAATATAAAAATAGCAGCATTACTCTAAAGCCAGGTAATGGCTCTATATATTTTGAATTATATTTCGATGTAGGTAACTCTACAAAAACTAAGCAAATTTATACTTATAGTTCTGAAGTAAAAAACAGTTATTCAAAAAGTTTCACTGATACTGCTATCTTAGTTGCTTGTAAGGAAGATCATAAAAGTTATAATCTTATAAGACAATGTTTCAAAGAAGCATTAGATATAACCTTTCCAAGTAAACAAGAATTAATTGAATGTTTGCAAAGATTTGCTGATAATCAAGAATGTCAAAGATATTGGTGTTTACCTAGTGATTTAGCAGTAGATAGTAGTAAATGTGACAATTATAATAAGAAATTAAAAAAATTCAAAAGTAGAATAACTTCACGCGTACCATTATTTAGTCAAAATATTTCCAATGCACCAGTTAATTCAACAAGTTTCCCTTTTATGAGGATTAATAATTCTAGCCCATTTGCACTGCAGCAAAATTACACTGCTTTTAATCAAAGAGCACCAGGGTTCAATAGCATTAATGATATATCATCACATAAAAACGAGGATTTTAGATTTTCTTTAGTTTTTTTACCACTTCTTCTAATGGGGTTATTAATTATGATTAGCTGCATCATTTGCAAGCTAAAACGTAAAGCAACACCTAATAATAAAGCATGTGTAGAAAAAGGTGAGGAGCGAGTAGCTTTGCAAGAAGTTAACGTTAAAAATAATTTTGAACCCACAAAAAACGACCTTTAAGTTTAAGATTATATTACCTTATTATAAATAGCAATAGGACTAAAATGCTTGTTTTGTACAGATCATTACAGAGAATATCTATATATCATCAATTATATCCCTCATATTTGAGATTGAATCTATTAAATAGCATGCTTAATTAGGCATTTAATATAATTATTATTAGTCTTTTTTATTTCCTCTATAGTGCCGCAGAACAAAATTTTTCCATAGTATAGTACTGCTATTTTATTTGCAATTCTAAATGCACTATGAATATCATGTGTAATTGTAATTATTGTTGGAT
The DNA here is from genome assembly GCF_964019585.1 of Candidatus Mesenet endosymbiont of Agriotes lineatus. Taxonomy (NCBI): domain Bacteria; kingdom Pseudomonadati; phylum Pseudomonadota; class Alphaproteobacteria; order Rickettsiales; family Anaplasmataceae; genus Candidatus Mesenet; species Candidatus Mesenet endosymbiont of Agriotes lineatus. The sequence goes on along the minus strand of NZ_OZ026454.1, from coordinate 234,030 downwards.
TTAGTTCATTAGATAACTTGATTATTATATCACTAATTAAGTCTGTTACTATTGGATCAAGTCCAGACGTTGGTTCGTCAAGGATTATCATTTGTGGACTATGAACTATTGCTCTTGCAAGCGCTACCCTTTTTTTCATACCACCTGAGAGCTCTAAAGGAAACATATCTGCTATATCTTGGCTTAACTTTACCATATTTAACTTATCTATTGCCAGCTTCTTTGCCTCTTTTTCACTTACGTTTAAACGTTTTTTAAAATTGAATGATATATTTTCCCACACAGTTATGCTGTCAAATAGAGCACTATTTTGAAATAAAACTCCAAAATTTAGTACTTTATTATTGCCTGGAATATCTATTTTAACTGTGCCCAAATCAGAGTTCATAAGACCAATTATGATCTTAGTAAGAACAGATTTTCCACTTCCTGATTCACCAATGATAACTAAGGATTCTCCTCTTGATACTTGTAAATTAACCCCATTGAGTATTTTTCTTCCACCAAAAGATAAGTGCAAATTTGAAATAGATATTATATTGCTCATGAATAGGTCAAAGTGATAATATAGTTTAATAATATTATAAAAATTGAAGATAATACGACAGCTGAAGTTGTTGCAACTCCGACACCACGTGCACCTTCTTTGCAATAATAGCCATAATAACAACTTACAAGTGATATAACTGCTCCAAAAACAAAAGATTTTATAAGTCCAAGTGTTAAATCACACATATTTAAGGATTTAATGGCATATTTTATGTATATATCTGAGCTATAATGCAATTCAAAAACTGCCACTAAATATCCTCCATATATTCCTATTAAATTAGCACAGGTTATAAGTATAGGCAGAGTAATGACCAGTGCTATCACTCGTGGAGCGATAAGATATTTAAAAGGATTAACACCAAGAGTTATAAGTGCATCTATTTGCTCACTTATACGCATAGTACCAATTTCTGCTGCGATTGCTGCTCCTACCTTCCCTGCAATTATTAACCCTATTAAAACCGGTCCTAACTCTCTTGTAATTGATGTAACAACTATATATGGTATTATAGAATCGGGATTAATAATTGGTGGATTTAACCCACTTTGTAATACTATTATTGCACCAATAAAAATTGAGGCTAGGCCAACAATTGGCAGAGAAAAATATCCTACTTCCATGACTTGTTTTAATAGGATATGAAAGTAATAAGGTGGCAAAAAACACTGATAAATAGATTTAATAAAAAAAACAAACATCCTGCCAATGGATGATAGAAAATTAATTGAGTGTTTACCACTGCTTATAAATATACCCATAGTGTAAAACAGCATCATACTTTACCCTAGCAACACAAGTTATATATTACAGAATAAATTAGCAGCTACCTAGTAAAAAAGGATTAATACAAGATATTTAAAATTTATCTTAAAATTTTTAATTGATATATTTTGAGGATAATTTAATGATTTTTTACAATACGATCAAAAAATTTTTTATAAATTCACTGAGTGTTTGCAACTATATTTTGATTTTATGTAAACTTGCGAAAATAGTATGAAACGCGTTTTCTATTGCAATTTGCATTCTTCTTCTACTTATAATTTATTCAATTGTGATTCTCCTACAGTACTTTAGGATCCAGGTATATCTGGATGTTATATTTGAAACATCAATTATGCTATAACATTTATAATGCGATACTATAATCATTTTTCCATAGAACAAAAGGTAGAAAGTTGAACACATTCTACCTTTTGTAATATAAAATCAGTAGCGTTATCATCATAACCCTTATTGATATCGTCTCTAAGTTTTATAATATCTTCTTCTAAATATTTTTTTAAACTCTCATCCTTTAAATAATCCAGTGGTGTGTTTCCATAATCATCCCTCAGAGTTAAATCTGCATTAAAGAGTAAAACTAGTAATCCCATGACATTTTTAATTTGGTTCTTTTTAACTTGAGTATCTTCTTTATTATATTGCGTAGCAAGGCGATGTAAAACGGCACATCCTGTCCCACCGCTACTTTTTGCAACCTTAGAGTTTGCATTAGTTTTATGTCTACTTAACACTTTTAACGCCGGTATGTTGCCCTTCAGAGCTGCAATTTCTAATGCCGTAACATTATAATAACCATCTGTAAACTCTACTCTAGCATCAATATTTATAGCTTCTTTAAGCAATGGATCTGATAACAATGCATCTAGTGAGGTAGCGTTGTCAATATTTTGTGAGAGAGTGTTGCCACCTCTAGCACGATTGATCATAGCCCAAATTAATTTTGCCTTATTTTGTTCATTTTTTATATCTAGACCCTTTTTAACCAGAAACTGAACTATGTCAAATCTACTCTCTTCTAACGCTACCATAAGAGCTGTATACCGTCTTTCATCTTTATAATTTATATCAAATGGAGTTTTAGAACTAGATATTAATAACTTTACCGTTTCTAGATCGTATTTATTTTTAATACTAGTTTTTAGCATTAGGAATACAGCTTCTTGAGTCTCAATACATGCACCAACTTTCAGTAAAGGTTTTATTATATCCCGTGCTCGTTCTTCTACCCATGCCTTGCCATACAATGGCTCTACTACACATAGGGCCCTTATTATATAGCTTAAAGCTGTATTACTTTTTTTATCTTCAATATTAACATCTGCACCACACTTAGCAAGACTAAGCAAAATCGATATTATATCTCGAGTCTCAACCTTTCCTGTATTCATATTAAAATAGACCCAGGCTTTAACTTTTTTATCAGTTCCAGGATTGAACACCCATCTGACGATATAATGAACTGCTGTTTCCCCATCTTTATCTTGAGCATTCACATTGACTCCTCTTGCTATCAGGGCATTAATTATATCAACTCTTTCATTATCTTCGTAAGGATTTGAATATGGTGCTGCTATTGCTAAATGTAGTGGCGTTTGTTGACCAAACCTGTTTTTTGCATTTAGATCACTGAGTTCGGCACACTTGATTAACTTCAAAGCTGCTTTATAAAATTTTTTTTCTATTAGTTGATGAATTGTAAGATTTGGATTGCGCACATCTTTACTTGTACTCTGACTTTTGTCTTTAGGAGTGCTTGATGAACGAGAATTCAGTCTCATTTTGAGTCTAGTTTCAAGCTTCTCTCTGTGTTATGCCCTGTTAAATTATGGTCCTCAATAAATGCTTTATGACCAGCTTCATTACCAAAATGCTTAAGATATTGATCATAAAGGGCCTTAAACTGCTCATCAGATAAAATATCATGTGCTTCTTGTATTCCTTAAAATTCCCTCTCTTTTCCAGGAACTTTATCTGGATGATGTTCTTTTGCCAATCCTCTATATGCTTGCTTTATATCATCTTGACTGGCATCTTTATTTATTTTCAATACTTTATAATAATGCATCACAGTGCCCCCAAGAATTAACAATACTGTCACAAATGTTAAACTAGAAATGATAACAATATTAACTTCTTTCATAACTTTAATTTGTTCAATACCTTTCTAACTACATTATCAACATTAATGCCAAAATAGCTATATAATTTTTTATATGGAGCAGAGCAGCCAAAACTTTCCATGCCAACAAAAATTCCATCATAACCTATATATTTATGCCACCCTATGCTACTCCCTGCTTCAATGGCAACTTTTATGCTACTATTATCTAATATTTCTGATTTATATTCATTGCTTTGTTTATCAAAAAGCTGCCAACATGGCATGGATACTACCCTTGCCCCGATTCCTTTTTGCTGGAGCTTATTCTTTGCCTCTATAGCAATTTCAACTTCCGAACCTGTGGCAAATATAGTAACATCTAAATTACCTTCATATTCAGATAGAATATACCCGCCGCGTTCACAGAGATTTTCCTTTTGATATGGTCTATCTATGTAGTTTAAGTTCTGTCTTGATAGTACAAAAAGGGAAGGTGAATCTCTAGAGCTTAAAGCAATATCCAAACATTCTAAAGTCTCAAGTGCGTCAGCTGGCCGAAAAACAAAGAGATTTGGAATTGCTCTAAGTGATGCAAGATGTTCAATTGGTTGATGAGTTGGCCCATCTTCACCAAGGCCGATTGAATCATGCGTCATTACATATATCACTTGCTGCTTCATCAAAACTGACAGGCGAATTGCAGGGCGGCAGTAATCAGAAAATACTAAAAATGTTCCCCCGTATGGTAATATTCCACCATGAAGCGCCATTCCATTCATGCATGCTGCCATTGCGTGTTCTCGCACCCCAAAGTGAATATACGAACCATTAAAATTGTCCCGGCTTATAATTTGCATATGCGGATATTTTGTACAGTTTGAATCAGTCAAATCAGCAGAACCACCTATAAGCTCTGGCATAATTTTCGTTAATTCCTCCATCACTCTACCAAAGGAGCGCCTAGTTGCTTCATTTAGCTTTAAATTGAAGATCTGTTTTTTTAAGTTTTCCAACGTCTCTTTTACAGCAGAAGGTTTGCTGCCATCTATAATTCTTTTAAGTTCTGCATTAGAATTAAGCTTTTTATTGTATCCTGTGTAACCAGATCTAGCTCTTCCTATTGTCTCTTTCCACATATTTAATATATCTTGTGGTATAATAAATGGCTCATATTCCCAATTTAAATCCTGACGCATTTTAAGCACTGCACTTTCTTTAAATGGACCACTATGTGCGGAAGATTTACCGGCATATTCTACGACAAATTTACCAATAGTAGTTTTGCAGCGAATAAGAGAAGGTTTATCAGAGTTATGTGCATTTTTGATGGCATTTGAAATCTGAGCATAATTGTGGCCATCAATGCTTTCCACATTCCATCCGTATGAAAGAAAACGAGCAGTAATATCATCTGATAGTGCTAAATCTACACTACCGTCTATTGATATATTGTTGTCATCAAAAAGGGCAATGAGTTTGTTTAACCTTAAGTGGCCGGCAAGTGATGCAGCTTCAGAACTTACCCCTTCCATTAAGCAGCCATCACCTAGCATTACGTAAGTGTAGTGATTAACTGAATCACTACCAAAACGTTCTCTTAAAATAGCCTCAGCTATTGCCATACCAACTGAGCAAGCAAAACCTTGCCCTAGTGGACCTGTGGTTACTTCTACTCCTGGTGTCAACCCATGTTCTGGATGACCAGGAGTTTTAGAACCAAGTTGTCTAAAGTTTTTTATTTCATCAATTCCTATATAACCAGTTAAGTATAAAATTGAATACAGCAGCATTGAGCCGTGACCGTTTGATAAGATAAATCTATCTCTATTAAACCAATTTGGATCATCTGGGTTATGACGCAAAAACTCTGCAAATAAAACAGTTGCAACATCTGCCATGCCAAGTGGCATTCCTGGGTGCCCTGATGCAGCTTTCTGTACCGCATCAATGGACAAAAACCTTATGGCCTTTGCCATATCAAAATAATCATTTATCATTTTTTAGTATCATATTGAAATTAATAAATTTTAGAAAAGATGCATAAATCTTGCAAGTAAAGGGTTTTTCTTTGCAATAATTGCTACTCTTTACGCACACAATATTTCTGATATTATGATTTAAGTTTCTTGTAGAGATCAGATGACAGATCATGATTTAATTATTATAGGCAGTGGGCCTGGTGGCTATGTAGCGGCAATAAGAGCAGCACAGCTTGGCCTTAAAACCGCTTTAGTTGAAAAAGAGGAAAACTTAGGTGGTGTGTGTTTAAATTGGGGCTGCATTCCAACAAAGTCATTACTTAAGACTTCTGAGCTGTACCATTCAATAAAAAAAGCAAAAGATTTCGGCATAGAAGTTAAAGATATAAGTTTTAACATAGAAAATGTAGTGAAGCGTTCTAGAGATGTTGTGGCTAAACTAGCAAGTGGTATTAGTTATTTAATGAATAAATATAGCATCACTGTTCATAAAGGGTTTGGTAGGATAGCTAGTAAAAATACAGTAGATATCATAAGTGGTAAGGAAAAAGTTAGTATATCTGCAAAACACATTATTTTGGCAACTGGAGCAAGAGCGCGCAACCTTCCTGGTATAGAAGCAGATAATAACCTAATATGGAATGCGAAAAGCGCTATGGTGCCAAAAGTGTTACCGAAGTCTCTGCTTATAATAGGCTCTGGAGCAATTGGTATAGAATTTGCAAGTTTCTATAATACAATGGGCAGCAAAGTTCTTATTGTAGAAGCGCAAGATCGCATTTTACCACTTGAGGATCAAGATATTTCTAAGTTAGCACAAGATATATTTGTTAAACAAGGAATGGAGATATATACAAACAGTACTGCTAAAATTTTAAATAAAAAAAATGATTCTGTAGAACTAAGTATAATTGATAGTAAAGGCAAATCGGTTCAAACAGAAGTAGATAGGGTTCTTTTGGCTGTTGGAGTGCAACTTAACACTGAAGACATTGGCCTTGAAAATACTAAAGTCATAAAAGATAACTTAGGTTTTATAAAAACAAATCAGTGGTATGAAACAGCAGAGTCTGGAATTTATGCTATTGGTGATGTTGCTGGTAATCCGTGCCTAGCACACAAGGCAAGCCATGAAGGAGTAATATGTGCGGAAAAAATTGCAGGAAAAAGTCCTGTTTGTTTAAAAAAAGAAAATATACCTAGCTGCATATATTCTTATCCACAAATAGCAAGTGTTGGATTTACCGAAAAGCAGGCTATAGAAAATGGATATGAGATAAAAGTAGGTAAATTTTTTTCTAATTATAATGGAAAATCCATTGTAATAGGTGAAAATGAGGGAATGGTAAAAACCATTATCGATAAAAAAACAGGAGAATTACTCGGTGCTCACATGATTGGAGCAGAGGTTACTGAGATGATCAGCACTTACGTTATCAGCAGGCAACTTGAAGCAGTGGATCTTGATATAAAATCATCAATATTTCCTCATCCAACTCTCTCTGAGATGATACATGAGTCGGTGCTATGTGCAGATGATGAGTCATTAAATAGTTAATAGTAATTTAATGACTCCCAATTTATGAACTTATGTAAGTTGCCAACTCATATTACACTTCTATCGTTGACGTTTATTTGAAGGTTCTATTTCTTCCAGTTGAGTGAGTAATAACTCAGGTTTTACCTTATACCTTTTATAACAAGCTCTCGCATTGTTATTAGCCCTTTTACACACTAATCTAAGATTTAGTATATCTTTGTCACTGATGCCATGATCTTTTTCTTCTAGGCTATACTGTAATTTAATATCTTTTTTGTGTTTATCTAATATTACTTCTTCGATTATTCCAGTAAGAGCTCCAGTTTTAAATGCATCTTTCTTGTGTTTTGACAAATATTGCTTACTTAACCCTAAAGGTGTCAGACCACCATTACTTTTAGCATTAACATCTGCTCCCTTCTCTAAAAGCAACTTTATTATTTCTACCCTTATATTTTGACTGTCACCTATGTAACTGTAATATTTTACATTTTCCAATAATCTTAAAAGAGGTGTCAGACCATAATTATCTTTAGCATTAACATCTGCTCCACTCTTTAAAAACAACTCTACAATCTCTGTATAGCCATATTTGGCAGCATAGTGTAAAGGTGTCAAACCATTCTCACTTTTAACATCAACATTTGCTCCCTTCTCTAAAAGCAACTTTATTATTTCTACCCTTATATTTTGACTGTCACCCATGTAACTGTAATATTTTACATTTTCCAATAATCCTAAAAGAGGTGTCAAACCATTCTTACTTTTAACATCAACATCTGCTCCACTCTTTAAAAGCAACTCTACAATCTCTGTACAGTCATATTTGGCAGCATAGTGTAAAGGTGTCAGACCATCATTACTTTTAGCATTAACATCTGCTCCACTCTTTAAAAGCAACTCTACAATCTCTGTACAGTCATAGTTGGCAGCATAGTGTAAAGGTGTCAAACCATTCTTACTTTTAACATCAACATTTGCTCCCTTCTCTAAAAGCAACTTTATTATTTCTACCCTTATATTTTGACTTTCACCTCTGTGACGGTAATATTTTTCATTTTCCAATAATTCTAAAAGAGGTGTCAGACCATAATTATCTTTAGCATCAACATCTGCTCCATACTTTAAAAGCAACCTTGCCATATCTCTATTTCCAGACCAACCAAAAGTACAAGGATAACAAATAGCAGTATGTAGAGGTATCCTAGAACTATTACAAATTCCATTAATATTTGCACCATACCTTATAAGCAATTCTACTATATCTTCACGCAAAGATGAAGCAGCATGATGAATAGGTGTCCAAGTATCGCACTCAACATTAGGATCTTCTCCCTTATCCAATAAAGACTTTACCTCTTTTATATTTTTACTGTTAACAGCTTTAATTAATTCATTATCAAGTGACATAAATTCCCCCAAATTTATGATAATAATTAATATATCAACATGTTGATATATAATGCTATACTTGTCAACTTATAAAGTGATATTTCAAATCCTTATATTTAAATTTAATTTCTTCTGCTTAACTTGAATATAGCCTCTTCATCATTAGCTTGACCTTATGGGTTTTAACGTTTAAATTTAATCTTTAAATAGTTAAGGAAAATGGCTGATAATATCATCACAGTTTCAATAGAGAAAGAATTAGAAGAATCTTACCTCTCTTACGCTATGAGCGTAATTATGGGGCGTGCACTACCTGATATTCGTGATGGCTTAAAACCAGTACATAGAAGAATCTTATATGCAATGCATAAAGCTGGTTTTGATTACGGTAAGCCTTATCGCAAGTCAGCAAGAATTGTAGGTGATGTGATGGGTAAATACCATCCACATGGGGATGCAGCAATTTATGATGCTATGGCTAGAATGGCTCAAGACTTTTCTATTCTGCATCCTTTAGTTGATGGACAAGGTAACTGGGGCTCAATTGATGATGATCCTCCAGCAGCGATGAGATATACTGAAGCTCGTTTTCAAAAGATAACTCACTATTTAGTAAATGATATAAATGAAGATACAGTTGATTTTCGTCCTAATTATGATGGTAATGAATCTGAGCCTATAGTCCTGCCAGCTGAGTTTCCAAATTTACTTGTAAATGGTACAGAAGGTATTGCTGTTGGCATAGCAACCAATATTCCTACCCATAACTTAGGGGAGGTTATCGGTGCCTGCTTGCTATATATAGATAATCCTGAAATTACTGTTGAGAATATACTGGCTGTTATGCCAGGACCAGATTTCCCTACTGGTGGGGTTATTTTGGGCAAAACTGCTATAAGGTCAGCGTTCACCACTGGTAGGGGGATAATTACTGTACAGGGCAAAACTCATATTGAAGACTTGCCTCAGGAAAAACAGGCAATTGTTATCGATGAGATTCCTTATCAAGTAAATAAAGCAAAATTAGTTACGAAAATCGTTGAACTAGTAAAAGAAAAGAAAGTTGAAGATATTGTAGATATTAGAGATGAATCTGATAAATCAGGCATTAGAGTTGTAATAGAGCTAAAAAGAAATGCTTCTACTGAATTTATATTAAACCAAATATTTGTTCTAACTGACTTGCGTAGTAGATTTAGTATAAACATGAATGTACTTCATGGCAATGCACCAATACTGGCGTCAATAAAGGAAATGATAGCAGCTTTTATTGAATTTAGAAAAGAAGTATTGATTAGAAGAACTAAATTTAGACTAAAAAAAACAAGAGAAAAAGCTCATATTTTTATAGGACTTTACGTTGCAGTTTTAAATATCGATGAGGTTATATCAATAATCCGTTGTGCTAAAGATCCAGCAGAGGCGTGTCAGCTGCTGCTAAAAAAGAAATGGAATACCTCTGCTGAGATAAGAGAGATGATAAAACTTATTACTGATTCAGACCCTTTTCAAAAAGATTCATATTACCAATTAACTGAAGCTCAAGCTAAAGCTATTTTAGATATGAAGCTGCAACGTTTAACAGGGCTTGAAAAGGAAAAGCTGGAACATGAACTTAAGCTCATGCTTGATCTTATTAAAGAATATATTGCCTTTTTAGGTTCAGAAGAAAAGTTGATGGAGGCGATAAAATTAAATCTACAAGAGATTAAAACAAAATTTGCTCAGCCAAGAAGGACTGTAATAGAAGAAGGCAATGTTGAATATGAAGCTGAAGACTTAATACCACAAGAAGATATGGTAGTTACTGTTACAATGAACGGCTACATAAAACGAGTAAAGCTTTTACATTATAGAACTCAAAGGCGAGGTGGTAAGGGCAAATTAGGGCAAGCAGTTAAGGAAGAGGATGTCACTACAAAATTGTTTGTTGTGAACACCCATACTAGTGTTCTATTTTTTTCTAATATTGGTAGGGTATATAAGCTCAAGGTTTACAAACTACCATTGGCTGAGCCAACTGCACGTGGTAGATCTCTTGTGAATATATTCCCACTTTCTGAAGGTGAAACTATAACAAACGTTATGCCTTTGCCGCAAGAAACTGATAATCAAAATCTAAACATAATTTTTGCAACCGCTTATGGTAATATAAGACGCAATGCTTTATCTGATTTTGAGTACGTACAAAGTAATGGCAAAATAGCAATACTTTTATCTGAAGGTGATAAATTGATATCTGTAGAAGTGTGTAAAGAAGACGATCATGTTTTCTTATCCACTAAGACTGGTAAAAGTATTAGATTCTCTGCAAGCAATGTGCGTCAATTTAAAAGTAGAACATCTGATGGAGTAAGAGCAATAAAGCTACAACAGGAAGATAGCGTTATTTCAATGTCAGTGCTAAATGGTTATGCTGAAGTATCGGATATGAAAGATAGTAATGATATAGATTTAGGCATAGAAGATAATAGTGATATAGACTCAGATGCAGAAGGTGATATGCAAGATATTACAGAATCTTCAGATAAAGTAGGAATGACATCAGAGATAAGAAACATGTATCTAAAGGTGCCACTGACAAAACGCATAGAAGCAGCAAAAAATATGGAAGCTGCAGGTAGTACAAAAAAGTTAATAGATGAACTGGGTTTAAAACAAGAAACATTTATGAATATGGCAATAAATGAGCAGCTTATTTTAAGCGTAACTGAAAATGGCTTTGGTAAAAGAACTTCCTCTTATGAATATAGAGTTACAAGACGAGGTGGTGTTGGTATTACCAATATACTGACAACTAAAAGAAATGGTAAGGTAGTAGCTAGTTTTTCTGTAGAACATACAGATAATATAATGTTAATTACAGACCGAGGTAAATTAATCCGTATAGAAGTAAATGATATAAGAGTTGCAGGGCGCAGTACTCAGGGAGTTATCTTATTTAAAACTGAACCTAATGAAAAGGTAGTATCAGTTGCTAAGGTTGTTGATGCCGAATCTCCTTCAATTGAAGATTTAGAGTTAAATATTTAAATAAAAAAGAAATTTCAATATTTATAACCCAAAAATTTATTTCATCTCATACTCCTGTAATTAAAAAGAAAAATTTAAATATTAAGTAGAATTTTTACTGAGTTATTGTTTATTTTGGATATATTGTGTTGATTTTTTAATCGACCTATTGTTGATTTAGTGCCAATCTGGAGAAAAAGCACGTGTACAACATCAGAGAGAGGAGCGTTTTTAGCCCTTTTCACGGATTCCCACCATGAAAGGACTACCAATTGATAATTGGAAGCGCTATAGTCGTATGTTTTAAAGCATATGACCACAAAGGTATCAATCTTGTTTTAAGAAAAAATCTTAAAATAGCTAAAACTATTCAGTAGGTCGCCAAAGATCCTATTCAATATATTCAGATCTTCTTTTCCTATACATCTGCCACTTTAAAGGCCGCCTCTACAGCCTCAATCTCTCCAGATTGGCTCTCTCTTTATATCATATACATTTATTACCATGGAAGCAGAAAATTTGCAGAATTTTATTATTTTTTCAAAAATTTTTCAAAAACCACCCATATTTAAAACCTAATAAATTTAGAGGCTCTATACAAAATTTCCCAACTTAAACTCATGCAATATTCTTGCTTTGTACAGAAGCTGCTTCTGGCTGAGGTTCAGCTAATGCAGCACTTGGCACTTCATAAATATTTTTTAATTTGTTTAAAAACACATCTGCTTTTTTACTAAGAGCTAATAATACATTATCAAAATTTAATTCATTTAGATTCAAATATGATGATATTTCTTGTATTATTTCATTAGGTAGTTTTACACACTCATCTTTTGTTTTACCAGTTACTTTACTATCAACTAGTACTGCTTTGGTTACTTTAATACCATCTTTTGATTCTAACAATAGCTTTATAGCCTTTTTATTATTTGTATGAAATTTTAAAAATTTTAGAGTGATATACTCAATAAAACCTAACACACACTCAGGTATAAAAGATAATTGCTCATCAGAGCTATATTTTTCCTTAATTGTTTTGAACTCTTCAATTAATTCTTGTCCATTAGCTTTACTGTTTATGTAACTAGCAATAACTTTTGCATTTTCCTTCTTATCCTGATTTCTATATGTCTTTACCAATCTACTTAAATTAGGCATTGCTTCGATTTCTTCAAATGCTGCTAAACAACTTTTGAGATAGGGTTCTGTGTTTATTTGATTTCTATCACACTCAGATTCTTTATTTACATCAGCACCGAAAAGTAGAAGTAGGAAGAAACTTTCTAGAGGTTTTGTCCATATAGTATAAGATGATATAAGTGTGCTACCACAATTACCTATGGTATTAATATCTGATCCATGTTCTAAAAGCAGCCTTACTGTTTGTGGATCTGCATTAGGATACATTGCTCTATGCAAAGGAGTGTATTTGTGAATGTTTTGGATGTGAACATTCACTCCCTTATCTAAAAGTAATTTTACTAAATTTCCTAGCCCTTCACAAGCAGCAGCATGTAGAGGTGTTGATCCGTGCTGATCCTTAGCATGTATATTTGCACTCTTTTCTATAAGAAATATTGCAGCTTCCTCATGCTTGTTTTCAATAGCTCCATGTAAAGGTGTCGCGGTTGGTTTTCCTTTTTCACCACCATTATTAATATCTGCACCATGCTTTAGAAGTAGTTCTACGACTTCTTTCTTCCCTTGTTCAGCAGCCCAGAGCAAAACTGTTAGTTTATGGAACCAATTATCCACAGCGTTAGCACTTGCTCCTTTCTCTAGTAAAGAACGTACTTCCTCTATGTTTTTCTTGTATTCTTCACCATTTATACAGCATTTTTTAACTGCATTAATTAATTCATCATCAAGTGACATAAATCCCCCAAATTTATGATAGCAGTTAATATACAATGCTATGCTTATCAACTTATAAAGTGATATTTTATTTTCTTGTATTTAGATCTAATTTCTTTTGCTTAATTTGAAGATAGGCTATTCATCCTTAGCACTTTTAATGGTATAGATATTGTTTAATTTTTTGTATTTGTTTTTGCGCATTATCATGTATGTAGAAAAAGCAGACTCAATTTCTTTGTTAAGGGAAAGGAATAAGATCAAAATCCTATATTTTTTGATTATTTTGCTTACAATTTACTGCTTTAGCAGTTAGATGATTATCAAAAAATCTTTTAGTGGTTGTAAAAAGAAGTCGTTGACCATATTTATTGAATGTGTTATTAAGTTATTAACTTAAGAGATGGCGGGTGTAGCTCAGTTGGTAGAGCGTTAGTTTGTGGTACTAAATGTCGCCAGTTCAATCCTGGTCACTCGCCCGCATAGTAAAGAGACAAGTAAAAATTAGACTGTATGAATTGGTTATACTTATTAATTGCTGGAATTATCGAAATAATTTGGACTTTAGGGATAAGATATAGTGATGGGTTCACGCGTCTTTGGCCTACAGTTGGAGTAATGCTTACTACACCCGTTAGTTTGTATCTTCTTGCACTTGCTATGCGTTCTATTCCCCTAGGGACGTGTTATGCAGTTTGGACTGGTATTGGCTCCGTAGGTACAGCAATACTTGGAGTTGTATTGTTCAATGAGCCTAGCAATTTAGCACATGTTTTATGTATTTCCCTAATAATAATAGGGATCATAGGCTTAAAGTTGTTTGCGCATTAGGTAATATTGTAATTTGGGGGTATATGTTTAGAGTAGTTTATGAACAAAGAAGATGTAACTTATACACAAAAGAGCAAATTACGTGTTTTACATAAATATACTGCTATCGTTATTATTCTATTTTCACTTTCATTATTTTTTTCTAATTATCTAGGTAGAATAACTACCTATGTAAACTCTGTAGTTGCTAAGTGCAATAACAAATTATCTGATATATTGGTTAATTGGGGTTTGAGTATCAATACTATATCTTTACAAGGAAATCACTTTGTCAGTAAAGAAGAGGTCTTAGAATTTATAGATAAAAGCAAGCCCATTTTATTTATATCTTTACTAAAGATCAAGCGTAACATTGAATTGTCTAATAGGTGGATAAAGAATGTTGATGTTCAAAGAATATTACCAAACACTATAGCTATTAGTATAGAAGAATATAAGCCATTTGCTATTTGGCATCATGGCAATCAATTTTCGGTTATTGATTCTACAGGTTATGTGATTATTAATGATTATTATGTTGATGGGCTGGTTCTTATTTTTGGTAATAATGCTTTATCAGGATTAGATTTTGTAAAAGCAGTGGTAAACAGTAACACTGAACTTAGCCAACAAATAAGCTCTTTTAATTATATGCGAGATTGGAATATTATTTTTAATAACGGACTTGAAGTCAGATTATCACAAGATAACCCAAACGATGCATGGAATTGTTTAAACAAATTACACGGTGGATTAAACATAATGAAAAACAACTGGAAAGCGATTGACTTGCGTACTCAAAATAAAATTTTTATAAAAAAACAAAAAACATACCATCAGTTACAATCTATTAATTGTGATTTTCCTAAATAAATAATCACTTAGGTGTACAAGAAAAGAAATGATATAAATTTGAGAGGATTAATAGCAAAAGGGAAAAATTTGGAGATATTAATGCTATACAAATAATTATAGCAAATCCCATTAGCAACAGAACTATTAAAAGATACAGCTAAATTTATGAATAGGATAAAATTTTTCTAATTCTATGCTCTGTGAACAGCTATATAAGATAAAATATAAAACGTGAATTAATATGGACCGAATACATACAAGAGACAAAATAGGAACAAATTTTTGCATTCTTAAAAAGCAGGACAATAGTCCGATCTCACGCTTGGATATAACTGAAGATCAAGCCCCTAAAATTTACCCTAACATCAGGACAAAGGAACAAAATCTGATTAAAAATGGTTTCCACTGTATATGATATTTTGTAGCAAGTCTTAAAAACAAGAAATGCAAATTCCTCCAACAGGGAAGTGCAATGATTGTACAAGTAATTCAGAAAAATAAAAAATTTCAGCAGGATTTTTTGTAGATTTGATAAATGGTTTTTATGGGATTTTTGAATTTCATGGTTGTTCACAGAACCTAGTGGGTGGGCTATAAATTATGTGTACATCTTTTTTAAATTTTGATTTTTTCAAAGATTCACATATTGTAGAGCATAAAAGCTTTAGTTGTTATGGAGATGGTTTGTAGAACAAATGTTGAATTGCCTTTTTTTCTTGGAATACATCTATATTCTCAATATGATCCTTTATCAATATCAACTTCATGCATACACTATTAGAGTTTTGCTTATTATCTTAGCAAGTTTCTGCTTTTCCCAATACAGCTTTTAACCAATAGACTGCCAAATTGTATTTCATTTTTACTAGCTTTCCTGTTCCTACCAACATTTGTTTTGTTGCTTTAGTTTTACGCACTTTAGAATATATAAGTTCATTGCAAACGATATAAAAGCAAACACCTGATGCGCTGAGGCAAAAATTATCGGTACTTTTAGCAGCAGAGTTATTACTCCTAAAGTTGCTTGTACAACAAAGCATAGTAGTAGTATAAGCAAAGACTTCATTCTCCTATTTTTTACTGCTACAAATATAGCTATAATTATTATTATAAATGCTAAATTCCTATGTATAAATTGTACTGCCACACTATTTTGAAAAACATTAAGCCATTTTGGCTCCATAAAAAATAGGTCCCGTGGTATAATTTGATTGTCCATCAGTGGAAAAGTATTATAAATAAGCCCTGCATTAAGCCCAGCGACAAAAGCACCGTATATTATCTGTATAAAAGTTAAACTTAAGCTTAATATTAAAAGCACTATACTGCTGGTGCTAACTTCTACTTTATTTTTTTGACCCGTTATGTATCTTACAAATGCTAACCACAGCATAGAAAAAATAATAAGCGTTAAGGCCAAGTGCATAGCCAACCTGTAGTGGCTGACATGCGGCTGACTCACTAGCCCACTTTTTACCATGTACCACCCAGCGCAACCCTGTACAAGTCCTAATGTAAAGATTATGGATAATTTTATAATTAGTGCTTTAGGCAATTTTTTTTTTATAAAAAAATAGATAAACGGTATACAAAAAACAAGACCAGTAATTCTTGCAAGTAATCTATGTATGTATTCTATTAAATAAATTTTTTTAAAATCTTCTATATCAATATTATAATTAAAAATTTTATATTCAGGAGTTTTCTGATATTTTTCTTTTTCCAAAAGCCACTGATTTTCATTAAGTGGTGGCAATATTCCTGTTATTGGCTTCCATTCAGTGATTGATAAACCAGCTTTTGTAAGTCTTGTCACTCCACCAATAAATATCATTACAATGATCATTATGCAGCAAAAAAAAAGCCAAATGGCTACTGGCTCTTTTCTCATAAATGAAACCCATGTTTGGTTTTATTCCAATGCTGAGGAGATTTTATTAATTCCCAAAAAGCAATAACGCTAGCAATTGAATGTAGCAACCAATATATTGGAAAGATTATAGCTAACAAATAAAAGTTTGCTTTCATCTTTTTCTCTTTTATTACGGCAAAAAGAGTAACAGTATTTATGGTGTATGTAAAAATAAAGTAGTATAAAAACACTTGATTGAAGTATTGTATAGATATAAGAGATACGAGTAAAAATGGAGTGGTGAAGAAAGTAAAAGCTGTGCTTCCAACGAAAAAATTCAATAGTAAACTCCCTTTAGTCCAGTTACTTGATATAACTGTTTTAAATTTTTCATATGGACTATATAAGTTTTAATATAGCCCTTTATCCAACGAGCACGCTGTTTAATCCAAGCAAATATACTGATTGGTGATTCTTCCAAAGTTTCCGAGTCGATAACTTTAGTATAATATCCCATCGAAGCAAGTCTTAAACCAAGATCAGCATCCTCAGTAACGTTATATGCATCCCATGAGTGCACTTTTTTTAAAGCCTCCATCCTAAAATGATTACTACTACCGCCCAGGGGTATTGGTATATTAATTTTTTGCATACCAAATAATAGATAATGAAACCAGCTAGTATACTCTAAAGAAAAAAATTTTGTTAAAAGGTTATAATCACAGTTGTAATAACCAAGTCTTGCCTGCACGCATGCCAACTGACTATCTTCTTGCTTAAATTCAGCTAAAGCTTTTTTTAGCTGCAGATGATCTGGCATATCGTCGGCATCGTAGATAACAACGTATTCTCCTTTAGAGAAGCATAAGGCGTAATTACATGCCTTAGATTTTGTTTTAGGAAACGAATTTGGCACTATAATAGTTTTAAAATTTTCTGGTAAATTAAATTCCTTTAAGTTCTCTATAGTTTCTTTATCATCTTCCTCTACTATAAGTTTCACATCTAGTCTAGATTTTGGATAATCAATGTTACTTATGTTGTTAATTAACTGCTTAATAACTTTATTTTCATTCAAAATAGGTAAAAGTATTGTATATATTGGCAACTCATTATCATCTTCATACTTTGAGCTTGCTTTTTTATTGCAAAAACCAAGCAGAATTATTATATACCGAAATAATGTACTAGAAGAGGAAATAAATAATATAATTAGTAATGAAACTGCAGCAAAACCTTTTATTAAAGCCAAGGTAGAGATAAGAAGAGTGAATATTACGTAGATTATAGAACTAAGCTTTATATCTTTAGCTGAAAATCTATCATTTTTATAGTACAAATAGTTTATTGAAAATTCTGTATAGCCAAAGAAAGTGTTCAGGGAATCAATAATTTTATTATAATCTGATTTAAATAAAATGAAGTTATTGCTATATTTTTCTTTTAACCATTTTGTGGCTCGGTGATCAATATCACTTACTATAATAAAAGTAATATTGTTTAGCCTTTGCCAAGGCAATAAGCCAAATTTATAATAGTAAAGCTTATCATTAATACTCCAAATATCGTAATCTAACTTTATTTTGGATATATCAATTTCTCTGCACATTAATGCAATTTTTTACTTAAATTGCGTGATAAAGAAGAAATAACTTCACTATTATTGTTTTCGTCTCTTACATATTCTTGAATTAATTTTTCTGCTGTTTTTGCTGCAACTACTACTGAATCAGATATTAACTTTTGCACTGCTTCTGAAATTTTATTATCTATTTTAGAGATAATAAGATCTTGATAGCTATCAAGCATCTTTTCCATTTGTTTTTCCTTATTTTTTATAATCAAGTCTGCTTCATGGTTAGCATTTTTTATCATCCTTCTTATTTCTTCTTGAATATGCTTATTTTTTAGTAGTACAGAGTTTAGAAAAAATAATGACTCTTTTTCCACATTTAAAGAATCCTCTATTTTTGTATGAACACAGCTACGTTTTTTGCTTAAAAAATTACTGATAAACTTATAACCAGGTTTACATCCAAATATGCAAACCATAATAAATGCAAGAAGAATAATTGACGATGCAGACATTATAATGAACCTTCTTTAAATAACGAATTAGTAATAACTTTTAATTTGTCATAATCTTCAATATGAGAATTAACCAATTTTTCATAATAGATTGCAGCTACAGAAATTGCTATTTCTAAAAGCTGATTATGCACTTTTATCTTATAATTTTCTATTTCTTTATCAACCAAACCTAGCGTTTCAATAGCTTCAACATCTAATAAATTTTTCATGTTACACTCTAAAAGCTCAGCTTTTTTGACCGCATTACTTATAATTTTTGATGCTTCTAATTGTGTCTTTTGTAAGATTTGTGCTCGATTTTCTATCTTATACTCAGCAATAGCACAAAAGGAAGATGCATTACCTATTGCTTTATCAATTGTCTCATATCTTTTCCTTATTACAATTTCAATTTTTGGCAAAACAAGATGATTCAATACCAGATATAGTAAAAAAAAGAAGATAGTAAACCAAAATAATTGTGATAAATAAGTAGAGAAATCCAGTTGTGGCATTACTTAACTACAAATATTAACAATAATGCAATTATAAAAGCAAATAACCCCATTCCTTCAACTAAAGCTGCTCCGACATAAACATATGTTTTTAGCTTGCTTTCAGATTCAGGATTTCTTGCTATACCATTTAACATGGTAGAAAATATATTTGCAATACCAAGGCTAGCACCCAGCATTCCAAATACACTTAAGCCAATTGCTATATATTTTAAAGACTCCATACAAATTCCTTTAAATTAACTCAACTTTAATAAAAGTATATAATAACACACTTAAAGTCAATTAATGTTTGCTTACTGCATCTGAGAGATATACAGATGTAAGCGCCACAAATATATATGCTTGCAGAATGGCTATAAACACTTCAAAACCAATTAGCATCATAATAAACACAAATGGTAAAGGCACAAGAAATACATTTATTTGAGTAACAAAACTAGCTATTACTTTTATTATTGTATGACCTGTTACCATATTTGCTGCCAGACGAATTGCAAGACTTACAGGACGCGCAAGATAAGCAAACAGTTCGATAAAAATCATCACTGGAGCTAGCCATAAGGGAGTACCATGTGGTAGGAATATGCGTAAAAAACTTAGTCCCTGCTGCTTAAATCCAGTGATTGTTACATTAAAAAAAACTATCATTGCAAGAGCGAAAGTGATTATAATATGACTTGTTACAGTAAAACTCATAGGCAAAGGTAACATACCGACAATATTGCATGTTGCGATAAAAACAAATATTGTAAAAACTAGTGGTATATGCTTTAACCCTTCCTTTCCGCTACTACTCTCAAGAAGTGAAACAATAAACTCATAGACAAATTCCACTGCAGTTTGCCAATAATTAGGTATTATGGTAGCTTTTCTTATGCCAAATAAGAAAAAAGAAGCTGCAAGGATAACTGAAATTAACATGTATAGGGATGAATTTGTAAAATCTATATTATACCCAAACACAGTAGGTAATTTTATCACACTGAATATTTTAAACTGATCTAAAGGATTAATTGACAATTTAAATTTCTAAAAAATAAAGTTATTATATGTTAATATTTTGTCTGGCACTAGTCAATTCTCCAAGTAGCAAATTTTATATTTACAGAAGAAATTTAGTATCCATAAAACTTTTTTTTATTATAGAGGCCACCTGCAAGTAAATTTTTTATTTTTCGTGCTTTATTTAAAAACATATTTATTTTCATTAGTGTTCTTGTTATTATAGGAGATATGCAGCATTAAGAGCGTTATTTTCGGTCTGTAAAATCTCTGAAAATTTGCAGCATAAGTGATTAGTTTAGATTAAAAACATTACTATGGACAAGTTACAGGTTAAAAAAGTAATATTTCTCAGTATAATTTGCAATACTCTACTATGGTATGATTACATGCTTTTTGGTAGTTTAATTAGCATAATTAGCAACACTTTTTTTCCTAACAATGACTATTATGTTAGCCTAATTGCAGCCCTTGGTGTGTTTGCCGCTGGATTCTTGATGAGGCCTTTAGGCGCAATAATATTTGGTTATATTGGAGATAAATATGGAAGAAGGATAGCTTTGCTCTTTTCGATAATACTGATGTCAATATCCTCTATAACAATTGCTATAATACCAGGTTATCAAAAGGTAGGAATATTAGCTCCAATATTAGTAACTATACTACGCCTACTTCAAGGAATATCACTTGGAGGCGAAGCTGGCAATGCAACGTTCTTAATAGAACATGCATCTGGTGGAAAACGTGGATTTTTTGGTAGCATTGAAGTATTGAGCGCAATAATTGGCTCAGCTATGAGTTTAGCAGCTATACTTATATGTCAAAAAATATCTAATTTTGATTCTTGGGGTTGGAGATTGCCTTTTGCTTTTGGTTTGTTTATAGGCTTAGTCAGCATCTATCTTAGGTATATACTAAGTGAAAGTCCTGCATACAAGATTAGTAAAAAGCATGATAAATTATCTAAATCTCCCTTTATGGAACTTATCAAATGTTATAAAAAACCTGTTCTTATAGCTGTAGGAATTGACATTGTTGAAAATGCATCGCTCTATATGTTTTTGGTATTTTTTAAAATCTTTATAGAAGGAGTTGCTAAATTAAATAATAATTTTCTCTATACAATTGAAATTATGAGTCAGGTCTCATTAGCAATATTGACACTATTGTTTGCAATGCTGTCTGACGTGGTAGGTAGAAAAAAAGTAATGATTCCAGCGTTCATAACGTTTACTATTATCAGTATACCAACACTGTTTATGCTAAGTAGTAGTAATAACTTAATTGTTACAGTAGCATATTTTATCTTTATGGTACCAATAGCAGCATCTTTAGGGCCAGTGAGTGCTACTATGTGTGAATTATTTCCAACAAGGGTAAGATACTGCGGTATGAGTTTGTCACGCAATATAGCAGCTGGATTTTTCGGAGGATTGGGTCCATTTATATGCACATGGCTTATGAAACAAATAAAAATCGGCCCTAGTTTCTACATGATTTTTTGTGCCCTGATAGGACTTATAGCTATACTGCAAATTAAAGATAAAGATCTTAAGGTTGACTTTTAATTTTTATTACTAAAATGGTAATAATTATCATTAATTTCCCCTTATTTGGCTTTGTCCTAGCTACACTATCTGCCCCATCAGCGTTTCTCTGCTAATATTGTATATTTTTAATACTTGCTGTACTTTTTTACAGATTGTAGTCTCCTATCCTCTCATCTCCCCCTTTACTTCAGCCTTATATACTACAACCATTCCCTTATCGATTGCTTTTTGCTCATCCATCATTTTTAACTTTAAAAAGATTTTTTCTTCTTACTTCCTATTATCCCTTATTTCTCGTAAGACTTGATATTAAATGAAGGAACCTATATTTATAAATAAAAAGTAAAAAAAGCAATACAATATTGGAGTAAATTTTTACATATTTAATATAACTTTTTTGTATTTTAGTTAATTATCAAGCTTGAGCGCTTGTATGAACACATTTTGTGGAATATTAACATTACCAACGGCGTGTAATCTCCTTTTACCCTTCTTTTGTTTATCAAGTAATTTCATTTTTCTATCTTTCCCACTGATCTTACCACCTGTAACATCTTTTCTATACGGATTTATGGTCTCACGGGCAATGATCTTGCTGCCAATTGCTGCTTGAATTGCAATTTTGTACTGTTGTCTTGGTATTAAATCTTTAAGACGAGAGCATATTTCTCTTCCTCTTTGTTCTACTCTACTTTTGTGGATTATACAGGCTAGAGCATCAACTGATTCACCATTGACTAAAAAGTTTAGTTTTTCTATTTGACTTTCGCGGTATTCGCTAAACTCCCAATCAAGGCTTGCATAACCTTTTGAAATCGATTTTAGCTTATCATAAAAATCAAAAATAATTTCAGATAAGGGTAAATTATATTTTACCAGTGCTGTGTTACCTATGTAAGATAAATCTTCTTGTTCTCCTCTTCTCTCGTTACATAACGTCAAAATTGATCCTAAATGTTCATCTGGTACCATAATGGAAGCAATGATCCATGGCTCTTCAACTGATAGTACTTTATTTGGTTCTGGCATATCACTTGGGTTATGTATATCTAGATTTTGTCCACTTTTCATTTTTACCTTATAGATAACGCTTGGTGCTGTCGCTGTAAGATCCAAGTCAAATTCTCTTTCTAGTCTTTCTTGTATGACTTCTAAATGCAGCATCCCCAAAAAACCACAGCGAAACCCATAACCAAGTGCATTTGATGATTCTGTGTCAAAAGTAAAACTTGCATCATTCAAATGCAACTTATTTAGTGCATCACGCAGATATTCAAAATCATCAGATGAATTTGGAAATATACTGCAAAAAACTACAGGGGTCGTTTGTCTAAATCCTGGTAGGGCTTCAGCACATGGTCTTTTTTCTTCAGTAATTGTATCTCCCACCCTGCAGTCAGCAACTTCTTTAATTGATGCCGTAATAAAACCAATTTCTCCAGCTGATAATTTTTCTGTCATGACTTTTTCAGGTGTAAAAATGCCAATGTTATCTATTTGATATGTAGAATTATTTGACATCATAACTATTTTCATGCCTTTAGTAAGTGTACCATTTTTAACTCTAACGAGAATTATCACTCCCAAATAAGCATCATACCAACTGTCAACCAAGATCGCCTGCAAAGGAGCGCCTACGTCACCTTTTGGCAGTGGCAGCTTTTTTACTACTGCATTTAGTACATCTTTTATACCCAAACCAGTTTTAGCCGAAATTAAAACTGCATCACTTGCGTCGATACCAATTATTTCTTCAATTTGTGATTTTACCCTCTCAGGATCAGCAGCAGGTAGATCAATTTTATTGAGCACAACTATAATTTCATGGTTGTTATCAAGAGCTTTATATACATTTGCCAAAGTTTGTGCCTCAACTCCTTGGCTGGCATCAACAACAAGCAGTGAACCCTCACATGCTGCTAAACTTCTGCTTACTTCATAGGAAAAATCAACATGCCCTGGCGTATCCATAAGGTTAAGATAGTATGTATTACCATCATCTACTGCATATTTAAGTCTCACCGTTTGTGCCTTAATTGTAATCCCACGTTCGCGTTCTATATCCATAGAATCAAGGACTTGATCTACCATCTTTCTTGCCTCCAGGCCATTGCAATATTCTATTAAACGGTCAGCTAAAGTAGATTTGCCATGGTCTATATGAGCAATAATGGCAAAATTCCTAATGTTATTCATCTTACGTTATTTCCAATATTTTAAAGTCTTACATCATTATACTGCATAAGTCACTCAAGTTGTTTTATTCCCTCTTTTTATTAGATATAAGGTTATAATTTATACTATTTTAATTATAAATTTTTACTATTAGTTTATTTTTTTAATTAAATTCTTGACAAGAAATCATTAATATATTAATGCCTAAATTATAATAAATAACTCAAATCCTCAATATGTCAGATCATGAATACATTGAGAAAATCATGTTTAATAAGATAACTCCAGAACAACTAAGAGAGAATATAGATAATGGCCAATATGAAATTAAAAATTTGAGTTATGAGGAGATTAGTGAAGTAGATATAGCATTTAATTTCATGAATTTAGGTCATAGTCTAAACATTGCTATTATTGGTAATGATTTGGAGATTATAAAACTCATCCTCGAAAAAAGAGGCAAACCTTTAAATCAAAAAGATGTAAGAGAAAAACATTATTTCGATCTTGATAGCAGCACCATTAGTTTTACGCATACTCTCCATGCTGCTATAGCACGTCTTATACCAAACCAACATTATTGTAACACTGATCAAGAGAGAAAAAAAATATTGAAAAACATAAACTGTAAAATCATTGAATTATTGGTTAAAAACGGCGCTGAAGTTGTAAATGATCCTAAGTATAGTACCTTGCATTACGCAGTTGAAACAAAATGCACTGAACTTATTCAATTAGTTATTGGTTGTGGAGCTGAATATGTGGAGGGTAAGAGAAGGTCAATCCACTCTCCCAAGGAAAAAAGCACTGAAGAATTAGCTGAGGAAACTCAGTGTAAAGACATAATTGAGTTAATTTTTCAGCAAAAAGAAAAAATTGGATCAAAGTGTTCAAAACTTATTCAATCGTTTATTAAGAATGGCACTACATATCCGTTAGACAAGGGAAGGTGTACTAAAAATAAAGTTTTAAATAAATGTACTGTTGAATTAATCTCTGATCATCTGATCAGGTAAATAACAATCTTAAAATACATTAGTGAAATAGAAAAATTGTATCTTTAACTTGATTTTATTGTAATTTATGTTAATTTACTAATTAATTATTTTAGTAAAAGGTAGTAATGTGGGGGGAGGATTAAAAAATCATCTTAGAGAGGAAGGATATAAATATCTAAATGCAGGTCATAGTAAAGAGGGCTTAGGTCAGTACTTATCTAGATGTCGTAGTAATTATCAAAGTAATCAGCATCAACAGCAGAGTCCATCAAATGATGATCAAAACCAACCGCAAGCCTCAAGTAATACCAGTCAAGCTACATCTAATACACCTATAATACAACCAATTATTATTGAACAAAAGTCAGGATTTGATTTTTGGGACATTATGCTTTTATCTTGCCTTTGGGGGCGTGGTGGCAATACAACTAATATATATAATTACAACGTTCCTAATTCTAATCGTAAAAACAATGGATCTAACGATCGAGTGCTTGGATCATGCATTGCTGCTTTTTGTTTAATTTTTGCAGCAGTGATGTCTTACTTTTTACTATCATATGCTGTGTATAAAATAAAAAATGCTAAGCTAGAAAATAATAAGCATTCTGTGCCAGCTGCTATTGGTCTTGGGATATTTTCATTTAGTGTTTCTGCAACTTTAATACTTTTGCTTTCAGGCATGATTGTGCCAAATTTAGAGCGTGCTATGGGGATAAGTAGTGGAGCTTTCACAGGGTTCCAGGTGATAACTGGGTTAAATGCTGTAATATTTGGACTGGGCGCAGTTCTGTTTTTCTATTTAGCTATAAATAAAGCAAACAAAAAAGCACTAGTTGATAGGGAAGTTGATTTAATAATTAGTTGTGGTAGGTGTTCACCAAGTTATGGCACATCGGGTAGTCAGTATGGAGAGCAGCAACCTCCTCAAAATGAACAATATCAAATGGGGCATAATCAACAATATCCATCAGCTCCACCTTCTTATGAAGAATCGACTAGCAATGGTCAGTACTATGATCAACCAGGGACTAGTGGATATAGTCCATATCAAAATCAGCAGCCATATCTCAGTAATTCTGATTCTAAGCAACATAGCTCTAATAAAACTCATTTATTATAACGTTGCTGTAGCGTTTTACTTGCTCATTGTTACTGAAAGGTATATGTTAGTTATGTAAAATTTAAGAAATGAGGCATTATGACATTCAATTTACCAGACCTTCCATATGGTGAAAATGCTCTAGAGCCTTATATATCGGCTAAAACTATGAGTTTTCACTATGGGAAACACCATAAGGGCTATGTAGATAAGCTTAATTTGTTGCTAGAGGAAAGAAAAACGGAATATGAAGGGCGGTTTACGGGCAATGAAGAAGATTTAAAAATCTTAATAAAGGAAACGCATAATAATAGTTCTAAGGCACCTATATTTAATAATGCAGCTCAAGTTTGGAATCACACTTTCTATTGGCAATCGATGAAAAAAGGTGGTGGTTCCGCTCCACAAGATGGAAGTGCAATTGCAAGAAAGATAAGAGATGATTTAGGAGGAATGGATAAATTCACTGAAACTTTCGCTGAATATGGAGCTAATCAATTTGGTAGTGGTTGGGTGTGGTTGGTTTTAGAAAATAATAAATTAAAAATTGTTAAAACCTCAAATGCAGAACAACCGTCACCTGAGCAGGTTCCACTTTTAGTTATGGATGTTTGGGAGCATGCATATTACCTAGATTGCCAAAATCGTCGTGTTGATTATATATCGGTTTTCCTAAAACATTTAGTTAATTGGGATTTTGCTGATAAGAATTTAAGTATTTAATTAATATTTTTTAATAATTTTAGAAAAAGGCCTTGAAATGAAAATGGCTAATATGTATATTAGTCTTGTACTTCAAGTGAAGTAATGTTATTAAAAGTTTGTTAAGGGAGAAATTAGAATGTTGAAAATGTTAGATGATAATGTATTAATTCAACCTCTTGATGAAGAAGAAAAATCTAGTGGTATTGTATTACCAGACTCAGCAAAAAAGAAACCAACAAAGGGTGAAGTTAAAGCTGTTGGTCCTGGGGGGCGTAATGCACAAGGTGAGCGCATGGCTTTAACTGTCAAAGTTGGTGATAAGGTTTTTTATCGTCAATGGGCTGGAACGGAAGTTGAATTGCAGGATGACAAGTTAGTTGTTATGAAAGAGTCTGATGTACTTGCTATTGTAGAAGGGAAGTAATTTTCTTTCCGATATCTTAAAGATATTTATTTTGTTAATTTTTTTATATTAAGGAGTGATAAAGATGGCTAATATTGTAGTGTCGGGAGAACGTTTACAAAAAGCTATACGTGAAGTTGCATCAATTGTTGATACAACAGTTGGTATTACTGGTGGGCCAAAAGGACGTACGGTTGCAGTTGATAAACCATATGGTACACCAGAGATCACAAAAGATGGCTATAAAGTAATGAAAAATATCAAGCCTGAAGACAAAACACAGGCTGCTATCATGTCTATATTTAACCAAAGTTGTTCTCAGTGTAATGAGAAAGTAGGTGATGGTACAACAACATGTTCTATATTAACTGTATTTGCAGTAAAAGAAGCTACGAAATGCATAGTAGCTGGTGCTAATTCTGTTGGGTTAAAAGAAGGAATGCTAAAAGCGAAAGATGCAGTACTTGAAGTGCTAAAAGCTATGTCACGTAATATTTCTTCCTCAGAAAAAGAAATTGCTCAAGTAGCGACAATCTCTGCAAATGGAGATAAAAATATAGGTGATAAAATTGCTGATTGTGTAAAAAGAGTTGGTAAGGAAGGTGTTATTACTGTTGAAGAGAGTAAAGGGTCTGAAGCTTTGGAAATTGAAGAAACTAAGGGCATGCAATTTGATCGTGGATATATTTCTCCTCATTTTACTACAAATAAGGAAAAGATGATCGTTGAATTTGAAAATCCCTATATTTTAGTAGCAGATAAAAAGATAAGCTCAGCACAATCGCTACTACCTATTCTTAATGAAGTAGCACAATCTGGAAGGCCATTATTTATTATTGCAGAAGATGTTGAAGGAGAAGCGTTAAATATGCTTGCTCTTAATGTATATTTACAAAAAGTCAAAGTGGCTGCTATTAAGGCCCCTGGGTTTGGTGATAGAAGGAAAGAGATGCTTGAAGATATAAGAATCCTATCTGGTGCAAAACATGTCATTAGTGACGAGTTAGCAATAAAGATGGAAGATTTAAAATGTGATAATCTAGGAAGCGTTAAAAATATTAAAGTTACTAAAGATAATACTATAATTGTTAGTAAAAAAGATAAAGATGACAAGGATATAAAAGCACGTACTGAACAAATTAAAACACAAATTGCAGCATCTACTTCTGATTATGATAAGGAAAAGTTACAAGAGCGCCTAGCAAAACTTATAGGTGGTGTTGCAGTACTTAAGGTTGGTGGTGCAACTGAAGTAGAAGTAAAAGAGCGTAGAGATAGAGTAGAGGATGCATTGCATGCAACTAGGGCTGCTATTGAAGAAGGAATAGTTGCAGGTGGTGGTGTTGCTCTATTCTATGCTGCTAGTGCACTTGAAACTGTAAAAGGTAAAGATCATGATGAACAAACAGGTATTGAAGTTATAAAGAAGGCTTTAGCTGCTCCAATCAGACGCATAATTAAAAATTCTGGTGAGGAAGGTTCTATAATTTTAGATCACTTATCAAATCAAGGCGATCAAGATCTCATTTATAATGTTGAAACTATGAATTATGCAAATGCTTTCACATCTGGAGTTATTGATCCTGCTAAAGTAGTTAGAGTTGCGTTTGAAACCGCAATATCTGTTGCTAGTACACTCATTACTACACATGCATTTCTTGTTGATGTGCCAAGTAAAGATGAAAATAACAATATGGGTGCTGGCGCAGGTGGTATGGGTATGGACGGAGGGTTCTAAGTCACTGTATCCTAAAAAGAACAAGTACAGCTGTACTTGTTCTTTTTTTCATTTCTACTGATTTTAATTTTCGGTAGTCTTTTAGTAAAATTTGCTTATCAAAGAAAGTTAGCATTATAGAATAAAGTTTTTTATCTTGTACTCTTATTTGGATAATTATAACTTTAAGCTAGAATTTAATTAAACTGTTCTCTTTTTAAGTGAAATTAAAGATTTTTACTTTAAAATAAAGTATCTTTAAGTTTTACAAAAAATGACAATTATTCACAAGTTATCAGAATATATAAAAAGTTTATTTTCTAAAAAATCTAGTATAACTATAGAAATTAATGTACATAAGCTACTAAGCTCTCCTTCACACATTGGAAAGATAAATCATAAAAGTGAAACAGAATTCATAAAGCTACTTGAGGGTATAAGCAAGAATAAGTTTGATAGTTCTTATATAGCTCAAGATTTAGCAGAAATTTTGAATGTAAATAACTACTCTATAAATGTTGAGAAATTAATTAATCTCTTAAAAAGAGAGCATAGTCGAGAAGCTATTTTTAATTTATTAAGGATAGATAATGAATATATTACAACCGAAGAAGGATTTAAACGGCTCATATTAAAAAATATCAAGCAAAGTCCTGAAGTAATAGAAGATTTATTAAGTAACACTGAGGCAAGTAAATTACTCTTTAAGCACATTAATAGTGAACGCTTACTCAATTATGCAATAAAATGTAATGAGGACAAAATAGTAGAACTTTTAATAAAAAACGGCGCTCCTGTTGATATATCAACATTATATTATTCTATAAAATATGGGAAATTTGAAATATTTGATTCCTTGATAAAAGTTGTTAAAAATAAGCTCTTAATAGGTAAAAAGTATCATGAGCTCTTTGATTCTGCAGTAAAATGTAAAAGACATGATATAATTCATATAATGTTATGTGATATTGATATAAACTTAAAGCATAATAAAGATCAGACACTTCTTCATCACGCAGTTGAATTAGAAAATCTTGAAATAGTTAAGCGACTAATAAAAAAGGGTGCAAGATTAAACTGTGTTGATCAGAATGGTTGCACGCCACTAAATTTAGCAATAAAGTCTCGTAATGTTGACATTACTAACTCACTGTTGGATGTGTGCGCTGATATAAGATATACTTATTCTCCTAGTAAGGAAAATACTATACAAGTTTACACTGAAGAAGATTACAAATTTCTTATTCCACTGTTGAACAAGAGAAATGATCCATGGGTGATGCAAAAAAATCCTGATACTACTTTACAACAGGTAAGTAATACTAACTTATTTCAAAGAATATCAGTTGTATGATTCACAATTTTAATATTTATTGAATAAATCTAAATAATAAGTAACCTTTAAGAGTTAAGTATTTTTATAGGCTATGGTTGAAATAAGTGGTCCTGAATTCTGCTTAGATAAGTCAGCGGAAAATTTAGTAATTTTACTACATGGGTGGGGTGCAAGCGGTAACAATTTTATTGAAATTGGCAAAGCAATGAGTAAATTTTTGCCAAACTCTTTTTTTGTTGCACCAAATGCTCCATTTGAGCGTGAAGTTGGTGGCTATCAATGGTTCAGCTTAGAGGATAGAAGTGAGGTCGCTATACTTACTGGCATAAAAAAAGCAGCTGATATCTTAAATGATTTTATTGATATGAAGCTTAAGAGTTTTGGTTTTAGTGAAAAGCAATTATCTTTAGTTGGTTTTTCACAAGGAGCGATGCTTGCTCTTCATACATCTCTTCGTCGCTCTAATCCTTGCTCTTCAGTTGTTGCATATTCAGGAAGACTAGTAGCACCATCAAAACTGCCTAGAGAATTAAAGTCAAAGCCTAATATATGCATAATTCATAGCAGAGATGATGTGGTTGTTCCTTTTACTGCTTTTGAAGCAGCAGTAGAAGCTTTAACTAGCAATAATATAGAAATAGAAAGTCATCGTTTAGATGGGATAGGGCATACTATTGATAATAAAGGAATAAAGCTCGGAGCTGAATTTATTAAACAATACTTTTCAAATCAAACTTAGCACCTCACTTGATGTTGCGATATTATTTTTCAATATGATCTTATTTTCTGCAATCAGTTTTACAGAATGCGGGTAACATATATGCTCCACTTTTAAGATACGTTCAGATAGAATTGCTACATTATCGTTTTGTAACACTGGAACTGCTGCTTGAAAAATTATAGGTCCAGCATCTACTTCAGGAACAACATAATGTACAGTGCATCCAGTAATTTTAACACCTGCATCTAATGCTTGCCTTTGTGCATTTAAACCTTTAAATGCGGGAAGTAAAGAAGGATGAATGTTAATTACTTTACTTTTCCACTTCCTTAAGAAATCAGCACTAAGTAATCTCATAAAACCTGCAAGGCAGACTAAGTTAACATCATAACTATGTAATATTGTGTTAATTCTATATATATCTAAAGGATTATTTTCTACTTCAAAGGTTAAAATATTATGCTTTCTAGCGGACAACATTCCTTGTGCATCAGGGTTATTTGAAATAACGCATTCAACTTGAGCTGGAAAATTATCATCTAAGCAAGCATTTACCAGAGCTTGCATATTAGAACCTCTTCCAGAGATTAGTACCCCTAACTTAATTTTTTTTACGGGCATTTAATTTTCGTAATATTTTGCAACAAGCCTATTTAATAATCTAACACCAAAACCAGTTGCCCCTTTTGGACATATATATGTACCTTCCTTATTCCAAGCTGTACCTGCAATATCCAAGTGAGCCCAAGCAGTATTATATACAAAACGCTGTAAAAACTGAGCAGCTGTAATACTATCTGCACCAGAACCAACTGTGACAATGTTTTGCATATCAGCAACTGGAGAATCAATCATTTTATTATACTCTTCACTCAGAGGAAATTGCCATAGCTTTTCGCCTGATTCATTGCCAGCATTGAGTAAGTTATTTGCTAACTCTTCATTATTTGAAAACAGCCCTGCATACTGATTATTTCCCAAGGCAACTACTATGGCACCAGTTAAAGTTGCTAGATTAATCATAACCTGTGGTGCAAACATCTTTTGCGTATACCAAAGAGCATCTGCAAGTACCAATCTGCCTTCAGCATCGGTATTTAGCACTTCAATTGTTTGTCCAGACATTGAGGTTACTATATCACTCGGTCTTTGGGCATTACCACCTATTGCATTTTCTGCAAGGGCAACTACTCCTATAGCGTTGACCTTGGCTTTACGTCCTGCTAAAGTACGCATAATACCCACCACCGCTGCGGAACCTGCCATATCATATTTCATTTCCCACATTCCACGTGCAGGTTTTAGAGAAATCCCACCAGTATCAAACGTTATACCCTTACCAACAAGGGCAATAGGCTTTTGATTCTTAGGTCCTCCATCCCATTTTATTACTACCAACCTTGACTCTTTTTCACTACCCTGACCAACTCCAAGCAGCGCACCCATCCCTTTCTTGCGCATGTCACTTTCGTTTAAAATTTCAACGTCTAAGTCAAGCTTAGAAAGCTCTTTTTTAATCTCCTGGGCATATGATTCAGGATACAATGTGTTTGGTGGCTCACTAACAAGAGAACGCGCCAAAAAAATACCTTGACCCTCTTCAATTAAATCGTTGTACAAGTTTTGTACATCTTTTAGATGATTTTCACTGACTAAAAGTGTGATTTTTTCTGGATCTATTGTTTCTTCCTTCACTTTAGTAATATATTTATCAAATTTAAAGCTGCGTAAAGATGCCCCATACGCAATATTTGTACTCAAATTTGGTTCATTGCCATCAATAAGAATAGCAGCCTGTTTCAGTTGTAATTCTTTAAGCTTAGAGTATATTATACCTCCACTGCTTAATGCTTTATTTTCATCCCACTCATCCTTTTTACCAAAACCTATAACCAATATTAATTGATCATTGTTGTCTTTGTTTTGCAGCGTTATTGGTAAAAATTCTCCAAATTTTCCAGTAAAATTACCAAAATTTTTAATGTAAGAGAGGACTTGTTCCTCATGCTCTTTCAAGCTACCTATATCACTAAACCCTTCAAATAACCCAATAACAACCACAGCTGCTTTTAAAAAAGAACCAATATTATAAGCTGTAAATACTACTTCAAGCATGTCTTGAATAAATCAATAATAGCTTAAGGATACAATAAGCTAATGCTTAATACAACAAGTTTTATTCGCGATAAATTACTTGACACCACTTTTTCTTACAATAAGCTAAATTTTTTATAGGGTTAGTTTATTTATGTTTTACTCTAAAGCTTTTGCTGCAGAGAATGCGAGTTCTTCAAGTATGATTGCTGGTTTTGTTCCCCTAATTTTAATATTTATTGTGTTTTATTTCCTTATAATTAGGCCGCAACAAAAAAAACTAAAAGAACATAATAAGCTGCTTGATGCAATTAAACGTGGAGACAAAATTGTTACTTCTGGTGGCATTATGGGGGTGGTGAGCAAGATTGATACAGCAAATTCAACTTTTTCAGTTGAAATAGCTCCTAAGGTTGAGATAAAAGTACTAAAGACAGCTATATCAGAAATCCTAGGCAAAGAACCAAACACAAATAGAAATAAGAAGATAAATAAGCAAGATCAATCAAAATCTAATGAAAACAAATTAAAAGATAAAGAAGAAAAAGAAGATAGTGAAGAAAAAAGTATTTAACTAAATTTTTCTTAAAATCCATATTAAAAAATTTCTATAATGTACTATAATTGTTGACCTGAAGCATTAAAATAGTTCTACTTAATTTTAAGTAATCATGGGGGGTGCTTAAATGACGTTATACATTGGTAGTAAATCTTATAATAACTCAAACAACTTAAGTGATTTACTTAATGTCATAAAAAGTTTTCCTTTCCAAAAAGAAGATTATTATTTAGATGATAGTAAATTATGTGCTATATTTTCTCATGATGATATTATTAACCTTGATGATGAAGATAGCTTAATATCACTGCAAAGTGATATTTTTTTAATTGTTAAAAATTTAACACCTCAGAGAATCATTCGTGTCACAAGAGATACAACAAAAGATTTTATTTTAGAGTTTCTATCTGCTCAACAAAATAAAATAGAAGTAATTATAGTAGGGGATAGCTGTATTGAAAATCAGTTTCATTCTGATATGGATGACAATACGCTTAAAGTACTAGATGTTTTAACTAATTATCAACATGGCAATATAGTGATTAATAATTATATTGCTAATCGAAGAAAAAAAATTAAAGTAGATCCAGAATTATATAGCACAGTTAATCTAGATTACAACACTGATGAAGACCATGATGCTGTACAAGTTAACACTTTAATTCGACAACAAGGGCAAACAGATAGTAGAAAAACTACCAATGAAATCAAAAATTCCCTAAACAGAAAGCCATTTATTTGTGGAAGCAGTACGACGCTAGTATTTTTAGCAGTAGCTACAATGCTACATTTTTCTTCTTCTAACTTTATTGCACAAATGGTTGCTCTGGTTTTTACAGCGACATCAATTTTTGCGGGATTAATAGTAGGACTAGTGATGCACTACTGTATAAAGCCAAATCAAAAATTAGAAGATATGAAACTTTCTAAAAGCATTGAGGAAGAGCAAATTATTAAAAATTAAAAGCAACAGCTAACCATTATCTGCTTCATTTATATCTGAAAATCACGGTTATTTTACTTCCACCCACATTGATCTGCTATCATTATAGATTCATTTAAGTATTTATCAAGCTCTTGAAGAGGTAGATCACTCTGTTTATAATGATCCCAAGCTTTTAGTATTTGTGAAACCTCAACATCATCCCTTATAGGATATTCGTGATTCATTTCTGTATATAAATATTGCGCCTTTTTGCTTACTAAAAATTCTAATAGCCTAATAGCATTATCCTTATTTTTTGCATTTTTTATCACCGCACCACCACTTATATTAATCATAGCTCCGTTGCTGTTCTGATTGGGAAAGAAAACTTTTAATCTCTCAGATGCTTTTTTATCATATGCTTTATCAGAGGCAAGTACTCTAGCAAAGTAATAGCTGTTAACAATAGCAATTGCTCCTTCACCTGCTGCTGCTGCATAGATTTGATCTATATCGCCACCACTTGGCTTTCTTGCAAAATTATAAACTAATCCTTTGATCCACTCTTTTGTATACTCTAAGCCGTCAGTTGCAATCATAAATGCAATAAGTGATTGATTATATGGACTGCTAGAGGAACGCGTAAGTATTTTTCCTTTCCATTTTGGATTCGCTAGATCTTCGTAATTACTAAGATTTCCAGCATCAACAAGTTCCTTATTATAAACTAAAATTCTTGTTCTTTTTGTTAAACCAAACCAATAATTATCGCCATCTCTAAAACTCTCTGGAATCGCATCTACAAGTATCTTAGACTCTATTTTAGATAGTAGTCCCCTTCTTTTTGCTGAAATTAAATTTGTTACATCAGCAGTTAAAAATAAATCACCATTGTTCTCATTTTCTATCCTTATAAGCAATTGAGCATAATCATCGTTAATATAATTAATTTTTATACCTGTTTCTTTGGTAAACTCATCAAACAATGAGTGCATTAATTCTTCTTTCCGTGTAGAGTACACATTGACTACTTCATCACTGCTGTTTAGTCTTTGATTTTGAAAATATATTGAAGTCAGGGTAACTAATAGAATTACAGTAGCAATGAAAAATTTTCTCATGTCTTTCTTACAGCTAAATGTTATTATTAAGGATTAAAATAGTAACTGTCAAGCTGACATGACATAAAGATTAAATTTAAAAATATTGCAAATGTATAAATATTTCTATACCATATATTAAAAATACCCATTTGATAAGTTGAGAGGATATATGGCTGAGCTAGATGCAATGAATGAAAGTGTAAAAACTGAAGATTCTTCAGAATCAAATGAAAGTATAGAAAGTAGGGTAAAGGAGATTA
Source organism: Candidatus Mesenet endosymbiont of Agriotes lineatus (assembly GCF_964019585.1). Classification (NCBI taxonomy): domain Bacteria; kingdom Pseudomonadati; phylum Pseudomonadota; class Alphaproteobacteria; order Rickettsiales; family Anaplasmataceae; genus Candidatus Mesenet; species Candidatus Mesenet endosymbiont of Agriotes lineatus. The sequence goes on along the minus strand of NZ_OZ026454.1, from coordinate 198,058 downwards.
TATCAAACCAATTTAAAAAAGATATAAGCCAACTTAGTACCTCTTCAACATTTAATGACCTCGGAGCAGATAGTTTAGATACAGTTGAGGTTATTATGGCTGTTGAAGATGCATTCAGCATTAGCATATCAGACGATGATGCACAAAAAATGCAAAATTTAGGTGATATAGTAAAGTATATAGAAAACAAACTAAAAAGCAATTAACACTTATGAACAAGCGAGTAGTAATTACTGGCCTTGGTCTGGTAACTCCCTTGGCAGCAAATATTCAAAATACATGGAAGAGGTTAATTAACGGGGAATCTGGAATCAAACTTATCGATAGATTCTGCATAGAGGATCTTAGTTGTAAAATTGGTGGGCAAGTTCCTTTAAAATCTGAAAGCGGTCAATATGGCCTTGAGCTTACAGATTATATAAATGAAAAAGATATCAGAAAAATGGATGCTTTTATTCATTATGGTCTTGTTGCAGCACAACAAGCAGTTGAAGATGCCGGCCTTGTTTGCAACTCTCAGCTTATAGAAAGTGTTGATCCTGGACGTATTGGAGTTGTTGTAGGTTCTGGAATTGGTGGCTTGCCACGTATAGAAGAAACAGTTGTATGCTTAAGTGAGAAAGGTCCAAGAAGAGTCAGCCCTTTTTTTGTTCCTGCAAGTTTGATCAATTTAATTTCTGGTCATATCTCAATTAAATATGGTATTGAAGGTCCAAATGATTCAGCAGTTACAGCATGTGCAACAGGGGCTCATGCAATTGTAAGTGCTGCACGGATGATAAAATTAGGGGAAGTAGATATTGTAATTGCTGGCAGTGCAGAAGCTACTTTATGCAGGCTAGGAATTGCAGGGTTTGCAGCAGCTAAGGCGCTATCAACTAAATTTAATGACGAACCTGACAAAGCTTCAAGGCCGTGGGACAAAGAGCGTGATGGCTTTGTTATGGGTGAAGGAGCAGGTGTAGTAATACTTGAAGAATATGAATATGCAAAAAGGCGTAATGCTAAAATATATGCAGAATTTTTAGGTTATGGTCTTTCAGGGGATGCACATCATATCACTGCTCCAAGGGAAGATGGTGCTGGTGGAAAAAGAGCTATGCAACTTGCTTTAAGAAGTGCAAATATTGAACCGAATAAGATAGGGTATATAAATGCTCATGGTACCTCAACGCCACTTGGAGATTTGGCAGAAGTTAATGCTATCAAAAGTTTATTTGAGGATCATGCTTATAAAGTGCCAATTTCTTCAACAAAATCATCTATAGGACATTTGCTTGGGGCAGCAGGTAGTGTTGAAGCAATATTTTCTATTCTTGCACTAGAAGATGGCATAATACCACCAACTTTAAATTTATTCAATCCATCTGAAGGTTGTGACTTAAACTTTGTACCTTTTAAAGCACAAGAACATAAAATTGATTTTGTTCTATCAAATTCGTTTGGTTTTGGTGGTACTAATGCATCCTTAATTTTTGGTAAGGTGCGCTGATTACTGCTATAATAATTTATCAATATGTTTTAATTTATAAACAAATCAGTAATACGGTTGATTCTTTTCTAACCTAGCTACTATAGCTTCTTCCCAAATTTTACCGTTAGATAGCAATTTTTCTTTGTTGTACATTAGCTCCTCTCTTGTCTCAGTTGCAAATTCAAAATTTGGGCCTTCAACGATTGCATCAACAGGGCAAGCCTCTTGACAAAGACCACAATATATACATTTTGTCATATCAATATCGTAGCGTGTAGCACGCCTACTTCCGTCTTGACGTTCCTCTGCTTCGATAACAATTGCTTGTGCTGGACATATTACCTCACACAATTTGCATGCTATACAACGTTCCTCACCGTTTGGATATAGACGCAAGGCATGCTCCCCACGAAACCTTGCACTTAAGGGACCTTTTTCCATAGGGTATCTTATAGTCACCTTAGGCTTAAACATATACTTTAAAGTAATGTATAAACCTCTGATAAGTTCTATAAAAAACCAGTATTGAACTTTTTTTAACTTCATATATACCACAAATTACAATATGTATTCTTACAATGTATAATTAAAAAATTTATATCTTATGCAATATCCTATCTAATCTTAATTTTGGAGGTAACCAACTTTTAAAAGACAAAGCAACAATCTCAGCACGACCAACTAAATTTTCCATAGGAATGAACCCTATATATCTACTATCTTGTGAATTATCTCTGTTGTCTCCCAAAACAAAAAAATGATTTTGAGGTACAGTATACACCTGTGTATTATTTACATTATCATTAAAATGCTTATCTAATTTCAGTACTTCATACTTTCTGCCGTTATAGATAATTTCTTCATAACGAGAAACTACAGCTTTATTGTCATTTCGATCTATATCAACAAAATTGGTAGTTCTTTCATGCCTCATTTTCTTATTATTAATGTATAAGTCACCATTAATTAATTGTACCTTATCTTCTGGAAGGCCTATAATCCTTTTTATGTAATTAATGTTTTCTTTGCCTACTGGGCGAAAGACAACGACATCACCTGCCTGCGGTTTGCGATAAAAAACCCGACCTTTAAATATTTTAGGAGCAAAAGGAAAAGAATACCTACTATAACCATAAGCATATTTATTGACAAAAATGTAGTCACCAACAAGTAAAGTACTCTTCATTGAGCCAGATGGTATATGAAATGGTTCAAATAATAAACTACGAAATAAAATAGCAACAAATATTGCTAATAAGAATGGATATACTGTCTTTTTTTTAAGACACTTACAGAGGCTTTTCAATTGGCTAACCTTTTATAATTGTATAGTAAATGGATTAATTATTTTTAAGCCTAAGTATAACACGTTCTCTGCCAATTAAAAGTAAAAGCTTAGCTAAATTTGGACCTCTATCAAATCCGGTAAGAGCTAAACGTAGTTGCATAAACAGATCATTGCGCTTTATTTTAACTTGTGGCATAATTGAGTCTACCCACCTAGTCCAAGTGTTTTCGTCCCATTTTTCTTTTGGAAGCAAGCTAAGTGCCAGATTTATCAATTCCTTATCTGTAATAACAGTTTCAATATTTGCCCGGCATATTTTCCACCACTTTTCAATATCAGAAAATTTCTCTATATTACCCCTAATTGAATACCAAAAGTCTGAAGATTGTATTGAATTTAGGCGCTCTTTAACTAATTCAAAGGGCATACTGGAAAGCATTTTTGCATTTAGCCTATATACGTCAGATAGATCAAATTTTACCGATGCAGCGCTAAACTTTTGAATAGAGAATGATTCTACTAAAGATTTCATATTAGTTTGCGCTTTAATTACATCTGACGTACCAATTTTTGCCAGATAGCTATTAATTGCCATAGACTCAAGGCCATCCTCCTTTAAATATTTTATATTTAAACCACCTTTGCGTTTAGATATCTTGTCTTCACCTATATGCAGTAGAGAAAGATGAGCAAATTTTGGCACCTTAGCTTTAAGTACGTTCATAATATGTATCTGCACAGCAGTGTTAGTGATATGATCTTCTCCACGAATAATATGAGTGATATTATAATCAATATCATCAATTGCAGAAGGAAGCATATATGTATAGCTGCCATCAGTTCTTTTTATGATTGGATCACTTATGTTTTTTACTAAAAATTTTACTTCACCTCGTATCTCATCATTCCAAGAGATAATTGCATTTTCGTCTAACTTAAAGCGAAAATAAGGCTTCCTTTCATATTGCTCTTGCTGCTGAGACAATAGTGTTAAAGAGCTTCTACCATAGATTGGCGGCAATCCTTGCTTTAGTTGCATTTTGCGTTTGATGTCTAATTCCTCTTTGCTTTCATAGCAGGCGTAAATATGTCCTTCTTTCATTAGAGAAGAAAATACTTCATTATAACGATCAAATCTCTCAGATTGTTTAAAGCTTGAATCTATTTCGATACCAAGCCATTTTAAATCTTCTATGATGTTATCTATGTACGTAGCATTTGAGCGCTCAATATCAGTATCATCAAAGCGTAGTAGTAATTTGCCACCACAGCTGTATGCATAAAGGTAACAAACCAAAGCTGTGCGTATATTACCAACATGCAAATAACCAGTTGGGCTAGGTGCAAAACGAGTTAACATCTTTACTTCTCAATAAGTTATAATAACGTAATATAGCTTGTATTTAGATTCTTGTCATACTCTGCAAAGCAGAGAACCTAAGAAAATTTAGAAATGTCGTTTGATCTTTTTTTACTTCTTCCTGTTATCATAGATAATATTAATAAAACGGGGGATTAAATGTCTAATATAGAATTTATTGATGTTGCTGTTGATACATACAACATGGTACCAATTGTACCAATAGGCTGTAATAATATAGGTATTGCTGATCAACATGTCATTATAGGATACAAAAATCAAACATTAGAAATCACAGAATATGATGATCGTACAAATGATAACAATATAAAAGTACAAGCTAAGTTTGATGATGTTAATTTAAAATATTACAAGGAAGAACCAGGTGTTGCAGATACTATAGGGTTGATATTTTCACATGTAGGCAAAGATCAATTCGAACAGCTTCGCAATTCGTTATCTAACCCAGATATGTTTAATATTATAGGTGTTGAAAAAGATAATGAAGATATCAACCTTATAAATATAGATTATAGTCAATTTATCAGCTGTTCTTAATGAATTAAAGATTTTCTTATTTTTTAGTAGTTCACTGATTTTCAGTATAGTAAAGGTAGCATCTTTACTATACTCTGTTTTTGTTTTAGCCATCAATATTAAAGATTAAATTTAATATATAAAATAAGAAAATAAAATTACTAAGGTCAGAGTTTGCTAGTGCTCTTTTGTGGTTGCTGACAACATACTTGTGTTAGCTTGTTCTAGAATTGTATTAGGGATATGTTCCAGCCTATCTCTGTTGTGGTTATTTGAATGTATAGCTAAAGCTGTAGCTATAGCAAGAGATGCAATGCAGAAAGTAAAAAAATCTCTATTTTCTATTCTTTCAAGTGAATAAGTATTTACATTATCTATTACTCTTTTGCTTAAATTAGATATGTATTCCTCTCTTTCAGGTGGTGACATATCTTCTATTCTTGCTCTTTTACATGAACGAAAAATATATCTTTCTATTTCAAATGGTGAGAACTCTTCCCTTATTGCACCATGATTTTTAGCATACTTTTCCAATTCTATTAGTATGGGATTATTCAATCTACTCTGACCTTTACTATCAACTTCTATAATTAGATCTAAAATAGTTTTTCCACAACTATCTTCATTATTAATATGATCAGTTCCTAATTTATCAATATAGTTATATACTTTGCTTTTTAGGTACTGGATTTCATGCTGATCACTTGCTATACAAACCATAGATAAGTCTCTTTTTACTCTTTCTAAAATTTTCAGTACAATAGTACGACTTAGTCTTTTTTTATCCATAAATAACCTTCTATGTATTATAATAAATCACTTCCAAGGTTATATAGCTAATATGCTAATTATGCTATAAAAATTACTCAAAACATGAAATTAAGATTTGCCAATGTAATTGATAGCTTCAAATTAAAGCAAAAATTTGCTATTGCTGTCTCGGGGGGAATAGATAGCACGGTTCTACTCCATCTTGTAGCGCAGTGGGCAGCAGAAAAGCAAAAAGAAACACCGGTAGTACTGACTGTAAATCACAATTTACGTCCAGAAGCAAAGGAAGAAGCTCTGTTTGTTTCAAGGCATGCAGAGCAATTGGGTATTTCATGTCATATATTGAACTGGGAAACAAAGGAAACAGTCAAAAGCAATGTACAATCACGTGCAAGAAAAGCAAGGTACGAACTATTAACGCAGTGGTGCAAACAAAATCAAATAAAACACCTTCTGACTGCTCATAACCTTGATGATCAAGCCGAAACTTTTTTCATTAGACTGGAGCGTGGTAGTGGTATAGATGGTTTATCCACAATGAGCAAAAAGAGCTTTTTTAATGGTATTTACATACTTAGGCCACTACTTATGTTTAGTCGCAAAGTTTTAACAGAGTATGCATTAAGCCACAATATAAAATGGATGGAAGACCCAAGCAATCAGGATAACAAGTATAAGCGCACTATATACCGCAATTTCCTTAAAACTAGTGAAAATCCAGAGGTATTAATTAAGCGAATTTGCTTAACTAGTATGCATATGAGAAGAGCACTTACTGCGCTAATGCATTATACAAAAATTGCATTTGATCAATGCGTGACTGTATCTGCTTTAGGTTACATTGAAATAAAATTAGCTAAACTTTACCAATTACCAGAAGAAATAGCTACAAGAGTGCTTGTTTATTCTTTAATGGCAATAGGGGGCAAGTACTACAAACCACGTTATAGCGGTTTTGGCAATGTATTTAGTCAAATATGGCAAGGGCATTATGAAAAAAGTCATACACTACATGGCTGCACAATAACGAAAAACGAAGATAATATAATAATTATAAGAGAAGTTGCAAAAATTGTGGATAGAGAAATAGAACTGAAGCGAAATAAAACTATTGAATATAAATGGGATAACAGATTTTTATGTAAAATAAGAAATATTTCATGCAATCAGATTGTAACCATAACAACTCTAAAAACACATCCTCAATTACCAGAACATTTAAAAAAATATCATCACAAGATAATACGTTCTTTACCTATTCTTGTAAAAGGTGAAAAAATACTTGCCTACCCACATATAAATCATGACAATGTAGGTTTTTCAATTAGTAGTCATCTAGTTAAAGAAAATATAATGTGTTATATAAACAATATGGATGAGGAGATCTTTACATGAGAAAAATTTTTGAAGGTTTACTGATTTGGCTAGTTATCATCACTATTGTTGCGGTTGTATATTTTCAATTAAATGGGGGAATTCTAAGTAAAAGTAACATCAATTTACCTTTCTCTAGTTTTCTCAATAAGCTTGATGGCAATGAAATTGAAAGTGTCGCAATTAAACAAAACAGTATTGAGGGAAAGTTAAAAGATGGTTCAAGCTTTATCTCAAGTGGCATAATCTATAATGACTTGATAAAAATGCTCCATGATAAACAAGTAAACTTCAGTTTCTCAACTGGTGAATCCTTTTTAGGTTTGATTGGCAGCGTGCTAATATCATGGTTTCCTATGTTTTTACTTATCATAGTATGGTTTGTTTTTTTAAAGCAGATGCAAGCTGGTGGCAATAGGACTATTAGCTTTGGTAAGTCCAGAGCTCGGCTGATGACAGACAATAAAAAAAGAGTTACATTTGATGATGTTGCTGGTATAGATGAAGCAAAAGAGGAGTTAATAGAAATTGTTGACTTCTTAAAACATAGACAAAAGTTCCAATCACTTGGTGGTAAGATACCAAAGGGGTGTTTGCTGGTTGGCCCCCCAGGAACTGGTAAGACTTTGCTTGCACGAGCAATTGCAGGTGAAGCAAAAGTACCGTTTTTTAGTATTTCTGGTTCTGATTTTGTTGAAATGTTTGTTGGAGTTGGGGCTAGTCGTGTTCGTGATATGTTCGACCAAGGAAAAAAAAGTGCGCCTTGCATAATTTTTATTGATGAAATAGACGCAGTAGGTCGGCATCGTGGCATTGGGCTTGGTGGCGGGAATGATGAAAGAGAACAAACTTTAAACCAACTACTTGTTGAGATGGATGGTTTTGAATCTAACGATGGAGTGATAATTATTGCTGCTACTAACCGTCCAGATGTTTTAGATCCAGCACTGCTTAGGCCTGGACGTTTTGATAGACAAGTTACTATATCTGCACCAGATATTAACGGACGTGAGAAAATACTAAATGTACATGCCAAACATATACCTTTGGCACCAAATGTTAATATCAGAATAGTTGCAAGGGGCACTCCTGGATTTTGTGGGGCTGATCTGGCAAATTTAGTAAATGAAGCATCTCTTATAGCTGCCAGAAGAGATCAAAAAGTGGTAACTATGGCAGATTTTGAATATGCACGCGATAAAGTGATGATGGGAGCAGAAAGACGTTCTTTGATAATGACAGATGAAGAAAAACAGTTGACTGCTTACCATGAGGCAGGCCATGCAGTTGTAGCTTTTTATAGTCCAGCCTCTGATCCGATACATAAAGCAACTATTATTCCAAGAGGAAGAAGTTTAGGGCTCGTTATGCGTCTTCCAGAAACAGATAGAGTATCTCATACGAGAGAAAAGATGATCGCTGACATAACTGTTGCCATGGGGGGAAGAGTTGCGGAAGAGCTTATTTTTGGCCCAGATAAAGTTACCAGTGGTGCTTCATCAGATATCAAGCAAGCAACTGCTATATCGCGTGCTATGGTGATAAAATGGGGCATGAGTGATAAGGTTGGACCACTGGATCACAGTAGAGAAAATATCACCAGAGAAAGCAGCAGTGAGGTGATTTCTGATAGTACTGCAGAGCTTATAGATCAAGAAGTAAAAAACATTATCTCTATGTGCTATGATAAAGCTAAAAATATTCTTACGGAACATAAAGATAAGTTGGAACTAATTGCTTCTAATCTATTAAAATTTGAAACTTTAACTGGTGATGATATTAAGGATATCTTCGATGGCAAGGAGATTGTCATAAAAGATGAAGAAACAGGCGAAGAGATAAAAAGGTCTTCACTACCTTTAAAAGGCTGATATACTACTAATTTTGTAATGTTATTATGAGCGTTAATTGTGGTATAGTTGGCCTGCCAAATATAGGAAAATCAACTCTATTTAACGCCCTTACTCAAACTGTACTGGCTGAAGCTGCAAATTATCCATTTTGTACTATAGAGCCAAATGTGGGACGTGTGGCAATAAAAGATAAACGCTTAATAGAGCTTGCAAAAATTGCCGGATCTCAAAAAGTTATATATAATCAACTTGAAGTTGTAGATATTGCAGGCCTGGTTAAAGGTGCAAGTAAGGGTGAGGGCCTGGGCAATAAGTTTTTAAGTCATATTAGAGAAGTTGATGCAATTATTCACCTGCTGCGCTGCTTTGAAGATAGTGACGTTCCTCATGTTCATAATGACATAGATCCTATATCTGATGCTGAAACCATAGAAATGGAGTTAATTTTAGCGGATATTGACAACATAGAACGCAGGCTCCCACAGTTACAAAAAGGAATAAAATCTGGCAATAAAGAATCTAAAAAGACTTTAGATTTAATGCTGGAAATACTTGAAGTGCTCAAAAATGGTAAACCAGCAAGAAATTTAGGATATCTAAACGAAGGAGAAATAAAGCTGCTTCAGCTTTTGACAACTAAGCCCATTATGTATGTTTGCAATGTTGAAGATACTAATATCATTAGTGGAAATGAACTGTCTAGGAGTGTAAAAAAGATGGCAAATGAAACTGGCAGTAGTTACTGCTGCGTTTCAGCAAAGCTAGAAGCAGAAATCGCTAGTCTTGAAAGTGAAGAAGAAAAAGCAGGCTTTTTGTCTGAATTTGGTTTAAAAGAATCAGGTTTAGATTCCATAGTGAAAATTATGTATAACATGCTGAATATGATAACATTTTTTACTATTGGGCCAAAGGAAGCTCGAGCATGGCCAATACAAAATGGTATAATGGCAGAAAAAGCAGCAGGAGTGATTCATAGTGACTTTGAAAGGGGATTTATAAAAGCAGAGACGATCAGTTTTGAAGATTATCTGCAATATGGTGGCGAAGCAGGATGTAAAGATGCTGGAAAATCGAGATTTGAAGGCAAAGAATACATTGTCCAAGATGGAGATATAATACACTTTAGGTTTAATACGTAAAAAATCTTTACTGTAAATAAAGTATGAATAACTGATGTCTATGTTGCCAAAGTATTGACTAAAGTAAAAATATATACTAATATTTTAATTATATTGTAAAAACAGTTAGGGGATAGTTATGTTAGGTTTAGATGGTGGTGCAGAATTACTACAAGCTAGTCGAAATGGAGAGATAGAAAAAGTTCAGTCTCTTTTGAATCAAGGAGAAAATGTTAATGCTACAGATACGTATGGTGATAGTGATATACCTCTACACTATGCTGCTGCAAAGGGACACACGAATGTAATTACGCTTCTTCTTCAACACAAAGCAGATGTTCATGCTCAAAATAAATGTGGTCAGACACCTCTACACTGTGCTGCTGAAAAGGGACACACGAATGTAATTACGCTTCTTCTTCAACACAAAGCAGATGTTCATGCTCAAGATTATTGTGGTCAGACACCTCTATACTGGGCTGCTGAAAAAGGACATGAAGAAGTAGTTAAGCTTCTTATTGAAAAAGGGGCAGATGTTCATGCTCAAGATTATTATGGTGAAATACCTCTACACTATGCTGCTGAAGAAGGACATATAGAAGTAGCTCAGCTTCTTATTGAAAAAGGAGCAGGTGTTCATACTCAAGATAATTATGGTCGGACACCTCTACACTGGGCTGCTAAAGGAGGACATATAGAAGTAGCTCAGCTTCTTCTTAAAAATGGAGCAGATGTTAATACTAAAAGTAAAAATGGTAACACATCTCTACACCTGGCTGCTGAATATGGATATGTAAAAATCCTCTTCCTACTTCTGCTTTATGGCGCTGATATAAGTGCAGAAGATAGATGGGAAATAAATAGAAAACCTAAACTTACTAGCTGTTTAGCAGAATTTAAGCAAATAAAAGGGATGCCTCACTTTGGTAGACTGATAAAAGCACATAAAGATGGAAATATAAAAGAAGCCATTTTACCTTTAATAAATAATAAAGAAGCATTAATTAAGGATCTACAGGAAATTAAAGAACGTTGCAGTTCTAACGAACAATTATCTTTTATACCTAAATACTTGTACGATTTTGAGAAACATATAGCATCAAAGACTAAACAAGCATACAAAATAAAGGAATGTAAAACTGAAGCTGTAAGTAGCTTAATGAATATAGGATATAAAAATATTAAGCTTAGCCCTAAGTTAAGTACAATAAGAAAAATACTTCTATGGATAAAACAATGTTTCTATAAAATAATGCCATTTTTAACCAAAAATATAGATGATGCACTTCCAGAAAAACAATGTCACAACAATAATTTTCATGATGCAGCTGGAAACATAGCTCAATATTTAAGTGCTAAAGACTTACAAAATCTTGCTTTAGTCTGTAAGGATATTAATATTAGTGTTAATAATGAAAAAGAATGTAGCGAAAAAAGAATCAATAGGTCAATGGATAGGTTAATGACCGATATAAGGCAAGTTTTAGATGAATCAACTACAATTGGAATTTATGGTTCATTTATTAAACGCTAAATAAACATTATCTATAGATAGCCTACCATGTTATGCAAGAAGCATTAACCAAAGTAAGAAAGTATGTGAAATAAGTAGAATTACAATGATATCATATCAGAACTAAACAAACTTTCCATGCAATAAAATTGGAGCAGAGATAAATATTGGGGGATATGTACCTACTAGAATACCAAAAAATATAATAGAATTGAAATCTTTAACAGTTCCAGAACATATAAGTATTAGTGATACAGAAGCAAGCAAATCAAGATAAGAAAAAGAGAATTTGTCAATATGTTAAACTTCATTAAGTATCTGATAGATTTAATTTAAATTAATACAACTATACTAAAGTAATGTTATAATTTTTATTTTTATAGTGGATTTACTAGATTTAATAACTAAAAGGTACAGCGGACGTTCTTATGATGGAGCAAAAGTTGTTACTCAAGAGCAAATTGATATGCTAATTGAGGCAGCACGGTGGGCCCCATCATGCTATGGGGATGAACCTTGGAGATATGTAATTTGCAATAAACAAAAAAACCTGAACTCATGGAATGAGTTGTTTGATTGTTTGACCCAGCAAAATCAAAAGTGGGTAAAGGATTGTGCTTTGCTTATAATTTGCTGTAGTGCTAAGAATTTTCGCGACTTAAGTAGAGGAAGTAATAATTGGGGTAGCTATGATACTGGTTCTGCAACTTATGGGATGATGCTTGGAGCAACTAGTATGGGGCTTATGGCTCATCAGATGGCCGGATTTGATAGAGATAGGGTAACTGCAAAGTTTGATATATCGGAAGATTTTGATGTTATGTCTGTTATGGCAATTGGTTACGCAAAAGAAGGTGGGGAGCCATCAGAGAGGAAAAGAAGGCCGATAAAAGAAATATTTTTTTATGATAAATGGCATGAATCTTAGAAAATATGGAAACTAAAATACCATTTATCAAAATGCATGGTACTGGCAATGATTTTGTCATAATTGATGCTCGTTATAATAATTATCCCAATTTAGACTATAAAAAGATAGCTAACCGTAAGATAGGAATTGGTTGTGATCAAGCAATAATCATAAATCACTCAACTAAAGCTGATTGCATGATGAAAGTTTTTAATGCTGATGGCAGTAGTGCAGAAATGTGCGGCAACGCTGCTCGGTGTGTAGTAAAGCTTATAATATCAGAAAAAGATAGTAACTATGCAACTATTGAACTTGTAGGCCATAGAATCATAAGTGGAGAGCGCTTAAATAACGGTCAAGTAAGGGTTAATATGGGTAAGCCTTCGCTGGATTGGAATAAAATTCCACTTTCCACTCCATGTGATACTTTGAATTTACCTATAGAACTTGGCCCTCTTATAAAACCAGTGGGAGTTAGCATGGGCAATCCGCACGCTGTGTTCTTTGCTGATGATATATCAAGTATACCGTTTGAGGAATTAGCATCTAAACTTGAAAAACACAGTTTATTTCCAAATGGTGCAAATATTAGCATTGCCCAAATAACAAAAAAACAAATTAATATGAAGGTTTGGGAAAGAGGTGTTGGCATTACTGATTCATGTGGGAGTGCAGCATGCGCAGCTTTAGTTGCAGCAGTGCGTCGTGGATATATCGATGTTAATAAAGAGGTAATAATTAGATTACCAGGGGGAGATCTATTTGTAGAATTAAATGAAGATTATGAAGTGTTTATGAGTGGTGAGGTTGCTTATGTTTTTTATGGTGAATTAATTCTTAAATGAAGATTATTCAATACAGAGTTGAAATGAATGATATAGAACAAATAGTAGATAATTTAATAAAGGCTATACCTTTTGAAGGAGTGAGTGATAATACTCTGCTGAAAGTGTGCAATGATTTGCAACTGACTGCAAGTTTCTGTAAGTTTCAAAACGGAATATACAGTGCACTGGAGCATATATCAGATAATTTTAATAAAATGATGATAAAAAAACTAAGCAGTATTGATCTAAATGCTCTAAAGGTACGTGAAAAGATTAAACTTGCGATAAAAATATATCTAGAAAATTATGCAGAACTACAAAATTATAGGGAATTTATAAAGAATATTATATCATTCTCTTTGCAAAATCCATGGTTTGCTACAAAGCTGCTTTACAACAGAGTAGATAATACTTGGCGTGGAATCTGTGACACTTCAACTGATTTCAATTATTATACAAAGAGATTGACTTTATCATCAGTATATTTTAGTACAGTACTTTACTTTATTGACGATTATTCACAAGGTTTTGTTGATACTTTATCTTTTTTAGATAGACGCATAAACAATATAATAGCCTTTCACGAATTTAAGAAAAAAATTAAACTACCTATTTTAAAACCCTTTGATATCAAGTTGTAAGTTAAGGATACAAAAAATCGCATTAGATAACTTATACACATTTCTAAAAAAACCTTTTTTTAATACTTATCACATAAATACTTACACGTTAATTTAAAGTGTATTAAAAATTAAATTTTGTCACATAGGGCTGGTCTAGATAAATATTTATGCTAATATTGATCTGTCGTTTTTTCTACTTTAAATGAACATAATTTTATTATGGAGGGATACAAAATATGGTCTTTAATAATAAAGAAGTATTTAATGGACAGAAATATTTAAACCTAGAAGAGCCTAAAGGTAATACATTTATAAGATGCAATCAATACATGGTACAAACACAATTAGAAGCTGCAGTAGTGGGAATAAACAAACTATCTGTGTCAGTGTTTAGTAAAGATGGCAACATTAATCAGCTTACAATGAATGGCCGTACATTACTAGAAGAAGTTTTTATTCTTTGGTTCAATGGCATGTATGGTTTGATAAATAATCTCATTAATTTTATTGAGTATATCAACTTTTTGATTAATCAAAATGCTCGTTTTACTGATGAACTTAATATTCAAGTCCAACAAGATGTCTCTAAAGAGGTTAGTGATTTCGTTGAGCCAATAAATAGTGGCAAATACACTATAATAGCACATAAAAAAGAGAATGTTATTTTTACTAGTATCAGCAATGCTAGGTTGAAAATGGGTAAACTTTTGGAAAGTGATTTTTGTCGTGATAATTGTTTATTTAATAGTCATTTTAATATTAATGGTAACAAAGGATACGCTCAAAAAAATTGTAACACTGGCATGAGAAATTACGTGGTTTATCGTGGTTGTATAGCTATGAGAATAAGTTGGAGTGTCGTGTCATTTGATAAAAATAGCTCTCAAATTGTAAAAAAGGAGAATATAAATATCTATATAAAGGATAATGGAACTGTACATGTAAATGAACAAGATGAGTCAAGGTATAAAAATAGAGAAATAAATTTTGATGGGTGCTGCGTATTAATAGGTGATATTCCATTAAAAGATGCTTTAAACAAAGGACGTTGGCTGTATTCTAATAATCAAACTTTCTGTGATAGTGGGTATTGTGAAACAAGTTCTGAAGGAAAAACCTCTATATTTAATTCAAATAATGATTTAGTAAATTTAGATACTTGCAAAGTTAATCAAGAAAACAATGAAAACTTATTGATGAAAGATACAGATATAGAGCAAAACCAACTACTTGATTCAGAAAGTGATTCATTAACATATATGAGTGAATCAAGTAAAATTGATGTTGCAATAAATGAAATACTTCAAGATTTACAATCAATAGATCTAGATGAAAATAATGTTGCAAAGATAGAAGAGAAAAATAGAAAAGTAGAAGAAGAAAATAAAATATATTTTAGAGAGTTAAATTCTAATAAACTCTATGCACAATTCAGTAAAGAAAAAAGATGTACTCATCAGCAGCAAATGACAATAGCCTGTGGTATAAGTGTTGATAACAGTCAAACAAGTTTTGAACACAGCGATCAAAATAATAATGTAACTGCAAGTAATACAGGTAGTTTTATAGATGATCAATATTACGAGAAGATGAACATAAATAGCAGAGATTTTACTATCTGCGGTACTCCCAATGCTAAAGAGAAAGTTGCTGTATGGTTGGACAATCCGCAGAATGGACATAATCTTACGGGGAGTTTGTGCAATAATAATTCTCATTCAGGAAAAGGTTCATTCAATTCTGCTGTATCTAACACAACATCAAGCCCTAACGAGCCAGATAGAAGTAGTACAAACGATTTAAGTTGGGATAACAACACATTAGATTTAAATGATACAGAATTAGATTGCGGCCCTCCACGTAGGACTCGGTCTTTTAATAGCGAACGCAGAAGTAGTAGTGTTCCTACAAGATTAGGTACATTACGTGAGCTTCTAGATAATAGTCAAAACTGTAATTTTAATGAATCTTTTGCAAGACCTACAATTAGAGTAACATCCCCAAAGGCAGAACGTGATATCTCTTCAGAGTTAGATACACTATGTGAGGTTCCAAACAATAATCCAAGCTATAACCTTAATGAATTCTGCATTTATTCTATAGTACAAGATCCAAATAAAAAGATTACTAAGTTTGGAGTGTTCTTTGATATGAGAAGTTAATGTTAACAACAAGTTGACAATTTTTAAATGCATAAGAAAACTAAAATTGTCTTATATTTTACTACATGAAAATAACACCTTTTAAAATTAAGGAGTTTTTAAAAAATCCAGGTTTAGCTCAAGGAGTTTTAATCCATGGTAATGACCCAGGACAAATAGATTTTTATAGTAGAAACATTATAGATACATTCAATAAAAGTGAGGAGTTTACTATCTATAAAATGGAGTTTTGTGACGTTAATAAATCTCCAGGGCTATTATTTACAGAACTTGTAAATATAACAATATTTAACAAGAAAAAGCTTGTCTTACTTATAAATGTTACTGATAAAATATCTGAAGAGCTAAAGAAAATATTGAATAATCATATTGGAAATAACTATGTTCTAATGATAGCAAAGGCAACGTTAGCTCAACGCAGTTATTTTGAAAATGCCAAAAATCTTGCTGTAATTGGTTGCTATAAAAACAATGATAATAACTCACATGATATAATTTTAGCTTATCTGAAGCAAAATAACATAAGCTATACAGACGAAGCAATAGCTCAGCTACAACGCTATTTAAGCAATAGCTTCTCTTTTTATTTAGAACTTGAAAAATTAACAACATACTTAGGCGATAAAAAACATATTGAGCTAAGTGATGTTGAGAAATGTTTAGGTTCTAAAACTTACGATGTGGCTATAGACGATCTGTGCTCTGCAATAGTTGAAAAAAATATCAATGATTTTATAAAGTATTCTAACATATTTATGGCTTATGGTAATTTTTCATCTATTGCTCTTTTAAGAATTATATCAAGATATTTTATGCGCCTTAGCACTGTACTTAACGCCATAAAAAGTGGCATAAATGAGCAAGAAGCAATTAAGATGCTTGATCCACCTTTGTTTTTTAAGCAGCTACCAGTCTTTAAAAAACATGTGCAAAATATAGATCATTTAAGGGTTAAGACAATACTACAAGGGTTGTTGGAGTTGGAAATAATGTTTAAACAAACTAATGTGGATAGCAAATTAATCTTTCAACATAATATAATGTCAATGTTGCTTGCTTAAAGTTAAAATGGTAACATAACTACGATGTATAGGTTTTGAAGGTTATGACTGATCAGCATTTTACAAAAATCAAGCGCAATGCTATAGCAAGTATTCTAAGAGTTCTAGGAGAAGCCACCGAAACAGTACGCTCATGGGTAGGAAGTATCAACGAAGATTTAACAGGTAATAAGGATATTGAAGCGTTAAAAATGAAAATGAAAGAATGCTTAAATCCTAAAGGTGGGGAAATAACTGCAAGAAGGAATACAGTTTCACTTGGCAACTTATATTTAAATTTATCAGAGACAGGCAAAGTAAGGTTCTTAAAGATATTAGTAGAAGAGTTTAGCGCAAATAAGGAAGAAATTAACGATAAAATAACTGCATACCAAGCAAATTCAGATCCCAAACCTAGTTATAAATTAAAGCAAGAACTTATAACTGCACTTGAATCTCCACGTCTGAAGATATTAAAGCAATTTATTTCTTTAGAAAATGGATTGAAATTCATTGTTGATATGAGGTCTGATACACTTAAATTTAAAAATGAACATAAGATGCTTTCTACACTTGAAAAAGATTTAAAAAACATACTATCTTCTTGGTTTGATGTAGAATTACTTGATTTTTGCCAAATAACCTGGGATTCTCCTGCCTCACTACTTGAGAAATTAATAAAATATGAAGCGGTACATAAAATTACTTCTTGGGATGATTTAAAAAATAGGTTAGGTCTTTGTTTTGCATTCTTTCATTATAAAATACCAAATGAACCGTTAATATTTGTTGAGATTGCTTTAACTGATGAGATTGCAAATAATATTCAGTCTTTACTGGATGAGTCGATACCTGCAACTGATCCTAAAAGTATGAGCACTGCAATGTTTTACTCTATTTCTAATACACAAGCTGGACTATCTGGAATAAATCTTGGAAATTTTTTGATTAAAAGAGTGGTAGAAAGATTATCACAAGAATTTAAAAACATTGAAATGTATGCTACACTATCACCGATACCAAGTTTTACTAAGTGGCTCAGTAATGTACATAAACCTGAGCAGTTAGCTCAAAAGTTAAAAATAGATAAGCCTATATCTGAGGTATTAGAATACATTAATTTACCTCAAATTCAAAATTGCCCAGATGATATAAAACAAATTATACTTAAGTTATGTGCATACTACCTTTTAAAGGTTAAAAATGAAAAGAGTAATAGTGCTTTTGATCCTGTAGCACACTTTCATTTAAGTAATGGTGCGGCTATAAAAAGATTAAATTGGCTAGCAGATACTTCAGAGAAGGGTATAAATCAATCATTTGGCATTATGGTTAATTATCTATATGAATTGTCAAAAATAGACCATAATCATGAAAACTATATGATTAATAAAATTATATCATCCGCAAAAGATGTATCGAGTTTGTTAAGTAAATAATTCAGATTATATTTTTTGTGACTCAAATTATCAATATGAATATATATTCTGTTTCTAAAAACCTTTCCCTTTTCTACCAATCCTACATCTACCTTATTTCCCTATAAAATCTCCTTTAGAAGAAATATAGCAGGGAGATTTTAAGTAAGCTGTAATAGCATTTAAATTATAAAAAACAGGGTTCCGTTAGAGTATTACAAAACACACTCCATTCGCTGGTAATAATTTATCAGTCTACCGCTGATATTTTGTGGTCGTTTCAATATGTGACATTATATTTTGATAGCCCACACCACTTGCTCAGGATCTTTTTTTCGAGTTCAGGATGTAGATTTTTTGCTTGGGGGTTTTCATTTCTGTCTCTTAAGCTCAAATGACCCCAGAATCTGTATTACCATTTCTACGGTTATTTTCTTCTTCTTCAGATAATAAATGATTTTACCTTCTAGCAGCTAAGTGCTCTATTTTTGCCGGTTAGACTTCTCTTATCGGTGATAAAATTCTAACTCTTTATAATCTACTAACCCAACTTCTTTGCCGGTTTGACACAGTTTATTGAATACTTGCTAATTACTGTTAAATAAAATTGCTCTCTCAAATATGTAAAGATGATAGACTTATATTCTTGCTAGATAAATCTAAGAGTGTTTCTAAAGTTTTGAGCTAACGTGCTCATTCATTTGCCTCAAGAGAATGTCTATCACTTCTTTTACAGGCTTTTCTTTATCCACCATACCAACGCTTTGCCCAGCCATAAGAGAACCACTTTCAGTATCTCCATCAATTACAGCCTTTTTTAAAGCCCCAGCCCAGAATTTTTCGATTTCTAATTGCCCATCTTCCTTTGATATTCTGCCTTTTTGATATTGATCAACTACTTCTTTTTGCAGCCTTATAAATTCTTTACTAGCCTTATTGGCAATTGCTCTAACTGGAATTACAGGAAAATCAGAACTTAGTTGTACAGAAGAAACAGCATCTCTTGATGATGCTTTTATAAGCACCTCTTTGAAATTTTTATGTGCTATCGATTCATTGGTACATGCAAACAAAGTGCCTATTTGACAGCCACTTGCTCCCATTTTAAGATAACTAATTATTGCTTCTCCTCTACCTATTCCTCCAGCAATAAATATTGGTATTTTTTCATTTTTAAAATGTGGCAATATCTCTTGCGCAAGAACGGAAGTACTAACCGGACCAACATGCCCTCCAGCCTCCATTCCTTCGATTACGAGTGCATCTGCTCCAATTCTCACTAGCCTTTTAGCAATAATTAAAGCAGGAGCAAAACAGATAACTTTAATATTCTTACTTTTTATTGCCTTTATGCTTTGCTCATTTGGCAAGCCACCTGCTAAAACTATATAATTTACTTTTCTTTCAATGCAAACTTCTATTAATTCATTCAGCTTTGGATGTATTGTGATTAAATTAACACCAAATGGTTTACTAGTTAACTTTTGCGTTGCCTCAATTTCTGAACTTAATTGCTCTGCATTCATGGCCCCACATGCAATAACACCGAACCCTCCTGCATTTGAAATTGCCGAAACTAGATTCCTTTCTGAAACCCAGCTCATCGCTCCGCCCATTATGGCAAATTCACTCCCCAAAAATTCCGTACCCTTCTTCCATAAAGAATCTAACATAATTATACTATGCGCCTTAATATATTCTGTTTGTCTATGATTAAGTGTTTTATGGTGCCAAGAAGATGTAGTGCTATAAAACCTATAAGTAAACATGCTGATATAAAATGTAGTTGACTGCTAAGCTCAGCTATCATTTTGTTTTCTGCAATTACAAGCGGAACATTAAAATTAAAAAAATATTTTATACCCCTGCCTGAGGCTGATGACATGATATAACCAGATGAAGGGATCAATATCATAAGAACATATAAAGCAAAGTGTACTGTTTTTGTTATAAGAACAGTTACTTGAGAAAAATTTTGAGGTAAAGGCGGCACATGTAGGAATAAACGTAAAATAATACGTAGTATTACCAATATAAAAACGCTAACTCCAGTTGCCTTATGGATACCATAGATGGAAAATTTTATTGGATTGTCTACTGGTAGGCTTTTCATATAAAAACCAGAGATAAGCATGGTTAAAATTATAACTGCCATGAGCCAATGCACTACCCTTAAAATCAAATGATACTTTTCATTTTTCATATTATAATAAATTTAGTTTAAACTAAGCTTATATACTTAGAGAACATTTTTCAATTTAAATTAATTCAATAATTTTATGCTACATTTATGTACAGGTATATTTAACTTAAGAAGTTTGGTAATATTTGAAAAAGTGGATTATATATAACTACTTTAAATTGTATATTAGCCTTAATGCATAAGGCATTGAAGATATAATTCAAAAAAGTTAGTACCTATATTTTATTAAAGGGGTGATTAGCTCAGTTGGTTAGAGTGTTTGCTTGACGTGCAAGAGGTCACTGGTTCGAGCCCAGTATCACCCACCATATAAACGTAACGAACTTCTCTCTGCTCAACTTCATGTCATTCTAAAAATCGCAACAATAGCTAATCTTATCCAGCATACATGTCTACCTTTATATCAAATTATACCTCAGATAACTCCCTATTTCATTTTCCATAAGTCACATTATTAACCATTTTTCTCCAAAACATAGGGACTTTTCACAGTTTTGGGAGAGTAAAGTGAAAGTCAATATTTGAATTTTGGTTGGTGCTAATTTCATGTTCCATTTTCATAAATTTGTTAATGTGAAACGCTACCTATCCCATATCATAAGATATGGCTCTTTTAAAAAACATCAGAACATTTTTTAGGAGTAAAGCTTACCCCAAAGCCAAAAAAAGTAATAATGATGATAAGAAATCATTATTAAACAAAACAGAAAACGTTTCACCAGCAAATAAAGAAATTAAAACAAAGAAAAAATCTTATACTTTACAAGCCACCCAACCTTTTTCTGAAAAACAAGAAGTTTCTGTTGGGGAATCTGTTTATTCTGAAGATAAAACTCAACAAAAAAATTCTGCAAACCTTATCAATCTTGGAATTGAAATTAAAGAAAGCAAAAAGATTGTAAGTGAAGTATCAGAAGAAAGAAAAGAAGAGATACGAAAGAAAATTCAAGAAAGAATGATAAAGCAAGGAGGAAAGGCTTCCGTCAAAGGAAACTGTTAGATAAATGGAAGTATGCAGCTAGAGAATTTGGCAAAGCTAGTACAAAATCAAATGATATAATTGCTAAAGAACAGCAAGTTTCTATAGACTTAGATAACAAAATATTATTCAATCATCAAAGTAATAGACTTATCAAAAATCCACCTATAAATGAAACCCCTGCTTATATTAGGGAAGTTGGCACTAAAGAAAGGAAAGGATATAAAGACTTTGGATATGAAACTATTGCAAAACGCTTTTCTCCTGAAGAACAAGAAGAGCATACTAGAATTCCAAAATTAGATTCCAAAATTAGATAGTGGTAAATTTAGACTGTATGATCAAAGTGGTAAGTTGTATGATACAAGCAATGAAGAAAGCAAAGGTATAAAAGGATTAGTAGCATATGCTGTAACGCTTAGTGGTGATTTAGTGACTTCTCCGCATATTCAGCCAGGTAAAGGGATTGATTTTGGTTATTATCATTCAACCTTGCTTGGAGGGAAACCTGGTTTATGTTTTGGTATGGTGGAAGTTAGAGATGGTGAAATTACTTACATTGATAATAATAGTGGACATTATAAACCAACTCAGGAAAATTTATATAATGCTGTTAAAAAATTACGTAACTTATTTGCAACTGATGCTATAGTATCTTCATATTCACTACATACCCCTTATGTAAACACAGAAGAAATTAGATATTCTAAAGATACAGAAAAAATAGAACATTTTTGACTATCATTGAATTTTCAATTATAATGTATAGAGGATTATTTTTACATATAGAGATATATGCTTAATAACAATGAAATAGCAAAAGGACCTATATACCGAAAAAGGAAAAATTATGATGTAAAATATGTTGCTTGTTGTTCAATAATGCTACTAGGCACTACATTAGTCATAGGACTTTTTACAACTGGTGTAATTAAGCCTAAGGTGCCATATATAATCTACGCAATAGGTGTAGTACCAATAGTTACAGTAGTAGTTTTTATAGCTATACGTAGGCTCTTAAAACCAAGTAATAAGGTAGAGATAAAAACACATCAAGTTGACGTTAATGATAGCTATATGGGTGAGTTGAAAGGAAGGTTTAATGATATAAACTTTAAATATCTTAAAAAAAGTAAAGGTATGTACGTCACTAATCATAAGAATAGAAGTACATGGAATGATGGAAGAATTTTTATATAGACACAGTGCAAAAGAACATTAAGAAGTCTGCTCAGTCCACTAGTACAACAAACTGTAAAGAAGAAATTATCCTATTTTTCTCAAGAAGAAGATAAAGATATAGGTAAAATTTATAAATTTGACAAAATTCAAAGTTTACAATCAGAAGAAGTATATGCTATTCAAAATATAGGTCATGCAACTTTGTTAATTCAAACTCCTGGTTTTAATATTTTAACAGATCCAGTATTCCATGAATTAAATAAATTACTCTATCCAGCAAAAACAAAATCTCACATAAGCATTCAGAAACTACCCAAAATTGATGTTATCGTAATTTCACATAATCATCGTGATCATATGGATAAAGGTTCATTACAAGAAATATTAAGGTATCATCAAAAAGAAGGTTGGCCTGAACCAAAGGTATTTGTACCTATGGGAGATAAGAAATCACTTGAGAGCTTTGGATTTAGTCAAGTAACAAAAGTAGAATGGTATACGAAAATTTCTGTTACCAATGAAGCAAAAAAAACAGTAAACTTTATCAGTATTCCAGCAGATCACCGTTCTGGTAGATTTGGAATTGATCACCATAAATCTTTGGTTATTGGCTGGATAATAAATCCTCAGCAAGAAGACGTAATATTCAAATTTTCAGGAGATACAAGACCTTTAACTGATAAAAACCAAAAAGCAACTGATGCAGTGTTATGGAATGAAGTAGAGAATAAAAAAACTAATAGTAAAAAAAGCAATAAAGATGTAAAATTACCAGATATTATTTGCTTTGAACCAAGTGGTCCAAACTATACGCGTTGCGATATGGACATCACTCATCAATCTACTTCATATAGTGCTCTTTTGAAGTTTACAGAAGCTAAAAATCTTAGTGAATTTAGTGAGAAGCACCATAGCGAGTTTTTAGAGAAGATGCAAACAGTAATGATTCATCACAACAAATTTGAACTTGGACCTGATAGATTGAATGAAGGTCTATTTGTATTGAAAAAATTACTTAAATATTTGGACCTAAATAAAGAAGAGTTAGATGAAGAACTTGTAAAACAGAAAAGAAAGTTAGAACAGGATCTTGATAAGGAAAAATTGAAGGAAGGTACTTCTTTTGCATTAAGACCTATTATTGCTATTTTATGTAAACAAACATCACTATTAATTCATGCAAAAGACTTTATAATTAACGAAATCAAAAAAGTAACTGAAAAACTGGAAAGCATAGATAAAGAACAAGTTAAAGAGTGTATAATAAAGAATACCATATTTCCCAAAATTGGAGAAAGGTTAAATGATAAACAAGTTATACATTCAACATTCAACGTAGAAAATGTACAAAAGTATAATGGCAAAAATAAGCCATCTACTCATGATGTACAAAACAATATTCAGTTGTAATTTATTTTAATACACTCTCTTTTCGGGAGGAAAATAATCAACCTCATCACTTAAAGTTTTTCCAGATACTTCTTTGTAATCGATCTTTATATTATAATTATCATCAATCCAAGCTAGGCTATGCTTCATCCAATCTTTGTCGTTACGCTCTGGAAAATCCTCACGTGCATGAGCACCTCTACTTTCTTTGCGGTTTGCTGCACATTCCATAGTGATAACTGCTTGTGGTATCATATTAGCTAATTCTATTGCTTCAACTAAATCACTATTCCAAATCATACTACGATCACTTATGGTTACATCAGACATAGCAGTTGCAACTTCTCCTATTTTCTTTTTGCCTTCCTCTAAAGACTCAGCTATGCGAAAAACTGATGCATACTCTTGCATAGTTTCTTGCATTTTGCTGCGAATGCTAGATACACGGGTTTTGCCACTGGCAAAACGCATCTTATCAAATCTATCTATAATCTGTTCTTCACTTTCTTGATTTAAGGGTTTATGTGCACTGCTAGATTTTAGTAATTCTTTTGCTCTCATTGCTGCACTGCGACCAAACACAACCAAATCAAGTAGTGAATTAGAACCAAGCCTGTTAGCACCATGAACTGAAACACATGCAGCTTCACCAATTGCAAACAAACCAGGTACAACTGTGGTCTTGCCTTTTTTCACCGTTAACACTTCACCATGATAGTTAGTTGGAACTCCACCCATGTTATAATGTACTGTTGGAAGAACTGGTATTGGATCACGTGTTACATCAACACCAGCAAAAGTTTTTGCAGTTTCACTGATTCCAGGCAATCTAAGATTTATCACTTCAGGATTAAGGTGTGCTATAGTTAAATATATATGATCTTTTTTGGGCCCAACGCCTCTACCTTCCCTTATCTCCATTGTCATAGCTCTGCTTACAACGTCACGCGAAGCTAAATCTTTTGCCTTTGGAGCATAACGCTCCATAAATCTCTCACCATTAGCATTAATTAAGTATCCACCTTCTCCTCGGCATCCTTCGGTCATAAGGCAACCAGAGCCGTAAATACCGGTTGGATGAAATTGCACAAACTCCATGTCTTCAAGCGGTAGTTTCGCTCTAAGAGCCATACCATTGCCATCACCAGTGCAAGTGTGTGCACTAGTTGCAGAAAAGTAAACACGCCCGTAACCACCTGTTGCCAGCACTACAATGTGAGCACGAAATCTATGAAGCGTGCCATCGCATAAAGACCAAGCAAGAACGCCAAGGCATTTTCCATCCTCGTCCATAAGCAAATCAATGGCAAAATATTCAACAAAAAACTCCGCTCCAAAGCGTAAAGATTGTTGATATAGAGTGTGAAGAATTGCATGACCGGTTTTATCTGCAGCAGCGCAAGTGCGGACCGCAGGCTTTCCCTTCCCGAATTCAGTTGTCATGCCACCAAATGGCCTTTGATATATTCTGCCATCGTCTGTGCGTGAAAATGGCACTCCATAATGCTCAAGCTCAATTACTGCTTGCATAGCGTTTTTACACATATGCTCTATAGCATCTTGATCACCAAGCCAATCTGATCCTTTCACTGTATCATACATATGCCAGCGCCAATCGTCCTCTGACATATTACCAAGTGCAGCGCTAATTCCGCCTTGAGCAGCAACAGTATGACTACGTGTTGGAAATATCTTAGATATACAAGCAACTGAAAGACCTTCAGCAGTCATGCCTAAAGTTGCACGCAGCCCTGCACCACCAGCTCCAACAACTATTACGTCATATTTATGTTCTGTGATTTTATATACAGTACCGCTCATAAATTTCTTAACTAAAAGAATATAATGTAGTTAACAATTAGCAAAAAATCAATTTTAAATCGGGAATATTATGACTTAGCTTTACTTTCTGATTCCTTAGCAGTAATTCCTGTACTAGACAAATCCTGATCTGGTTCAGCACACCAATATGGCATCAGTCCCGCTATTAGTCCTGCAAAAATCGATGCTGCTGCAAAGATTAGAGAAGCTATTTGCATAGACTGCTTAGAAGAAGAAAAATACAATGTAGCTGCTATGCCTAAGAAAGCTAGTGCTGTTAATGCACCATAAAGAAGTGATTTTTTATTAAGAGTTAGTTCTTTTGATTGTGGGAACTTGTCATTGGCTATTTTATTACTTCCTACTGTATTATTAAGAGTCCTAGCATATTCAACGTGGATTTTATGAGAATTATTCATATTATTATTTTGTACTGTTATATATAAGCTTTATTATTGTTATATATAAAAGTATATATTTTTTTATGCTTAAAGTCAATTTTTTAACAAGCTTGTAAAATTAATTACACTCCTTTATTTTTGCTTGATTCCTGTTCTGGATAATCAATGTTTTTTAAGCTTTTATTCACCTTTTTAAGATCTAATACAGCACCATAAACCATAAAAGCGCAGAAAATAGTAACTGCTGAAAGTATGAAACTAGATATAACAAAGCCAACAGCACCAGTGATGAAACTAGCCTTGCTAGGTTTAGCAAAAAAAACAACTCCCATCATAGCAGCAGAAGATAAAACAATGATACTTGCAGTGCTAAAAAGTACTAGTCCAATGCTGTTCGTTTTTTTATCTTCTAGTAGCTCTTCCTTATACAACCCCATACATTTTTTCCTTTAAAAATTAAATTTAAAGGTTAATTATACATATAATTAGCATATGAAACAAGAAACATTTTATTCTATTTCATTTTAAACTATATAATTAAATTATTTTAAAGCTCAAAACAACAGCAGAATGGCTACAAAAAATATGCAACACAATCTGAAGGTTGTGCTTAGCAAAATTGATACCATTTCATTCGTATCAATGTTTCTTATTACCATACTGTTACCACTCAACTTCAGTAGCCAAAATAAAGTCAGATTTTGGATAGCACTGTTTTGTCTTAAATTAATCAGCAATTTTGTGTGGCTAAAGTTTTCAACAGATAGTTTAAGAGAGCTAAAACATAGAAAAAACTGTTCGGAAGATATAAAAAAATTAAAGAAAGTGCGTTACTCTGTTGCCATCACGTGTTACTCTGTTGATGCAATCAGGCAATTTATAGGTCTAATTGATATCCTAGATATTGGCCTTAAACTTGTTGATTATGTAAATCCGCTCAATGGATATGTTATCGTCAGCTTTACAACAAAGTTTCTCAAATTATTTATGTCTTCTTCCATAGAAAGGTATTGTAAATGTAAAGATTATCAAAGTAGCAAAAGAGGCAAAAAAGAAAAATTCTTACTTGCTATTTCATTTATAATGCCATCCCTTACGGCGATTGATATTATAGGTAAGATGATTAATGTCACAGAAAAATATGGCTATTTTATTGTAGAGGATAAAATAATAGATTGCGGCAATAGCATTACATATACATTTAACTTCAGTAACATGATAAGATTGGTATGCATGTTGATGATGATAGCTGGATATACCCTACAGTTAACTATTGAAAAGAAAAGCTCCACCCAAGTTGAAAGTCCAGATGTAGATTGCTGTTTTATAGATAATCCAATAGTTGAATAACTTTTTCAAACTTTTAATTCAGTTTTTACAGGGGTTGCATTAATAGTATTTACCTCAGATAATTCAGATCTTCCTTTCTGTTTCATATCCTGCTCATTTTCTTGCACTTCCAAAGCATCAAAAAATTCATCTTCTTGGATAAGATCACGGTGCTCATCTTCTTTTGCTATACTGTTTTGAACTTGTAGATCATTAATAATTTTACCACATATTAAAACATCCTTAATGCAAAAGCTTGTCTTTTCTACTTTACTTGTTATTTTGTCTATTATATTACCAATTATCCCCGTAACCACTGATGACATACCTGGAATTGCTAATATTGTATTAATAGTAGGTTTTTCATCTTTTAAATCTTTCACACTTTGTGGAATAGCGTCTTTATTGACTGAAAAATTTATATTTTGTTTTTCTAACTCCACTGTAAAGGTAGGAAATAAAGCCTTAGGTATTTCAGTTGATTTTTTTGTTTCACCATCTTTTATGATTTTCCAAACTCTGTTGTACAACAGAGAACGCCCAATAAAATAATAATTTTCAAAACTTGGATTGAGATTCATGCTATCTGGTCTTTCTAAAAGAATTACTATACTTGGCGTGCTTGTAGCACCATTCTTTTCATATTGAAAAAGTTTATCAATTGACGTTTGTTTTTTACCTGCAAGAAAGAACGGCATATATAGCCGTAGGTGATCAGAACTAAGTTTAATACTTGATTGTTTGCCCTAAAAATTCAATGTACAAGCTTTACTATTCTCATCAGCTTTTAACTCAAGCCTTGTTAACCGATAACCATCATTATTGTTTCTAGATTGCTCATCTACTGAACATTCAAACATAGCAGCCGCAAAAGTGTTTTCGTAGTCAGCAAATTTAGTTACTTCTTGTAAACCGTTTACACTATAAAACTTATCATTTTTATATGTCTCAGCGTCATAAAATTCATCATTCTCTTCACTAATGCCAACAGTGATTTGTAACTTTTTATGTTCATCTTGAGATTTACTATCTTCTGTTTCATTTTCATTAGCATTAAAGGTATTAGAGTCGACTATATTACTCCTTCTGCTTGCATTAGAATTAGCATTCTTTTTAAATGAGAACAAATGAATTAGGTTAAATATAAATTTTTTAAATCTTTTCCACATAAGAAATATTATACTAAAATATTAAATAAAAGTCAAGCTTAAATATTAATATCTTAGTTAATAATATAAATTTAGTTAATTTAAAAACAGCAGTACTTATTATTTAAGAATTTTGACACTTACTACAATAAAAAGTGCTTCTACCACTTTGTCTTACTGATAAAATAGTATTTTTACATATTACACAAGGTTTACCAGCTCTGCCATAAACTTTAAAATAATGTTGAAAGTATCCAGGTAAACCTGAAGGTTTAGCATAATCTTTAAGTGTTGACCCGCCTGCATTTATTGCATTAGTTAAAGTGTTTTTTATCGCTATCACAAGTTTATCACATTCTTCTTGACTTAAATCCTTGGCTAATCTAAATGGTAAAATTCCAGCAAGGAATAAGCTTTCAGCAGCATATATATTACCTATGCCAACTATTATCTTGCTGTTCATTAACACCGACTTAATACTTGCCGTTTTACCAGCAAGCAGTTTTCTAAGCGTACTACCGCTGAAATCATCGGTTAACGGTTCTATCCCTAAATACCGAAAAAACTGCTCTTCTTCTTTGGCGTTTATTACCACAATTAAACCAAATCTTCTAGGGTCATTATAAACTATACTGCTGCTATCTTCTAAAAAAAATATAACGTGATCATGCTTGCCTATTGGCGTTTGTCCATCAAAGTATAATAATTTACCACTCATGCCAAGATGGATTATAACCAATGCAGAGTTACTCATCTCCCAAATTATATATTTCCCCCTGCGTCTGACATTAGTTACAATGCCATCTTTTAACACCTCATTGATGTTTTGCGTTACAGGCGCACGTAAATTTGCTTGATTAACTTTAATGTCAATCATTTTCTTTTCTAAAAGCTTAGCGTGCAGAAATCTACAAACTGTTTCAACTTCGGGCAACTCTGGCATATGTTGTTTTTTTCTTATTATATGTTTTAAAATAGATATTTTTTATTACCAATCAATGGATAAAAGATTTGATTTTTAAATAAAATATGTTACAATAGATACTAATAGAGAGAGACATCATATGAAGTGGTTCGAGTTTATCTTGGAATAGAAGACGTTAGTCAACTCAACCGAAAAATGAATCACCAAATAATACTTCTGCAAACTAAACAGAGGTAAAGATATGTACGGAAAATCTCCCATTCATCAAGCAATAGCACAAAACGATTATGAAAACGCTTTAGAACCTGTACGCGATCTTAAAGATATGATAAAATCAGAATAATTTTATATGAAAAATATATGCGTAATTCATACCCAAGCGATATAAGTCAAGTAAAATAATTGCACCAGATCTAGAGTCCTGTCGGAAAAAGCTCAATTTATATGATGTATTGTGTGGAGTATTGTACGTTTTGAAGTCAGTGGCCCTAAAGAGTTTCCAAAATAGCGCATGATTATTTTAAGAAGTGGAGTGAAAAGGCAGGTATAGATCAATTACAACCAGCTAAAGCTGGTGGTATGAGTTAAAGCTTATAAAGTAAGTTTTAAAACTCAGAGATGTTAAATATGAACTTCTTGCTCTTCAATATATTGCTGTACATCTGTAGAATTTACATTACCAACAGTAACAGCCCAAATATCTTTTTTTTAATTGTTCAAATTCTTGGAATAGCTTTTTAATATATTGTTGGATAGTGGGTGGCATAGAATATGTAGATGGTCAGTTACAATATCTACGTAATTTGTAGCACATTTCTCTACTGCTATTTCACCTGTAAATATCTGTATTTAGTACAAAATACTACATGAAATCAAACGTACTGTGAGAGCTGTGTTTATAAATAAACTAAAGTAGATCTAATACTAAAGCTGAAGCTAACTACATAAAAAAATAGCTAATCGTTACAGAAACCGAAGGAAACGTTTTGCTCTGAGATTCAATTCGATAGCTGGTATTTACAACTGGGAACTTTCTATATGAGTTCCGAAAGAGGTCTATTAATTCAGAGCAGAAAGAGCATAACAGAAATTGTTTAGAATGAGAGTAGAAAATTAGGTTCAAAAATATTTAAGATTACGTCACATGTTTATCGTATAGCATTTCCCACAGAAGAATTCATAAGAAAGCAAAATATGACTTGAACAGAGGGATGTTCTTCCTGGCTCTGTTTTTAACCAATGAGTTTATTAAAGTCAGGGTGGAAGATTTCAGTGCCTTAGCAAATTCACTGATTTTTTTAGATTTATGGAAATGTCAATGTTTGACCAGGCTAGTGTTAAAAATTGTTAAAGTTAAAAACCTCTGTATCACTTCGAAGGTCATAGGAGCAATTATTTTCCCATTATTCAGAACATACTAATACTCTGACTCTTTTTTCCAGATTTTAAAGCATTTCTGGCAATATCCATAAGTTCTGTATTATTGATTCATACCAGACTTTTAGGTTGCTATAATTTCTTTAAATTTCATCTCTTTCTTCGTATCCGTAGGTCTTTTGTTACGCACAAATCCAATCTTTTTAAGTGCTCTATGTATTGTTCGAAAATTAATATTACCCTAAAACTTAGCCATTTCCGATAGTACCTTCACAAATTCAGCCGGTAATTTTATGATTATAGTTCCAATGACTAAAAATCCCCTGTTTCCTTACGTCTTTGCTGCCATTCATACAGAGTTCTATCTTAAACCTCTGACCAACCTACTTTCTCCTTCATCCAATTGCCTTTTTCCTTAAATCATAACTCTGGCATCAACCATCCTAAATCTTTATCTTACCTCTTCCGGATCTTTAAAGGAAGGGCTATACTTCTACAAACCTTCTTATTTGGATTTCATCTTTCTTATTTTTATGGCTTTTTAAGAATGCAAAAATTTGTTCCTATTTTGTCTCTTGTATGTATTCGGTCCATATTAATTCACGTTTTATATTTTATCTTATCCTTTCATAGCTGTTCATAGAGCTTAAAGGGTTTTATCACTTTTATAAATTTAACAGGAAATGTTTAGGTATTGTAAAAGGTTTAAATAATTGATCTAAAAGTGAATTATAAAGAAGAAGCAACACAAACAACCAAAAGCAATTTAAACTTTAAGGGTACCCTAGAAAGATGGAAGTAATCAATTGATATTTTAAAATTCTAGAAAAGCAAAATAACCCTAATATGACGTTTTTTTCCAACAGATAATTTAATAAACCCACTTGCATCAAAGTCTTTCAAAGTAACTAGCTGGTTTAGATTACTTATGATCTTATCGTTTATCCTGCATCCACCACCTTCAATGAAGCGTTTTGCTGCTCCCTTTGAATCTACAAGATCAGTAATATGCAATAATTCTACTGCTGATATACCAACATCTCCTATCTTTTGCTTTTCTATGTAGACACTTGGTAACAGAGAACTGTCTTTATTTTCAAAATTAGCAACTGCAGCTCTTTCTGCATCTTTAGCAGCATCTTCTCCATGACATATTTTTGTTGCTCCTGTTGCAAGAGCTTTTTTTGCTTCATTGATTTCTTGGCCTATTAGAGATTCCAGTTTTTTTATTTTATCAAGCGATAATTCTGTAAACAGTCGTAAAAAATAACCTAAATTATTATCCTCTATGTTGCGAAAATATTGCCAATAATCATATGGACTGCACATTTCACTATCAAGCCATATAGTTTTACCTTCCGCAGTTTTCCCCATTTTTTTTCCTGCAGTAGTTGTAATTAGTGGTGTAGTTAGACCGAAAAGCTCAGGCATATTTAGTTTATTCCCAAGTTCAATGCCATTTACTATATTACCCCATTGATCAGACCCACCAATTTGCAGACGACACCCATAATTTCTACTTAGTTCAACAAAATCATAGGCTTGTAGTAACATGTAATTAAACTCTAAAAAACTTAAGCTTTGTTCCCTTTCTAAGCGAGTTTTAACGCTTTCAAAATTAAGCATTCTGTTTATGGAAAAGTGTATACCTACATCACGTAGAAAATCTATATATTTTAAACTGTTTA
Organism: Candidatus Mesenet endosymbiont of Agriotes lineatus; assembly: GCF_964019585.1. Classification (NCBI taxonomy): domain Bacteria; kingdom Pseudomonadati; phylum Pseudomonadota; class Alphaproteobacteria; order Rickettsiales; family Anaplasmataceae; genus Candidatus Mesenet; species Candidatus Mesenet endosymbiont of Agriotes lineatus. The sequence continues at coordinate 165,348 of NZ_OZ026454.1, read as the reverse complement.
ACCAGTCTGCATTGTTAACTAAAATAGCACCTTCCAAAGATATAAACTTCTCTAATGTTTTTTTTATTCGACTAATGTTGCTACTAATTGTGTTTTTATCAAGGATTTCCCGTGCTTTATCTTTACCAGTTGGGTCACCGATTTTTGTTGTACCACCACCAAGTAGAATGATTGCTTTATGCCCAAATTGCTGCAAGTGTCTTAGCATCATAATCTGTATTAGACTGCCGATATGCAAACTTGGTGCTGTGCAATCAAAACCAATATAGGCCACTACAGTAGAGCTAGACATAAGCTTATCTAGTCCTTCAAGATTAGTACACTGATAAAGATATCCTCTATCTTTAATAAAATTTAAAAATCCTGATCTCATAAAGCCACATCATTCCACAGCTCATCAATTTGATAATATTCTCTCGCGTCCGATCTTAAGATATGAATAATTACATCACGAAAACCAACAGCTACCCAATTACCTTCCTCCATCCCCTCAACATTTATTTTTCCGTATTGTTTAAGGGCTTTTATAGTATATTCTGCTAAAGATTTAACATGCCTGTTTGAATCACCAGATGCTATAATCATATATTTTGCGAAAGCAGTTTTTTTACCTACATCAAAAACAGCTATATTACTGCCTTTATTTTTCTCTAATATATCTTTTAAAAAATCTTTGAGCTCTTCTGCATTTATCATATCATTATTTTACATCACCATCATGAGTATCTGCAAATGCTTCTTCCCAAGTTCCTTCAGTAGCTGCACGACTATACTCTGTCACTTTATTTTCAAAAAAGTTAGTATGCTCAACACCATTTAATATCTCATCCAACCATGGTAGTGGGTTTTGCTCTATTTTATATATTTGCTCTAGCCCAAGCTGCAAAAGCCTTCTATCTGCTATATATCTTATGTACTGCATAATTTCCTCTTTAGACAAACCTTCAACATCACCTAAAGTAAAAGCCAGTTTAATAAACTCATCTTCTAAACCAACGATAGCGCGACAAGCAGAATAGAGTTCCTCTTTAAACTCATCATTCCATATCTCGCTATTCTCCCTAATAAATGTATTAAATAACATAATTATTGAGTTGGTATGCAGAGTTTCATCACGGGCTGACCAGGCAATTATTTGTCCCATCCCTTTCATTTTACCAAAGCGTTGAAAGTTAAGTAATATTGCAAATGATGCAAATAACTGCAGCCCTTCGGTAAAAGCACCAAATACGGCAAGAGTTTTAGCTACATGCTTTTTATTGCCCTTTTGGCTTTCTTCAAATTCTAGCATGTATTCGTATTTTTTTCTCATTGCATCATATTTTAGAAATGCCTCATATTCACTTTCTGGCATACCAATAGTGTCGAGAAGATAGGAATAAGCTGCTATATGTATAGTTTCTATATTAGAAAAACTAGCAAGCATCATACATACTTCTGTTGGTTTAAATATATTTGCATAATGTTTCATATAGCAATTGTTGACTTCTATATCTGCTTGAGTAAAAAACCTAAAAATCTGTGTAAGTAGATTCTTTTCTACTTTTGACAGTTTAGTTTTCCAATCCTTTACATCATCAGCAAGCGGCACTTCTTCTGGAAGCCAGTGTATCCTCTGTTGCTGAAGCCATGCATCATATGCCCATGGATAATTAAAGGGCTTATATATTGGTGCAGCATTAAGCAATGACATATCTGTGTATAAAAATATAATTTTGATTTTATATGATTTATTGTCAATTAAATTAAAATCTCTTATAATCAAAGTTCAAATTTTTCAATATCTTTATCTTTTTTCTACTCTTACAATATAAATATTTGTAACTTTAATCTACGCTTTTGAACTTATATTAGGTTCATTACTTTCTTGCTGAAGATCATGAATACAACCTATGGCTTGACTAATATTGCTTAATCCATCCCTTTCTAACAGTTCCGCAAGTTCTAAGTTGATTTTATTTACTATCTTAAATCCATGATACACAATAGCAGTGTATAGTTGTACAAGCGATGCCCCTGATTTTATTTTCTCATAAGCATCCATGCCACTACTTACCCCTCCGCAACCTATTAGCAACACCTTACCTTTTGTTAATTTATACATATCACTTAAAACCTGTGTTGAAAGTTTAAACAAAGGTTTTCCACTTAGCCCTCCCTTTTTATTGAAGCCTAGTAAATTATCTCTACATCCAACTGTTGTATTGCCAATAATTAAACCATCAATTTTGTACTGTAGTACCAATCCAGCTATATTTTCTTTTGTTTCCTGATTTATATCCGGGGAAATTTTTAACATTATTGGTATAGATTGTGCATAATCAAGAGATTTACGTGTGCTAGTAACAGCTTTCAGTAAATTAGATAATTGTTCCTTATCATGTAAATCTCGTAAGTTAGGAGTATTGGGAGAGGAGATGTTTAGTGTAATATAGTCACTAAATCCATATATAATTTTTATTAAATCTACATAGTCACTTATTTGGTCTTTTGTATTACTATTTCTACCTATGTTAATACCAAAAATACAAGAGTTTACTTCTTTTGTATCTATTTGTTTTATCAGGTAATTAACACCTTTGTTATTGAAACCAAGGCTGTTAATTACTGCCTCATCTTCTGTTAGACGAAAAATCCTTGGCCTTATATTACCACATTGTGGTTTTTTAGTAACTGTACCAACTTCAGTAAACCCAAACCCAAACCCAAAAGATAACATAGGCTTAATTACTTCTGCATTTTTATCAAAACCGGCAGCAAGCCCTAAAGGAGTTCTAACAGTATTATTAAAAAATTTAGTATTTAAAATTTTTGGTAACTCTACATTTTCATCTAAGACGTTAGTTCTTAATGTGAAAATTGTTAAAGTATGTGCAACTTCAGGAGGTATAATGAACATAGGGTTTTTAAAAATTTTTTTTATTTTCAATAATAGATTATTTAGATAATCTTTAATCATTACCACCTTCTAAATATAGCTTAGCTTTTTTAATCATATCAAGCACCTGAACTGGGGAGGTACCACCATAGCTGGTTTTGCTTGAAACAGAGTTGCAAACAGATATCACAGAGAAAATATCACCTGTAATTCTTGACTCTACCCTTTGCAATTCTGTTAAATCAAGTTCAGATAACTTACACTTTTTTTCTTCTGCAAATTTTACTATTTTTCCAGTGATTTCATGAGAATCACGGAACGGTATACCTAAATTCTTAACTAACCAATCAGCTATATCTGTAGCTGTTGAGAAATCTAGCTCTGCTGCTTTTTTCATAACATCTTTATTAATTTTAACACTGCTTAACATCTCATTCATTGCATCTATACACAAACTTAGATCCTTCGTTGCAGAAAAAACAGGTTCTTTATCTTCCTGCATATCTTTGCTGTAAGAGAGTGGCAATCCTTTCATTACTACCAGTAGAGTGCTCAGTGCAGAAAAAATACGTCCTGTTTTAGCTCTTATAAGTTCTGCAACGTCAGGATTGCGTTTTTGTGGCATAATAGAACTGCCAGTTGTTATTTTGTCTGCAAGTTCTATAAATTTAAAACCACAACTGCACCATAAAATTATCTCTTCAGCCAAACGTGACAAGTGCATAATACAGATTGAGGCATCAGATAGAAACTCTATAGCATAGTCTCGATCTGCAACTGAATCCAAAGAGTTATCTGTAGGCTTATCGAACTCTAGCTCTGTTGCTACAAAATGACGATCTATAGGAAATGAGGTGCCAGCTAGTGCTGCAGATCCAAGCGGACATTCATTTAATCTTTTTCTTGCATCTTGAAATCTTAAGCAATCACGCTTTAGCATTTCAAAATATGCCATCATATGGTGGCCAAAGGTAACTGGCTGAGCAATTTGCAAGTGAGTAAAACCTGGCATTATTGTATTATAATTTTCCTCTGCAAGACTAATTATCGTTAGTTGCAGATTTCTTAGTTTTTTATCTAATTGATCTATAGTGTCACGTACCCATAATTTAAAATCTGTTGCAACCTGATCGTTTCTTGACCTTGCTGTATGTAATTTGCCTGCAGTTTTACCTATCAGCTTTTGCAAACCATTTTCAATATTCATATGAATATCTTCAAGATTAACATTAAATACAAACTCTCCATTAGTAATCTGCTCTAATATTGTACTTAATCCATAAATAATCCTCTCTTCCTCCTCATTGCTGATAATGTTTTGCTTAGCAAGCATTCTGCAATGAACGGTTGAGGCTTTAATGTCTTGCGCATATAAATTTTTATCAAAATCTATGGAAGAGTTAATTTTCTTTAATATTTTACTTGGACTAGAAGAAAACCTTGCACCCCACATTAAGTTTTTCATCTTAATAAATTTATTAATATAGCCCATAGAGGTTAATTATTTTTTCATAGATTGCAATAATAAATAGACCTAATACTTTAAACTCATTACTATCTGAATTAATTCAAAAAATTTATAAGGGTGTTATCTTGCTGTAGTTCTTGCTAGAGTTAAAACCCTAACCTCAGCTGCTCCGCAGCTTTTTAATGCTTGTGCACAATATTTAACAGTTGCGCCTGTTGTAACAACATCGTCTATAAGTAATAAAATTTTATCTCTTACAACGTCCCTGTCTGTTACAACAAATGCTCTTTTTACATTTGCTTCACGTTGTTTAGTTGAGAGTCCTGTTTGCGTGTGAGTATTAATTGAACGTTTAACAGCAAATATCTGACATGGAATATTTGATAAACAGCTTACTGCTTTTGCTAGTAGTGCTGCTTGATTGTATTTACGCTGAAATAAGCGCCACCTATGAAGAGGAACTGGAACAATAGAATCTACACCGACAAATATATCCCCATTCTTTTCATACATCCATTTAGCATAAGTCTTCACATAATTTATGTTATCAAAAAATTTAAGGCTTATAATCATGTTTTTACTATCCGCATTATAAGCAAAAGCTGACCTTAACCTTGAAAAAGATGGAGGGTCTGCTATACACTTTCCACATAGGTTGGTGTTATTTGTGATTATGCAGCCACATAAATTGCAATAATTTTGGTTTAAAAAATCGATCTTTTGATAACACTCATCGCATAAATCTTCATTTTCTGGAATAATGTAACTGCAATTCAAACAAACTTGAGGAAAGAGTAAATTAATTACTCTTGTGACTATGTGCATGTAGTTTTTGCATGTAGAAAAAATTGATATTTTAAATTAATATTTTAATTATAAAGTAAAAAATTTTTAATGTATCAATTTTCCAATGTAGTAGAATTTAGTTCAACTTTATTGTAAATAGTTACATAAACTTTCTATATTAAAGTTTGATATAATTACATCATTTAATAATGTTCATTCATCTGCGCACCCATAGTGTTTACTCTTTACTTAAGGGATCGATTAAAATTGAGGAGTTAGTTAGTCTATGTGTACAGAATAATATGCCAGCAGTGGCAATTACAGATCTAGGTAACTTGTTTGGTTCACTAGAGTTTGCAGAATATGCTGCAGCAAAAGGTGTGCAACCAATTATAGGATGCATCCTTATGGTTAAGTATTTAGATAATACTAAAACTGCCCCTGCATTACTCCTTGCAAAGAATAAGCAAGGTTATATTCACTTGGTGAATTTAGTGAGCGAATCATTCAAAAAGTGTAAGCATCAAAATGACAATCCGTATATAGACATTGATCATTTATTTTCTCTGAGAGATGGTATTATAGTTTTAACTGGTGGCAATGATGGTATATTGTCTCAGCTTATACTTGAAGGAAGTAAAGATAGCATCAACATAATCAACAAATTACTGTCTCTTTTTGAAGGTAATATATATGTTGAACTGCAGCGCCATGATTTTAAAGAAGAGATAGAAGAAAAGCTTATAGATTTTGCTTATAGTAACAACGTTCCTTTAGTTGCTACAAATGGTGTTTTCTTTGCCAGTCGAGATGATTATGAAGCATATGATGTACTTACCTGCATTGCTGCAGGTGGTTATGTGCTTGATGAGAACAGAAATAAACTCACATCAGAATACTACTTTAAATCCAGTAGCGAAATGCAAAAGTTATTCTCTGATATACCAGAGGCAATAAACAATACCATGCTGATAGCACAAAGATGTGCTTTTATGCCTAGGGTAAGGGACCCTATTTTACCTAAATTTCCTTGCTCTAGTGGTAAAACTGAAGCTGATGAATTAAAAGAGCAGGCTATCTTAGGTTTGCAGTTGTGTCTTGTAAGCTATAATTTAGACAGTGAAGCAGAGAAAAAATATTATGATCGCTTGAATTACGAATTAGATGTAATTATTTCCATGAATTATCCTGGCTATTTTCTTATTGTTTCTGATTTTATCTGTTGGAGCAAGAAAAATGGAATACCAGTTGGACCTGGTAGGGGATCTGGTGCTGGTTCACTTGTTGCTTGGGCACTCAAAATTACAGAACTAGATCCACTAAAATTTGGACTAATATTTGAGAGATTTCTAAACCCGGGACGTGTTTCTATGCCAGATTTTGATATCGATTTTTGTCAAGAAGGCAGGGACAGCGTTATTAGTTATGTTAAGGAAAAATATGGTTACGTTGCCCAGATAATAACTTTTGGAAAATTGCAAGCAAAAGCCGTACTGCGCGATGTCGGTAGGGTAATGCAGATGCCTTACTCACAAGTTGACAAAATATGCAAAATGATCCCTTTCAATCCGGTAAATCCTGTTACTTTATCACAAGCAATCGCTATGGATAAAAATCTACAAAGAGAACGTGATAGTGACAAGACTATCTCTAGACTACTTGATATATCTTTAAAGCTTGAAGGCATTTGTCGGCATGTTTCAACCCATGCAGCAGGTATTGTAATTTGCGATAGAAAATTAGAAGATCTAATACCCATATATTACGATCCTAACTCTGACCTACCAATTACTCAATATAGCATGAAATATGTTGAAAAAGCAGGGCTAGTAAAATTCGATTTTTTGGGCTTAAGCACACTTACCCTTATCAAACACACCTGCAACTTAATAAATAGAGATGAAGAAAAGTTTAACATATCATCCATATCTTTAAGTGATAGGAAAACCTACGAATTACTATCAAGTGGTGATTCAATTGGTATATTCCAACTTGAAAGTTCAGGAATGAGGGAAACTCTAATAAAGTTAAAGCCAGACTGTATTGAAGATATTATTGCCTTAATTTCCCTCTATCGTCCAGGACCTATGAATAATATTCCAACTTACATTGCACGTAAGCATAGGTTGGAAAAAGTGGATTATCTTCATCCAATGCTAGAGAGTGTACTGAAAGAGACATTTGGTGTTATCATTTATCAAGAGCAGGTTATGGAAATGGCACGCATAATGTCTGGATACAGTTTAGTGGAGGCGGATTTATTAAGACGCGCTATGGGTAAGAAGATAAAGGAAGAAATGGATCAGCAGCGCAAGACTTTTATAAATGGTGCAGTAAAAAACGGTATCGATACAGAAAGAGCAAGCTATATTTTCGACTTGATAGCAAAATTTGCTGGGTATGGCTTTAACAAATCTCATGCTGCTGCTTATGCACTGATAGCGTATCAAACTGCTTATCTTAAGGCTAATTATCCTCTTGAATTTTTTACAGCTTTGATGAATTTAAATATCAATGATAGAGATAAGCTCAGCTTGTTTTGTAACGCAGCAAAACTTAGTGGGGTTAAAGTTTTACCTCCTAATATTAGCTATTCCCAAGCTGAATTTTCAATAGAAAATGGAGCAATACGTTACGGACTTGGTGCTTTAAGAAATGTTGGAGTTTCAGCTGCACAAGAGATAACAAACAAGCGCACAAAACCTTATAGTGATATATGGGATTTTTTAAATAGTACAGGTTGCAACCTATTAAATAAGAGAATGCTAGAGAGTGTCATAAAATCTGGAGCTTGTGATGATGTTCATAAAAATAGAAAGCAGCTTCATGATTCAGTTGGAACCTTACTAGATTTTGCTAATCAAAACAAAGAAGGTTTTAATCAATCAAGTTTATTTAGTAATTTGGAGAAGCCAAATTTAATATCTACCGAAGATTGGCAACAAGAGGAAAAATTAGAACAAGAATTTTTTGCTTTAGGTTTTTATTTGCAAAACCATCCCTTAGAGCAATATCAAAAATTGTTAGAAAAATTAAAGATAAATTTTATTGGTAGTACTAAAAATAATAAAGGTAGTATAATCGCAGGGATAATATCAAATGTTCGCATGAGAACATCAGAAAGAGGAAGATTTGCTATTGTCACAATCTCAAACCCTTATAACATATCTGAAGTAGCTTTTTACGACGATAAAATTATAGAAGAAAAAAGAGAGTTATTTTTAGTTGGATTAGCTATTATAATAGATTTAGGTATGGTAAGTGATAATGCAAGGCTTATAGGTAGAAATATATATGATTTTTCGGGTAAAATTGCCTCTATGATAAACCGATTAATGATAGAAATTGAAGACACAAGTAATATTGCTGAGTTATCTTTGATACTTAACTCTAAGGGTAGAAGCAAAGTAACAATTATAGTAATTGTACAAGATTATAATGTTGAGATTGAACTTCAAGATGGTTACCTTATCACTCAAGATGTAGTAAAACAGATATCTGATTTAAAATGGATTAAAAAAATAGAATTTCCTTGATCATGTTAAATGTTTTTATATAATTAGCCATTATATTACTTGTAGATAAGAAATAATGAGTCAAATGTTAGCGGCAGATAAAGTAACAAAGAAGCGTCTGTATGAATTTACCTTTATTGCTAATCAGAATTTAGTTCAAAACGAAGTTGATAACGAAGTTGATGATTTAATACAAGAATTAGGGTCTGTTTTAGTAGAAAATGAAGCAGAATTAGTGAAGTATAAGTACTCAGAGCTTTTAGACTTTACTTACCTTATTGATAGGGTAACAAGAGGTTATTACTGCATATTAAATATACTTGCCCCTCCTAGTGCAATGAATAAATTTGAACGCAAAGTAAAGCTTTGTGAGGACATTTTACGTTATTTTTATGTTAAGGTTGACGAGTTTCACGAAGGTAATTCATTTATAGTTCAACCAAGTACTGGTGGTAGAGAAAATGAATAGAATGAACAGGGATAGAAAAAAAACCAATGTAAGAAATAGTTCTAATGCCTTCTTACAAGCTGCTTACTCTAATTCAAAGCGCTCTAATAAATGTGCTTTAGATGGCTTTTTAGAGCATGAAATAGATTATAAAAATAGGGATTTATTGTCCAAGTTCACTTCTGAATATGGTAGAATATTGCCAAGAAGAATAACAGGTGTTTCTGCAAAAAAGCAAAGAATGCTTGCTCGTGCTATAAAGAGAGCACGTTTTTTAGCTCTTCTTCCTTATTGTGATAAGTAATTCAGTATGTCTCGTAGTATATCAGTAATTTTAAAAGAAAGTGTGAGAAAATTAGGTAAGGTTGGTGAATCTGTTAAAGTTAAGGTAGGTCATGCTCGCAACTTCCTTATACCTTATAATAAGGCAGTGTTTGCCACAAAGCAAAACTTAGCATCTTTAGAACAGCAACTTTTATCCCTTAAAGAAGAAAATGATAAAAAATTAAAAGAGGCTAAAGATATTGCATCGTCTTTAGATGGTAAATTTATAATACTAGTTAGGCAAGCTGCTTCAGAGGGTGGTAGATTATTTGGTTCGGTAACTGTTCGTGATGTTGCAGAAGCTTTAATGCAGATAGGATTTAGTATACATCATCGTAGTTTATCTTTTACAGACAACGTGATTAAAAGTTTAGGGGAATATACAATAAAAGTAGAATTACATGCAGAAGTTATTGTTCCAATCACCTTATACGTTGTTAAATCCAATGCAGAAGCAGATGAATTGCGCCAAGTAAAGTCTCAGATTGAAAAAACTGATAGTCAAATGTCTAATAACAATTAATCTATCTATAGGTATGATTCCTCGTTATAGTAGAAAAGAAATATCTTCTATATGGGAAGATGATTATAAATTTAAGGTGTGGCTTGAAATTGAAAGATTGGCTTGTGAAGCACAGGAAAGACAGGGAGTTATACCTAAAAGTGTTGCTGAAAAATTGAATCTAAAAGACTTTGATGTTACGCGTATTCAGGAAATTGAAGCTGATACCAAACATGATGTAATAGCATTTTTAACCTATGTTGCTGAGAAGGTAGGTGTAGATGTTCGTTATATGCACCATGGCATGACAAGCTCTGATGTTCTAGATACTTGCTTAGCTGTGCAGCTAAAACGCTCATCTGATATTTTGCTCGCGCATTTGAAAAATCTACTAAACGTTTTAAAGAAAAAAGCTGAAGATACAAAAGATATTATATGTGTTGGCCGCAGCCACGGTGTGCATGCAGAACCAATGATATTTGGTCTAAAATTTGCTAGATTTTATGCTGAATTTAAGCGTAACTATGAAAGACTTAAAAATGCACAAAAGGAAATCTCAACTTGTAAAATATCCGGTGCTGTTGGTAATTTTACTCACATAGATCCTTACGTTGAAAGATATGTAGCAAAAGCTCTTGGACTTAATCCTGAATCTATAGCTTCACAAGTTATTCCACGTGATCGCCACGCAATGTTTTTTTCAACTTTAGCTATTATAGCTGGTTCAATTGAAAACGTTGCTGTTGAAATTCGAAATCTACAGAAAACGGAAGTAATGGAAGTTTCTGAAAATTTTAGTATAAAGCAAAAGGGTAGTTCAGCGATGCCACATAAGCGCAATCCTATACTTAGTGAAAACCTCACTGGACTGTCACGTTTAATACGTAGTTATGTTATGCCTGCTTTAGAGGATATTGCTTTATGGCATGAGCGTGACATTTCCCACTCTGCTGTTGAAAGATGTATTGCTCCTGATGCTTGTGTAGCAATGGATTTTGCACTTGTTCGTTTAATAGATTTAATAGATAATCTAGTTATATATCCTGAGAATATAAAAAGAAATTTAAATTCTTTAAATGGCCTTGTATTCTCACAGCGTATTTTGCTTGAACTGATAAATATTGGTCTCGGTAGAGAAGAAGCATATAAGATTGTACAGCAAAGTGCAATGAAGGTTTGGGAAAGTAAAGGTCATTTTTTTGAAATGTTAAAAAAGGACAATGAGCTGCTAAAAATTATTACACCAGAAAGGCTTGAGTCTTTGTTTGATTTTACTTATTATACAAAACATACTGATTATATCTACAATCAGGTTTTTACTGAAAACTAAGGCTGAGTAGCTCAGTTGGTAGAGCGGGAGGATCATAATCTCTAGGTCGTGGGTTCAAGTCCCTCCTCAGCCACTATTAAACCTTATATTAACTTTAGGGCTATAGTCATATCTTCCTTTGTTGGTATAAGCATAGAATAGTATTTTTTGACATTTGCTAGCCTTGTATTAAAGTCCTTCATATTATACCATGACTTTTCTGATAACCACTTAGGCGGTGATTCAAGGTATATAGTATCAAAAAGCAAGGTGTTGTCCGCAATAATTAATCCCCTTTGACGTATATGTAGTTCTGCCCAATCCAGATAATCAGTATAACTTGCTTTATCTGCATCGATGAAAATCATGTCAAGGGGAGAATTGGCCTCAAGTTTTTTTAACTGATCTAGCCCATTACCCCGCATTAAAGTTATTTTATCATCGACTTTAAAGTCAGCAAAATTTTGAGCTGCTATGTCTGCATATTCGTTACTTTTTTCTATAGTGTATATATGTCCATCAGATGGAAGTGCTTTTGCCATTAAAATTGATGAATACCCGTATAAGGTGCCGATTTCCACTATGGTTTTTATGTTGTTCATCTTTATAAATAAACCTAGCAATCTACCTTCTTCTGCACTAATTTGTATTAAATATTTCTCCTTGTTAATAAAAGCTTCACCTAGTTCTGCATACTCTTTAGTAAATGTTTGTCTAATATATAATGACTTATCGTCTAAGTTTTTATCACGCATAATATAGCAGCAGTATCTTTTATTTATAATTATAATATAAAATGTTTATATGCTAAACATAAGTATGTAGCTGTTTATATTTTAAAATCTATTTATTCCATAGTCTTAAAACTTAAAGATCACTCCACTCCAAGATTATCTATTGATTTTATACTTATTTAGGCATATTATGCAATTAACTTAGGATCAAAAATTGTTATTCAGTAGTTGTATGTGTAGGTTGTATGCAATTTTAAATTATTGGTATTGTGGTCCGAGTGATACTAAAGCTGGTCAAGTTGCAAGAGTGACATGTTTGATCTCCACTATATTAATAATAATGGGCTGTGTGTTTTACTTTCCGTATTATGTTGCTACTGTTTATATAGATCATAGTAGAATCAAGCATAATACATACCCTTCTCTTTTTGTTAAGTTTTCTACTATATCATTCTACCTTGCATTATTAGGTTATATTGTAGCACCTATAGTAGGTCATGGATTGTGTGGTATGGTTAATGCAATATGTAGGGATCAAACTGTTAATATTGAACAAGAAGAAGGTTATGAACTACCTAGCAGTATTATAATATTACCTTCTTATCAAGAGCTCTTTTTTAGTGATGAACCACCTTCTTACGAAGAGATCTCAATAGTGTAATTAGGCAGTTGTATTAACACAAATTACGTAATAAATATTCATTTTACTGCTGAGTCTGTATGAGGCTTTCTTGAAGGCTTAAGTAGGATATATTGTAGTGGTGAATATTCAGACTTGGAGAGCTGCATATCAAGATGTGCTTACGTAACATTCAAGAGTAGTATAACTTCAAACATTGATCATTGGATTTATAAGTAAGTTAAAAACTATAATCGAAGAAAAAAATAAATATCAAGAAGAAAGTAGGAAATTAGATTTACAGAATGAAGTAGACCCTTTAAGAGATCTGCTGTTACAAGGTACCTTCTCCACCTTATCTAACGAACTTCCGTTATTTTATGGTGTACATGAATTGGTATAATTTTAAATAATAAGCTACTGCATGCAGTAGCTTATTATTACGAAGAGACTTCCAAAACACAGTTAAAGTTTATTTGGTAGCAGATGGACTCCCTTTATAGAATCCATTCATACTATTTTATGCTCTTATAGATTTATCTTAAGCACCTAATTTTAGCATTCTATTTTATAATTTTCCTAAAAAATCCCTATAAAATTGCAGTGCCAAGTCATAATGATCTATTGACAGATGGACATATATTAATTAAAGTTAAGCTCTAGAAGTTATTATAGATTTATCAATGTTTGCCGTTATAGAAACTGGTGGAAAGCAATATACTGTTAAAGAAGGTGATGTAATTAAAGTAGAAAAATTAAAAGCTGACCAGGGTGCTGAGGTATTGATCAATAATGTTCATTTTGTGAATGATCAATCTAGTCCAGTATTTAGTTCAATTAATGCTGTAGTTAAAGCTCAAGTTCTTGAACAGTGTAGAGGAGAAAAAGTTATAATTTTTAAAAAAAGAAGACGTAAACATTATAGAAGAAAAAAAGGTCACAGGCAATATCTTACTGTTCTGCGTATTACAGGCATTGATATAAAAGAATAATCAAAATGTATGGAGAAATATAACATATGGCAACGAAGAAATCAGGTGGTAGTTCTTGTAACGGTAGAGATTCGGCAGGAAGAAGGCTAGGTATAAAAAAAAATGGTAAAGTAATTCCAGGAAATATAATAGTAAGACAAAGGGGTACAAAATATCATCCTGGTAATAACGTTGGCATAGGTAAGGATCATACAATCTTTTCTAAGGTAGCTGGTTATGTTAAGTTTAGAAGGGGAAGAAACAAAAGAGTTTTTATTGATATAGTAGCTGCTTGAGGTAAATATAAAGGGGCCTGTAGCTCAGGTGGTTAGAGTGCACGCCTGATAAGCGTGAGGTCGGAGGTTCAACTCTTCCCAGGCCCACCAATTAATCATAAATTAATTTGAATGTAACCACAATTTACAATAATAGCTTCTTTTTTACTATATATAGTCCAATTCTAAAACTTTTATTCTTTCCTACTTGGTAAAGTTTTTGTTAATCCTCTCTAAAGGTAGTTTCCACTTTAAAAAAAGTGAAGGGTAGACCAATTTACAACCAGCTAAAGCAGTTGTAAAGTAGATTATGAGCTTTAAAACTTAGAGGTGTAAAAATCATTATTGTTATGATGAATTTCTTGTACTTCGATATATTTCTGTACATCCAAAGCATCTACGTTGCTAACTGTAACGGCAAATTGCCCAAATACCTTTTTCTTAGTTGCCTAAATTCCTGAAATGGCTACTTTAATATATTGTTGGATATTTGGAGACATAGAATATGTATATGATCACACTGACAATATCTACATAGTTTGCATTACTGCATCAACACATTCCGTACCACTATGTACCGAACTTGAATTAATATGGCTACTTGGTAGAGTTGACAAATCTACAGTAGATGACTGTTTTTTGATATCTTTCCCCTTACTTAAATAGTTTATTATTTGCTCAATTAAATTTTTGATTTTTAAAACTAGCTCTTCCATCATTTTTAGTATTGATTGTTCATCATTACACAATATCCTTTTAATCTTTTTCGAATTCTTTATGGCTTTTTGTATATCTTCATTTTCCAATACTTTATCAAACACGTCTCTTATATCTATAGACTGAACATTAAAGTTATCAGACAAGTTCTTAATCAAGCCATAGTCTTTTTTATCTACTGCGGTTTGAAGCGTACTTATTACACCATTTTTCAATCCATTAAGTGACAAGTAAGTAGCTTCTATTTTTTCTTTAAAATCTTCAGGATTTTTGCAAGAATCTATTCGTTCTAACTTATCTATATTATCCTTGGCTGTTTGAAGCTTCAGTTGAATACACTCTATATACCATTCTTTCATTAGCTTAATTACTTTTACTGAATTAGGACGTTCAGTTTGTTGTTTCTCATATTCTTTTTTTACCTCATCATGTTCTAATGCAATAATGAACGCCTCTTTAATCTCTATAGAATCAGTTTTGTTAAACTTATCATATAGATAATTAACAGTCTCATATGCTTCCATTGATATTGCAGTCGACAAAACGTTTACTAGATTAGTTGTTAATCCTTCTAACACTTTTTGCTTAGTAAAAATATCAGATGGTAAATTAGGTTTATCTGGATTTGTACTTAACTTATTTATAGAGTTATCAGTTGAATCCACATCTGACTCATTATCAGAACTAATACCTGAGTCGCTTTCTAAACTATTTAAAGACCCTTGCGATCTTGTCAGTTGTTTAGTTTGTTCAACCTTATTTTGTATATCCTGCTCTACTCTATTTAAGAATACGTCTATAAACTCAACATTATTATATATGGCAGCAGTTTCTAGTAATCCAAACATTGGGTGGCTATAATCACCTCGTAAGCATTTCACATAAATTTGCTCTACATCTTGTGATGTTAAAATTTTATCTAGTAGTCTTTTTTCTTTCACTACACCTGCAACTACAGTGAAAAAATCAATCTTTTCCACTTTTAATTCTGCTTCTAAACCTTTTAATTGATCGAGCAAACCTTTATTTTTCAGTATTGCTTCTATGCATTCTTCATTTAAAAATGATGCTAATAAGATACTTAAATTTTTTTGTATCGAAGTATCACTCTCAGGAAGACGAAAATTATAAAGGCCACGGCGAAAATCATTACGATTATCTATTTTTTGAATACCTTGCTCTATTATTAAATCTAGACTACTATGATCGTCCCCAGCTATTGCTTGCTTTAATACATCAACTAGCATCTCTCCCCCAATCTACGATACCTTGAACGGTAATACAAAATGTTTAATGTACTATTAAATAGTCTACGCTTTTTTTCACATATGTCATCTAAAATATAAAACTTATTTTATAATATTTAGATAAAAATACTTTGACAATTAGTATATAATATTAATATATTAAGCCAGTTTAAGAAATAAATGTTGTGCGTATGGTAAAAAAATTAGAGAAGAAGTTTAGCTTATATAACAATATGCAAACTACTGTTAGGACAGCTTTTAAAAGCATTAAGGATATATTTACTCTTAACTTTGGCAATGCATTCAAAAGGTGGTTTGTAGATAAAAAGTTAAACACACTAACTGCAGAAAAAAAGAATTTCTTATTAACACAGGAAGTAAGAAAGATAATTGTATCACAAGAATATCAAGATAAAAATATCACCGATACCCATAATGATTTAAAGAGGTTTGTTAATCACTTAGATGAGTTTCTAAGTGAGAAATTAGAGAAAAAAGTTGGAAAAAGTGTAGCAGAATTATTCTTTAATACTGAATTAAAATTAGAGGAATCGACAGAATTCGGTAAGTTTGTAGAAATTGCTACTAGCTTGCTAGAGAAAAACGAAGAGAAGAAAAAAGAAATAACAGAAGGTGCAAAAGCGCTAGAAAATATATCATACCCACTCACTGAAAAATACTTTCTATATCGTTACCTAGCAAAAGCAATAATTCATAAATCAGAGAAAGAAAACACTGTACAAGAAAATGGACCTTTACTGGAAGGCTCAAAAAAAGAACAAGAAAGTTATGAAGATGAAAAAAGTCTTTGTTTAAGCTTTTCAAAAGAAATTGATACACTTAAATCTTGTCAGAAGGAATCTAATGAAATAATACAGAAAGCAGAAGAGAAATTTAGCTCTAAGCATAAATATGTCAATGCTTTATTAAAAATATCAAATGCCGTGAACAGGCACTCAGGAAAAATAGCGGCAGCATATGTTGCTTATGTAGCTGCAATAACTGGAATCAGGTATGGACTTGAAGATGAGAAAGATAAGTGGTGGTATGAATACATTTCTGCACCTAGTACTGCTCTTGCTACTCTACAAATTTTTTCTTCTTTTCCACCAATACTATTTTCAAACACAAAAGCAGGCAAGATTGATGATTATATATCAAAAGACTTCCAAATTAATGATCTACAGTTTATAGAGAAAAATATTCCAGCATTTTCACATAATGTACCTTATAAAATAGCAAGCGTACTTAGATGGTTAAGCAATATGATGCTGCAACCTATTGACTTAATTCAAAATGATACTAAGGACTTAGTCCTTGGTTTGACTTCGCTGCGCTTGCTCACTCCTGCCGGCATTATAGAAGAACAAGGCAAAGTTGCGCATTTTGTAAAATGTGAACTGAGAAATTTTATAGCAGAAGCCTTAGTAGACAGTAATAAGGAATATATCAATCGTTTCTTTTATTTGTTACATGAACAAATGGGAGAGGGTACAAAGGACAAACTTAAGGAAGTATATAAAAAACTAACTGGAAAGCAAGATGTAGATCTTAGCAAGATTGTCTCCGATAAAGAAAAAAAACAAATATCAAGTTATAATTGGTGGCTAAAAGCAACTTATGTTGCTGCAACTATTGAATTCATTCTTGAGTACACATGTTTTGCTACCAGGAAATACGTCACTCAAGATTATGTTGATTGGTATGAAGATCCAATGTTTTATGCCCATACTGCAGTAAAGCTTATGCGCTTTGGTTCTTTAGTGCTATCTAGTAAATACGCTAATAAAATTGTAAAGTATTCTACAGGCAATGAGCTGACTAATGACACATATTTTAATGATTTTTTCTATAACAACGCAGCAAGAATGGTGTTAGCTATAGCTCCTTTAATAGTGTATGAATCCACTGGTGACGTAAAAATATTAAGCATAGCAACAGCAATTGATGTATTAACTACTGTAAGATCTGATATGAAGTGTGGAGATGCAATAAGTATGGCTAACGATTTTAGCACGAAAAAAGCAACAAATGAGAAATTGAAACTTAGAGGTCCACAGAATTCTAAGCTACAAGGAGTTGTTGTAGAGAGTCACAATTCATCACAACGAGTCAATGAGCGCAAATAGAAACATCATCAAACTATAGTTTAGAAGAAGGACTATTGACTTTACCTCTTTTTTTATATAAATCTAGAATTTATG
This sequence comes from Candidatus Mesenet endosymbiont of Agriotes lineatus, assembly GCF_964019585.1. Lineage (NCBI taxonomy): Bacteria > Pseudomonadati > Pseudomonadota > Alphaproteobacteria > Rickettsiales > Anaplasmataceae > Candidatus Mesenet > Candidatus Mesenet endosymbiont of Agriotes lineatus. Next base: position 147,351 of record NZ_OZ026454.1, on the reverse strand, counting down.
CCGGCTTAGCTCAATTGGTAGAGCAACTGACTTGTAATCAGTAGGTTGTCAGTTCAAGTCCGACAGCCGGCACTTTTATTTTCTTCAAGTATAAGGATGTCTTTTTTAATAGTTGCCAATTGGAAAATGAACGGTTCACGTTCATCACTCACAAGTTTTACACATAGTTTAAACGAGTGTTTCCAAAGCGAAAAAATTAAGCTAGTTGTATGTCCACCATTTACTGCATTGCCAGATAAAATTGAGCTAACGCCTCATATCAAAATAGGTGCACAAAACTGTCACTATGAAGAAAAAGGAGCTTATACAGGAGAGATAAGTGCCAAAATGCTATCTGATCTAGGTTGTAGCTATGTAATACTTGGTCATTCTGAAAGAAAGTTGCAGTGTGGAGAAACAGACGACAAAATAAAATCTAAAGCCTATGCATCTTTAGCAGCGGGACTCCATCCGATTATTTGCATAGGAGAGACGCTACTTGAGAGAGAAAAAGAAAAAACTGAAGAAGTCCTATTGAAACAATGCAGAGATTGCCTTCCACATGAAGAAGAATACAAAAGCAGATATACAGTAGCTTATGAGCCAGTCTGGGCAATAGGACAAAAGTCCATACCTGACATTTCTTTAATTACTGAAACCATAGAGATAATACAGCCTCATGTTAGGTCACAAATTATATATGGTGGCTCTGTCAATTTAACAAATGTTGAAGAATTAGTCCATACAAATAAACTATCAGGATTCTTAATTGGCAGTGCTAGCTTGAATTTTTACGAATTTTTCGATATTATAAAGAAAGTTGAAAGTCTTTTATAATGTTGAACAGAAGTGGAATTTAGAAAGTACATAAAATATTCTATACTACTATTTGTTCTTATAGCTTTAACATATGTACATGCGAAAGAAAGTAAAAAAATCCTTAAATATAGGTACTGGTTCAATTATAGGTATTTATTACCCAATTGGTAGCACAATATGCAGGCTTCTTGCGCAAGATAGTGATAAAGGAAAAGTAATGTGCTCAGTTGCCTCTACTACGGGGGGCGCATATAATATAAACTCAATGCGTAATGATGATTTTGACATCGGTATTGCTCAGTCAGATTGGGAATACATTGTTTATCATGGCGGTGAAGTTTTAAAACTAAAGCCAATGCATGATTTAAGGCTTCTTTTTTCAATGCATAAAGCATATCTTACTCTTGTAGCTAGGAAAGGTTCTAATATTAATACAATCAACGGTATAAAGGGTAGAAGGATAAATATAGGTGCACAGGAACTGGAGCCAGAAGCATGATGATAGCACTTATGGACGTAAATAACTGGACAAAAAAAGACTTTGCTGTAACTTCAGAGCTTAAAACATCTGAACAAGCACAGGCATTGTGTGACAGATGTAATTGGGCATCCAAATGGCACTATGCAAGAAATAGGATTACTTAAATAGATGGATAAAATCGTTTTAGCCATAGAAACAAGCTGTGATGAAACTGCGGTAGCTGTTATAAAAAGTAATAAGCAAATTTTATCACATGAAATTCTATCACAACAAGAACATAAAACATACGGCGGTGTTTTTCCAGAAGTGGCATCGAGAGCTCACATGGATAATCTTGAGCATTTAGTAAAACAAGCAATGAAAGGTATAAAATTTCGTGATTTAGATGCTGTAGCAGCTACCGCAGGTCCAGGACTCATAGGCGGATTAATAGTTGGGCTTATGATGGCTAAAGGAATAGCAAGTGCTGCAGGTAAACCTTTTATTGCTATTAACCATCTGGAAGCTCATGCACTTGTCGTCCGACTACTGCATACAGTGGAATTCCCTTTCTTACTTTTAATAGTATCGGGAGGGCATTGTCAATTTTTAGTTGCTCAAGATGTTGGAAAATATACTCAACTTGGTACAACTCTTGATGATTCACTTGGAGAGACGTTTGATAAAGTGGCAAGAGTTTTAGGTCTTCAGTACCCTGGAGGACCTATAGTTGAAAACAAAGCTCTCAAAGGAGACAAAAAAAAGTTTAATTTTCCCAGAGCACTCATAAAACGCCCAGGTTGTGATTTTTCATTCTCTGGAATCAAAACATCAGTGAGAAATTTAGTGCAGAAAATTGAAATAAATGAGGAAAATATATGTGATATATGTGCTTCTTTTCAAGAATGTATAAGTGACATATTAATAGATAGAATTAATAATGCTTGTAGTATGCTAAAATCACTTAAGATACAAAATTTCGTTGTAACTGGCGGGGTTGCAGCTAATAATTTCCTTAGAAGCAGAATAGAAGAGTGTGCCTTGCAGAATAATTTAAACATATTTTTTCCTCCAAATAATTTATGCACTGACAACGCCGTTATGGTTGGATGGGCTGGGATTGAACGTTTGCAAAAGAATCTTATAAATTCACTTGATTTTCCGCCAAAAGCAAAATGGCCACTGGAGAGCTTGCAGGATGCATGAGGAGATAAGAATTATTAAATCATTTGCAAGAAGATCAACTCTAAAAAGAGGCGATAAAGAGCTGCTGGATAAATATATGGTTAACAACAATAAAGAATGGATAGAAAAAACAATTTCCCAAAAGAGGGTTTGGTTAGATATTGGTTTTGGTGGTGGTGAAAATATCACTGTCCAAGCAATAAGCAATCAAGATGTTATAATAATAGGTTGTGAACCTTACCTTAAGGGAGTATCTTCTTTATTAAAAAAAATAGAGCAAAACAATATAAAAAATATTCTTATATGGCCAGATGATGTTAAAAAAATAATAGTCAATATTACAGACTGCATCTTAGAGAAAATATTCATACTCTTTCCTGACCCATGGCAAAAGAGACCACATAATAAAAGAAGATTGGTTAGCTCTGAGTTCTTAAAGCTTTTAACGAAAAAAATGATATTAAAAGGTGAAGTAATAATATCTACTGACTACCCTGAATATGCAAAGTGGATGCAAGAAGAAATTGAGAAAAGCAATACGTTTACTTACACCAAAATCAGTGAAAATGAAATTGAAAACTACACTAAAACAAAATACCATAAAAAAGCAATAAAAGAGCAAGTAATATTTTTTAAGTTAATCTATGATTGTCAAATATAGAGGCCCAAAAAAGCTCAGATCAATTGTAGAAAGTTGTGCTTCTAAGTGCATAAAAAAGGAAGTAAGCAAAATTGAAATTCGCCTTCTGCTAAACTGGAGAAATATTGTTGGCAGCGAAATATCTAGAGTTAGTGAACCAGAGAAAGTTGTATTTTACCAAAATACAAACTCTGGTATACTTCATTTACTTGTAACAAATAGTAGCATGGCTTTGCAAATTCAACATCTTAGTTTGCTTATAATAGAAAAAATTACTGTTTTTTTTGGCTATAAAGCAGTTTATGATATCAAAATCAAACAAAGACCAAATTATGATAAACTCTAAAGCCAGATTAACATCCTATTCTTCTAAATTTGTTATCCTATAACTATAAACTAATGTCCCCCTGTAAAAACTATTGATTATAATAAATAAGTATATGATTTCTAATTTTAACTACACATTATAACCCATTCACTAGAGGTGATAGGATAAGGATTTAAAATGCCAGCAGTTAAGGAAAAAAGCAATGTAAACATTGGATGTACAAAAGATTTAAGGTTACGAATGGCAGAAAAAACTCGGAGTACAAAATTAAATTTGCGCAAAACTCTATCGGAAATGGCTAAATTTTAGGGTAATATTAATTTTCGAACAATACATAGAGGATGAAAAAAAGACCTGCGGATATAAAGAAAGAGATGAAATTTAAAGGAATTGTGAAGATGAAGGGAGTATTCCCCAAACCATAGGGGTGAAGATAAGAAGCAAATGTTAGAAGATTCAATGAACTTAAGGTTTTTTCTACACCTGTCTTTCACAGAAAATTGTGTCCAGTCTGTGATAAGTTTTTTTAGAAAAATTCTCAAATTAACGCTAACTCTAATCCTTCTTTTTAGTTCAATGAACGCCTTTGTTAAACTCAGCTCTTTCAGTTTTGTACAACCCATGAAATATACCTAACCCAATTTCCTAATTCTTGAACACAAAATTGATAGCAGCGTTAATATCAGGCCAAAAGGTTGGTAGTGTTTTTCTCACAGCGTGTTTAATGGTAAACCAAATATGGGTTCAGATCCGGCGAATATGGAGGTAAAAACAGCGCTCTACATCCAGCTTCTTCAATTTTGTTTTTATGGATTTATCAAGTACTATAATTTGTCCGGGTTTTAATACTGGAACTAGAATATTTTCGATATAAGCCTCAAAAATTTCACTGCCTGCAAAAACCATTAGCTTGGTTTAAAGCTCCCCGATTCTTTTAAACGCTGGTCAAACAATCTCTTGCAGCCCATCCATATGCATAAAATTCATCAATGCCAGATTCATCTATGAATATCAAATTTTCTTCTTAGCTATACTTTCTACAAAATCATCTCTTTCCTGATACAGAAATTTATATGTATAACCAACTTTTTTGCAATACTGTGCTTTTTACCAAATTTTTCGATTATTTGGTCAACTGTAATATCCTGATTTTTATATAAAAATTTGTTAAAATCATCTATATTTTTGATTGTATGACTATCTCCTTTTTAAAAGCTGGTTTTACATTATCTCCTCATCTTACGCCATCGGTATATTGTCGATATTGAACATCTCTTTTCATGCTCATCTTTCTTTCATCTACCACTTTTTAAACTCGTTCTCTCAAATCTTCACTATATGGTTTTAACTCCTCTTTTACCTAATATACCTTTTTATCACACAACCTTACTTGGGGCAATCTATCATGTGTGAGCTATAGAAGCTTGGTGAGCAGAACTTTCAACTTGCGTTTCTCCAAGTGATGGACTTACTCCCTCATTTGAAGATGGTAGTCTCTTCTCTACTTTAGGTCTAAGTTCTGCATATGTTGTATCTGCACACTTCCCTTGCGCATCATACCAGTCTTGTCCACTTGCAACTTCATCACTTAAGCCATTGTCAAGTGTTTGCTTTCTTTCTCTTCTTGAGGTCCATCAACTCCTGAACACTGAGGATTCTGTAATCCATCATTTTGCACTGCTAACGTATCTGCGCTTGTGTTTGTTTTTTTAAAGGTAGAGGTGGTGATGGTGTTTTGTTTGATCCACATGAAAAATTTTCTTTCACTGCATTTGCTACCTTACTCGCATCTTCATCAGAGAGTCCTATTCCTCCACTGGTAGAATCATTTTGTTGGTTATTGTTTGGTAATAGCGGTTGCGTGTCTTCTGTTACAGCAGATATATCTCTTTTTGCCACCGTACCTTGCTCATTTTCTAGTACCTCTTCTTCTTGCCCTTCCTCTATTATTGGCAAAGTAGCGCACTTGTTGTTAATATTATCATCGCACTGTTCATATTTAACAAACATGGGTTCCGTATGCTTCTTATTAGAAGTTCTCCTGTTTACATAGCAGCAAATTGCGCATACAACACCAATACCAAAAATTAGTAATGCAAATCCCACTATCACTGCAATATGGCTCTTATCAATATTATCATCTTGCTCAGGTTTACTGGTAGTGGTGCTATGATTAGCACTGATAATGGATGTATTAGTACTATTATTATAGCCTATTGCTGGGGTGGTGTTTGTAAGCAATAAAATACTTGAAACTATTGTTGTAAGTGCGGCGGCAGCTTCAATAGGCTTAGAATTACAGTTAAAAGGAGATGAGATTTTACTTACAGGCCTTTTGTGACTTAATCCATCTGTAAAGTAATATCTATATCCTTTAGTGTTGGGAATTTTTTTAAGCGATGTTAAGAAATCTGTTTTGTTAAAAGGTTTACAATTCTCTAATTTAACTCTAGTACTATTTCCGTTTTCTTTAAGATAAACGTTGTAATATACGTATTGTGTTATTACCTCAAAAGCTCTTGATTGAGGTTGATCACACTTAAATGTCAAATTTTCGTCATTAACTTTTAAATTCCATCTCTTATTCTCTCCAAGATATGAAACTTTCATTGTATTACCAGCAATGTCAGTTATTTCAAATCTACTAAAGCCGACGTATACATTACTATCTGTATAAAGTTCGTCCGCCTTAAAACTTAATTCATTTTCAAATTTTTCTAATTTTTTTCCAAAGAGATTATCAATAATACTAATATATTCTTTGCTACTAAAGTATGGTCGTTTAGGATAACATACCTCTTGGTCAGGCATTAAACCACTACCTGGACTTACCGTACCATTTTCTTCTAGTGCATCAGTGATGTTTTGAATTTCACTTTTTGCTGAGTCAAACCATGCATCTACTGCCTCTGAGTTGTTAAATTTATCTAATGTTACTTTTCCTGCAGTTGTGAATAGACGGCAGTATTCTGTAGGATTGTTCTCTGTCATGTTAGTTATATCTATCTTATAGAAGGCAGATCTATGTTGACACATTTTAAACTTTTGTACTAATTGTTCTACTGTAAACAGCTCATTTGCTTCATAATTAGTGCTGTTATATGGAATGACTGGATTAGTTTTATCAAAAAATTGTTGTATTACAAACCTTAAAAATTTATCCTCGATGCTACCAGAATGAAGCTGAGTTATGCAATTTTTATGTACTTCTTTATGTGCTTCATGATAGATAATACAACTTAAATTACCAATTTCTTGATCACGTGCACTACAATACTGATTATTATTTGATAACTCAAATACTGTTGCAGTATTTGAAGATACAAATGCAACTGATTGATCTTGTTCTTTATTTTTTTTGTAGAACATTCTGATTTTGCCATCATTTTCAGCGAGAGACTCAAATTTTGGTTTAATATAGTTATCAATGAAATCATCATATTGTTCACTTAATGTGTTACTTTTTGGCATATAGTGCACCCCAATCAATCTATTAAAAATAGTATTACTAGAAATTATTCTATAACTTCTACTTATACTAGAAAACGGTAATAGCAAAACAACTATCAATTGTCAACTTTAAATTGAAAAATTTATTTAAAATTCTAGTAAAAAGAATTATTCTTCGATTGTGCAGGCGTAATTTGGGGCCTCTTGAGTGACAATTACATCGTGAGTATGGCTTTCCCTAAGCCCTGCTGACGTTATAACAGCAAATTTGCAATTTCCCTTCATCTTCTCTATGTTTCCATTTCCGGTATAACCCATAGCAGATTTAAGCCCACCAATTAGTTGATGGATAATGCCTGCTACCTGTCCTTTAAGTGGCACCCTACCTTCTATTCCTTCTGGAATAAGCTTCTCTTGCAGATTTTTATCTTGAAAATAACGACCTGCTGATCCTTTCTTCATAGCACTAATTGAACCCATACCACGATATGCTTTGTATGCTCTTCCCTTATATATTATAACTTCACCGGGGCTTTCCTCAGTGCCAGCAAATATAGAACCTATCATAACAACATCCGCACCAGCAGCTATGGCTTTTGCTATATCTCCTGAATATTTTATTCCTCCATCAGCAATAACTCTAACATTAGTACCCTTACAACTTTTTGCTACATTCATAATTGCGGAAAACTGCGGCATGCCAACTCCAGTGACAATTCGTGTTGTACATATTGAACCAGGTCCTATACCGACCTTGACTGCATTAACCCCTGCGTCAATTAATGCTTGTGCTGCTTCTGCTGTTGCTATATTACCACCTATAATTTGCACCTCTGGATATCTTTCTCTAATATCCCTTATAGTATCTATAACTTTTTTGGAGTGTCCATGAGCTGTATCAACAATAAGTACATCAACTTCTTCATTAATCAGCGCTTCACATCTTTCTATATCTTGGGTGCCAACTGCTGCTGCAACCCTTAGACGACCATCATCATCTTTGCAAGAATTGGGATATTTATCATATTTTTCGATATCTTTAACTGTAATTAAGCCTATACATCTAAAATCATCATCAACAACTAAAAGTTTTTCTATCTTATATTGATTTAAAAGCTTCATAGCCTCGCTGCGCTTTATCCCTCTTTGTACTGTGACTAACTTGTCTTTTTTTGTCATGACTTCGTAGACTTTTCGCTCTTTGTCTTCGATGAATCTCACATCTCTGTTTGTTAAAATACCAATTAGCTCATTACTGAGACCAGTAACAACTGGCATGCCAGAATAATTATATTTATTCATTATCGATAAAGCTTTAGATATAGTGATATCTGGAGATATGGTAATTGGGTTATATACTATCCAACTTTCATATTTCTTGACTTTTTTAACTTCAGCTATTTGTTTTTCTATAGATAAATTTTTATGGATGCACCCAATACCCCCATGCTGAGCAATTGCTATCGCAAGCTTTGCTTCAGTTACAGTATCCATTGCAGCTGAGATAAGAGGAATGTTCAGCTTTATATTGTCTGTTAAATATGTTGTAACATCTGCAGACACAGGTAGAACACAAGACTTAGCTGGTATAAGTAAAACATCATCAAATGCGTAATAGACTTCCATTTTTATTCTTTAACCTTATCTCTAATGCTATAATTTTTAATAGATAGTGCAATTATATTTTATCTGATTACATTTAATTTTGATGCTTTTTTCGATAGAACTGAGATGGATGAATCTGTTAATTCGGAATTAACAGACTGCTCCTTCTTAGATTGTTTACCAATTTGACAAAATATTTGATGTATCATCTCATGACATGAGTTTTGGAAAGTATTTTGTGTTAAGAAGAGGTCACCACTGTATTGTTTAATATCCTTTATCACTTCTGCTCTTACTTCATTGTTACTCTCTAAATCACAATAGAGCTTAATTATCATTTTAAAGTCCTCATCTGTAAACCTCTGTACCGTTTCCTCGTTTATGTTTACAGACAACAAAAGATTGTTTAGTGACTTTTGGTAGCACTCAATTGCATGCTCTACTTTTTCTACGTCATCAAAAGCTCCATCAACGGACCCCATATGTCCTAAGTACCGTAAACAGCTGTAAGGAGAAGACTTTACCACACTCTCTGACAAGGCGTTCAAAAAACCTAGTGCGTTATTATTCTCTTTTAATTTTGTTGCCATTTCTTCTCCACATAAATCTATTGCAAAATCTTCAATCTTCTTATAAAGGATGATAAATTTATTTAGAGAAGCCATAATAACTGTGGCCTTGCTCTTTAATGACAAGCAATATCCTGCTTTTAAATGATCAGGTTTAGTACTGAAGCTAGAGACAATCTTTACATAAGGTAAAATTTGATTATAATAAAACAATACCCCTATTGTCCTTATATCTAAACCACTACTAGGAAACACCACCTTTAAAACTTTAGAAAACATACTAATTAAACCTCTCCTACTAATAAAAAAACCGTTACCACTTTCAATGAATTGTTTTGCCAGCGCCTTTTGCCGCTTACAATATTCCTGGTTACTCAAATCTATTGATTGCAAATAGAGATTAGGTAAGGGCTCAATATAAGGAACAAATAAGCCATTATACATCAGTAGCTCTATTTTTTCTTTGCCTAAGCATGGTACTTCTTGATACTCATACATTTTATGTTTATATTTAATTAGCTCTTTATTACCTACATATATCTTTTTTCCTCTCTCTATTATTTCATCTGCATTTATTGAGACCTCTTCTATGTTAGGTAGTGCTCTATAATTTACCCAACCTTCAGAAAAACTATATATCTGTTCCTTATACATTCTAATGCTACTAACTAACGGCAAAAACAGGTTGAGAAGGTCATGGAGGTCTATTTTATAAGTATTACTAGCAACTAATGAATGTACATTTCTTAGAACATCTAAATCTTCTTCAAGTGTTAAAGTACTATAGAATATACAATCCAAAATTCGTGCAATATCAAGTTTTGACTTAACATCAGCCATACTATTTGTTTTAAAGGTTGCCGCTGCTTTTCTGTCTGTAGCAGAATTCAAAAGGAATTTAGCATCGTTTATGAACTGCGGCGCGTTATACCTATGCACTCCTTTAGGCAATTTTTTCGTGGAAACCAACATTGTGAAGTGATCAGATGATTCAGTCTGATAAAAAGTATATCCATACTCTTTTTCCATTCTTATAAGCTCAAAACATTTTGATTTTGAAACTGCATATAAAGAATCAATCTCTAATTTGTTATAGTTTAATATTGTGGGCAATAAACCTTTTGATGAGATAAAACCCTCGTAATCTTCCAAAGTGGTTTGACATAACTCCTCTCCTTTTTTTGTCTGCATCACAAAGATTCTTAATAAGCAACTGTTGTTACATAGCTCAGCATGTGGAAAAGAATAATCTTCACCCGGCTGCATATGAATGCAAAGTTGCTCAAGCATCTGTTTTTTAAATTTATCTGCTGTGTATAATCGTGTATCATTACTCAGTTCGCTTGTTTTTGGAATAGCTTTTACCACCAATATCAAATTATCTGTACTCCTATTGCAAACTTTTATGCATTTAAATTGAGCCAAGATCAAGTTAAAAAACTGACTGTTTGATAATTTTTCTACAAGAGCATCTACTACATCCTTGCTGATTTTTGTTCCGCTTTTATATTCTAACATGATGTTCTTTAAGGGTATAGAGGGTATAAAATGATCTGAAGGTTTTACAGTTAAAAGGGTATACAGCTGATCCGATGACATCTTTTTTATTAAGAGTAGCACCATTTCTAAGTTAAATAATGCAGCAACCTGAAAGGCGTATAGCTATTTGCTTTCTGTTCTTGTAAGAGCTCAAACAATGTTCTTTGAGGCACTTTTTTTATAAGAATTGATAATATATCGAGATTGTTACCAGACATTGCTATTAAATGCAAAATGCCCTTAGACTTATCAGTTTCTAGTTCTAACAACTTAAATAAGTGTTTCTGTAAAAGTGCTTCTATTAGGTATCTGAATGACTTTTTTCTAGGGGATTCTCCCATTAGTACTTTCAATATTCTAGTTTGATAATTCCAACTAAACAGTATTAATATTTTAAAATAAAGGATTTTTATCCTCCTAATTAAATGAGCTAGCAAATTCTCTCCCTCTGTAAAATGATTCTATATATGCTGTTTTTAGAATAAAATAAACACTTTTTTAATTAATTTAAGAGAATTGACATTACGCATCTATATTGTTAACTATAACTTTTATATTAAGACGCTAGATGACAAAACACATAACAGTTGTTGGTATGCAATGGGGCGATGAAGGGAAAGGAAAAATAGTTGACTGGCTCTGCAATAAAGCAGATGTTGCCCTACGTTTCCAAGGGGGAAATAATGCTGGGCACACCATAGTAATTGACGACACTGCTTATAAACTTAACCTCCTCCCTTCTTCAATACTTAGGAATGATAAATTATCTATTATAGGTAATGGTGTAGCGTTAGATGCTAGTGCACTGATGATGGAGATAGAAAATCTTAAAAGCGTAAATATAGATGTTGGACCACATAATTTACTGATATCTGAAAACTGTCCTTTAATATTGAATTTACACAAACAAAAGGAAGAATTATTTGAAAATTTGCGTGAGCAGCAAAGAATTGATACAACAAATAAGGGCATAGGGCCGTGCTATGAAGATAAGGTAGGCCGCAGAGCTATTCGTCTGTGTGACCTGCAGGATCATAATACGCTTAGAGAAAAAGTCAGTATTTTACTTCAGTATCATAATACTTTAAGGAAGGGAGCGGGGCTTCAACCCCTAGCACAGGAAGAGGTCATAAACGAACTGGAAAATATCTCTCAAAAGATATTGCCATATTTACAAGCAACTTGGCAAATATTGGATAAATTAAAGCCAGATAAAAGAATTATCTTTGAAGGTGCGCAGGGAATACTGTTAGATATCGATCATGGTACATATCCTTTTGTTACCTCTAGCAATACCATTGCTCCTTATGCAGCAGTAGGCTCTGGCATATATTGCAAAGATTTACATGTGCTTGGAGTTATGAAAGCTTATATAACAAGAGTAGGAAATGGTCCATTTCCAACGGAACAAAAGAATGAAACAGGAAAGTTATTATTTAATATAGGTAAAGAAGTAGGTACAGTAAGTGGCAGGGAAAGGCGTTGTGGCTGGTTTGATGCAGTTTTAGCCAAGCAAGCTATCTCGCTCGCTAAAATATCAAGTATTGCCTTAACTAAACTAGATATTCTTGATAGCTTTGACGTAGTTAAGATTTGCACTGGCTATAAATTTGACAATAAGATTTATGATTATTTGCCTGCATTGTCTTCAGTGCAGCAAAGACTAGAACCAGTGTACGAAGAATTACCAGGATGGAAGAAGAAAACGAGCGATCAATCTACTTTAACAGGCTTACCAACTAATGCTAGGAAGTATATTGAAAGGATAGAAGAACTCCTAGAAAAAAGAATAAGTTTGATCTCAACAAGTCCAAAAAGAGATAATATGATTGTTACTGATAGTCATTTTATCAATTAATACAATTAAACAAAAGTCTTATTATTTAATTATTTTGTTTGATAAGATCAACATTTTAATATACATCAAAAATTGCTTAGATTCTATTAGAGATAAAAATAGGTTTTTGAGATAAATCAGGAGTCACCAAATAAAAAACTACTGAGGAAATACAATGAGATGAAGAAATAAAAATGATAGACATAATTAAATATCTATATTACCCTCAAAAAGGGTTAATGAATTTTCTATTTAATATGGGAGGGAGTTATTATGTGTTCTTACTTTAGTAACATTATAGAAAAAGTATCATCTAATAAAAGTGATGGAGCCGATATTTTACGTAATCCTGCTTATCGTGAGAAGTATATAGAAAGAGTTGTTGAAGCGCAAAAGAATAGTGCGGATTTAGTTCAGTATTATGATGGTAATATTGTTATTATTAAAGATAAACCTACTTTATATACCTATTCTTGGGATCCAAATAAAATGGATTTCGAACGTGCTAAAAAAAGTAAAGAATAATATTATTATTCTTTTTAGCAATATAGGGTGATCATTTTATTATACTATCGAATAAAGCAGTAAAATATTTTAGGTTATGTACACTTTCATGTCTTTTACCGTTTATAAAAAATACAGGTGTTCCTGTGATTTTAAGTTTTTCAGCAGTTAAAAGTGTTTGATTTATTATTGTATTGAGTATATTTGAGTCATTTATACATTGATCAAATCTTTCCTTACTGATATTACTTAACTTTGCTATATTTTCTAGAGCACTAAGGCTACTTAATTTATTATTCCAAAAATTTGTCAAGCTAAACACCGCTTTACTAAAAGCAAAGTAATCAGCTGTATTGTAGTAACAATGCCCAAGCATTGATGCTTTTAAAGATTTATAATCTAGTGGGAAGCTGCGAAATATAAAAAGCACTTTACCAGTTTTAATATATTTTTCCTCTATTACTGGAAGAATGTTTATATGGAAAAGAGCACAGTGATAACAGGAAAACGAAGCATATTCTATCATAGTAACAAGAGCATTCTTATTACCAATTACTCGATCATCTGGTAATACCTTTAAAAGATCATCTGCTGCTAAATCGGAAACATCAGTTAATAATTTAAAATTACTATCAAAATACTGCCCCTTAGCTCCACTTAAGCAAGTAAAAATTAATACTAAAAATAACAAAACCTTGCTGTACATTAACCACAAAATTTTAAGTACCTTAATTATACAATTAAAATTCACGTTATGTCAATAAGTGTATCCTTTTTTTAAAAGCAGAAATAATTTTTTTTTGTGCGTGTTTATAAGCCATACTAAATGGCTTTTGCAAAAAAGAAGATTTGAATTCAAATTCAATATAAAATTTAACTATAGTTCTATTCTCATCTTGAGGTATAAGCTCCCACACATTATGTAAATACTTGAATAAACCTTGTATAGCTCTAACCTTTATTAAACAACTTTGTTGCATACTTGGCAAATTAAAAATTATTTCACAAGTATACCTTCCCTTGATACCTTTAAAACTTGCAACCACATCAGCAACAACCTTACAATGGCTTTTTTTGATAACATTTACTGCTACACACCACGGTATAAATTCAGGATATTTTTCTATACCAATTATCAACTCAAACAACTTGTAAATAGTAAAATTTAAGATACTCTCATCTTCATATTTATAGATCACTTTTATTCTAGTTTATTCTAACCTACAAACAACTTAAAAGGTCCGTGCTTGCCGTTAGCCTGAGTGGTTTCTTATGCCTCAAAATTAAGGTGGGCACTATATACTAAACTTATGAAGATATCAGCAGTGACAGCTCCCCATTTAAGACGTTATAGCTCAAGAAACATTACTTTACCTCACGTGCAATACAGACCTATTATTTTCTACATTGAATATGAGGATATGTCTACCGATTCTTTTGTGTATTTTTAACCTCAATCTGTATTTTAAGCAAAATAAAAATAGCTCTATTGCAAAAATAAGTGTGAAACTTTATACTATAATGCTAACTTATCTATAAGGTACAGAATTTATAGAAAAAATTGATACCGGCTTATTATGATAAATAGCTTTCCTATCCTTTGACCTCACTCTAATAAAAATAAATGTTGTTATAAATATAAGGTTGGAAAGAACTTATGCAGTTAATGATTGTATTTAATCGGGAGGTTCTATGTCTTAAAATGGAATCTTATAAGAAGATAAAGTAATTGAATTTATAGAAAATAAGCTTATTAAAAAGCTAAGCTAGATTAGAACTATGTTTACTGCTCTTTTACTCAAAGTATTTCCACTATATATTACAATGCTGATTGGTTACATAGCAGGAAAATATCTAAAAGCTGATAGAAACAGCATATCTCACATACTTTTTTATATAATGAGTCCACTTGTTGTATTAAATGGTATCTCAACAACCGAATTAAATATTCAAGTTATCTCTTTGCCGATTTTGATATGGTCTATAGGCAGCACTATATCACTAATAATTTACTGCAGCTCTGCCCTACTTTATAAAGATAATACAAGAAATATATTAGCTTTTAGTTCTGGAAGCACAAGTATGGGGTATTTTGGACTACCTGTAGCTATTGCTTTATTTGATGAGGAAACAATAGCAATATATATAGTATGTTACGTTGGCATGTTGCTTTTTGAAAATAGTCTAGGTTTTTATATAGCAGCAAATGGTATATATACTGCTAAAGAATGCTTAATAAAACTTATAAAAATACCGTCATCACATGCTATGATTGCTGGCCTTGTTATGCATTATTTCAGCTTCTCTATGCCGGATTTTTTATTTGACTTTATGACAAACATTAGAAGCACATTTATGATACTGGGAACAATGTTGCTTGGTATATGTGTGTCAAATGTAAAAAGTTTTAACATAGATTGGAAGCTTGTTTTTGTCACTGTAATTACAAAATACGTATTTTGGCCTTTGGTTGTACTTGGCTTAATCCTTTTAGATAAAGCAACTCTAAAGTTATATGGCAATAACATATACAAAGCATTGATACTACTCGCAGTGGTACCAATATCAGGGTCAGGAATAATTATAGCCAATGTTTTAAATTATCAACCTGATAGAATCACTATTGTGCTCCTTATTAGTAGTATAATAGGTTTATTCTATGTACCACTTATGATTTCCCTGCTTCTCTATTAGGTTAAAAATTTTCTCTTAAATTATATACTAATTAACACTAATGCTAAATAATTGTAATATGGTTGCTGTAGCTAGTATAAAGTAGGGGGATACGATTTGTTTGCTAGCTACAGCTCCTTTAAATATACAGCTTGTTAATCGTTTGGCTAGAACTTTTTTTATATTTTATCTTAAAAGTTGTAAAATAAATTACTTATTCACTAATTTAGGTTAACAATTTATATTAAGAAGTAATTTATATAGGAATTACTTATGTTCAGTAAAAAAGTACAACCGGTCTTTTTTTTATCTAGCTTGCTTGCATTGGCTTCCGTTTATTCACTTCAGTTCGTGTTTGGTGCCATACCTTGCAAGCTCTGTTTATATGAACGTATACCGTATTTTACAGTTATGATGTTATCACTGTTTTCCTTGCTTAGAACATATAAAATTGTAATTTACATAATGTTTTTCTCCTATTCTGTAGGTGCTATAATTTCTTTTTATCACGTAGGGCTAGAATTACATTGGTTTTCTGATATTTTAAATTGCACAAGAAAATTTGATACGCTAAGCTTTGATACTATTAAAGATAGCCTTCTAGACTCTAGTTACGTTGCCACTTGTGATAGGCCTTATATTCTTTTAGGGTTATCTATTGCACAGTGGAATTTGACTTATTCTGTATTTTGGCTAATTATCAACTTATTTCTATATAACATTTATGAAAATCAGTAACTTAAAAATTAGTTATGAAAAATTTCTAGAGCAAGCAATACGAGTTAACCATGCTGGTGAGTATGGTGCTGTTTGCATCTACTCTGGTCAGGAATTCATTCTCTCAAAATCTCCTTCTTTACATAAAATTACTTCTATGAAGGAGCAAGAAGAGAAACATTTTTACTATTTTAACAATGAAATGAAAAAAAAGAATATTAGACCCACTGTGTTTTTGCCGTTTTGGCATATTGCTGGTGTAGGGCTTGGCATGGTAACTGCCCTTATGGGTGAGAAGGCTGCCATGGCTTGCACTTCTGCAGTTGAAGAAGTAATTGGTGAGCATTATAAAGAGCAAGTGCTACGTTTAGAAGATAGCGAATTTAAACAGTCTGTTAGTAAATTCCGTGATGAAGAATTAGAACATCACGATATTGCTATCGAACATGGTGCTGAGTATGCCCCTTGCTATGATGTGTTATCTGCTTTTATTAAAAAAACATGTAAGATTGCAATTTTTTTATCTAAATTAATGTAAGTTTTTGGTTATTTTTATACTGAATTTAAAACTTCATTTTAAAAGTAAGTTTATTGTGATTTCCCGCTAAAATTAAAGCTCATCTTTACTAAAATATCATCTTTAATTATCGTAAAAACAGTTAGATACTATTTGCCACAATTTTTACCTCTTGTTATAATATTATATATTTAAGGGACCTTAATTAGATATATACGATTTTATGTACAAATAATAAATTCATTGACAAAAAATCAAATACAAAAGAAATTAACTATAAGTAATTATATTAAGCATAAGAGATGGTACAGCAAGAGATAGCAGTAATAAATGCTCAAACAAGGGATGACTCCTTAAAAGGAAAGCAAAAAATAAGACGTTTACGTACGCAGGGTAAAATACCATCAGTGATATATGGCAAAGGGCGAGACTCTATAAGTTTAGTTCTATCTATGGATGAATTTGTGAAAAAGTATAGGTCTGGATCTCTTTCTGGCCATCTAATAAAAGTGAGTATAGATGGTAAAGATGAGTACGCTTTAATACGTGAAATTCAACGGCATGTTGTAAAAGATACAGTCCAGCATGTCGACTTCCAATTTGTTGATACAGAAAAAGAAATTAAGGTGAACACACCTCTACATTTTATTAATGAAAGTAAATGTCCTGGTATTAAATTAGGAGGAGCACTGAACATACTGCATCGCACAATTACAGTTAAATGCTTTCTTCAAGATATACCAGAGTTTATAGAAGTAGATTTATCAGGAAAGATGATAGGTCAATCAATTCATGCAAGTGAGATAAAGCTTCCTAAAAACATAAAGTTGGCATTAAAGGAAGATGATGCTACAATTTTAACAATTTCTGCTACTGATACTGATGCTAGCAAAGCAGAGGTAACACAGCAGCCATAATGCATTTGCTTGTTGGGCTTGGTAATCCTGGTAGAGAGTATCAACATACTTATCATAATATGGGCTTCACTATTATTGATATTATTGCTAGAGCCTGGTCTTTTCCCGCATTTTTAAAAAAATTTGATTCCCTATTATCAATTAGAATAATCAACTCAGATAAAATTATGTTACTTAAGCCTTACTCTTTTATGAATGATTCAGGTAAGCCTTTACTGCAAATCCTAAACTTTTATAAAATACCATTGGATAACATAGTTGTTATCCATGATGATGCTGATTTAAAACCAAACAGTGTAAAAATTAAAAGGGGTGGAAGTTCAGCAGGGCATAACGGAATTAAATCCTTAGATAATTTTATCGGTCTAAATTACTGGCGCTTAAGAATTGGTATTGGCAAACCAGAAAATAAAGATGATCTTACTAATTATGTGCTGTCAAAGTGCTCAAAGATTGAAGATATTAATTCACTTGCAAGTAAAATAGCTATAAATATAAAACTACTGTTAGATGATAAGTTGTCATTCATTAAATCTCTTGCATAGCCCCTTCTGTAAAAAGCAGAAAAATGAGAAACATTGGTAAGCCTATCATTGTAGAAACACTATATATGTATAGGAAGTTTTTTCAGAAGACTAATTTTGATTTAAAATATCAGTAAAATAAAAAGCTATAAACTGTCAACAATTATTGTACCAATACCATGTTCAGTAAATAATTCTAAAAGTAAGACGTGGGGTATTCTGCCATCTAGTATATGAGCCATCTCACACCCCTCTTTTACCGTTTTAATACAAGATAAAAGTTTAGGTATCATCCCTTCTTTTGCAGTTCCTAATTTAATTAGGTTATCTGCTTCTTCTGTTGACATTTCACTAATTATATTACCATCACTATCTGCAACTCCACTAACGTTAGTAAGCATAATTAATTTTGATGCGGAAATGGCAGTTGCAATTACACTTGCAACACTATCTGCATTTACATTATATGTAATGCCGTCTTCACCTCCACATACCGGCGCGATTACTGGTATGAAATCCGATTCTTCTATAAAAAATAGAATGTCGGGATTAACATTACTTGGTTCACCAACAAAACCCATATCTATGATCTTTTCAACGTTATTTAATTCACTTTGTTTATGAGTGATAGGCATTTTTTTTGCTTCAATTAGATTACAGTCTTTTCCACTAAGACCGATGGCAGAACCACCAGCTGAATTGATCAATTGAGTAATCTTTTTGTTTACATGTCCGCATAATACCATCTCTACTATTTCAATGGTAAATTTATCTGTTACTCTGAGGCCATTGATAAACTTACTATCAATCTTCAGTGTCTTTAGTACTTCACTGATTTTTTTTCCACCACCGTGAACAATCACAGGATTAATACCAATCTGTTTAAGCAAAACAACATTGTGTGCAAAAGTAGCAGACAATTTCTCATCTGTCATTGCTGCACCACCATATTTTATTACAAAAGTCTCTCCAGCAAAACGTTGCATGTATGGTAGAGCTTCCGATAAGATGTTTGCTTTTTTTAGCCAGTCATTATTTCCATCAAATTGCTCTAGAGTTATATCTTTTGCATATTTATTCTCCTGAAAGTTTTGCAATTTCATTACGTAACTCCTTTATTCCAGATTTTTGATAAACGCTAAAAGCAATTGTCGGATAGGTGAGCAACCCTTTACTATTCATCCATTTTTTAATATTTTCTAGCGAGAGTGTGAGACTATCTAAGCCAATTTTGTCAATTTTCGTTAATATTAATTGAAATGATATCTGATTTTGTATTAACCAAAAAACAAAATCTTCATCTATTTCCTTTAAGCCTCTTCTTGCATCTATTAATAAAAAAACCCTTTGTAGATTATTCCTGTTTATTAGATAATGTTCTATTAATTTTAAATATTGAGCAATATCTTGCTTGCTAGCAATAGAGTAACCATATCCTGGTAGATCAACTATTCTGATCTTACTGTTGTGTATTGTGTAAAAATTTATTTGTCTTGTACATCCAGGTTTGGATGATACTCTTGCGGCCTTATTGTAAATTAGCTTATTTATCAAACTGGATTTACCTACATTTGATCTTCCAGCAAATGCAACTTCAGGAATAGCAGTATTGAGATTTAGAAATGATTTGACATCTGATATACTAAACAAAAAACAGTTTTTCTGATCACTTTTCATGAAAAAAAATAAAATAGTCTTTTAAATAATACCAGAATTATTGTAAATTTATATAATTAAAGTTATTAATAAAAGCTATGGATCTAGAAAGTAATTTAAAGGAGCTAAAGAAAAAGTTTAGCTCTCTTAATCAGAAGTTAGCAGACCCAGGTGGTTTAACTTCCTCAGAATTTATAGCTCTTTCGAAAGAGCACTCAGAGCTATTGCCCATTATTACAACAGTAAACGAGTATGACTCTCTGCTAGAAGAAGTAGCCGATTTAGAAGCGCTAATAAAGGAGATTAAAGACGAACCTGAAGTTAAGGAGATTGCAAAAAAAGAATTATTCTCAAAGCAAAAAATCATACCAGAGATAAAAAATAAGTTAAAGCTTGCATTATTACCAAAAGATATTGATGATACCAGAAATGCAATACTTGAGGTTAGAGCTGGTACTGGAGGCGAAGAAGCGGCGCTTTTTGCTGCCAATTTATATCGTATGTATCAACGGTACGCGGAAAAAAAAGGCTGGAGGTTTGAACCTATGAGTATTTCGCATACTGGCTTAGGCGGGTATAAAGAAGCAAGCGCTTCTATTTCTGGCACAGAAGTTTTTGCAAAGTTAAAATTTGAATCGGGGGTTCATAGAGTACAAAGAGTACCAGAAACTGAGTCTTCAGGAAGGCTTCATACATCGGCTGCAACAGTTGCGGTTCTACCTGAAGTTGAGGAGATTGATTTTAAGATAGAAGAAAAAGATTTAAGAATAGATGTGTATCGTTCTAGTGGTCCTGGGGGACAATCAGTTAATACAACAGATAGCGCTGTACGCATTACACATTTGCCTACGGGTACAGTAGTTATTCAACAAGATGAGAAATCACAACATAAAAACAAAGCCAAGGCGCTTAAGGTACTTAGAACTCGATTATACGAGCTTGAAAGACAGAAGCGAGAAAGTGAAGAATCTAAGATGCGAAAAAGTCTTATAGGTTCTGGAGATCGTTCTGAACGTATTAGAACTTATAATTTTCCTCAATCAAGAATAACAGATCATAGAATAAATATGACGTTATATAAACTAGAGCATATATTAAAAGAAGGTGATTTAGATGAGTTTATTTCAGCTTTAATTACAGCATACGAGACTGAAAGACTAGAAGAATACTAGAATCCCCCTTAAAAAAAGGAGAAGAAATGAGTAATAAAATTGAAAAAAAGCAAGAAACATAAACGAATAGTTAAGAGAAGTGAAATTTTCAATAGGATGATAGAAACTTTGGATGAAGAAGGAAAAAGTGGGCATAGAACTACATAGAGGATAGGCTACTTATGGTATATAAATTTTCATATGTTTAAGTAAAATGGATTGAAACCAGAAATCCTTAAAGGTGATATGATACAATTGCAACAGCAGTAAAAAAGCCAGAAGAAACCTTCTAAAAAAGAAAAAATACATACTAAAGACCCTATCAACTAAATTATGTATACATCTTTTTCACATTTTGGTTTTTAAAGATTCACATATTATAGAGCATAAAAGTTTTAGTTGTTACAGAGGTTTGTAGAACAAATGTTGAATTGCCATATAGAAGGGCGAGAAATAACCTATTAGATAAAGGAGAGAAAATAAAAACGTGATTTTGAAATTAAAATAGACGTTTTGATTATAGAACACTCAAATTTAAGGTGGGGTTTGATTTATGATTGGGACAAGAGAAAAGGATTTAGAATAAGATTTTAAATATGCTAATTTTAGAAAATCTACTAACTAATATCAGAGAACCAAATAGCAATATTGTATAGTTATTCAATTGTGGAGTAGCCACCTATCAATAGGATTAAGGTCAGATAAAAGTGTATTAATTGAACTAACACTGTAAAGAAGTAAGTTTAGGCTTATCTAAGTGTTATAATTTTGGATTATGTATCTCTAAAAATAATTTTTACTGATTTTTTTGCTTAAAAATAAATGCGGTTTCTCTAATTACAAGAGGGATTTTACTTAGCTTTATAAACCAAAAGTTATGTAGTTTGATGATTTTTCTTTCGGTTAATCTGCATAATTTTTTCCCTTTATTTTAACATAAAGATTTTTAGCAAAGATGCGAATTTTTACTTGCAATATTGGCATAAAATATATTTTATTATTTGTCTATCATGCTAGATAGGATATATTATATTAGTAATAGTTGCGCTCTTTAAATTAAGTAGAAAGGTAGTATGAGTCACAGTAGAACTTCTTCCATAAGTAGTATATATAGTGCTAATACAGAAACTAGTAGTAATTGGGATTCAGAAGAGGGTTCAAATGATGGTCTCAACATTAGTAATGATTTTATTTTAGGTAACCCATTGCCAATAGGGCCAAGTTTATTATTAACTAAAGATGAAGAGAAGCTGATTGACGAGTTTCATCAAAAGATGAGAGATGTAGAAGCTCAAAATGACAAGGAACGACAGGAAAACTGAAACCAAACTTAAAAACATGGCGTACAAAAGTGTTATAAATAAAAGCAAACGAAAGGATAATTTTGGAGTAGCAATAGATAATGGCTATTTTTTTATACAATATGAAAAGAGCAGCATGGTTAAAACCGACAAAGATTACAAATAATTGGATCATAGAAAGCTTAAACTCAGAATATAAGTTAAACTTAAGAGTTGGCATACTACAGATTGGAAGCAGTGTAATTAGAGTTGAAAGATTAGAAGAGAAAAGAAATTATATAGATGTTCCACAAGGTGTAATTAAGATGTCTTTTTCCATAAAAATAGAAGGTAAAAAAGAAAAGATCAGCATTCATCTATATCCTGATACAACAGATAATAACAAAATAAAAGTAAAACTTGATGAAGAGAATCAAGAAAAGTTTAACAAACTAAAAGACAAATCAAGTTTGGGTAAAAACTGTCTTTTAGGGGGAAAAAGTGTTATAAAAGCTATCGAAGATAAAGAATTTACTAAACCTTGTAAGCCAAAAGCTCTATCTACTTTTGTGGAACAAGCCTCAATCAGTAATATTTTTGGCAGCCTAAGAAGTAAACTTAGCAAGTTAATAAAGTAAAAACGCAATAAACTGAATCAAACCAAAAAGTATGATTAGTACAAAAAATGGAGGTTTTAGACATGGATCAAAAAAACAAAACATTGGTAGATTATAAGGAATGAGAAGAAAGTATACTGTCATCTATAAAGGAAATTGACAGGAAGGGATGGTGCGATTAATAAAAAGGTTGCTGGAATAGAAATCTATCAAATGAAGAAAAAATAGTAAAAAACTTTACGTACAATCATTTGAGCTACTACAGTATTTCCTAAACTGAATCACTGTTGACCAATAAGAAGTTTTGAGCCAACTTTTGATCATATGCCAAATAGGGTTCAGATCCGAAAAATATGATATAGCATTTTTTATCATAGATAATCAATAAAAATATTATATTCTAAGTAAGTCAAACTTATTGCTTCTTCTGCTTTTTACTTTCAATCATCTCCATGGCTTTTTCTAGAGTTACCTGATCTGTGTTAAAATCCTTGCCGAGAGCGACGTTTACCTTACCGCATTTTATATAAGGTCCATATCTTCCAGAGCGTACTGAGATCTCCTCTCCATCTTGATTACACCCCAAAGATTTTACTTCTCCACTACTGCCAGAAGTGATGATTGATAAGGCTTCATCAACTGTAACACTAAAGATATCTTTTCTCTTAAGCGAAGAATATTTACCATCATAAAAAATATAAGGACCAAAACGACCAAGCCCTATTTTTATTTCCTTCTTTGTTTCTGGATGATGGCCAATAACCATTGGTAAAGATAGCATTTTGAGAGCAAAGTCTAAATCAACTAAATTTGGATCCACATCTTTGAGCAAAGACACTTTTTTTCCTTTATTTTCACTACCTAATTGTACGTAAAACCCATATGGACCTTTTTTTATAAACACTTCTTTTTGCGAGCTTAGATCTAACCCAAGCAATTTTGGATATTCTAACTGACTTACACCTTGACTATCATTATTATTATCATCTTTAATTTCTCTTGTATATTTGCATTCAGGGTAACCGGAGCAACCTAAAAATACCCCGGTGCATCCAACATTAAGCCTTAAATTTCCATCCTCACATTTTGGACATTTTGTGTCTATATCATCAGGAAAAAGATAGCCAGCAGCTAAATTACGCACTGTATCTAATATTTTATCGTTCTCCATTTCTTTTATAGAATTAACATTCTGTATAAATGGAGACCAAAACTTGCCAAGTACTTCCTTCCAAAAGATATCTCCATTTGATATTGAATCTAATGCCTCTTCCATGGTAGCAGTAAAATTATATTCAACGTAACGACTAAAAAAACTCGTTAAAAATATTGTCACAATCTGACCACGATCACTAGGAATAAAACGTTTGTTTTCTAAAGCAGCATACCCACGATCCTGCAGCACTGATATGATGGTTGCATAAGTTGATGGTCGCCCTATTCCTATCTCTTCCATTTTTTTAACTAAACTTGCCTCATTAAAACGAGGTGGTGGTTGCGTAAAATGCTGCTCAGGAATAACTTCTTTTAATTCACACAATTCATCCTCTTTAAGGCTAGGTAATTTGGCACTTTCATCTTCTCTACTATCTTGATATACCTTGTGAAAACCATCAAATGCAACAGTAGAGCCAGTAGCATGAAAGATAATCTGCCTATCCTGCGACTCTACGTCAACTGCCACTTGGTCAATAAGTGCGGATTCCATCTGCCCAGCTACAGTTCTCTTCCATATTAACTCGTAAAGCTTAAGTTGTTCTGCAGTTAAAAATTTCGCAATACTATCCGGAGTTTTAGCGATATCTGTTGGCCTTACAGCTTCATGAGCTTCCTGTGCATTTTTTACTTTTTTTGTGTATTTTCTTGCAGATTTTGGTAAATATCTTTCTCCAAACATTGAACCAACTATTTGTCTTATTGCATTTATAGCCTCATTAGCAACGTAAAAACCATCCGTACGCATGTAGGTAATGAGGCCCACACTTTCTCCATCGATATCAACACCTTCATATAAATTTTGTGCTATACGCATAGTGTTTTTTACGGCAAAGCCTAGCTTATTTGAAGCTTCCTGCTGCAGGCTTGAGGTAATGAATGGTAATGGCGGATTTCTTTTAATTTGCTTATTTTCTACTTTTGCAATGGCATATTGTTTAGTTTTTATGATATCAACTAGGTCATTAGCTTCTTGTTGATTTTTTATATCAAGCTTATCTAATTTTTTATTATCATAGTGGCTAAGTAGGGCAAAAAATACCTCATCTTTCTCACCTAAAAACTCAGCTTTAATACTCCAATATTCTTGCGATATAAATTTACTTATCTCGTTTTCACGTTCACAGATGAGCCTTAAAGCTACAGATTGTACTCGTCCTGCTGACTTGCTGCCTGGCAATTTCCTCCAGAGAAGAGGTGATAAAGTAAAGCCAACTAGATAATCCAAAGCTCTACGTGCCTGCTGTGCATTAACTAAATCCATATTAATTGTGCGTGGATTTTTAATTGCTTCTGTTACTGCATTTTTGGTAATTTCATTAAATATTACCCTATATATTTGTACTTTATCAGTTATTGCTTTCTTCTCTTTTAGTACTTCTATTACATGCCAAGCAATTGCTTCACCCTCTCTATCTGGATCTGTTGCTAAGTAAACCGCTGATGTTTTTGCAGCTGCTTTAACTAACTCTTTTATATATTTTTCTGCTTTATCTATAATTTCATATTTTATAGCAAAGTCATCATTTGGATCTACAGATCCATTTTTTGCTGGTAAGTCCCTAACATGGCCAAAAGAAGCAACCACCCTGAATTTTCTATCTAAGTATTTACTGATAGTCTTAGCTTTTGCTGGAGACTCTACTACCAATACGCTCATATGCCTTAAAATTTGTGTGTTATAGCATAAGAAAAATATATTGCAAATAGTAGATCTAATTTTCGTTACAATTGACTTATATTATTAGTATATTAACTTGACGGTTAAGAGAGGAGTATATATGTCGAAGCATAGAAAACAAGAGGGTAGTAAGAAAGGAAAAAAGTGTCAGAACAAATAATCAATGTACTTTTGAAAGTACCTGACCACACAAAATGTTTCGAGCTGAAGGAGAAGTTAAAGCAAATTTCAAATAGTATTTAACACGAATGTGCTGCTAAATGTATAGAAAAGACATAAGTACATTGCTACAATATAATATTGATCAACAGCCAATAAAGTTAAAATGGGGAAATCGAGTCAATCAACGGCAAAATAAAGAAAATTAACACTATACGAATGGCCGCAAAGACAAAAAACTCGGAGCACAAAATTAAATTTGCGCAAAACTCTACCGGAAATGGCTAAATTTTAGAACCTGTCTTGAAAGGAGTAAAATTTAGTAAGCATGGAAGTAATAATATTAAAAAGACATTGTTTTTTGAAGTAAGGCTATTTCGCCTAAAAGCCAACTTTCAACAATCCAGCGTTTAGGAATAACCTAAAATCCTGTATCGGGAGTGTTCAATAAACTTGTAATTTACCTGTATATCCTTTCTGTAACTTTTTCTTTAGCTTGAAATAAAGAGGTGTAATTTTAACAGCAATTACTAGAACTTTATTTTCTTGCCAGCCTCTATTTCTGAATGGTTTTCACTGATTAATTACTTCTACTGTATCAATTACTCCTACTTAAGGTATTTCATTCTTACCAACCTTACCTCTTTTATTAATTTCCAATTTGCCATTACCTGAGAAAGTAGTCGTCTTCCATGGTTTTTGGCAGCATGCCCCTCATCTTGTCTCGCATTGTTCTAATGTTTATGTTTCCTTCTATTGCCCCTTGTACAACATCAAAATTTCCCATTCCTTGTCACTTATTCTCCTATCTTTTATTTATCTCATCATATTCTTTTCCTCATTCCTTTTTAAGATAGGTTCTAAGTCAAACTCACCTCCGCTCAAACAATTTTTCAATGTCAGAGAGCTTCATTTCTATATAGGTTGGTCTTCCATGGTTACATTGAGCAGAATAGATAAGATAAATATAAAGTATTTCGTATTATGTTTATTCTTTCACTATAATATTATAAAAGACTAAAGGTGCTATTTTAATTTTACTTTAAATAGGGTATAATTATTAAGGTTTTATTCCCTTTCTATATATGACTATTTCTAAATTTCTCGATGCTCGCAATGATGTTGCCTTCAAGAGAATATTCGGTTCTGAAAAGAATAAAGATATCCTCATTCACTTTCTTAATGATATTCTTGGTTTTACTGGTTTAGGTGCAATTTTGGAAGTTGAGTTTTTAACCACTGTTTTAGATCCTGAGATTGCCTCTAAAAAACAGAGCATAGTTGATATTTTATGTAAGGACTCTCAAAACATCAAATATATTGTCGAGATGCAATTCACTAAAACCAAAGGCTTTGAAAAACGTGCTCAATACTATGCCGCTAAAGCCTATTCAGGTCAAGCAGATCAAGGGGATAAATATCATAATCTTAAGGAAATAATCTTTGTTGCTGTTGCTGATTGCATTATTTTTCCTGACAAAATAGGCTATAAGTCAGATCATGTTATTTTAGATAGAGATAGCTTTGAGCATGATTTAAAAGACATCTACTTTACATTTATTGAACTACCCAAGTTTTCTAAGACTAAAGAAGATCAATTAGAAAATATTGTTGAAAAATGGTGTTATTTCTTTAAATATGCCGCAGAAACAAGGGAAGAGGACTTAGATAAAATAGTTGGTAGTGATTTAATTATTAAACGTGCCTATGAGGAAATGAATAAATTTAACTGGTCAGAACAAGAATTATCAGCCTATGAGCAAGGAAAAAAACGTCTTAGAGATGAAATCGCTGCTTTAGCTCAAAAATTCGATGAAGGGAAAATTGAAGGCAAAATTGAAGTGGTAAAGGCTATGCTAGCTAATGATGTTGATGTAAACACCATTGTCAAGTTTACCGGCTTACCTTTAGATGAGATCAAAAAATTACAAAAAGATTAAACTGTTTTATACATTTCAGTAGCATAATGTATTGGTATAAGTCAAAAAAAGAAACTACATTCAATCAAACATTCTAAATAACTTCATTATCAATAATACTTGTTCTTCTCAACTATTTGATAATATCGCAACCTAGCTTTTTATCCATCATTTATAACCTGATTTGTTCATAAGGAAACTGCTCATTTTTATCTCTTGCAGCATTATAATATCAATTTCATCTTTGGTAATAAAGCTGCATAATCCGTTTGCGTATAGAATTCAGGTGGCAATTTTTAACATAAACTTAATACAATTATATCACTATCTATCTTTTTCTTTAAAACTAAAATATCTTTTATGGGTTATTATATAGAAATGCATCATTTCTACACTCTTTAAATCATAAATTAAAGATTTTATTATCCATTAATCTGTATATCTAACATTTCCCTATACAATATAAGCTCCATGACTTCACTATTTTCTACTACTTGCTACTAAAAACTTTGAATTGTTGTCTTTCATTCAGGGCTCTATTTTGGGTAGTATTTGCATCATTGTTCATTTTTTCTCCATATTAAGATATTAATATCTATTAAGAATAAATAAATTAATTTATCATATAATTTCAATAACAATCTACAATTTCTTGGGTAAAAAAGTATCTAAAATATCAGTGTTTAAATAATAAGGATAAGACTCTTTTTGCCATATATCTCAAGAAATGCTCATAGATTATGATTTAGAACAAGTATTGCTTGATCATTTTCAGTTGTCTTACATATACTCAATGACTAGTTCTCTTTTATTATATAAGACGTAAGATCGACAATAAACTGATAGATAATAAGTGTTTAAATTACGAAAATAATAATTTTAAAAATATCATATGCTTACTTGTTTTATCTAATGATGTAGAAGAAAATCTGCGTATGCAACTCATTCATTTTAATCAAGATCAACTAACTGGGGCATTTCAAAGTAATGGCTTTATCCAAAGAAGTGAACCATTCGAAGTTTTCAAAGACTATTATTATAATTGTGTGCATTCTACCGAGTATTTAGCTAATCCAAAATTAACACTAATTATCCCTTATTTTCTTTGCCAACTAGTTGAAGAGGAGAATCTCAGTAATGAAGACATTGATCAGTTTTAAAAACGAGTTCTTTAAACAGAAGCTCTGATAATAAACCTTAAAGTTTTTGAGTAGTAGCTTAGATAATAGGGAATTGAGAGATGAAATTTTACAAATTTTGACTATACATACTAATAATTTTCTCCTTAAAACTTCTGATCGTACATTGGCAACAAATGTAAAATATAGTTTACATCCCTCTCTCACAACTGCTTTCTCTTTTTGTTTCTAACATATTTTGCCAGATATTTTTTGTATTTACTTTATTATTTCCTTGAGCTATACAATCCATCCTCTCCTCAGTATCTTGAGATATATCCTGTATTATTTCAGAATTTTCTGGTCTTGTAAAATATCCTTTCTTAATAGCATCGCAAACAGTTAATCCTCCTAATAAGCAATTCTTTCCTATCTCTTCCTGACTGCTGACTAATTGCTCAAATTTTTCTCGATCACATACTTTTATTTCGATCACATCTTCATTTTGCACATTATGACATAACTTAACTTTTAACTCTCCTAGGCTAGTACAAAAAGTGAGCATAATGTTACTATTGTTTGAAAGGTTTGTGTAATTCCTTACTTTATCCCTTATCTCAATTTCTACTTCACTACTGCCTATTTTAATTATATTACCACCAAGCATTATATTCCCTTGGTTTAACCCTAAATTCTTTGTTCCATCTATAATTTTAGCAGTATCTATTATACTGTTTGGTAAATATTCCAGATAAAAAGTAGTATTGTCTATCTCTACGTGGCTTACTTCACCTTTGTATGTCGCTTTTGTTGCTACATCATATAAATCTCTAGTCAGGCTAGAAAATTCAGAGTAAGCCTTTTGCATTTTAACCTTGTGATTTCTTAATAATACTTCCAACTCTTCATTCATTTTCTGATATTTACTAATATCTGCTCCTTTTGATATCAGCTTACAAATTATATCACTTGCAATTTTAGGGTTTTCCTTTACTCCATTCAATTGTTCAACTTCTGCCATAACTGAATCGACAAAACCATGTTTTATTTTTATTCCCAACTCTAACGCTTCATTTACAGCTTTATTTAGTTCTACGATATCCTTAGCCATTCTATCTAAAAACTTATCTGATTTGCTATCAGGTATTTCTTCTATATTTTTTTGTTCAGAAGGCCATGTAATATCTACATTAGTGTTTTCTTCTAGTGCTTGATCAAATTCCTGTACAAAATCGGGATAAAGATCAGGTATTTCTTCAACATAAGATCCTAACTTATCATAAAAACTATCATCAAGTGGAGCACTAGGCGCATATTCATCTATTGGAGCAGTTGATGGTTGGTTGTTTTCTCTGCTTTTTAAAGCACTTTCTATTATATCTCTAATTCTTCTATCTTCATTTGCCATTTGTATAATGTTTGGTAGCCCTTTGGTCCCACCAGTCAATACCTCTTTTGTTTTTGCAATCATTTTATTAATGAGATCCTTTGGTCTAAAATATTCAATATTAGAAAATACTGCTAGCTTTTCTATAATTTGATATGCTTTTTCTCTTTCTTCTTCTTCACAATTCTTATCAAATGCTTTTCTAATCGCTATATGTATAGGTGTCCAACCCTTATCATTACCAATACTTGGCTTTGCTCCTTGCAACAATAACTTTTTCACAGCATCTTTATGACTATTGCTAGTGGCTATTGACATGGGTGTTGCTTTTTTGTACTTAGCATCATTTTTAATATATATAACACTGCTTTCATCAGCACTGCCATCTTGCATGTTAATAAACTTTTCTTTTGCAGATTCAATTTCCGATTCTACAAAATTTCCACATTGAACATTAATATCTGCTTTGTTTTCTATAAAAAAATCCATAAGATGCTCATGCCCATATTTAGCAGCTATATGAATTGGTGCTACTCCATTTTTATTTTTTTCATTAATATCTATCCCATTCTTTACAAGAAAGTTAAGCATTTCCCTACTACATCCTAGTTTAACTGCGTGATGCAAAAGTGTATTTCCTTTTTTATCCACAGCCTCAGAAAGCAGAATTTTAGCTTTTTCACCATCTATCTCTTCATCACTCTCAATTCCATCACTATCTACCTGATGAGGAAGCAGTATTTTTAACATTCTTAAACTTCTTATTTTTACTGCATAATGAAGTGCTGTATAGCCATATCTATCCCCTGCTTCTACATTTGCTCCTTGCCGTAAAAGCTGTTTGACCACTTCAGGCTTTATATCTTCAACAGCAAAAAACAACGATGTGTTACCATTTTTATTACAAATATTAACATCTATACCTGCAGCGATAAGCTCATTTACATTTTTCACCGCTGTATCTTCAGAATAATCATTACTGTTGCTATTTAACGGATCATTATCTGGCGAAAGTAAATCACATTTTGTAGTTTTTAGATTATCTCCTGTATGGCTATTACATGCAGCATAATGTAGAGCGCTATTACCTTCGCTATCTGTATATTTTATATTTGCTCCTCTTTCTAATATTTTACGAGTTACTGGCGTAGAATTTAGTAGAGCAGCAAGTAACAGTGGTGTCCATCCCTTTCTATTGCTTATATTTACTTCTACATCTCTATATTTTTCATCTAAAATACATTCTGAAATCCGCACATCTTTATTATAGAGAGCAAGATGTAATGCTGTATTTTTATCCTTATTTATAAGATTAATTCCTTGATTTTTTTCTATAAGTAACTCTATTCCATCAACATATCCACGATCAGCTGCGTAATGTAGTGGTGTATTGCCATAATTATCTTGAATATCAACTCTTGCTCCTTG
Organism: Candidatus Mesenet endosymbiont of Agriotes lineatus; assembly: GCF_964019585.1. Lineage (NCBI taxonomy): Bacteria > Pseudomonadati > Pseudomonadota > Alphaproteobacteria > Rickettsiales > Anaplasmataceae > Candidatus Mesenet > Candidatus Mesenet endosymbiont of Agriotes lineatus. The sequence continues at coordinate 115,477 of NZ_OZ026454.1, read as the reverse complement.
CTCCAAAAGACAACTTATACTCTCATCACATTCATGGGAGCCGCTATTATCGGCAACATAATGCAGTGGTGTTTTTCCGTACTGATCTTGTACATTGACATCAATATTCTCTTTATCTAAAAGAGTTCTTAGAGCCTCTATACAATAATCTTCAGCAGCATAATGCAGTGGTGTTTTTCCATCTTTGTCTTGCACATTTGGATTAGCACCAGCTTTCAATAATAGATCTAGGACATCAATATTAAAGTTGACAACTTCATGTAGTACTGTTGTTTTTGATTCTCCCCTTTTAAGATCAAATACTACTTTTAAATCTTGATCATTCTCATAATCTTCTAAAAATTTCTTAAGTTCTGCAGCACCAGGACGGTCATATTCAAAGTCTGTGTTAAAATCATAAACTCCTAAATACAATCTTAAATTCTTCAATTTATTTAAAAATTTACTATTTAATTTTCTTTGATTCTTTGTTAGTTTTAGCTCTTCACTAGACCACTTAGCTATTTGCTCTTCCCATAAATCTTCCGGTATGTCATCTCTACTTAAAGAACTTTCCTCCACAGCCATATTTTTCCCCTCTACCTGTTTTGTATGCTATATTTAGTTTATAGACGTAAGTTAAATTTTCTCTTAAAGGACATCTAAAGATTTCAAGAAATTAGCTAAATAGATAAAATTAGACTACTTTTTTTCCTTACATTACTTGCAACTAAAGGAAACAGCATACTCATATGGTTTAGATTATGTTGTAAAAAGCTTTCATTAAGCTCTGTAATTCAGCTATCAAAAGTAAGTCAAAATTGTTATATAGAAGTATTAATTTCCCTTTATAGCTACAACAATCCATTTTCATAGAAACTAAAATGATCATCAGCAGTAATAATCACATGATCTAGCATTTCTATACCAAACACGCTAAGGATAAACATTTCAATATCATTTTCTGAAGGTTTTGGATCTCCGCTTGGGTGATTATATTACTGATGTTGCACCTTTAAATAGTGCTTTTTTGATAATCTCTCTTATATGTAATGATACTTTGTACCAACGTTTTGAATTTCCTCTGCTATTAAATGATATTTCTTGTTTAGATATATTATCCTGACGTTTTCCATTCCCGATTGGCCAATCTTAAGTAATCTACCAATTTCTGCCAATTATATACAGTTTTTTTAATCTATCTCTCTGTTTAAAGCTTCTCTCACACAGAAAATTACTGCAACATTCACACTTTTAATATTTTTCAAATCATCTATTTCAGAACCTTACCTATACTGCTTAAATTAGTTCTTTAGCTGTAATACGAGCTTGGGTGCACTGCATATAACAACAATTCAATTATTTCACAATCAAGTAAAGCTTGTCCTTTGCTTGCCAATATTCTTGATTCTAAGCGTTTCTTACGTTTATTACCATTATTATTCATAAAACTCTTAAGTAGCATATAAATTTTAGATCTGATATCTACAGTGGTGGTCATCTATCCATCTATTTCTACTTAAGTCAACTTATTTATTTTCTTGATGTTTTTTATTTATAAGATATTCATTAAAGTACAGAAGATGTTAATGTTTAGATTTACAGAATAAATTGCAATCCCTACTGTTCGTAAAAAATCTTCTCCTGTTCATGCCACAATATTGGTATATTTCTTATACTGGAAAAGTTAGGAAATAAGTTTGTTGAGCCATTTAAAATATCTTCTTTAATTTTTGGCGAAAGAAAGTTTAGCTTTAATACACGTTGTGGGTATTTTGATCCTATTGCGAATAGAGCTCCTTTATAGTTCCATATTTACCACAAGTTTTTGCCACATTTACTAGTGCTTTAAGTAAATTATACTTTTTTCTTCTTTAAATTCAGGGGATAGTATTACTGTTTGGTTGCTACTTTTATTAAATTTTAGTGATGTAAATAAAAATATTTCTTCATTTGCCATACCATCATTTGATCCTTCTTCAATATTCCCAGCAAGCCTTATAAGTTCTGTAGGATTAATGCAGATTCTTTCACTCACTCTTATAGCTTTAACTAGCTTCCGAACGATTTTTTCTTGTTCTCTTGGAAATAAATTGTCCCAACTATCCCTTATAATTGAGAGATTTTTTTATCATCTAAAATCTGTAAATGAGTTTCTGTTCGTGGGTTTTTAAATAATAAGCGAACTTGCATAACAACAGCTCTTTCTATCTCTCCTGCAGCTATGCTACTACTACTTAATAAGCACCTCTTATATGACTGTTGCCAAACATAATAACAATACCAGGCCTGGTGCAAAAGAGGAGAAATGGTTATATAAAGAGAGATAGAGCAAGAAAAAGTGAGGCAAGATGAGCTTAAATTAGCATAATATAAAAGAACATCCGAGGAATTTTCAAGATGTAACAGGTCTGACAATAAGAAAATTCGAAAAGGTTATAGAAAAAGTGCGCCCAGAGTGGGAGAAAGTTAAAAAACGGAAATGGAAGAACATCAAAATAGCCTGTGTTGGAAGACAAAATACTTTGTATAATTCTGTATTATAGAACTTACATAACACACCGATTCTTGAGTTACCGATTCAACTTGCATAACTCAAACATCTGCCGATTACTCAAGAAAATGGAACCACTTTTGGCTAAAAAAATCTCAAAAAAAAAGGACAGAACTATGACGCCAGAAAGAATTTTGAAGATATTAGCAGATGTTACAGAACAACCAATAGAACGGCCAAAAGACAGGAAAAAAAGAAAATTGTCTTATTCTGGCAAGAAAAGAGTAAACACGATAAAAACGGAAATCGTTATAAGAGAAGATGGGCAAATTCTATCAGTGTCAAAGTCATACAGAGGTCGAACTCACGATTTTAAGATATGAAAGCAGGAAAAAATGTTACCAAAAGAGAATATAAAGTATGCAGATTCTGGATATCAGGGGTGGCAAAAATTGCAGAGTAACGTTATGATTCCGCATAAAAGGTATCGAAAAAAATTGCTGACGGACGATCAAAAAGAGCACAATCGGAAGCTGGCATCATTTAGGATGAAAGTGGAGCATAAAATCCGTGAAATTAAGATTTTTAAAATCATGTCGCATACCTATCGCAATTTTCAGAAGAAATACAACATGAGATTTAACATAATTGCTGGTCTCGCAAACCTCAGGCATGAGTTTTAATTGATTCTTGCTGTTGTTGCTGCTGAAATTAGTTGCATACCGTTTCTCAGCGGGTCTTAAGTTAAAAACAATATAAAAAAGGAGTGTTAGAAATGAATACAATACAAACAAAAATACTAAAACCAAAACTAGGATTACTAGAAAATAACTAGGAAATGTGTCTCAAGCATATGGGCTATTCAAATTTTACAGGTTCAAAGAGTTATATGATAACGGTGGAGAAGAAGCATTACATGAAATAAGTAAGAAAAAACCGCTATTAGCAAATAGAGTTTCTCAGGATATAGAAAGAGCAGTGTAGCAGTAGAATTTCCAGCATATGGACAAGAAAAAATGAGCTAAGAAAAAGGGGAATAATAATATCTGAAGGTGGAGTGAGATCTGTGTGGGTAAGAAATGATCTTGAAACTTTTAAGAAAAGACTTAAGGCACTAGAAGCAAAAGTCATGCAAGATGGAATAATTCTAACAGAATTGCAGCTTTAGAAAAAATTAAAGAACAAAGATGGTGAAATTGACACTCAGGATATTTAAGATACTTATTATTTTGTAATATCAAGCAATTGATACTTACTCTTAGGTAGCCTTTATAATTGCAGACCTTCTTAATGATAGAATTTTTTGATGAGGCTACGCGTTCTGTGGTACAGTGGCAAGCCAGAACTTTATTTGAAAATAGAAAACATTCTAGAACTAAAGCCAACTCTCCACAAACTAATGGCATATGTGAGAGATTTGAGAACGTGCAACAAACTGGATCAAACAAGAAAAATATTAATATAAAACATGGAATGGACGAAAAAACATCGAATAAAACCAGTGGATTAGTAGATTATAAAGAGTTAATATATTATCGTCCATCCGAGGTTGCTAACTGGCAAAGGAGGAGCCTCTGATCAATAGAAGCAAGTTTAGAAGGTGAAATAGAAAATAAATGAGAATGAAGAAGTAGAAAAGTTCAAAACACAGATTCATTTGAGCTTATGAGATAGAGCCACAGGTAGTCAAAAAAAGACAGACTAATTTACATCCGAAGCAAAAATTCTTAGTATGTTTGCAAAGTTATCAAGTCGATAAGATATCAGCAGCAGCAATATTACCGATAAATTGTTACCAATGAGTGGCGCAATTACTTACCCAATAATTTTTATGATTTTTTAAAGTTAAAGTAAGCAAATAATATACTTGGCATAGATCAAAAAAAGAGGTTTTTATCTAGCTGAAAGCGAAGGTTTTAGTTAGGGAATGATCTCAAAGTGTGGAATTTGTGTATTAAAAGCTTTCCTACAGCCATAAACAACCAACGCAGAAGTGCAATTGTATATGAGATAAGGAACTCATTAAAATATGTATCCAGCAAAATGGATGATTTGAAGAAAGGCTTCAAATAGAGAAATAGCTGAATGCTTAAATTAGAAGAAAAATGGGGAATCCTATGGCAGAATAATTGGGAAACTGGCTATTTTAAGTATTCTGATCCGGTTAGGTTTATACTACCATCCAATTGAATGGGCAAATCAGGAAAAAACCAATTACAAATGCCTTGAATTATATTGTGCTATAAAAAAAATAGAGCAAAATTGGACTATACTAAATTGGGCTTTAACCATCTCTCAGCTTGATATTTTCTTTCCTAACAGATTGAAAATTTAGTTGAGTTTTTGACCCAGTTTGGAGAACACTCCCTCTTATATATTTAGCTATGAGTAAGGCTATGTTAAGTTGGGAATATTCTTGAATTTACTGCTTTGTGGATAAGCTCTAATTCACGGTTAAGCTGTTTTATATTTTTTCTCTATCTTATCCTTTCATAGCTGTTCACAGAGCATAGAATCCTTTCATACCATCGACTTTAGCTGATTATAATTAATATTATTAATTTTATATAACAAGATTAGCATTCTTATAAAGCTATTGGTAAATGACGCACGATTAAATTACAAACAGCCTTTTGGAACCTCTAATTAGACAAATACTTTCATATTAACACACTAATAGTAGTTATATTGGCGTTACTAAGTGACTTTTTTGCTCTGCAAAATACACATTTATAGGATTTGTGTGTTCACCATTTCCGTTCTCAATATCATCTTTAGTAAGTGGTTCAATGTTCTTCAATCGAGAACGAATTCCATCTTCAATTATATTAGATGCTTCTTTTATAAATGGAACTTTCTCCTTATTTGCAATAAATTCTAGTTCATTACAAGCAGAAATTTGTTTATTGAAAATAATAGATCTAAATTTTTCTGGACAACCAAAGACAAAAGCCATCAGTGGAATACAGATTATAATGGTACTTACAGCTGACGCTATTTTTACATTAGCCGTACACAAATATGGAACCTGTGGAAAGACTACAAGTAGTGGAAACCATTTTATGAAAAATATAAATGTTTGTAATCCTGAATTACCATAACTTTTTCTATACTCTTTCCCTTCTTCATTATTTAAACTAAACTTTCCATCGCTATGGTAAAAGAAACTCGAAAAAAATTTCCCTGCATTACCGACATTTCTAATATAAAATATCTCATTGTCATTCTTTAACTTTGGCAGCTCAACATCAACTATACTACTAGAGTCGTGATACCAAGCTTGAGCAGCTACAATTTCTCTGCTGATTTCTAATATGTAATTAATTGTGTCGCTATCAGTTTTTATTTCTTCTTTATTTTTTATCTTATCAAAAAGCGATCGTATTTTCTTTACTTTGTCATCATTGTTCTCACTTGGATAAATAGAATTTAATATTGTTAAAATATACTCATCCTGTAGCGGTAAAATAATGTTCTTAAGCGCTTTTTTACATATTGAGCTATCTAGAAGTTTGTTGAACAAATCATCTTTATCTTGTGATAATTCTAAAAGCTTCTCTATTATCTTTCGGTTTTCAATACTGTTTGCAAAGGTGTAATTTTTAATTATATGAACATATGTTGCCTCTGCACTTGCAACACCATCTATTATTTTATTTTTACCGATTGTTCCAAGGAAGCACACTAAATAGCTAGGCACGGTCCACGGATAGTAGAGGATCTTACTAAAGATATAAGCAATATAATATGGAACTGCATATAATACGCTTGGTTTACCTTGGTTTTTTATATTTTTTTCATAAGAAGTGAGATTTTTCTTCACATTTTTTAAAATGCGACGAGACTCTTTTTTTGTCTTTTCCCAATCGTGATCATTTCTGTTGTCTAAATCTACAAGCTTTTTTATTATAAAATCATTAATGAATTCTTTATCTTCATCACGAAGTTTATTATCTATTTCTTTTCTATTATCTACATAATTACTGATATACTGAATTATTTCTTCTGAAATTTCTGCATTGATTGTTTTTAAGAGTTCTTTATTGTATTTTTTTCTAGCCTTAAATAGCAGTAAAGTAACGTCTCTTGCCATCAATTTTTCTACGTCAAAGCACAATTTTACGCCTTGACGTGTGATCATTCTAAAAAACGGTTGTTGAGTTGTATCTAATCCTCTATTTCTACCATAGCTTTGGCAAATCTTGTCTGGATTATTAATTTCATCGTCGCTTTCATTTATGAGCATAGCGACATTTTGTAGAGTAGGATCACTAAACCCTATAGACTTTGATGGATCCACAAGTGTGCCTATCCAGCCTTCAGTAAATAACTTAGTCACTTCTTCTGACGTGTATCGATATGCTATAGGTTTTTTCTCTTCATCAAAGCCAATAAATGGCCCATTTATTTTTAAGTTGCTTAAATTATCAAAAATAATCTTGTTTTTTTTACATATTTCTCTTAGTTTATATAAAGGGAATTTATCTTTATTTACATTTATCTTTTCTATAAAATTGTGCTCTTTTAATAGTAGGGCTAGAGCTGGATAATCTTGAGATTGCAGCAAACTATATATCTTTTCTACTATGGATTCACTAATTTCTAACCCAAATTCCTTTTTTAAATACTGCTCTAGTTGAGTTTTGTATATGTCATCAAAATAGTCATTGGAAAGATCATGGAATTTAGTATACTTGCTTTTTAGTCGAGTTGAAAAACCAAAAGAACCAGGTGTACTTTTCGTCATTCTTTTAAACTCATCACATAAATCATCTAATACTTGATATTCATCTCCTACTTTCATCATATTATGGAGTCTTCTATCAAGTTCCCAATTTTTTACTATGGAATACAAGTTTGTATTTAAAGCTCCCACTACACACTCAATGCTCTCTGTCATTTCAGCAAGTAGGTCACCTTGAAACCCCTTGTCTTTAAGATGTTTTATTATATTTTCTTCATTTATTTTATCATCTTTAAGTGCATTTTTTACGTCTTTATATAGCTCATCTGGTCTTTCTTCTCTTGCTTTCTTCAGCGCAATAACGTTGTCATATTTTTTGTTGCCTTGATCGTCATAACACTCTTGTAATAACGCTAAAAGGGTACTATTGATTATGCCATGCATTACTCTATATTCTGAGTAAGTTGAAGTATCACTAAAATCTATTTTATCTATCTGATCTCTTTTTATGTGACGATTATTTTTTCTTATTTCTTCTTTAAGCTGCACTACACAATAATTTCTCTGCGATTCTTTATAAGAGAAATCATATTTTTCACCGAAATCTTTTCCTAACTTATATTGGTCGTGAGCCTTACTTAAACTCAATAACTTACCATTTTTATATATTTCATTTTTTTCATCTCGATAGATGAAACTTAAATTTCTAATCACATCATAGTTGCACGCCAAAACTAAAGATTTTTTTCCTCTAGGGCTTTGAATGTTTGTATCCTTATATCCAGAATCCGTTTTCTTATATATGAAAGTCTCTTCAGTTTTATAAACGTCTTCATGAGCTGGACTAGAAGCTTTTGTATCTGCCAAATTTGCTATAAATCTACCAGATATATCCCTATCAGCCATTTTATTCACTACTAGGTTAACAAGCGATATAATAGGCAAAGCAATGATAATAAGTGATATCTGTCCTATGACAGGGTGATATATAAATGTATTAAGATAAAAATTATAAAAATTGTATAAGGTAGATAAATGAGTAAAACCTTCTATAGTATAAGAATTCAAATAGATTTTAAATAATAAAGTTAACAGATATGATGTTACTATAATGCAAGCATATGGCAGGAAACCAGATCTTTTATTAGTCCTTTTCATAACGCTACTTGCCGTAGCATTTATCGAATGTGCTGGGATAATTCCCATCTCCCTTATTTTTTCTTCTAAAGAAATACTGATAACCTTGCCTTGAGCCTCCTTAATGCTCCTATACAACCACTCTTGTGATGTTGCACTAAGACTTACACATGGATACTCATTTTCTAAAGATTTAAAGCGCAATCTACATAGATCTTCTGTTGTTGCCGAATCTACTTCATCAATCATCAAAAATGTCGATTTTGGAAGCTGTTGTGTTTTTTGCCAGTTTTCTATAAAGAATTCTTTGTGTCCTTTTATTTTACTTTTTATTTGTTCAGCAGTTTTGCTAGAAAAGAGCTTGTCAACATCATTTTCAAACTGCAATATTAAATTATCAGGAACCACTATCCTATAATCAGTTTTAGTATTCTCTAAGATACCAGCGAATGATATTTGAATAAATGACTTACCAAACCCCGTAGCTATGTCAAGTAGCATGTTAGGATTTTTACTATCTCTTATATGCTCTAGCATTTTGCTCAAAACGCTCTTTTGAATTGGATATAATTTTTGATCTAACTCTTTAATCTCTTCAATGACACCATTACTATCTTTTTCTCTAAGATCAGAAAATAATGACTGTGCAGCACTTAAAATGCCCTCTACATCTGGGTTTAGCTTTTGTATATTTATGGCTGAATCTGACATAAGTATTACTTAATATTAAAATTATTCTTTTAGGCTTCAGAAATATATTTGCTTTTCTCTCCCTCTAAAAAATGAATCTTTTTATAAAATCTTATTAAGAATTTAACCCAATGTCAATAATTTCCTTTAAAAGGAGTTATTAACTTTAATAAGTTGTTATCCCAATTTTTATTAGTATTAAGTTGCAGTAATTTAAACCTGATCTAATAAAATTATATAACTGCTCTTTATAGCATAACCTAAAAAGTATCTATAGTGTGTGAACAAACACTGTTTATCTTCTAATTTGTACACATGCACCTATTACCTCAGCAACTTTTATTGTGTAACCATTTTTATGCAAAGTACAATTTACGATTATAGTAAATCTTTTGTTTATTACAGAACCATCCTCACATTTTTCTTTAAATAGATCAGGAATATATTTTACTAAAGCATTTTTTGTTTTACCTATGTTATCAATGCTAGGTATATCTGAATAAGAAAATACAGGAATATTGATATGTTTATATAAATCGTTAATAATAGAGTTAAAATTATTTTTACCTCATCAATTTTAGTTTTTCCTCTCTCCTTTTTAAAGATAGAGAGTAATCCTTAAAAGAAGCTTTTTGGTTTTCTTTTAAATGTTTAAACTCATTTTCAACTTCTTCTAAGTTAGATTTTAAAGTAGCCAGTGTCTTCTCTATCTCAACTACATTTAGTATCTTTGTAAAAGCAGCATATAACTTGATATAGCAATCTAGTATTAATTTAAATTCTTTAAGCTCTTTGCCAAGCAAATACTTAAAAATATCTTTTATGTAGTTAGCTTCAGCTTTAGTATTAGATCTACTTTAGTTTATTTATAAACACAGCTCTCACAGTACGTTTGATTTAAAGTATAACTAACCCAATTCCCGGATTTTTGGAATATAAAATCAATAGCATCGTTAATGTTTGGCCAAAAGGTTGGTAGTGTTTTTCTCACAGCGTGTTTAATGGTAAACCAAATATGTTCAATAGGATTTAAATCAGGGGAATATGGCGGTAAAAACATTAATTTACAGCCAGAATTTTCTATTAATTCTCTTATTTTTATGGATTTATGAAAGCTTGCATTATCCATAATTATAGTTTGTCCTGGCTTTAATACTGGAACAAGAGTATTCTCGACATAGGCTTCAAAAATTTCACTGTTACAGTAACTTTCAAATATCATTGGCGCTACAATCCTTCCCTGATTCAATGCTCCAATAATACTAATTCTTTTTCTTTTGAATTCAGGCCTATCAGCAAATAACCTTTTGCAGCCCATCCATATGCATAAATGCGTTATCATCAATGCCAGATTCATCTATAAATATTAAGTCTTCTTTGTTTATTTTAGCTGCTTTTTCTATAAATTCTTTACGCTTTTTCCCATCTCTTTCCTGATACAGAAATTTATATGTATAACCAACTTTTTTGCAATACTGTGCTTTTTACCAAATTTTTCGATTATTTGGTCAACTGTAATATCCTGATTTTTATATAAAAATTTGTTAAAATCATCTATATTTTTGATTGTATGACTATCTCCTTTTTAAAAGCTGGTTTTACATTATCTCCTCATCTTACGCCATCGGTATATTGTCGATATTGAACATCTCTTTTTCATGCTCATCTTTCTTTCACTTTTTAAACTCGTTCTCTCAAATCTTCACTATATGGTTTTAACTCCTCTTTTACCTAATATACCTTTTTATCACACAACCTTACTTGGGGCAATCTATCATGTGTGAGCTATAGACCCTCAACTTGCAAAAAAATGCATTATCACTTTATATGTCCTCGCTGCCTAAGTTACCATACATGCTGCTTTTCACAAAAAACAAAAGTGTTAATAGAAGCTGCTATTTGCTTTCTCCATATTCCCCGGATTTGAACCATATTTTTGGAATACTTGAAAATCTAGAATTATAAAACGATCCATAAATTTAGCTTCAATCGTGCCTTTTAATAGTCCTGTTGCTAATGGGATTTGCTATATAATCAAAATTAAAGTAACCAAAGCAGATGAATAATGTTGACATAGTCTAATCTAATATAGAGTTTACTAAAAAATAAAGCTTTATGCTATAAAGCGAATTTTTTAGCAGCTTTTAGTCTATTAAAATCTTCTTCGGCATGATATGAGGATCTAGTTAAAGGGCTTGATGATACCATTTGAAATCCCTTGGAATAAGCTGCGTATTTATAGTATTCAAATTCTTCTGGAGTAACATAGCGATCAACTTTGGCATGCTTAGGTGTAGGCCTGAGATATTGTCCAATTGTGATAAAATCTACATCAGCTGCACGCAAGTCATCCATAACCTGCAGTATTTCTTCTTTTGTCTCCCCAAGACCAACCATAAGCCCAGATTTAGTAAAAATATCATAATTATTTTGCTTAACTTTTTTAAGTAAAAACAAAGAATGAAAATAGCGAGCACGTGGTCTAATTTTAGCGTATAATCTAGGCACCGTTTCGACGTTATGATTATAAACATCTGGGCTTACTTTTGCTATTTTTTCAATTACCCCTTCTTTATTTAAAAAGTCTGGTGTTAAAATTTCCACTGTTGTACTGGAATTAATTTTTCTTATTTCCTCTATGCATCTGATAAATTGCTCAGCTCCACCATCTGGAAGATCATCCCTGTCAACAGAAGTAATTACAACATGCTTTAAACCTAATTTTTTTACAGCGATTGCCAAATTTTCTGGCTCATGAGGATCAAGCTTATCAGGAGTTCCTGTTGCAACATTACAAAATGCACAAGCACGCGTACACACTGATCCTAAAATCATCACTGTTGCATGACGCTTATTCCAACATTCTCCAATATTGGGACATGCTGCTTCTTCACATACTGTATGTAAATTATATAACTTAACTATATTTAAAGTTTCATTAAAAACACCACCAGATGGAGCTTTAACCCTTAACCACTCAGGCTTACTTTTCATATTTATTTATAAAAATTTCTTATTTTCAAGTTGTGTTTTTATTTTCTGCGCTCTTAATTTTAACTCTTCAAGTTCTGTTTTCATCTTTTTTGCATCTGACTCTTCAGAATGTACTGCCACTTCTTGTGCCCTCAGACCAACTTTCTCAAGCTGTAACTCTATCTTGGGTATTTTTGCAATTAAATTTTTAAGTCGAATTTCCGTTTTGTGCCTTCCTGGCACCAATCCCTTAAGTTGTATCTCTATTTTCCTTATTTTTAAAATTAAACCTTTAAATTGGACCTCTATCTTTTGCTCTGCTGAAATTAGCTTCTTTAGCTTATTTTTTATCTTTTGTGCTTTTAAGCTTAAACCCTCTTTAGCAGCACTTAATAAATATTGATCAAATCCACCTTTGTAGTCTATTGTCCTTAAAGCCTTTGTTGCTATACGTTCTTTGAATTTTTTGTTTAAAATCTCACTTCTTAAAGAAACGTTGTGCAAATTCAACAAAAAAGTACGCTTAGTCTTACGGTTTGAATGGGATACCTTATTACCGAAAGATTTTGTTCTACCAGTTACACTGCATACTCTACTCATTTTAATTATTCCATATAGAAATTCCGACTTATTTTAAACATTTTAGCTATTTAGTCAATAGATTATGTTTTTAGCTTTAAGATTTTTGAATTTTTCAAAGACAAAAATCATTGTAATTCAGATACCAGTGCTTTTTTATTGAGAATTTGTGGTAGAACTTTTCCTTCTTTATTATGAAAATATAATACATACAGAGGCACCCCACCCCTTTTGAACTTTAGTAGATATTTAGTAATTTTTTCATCTTTTTTTGTCCAATCTAACTTCATATATAGAACATTTTTGCTTTTGAAAAGGGTTTGCACATCCTTTGATGCTAGCAAATGCTCATTAATCTTACATGTCATACACCAATCAGCACCTACTGCAACTAAAACATTATGTCCATTTTGAACTAGGCTTGTAAGTGCATCTACAGAGAAAATTTTATTATCTTGTACATGTGCCATATTTTTTACTATGGCAAACGGAAGCAAATTCAGAAAGATTAGAAGCATAATTATATAAATTCTCGAACTTAATTTAGTAAGTACCCAAATACTAAAAACTAGAAGTAAAAGTCCTGTTAGTGCGGGCAGTATAATGTTAACATTTGACTCCTTAACCAGTACCCAAAACAACCAGATGCTTGAGAGATACATTGGAAAAGCTAGAAATTGTTTAACAGTCTCCATCCATTGCCCTGGTTTTGGCAAGAATTTAAGAATAGTGGGAAAGAATGATATGAAAAGATAAGGAAAAGCTATACCAAGTCCTAATGCTTGAAAAATAAGCGAAAAGTATAAAGTTGGTTGAGTTAACGCAAAACCTATAGCAGATGCCATAAATGGTGCAGAACATGGAGTTGCAACTAAAATTGCAAGTACCCCAGTGCAAAAACTGCCAATGTAACTTGATTGATTTGTGTATTTGCTGCCAAAGTTAGGTAAAATAGAGGGAATGTCATAAAACCCAGAAAAGGATAATCCTATTAAAAACATAAGGTATAGCAGTACTAATATGAATATAGGAGACTGCATTTGATATCCCCAGCCTACTGAATTACCCATGCTACGCAGTATTAATAACAAAATTGCTAATATAAACATGCTAAGCAGCACACCAATAGTATAGGCAATCCCTTCAATTCTTATTGTAAGGCTACTAGGACCTTTAGCTTTTTTTAAAATTGAAAGAAATTTTAGTGAAAGAACAGGGAAAACACATGGCATACAATTTAGAATAATACCACCAAAAAATGCAAAAACTATGGCATTAATGAAACTCATAATATAAATGTTGAATTGCTTTAATATATCTTTTTTGCACAAAAATCAAAGCTCAATCTGACAATAGAAGTACTGATGTTTTTATGCTTTGTAAGTCCACTATTTTATGTAACATATTTTTCTTAAAAATTTCTATAAAAATATTAATTATATATAAATCACAAAATAGCATTAAGATATTGATCCCTGATATCCTGACTATTAACTTATTTTCATAACTACGGCTTATTAAGTAACTTTATCCTTTTAATATATTGATCCAATACGTTTTTCATCTCCTTAAAGTCCTCATTACTCTGGCCTTCGCACCGTGCTGTAATATAGTTCTGTGTGTTGGATGCTCTAAGTAATAACCACCCTTTTTCAAAGGTAACTTTTATGCCATCAATACTTGAAAATATAATATTCTTTTGTTCTAACTCTTTTTTTAAAAGATTGATAATCTGAAATTTCTTTTCTTCCTGGATTTCAATTTTGATTTCGGGACTAATGTATAGCTTAGGTAATTTGCTCATTATGCTATCAAAATTTTCATACTTTTGTAAGATATTAATTAATTTAATAGCTGCATATATGCCATCATCAAAGCCAATTTCTGCAAAGAAAAAGTGGCCACTAAGTTCTCCGGCAAATTTTGCATTTTCTTTTATCATCATCCTTTTTATAATTGAATGGCCAGTAGTACATGTTATTGCTACCCCACCTAATCTTGAGATGAGATCAGAAACTTTCATGCTACTTTTTATGTCAACAATTACTTTATCACCTTTAGTCAGTATTCCATTTACAAATATCATAAAAAGGTAGTCATTAGGAATAATATGACCTTCACTGTCTATTACACAAACTCTATCACCATCACCATCTAAAGCGATGCCAATATCACATTGATGCTCTCTTGTAGTACTGATTAGTTTATTGAGATTCTGCTGCTCAATAGGATCGGGGTTACAAGATCCATCTATTGTATTGTTAATAGTAATGTGATTATGGTTGGGTAAAATTTTTTGAATATGCCTAATAACACTACTTGTTGCTCCATTAGAACAGTTCCATGCTATTTTAAATTCTCTTCCGTTTCCTACATTTATGTTTTTGAGTATTTTGATATATTGATCATATATATTGCAATTAAGAATAGTGTAATTACCTGTATTGTTTTTAGCATCAATACCCATAAATGTAGTTATTTCTTTTTCACTAAATACTATCTTGTTACTATAAAATTTAAATCCATTGTACTGTGCAGGATTATGAGATGCAGTAATCATCACTCCGCCATCTGCATCAATAAGCTGAGTAGCAAAGTATAGCATTGGAGAAGAACACAGCCCAACTCTTATAACACTTGCTCCAGAAAAACATAGTCCTTCAATTACTTTTTTCTCTATTTGAGGTGAATGCACTCTACTATCATAGCCAACACAAATTTTAGCATTACTGCCTAAGAATTGGGCAAATTTTTCCCCTATCTCATAACCATCTTCAACTTTTAAGTTTTGCCCAATTATTCCTCTGATATCATATTTTTTTATTATTGAGGTGTCTATTTCTGTAGTTAAGATCATTAACTTATTGACATTAATTATTAATTAATATACTATAGAATATAATATTTTTATTAAAGATTGAACATGAATATACTAAAATACTTTGAAAATCAATTTAAAATTAACAGCTGTATAAATACAGTAGAGAAAAATAATGTTGTATATACTGCATATTATAGAGATGTGGGTGATGGATATAGTAACGTTGAATGTACAATTACTACTCCTTTTAATAGTCAAAAACACTCTTTTAGCATAAATACAAAAATACCGAGTAAACTGATAGAAAATGATAGGCCAGTTATCCTGCCAATTAGTGATAAAGATTTTGTTGTTTTTGCCTTTCCTGAAGAGAAAGAGCAAGGCAGTAAAAAATTCTCTATAATATCATATGCTCCATATCAAGTTGATTTAAAACCAAATTCTATTAATGCTAGACCTTATGGTGAAAAAATATCTCTGTCAAACAATGCAAAGCTTTCTCACTCCAGCAATAAGTATCATAGTTATAGCAAGCCAAAAGCCATGGAATTACCAAATGGTGACATTATAATTGCTGCGATAGACTCAAATTCTGAAGGACAGTACGTTACTGCATGGCTTTTGGAAAAAGGACAAGGTTTAGAGTTTAATGTTAATGAAGGGTCACGTGGAGTTGTAAGTAGACTGTTGTTCAAGGTAGATGAGAATATGAAAAATAGTTTTCAACTTTCACCAGCAAACCAAAACGGTAATGTAGGAAAAATAATTTATTCAGATTCAACCTCTTTATTCTCTTTAGATATTACTGAATCAATGATTGATGATATCAGAGAGGGAAAATACGTAAATAATGAAGATGAAGAATGTTTATTTGCAGTAGGTAAAGAGCGCTGTGATCAATTTGACAAAAAAGTTTCTACTCCGTTTTTAACTGGTGATAAGATAAGTAACTTAAGTGCAGTAAATACTAAGAATGGAGCAGTAGTTGCTTTTCTTGAGGATGAGCAAAGGTTATGCCTTGCAAAGCTAACAGGTAAAAAGGGAAAGAAGCAAATAATTCATAATTATAAGGAGAAAATAAAATCACTACAGCTAAGTGTTATTGGTGAGAATGATATTATAATATCAGCAGTGGGTGAGAAAAACATTACTCAAAGTACAATTAGTTCAAGTAATTTAAAGGTAGTTACTACAAGAGACTTTCCAACTGATGGAGTAAAAACTTTGAGTGATTTTGTAGATATTGTTTATAATAATCCATTAAAGCTTACAACATCTTTTCCATATACAATTTTTTCAACACCTAAAATAAGTTCTAGTACAGTATCTGTAACTTCTCCTTTATCTACAATTGCTACTGAAGAGATAACTACAAGAGGAAGTATAACTACTGTAGGAGATGATACAACAAGTGCTGCAACTACAGAGATCACAGCTCAATACACTACTACAAAACAAAAAACTACTAAGCATATTACTGTAGAACCCAGTACAACTACTGTATTTACTACAAAATCAACTACAGTAGCCTCTCCTCAAACCACTATTTCGACAGAAAGAGCTCCAACTACTGCTAAGACAACAGCAGAAACCAGTACTGCGCAACATACCACTGTAGATCAAAGCACAACAGTAACTACTATTCCTACTGTACAGCCAACTACATCGTTTAGAATTACTACCCCAGCAAAAAAAACTACTATCAGCACTAATCCAGCTACTAGTCAGACTGCAAAGTCAACTTCACATATAATTTCTTCAAGTTCAGATGCACCCAAAATAAGCTCTAGTACGATATCAACAGCTACTCCTTTAGCTATAACTGATATGGAAGAAATAACTATAAGAGAAAGTACAATTACTGTAGAAGATGATACAACAAGTGCTGCAACTACTCAACGCACTACTACAAAACCAAAAATTACCAAACATATTACTGTATTGACTACACAATCAACTACAGTAGCTTCTCCTCAAACCACTACTTCAGCAGAGAAAACTACAACTACTGCATCTACTACACAATCAACTACAGTGGCTTCTCCTCAAACCACTACTTCGACAGAGAAAACTACAACTACTGCTAAGACAACAGCAGAAACCAGTACTGCGCAACATACCACTGTAGATCAAAGCACAACAGTAACTACTATTCCTACTGTACGGCCAACTACATCATCTAAAATTACTACTTCAACGGAAAAAATTACTGTCAAGCCAACTACTAAGCCTACAAGGGTTACTACAGGGAGCACTGCAAGACCAACGAGCCGTTATACGACAAGCACTGAGCAAGACAAAACAACTGTTATGAGTACTATTTTGCCTAAAAGCACAACTACTGAAACGCAAAGAATAAATAGCACATTAGGGTTAGTTTCAACAATAGGAAGTGCAGTAGTGACCACGTTAGGATTAGTGACGCAGAATGTTACTAATATGATCACTACAGATAACAATTCAATGATAACAGATCATACATCTAACTTTAACAAAACAGATGAATCATCTGGTCCTGCAGAAAGATCGCTCAACACTGCTGAAATTAGTACAGCCATTGTTATACCTATAGTGGCAATGATAGGGATGTCCTATCTTATATATAGACATTGTTGCCGCAGTAATATCCGCCTGCCAAGTGACTATACGGATGATATTGGGTTATGGCAATGTTTAAGACGTTACTTTAGAAGCCACTTTAATGGACAAGGACAAACTGTACCTGAATTTCAATTAGAGCCACTAGATGGAGATAATGCTAACCGGGTAGATAGTAACGAAGATGAAATTGTAGTATATCAAAAAGACATATCAAGTTCAAGAGATGATCTTTTAAATCAAAATCAGAGCAGAGGAGCTTATTCTTCTTTTACCATAGGTGGAGAATCAGGCTCAGAATCAGGAAGGAGTAGAAGTGGTAGCGAAGGAGCTGATGTAAGCTCAGGGTTAGCCGAGGCTAAAGTCAGAGGCGGTATAGAACAAAGTTGTAACACTGGAACTCATGAATCAATAGTGTAATATAACTTGTAAAAACAAAAGAACTATTTTAGAGTAATATATTAATTAAATTAATGTTTTAAAGATGTCGAGTGGTAGTGTTAATAAAGTAATTTTAGTTGGTAATCTTGGTAAAGATCCAGATATAAGAGCAATGCAAAATGGCAAGGAGATGGCAACGTTTTCACTTGCCACTTCTGAAAGTTGGTTTGACAAGGCATCTGGTATGCGTTCTGAAAAAACAGAATGGCATAATATTGTTGTGTTTAGCGAAGGGTTGGTAAAAATTGTAAAAGATTTCGTACGCAAAGGCAGTAAAGTATATATTGAAGGTTCCCTAAGAACTAGGAAATGGGTGGATCAAAATAATAATGATAAGTATACCACAGAGGTAGTGCTGCAAAATTTTAGCAGTGCTTTAACTCTTTTAGATTCTAAAAATGCTACTAGCGCTGAATATACAAACAATGAACGTAAAGATTATAAGACCAGTGGCGAATATAAAAATTACAGTAAAGAAGACGAGTTTGAAGGAATTATTGATGATGAGGTGCCATTTTAACTATGTTCAACCTAGCAGGTAAGAAATTCTTAGTTACAGGTGCATCAGGTGGAATAGGGCAAGCCATTACGGATGTGCTATATAAGGCTGGAGCTACTTTATGTATTTCTGGAACAAGAAAAGAAATTCTAGAAAAAATGGCAGAAGGTAAAAATAATGTGTATTCATTGCAATGTGATTTAACAAATAGTGAAGAAGTAGATAGTTTAGTTGATAAAGCTAGTGATCTAATGGCAGGTTTTGATGGCATTGTATGTAACGCCGGAGTAACGCAAGATAGCTTACTACTTAGAATGACAGATGAAGCATGGGATAAGGTTATTAACATAAATCTTACTTCAACTTTTAAATTAAACAAGAAGGCATGTAGTAAAATGCTCAAAAATGGTTGGGGAAGAATAATCAATATTTCTTCTATAGTTGGTTTTACAGGTAATCCAGGGCAGGTAAATTATGCCACATCTAAAGCAGGAATGGTTGCTATGAGTAAGTGTATTGCAAAGGAATTTGCAAGCCGCAATATAACAGTAAACTGTATTGCGCCAGGTTTTATAGAAACATCAATGACTTCTTCTCTTTCAGAAGAACAACAAAACAATATAATGAGCAATATTCCTCTAAAAAGAATGGGTATTCCAAAAGAAGTAGCATCAGGAGTTTTGTTTTTAGCAAGTGATGAAGCTAGTTACATTACTGGTCAAACTCTCCATATAAATGGGGGGTTATTAATGTAATGATCAATATTCATTATATATAATGATGCATATTGAAAAATATGAAGCCATTGATGTTGGTTTTGTTGAATTATTAGCAAAGAAAATTGCTAAAATTGTAAAGCCTCCATATGTTATTGCTCTGTATGGAGATTTGGGAGTTGGAAAAACTGCTTTTGCTAAGTTTTTTATAAACACTTTATTGCCTGATGAGGTAGTTTCTAGCCCTACTTTTAATATTATGAGTCGTTATGATGCTTGTGATTTTACTATCTGGCATTTAGATTTGTATAGAATAAAAGGTCTGGATGAGCTATATGGTATTGGTGTGGAAGAGGTGTTAAATTCAGGTATTGCTGTTGTTGAGTGGCCAGAATTAATAAAAAGGTTAACCATACCTGATATAGAAATTAATATTAACTATAATGATGATAAGGACGATTTGCGTGATATAATAATACAAACTAAATCTGAGAAAAGGAGGAGTTGTGTCACAAATATTAGATGATCTGAAGAAAGGCTTTAAAGCTGTTGATGAATTTTACACCAATAAAATAAGAGAGCCTGTAGTAAACCTTATAAAATCATGTAATAAAGTTTTTAAGCTGGCTAAGCACGATGATACTCCACATGACGATAATGAACATATGATAAAAACAGCTTTTGAGCAAAATGAATCTACATTCAATCAGGTTTCTGCAGCAGAAGATTTAATTGAAACAAGCATAAATGATAATGACATACTATAATCTAGATAATTTATACTACAAATAATGATAAAATGGATAATACTTTTAATAATAGCTATTATAATTGGGGTTGGTTGCAAGTGGTTTTATGAATGGCTGAGTCAGAGTTATTTTTCAGATGATACTAAACTTAAAGATGTTAGCTCTGTAGATGATAAACCTCCTTTAGAAGTAAAAGATAAAAAGTTTGATAACAAAAAAGATTTAGGTAAAATTCCATATGATATTAAGAATAAAAAAAGTGAGTTACATATAAAATCAGTAAAGTCTGTATCGAAAAATACAAAAAAAGGGAAGCATTTATAAGTACATCTTGATTTTATAGTCTATAATGTAAAAGATAAAACTTAAACTGATAGAAAAATTGAAAGCTAATATCAAGTGAAAAATTTAGTCAAAAATAGTGATAACTGTAATACTGTATTAACTCAACCAAAAACAGGGAGTATACTAAATGCAAGCCCCAACTATAGATGAGGAGAAATTTGTACTGTTTGGCTTAAAATAACAAAAAATAAGAGAAATGAATACAATACAAACAAAAAACCAAAGTTAGGATTTAGCAAAACAGCTAGGGAATGTATCTCAAGCGTGCAAAGTGATGGGATACTCAAATTTTACAGATTCAAGGAGTTATACGAAAATGGTGGGATGAGATAAGTAAGAAAAGTTTGCAAACAGAGTCTCTGAGGATGTAGAAAGAGCCGTGGTTAATATTGCAACAGAATTTCCAGCATATGGGCAACAAAAAATGAGCTGAGAAAAAAGGGCATTCTGAAGGTGGATTAACCTTTAAAAAAAGGCTTTGAAGCAAAAGTTGCACAAGATGGAATAATTTTGACAGAATTGCAGCTTTAGAAAAAGTGAAAGAACAAAAAGAAGCGTATGGTGAAGTTGATACTTAGATTATCTGGGTTCTCAGGATATTTATTACGTGGGTAATATAAAAGGTATTGGGCGAATTTATCAGCAGACTTTTATTGATACCTATTCTCGTTGCTAAGCTTTATGTAGATAAAACAGCAATTACTGCAGCTGACTTGTTAAATGATAGACATTCTTTGATGGACAAAACATTGCGCATTTTGACTGATAGAGGTACGGTGGTAAGCTTAAAATTATCAGCTTTATTTGGGTATATCGATCATTCTAGACCCAAACATTACAGACCAATGGCACATATGTTTCACAAAACTATGCAAATCATCTTTAGAAATACAATTCTTTAGAAGATCTACAAACTGATATTGGTTGCAATGAGACAATCAGGCAAATATTGCTACGGTAAAACGCCAATACAAACTTTTCTTGATATATTGCTTTTCAGAAAAACATTAAATCAAGATTCTGATAGTAGTTTAAACTATTTAAATTCTTCTAATGCTCATTTGTCAGATTATGTTCTGTCTAGTACAGTTAATTTTGCTTTGACACAGTTTGTTGGATGTTCTCGCTTAATTATATAAATCATCCATTTCTTCCAATAACGTTGTTTTCTATATTTCTACTATGTATAACCATTTCTACACAGTTTCTAGAAGATGGTGGTGCTTGTCTTTCAGGTGGACTTCTGCTTACAGAGTTTGAGCTTACATTTTTCTCGTGCAAATCAACATTCAATAATTTTGATATTTCTTCTCTTAGTTCAACACCTTGATAATTCTCGCTAAGATCTTTAATTTTCCCTTTGTCCAATTTCATTGTTTGAATTAGATAGGTATCAATAATATCTGTTTTTATTTTTTGAACATCTATTGGCTTATTACCACAAATAGTAATTTCACACTTTCCCTTTTCACTACTAACAACATAACCCTGTTCTTTGATTTTCGCTCTCACTATCTTTTTAAATGAGCTATGAATAGCATTTATTATTTTTTGACTACAATCTGTAAAAGAAGACTTGATTGTTTCGAACCAGTGCGCCAAAGAGATTGTGCTTTTTTTAGTATATATATCTTCTTCTTTGTTTTTACCTATACTGTCATGAGAAGCTGCTGCATGTAGATACTGAGGTTTAGGTGGAAGTGGTGGCGGAAATGATAATTCTTCGGTGTTCTGATATATAGGTTCTGTTGTTTTAATATCTTGAAGGTTTTGGTATATAGGCCCTATCTCTCTTAAATTCTCATTAATTGATTCTTGTTTTAATTCTTTGAGATTTTTATCTCTTCTGTCGCTTAACACCTCGTTACTTGCTACCATTATTTGATTTAACACATCTGTTATTATTCCCTCAACATCTATTGATTTACTTCCTTTGACAATAATCTCAGACTCTTCTTCTTCGCTGCTTTTTACACTGTAACCCTGCTTATTGATTGCTTTTATTACTGTCTCTTTAAAAACACTTTGAGCACCACGTATTATTTCTTTATCACCATAATTGTTCTGAACACAAAATGACTTGATCTCTTTCATTGGCTTTGCTAAGGAAATAGTACTCTTCTCAACCGCCGCATATATTGGCCCTTCCTTTTTTAAATTTTTATGAATAGGTTCGTGTACTAAATTGGTATTGATAAATTCTTGTACTTTTTCTAGATAATTAATATCTCCTGTTGTTTTTCCGTTTTTGTTTTTATGAGACGCTTGTACACCCTCAAATTCAATATTTTTTATATCTTCAAAATTAAGTCCGTTCTTTTCAAGCCACTCTTTCTCTATTGATGATGTAAATTCATTAACTTTCCTAATATTTCCTATACTATCATCAACCAACATCACAGTCTTTGGCAATTTACCATGCTTCTCCTTATACTCTACAATTGCCTTATAGATGTGTAAATTTTTTCCAACTTGATTTTGCTGTTCTTTTATGTCTTCTGGTAGTTTAACATCATAATCTTTTGGGAAACCACCGAATACAGAAATACCCCCTGATTGTTCTTTAGATAAATCTAAGTAACCCTCTACTACCTTTTTTACAGCATTTGGATATCCTGTATATGATGCAATATTAACTGCTATACCATTTGAAAGCGCAGATTCTAATCTAGACTTCAAACTCTCTTCATTCTTGATTCCACCTGTGTTCTCAAGAAAATTACTTATGTCATCATTAGTTACCGCATATTTTGCAGCAGTGTTAAAATCGCTTTTCTCAAGTTTAGAAAAGGTGTTATGCATATGCCCATTGGTAATAGTATTGTCAAAATCAAATATTAACAGAGCATCACTTTTCATCACCATACTATCCCCCATACTTTATAATATTTAGTTTACACATTAATATATTAATTATTTATTTAAATCTTATAATTTTATTATGTAAAAAGTAAAACTAAGTTATAATGATACTAGCATACATTATAAAATACAAAATTTTCATTGTTGGGGGATATGAGGAGAGAGTTAGTTTTAGGATCTATCATAACAGGAAGCATTGGAGTTTTTGCAATGTCATCTTTATTTGTGGCGTTTCCATTTAGAAATGATCCAAAAGGTTTAAGATTGGGTATTGCTTTGCTTGCAGCAAGCTCTTTTATATTATGCGTTGCAAGTATAATACTTCTAAAGTTAAGTAATAAATTACTAGATGCTAGCAAGAAGGGAGATACAGCAAAAGTAAAATCTCTTTTAAAAATAGGGATTAATGTTGATACTAAAGATTGGAATGGGAGCACACCTTTGCTTTTAGCTATTGAAAAAAAGCATATAGAAACAGTAAAACTCCTTCTTAAACATAATGCAAATGTTAACGTTAAAAATGGATTTTGGACTACGCCTTTATCTTTATCTATTAGGGAAGGTTATATAGAAATAGCAGAACTGCTTTTAGAACACGGTGCAGATGTTGCTTTTGCAGCAAGATCTAGCTTTGCAGAGTGGAAGGACGATAATGAGCTTGCGATCTTTGCTGCTGCAAAAGGATATACAAAAATATTAGAGTTGCTTTTAAATAGAGGGGTAAGTGCTAATCTAAAAAGAAATAGTGATACTTTGCTACACTTAGCCCTTGAGAAAGGTCATACAGGAGTAGTAGCACTGCTTTTAAAGCATGGTGCAGATATCAATGCTAAGTGCGTGTTAGGTAGATCACCTTTAGATCATGCTATTTGTAAAAAATATAAAGAAATAGTAAGGCTGCTTCTAGAAAGAGGAGCGAATGCTAATCTTACAGATAGTGTATTTAGTGCTGCTTACAACGGATGTTCAAAGATAATGGAATTGCTTCTAAGACACGGGGCAGATGTTGGTGCTATAGGTAATTTTGGCGATACGCCTTTGCACATTGCTGCTGAATTTGGACATACAGAGATAGTAAAATTTCTTCTAGATAGAGGGGTGAATATTAATGCTGCAAATAATTATCACAATACACCCTTGTATAAAGCTATTAGAAATAATCATGTAGAGACCTTTTTTACCCTTCTGATTTTTGGTGCTAATATAGATGAAGAGTGGAACCAAGCAGTAGTAAATAGCAGGCCTGATTTGAACCATTGTTTAATGGAGTTTAAGAAAATCAAGAATACGACTCACTTAGGCAAGATCATACAAGGATATAAAGAAAGGAACTTAGAAGTGATTTTAGATTACATTAGTAAATATGGTAGAGAAAATAATATAGAACAACTAATTCAAGAATTGCAAAGTATTAAAGGATGTTACAGTTCTAATGAATCTCAGTCTTTTATACCTGAAACTTTGTTAGATATTGTAAAGTATATGGTGCAACAATATATGAGTCAACACAGGAAAACACGGTTTAAAATAGGAGCTTTAAGTGATTTGATTTATCAGGCAATAGATAGTCAACTAAAAGTGGAAATATCACTAGAAGATATTGTGTATATTGTGTCATCGAGGGTAGCCTCAACAATTAGTGATCAAGATGCAGTAAATCTTAGTTTGGTGTGCAAATCTATTAACGATGAAGCCAACGATCGCGCAAAAACCACTCAGTGTGCAGAAAATATGTTACTCACTCAGTTGGAAAAAATAGTAGTATCTTCAAAGGCAAATATTGGAGTAGGTGGTCCACAGGTTGGAGGTTAATATAAATTATTTTTTCGTTACTTTTGCTTTTTCTACATCCTATTCTTTCTCTTACAAGTCAAGCTATAGAAGTATGTTTTAATTAAAAAAAGAAGTTGATTTTTATATATACCAATAATATTATTAACTTAATATACTAAGTGATAAGGAGGTGATATGGGAATGGTTCATACTAATGCTAAATCAGTAGAAAGTGCAAGGCTAGTTAAGTTTGTCGTTGAGAATTTAAATAAAGCAAGAAGCGACAAAGAAAACATTATCAATAGAATTGTAGAAAAAATTAAAGGAAACGAAACTGGTTTTGAAGGAGAGCTAACTGATGAAGTTAAAGTTAAAATTACAAAGCATGATGAGAATACGCACGATATTGAATTTATAGATATAAGTAAAGATGAATTAGCTTTATTCAAAGAACTACACCTACAAGTATATAAAAAAAATGAAAAATATGAGTTTGGAGTAAAATTTAACGAAAACGGGCAAGAATTTGTTTTGGGTGGAACTAACGAAAAATTACCGTACAGGTCACAAGTAAGTGCATTAGCAGGTGGTTTTGCTAAACACTTAGCGCTAATTGCATCATCAACAGGATCTGGCAAAACTATTACAAAGTTGATGTTTGCTCTTGTAGCAAGATTATCTGGGATGGAGGTTATATCAATTGATGCTCGTCAAGATTTAGTAGATCAAGAATATAAAGATCAAAAGGGAGCTGTCTCATTTAGTGAATTGGGCAGCATTAATTACAATGGTACTTACAATCAAAAAAAGAAACATAATATATTGAGTCTAGAAAATTTCTTTAACTATTCAAATCAAGTGATAGATTTGGAGGTTCTTTCTAACCTGGTAACAGAGAACAATGCAAAGCAGCAAGAATTTAAAGTAGATTTAAAAAACAAAAGAATAACAATTGGTAAAGATATTAAAATTTATCAAAACTATTATGAAATAAAAAACAAAAGGTATGAAAAAAGTATTTTTGAGAGAAAGGATGTACTTTTAATTTTTGATGAAATACAGGATATGGTGAATAAAGGGGAGGCTTATCATATTCAAATTCAGCTTCTGTTATTACTTGCAAGTTGGAAAAAAATAAACTTAGTAATCACTACTGCAACTCCTCCGGTTTGGATAAAGGAATTTGTAGAAAAAGAAAATGGTTACATTGAGGCACAATCACTGCAGGAGAAAATAGCATCAGGAATTGGGGGAAAAATTGATATTGAAGTTTGTAAAAACACAAGAACTGCAGAGTTTGTACAACACTATGTAGATTATGGTAATAGTAAAATACTAACAAGACTTCAAGATGAAGATTATTATTATAATCCGCAGAAAGATAATTCTACCACTGATATAAAAGAAAAAATAAGAAAGTATATTACTTGGAACTTGCAAAGCCAATATAACAGAATGACTCTTGCGTGTATTGACTCAAATGATTTTAAAGATTCATTTGAAGATAAAATCAAAAGTCCAGAAGAACAACTAAAAACGTTACAGGATAAAGAAAAAATAAAAAAACAAGATAAATACTATAATAAATGTGATTTTTATCATCAAATCAATAGTTATAAGTCCCATGGTGAAGTAAGAGAGTTGCTCATTGAGCAATTTGGTTGCACTGACGATATTAATGAGGTTTTAAGTGAATTTGACTATAAGAGCAGCATAGCTGAAAGTGGTGTGTTCGCTGTAGAGCATGGATTTATCAACAACGTTATATCGTGCATAACTGCAGTACCACTTGATGAGTTAGATAAAGAAAGATTTTCAGGATCACTTGAGGGTAAATTTAAGGATTTTACTAACAATTATGCTGACAACAAAATAGATGAAGAAATAGATAAAAGAATATCTGACTACGTTTCAAAACTAGATATTAAAGATCAAGATGTTGTAGCAGATATACAAAAAGGGATGAAGATAGTATGGAGCCTTTTTAAAAAATATCATGACAAAGAAAATAATGAAAAATTTGGTACATTGCTAAATAACCATAATTTAAGTAGAGAAATTCATAGCATGATGCCACCTGATTTTAGTAAATTATCTGACGATAATATTATTGAAATCTTTGCTCAAGGTAAGAGTTATGGCGTTTTTCAATATTTAAAAAGTAATTATGGTGGTGACCTTTTAGATACTGAAAAAGAATGTAAGGAGCTTTATGAGAAGCTAGAAGAAGGAATTAAAGAAGCAGAAGAATATAAACGTGATAAATTAGATCCATCACGCGAAAAGTGTGAATTGATAAGGTCTCAGCTATATAATGATGATGGTACTCCAAGAAAGTCTGCAGAAAAATTATCTTCTCAAAAAAGAGAAAGTCTTCGGGAAAAACATACAAAATTATGCAGTGAATGTCGTGAGTGTAAAAAGGAACATAAAAATTTAACAGAAAAACCAAAACAAGCGTTAATTAAGAAATTTAAAATCATACAAGAAGCATTTCAAGCTGAGAAAAGGTACCCATTAAATGAGTTGAGGGCAATTTGTAACAAATTTTCGATTATTGATGAAAATACTGTAGATAGGTGTCTTGGTGATGATTTATCACGCGTAAGTCTTGTTGGTTTTTATTTTAATGATCATAGAAAATCAGGATTTAACAACACGATTTTATACAACGTTGTGATGAAAGAAGCTACTGTTGATAGCTTAGCAAATAAAAAACAGTGTGTTGGTAGGCCTGGGCGTAAAAATGGGCCTATTATATCTTCATCTTATGTTGATTCTTCTAAGATTAGCAATCTTAGTGAGATTAAAGATAAATTAATGTATGGCAGCCCTTTTGATTCTTTTGAAAAAACAGAGCATAAAATTGATATAAAAGAACATGCTGAAAGGGTAATTAGAACGATTGAAGAAATTATTGATTCACAATTTACAGCAGATACAACTCTTAATGAAGACAGATATAATAAGGTTATTGAGGATGTTATCCAGTATGTTTTGAATGTGCATCGTGAAATGTATAATCATAGTGAATACAATAAAGACAAAACATACAAAAATTTCACTAAGGTTTTAAAGTCTGCAACTTCTATTTTAGAAAAGGAATTAAAAAATAAGGAAATAGTAACAGGGGGCTGTGAGATCAAGCTTAAAATCAAAGATCTTGAGTCTAAGATAGCTAATTTATTGGAAGAGGATGAAAAGCTTGGGCACAGCATTGAGTATACGAAAGAAAAAAAAGGTAAAATCAATGATAAGCTAAAGATAGAAGTAAATTTTCTAAAGGCCCTAATTATAAAACTTTGTGTTCTGGTACTGCGTTTATGGTATTTAAGACTTAATCCAGAAGAATCGCAAGTGCAAGAGATTTTAAAGAAAGATGGCATGCCTACTTTAAAGGAGGGGCTAATACTTAAAAGAGCAAGAGTAAAGGTTATAGATGAAGAAAAGGCTTTATTAAAGGAACATAATAAGAAAAAAGCAAAAATAGAAAACTTCAATAGTGAGAAAATAAAGCTTCAAGATCAGTATTACAGTACGCCTAAATATATAGGAATGATAAAAAGAAAAGAAAATGTTAAGCAAAAAGATATAACTGATGAAGATAAAAATAAGATAATAAAAGAGCAGCTAAATAAGATTGAATTAGAATTAAGTAAGGTATAAAATTCTTTAAGTAAACGTGAGTGTGAAGAAGACTTAGCTATGTTTAAGGAACTCAAAAATAACATAAACATAATGAGCTTGAAAGCAAAAGTAGAGCCATTAATAAATGGACAAAGACAATACATTGAAGAATATAAAAAAAATATGCAAGAAAGAAGTAAATCTCTAATGGATTTAAAAAACAGAATAAAAGGATCAAATAATTTTCAAGATTTAAAAAAAAGTATGGATGAGGTGGAAAGTGTAGTTAGTACTTATAAAGTTGAAGGTCTAGAGGAGGATTTAATTTTGCAAAAGTACGTGAAAGACATAACAGGTAAAGCTAACTCTTTATTAGAGCCTAAAAATGAAGCTAAGCTCAAAGCTATGGGCAAAGAATTACATATGGAATATAAAAATAAAGTATCTCAAGCAGTTGAAGACTTGTTAAACAATACAAGAAAAACTCAAGCTCAAAGGTTAGCTGAGGATTATAAGCCACAAGGCCGAACTAAGTTTGAGAGATTATATAATATAATGAATAATCAGATTGAAGATCTTAAAGATCAAGAGTTAAGTAATAATAATATTGAGACATTAGGCAATATCGGAATACTAATTGAATATTATGATGAGTTTACAAAAGAAGAAACTAGGCTTGAAGAGATAGAGAAAAAGCAGGAAGCTTTAGTTAAAGAAAGGGAGGAACTGGAAAGTGAAAAGCAAATGTTGCAGAATAATGACAGGCAGTTTGATATCTGTAGAAAGTTAACGGTATATGAAAGCATAAATAAGAATTATGAGTTAAATAGGATTATATGGTCACAAAAAGTACTGTTTGAACTTATAAACAAAATCCAAAGCAAAGGTAATATTGCAGAAAATAGAGATCTTGCAGCTGAATGCGTCAGCTCTTCAGTTTTTTCAGAGTTATTTACTAATATCATAATGCCACTCTTTAATGATGGGAATTTAAAAATAGCACTTGATATAGTTGAAAGTAGCGGCGATAGCTCAAAAGAAAATGTAAAAAAATTAATGAGTTTTATCAAAATCTACTAGATAGAAAGTTTGAAGATGTAACTAGTGATGTTAATTCCATTTTAGAAAGCATGCTAAAATTATGTAGCTTAATTTCATTTGTAAAATTAAATCACCATTCTAATAGTTTTAAGAAAGACCTTAAACTTGTTAAAAGAATGACGTTTGGTTTATTTGATCCTATGAATCTTTTACGCAACAATTTATTTAATAATACCAATCCAGATACAACACAAAATTTGATACAAGCTTTTCTTCAGGATAATAAAAATACAGATGATATGTATAAATTTATCCAAAAGTGTAATCCTATGACAGTAGGGATTCATGATAATCGTTTAAACTCTGGAACCACTTTATTTTCATCTCTTCATTTAGCTTTAAGTGCATTTACTATACACAAAGGCTTTCAGGCAGATAATGAAGGGATGTCCAAGCTTTTTAGTAATACTAGTGTAAGGAGAGGAACAGAAGCAATCAAAAAGTTAGATGAAGGAAAAGATAAAGATGATGTAAAAAGAGGTATATATGAAAGATTGGAGACGCTTAAAGAAGGTTTAAATGGTGGTAAATTTCCTGCGTATGAACTTGATAAACTGACACAAGAAGAACAACATATCTGTAAAACTCAAGAGTTATCACAGAAATTTAAACAAGTTTCAAAAGCTCCATTTCCTGCAAGTTTTATTGTAAGGCCAAGCTCTCAATGTTTAGATAATTGTCATCGATTGATGTGATGCATGGTGTTTAGTAAAAATTATAGTTTCAAAGTTATGGAAAAATTATGTAATATGTTAATTTAAGTAATACCGCATGGTATAATGTATAAGAAAAGATCAATTAAGTTTGAGTTGGTGTGATTTTTCTAAATTTTTCAGTATACTATTAAGTAATAGTACACGGTTAGGTTAAAGGGGGGGGAATAAGGATGAAATTAAATCATTAAAAATACTAGTATTGTTTTTATAGACTTTTGGTAATAATTTTATTAATATCAAAATATATTCAACCACCATGGAGACTATAAGTCCAGAGATTGAAAAAAAGCATAGAATGGAGAGCGTGCAACAAACCATACGAGTGCAGATAAGGAAAGTTGGTGGAGAGAAGAAAAAAACAAGGCTCTTAAATTTATTACAAAAAATTATAATGAGAAAAATAACTAATTTATCCTCAACGAATTTTGTAATGAGAAAGCAGATGAAATATCAACTATAACAGAAAAGAAATTGAATGATTTTGGGTAACATAGGGGTTGAAAGCTGTAGCATAGATGGAATTATTAAATGAAGATTCTGTAAGGTTTAAATTTTAGGTTTACTGAATATGAAAAGAATGTACAACAGTTTTATTTAGAAACATCTCACAATTTAAAAGCATAGGATATATTAGCCTACCTAATGATATGGAAAATTTGTATAAAGGATATGTATAGTGGTTATGAATGGGATAAAATTACATTCTAAATCATGAGCTAACAGATCAGGGTTATAGAGGCAATATATCAACTGCTGACTTAGTTGTACCTTAAACAAATGGATGAAGCTTAGCAGTTATAAATCCGATACCAATATGTATGACATAGAAACAAATCAAAAAATAGAGTTTGTTTAGAATTTCTAGAAAGGGAAAAATTAAAGTGAGATCAAAAATTAACTGAATACAATCAAAAGAAGAAGGGCTAATAAAAAGTCTTCTCAAAAGAATCAAAAATTGCTGGATTGGTCAATATTCATAACTAATGTCACAGAGAATAAAATTAATGCTATTAACAATTTACAAAGTAAATTATTTAAATTATATAAGTGATGAACTTAAAGATACAATATATGTTAAATTGTGCGCAATTCTTATATTTCATGGAATTGTACAAAACTGAAAGAGCTGAAAGGCGTTCATTGAACTAAAAATAGAGAGTTGTTTTTAGCGCTAAAATTAATAATTTGAGAATTTTTCTAATAAAACTTATCACAGACTGGACACAATTTTCTGTGAAAGTTAAGTTCATTGAATCTTCTAACACTTTAACTTGACTCGTATGGTTTGGGGAATACTCCCTTTGGCAATCTTGTGAAAAGCAGCATAACTACTATATGGTAATTTAGGCAGTGCTCCAGCCGTTTATTACAACCTCCAGTAAAGCAACAAATCTTCTCATCCACATAAATTTTCTCTCCTCTTGGTGGCCTCTCTATATCCAGCTTCATCTATATACGATTTTTTCGATAAATCTCTACCTATTTGGTAAATTTTTTTTAATGTGATTTTTAGCTATCTTACCAAATTGTGCTTATTTCGAAATCAAGTTTCATCTTTGCCAGCTGGATGCTTTTTTACATATTCTTCTATTACCATTCTTTCTTTTTGAGCCATGTATATAGCGTCTAAAAGCTCCACAACCTCATCTTTTGACCCCCCTTCAACCACAGATATTGCTTTTTCCCGCCTATCTCTTTCTATACTAAACATTTCATTTTTTTGCAGGTGATATAAATCATAAAACGTTGAAGATCTAACACTGTTTATCTTTTAGCTAAACTCTATGGGTTTTAGGTATATCAGTAATTTAAATCACACAACACTCCGTACTTGATTTCATGGACTCTACTGTAACTCCAATGAGTGATTTTTTTGGTGCTTCAAGGACTACTTCCTTTAATCTTGTCAAGAATGAACTCACTCTCTTACTAAGAACTAATGAAACAGCTTTATTTGTATCATCATCAAAATATGAAACTATTATTTCTGCTGCTTCATAAGGTAAATTTTCTAAAATAATTCCATCTTTTGTTGTCACTTCAATGTCATTTTTTGACTCATGCAATTGAGCTGCTACTACTTTCTTACTTGTAAAAAATTTTAAAAATATATGTTTTACAAAATCTAACAAATACTCAAGTATGAAAAATAATCGCTCATAGGAATGTCTCTTCTTAATAGCTTCAAATTCTTTGATTAACTCCTGTTTTTTAGTTTTACCATTTATAAATCCCAAAATAACATCTGTATTTTCTTCTATACCTTTGCTTGTATTTATCTGCATTAATTCACCTAAATTAGGCATCTTTTTGATTTCTTTGAATACTATTAAGCACTCTTTAAGCTCATTATTGACTTTGCTTGCATTATTCTCATCTGGGGTTACACCATAAATTAAAAGCAAGCACATAATTTCTTTCTGATTGTTTATGATGGCATAGCGTAAAGCTACATTTCCATCTTCAGTGTTAACCCCATGCTTTAAAAGCAACCTTACAACTTCTATATGGTTCTTTTGAGCAGCAATATGTAAAGCCGTTTTTCCATTAAATTTAGCATCAATATCTATTTCTTCGTGATCTAGAAGCAACTCTACAACCTTTACATGACCACAACTTGCAGCAACGTATAAGGCTGTCTCCTTACCAAGATTTTGAGTATTAATATCTGCCCCATGCTTTAAAAGCAATTTTACAATTTTTGTGCACCCCCCTTTAGCAGCAACGTATAAAGCTGTTCTTTTATAAAGATCACAAGTATTAACATCTATTTTTTCATGGTTCAAAAGCAACTTTACGATCCCTACATGACCACAGCTAGCAGCAACATATAAAGCTGTCTCTCCATTAAGTTTAGCATTAACATTAATTTCTTTATGCTTTAAAAGCAATTCTACAATCTCTTTATCACCACTTTCAACGGCAATGTGTAAAGCTGTTTTTCCGTAATAACTTGCGTATCGACAAGAATAATCTCTAGCATTAACATTTATTTTTTGAGTTAAAAGAAACTTAACTTCTTCTACATCTTCTATCTTAACTGCAGCTAAAAATGCATCAGTAAATGACATATCCCCTCCTAAATAAGTAGACTAATAGTAGTATACTTTATTGCAGATAGTCAATTATAATGGTTTTAGTATAAAAATTTAGGTTACATTAATAAACTTACTCATAACGTAATATTTCAGAAGGATTTGTAGAAGCTGCCTTGATTGCAGAAGGAATTGTAGCAATCAGTGATAGTGGTTAAGAAGAAGTTCCTGCTTCAAGTCACACAGCACGATGTGCCTGGTTCTATAGACTCTACTATAACATTAACTAATGATTTTTTTGATATTTTAAAAACTGCTTCCTTTAAGTCTACTAAGAATACCTCTACTTTCTTATTAAAAGCCAATGAGATACTTTCCTTTGTATCATCATCAAAATATAAAACTCTTCTCTCTGCTGCTTCGTAAGGCAGATTTTTAAAAACAGTTCCATCTTCTGTTGCCACTTTAATGTCATTCTTTGATTCATGCAATTGAGTTGCCATAGTTTTATCATTTGTAATGAATTGCAGAAATTTCAAAATTATGTGTCTTATAAAATCCACCAAACACTCAAGCATAAAAGACAATTGCTCATAAGGGCATTTCTTCTTAATAGTTTTAAGTTCTTTAATTAATTCCTGTTTTTTAGTTTCATCATTTATAAACCCCAAAATGATATCTGTATTTTCCTCTATATTCTTACTCTTAATTTATCTCCATTAACTTACCTAAGTGAGGCATTTCTTTGATCTTTTTAAATACGGTTAAGCACTCTTTAAGCTCATTGTTTATTTCTCTTTCATTATCCTTATCTAAAATTGCACCATTAATCAAAAGCAACAACATAATGTCTGCTTGATTTTGTGTAATGGCAATAGATAAAGCTGTTTTTTCTTTATGATCTCGTACATTAACATTTATTTCTTTGTGACCTAAGAGCAATTTTACAACTTCTATATGGTTCTTTTTAACAGCACAGTGTAAAGCCATTCCTTCCCACCAGCTTCCAACATTAACATCTATTTCTTTGTGATTTAAAAGCAACGTTATAACTTCTATGTCACCCCTTTTGGCAGCAAAGTGTAAAGCCCTTTGTTTAGAACAGCATTCAGCATTAACATCTATTCTTTTGTGATTTAAAAGCAACTTTACAACTTCTATGTCGCCCTTGTCGATAGCAACGTGTAAAGCTGTTCCTATACTAATTCTAACATTAACCTCTATTTCTTTGCGCTTTAAAAGCAACTTTACAATTTCTGTATTGCCATTTTGAACAGCACAGTGTAAAGCTGTTTTTCTATCATGATCTTTAGCATTAACATCTATTTCTTTGCGATTTAAAAGCAACTTTATAACTTCTATATCACCCCTTTCAGCAGCAAAGTGTAAAGCTGTACCCTCAGTATCTACCCTGTCTTTGCCCTCTAAAATAGACCTTTGGTATTTTTCATAAATGCTACAGGTAGTATCAACATCAGTGATATTAACATCTATTTCTTTGCGATTTAAAAGCAACTTTACAATTTCTATATTGCCATTTTTAACAGCACAGTGTAAAGCTGTTTTTCTATCATGATCTTTAGCATTAACATCTATTTCTTTGTGATTTAAAAGCAACTTAACTTCTTCTACATCTTCTCTCTTAACTGCAGCCAAAAATTTATCAGCAAGTAGCATAACTTCCCCCTAAATCGCAAGTATATTAATACTAACATATTTTATTGCAGCTAGTCAATTAGCTTATAATGGTTTTAGTATAAAAAATTTAGGTTACATTAATAAACTTACTCATAACGCAGTATTTCAGCAGGATTTGTAGAGGCTGCCTTGATTGCAGAAGGAATTGTAGCAATCAGTGATAGTGATAAAGATAATAGTGATATTTTTACCACATCTTCTGGTAACAAGATTACAGGTAAAGTTGAAAAAAAGTAAACCATAGGGTCAAGAAATTGTACGTTAGCTATATATTCTAGAAATGTTCTTATTCTTTCAACATTAAGAGAAAATACTACACCGATAATAGAGCCTAAAAATGTACCTATAAATCCAGTAATAAAACCGCAAAAACAAAATACTCTCATTATGCTGCCTTTAGTTGCACCAATTGTTCTCATAATAGCAATAGCTGATTTTTTATCCTGCACAAGTGTAATTAAACTTGAAACAATGTTAAAAGCAGCAACTACAATAATAAGAGCCAAAATCAAAAACATAACACTTCTTTCAGTTTTTAAAGCATTGAAATAATAGTTTTGTAGGGATTGCCAATCTTTGGTTTGCATGCCGGTCTGCTCTTCTATAGCTTTAGCAAATTGTGGTGCTCTATCTACATCATTTATAAATATTTCAATGTTTTTTATATTATTCTGATAATTGAAAAAAAGCTGTGCCTCCTTAAGTGGAATATAAATTAGCATACTATCATAATCAGGCACTTCTGTATAAAATGTTGCTACTACCCTATATTCTTTCATTTTCGGCATTTCATCTAAAAGATCTGTAAGCTCTTCAGATGAAACAAGAGTAATGTAATCACCATAGTTTATACCAAGATTTTCAGCCAAACGTGAGCCTATTATAACACCCTCATCAAATTCCTTGGTACTGCCTCTGTTTATATGATCAGCTATGATATTTTTACGTACCAAATCCTCTTTTGCTATACCATAAGCTAGGGCGCCTAAAATATTGGCTTTAGATTTTATTATGACTTGATTTTCGGTAATAGCAGCAGCATTGCTTATACCTTTTATATTTTTGATTAACTCTACAACTTGGTTATAATCACTATTTATATTTTTATCAAAGTAAACAACAATGTGACCACCAACTCCAAGTATTGTCTCAAATAATTTAGCTTTAAACCCGTTCATTACCGACATAACGGTTATTAAAGTTGCAACACCTATTGCAATGCCAATTACAGAAAATAAAGTCATAATTGAGAAAGGGTGTTTACTATTTTGTCGCAAGTAGCGGAAAGCTAGCATTAATTCAAAATTTAAAGACATAAGGTTTAGGTCTAAATCTAGAAAATTTAGCTTATCGCTTTATTTTATGAAATAAAACATTTATATTTTGTTAGTTGAATTAGTACTGGAGTAAAGGATGTCAATTATGCAAGATGATTACCTATTAAAGCAAATTGGAAAGGACGTAAAAGAAAATGACGTAGTGCTTTACATAAAGGGTAGCAAAGATTATCCACAGTGCGGATTTTCTCTTGCAGTAGTATCGATATTGCAGAAAATTGGTGTAAAATTTAAAGATGTTAATGTTTTAGAGGATCAAGGATTACGAGAAGCTATAAAGAAGTTTTCAGAGTGGCCAACAATACCACAACTCTACGTAAAGGGAGAATTTATTGGTGGATGTGACATTATTAAAGAAATGTATGAGAAAGGAGAACTAAAGAACCTTTTAATTAATAAAGGTATTATTAGTGAGTAATATATGCCTCTAAAAAGCTGGTAGACAAAAAACTGTATTACAATATTGTTAAGATATATAATTAAATATTTTAAATGACTGCAATACATAACGGTAAACATTCATCTCACTCTAAGTCTCTTATTTATGCTATAATCATTATAGCTGTAACTGCAGTATTAGAAGTAGCAGGTGGCGTAATTTCAAATTCTCTTGCACTATTGTCTGATGCTGGTCATATGCTGACTGATCTTATATCGCTAATTTTGAGTTGGTTTGCATATAAAGTTGCAACTAAGAAATCAGATTTAAAGAGATCTTACGGGTATCATAGGCTTCAGGTAGTTGCAGCATTTGTAAATGGCCTTACGCTGTTTTTAATTTCGGGAGTAATTATCTTTGAATCCATAAAAAGGTTTATATCTCCAGTGAATATTAACTGGCAGATTATGTTTTCTATTGCAACTATAGGATTGATTGCAAATATACTGGCATTTTTTCTATTATATAAAAAAGATGAAGATAATTTAAACATAAAGAGTGCTGTGCTTCATATCACTGGAGATATTTTAGGGTCTTTAGCAGCAATTGCTGCATCATTCATCATTATGTACACTAATTGGCAAATAGTTGATCCTATTCTTTCAGTATTCGTCAGCATTGTAATACTTAGAAGTGCGTATAAAATAGTAAAACATTCTTGCCATATTTTGCTTGAAGGTACCCCTAAAAATATAAATCCAGATGAGGTAAAAAGTAAAATTGTTCAAATAATACCTGAGGTGATTGATGTACATCACGTACATATTTGGTCACTTACTGAAAACTACCTTATCATTACAGCTCATATAAAAGTAGGCCAAGGAATAAACTATAATGATACAGTATATAATGTGAAAAAATTACTATGCGATATATTCAGCATAACACATGCTACTGTTGAAATTGAATACGATCAATGTGTAGATGATAAGTTGTAGAAGGTAATTACGTGAATTTCATAGTTTTTGTATCTTTTATGTTAATATGGTGGATTGTTTTTCTCTGTATATTGCCAATAATGGTTAAAATAGATGATAAACCTAAGCTTGGTTTTGCCAGCAGTGCCCCCACCCATCCTTACGTATGGCAAAAGATGCTAATGTCTACTATAATCTCAATTATTTTGACTTCAGTTTTATTTTATTTTAGAAGTCATAATTATATTAAATTTTAAAAATCTATTTAGCTAAATAGATTATGTAACGCCAGTGGGTTGTGAAAAAGATTTTTTTAAAAATGGTAAAATCTGTCAATTTAAATCTGTTCTATAACTTAAATCGTGTAAATTATGAGATTTTACAATAGCTTTCATACAAGAAACTAGGCAGTTTGATAAGAAAAAGTTATAATAAAATTTTGTAAAAAGATGACTTGAAAAGTAAGCAGTGGGAAAAGACCAGAAAAAGAAGGAGGTAGCGGAAAGAAAGAGAACAATAGCTGTAGTAATGTGGATATGAAGCGCCGCAGCAGAATATGGAAAATGGTCGCTGCATAAGATAGGAAAATTGGCAATTCAATACTCTGGCTGTAGGTGAAGATACAAATGATAAGTTCAACAATCATCAGAACATGCTGCCGGTGCAAGAAAAAAAATATATAAACTAGTAGACAAAGTTAGAACGATGCAAAGGGGTATTTAAGTAAGCTGCTTGTTGCATTGAGATTTAAAGGTCTGATTATACTTTAGATTTAATAGATATGCTGATGATACATGGTTGAAGCAGCAAAACCTGTTATTCCATCATGTTCCAATAGAAAAATACCAAATGATAAAGAGAGGAATTTAATTGAAAGAATAAAATTAAGCATTTCCGTAGATTGTTATCACAAGCTGGCATAGAATGGAGAGCGTGCAACAAACCATACGAGGTGAAGATAAGGAAAGTTGGTGGAGAGAAGAAAAAAACAGGCCTCTTAAATTTATTACAAAAAATTATAATGAGAAAAATAACTAATTTATCCTCAACGAATTTTGTAATGAGAAAGCAGATGAAATATCAACTATAACAGAAAAGAAATTGAATGATTTTGGGTAACATAGATGGAATTATTAAATGAAGATTCTGTAAGGTTTAAATTTTAGGTTTACTGAATATGAAAAGAATGTACAACAGTTTTATTTAGAAACATCTCACAATTTAAAAGCATAGGCTATATTAGCCTACCTAATGATATGGAAAATTTGTATAAAGGATATGTATAGTGGTTATGAATGGGATAAAATTACATTCTAAATCATGAGCTAACAGATCAGGGTTATAGAGGCAATATATCAACTGCTGACTTAGTTGTACCAATAAACAAATGGATGAAGCTGGAGCTTATTTTGTTAGCCGTTATAAATCCGATACCAATATGTATGACATAGAAACAAATCAAAAAATAGAATTTATTTAGAATTTCTAGAAAGGGAAAAATTAAAGTGAGATCAAAAATTAACTGAATACAATCAAAAGAATAAGGGCTAGCAAATCAAAAGAATAGACCTCTTTCAAAATTCATGTATGGAGCTCAAAATTATAAATATAGCATTTCCCACAGAAGGATTCATAAGAAAGCAGAATATGACTTGAACAGAGGGATGTTCTTCCTGGCCCTGTTTTTAACCAATGAGTTTATTAAAGTCAGGGTGGAAGATTTCAGTGCCTTAGCAAATTCACTGATTTTTTTTGATTTATGGAAAGTAACATTGTCAAGAATTACAGTTTGACCAGGCTAGTGTTAAAAATTGTTAAAGTTAAAAACCTCTGTATCACTTCGAAGGTCATAGGAGCAATTATTTTCCCATTATTCAGAGTATACTAATACGCTGACTCTTTTTTCCAGCTTTTAAAGCATTTCTGGTAATATCCATAAGTTCTGTATTATTGATTCATACCAGACTTTTAGGTTGCTATAATTTCTTTAAATTTCATCTCTTTCTTTATGTAGTTAGGTGGGTGACCCACGCCTTAAGGCGAAGACTTTAGTATAGGATTACTTTAGTATTTTCTATGGATTAAAAACATAGCTCTCATAGTACGCGTTTGATTTCACGTAGTACTAAGTATAGGTACAGGATACTTGTAGGTGAAACAGCAGTAGAGAGATTATCAGAAAATTACGTAGATATTGTAAGTGGTAATATTACGCCTGATCACGTACATATGCTAATTTCTATGCCGCCCACTATCCAACAATATATCAAAGGGAACGTAAGTTATTCCAAGAGTTTGAACAATTAAGAAAAAGATACTGGGGTCAACATTTGTGGGCTAGAGGATATTTTGCTGTTACCGTTGGTAATGTAAATTCTACAGATGTGCAGAAGTATATTGAAGAACAAGAAATTCATCATAAACATCACAAATCTCTGAGTTTTAAAACTTGCTTTAAAGCTTTAACTCATACCATCAGCTTTAGCTGGTTGTAATTGATACCCATAGGTCTTTTTTTAATCCTCTATGTATTGTTCGAAAATTAATATTACCCTAAAATTTAGCCATTTCCGATAGTGTTTTTCCACCTTAGCAAATTCAGTCAGTAATTTTATGATTATAGTTCCAATGACTGAAAATCTCCTGTTTCCTTGCGTTTCTGCTGCCACTCATATAATGTTCTACTTTAAATCTTATAGCTATAGATTTTCTCCTTCATCCAATTGCCTTTTTCCTTAAATCATAACTCTGGCATCAACCATCCTAAATCTTTATCTTATCTCATTCGGATCTTTAAAGGAAGGGCTATACTACAAACTTAATATGAAGAGGTTGCTGCTTAAAACAGCAACCTCATTCAGCTATCTACTTCTGCCAGCAACAGCTTCTTGACTTTTAGCTTCAAACTTCTCTACTAGTCTTTCAACATTATTCTTAACTTTCGATTTCGAATCAACATTGCCACTAAGTGATTCAAAAAATTGCTTTTTGCTCGCAACGTTTTGACCATATTGCTTCTCTGCTTGAGTATAAGCTTGCGCAGTAGGCTTTGGTGCTATCTTAGGTTTTTCACTAGCAGGCTTTAAGTTTACTGTAAACTGTGAAACATAATTTGGAGTTTCTGTTTTCTGGCTACCCTTTATTTTATTACCAGCATCAATAACCTTTTGCGACTTCTCTGGTATCAAAGGCTTAACAAGTTGCTTTGTAGCTTTAGGTACAATCTCTTCTTGTGCAATTTGAGTTATAGGAGTAACAATTTCCGTATAAGTTTCAATTTTAGATGCAGCTTTTGTTGCATTATTAACAAGATTCTCGTCTTCTTCAACAATAGTTTCTAAAGCAGGTAATTCACTAACCTTTCGCTCAAGAACTTCTTGTTTAGGCTCTGTTTGAGTTGCAACATAAAATGTAGCATTGTCCACTTTTACCGTATGCTCATCATTAAAATCTTCAAGATTTTTGCTTTTAAACTTTGCGATAATTTCTTGAAAGAACAGCCTTATTGCTTTAAAAACGCTAATGCCTTTAGAATCTTGATCTTTTATTGTTTTTCCATATTGATCGAAGATTTTATAAAAATCATCACATTCTTCTTCACTTAAGGACTGAAGATGAGTATTGAGCTTTTCTAATGGATGCTCTTGTGAAGCAGCAAGGCTACTACTTTCAGTTTTCATTTTTAGCGCTTCTTCGCATTTCATTAGGAACAGGTGTTTTAATCCGTCTTGTAATTCTTTTTTAAGAAACAGCTTTTTAATTGAATTGCTATTACTTTTATTCTCAAATAAAATACTGCGTATACCATTAAAATGACGATCTGCAATATCTGAAATTTCGTTAATAGTAACTTTTTCAGGAAAGCCTTCTTTTATAAGTTCGCCTATTAGCTCTAAAGTTTCCTCATTAGTTCTTTCGGCTTTTTTGGCATTGTGATGCATGTTAATTAATGTAAAACTAGTCATTTATTCCCCCATAATTAGTTTAGATATTAACTATATTACTATATAAAGTATTAATTATTAGTTAATATCTTTTGTAAAAGGAATAATTTATTTTAAGATTTTATTACTATAGTTAAACTAATGTTCAATTAGATAGATTTTATCTCTATCAGTTGAATATCGTTCCAACTGCTGCTGCCATAATTATCAATCGAAGCTGAAAGGTAATCGGTGTCGAAACGCACAGGAACGTCAAATTCAAAATCAGCAGTGATTAATACACCGCTGCTTGGTGCTGCAATAAATGTTATCTTTCCTGTAGTGTGGTCTACTGAATAGCCATCTGTTTTTATGATATTATTGAAGTAGATTTTTACGGTCTCATGGGTAGGTTTTTTAATAACACGCACGTATGCACTACCTCCGCTTTCATACCTTTTTACTAATTGAAAGGTTGTGCTGCTGCCATCACCAATTCCAATCTTTTGTCCAGTAGTTTTATAGTCTGACCAATCCTTAAAGCGAAATCCAATGGCTTTGCCATGACGGGCACGAAAAAAGGCAATGAGTTCTGACAACTGCTGATCTGACTTAACCCCATAAGCTACGTTATATTTAGCGCGTGCTACAGACCAGTTAATGTTTCGCTGTTCATGGCCATTGTGAGTTGTGATAATATCAGTTGAGAATTCCGGTCCCCCTGTTGAACCATAAGATATATCCTCTGGAAACCTCATTTCTGTAAATTCCATACTTCCTCCTTATTAATTTTAAATAAGAGTTTATGCTTATTTAAATTTAGGCCGAAGCATAATCAGTTGATAGATTCCGTTGACTTATAACAAATAGATTATATAATAGTTAATATTTTAATGTGATAAAAAGAATATGGGGAAGTATTTAACAAAAAGAGAGTTTGAATATAAAAGTAGTTTGTTTGCAGCATTAGGTATTAAAAAAGAAGATGCTGTAGGCAAAAATTTTGCGCAGCTATCTAAGTTGATAGGAAAGCAATATAGAACACTATCACTTGAGTGTCATCCTGATAAATT
This sequence comes from Candidatus Mesenet endosymbiont of Agriotes lineatus, assembly GCF_964019585.1. Taxonomy (NCBI): domain Bacteria; kingdom Pseudomonadati; phylum Pseudomonadota; class Alphaproteobacteria; order Rickettsiales; family Anaplasmataceae; genus Candidatus Mesenet; species Candidatus Mesenet endosymbiont of Agriotes lineatus. The sequence continues at coordinate 72,271 of NZ_OZ026454.1, read as the reverse complement.
TCAAAATAGTAGTAAAGAAGTAAAGGATGAAAATGATAAAAAATTTCAGATATTAGATGATACTAAGAAAAGGTTAAATAAGTATATCTTACCTTTACAAAAAGAGCGGGGAAGCCTCATTATATCATCTGAATATGAAGAATTTTTCTCTATTTTACAATCTGAACGTGAATTCTTTCGCAGAGATAAAATGTATTTACTATATTTATTGAGCTTCTTATTTACTTCTCTTCTTAGTTTAGTATCTTACTGTTACTTAATAAGCAGGCTAGTTATCAAATGTCAAAGTATTTCACTAAATTTAAGCAATGCTTCATTTTATGGAGCTTTGATTTGCTTCATCGCCATTCCTATTTCTTTTTTTGCATTCACTTGTTTTGCAGCAAAAGATTTTTCTAAAATAAAAAGCAGTGAGGAATGCCTAGATCAAGAAGATTTGACTAATAAGCTTGAAGATAAATTTTCTAAAAAGATGGAGTACAAAACATTAATATTGCTTATGAAATGTCTTCCCACTATGGCAATAATTCTAACAGCTGCTAGCTTGATAACAGAGTCAGCTCTCGATAATTTTAAAACTGTAGACACTCAATTACTTATAGGAGTGTCATTACTAATATTGTCTTTTGGCTTGCAATGCTTAGCTAATGAGATATACGAAAGAAAAGTTGTAAACTTAGTTAAAGAAGAAAGAGCAGAAGGAAAATTGGATGATGTCAATATCAACGTTTTCAGTAATGTTCCAAATCAAGGATTAAGCCAAGGTAATTAAACTTGACATATTGCTGTGATTTTGAAAGATGAATCTAAGTTTTAAATATATTTAATGATCAGTATCACCTTCTTATATAAAACCCAGCAATATGAGAATGAAATAAGTGGTTTTGAGCTTTTAAAAGAATCAGAGATTAAAAATAAAGCTATTGCCTTAAAAGTAAACGGCAATTTATGTGATCTATCATGTGCTATTGACTGTGATGCAAGAGTGGAGGTGATAACTGCACAAGATCAGGAAGGCCTTGATATTTTAAGGCACGATGCTGCACATATTATGGCGCAAGCGGTGAAGGAACTCTTTTCTGAAGTGCAAATTACTATTGGTCCAACTATAGAAGATGGTTTTTACTATGATTTTGCACTGGAGCCTGGTAAATCTTTTTCTTCGGAGGATTTGCTAGCAATAGAGGAAAAAATGCAGGAAATTATTAAATCTAACTATAAATTCATTCGCGAAGTTTGGACGCGCGAAGATGCGATAAATTTCTTTCAGGGTCAGGGTGAGAACTATAAGGTTAAAATAATATCCAGTATACCAGAAAGTGAAAAGCTTACTGTTTATAGGCAGGGCAGCTTTGTTGATTTATGCCGCGGTCCGCATTCCCCATCAACAGGAAGAGTTAAAGCGTTTAAGCTGATGAAAGTAGCAGGTGCATACTGGCGAGGTGATTCAAACAAACCAATGCTGCAGCGTATATATGGAACCGCATGGAGGGATAAAAGCGAGCTGAAAGAATATTTAACTCGCTTAGAAGAAGCGGAAAAAAGAGATCATAGAAAAGTTGCAAAAGACATGGATCTGTTTCACATCCAAGATGAAGCTAAAGGTCAAATTTTTTGGCATGAAAATGGATTAATCTTATATCATATAATTGAAGCTTATATAAGGAAAAAATTAAGAAAAAACGGCTATACTGAAGTTAAAACACCTATTTTAGCAAGTAAAGAGCTATGGGAAAAATCAGGTCATTGGGATAAGTTTCGTGAAAACATGTTTATAGTTGATGCAGACCAAGAAAAACAAATGGCAATAAAGCCAATGAATTGTCCTCTTCATATACAGATTTTTAACCAAAAGACGAGGAGCTATCGTGATCTACCGATGCGTATTGCAGAATTCGGCACCTGTCATCGCAATGAATCATCTGGTTCGCTACATGGCCTTATGCGTGTCCGAGGCTTCACACAAGACGATGCACATATTTTTTGCACTGAAGATCAGATTACCGAGGAGACAAAAAAGTTTTGTAACCTTCTAAAAGAAGTATATAAAGATTTTGGTTTTAATGATATATCGATAAAGTTCTCTGATCGCCCAAGTATGCGAGCAGGAAGTGATGAGGTATGGGATAAAGCTGAAAAAGCATTGTTGCATGCTGCTAAAGATACTGGGCTAGATTATACTCTAAATCCTGGTGAGGGTGCCTTTTATGGACCAAAACTGGAATTTGTTTTAAAGGATACAATTGGTAGAGACTGGCAGTGTGGAACATTGCAGGTCGACTTTGTTTTACCACAAAGGCTTGATGCTTTCTATATTGGAGCAGATGGCCAAAAGCATCATCCAGTAATGATACACAGAGCGATACTTGGTACGCTTGAGCGTTTTATAGGTATTTTAATTGAGCACTATGCTGGCAAATTTCCTCTATGGCTTGCACCCGTACAATTAACCATAGCAACCATCACTCATGAATGTAATGAATATGCGCTGGAGATTGAGCAAAAGCTAAAACAAAAGGGGGTTAGAGTAAAAGTTGATTTAACTAATGAGAAAATTAATTATAAGATACGCTTGCATAGTTTAAAGAAGGTACCTATATTATGGGTCATAGGTAAAAATGAGGTACTAAAAAAAGAAGTGTCAATAAGGTATTTAGGTAAAATAGATCAAATTTCTTCATCAATTGACGAAGCTATTCAATCATTATTGGAGTTAGTAATTTGCAAATAAAGAAAAATTTCGGTACAAATAGAACCAATCAATATATTACAGCTAAAGAAGTGCGTTTGATTGATCAAAGCGGTAATATGGTTGGGGTTGTACCAACTGGAGATGCTATCAGACTTGCAAGAGAGGAGGGTCTAGATTTAGTTGTAGTTGCTCAAGATGCTAGCCCTCCTGTTTGTAAAATATTAGATTATAGTAAATATAGGTATGAAACTAAGAAAAAGATAAGTGAGGCCAAGAAAAAGCAGAAAATGATAAAGATTAAGGAGTTTAAACTTAAGCCTAATATAGATCCTCATGATTATGATATAAAGTTAAGAAACATATTAAAGCACCTTGAAGAAGGTCATAAAATTAAAGTTGCCATGAGGTTTTCTGGCAGAGAGATGAGATTGCAGCTACCTATACAAAAAGGCAAAGAAATTTTAAATAAGTTGGTAAAAGACACTGAAGATATAGCAAAATTAGAATTGCCCCCTAAGATGCATGGAAATCAATTGTTAATGATTCTTACCACAAAATGAACTAAAATTACATTAAACAGAGATTTTGCACATTCCATTGTAAATGTCCTTAAGCTTCTATAAAAAGAACCTCATATAATCAAGAAGTTTTGTTTTTACTAAATCCATAAAAAACAGAAGATAAAAATGCAAAAACAGGTAGTATTTCTAACCTACCAATTAGCATCACAAGCGATAACAACAGTTTTGTTGAGTTTGAAAAATTAGCATAATTTCCCGACGGTCCAATAACAATACCGAAACCAGGACCTGAATTTGTCAGAGCCGCTGAGGTAGCACTTAGGCTTGTTATAAAATCGGCATTACTTATAAAGGACATAGCTATTGTTGCAATAGTAAATATTGATATATATAGAAAGAAATATATAAAAATACTTTTGATTTCTTCATCCTCTAAAATTTTGCCGTTAAATTTAACAACATTTGTTTTATTTGGGTTCACTACATCATAAAAATAAGCTTTCACTGCTTTAATTAGCACTACTATACGAAATATTTTTATGCCACCACTTGTTGAACCACTACAACCACCAATAAGTGTTAAAAAGAATGCAAACACTGCAATAAAACACCAATTTCCATAATCGCAAATGATAAACCCAGCCGATGTTATCAAGGATACTATGCTAAATATACTATATCGAAACAGGGTAAAATCTCTATCTATTTTATTGTTCAAGCAAATACTACTGAAATGAAACCAGATAAACGTTATAAGTACTGAAATGGTAATAATTCTAATAAAGTAAAAGATCTGTTCATCGTAAAAGTATGACCTTTTTGTTATTTTTAAGTAGGTTAAAAATGGACATGCTCCTAAAAGCATAAATGTAACAGCAATAGTCTCGATTTTAATGCTGTTGTAGTGAGCAAGAGAATCATCGTAATTAGCAAAACCACCAGTTGATACAGTCGATATTCCATGACATATGGCATCAAAAATAGACATGCCAGCAAAGTAATAGAGTAGAATACATAGAAAGATGAGAATGCAATATATTACAGTAATATGCATAATTATATGCACAACATTTGGTAATTTCTTTTTTGCAATTTCAGAAGATTCAGATGCAAGTAAATTGCGTGGACCTGCTAGTTTCAAAGAAGGAAAAATAATGATTCCTATTGTAATAATTCCTAAGCCCCCAATTCCACTCAGCATTGCTCTCCAAAGCAATATTCCTGGGGATTTTTTATGTAAGTGATTTAAGACAGTTGCACCTGTTGTTGTAATACCTGATATAGTTTCAAACACAGCATCAATATAGCTTATAGAGGTCTCAAAGAGAAAAGGAATTGCTGCAAATAATGGCAAAATACACCAAGTGCAGCTTGTGACAGCAAAATCTTTTATACTATTTAATTTACTGAGCTTACCAAGTAATGAAAAAACTATGCTAAAAAACAGTGTAATAGCAGAGCTAATAATAAATCCCCTCCACTCATAGCCAAGAAGTAGATTAGTTATTGCAGGAATAGTCATGATAATACTTAAAGGAAACAAAAGTATTCCAATTATAAATATTATCGAGCGCAGATCTTTGAGCATTTTTTGGCATTATAAAAAGATTTCTACATCTAAAAAATACTATACAATTATAATTTTAATTTAGAGTTATAATTGATGTTAGAGTTAAAGAATATTTCTTATTATTATAATAAGGATGGTTTTGCTTTAAACAATATTAATATCAAAGTAAATAGAGGTTCAGTTGCATGTTTGCTTGGCCCATCAGGTTGCGGTAAGTCTACAATATTAAAATTGATAGCTGGAATAGAGAGGCCAAAGTCTGGCTTTATTATTATAAGCAACAAGGTAGCAGTGAATGATCATATTTCTCTTCCTATTGAAAAACGTAATATTGGGTTCATCTTTCAACATCCTACATTATTTCCTCATAAGACAGTTATTGAAAATATAACTTTTGCTATCAAGAGGTGTAATAAAGAAGAGAAATACAAAACTGCTCTGGAGATCTTAGATTTGGTAAACATGGTAAGCTATAAGGACTTATATCCTCATATGCTATCTGGTGGGCAGCAGCAACTGATTACAATTGCAAGAACGATTGCTCAAAAGCCCGAGGTAGTTTTACTTGATGAACCATTCTCTAACATGGATGTAATATTAAAACGCAAAATAAGAAAATATATGCTATCTCTCTTTAAAGAGAGAAATATAGCCGCATTGCTTGTTACTCACGACCCTGAAGAGGCATTAGAGGTTGCAGATGCTATATATGTTGCTCGTGATGGCAGCGTAATCCAACATGGCACTCCGTATGATATATATTACAATCCTAAAGATTACGAATTAGCAAAGTTTTTCGGTGATTTAAATCATTTCCACGCAGTTGCTAAAAAAAATTATGTGGAATCACCATTTGGGAAAATACCAATTAACTCTCAAAATAACAATGATAAGGTTATCGTCTGCATTAGACCGGAGGCAATTTTATTACAGAATAACGGTGGGATTCAAGCTATAGTTGATAGCGTTAAGTTTTTTAATAAGATGGTTTATATTAAAATAAAAAGCTACTTATACCTAATGAGGTTTCCTATTGCATTATTGCCAAATAAAGGTGATATAATATCTGTAGCACTTGATCTAGATCAAGTGCTTGTATTTAAAGCTTAAAACTTCGGAGGTAAATATGAGTTTAGGTCCATGGCAATTATTTTTAATTTTAATGATAATCTTAGTATTATTTGGTGCAGGAAGGTTACCGCAAGTTATGAGTGACTTGGGTCGTGGTATTCGTAACTTAAAACAAGAACTAAAGGATTCTGATAAGTTATCACCAGCAAAAGACGAACCGGATCGTTAGCTTTCTTCAAGCTACTAAATAGCATACCTTTAAAAAGTATGCTATTATATGATTTAATTAGTTTTCTACTGTAAACAGCTTCTCTTTCTTATTTGATCAGGTTGTGTATTAGTACAGTCCACATTGCTACTAGGAGATTGCTCATCATCTTCAATAGGCATTCTGATAGGCCTTTGTTGCTTTTTATTAACTCTACTATCATTACTATTATCTAAAAATTGATCTGTTATTTTTTCTATTTGATCTGCTATTTCGTTGAACTGATTTCCTATTTTTACATATGTATTTTTTCCTCTTTCATGACAATCTATAATTCCCTTTTCTTCTTCTATTGTATAGTGAAAGAGATTAGGATATTTACCTTCCATGTTGCTCACTTATTCCTGATGTTCATCTATCAATTTTTGCCATCCTTCTTCTCGCCTTTTACATTCACTCACCATTTCTTCCCTAATTGTCTTTACTATCTCATTTTGAATTTCTTCTACTGTTATTGCAGTGCCTAATCTGCTTATCATTTTTTTAAATTCATTTGCTATTACTTCAACTCGTTGACTTTTTTATCGAAAAAGATACGCAAACCTGTTGGCTCAGGCCCGTCATCATCTGTCAACGTATGTTTCTCTGTACTGACTCTTTGTGCTAATTTACTTAACTCCAGTACTGTCGTCCTTCCATTAGAGCTGATAACTTCAATGCCATCATGATTAATAATGTTTTCTTTCTTGTATTCTTTCCCTCTTATTACAACATGGGCCCCATTTGCAACAAGTTTTGCATCTCCTTCGATATCACCAACAGTAATAGTAATAAATTGATATAACCTAGACTTTGTTGCTTCAAAAACACAACCTCTTGGAATTTTTTCAATCTCTATATCTGGGCCGCCATCATCTGTTATATGTAGCTACCTCTCACTGGGTTATTAACAGCAGAAGATTTATTAGAAATCGAATGCTGTACTTCCTCTAAAATGAAATCTCCCTCAATTCTGTATTTTGATTTTCATAACTACTTTTTTCAAAGTCATCTACAGTATATTTTATTATCATATTATCCCCCTATTATTAAATATTTTATAGTATATATTGTAAAATAGTTTAGTAAAATATTTACTAAATTTAGTATTAGCCTTCAGATAATTGAAATTGCTTTTTCAAGCACTTGTTGTTAAAATGTAACTTATTATGAATAATAAGGCATATGGTACAGCTATCATTACCAAAAAACTCAAAAATCAATAAAAACGGTAGAGTTTATTTAGCTCCAAGTGCTGCAAAAAAAGTAAAACGCTTTAAAATTTATCGTTGGTCTCCTGATGATGAAGAAAATCCAAGAATAGATACTTTTTTCATTGATATGGATGATTGCGGCCCAATGGTACTTGATGCCCTTATTAAAATCAAAGATGAAGTTGATTCAACTTTAACTTTTAGACGTTCTTGTCGTGAAGGAATATGTGGATCATGTGCAATGAATATTGATGGTACTAACACGCTTGCATGTACTAGAGCTATTTCTGACATATGGAGTGACGTTAAGATATATCCATTACCACATATGTACGTAATAAAAGATCTTGTTCCAGATTTGAGCCATTTCTATGAGCAATACAAGCAGATAAAACCATGGCTGCAGGCTAAAGAGCCCAAAAACCAAGATAAGGAACGTTTGCAATCTCCAAAGGATAGGGAGAAATTAGATGGCTTGTATGATTGTATATTATGTGCATGTTGTTCTACCGCATGTCCTAGCTATTGGTGGAATAGTGATAAATATCTAGGTCCAGCAATATTATTACAAATGTATAGGTGGATTGTAGACAGTCGTGATGAGAATAAAGATGAGCGTCTTAATTTTCTGGATGATGCCTTTAAATTATATCGCTGTCACACCATAATGAACTGTACTAAAACTTGCCCTAAGAATTTGAATCCAGGTAAAGCAATAGCGAAAATAAAACAGTCAATGCTAAATTGCATTTAAATATGTTTTTCTACGTTATTTAGATTAAAAGGTTATATATGCAGTTTCGTGGCGTATTTACAGCTCTTGTAACTCCATTCAATAAAGACAATACAATTAATAAAAATGCATTTTGCGAACTAGTTGAGTGGCAGATAAGCGAGGGGGTCCACGGGTTAGTGCCATGCGGTACTACTGGAGAAAGCTCTACCTTAACATTTGAGGAATATTGTGAAATAGTAGAGCTGTGCGTAAAAACTGCAAATAAACAAGCACCTATAATAGCTGGTGTTGGATCTAACAATACTGCTGAGGTTATAAAGAAGGTGAAATACGTAGAATCAATTGGAGCTGATGCCGTGCTTGCGGTGGCACCATATTATAACAAACCAACGCAAGATGGTTTATATAATCATTTTAAGTCAATACATGATAGTACTCATATTTCAATCATACTTTACAACGTTCCTGGAAGATGTGCTGTTGATATTTTGGATGTAACTGCAGCAAAAATAATGGAGCTTGAAAGGGTTATAGGTATAAAAGATGCAACTGGTGATTTAAATCGTCCATTAAATTTAAAAACATTAGTAAAAAAAGAAATTTCTTTATTGTCTGGAGAGGATTCAACTGCGCTAGCGTTTAACATTCATGGCGGATGTGGATGTATATCAGTCACTGCAAATATTGTACCGAAATTGTGTGTAGAGTTGCAAAATTTATTTTTTACTAAGCAATTTGAAAAAGCAGCAGAGCTTAATAAAAAGTTGTTTTCTTTAAATCAAGTGTTATTTTGCGAAGTAAATCCAATACCTGTAAAATATGGGTTGAGCCTACTTAAACCTAATATCTCCCCGAATTTGCGCTTACCACTTACCAAAGCTAGTGAAAATACTAAAACTAAAGTGAAAAAAATGATGCAAGACCTTAATATAATATAAAATTTCTCAAGAATGTCTTGCATATTAAAGTTATCATCTATTACCAAAAGCTTCGGTCAGCATGTTATTATAGACAATATTAATTTAGAAGTTAAAAGTGGAGAGGTTATTGCACTAATTGGCAAATCAGGTTCTGGCAAAACAACAGTTTTGCAAATAGCAGGACTGCTTGATGAACCAACTTCTGGAAGCATTTGGGTTAATGGTACCGATTGCACAAAAATAAACGATAGACAAAAAACATACTTGCGTGGAACTTTATTTGGTTTTATCTATCAATTTCACCACCTTCTACATGAATTTTCAGCACTTGAGAATGTTATGCTTCCACAAATGATATTGGGTAAAAATAAAGGTGAAGCAAAAAAAAATGCACAATCCATGTTAGCAAATTTTGGCCTGCAGGATAGCGAGTTTCACATGATATCTGAGCTTTCAGGAGGAGAAAGGCAAAGGCTAGCGATAGCTAGAGGTCTTATCAATTTTCCCCAGCTTGTGCTTGCAGATGAGCCTACAGGTAACTTAGATCCAGAAAATTCACTTAAGGTATTCTCACTTCTACACGAATATGCTAAAGTGAAAAACATCGCTGTACTTATAGTTACTCACAATCACACTCTTGCTCAAAAGGCAGATATGATTTTTGTGTTAGAGAAGGGGGTGTTAACCAAATTGCAATAAATATAGCTCTTTTTCTGTGTATGCTTTTTGTGTATAGGACCTAACAATTTAAATCTTTCCTTTTTTATAAAACAGATTTAGAATAAGTTAATGAAATTTACACCATTAAAAGCGTGTTCATAAGTAATATAAAACAAATATGAATTGCTGTTGAATAATATAGTACTTGCACTAGGTGCAAATTGTGGTAGTGAGCTTAGAATTTTAAAGATGGTAATAGATCTGCTACCGCTCTATAGTAAAATTGCTTCTTTCGTTTATAAAAGCAAAGCATTATTACCTAAAAATGCACCCACATCTTGGAGTGTCCCATTTTTTAATATGGTAGTTGTTGGATACTCTAATTTAGAGTTAAACCAGTTTTTTCGTGTGATAAAAAACCTTGAAGTAATTATGGGACGATTGAGCAAAGCACACTGGTCGCCAAGAACAATTGACATCGATATTTTATTTTGGGGAAATAGTAAAATAGAGTCTAAAACCCTCTCAATACCTCATTCTCAAATGCATTATCGCGATTTTGTCTTAGTTCCAACATGCGATATTTGCTCAAGGTTTATTCATCCAGTTTTAAATAAGAGTATAGCGGATATTGCAGCAAATCTTAAAGAAATCAATTTAATTAAGATCTAAAATTTCTTGAGACATATTCTGTAAAAAGTTCTTCAAGTTCATTTTTCTTTTTACTTTCATTTTTTCTGAATGCAGTATCTGTCTAATTTTCTGTACACTATCATCAACACTATGGTTTGTTATGACATAATCATAATAAAGACAACGTTCCATTTCAGAACATGCTTGACCTAGTCTATTTTTAATTTCATCATCTGGTGTTTTGCAGTTACGTTTTTTTAGCCGAAATTGAAGTTCCTTAATTGATGGAGGTAATATAAAAATACTAACAACTTTTTCTTTCATAACTCTAGTTAAGCTAGCAGCGCCTTGCCAGTCTATGCTAAATAACACATTTATTCCTCTTGCTAGGTTGCTCTCTACTGGTTCTCTTGGTATACCATAATGGTTATTGAATACTATGGCGTGCTCTAACATTTGCCCAGCATTACAAAGGCTAAAAAACTCTTTCTTATTAATAAAATTATAATCTTTCCTATCTATCTCCCCTGGACGAGGCTTACGGGTAGTAACAGAAATAGACTTGATTAAATTACTTTCTTTAGTAACTAGCTCATTTGAGATCGTGGTTTTACCAGCACCAGATGGGGAAGATAAAATAAGCATAATACCTTCACTCTGCAGCTCACCCACTAAATTTACCTTATTTATATATTAATTATATGTATAAAATCCTTACTTAATAGTAGATTCTAAACCAATTGCCTCAAAAAATCTAGTACTAAGTAAATTGGCATTTTTAAATATTGTACCTTGCAGATTTGACCAAGAAAAGTCTGCGCCTTCTAAATTGCAACCAGACATATCAGTGTTATTTAGTATAGACCTGTGAAAAATAGCTGAACGAAGTTGTGCATTAGATAAATTTGCACCTTTTAAATTAGCACCAGAAAAGTTTGCTCTATTTAATATAGAATCGGTCAAGTCAGTATTACTTAAATCCATATTTGAAAAATCAAGATCGGAATAATTAACTTCAAGCCTTTTATTACTTAGTATAAAATGTTGTAAATCTTCAGTTGAAGTAATAACTTGGCTTTTAAGTAGATAGTCATTAAAGTTATATTGTCCCTCATTTTCAAGCATAACTGTTGTATTAAACTGACAATTCTCTAATTGAAGGTCTGTTAATGAATTTTTATATACGCTTGAAGAATTAAATAATGAATTGCTAATTATTGATGAATTAAAATCATTGTTAGAAAAACTAGTTTTATCAAATGTATTATTATGAAATACAGAGTAACTAAAGTTACTTCCTATAAAACTAGTATTGTGTATTTTTGAATTTACCCAATTTGTGTGGTCTGAATTTACATTCAAGTACAATGAGCTATCTATTTGATTATTTTCAACTTTAGCATAAGAGAGAAGACTATTAAATATAAATGAATTTTTCCATTTTACGTTGGTCATGAATGTTTCACTTAAGTTAGTTTCATCAAGCTTTACATTATCAAATATCGCACTATCAAAAAATGCACCACTGAAATTGGTGTTTAGTATGTTATTAGAGTAAAACTTTCCACTATGAATATCAGCATAAATAGCAAAAGTATTTTGGAAGTTACTAAAGCTCATATCGCTGCCTGCCAAAGTAGCATCTTTTAGATTTGATCTTAAAAAAGAAGTATTTTTTAAGTTTGCATTACTTAAATCTGCTTTAAAGAAATTAGAATAGTTCAAATCAGCAGCATACATGCTTGCGCCTTTTAGGTTAACCATATATAAATTGGCACCATTTATATATGATGTATCCAAATATGCTCTTTGCATATTTGTGCCTGTTAGATCAGAATCACCTAAATTTACTCCGTACATTATAGTATCTTCCAAGGAAGAAAATTGTACTCTTGAGTTATATAAATTTGCACCAAAAATATTTGCTTTAGATAGATTACTTGCTTGTATAGCAATATTTTCCGCTTGAATATTTTCAAAGTTTGCATGGCTAAAATCTGATTGAACTAGGTAAGCATAAGTGAGATTGGAGTTTGAGAAATCAGTGTATATGCCTTTTACGTTGTGCATATTTACATTATGCAAATCAGCGTTACTAATATTAGCACTACCAATATTAGCATTATTAAAGGTTGTTTTGCTTAAATCGGTAGAAACTAAGTTGGCGAAACTTAAGTTTGTGTAGTTCATACTAGAGCCATGCAAATTAGAATTTGAAAAATTTGCACCTTGCAAATCTGCACCGACAAAGGAAGAATCTGTTATATCTGCATTAGCAAAATTTGCTCCAACTAAAGTCATGCCATCAAAAACTGCACCTCTTATATATAAGCCACTAAAGTCTGCACCAGATAAGTTTTCACCAAACCCTGCTTTGAAATTAAGAGGCACTTTTTTTTCATGGCATTTTATGACAAAATTCAAAAAGACTTTTTTATCGTAGGATACGTACTTTACATTTTTAGTCTTTTCTGAAAAATGCTTATCATCTGCGTAACTAGTATGATAAAATAGGCTCAACAGTACACATAAAACATAAATCATAGAAATAACATAATTTAGAAAGATAATTATACATCAAATAAATTACTAAATCAGTAATATCTATAACTCTACTCCTTCTTGAAGAGGCTTAACTCCACCTTTTCTTATAGACGAATTAGTGCTCTTTTCCACTTCTCTATTGGATACATTTGCATTTTGAAGATGTGATTCAGGGTAAGTAATGTTTGCTTGAAAATTGGAAATATAATGTGCAATTTCTACATTTGACTTAGCTGCTTCCTTTACTAACCCAGTTAATACTTTGTTGATAGCATCAATATCTATACCGTATTTATGAATATTCTCTTTAATTTTTTTTAAACTATTTTTTACTTCATTCAAGTCATTAGATTCTATAGCGTTATAAGTCTCTTTAAAGCACTGCTTGAGCTCTTTAAAATTAGCATGATCTTTAATAGGCAAAAGGTAGTGTGGTTCAACATGATATGTGTCACATTCAACTTTTGTGCAATATTTCTTAAGGGCTTCTTCTACATTATTGACAATTTCTGGTTTCAATCTACCATGCATTGTCCATTCTTCCATATCTATATAAGGAAGCTCATCCACAGCTGAATCTGACATTACTTCTAATAACCTTGGTATTAGATTTTGTTCATGGGTAAGTATGTGACTAATTATCCCTCCTTCCTCCATTTTTTGTAATATATTCATCAAACATTTCTGTCACGTGATAACCAAGAGAATCAGGATAAAGCTTTATAGCAAGAGCACATGCGTTGCCTAAACTATTATCTTCCATCATTTGACAAAAGAAAGAACTGTTTTTTAATGCAAGTTGTAAAAGTTTATCTGTTTGAGAGCTAGTAAGCATATATTATCTCTTAAATAAGTACATAAGAAAAATATAATACTTTTTTTGAAAAAATCAATACATATGTTTAGTATATTAATAGAATTTAACTACTACAAACGTAATATTTTGATACATAATCCTCTATAATGCCTGTAAACTGCTCGAAGATGTTGCTTCCTTTTAAAGAGCAAAAATATTTACCATCAGCATACACAGCAGTTATTGGTTTTTCACCATATCCTGGCAGGCTTATCCCTAGATTTGCATGTCTGCTTTCACCTGGACCATTAACTACACAGCCCATTACTGCAACGTTCATATACTCAACACCAGGATTTTTCTCTTTCCACACAGGCATACGTTCTTTCATATAATTATCAACCTTTTCAGCTAATTCACGAAAATAACTGCCGTTGGTACGTCCACATCCTGGACAAGAAGTAAGTTGTGGCTCAAAGTGACGCAAACCTATAGCTTGCAGTATTTCTTGACATACTTTAACTTCATTAGTACGAGGTTCACCAGCACGTTGGGTTAAGGAAGCACGTATAGTATCACCTATTCCATTCTGCAGCAAGTACGATAGACCAGATGCTGTACCTATTACTGCTTTGCTGCCACCGCCCGCTTCAGTTAAGCCTAAGTGCAGAGCGTAGTTGGATAGCTTTGCTAGTGCAGTATAGACTGAGATCAAGTCTTGAACTTTGCTTACTTTGCAAGAAATAACGATTTTATCTGGACTGAGCCCAATTTTTTCCGCATGTTTTGCACTATTTAAAGCAGACATAACTAATGCCTTTCTTAAGACCACATCAGAAGGCTGAGGGCTCTCACTTGCAGCATTTTCATCCATAAGCTTTGAAGCTAAGTATTTATCAAGACTACCCCAATTTACTCCGATCCTAACAGGAATATCATACTTGATTGCATATTCTATTATTCTTTCAAATTTTTCATCACGCTTATCACCAAAGCCAACATTACCTGGATTAATACGAATTTTCCCTAGTGCCTTTGATTCCTCGGGATAGTCAACTAAAAGCCTATCCAGCTCATATTGACCACACCCTACTATCATTTTTTCATCAAATCCTTCTTTCACTAGCGCATCTCTGATGTAAGGAACAGATTTAGTAGCTATATCTGAATTCAGTGCAATGCGAACAAGCTCAGAACCAGCATGCGCAAGTTCTACTACCTCTTGTATAGCTTCCTGTATATACTGCTGAAATTCCGCACCTTCGTGTTTATCAGGTTGCTTAACTGGACCAAGTGCCATAGATTGCACTACTACTGGACTGCTTCCTCCAATTCTTACTTTGCCAACTTTGACTTCATGAGCTCTATGTCTAACTGTAGGTATTATCCTGTACAACTCATCACTATAACAGAAAGTATCACCATCCTCTTTAAAAGATAAATTGCTATTCATAAAATTACTCCGTATCTATTTTAGCTTCTTCTTCTGTAAACTCATCTTTTATAAGCTCGTCTTCAAATGCTTCAATTTCAGTGTTACTTGCCTCATTATCCTCCTCTTGAACATCAGTAGAATCATCGCAAGTGCCGCAGCTACATTCAGCTTTGCTATAGTTATTAAAATTCACTATGGCTTCTTGATTACTAGAATTCATTGATTTTTTCTTATTCAGATTCTTCATCTTTGAGCCAATATCATGGCCTATTTCCTCAAATTCAGTTTCTATTTTTTGCAAAAGAGCTACAAAAGATGGCTTTTCTTCCTCGTGATTATGTTCATAATAACTGCTGTCATCTATAACCTCTATAAATTTTGCACCTTTAAGACGCGCAAGATCTATACCATAACTGTTAACCATAGCACTGCTATCATCAGTAAATTCATCACTGTCAGTAAATTGAGAACTTGATTTGGTAGATTGATTAACTCTTTTGCCTAGCTTGTCTGCTTTTGGAGCATAGTTATATTCCAAAGTAGTTTTCTCTTTTAAAGCATCTTGACGTTTTTGGTATAGTTCATACGACTTTGAAAACTTTTGATCGAAAAAAAAATATTCTCCCCCTGGATTGTAAATAGGGATGTATTTCTTACTGAATTGAATTTTTTTACTGCTACCGCAAAATATAAAAAAGAAACAAATAATTAAGAAAAAACTATTAATAAGCCTATACATTAACTTATCCTACTTTAGATAAAGCTGTGTATTAATATATCAATTAATATGTCTACAGCAAATTATTTTTATTCATGTTTAACCTGAATTTGAAAAAAGAATATAAAATTTAATAAATATATAATATAATTAATAGTTGATATCAAAGAGGGATATATGCAAGGAAAGCAAAAGAATGAAGTTAAACAAGTTCTAGATAAGCATTTAATGGATAATCGTATAATCCATGCAAATAGTGAGTTTGTAGAAACCTCTGGTCCTAAAACCAGAACAGCAAAAACTGTAACTTATAAGGATAATACATATGATACCAAGTTTGTAATAAAGAATGAAGGTTTAAAAAGTACAATTACAGAAGTTATTGCAGGTAGCCTATATAAAACACTACTTTATGATAGATCTCCTACTTTTACTTTAGTAGAAACATCAGATAAATCTAGCTCTACTGAGCTGAAGTTAAAATCAAAATTATTAAATAATTTTATTACATTAAGCAAGTTTATGTGTGATAAAAAGGAAGAAAAAATTTTGAATTTAATATATGAAAAGTCTTCTAATGACCACGAAAAAAAAGAGTTGGTAGAATACTTATCTTTTTTTGGTTACTCTAGATCCGTTGGCCGTTTTATAGATGAGTTAAATAAAAAAAAAGAAGAAGTAAAAGGGTTGGAAAAATTCTGTGATAACGTTATTAGTCAATTGGACGGTATAGATAGAAATATCAAACTAATAGAGAGTTTACCAAATTTTAAAGAAGTACTGGCTCAAATATTTGAAAAATTTAAAGATCAAAAAAGGGTTGTAAAAGATCTCTTTGTCGGTAATTTATGTTTATATGGTTGTTGTCCATTATATGAAGGTATGAAAATAGTACATAAAAATAAAAGCTTTCTTCTATCAAACACTATGAGTAATCTATGTGGTCATCGAAATGATGAATATATAAAAGAAATAATAGATGATTTAAATTCAATTTATGGATCACATAATCTTTTTAAAATTGATAAAGCAGAAACTAACAAGGAATTAATAGGTAAAATAAAAAAATTTATAACTGAAAGAACAGAGGAAATCAAGAATGTTGAAGGCATTTTTAAACAAATAAATGATTATGCAAACAAAAAGCTTAATGAAGAAGTGCAAGGTATTGAAAAATTAATAGTTGCTATGATGCTTTTAGGATATGGAGATATGCATGGTTCCAATATAGGTGTTATGGGGGTAAAATATAATGACCAAGAGGTAATAGAGAATGTGTATGCAAAAATTGATATGAGTGCTTCATTCTATAACTTAAAGTATACGCATTATCTTGATTATATAAATGAATTTAAATATCTGCTTTACCCAAGTATGCAATCATTAAACATAAAGATAGAATATGATATTAACTATAATAAATTGAAGGAGGAAATAAATAAAGCTTGTAACTTGTTTATCGACAATTCTGAATATGTAGAGTTGCTGGTACATAGAGCTCTATTTTATAAAAAGCCGTTACTAAAAACTGCAGAAGAATTAAATCTGGTTAAAGATTTAGCGGGGCAAATAAAAACACAAGCAAAGCTGTTAAGGGAATTTGCAAATAGTGAAGAGTTTCAGTTTTTAAAAGAATATGTTACTTCTGAGTGCAGTGACTACAAAACTTGGGCGCTAGACAATGGTTGGAAAGTTAACGAAGAAATACAATTACAGACAACAAAAATGCGTTCACGTAACAATGATGAAAAAAGCGTGATTGAGAAAATTACAGATGCAGTCAAAGCTAACTTAGCTCAAAATTCATCATACAATAAGAATTGTACAATTGAAGAGCATCGCATTAGCTGTATTAAAGATAATATACAAAAAGCCCGGTAAGTTAAATAATATAAATAGTAGGCAAAATATTATATATGAGTCATTGACTCACAGTATATATTTTATATACTTTATATTAAAGATTTAAAGTTTTGATGAAAATAATACTCTTTTTGCCTGCAATACTACTGTTACTTACAACCAGTATTTACCTTTCAATAAAACTAAAATGGGTACAGATATTAAAATTACCTTTTGCAATATCGCTGCTGGGCAAAAGTAATAATGGAAGCAGCAGATTATCATCTATTGCAGCACTGTTTATAGTATTTGGAGGTAACTTAGGCGTAGGAAACATTTCAGGCACAGCTGTAGCACTAAAAACTGGAGGACCAGGGTTTGTGCTATGGATGATCATAATAATTATGATCACCTCCATAATTAAATACGTTACTTGCTATTTTAGTTTGGAAAAAAGAGTAAAGCATGACGGAAAGTATATAGGAGGACCAATAACTTATGTTGGTGATGCACTGGGCAGCAGTAAAGTTACAATTTTATTTCTCATAGCTATGATTTTAGCCTCCATAACTGTTGGTAATCTAGTGCAAGTTAATTCACTGTCAATACCATTGAACCTTATTGATGTTCCTACAGTTGTGGGAGGAATTGCTATGATGGTTGTTTTTCTTGGCTCTATCACAGTTGATGCTCGTAAAATTACGATTTTAATGTCAACTATAGTGCCACTTATGACTGTAAGTTACTTCTTGCTTGCTACAATAGTCTTATATAAGTTTAGTTACAATATTTTACCGTCGATAAAATTAATCTTTAGCAACTTTTTAGCAATTGAGAGTTTAAAGTCCGGCTTAATTGGCAGTTTTATACTAGAGACTTTCAGTATCATTCAAGTAGGAACACTGCGTGGTATTTTTGCAACTGATATAGGTTTAGGGCTTGAAGGAACTATACACTCATCAATAAAGAGTGATGGAGACTTTCAGCAATTTAAAATTAAGCAAAGTTTAATTACAATAATATCGCCACTACTGGTTGCAGCAGTAGTTTTTGTCACAACACTGGTACTTTTAGTCACAGGTGCATGGGTAACTGATGCAGAAAGCACAAACATGTGCATATTAGCTTTTAAAGCAGCGATTAATTCAAATTACACGAATTATATTATAATCGCTATTATGTTTTGTTTTTCTTTTACAACTATTATCAATTGGTTTCTTTGTTCTAAGTCAACTATAAGTTATGTTTTTGCAGGAAATAAAAATTGCCTTAAGGTATGGGGCGTAATATTTGCTTTGGTTATACCTATAGGTTCAATATGCAAAGCCCAAATTTTATGGGATGCAGCAGATATTGCCATTGCCTTTATGATAATGATAAATACTGCAGCAATACTTATGATGTTTTTAAAGTATAAGGAGAATATAATAGGCAAATCTTATTATTTTTAATATTTTGACATTAAGAGATTATACATTATACTTTTAATATAATAATTAATG
The DNA here is from genome assembly GCF_964019585.1 of Candidatus Mesenet endosymbiont of Agriotes lineatus. NCBI lineage: Bacteria > Pseudomonadati > Pseudomonadota > Alphaproteobacteria > Rickettsiales > Anaplasmataceae > Candidatus Mesenet > Candidatus Mesenet endosymbiont of Agriotes lineatus. Next base: position 53,170 of record NZ_OZ026454.1, on the reverse strand, counting down.
GGGGGTAAGATGCCAAATCAATCGTTGAAAGGACAAAAGTAGCAGGAGCAATATTCGGATTAGCAATAGCAGCAGCATTATCTTCAGTAGTGGGAATTGCGATATTTGATAGAAGCCGTAGTATTAATGATCCAATGGTTATTGCAGGTGGAGTGTTTATATGTCTGACTACGCTGAGTGCATTTACTATGTTTTGTATACTAATAAACAAGCCAGATGATAGGCAGCCTCCAAAACCAAAGGTTGCTGCTGCTATAGTTGTAGAAAATACAGGCAAAGAACATTGTATTGATGTTCAATACAATTAAATATTCAACACATATACATCTATAGTTGGTAGTGTTACATAATTTAAAAATTTTCTTAATCATTCGTAAAGTTACTCACACAGATTCCACAGCAAGATGCTTTTTTTCTATACGAGTTGATATAAAGAAATTTATATATTATACTATGAACTTACTACTTAGGGGGATAAGTGTCGGGTTGGAGGAAATTTGGAGTAGCATTATATTACTCAACAACACTCGCTGCAACAGCAGCAATAGGGTTTGCTTTATTTATAGGAGCTGCTCCATCTAACATAAATTTATTTGATAAAAATCGTTATGTTAGAAATTGGATTTTTATTGCAGCAGCAGTTTCTTTAGCATATATAACACTGAGTGCACTTACAATGTTTTGCGTACTTACCAGCAAATCAGCTAAAAAATCTGACTCAAAGTGTGTTAACACCGATCCTATTACAGATAACCTGCAGCAGAAATGTAAAATTGCTGAACAAAAGACGAATGATAATTCAGATTGGACAATGAACATGAAAGTACCCCTACATCTTTATGCCTCAGACATTAGTATTTAAAGATCATACCTTCCCGTATAATCTTTAAACAGCCCTTCGCTTGAACTAAAATATAGTTTTATGTTACCTATTGGGCCGTTTCGTTGTTTAGCAACGATGAGTTCTGCAATATTTCTAATTTTCTCCATTTTCTCTTGCCAATCCCTATGTTTGCTACTGCCCTCATCTGGTTGCTTTCTCAACTCATAATATTCTTCTCTATATAAGAACATCACTATATCGGCATCTTGCTCTATACTTCCCGACTCACGCAAATCAGAAAGCTGTGGTTTTTTATCATCTCTTTGCTCTACCAAACGAGAAAGCTGTGACAGTGCAATAATTGGAATATTAAGTTCCTTAGCAATTGCTTTTAACCCTTGAGTAATTTCTGATATTTCTTGCACTCTATTTTCACTACTTCTTTTTGTGGTTCCCCTTAGCAGTTGCAAGTAATCTATAAACACTACTCGTAAGTTATATAATTGATATAGAAGCCTTATTTTTGTGCGCAGGGCGCTGATAGATAGTGCTGGAGTATCATCTATTATTAGCGGAAGATCTGATAGCTTACTACTGGTAGTTAAAAATTTACGCAGCTCAAAATCGCTAATTTTTCCCGTTAAGGCTTTATAATAACTTATTCCAGACTCTATAGTCATAAACCTTGCAGTTAGCTGTTCTGCCGACATTTCAAGTGAGAAAAAACCTACGTGCTGTTCTTCAGTATTTTTTTGTAGAGCTTTGCAAGCATTTAGTGCCATATTAAGTGCAAATGCCGTTTTACCCATTGAGGGCCTTGCCGCTAGGATTAATAAATCAGATTTTTGCAGGCCCCCTAAAAGCTGATTTAAGTCATGAAATCCTGTTGTTATACCAAGTAGTTCTGGGTTGTGTTTTACCAAATTTACTTTTTCTATAACCTCTGCTATTGAGCTAGATAATTTTGCATAAGTTCTTTCAGTTTGTCCCTTAACTGCTAGATTAAATAGCTTTGTCATGGCTTGTTCTATCTGTATTTGTGCAGGGCTTTCAACATCATAGCTATAGCTGTCACTTACTATACCTTGTCCAATCTCAATTAAGCATCTTCTTAAATAAGCATCTCGTATAATTTTTGCAATGCTGTGAATATCAAGTGCTATACTGGCTTTAGCTACAAGCCTTGCTAAATACTGGACTCCTCCACATTCAATAAACCCTGCATCTTCTTTGAGAAACATTTCCAAGCTCATTTCATTTGCAACAATACCACGTTTTCTTACTTTAATGATCTGCTCAAAAATACGCCGATGCAATGGTTCATATAATGCCTCTGCTTTGATAATATCTTCCATAGCATCGCAAATTCCATTATTGCGTATCATTGCTCCGATTAACATTTGCTCTGCTTCTATATTATGCGGTAGCTTGCATATTTCTTGTTCTATGTTAAAAGGTTTATTTTGTAATAAATTGGTAGTCTCTGTCATTAACAATAATTCGTTAGTATTCTATTCTACGGTATAATTTAAAATGTTAGAGAAAAAACATAGTGATTATAATTTACCTTCTAATTTAGAAGAAGGAAAAGTAAATGTTACATATCGGTAGTATGTCCATGCGGTAAACACACAGATATTGGAAATTTTATGCATGCTCATACTACCTTCTATATGTGTCTTTAAGTCTATGGGCACTTACAAATACGTAGTGTTAATTAACCCTAATTACTTCTTTTTCAGTGGCAACTATATAATTAATATAATCAACTACATTGCTATTGTTAAAGGTAATTTGCAAAGACTTACTGCCGCATTTTCTTTTCTGAAAAAAACGATATTGCTTTATTTTACTTGATACATAATACCAAGTTTCATCATCATATTGTAATGTAAAAGTGGGACTGCCAAGCAAATCTACTACTGCTTCTTTACTATCTCCCAACTTTATTTTATCTCCTAATTTCATGTCCAAAGAAGAATAACCATGTTCATAAATAATTGGCTTAAAACCGAACAGTAAAATCAAACATAATATAGAGAAAATACGCATATTTAAAGGTGTATAATATAATCCGTTATTGGTTGTACTTACATTGTTAAACTTGTCAAATTTTTATAACTAAACAAAACACTAAACTGATAGAGCCAATTTAATATTGGTAACGTCTTCTCTAAAACATAGATAAAATTACCCACCTTTTTCTTGGCTATTGCCCTATCATTCTGATGATGAGTTTTCTATGTATTAGCTTGCTTATTAATACCAAGTTTTTCTAGATCTTCTGGGTTATTATAGTTAATTTTCCAATTATCACGACGTTCATCATCCAAAACGACAGTTGACGGCAAATTACTGCTAAAGTCCAGTAGTGCATTAAGAAAAAGATCATATGCCGAACGGTTAGTATAACATATATGACCATCTTTTATAACACATCCATGACGGGGTAGTAAACACTCAAACATAAAAGATGATGGTGATACATTACTCATCACTGTTTGTGCGAGTATTTTATCTTTTATTCCCACAATATATTGTGAAATCACACTATTAAAAAATGGACATTCTCTGTTAGGTTTGACAAAAAAATTACAGAAAACACTAGTACTTCCATCTCCACTTTGAACATTAAAGTTAAACCCATACTTACTTTTCAAAGCTCCTATTTCTCCTGTAATTTCTGTATCCATATCAAGGTAAATACCACCTGTTATATTTAATAATGGCAATCTAATTAGATCACTGGCTATACAATATTTAAGTGATATTTGCTCTTGATTTTTATAAAAATGGTATATTTTAAACACTTTATTGAACAGGTCATAAATTCTCTCATCTTGCTTATTAAATCCCATATCATACACATCAATCTTCCAAAGGTTTTGAGTACTAGTATCTCTTTTTAACTTAACTCTTGTTTAATGTCATCAATGCTAATACTTTCCAAACTACCAATATTTTTTCTATTATTTTCTGGTAGAGATTTTTCGCTATAAACTAAGATTACATCTCTTGATTTGTTTTTTCTGCAGCTTTCAATAAATTGTCAAAATATTTTGGTGGAACGTCACTACCAAACCAGATGAAGTACATTGGCAGATTATCTGAAACGACATTATCATTATTTGTAAGCATAGTTAATGATATTAACTATGCTTACAGTAACATATAATTAAAATTTGGTCCAGATTAATTTTTTTTAGTTGTGCATTTTTTTATTTTCTTACATACTGAAATTTATTAAAATACTTAAGAATATCATCTAATCTTTTTTAAGTGTACTTCAAAACCTTTATGTAGAATTTCATAATCACCTTTATAAGATTTTAAAAACCCATCTACTGCAGGTTTGGGGGTTAGCTCTGGATTTTCTTTAAACTTATCCCATCCATAACCAGCCACAGCCATAATTCCATCAACTTTTAACATTTCCCAAGATGATGTCATATCAAACATATAGTCTTTTGCTAAGTGCGAACCACAAATATAGACAAAATCAAACTTTTGTAGCTTATTTTGTGATACCTCATATGCTAACTTTAGTAACATTTTTCTAGATTCTCCTCTAAGAGGAATAACTTTTTTGTTTTTTATGTAGTCTCTTAAATTATAAGAAAATATAGCGAATAAATCTCTCTGTTCTTGTGGTGTGTAATATGATATCGGCCACTCCCACGTATCTATAACATAAGTCTTACTATTTTTTGAGTTACAGTAATTCTGAACAGTATATAGTGTTGATCTACCTTCAAGTGCACCGATTTCAAGACATTGAGAATTCTCATTACCTTCAAAAAAATCTTTATATTTATTCCAGTTCTCCAAATTATGGCTAAACCAGTCTACAGAAAAATCATAACTAGTTGTGTCTTTTGGATAAGTAATAAGTGGTTTACTTATTTTAATTAATTTTAACAGAGCAAACCCTCCTGTAAAAGAAACAAAAATAAAAGTCATAGTAATAACGACTATAAACAATAGCATTTTTTTGTAGTTGACAGTTTTCACCATTTATATTCTATAATTCTGCGTATATTAATAATACATTTCTTAAATTTTTATAAACTATATTGTTAATTCATCTATTTTTAGTACACAAGAATTATAACCCTTGTTAAAACACTTTTCATAATTTACTATTATTTAGTCTTTATTGGAGTTTTACAGATGTGTAAATTTATACCTAACATAAACAGAGAGGGTTACATCTTTATAGCAGCTTCTTTTGTTGTATCTTGCATAGCATTTGCCCTCTCTTGGGGAATTGGCATCACTTTTTTATTTTTAACTTTAATCTGTATTTATTTCTTCCGTGATCCAGTAAGGGTTGTACTGAATGATGAAAATTTAATATTAAGCCCAGCTGATGGCGTGATAGATAAAATTATGGAGATTGATTATCCCTTGTTAGATCAGAAACAGGATGGCGAACAAGAAAAGCTTGTATGTGTTAGCATATTTTTAAGTGTTATGGACGTTCATGTAAATCGCATACCAATTTCTGGTATGGTAAAGAATTTAGTATATAAAAAAGGAAGATTTTTTTCTGCAATGCTAGATAAGTCTTGCTATGAAAACGAAAAGCAAGTAATTTTAATTACTTGTAAAGACGGCAAGGAAGTTATTGTTGATCAAATTGCAGGACTGATTGCCCGCCGCATAGTTTGTAACTTAAAAGTCGGTCAACAAGTAAAAGCAGGAGAAAGATTTGGCATGATAAGGTTTGGCAGCCGTGTCAACATATATTTTCAGCATAACATTAAGTTAAGTGTGGTAGAGGGACAAACTGTAGTAGGTGGTGAGACCGTAATTGCAAATTTAAAAGACAATTCTCAAAAGAAACTAAGCTTTAACATTATATAAGTATGGATGAAGATAATAATCTTAAGTTCCTACCGATTACTAAATTGTTTCCTAATGTTGTAACGCTATTGGGTTTGTGCTGTGGGCTTACTGCAATTAAGTTTACATTTATAAAACAATATGAACTATCTATCATTTTTATACTAATTGCTGCAATTGTTGATGGAGTAGATGGTAGAATAGCACGTTTATTTAGGTCTACAAGTCATTTTGGTGCAGAGCTTGATTCCTTTGCTGATTTTCTTAGTTTTGGCGTAGCACCGGCATTTTTGCTTTACTTTTGGGTACTCAAAGAAATAAGGGTAATTGGATGGATGCTTGTTATGATATATGTAACCTGTATGTCCATAAGGCTTGCACGTTTTAATATTTCACTAAATGAAAAAAAATTACCATGGCAAAATTTCTTTTTTACCGGTGTACCTGCGCCTCTAGGTGCACTGCTATTACTCTTACCTGTAATTATTACCTTTCAACTTTACGAAAGCGAATATGTTTTTATTGCAGAAAGGTTTCTAACTAGAAATAATATAGCTATATATTCTGGAGTAATAGCCCTTCTTTTGGTAAGCAACATTCCAACTTTTTCTGCTAAGCATTTGTACATACCTAAAAGCCTGTCTTATATATTCATGCTAATTTTTGGCATACTAATTATCTCTCTTATAACTAAACCCTGGATAACACTACCAATAGTAGGGATAATATACATATTAACAATACCTATAAGTAGTACGGTTTATTTATATTTTGTATATAAGAACCATTAATTATAGAATGTTTAGTGATTCTTATAGCAATGCCAGGAAGGTATTTTTGCTTTTTTAGTGTTATTTATATCTAGAAATAGTAAATTAAATATCTAGCTATTTTGCAAATAAAATATCAATTTTGCCTAATACGGTTGATTATTACTTTATAAGTAGTATAGTAAGTATAAGTTAAACAAAATTTATATTCATCATTTATAATTTAAAGGTTCATTTGAGCAGGTTTAGTAATGTCTGATGTTTTGTGTGATAGTTTTTATTCTTGCAAAGAAGTATACAAGGAAGGATTAGAGCAAAAATATGAAATTACTGTAAGTAACAAGTATATAGAAAGTCAGTTGGGTAACAAGTTGTCAGAAATTTCTAAATATGCAAAATCACCTGGATTTAGAGTAGGTAAGGTACCATATCACATCATTGTTAAAAATTATGGTGAAGAAGCTAAGCAAGAAGTAATAAGGGATATAATCAACAAATGTGCCGATGATTATATTAAGAAAAATAAATTTAATTCCTTAGTTTCTTCAAACATTGAGGTAGTTTCTGCACCAGATTTAAATGAGCAAAAAGATTTGATTTATAAATTGTCTTTAGAGGTTATGCCTGAGGTGCCTCTAATAGATCCAAGTATAATAAGTGTAAAATCATTAGAAGTCAAAATAGAAGATAGCGATGTAAAAGAACTCGTCTCCTCAATTAAAAGTAAGTCTTATAGCTTTGTTTCCACACCTAGTGATCACAAGATAGTCGATGGAGATCGGGTTACTATTGATTTTGAAGGGCAAATAAGAGGTAAGTTATTTAAAGGCGGTAGCGCTAAGAATTTTGTTGTTGATGTTGGTAGTAGTCAACTTTTATCTGATTTTAGCCATAACTTAATTGGCATGAAAAAAGGAGGAACAAAGAGTTTTACATTAAAATTTCCTGAAGATTATAAAATCATCTCTCTTGCAGGTAAGGAAGCTAAATTCTATGTAGAAGTTAAGGATGTTTTAGTACATGTTGCTTTAGATAAAGATGATGAGTTAGCAAAAAATAACGGATTTGAAGATATTACAAAGTTTACTGATTATATAACTGAAAAAATTAATCTTGAATGCAATTACATGAAGTTAATGGTAATGAGAAAAGATTTATTTGGCCAGATAGGTAAAAGTTATGATTTTGAATTGCCAAACACGGTAGTTGGGCAAGAAGAAGAAAAAATACAAAAGTTAAAGGATAAGGATAGTACAATAGATTATACTTCAGAAGCTAAAAGACGTGTAAAACTAGGTATGCTGCTTATGAGATGTGCTCAAGAAAATAAAATATCTGTTAACCATGAAGACATATTAAGTGTAATTTTAAAACAGTATGTGACTGAGCATTCTCCAATAGAGGATGTGCTAAAATTGTTAAAATCAAATAGAAAATTTTATGAAGCTGTAAGTGGGCAAGCGATTGAAGATAAAGTGGTAGATTATATTATGGAAAAAGCGAATAAAGAAGAAAAGCAAGTTATATCAGTAAAAGAACTAAAAGAATTATTTAATGCAATTTAAAATATAGGAAGTTATATGAATCTTGTACCTATTGTTATTGAACAGACTAGCCGTGGAGAGCGTGCTTATGATATATATTCTCGTTTACTCAAAGAAAGGGTAATATTTGTCGTTGGCCCTATAGAAGACAATATGGCTAGTCTTATTATTGCTCAACTTCTATTTTTAGAGTCTGAAAATCCTGATGGAGATATTTGTATGTATATAAATTCTCCTGGTGGAATTGTAACTGCTGGTCTATCTATATATGATACTATGCAGTATATTAAGCCAAAAGTATCTACTTTGTGTATAGGTCAAGCTGCATCAATGGGTTCTTTACTGCTTGCTGCTGGCACGCCTGGTAAGCGTATGTCTTTGCCTAATGCTCGTATTATGATTCATCAGCCTTCTGGCGGCTTCCAAGGACAGGCAACAGACATAGAGATCCATGCTCAAGAAATTAAACAAATTAAAAAAAGGTTAAATAAGATATATGAAAAGCACACAGGTAAATCATTAAATGTTGTTGAAGAAAGCATGGAAAGAGATAATTTTATGGATGCTGAAAAAGCAAAAGACTTTGGAATTATTGATAAAATAATATTTGAGCGCTTGGAAGATAATGATAATAAACTTGAAAAGACTAATTTTAATTAAGGCCAATGAGTAATAACGATCAAAACCCTAAAGATTCTTTTTATTGTTCTTTTTGCAAAAAGAAACATGATGAGGTACGTAAGCTAATAGCAGGATCATGTTCGTCATTTATTTGTAATGAATGTATAGACTTGTGTTTTAGTATTCTACAAGAGGAAAATAAACTTTCTAATAAAAAAGAAAGAGGTGTTCAGTTAAAGCCTCAAGAAATAAAGAAAATTCTTGATGAGTATGTTGTTGGGCAAGAACATGCAAAGCGTGCTTTATCTGTCGCTATCTATTACCATCATAAACGTATAGCTCAAACTGATGTGATTAATGACGTAAAAGTTTCAAAATCAAATGTTATGCTAATTGGGCCTACAGGTTCAGGAAAAACCTTGTTAGTCAATACACTTGCTCAATTATCACAAGTACCATTTGCTATATCTGATGCTACTACTTTAACTGAAGCAGGTTATGTTGGAGAAGATGTAGAAAACATACTACTTCGTCTACTTCAAGCTGCAAACTATGATATCGATTCAGCACAGCGTGGTATAATATATATTGATGAAATAGATAAGATTAGCCGTAAATCTGAAAACATGTCTATTACTCGTGACGTATCTGGTGAGGGAGTACAGCAGGCATTACTGAAAGTTATTGAGGGTACTATTGCTTCTGTTCCCCTTCGTGGTGGTAGGAAGCATCCACAACAGGAATTTGTGCAAATCGATACTACCAATATATTATTTATATGTGGTGGGGCTTTTGATGGTTTAGAGAAAATAATAGAAGCCAGAAATCGAGGTAGCACTATGGGATTTGAAGCTAACGTCTGTAAGTTAATAGAAAAAACAAAAAATATCCTATACGATGTTGAACCAGAAGATTTAATTAAGTTTGGATTAATACCAGAGTTTATCAGCCGTATTCCAATTGTTACAGCTCTTGATAAATTAAGTCATTCTGATTTAGTCCGGATCCTTGTGGAGCCAAGGAATTCTTTAACAAGACAATACCAGAAATTATTTCTAACGGAAGGGGTAGAGCTTGAATTTCAAGATACAGCCTTATCTGCAATTGCAGATAAGGCTGTGAAGCATAAAACTGGGGCAAGGGGTTTACGAGCTATTGTAGAATTCTTATTGCGTGATTTTATGTTTGAAATTCCAAGTCAAGGTTTAAAAAATAGTAAAATTTGTATTACCAAAGAAATGGTAGATCCAGATAAAAATTCTGATTTTTCTAAGAAGAAGTTGGCTGTTGCCAGTTAAGTTTATATATTAAGTAAGAATAGGGAAGCTTTTATGGCTATTAAAATATCTGACAGTGGCGTTACTATATTACCAGTACTAGCACTACGTGACATAGTTATTTTTCCTGAAGAGATAACAGCTCTATTTGTAGGTAGAAAAAAATCTGTTAATGCCTTAAACTATGCTATGCAAAATAATAGTAAAATTTTACTCATTACTCAAATTGACGAAGGGGTTGAAGACCTTAAACCTCAGAGTTTATACAGGGTAGGTGTAATTGCTGATATCTTACAATTATTAAGACTTCCTGATAATTCAATTAGAGTTGTAGTAAAAGGTAAAAAGAGAGTAAAAATTATCAATTACTTTGATTCTGATCTTTTTCTTAAAGCTGAGGTAAGTTTCATAAGTGATGAGGTAGTGATAAAACCTAGTAAAGTGGAAGATCATATTGAAGCTTTAAGAGAATCTATTCTAAGTGAGTTTAAAAACTGGAATAAATGTAGTAAGAGAATCCAATTTGAGGATATGGATTCCATTAGTCAAATCAAAGATGCAAGCCAGCTTGCAAATAAAATAGTTTCACATTTAAGCGCCAAAACAGAGGATAAGCAAAGAGTACTTGAGTGTTTTAAGATAAAAGTGCGTCTTGAATTAGTATATTTTTTAATTAAAAAAGAGATTGCTATTTTAGATGCAAAAAATGAATTAGATAAAAAAATCAAATCTCAAATTGAAGAGGCACAAAAAAAGTATTACTTAAGTGAAATGATTAAAGCTACATCTGAGAAGCTAGAGAATAGTGAAGAAAATGATGAACACACAATGAATAAGTATGAAAAAAAAGTTAAAACAATAAAATTATCAGCGGAAGCAAAGGCAAAAGCAATTAGCGACTTAAAACGGTATAAGAAAATGAGTAATACTTTGCCTGAAGCTACAGTAATTTCAAATTATCTTGATTGGTTGCTTGATCTGCCATGGGGAAAATATACAAAAGCTAAAATTAATTTGGAAAATGCTGCAAAAATCTTAGATCAAAGTCACTATGGCATGGAAAAAGTTAAGAAAAGAATAATTGAATTCTTGGCAGTATTAAAACGAGTTAAGGAACTTAAGGGACAAATACTCTGTTTGGTTGGCCCTCCTGGGATTGGCAAAACGTCATTACCAGAATCTATAGCACAAGCAACAGGTAGAAAGTTTGTACGTATGTCATTAAACGGTGTTAAAGATACATCAGAAATTCGTGGTCATAGGAGAACTTACATAGCTTCTATGCCAGGTAGAATTATACAATGTATAAAAAAAGCTGGTTCAGTTAATCCTCTTTTTCTCTTAGATGAAATAGATAAGATAGGAAAAGACTTCAGTGGTGATCCAGCTTCTGCTTTACTTGAAGTTCTGGATCCAGAACATAATAAACATTTCGTTGACCATTATATGGAGGTTGAGTTTGACCTTTCAAATGTGATGTTTATTGCTACTGCTAATACCTTAAACCTTCCTCCGCCTCTAATCGATAGAATGGAAATAATAGAATTATCTGGTTATACAGAAGACGAGAAAGTGAAAATTACAAAACATCATCTTATTCCAAAACTTGCTAAAGAACATGGCTTATATGAAAAAGAATGGGAGATATCTGATGATGCTTTACGTAAAATAATTCGCTTATATACACGTGAAAGTGGAATTCGTAATCTGAGAGAAAAGCTTTCTGCACTAATGAGAAAAGCCATTGTAGAAATATCAACTAAAAAAACTCAGCAGGTTGCTGTAAATGTTGATAATCTAAAGGGTTATTTAGGGGTACATAAGTTTCACTATGATGATGTGGAAGAAGAAAATCTAATTGGTGTAACAACTGGGCTTGCGTATACTGAAAGTGGTGGAGATATTTTAGCTATAGAGTCAGTTCTAATGCCAGGCAAAGGGGAGATAAAGTATACAGGAAAATTAGGTGAAGTTATGCAAGAATCTGTAAAGGCTGCATATAGCTATATAAGGTCATGTTGTTTAAAGTTTGGTATAAAATCTAAGCAATTTCAAACCAATGACATACATTTACATGTTCCTGAAGGTGCAACACCTAAAGACGGTCCTTCTGCTGGAATTGCAATCTGTACATCTATTGTTTCACTTATGACTAAAATACCAGTTAGTAGAGTCGTTGCTATGACTGGTGAGGTCACTCTACGTGGCCGTGTTCTTGCAATTGGCGGACTTAAAGAAAAATTATTGGCTGCTCTAAGAGTAGGGATTACCACTGTTATTCTTCCAATGCAAAATGAAAAAGATATTGAAGAGTTACCAAGTAATATAAAAGAAGGACTGAAGCTTATTTTTGTTAAAAATGTTGATGAAGTAATTTACGCTGCTTTGACTGCAACACCTACTCCAATCACTGTGGATGAATTCATAGAACAAGAAAAGAATCTTCCATTACAAAAAGAAAGTAATAATTTTTCTTCTACTAAATTACTTAAGCATTAGTTTGTATTACAAAAAGCCCAATATTATTTCTGCATATTATTCAATAGTTGAAAAAGGTAAAATTAAATATGATGATACGCAGCTCGATGTATTAAAGCTGCTTGAAAAACTTTCTAGTAGTTTTTATAGCTATAATTTTTTTTCTAAAAACAAGTTAGGCTTATACCTTTATGGTCATGTAGGGCGTGGTAAATCTACAATAATGAATATTTATTATGAAAATTGTGGTATTACTAAAAAGCACAGGTTGCACTTTAATACTTTCATGCAAGAGATACACGAGCATCTTCATAAACTGCGCAATACATCTACTAAATCGCCACTAAATGAAGTTGCTAAAAGTATTGCTAAAGAAGTTAGATTATTTTTTCTTGATGAGATGCAAGTACATGATATTGGCGATGCTATAATATTATATCGCCTATTTTCTGCTTTGTTCACAAACAGAGTAGTCTTTCTTATAACGTCAAATTATTCTCCAGATGATCTATACTATAATGGACTACAACGTGAGCTATTTGTTCCAGCAATAGATCTGATAAGAAAAAACATGCATATTGTGTGCTTAGATGGTAAGCAGGATTATAGAATTCTAAAGGGAAAAGCTCATGATTATTTTTTTGGACAAGGTGCAGACGAAGTTTTAGCTAGTACTCTTGCAGACTTAACTTATAGTAAAAAAGAAGTAGATATCTCTAGTCTTTTTATTAATCACAAAGAAATTAAAATTAAACGAGCTTACGAGGGAATATTATGGTTTGAGTTTGCTGAACTATGCGAAAAGGCAATTTGGACTGCTGAATATAAGAAGATAGCACAGTCTTTCCATACGATTTTTATTTCCAATATTCCTGCTTTTGATTTTAGCAATCAAAATGAAGCAAAAAGGTTTACAGTATTAATAGATGAGCTATATGAATACAAGGTCAAGCTTTTTTGTTCTTCTGCAATTGAATTAAGTAATATCAATCAATATTCTCAGGATTTAAAAAGGACAGTTTCACGTTTAATTGAAATGTGTTCAATAGTTTAAAAATATGCAATTTTTTAAGTTGAATTTGAGTATAAATTGCTTTTCATAGTGAAAAAGAAAATTTGTTTAATAGAATCCTCTAAGTTATTGTTTGTTTTTAGACCTTTTGTATCATCAACCTGGAGATAAGCAAACCAGAAGAAGGAGCGTCTTTCTAGACCACCGATTATGTTAGCAGTACTCCAGACAGCAATATATGGGCTCTTCAAATACTTCATACAAATCAATTTGGGTTACCTATACTTCCCAGGTCAGTATCCCTATTATACTAACTATAGTATTTCCTAAACTGAATCACTGTTGACCAATAAGAAGTTTTGAGCCAACTTTTGATCGTATGCCAAAATAGGGTTCAAATCCGGAGAATATGGAGAAAGCAAATAGCAGCTTCTATTAATACTTTTGTTTTTTGTGCAAAGCAGCATAATTACTGTATGGTAACTTAGGCAATGCTCCAGCCGTTTATTACAACCTCCAGTAAAGCAACAAATCTTCTATCCCACCTTAGACATAAATTTTCTCTCCTCTTGGTGCCCCCTCTATATCTAGCTTCATCTATATACGATTTTTTCGATAAATCTCTGCCTATTTGATAAATTTTTTTAATGTGATTTTTAGCTATCTGACCAAATTGTGCTTATCCCGAAACCAAGTTTCATCTCTGCCAGCTGGATGCTTTTTTACATATTCTTCTATTACCATTCTTTCTTTTTTAGCCATCTATATAGCGTCTAAAAGCTCCACAACCTCAGCTTTTGACCCCCCTTCGATCACAGATATTGCTTTTTCTCGCTTATCTCTTTATATACTAAACATTTCATTTTTTTGTAGGTAATATAGGCTCTGTGAACAGCCATGAAATTCAAAAATCCCATAAAACAATTCTTTTTAACATTTTTAATTGGGTGGTTATGAGATGGGACAGAGAAATCTAATTTGAGTTTGAATTCAAGAATTTTTGATTATTTGTAAAAAATACCTAAACTTTATCAATTTCTAGAAATCGATTTAATCAGGTTTTTTACTCTATTATCACACCCTTTGAAGTAATTTGACAAATTCATATATTAAGTTAAATATTTAGAGTTTATTGTAATAAAGCCATGGGTTAAGTCACACGTCCATACAGTTGCTTTGCTTTGACCTTGACTTAGGTCAATTTCAATCTCAATATTACTTCCTTTCATATATTCCATAATTAAGTGCTCATTGTACTTGACACTTAATTCACCATTTTCTACTACCTGAACGTTACCGATTTTTATTGCAATCTTATTTTTATCAAATTTTATTCCCGCTTTACCAAGAGCCATAACTATTCTACCCCAATTAGCGTCTCCACCAGCAATTGCAGTTTTTACAAGCGGAGAATTTGCAACTGAAAGAGCCAGTTGTTTTGCAGATGGAACAGATGATGTGCCCTTTGCTATTATTGTGATAAATTTGCTTGCACCCTCGCCATCTTTAACAATAAGATGTGCCATTTCTATCAACATTTCTTTGAGTGTTAGCTTAAAACTGCTAAATTTTGGATCATCAAATGAGTCCACTTTTTCATTGCCTGCATAACCTGTTGCAAAGACAAGCAAAGTATCACTGGTTGAAGTATCACCTTCAACTGTTATGCTATTAAATGATATAGGTACATACTCGTCTAATATCTTTTGTAGAACTTCAGTTGAAATATTAGCATCAGTTATTACATAAGATAGCATTGTTGCCATATTTGGTGCTATCATACCTGAGCCTTTACATATTCCGTTTATAGTTATCTTGGTTCCACCTATGTCTGTTTCTCTGGTTACCATTTTATGATATGTATCAGTTGTCATAATGGAGATAGCTGCACCTTTCCATGAATTTGCACTTAGCTCTTTTGCAGCTCTTTTTACAGCGGCTTTCATTTTATCCACTGGAAGAGGCCTACCAATTACTCCCGTTGAAGAAAAATATACTTCTTCTCTTTTGCATTGAAATAGACCAGTGCATAAGTTAACTATCTCTTCTACGGCCTTATATCCCGCACTACCATTTGCAACATTAGCATTACCTGAGTTTACAATGAGCACTCTAGCTTTACCAAAAGGCAGGATTTTTCGGCAATGTTCAATGTTACTACTTGCAGCATATGACGTAGTAAAAACGCCAGCAACAGAAGTATCCTGAGTAAATTCCATAACTAGTATATCATTTTTACCAGAATTTCTAATTCCTGCTTTTTCTACAGCCATTTTGACACCTTTAATTTCAGGCATCTCCGGGAAATTTTGAGGATAAAAAGGAGACTTCGGTATTTTCATGAAATTGCTAACGATAAACCTACAACATATAGAATGTTTCAGTATAGCACAAACTACACTTTTTGTTGAATATCAAGATGATTGATTGATTTTATTACTAAGTAAGTATATTATATAATAATATTAATAGGAGGAGTTAATAGTGTCAGTATCAGAAAAACGCAAAAAACACCTATGGGAGAAGCTTATACATGCAGCTAAAAGTTTTGGTAAAGCTGGCACGAGATCTGATCATCCCAAAGTGCCAAAAGAAGAGCAATTATCTATTGATCTGGGTAATAAGAAGCCATTTAGCATTATAGGTAAAATACTCAATTGGATAGAAAATAAACTCAAATTCCTTTTTCCACGCTATAACCTTTTTACAGAAGTAGGAACAGAGGAAAGGAAGGTCATTGGAACTAATATTAAGGTTAAATATTTTCCTCAAGTAGAACAATTTGAACATGCTTTATATATTGGTGAAGAAAATAAAGATTTCAAACTATATAGCTTAAAAGGTAGGTTATACGATACGCGTGGCAAAATTAGCAAAACAAGAAAGGACTGTGTAGCTTATGTGGTAACTCTTGATGACAAACTAGTGGTGCATGAGCATATTGACGTTGGTAAATCAGAATATGCTTATCGTCATTCAACGCTTGCAGGAGGTAAACCGGTTATTTGCTCTGGTTTAATAAAAGTAGTAGATGGTAAAATTGCATACATAGACAACAATAGTGGACATTATAAACCAAAACGGGCAAACCTATATAATGCAGTAAAGAAATTAGAAGATCTATTTTTACAAGATGCAAAAGTTACTTATTTAGGATCTCTAGAGCTCTTAAGAAAACAAATTCCACTCATATGCAGAATTCCACATACACAAGAATCAATAAAGAAATTTTTGAAAAGAATGAAGAAAAAAGGAAAAGATGGACTAACTAAATATCAAAAACATTTTACTCAGATAAAAGAATATAATGATCGGTATATAGAGCTATATCAATGTACACCACAATTTAGACGGCAATTGTTTCTCAAAAATTATAAACCAGTTCCCATTCTAGATAGAGACAACCATAAAATGATTAAAATGGCAGTAGAGCACTCAATCAGAAAAATCATTGGAGCGGCTTATGGTCATAAGCCGATTATTGATTTTGTGCGTGATCAAGGAAATATTACAGCAGTTAGTATAACCTTTTGCTCTAAAAATAACTATGAAAGATTAACTGAGATTTTGGATTTAAAAGGGCTATCTTACCTCATTCAAAATAGGAAGGAAGGTGAATATATGGTTTCTGTAGAAAAAGATAACATGGATAAATTTATTAAAAACACTTTGCAAATTAATGTAGATAGTGTTAAACTACTTAGGGAATCTACAGATAATTATAAATTAAAATAATAAAAAATACTAATAAGAAAATTGAGATTCTTGTTTAAATAGATATTATTAACACTATAAGAGCTCCTCTTAAAACTTATTTAGTCAACTTTAAGACTATAAGCTTCAGCAATTATAATTCTGAGGTTTTTTAGAAGAAGATACCTAGCAATACAATATTACTCTTAATTTGTGTTAAGTTCATTCCTATTTTCTATAGATCTATTCCATGTAAGATGTCATTTTAGTTAAACAGCTTTCAATAAACTTAACTAAACCCATATCTTTCACAAGCTTAAAAAGCAATAATCTTATTCTCCTTTTATCAATTATATAATCATTTTCAATCCTTATGAAGGATATATAAACCTTTTACCCACCTGGAGCTACAACTTTACGTATTTCTTTTGATTTGCAAGCTATCATCTCTGCTATATGCTTAACTCCCTTGCTTCTTGCAAATTCCTCTGCTGTTTCTCCTTCATTATTTCTAATAGAGAAGTTTATGTCTTCACTTTTTAGTAATTTTTCTACTAATCTCTCATTAGACAATATAGCACCTATATGTAGAGCGGTATTACCATTTCTTTTATTTTGAATATTAATATTTAACCTCTTATTATTAAGAAGCAAATTAACCATACCATAGTATCGTTCTTCTTTATTATTATTAGTTACTACTGCCATACGATTAATAATATCCATTAAAATCGTGTTGCCATTATAATCTGTAGTGTTTATATCAATATTTTTCTCTTCTAGCAATTTATTAAACACTACAAGATCTACATTCTCTATTGTTCTTTTAATATTTTGTTGATCATTACTTTCTTCTGGGATTTTAGCAAGCATATATCCCCTACCCCAAATAGTTTTTATATGGTTTTTTCCATCATTAACTTCTGTTAGCTTTTGACGTAACTTACACGCAAATACATCTATTATTTTAGAATCTGAAGGCTCATCAGACCCACTATACAGATGATTCAAAAACATTTCTTTTGAGATAACTGTTCCCTGTCTCATAGCCATTAATTCTAGCATAGAGTACTCTTTATTAGTTAATTTTATATCATGTTCACAACCATCTTTTTTAACTGTCAACGTACGTCTATCAAAATTAATTTTAAAGTTGCCAAATTCATTAGAAGACTCTGGATGGCCAATAGTACGTCTCATCACAGCGTGAATGCGTGCTAACAGTTCACTTTTCGGTAAAGGTTTTACCATATAGTCATCAGCCCCAAGCTTAAGGCCTCTAGTTTTGTGACTAACAGAACTTATGCATGATGTTATTAACACTGGAACTGTTATTTTTGCATTTCTCAATTTAAGTAAAATATCAAAACCGTTATCATCATCTCCCAAATGTATATCCAGTAGGATCATATCATAATGACTGTAATTACTTGAATAAACCAGATCATTTCTATATTCTTGAGGACAATTTATAATGTCACAGGAATGTCCACCATCTCTTAACATCTTCACAACACTCCTTGCACTAACAGGATCGTCTTCAACTAATAACATACGCATATTAAAACCTCATAAAACTTACAACTTAAAATAACAGGATTATAATTACCATTTATACAAAAGCTTTTGTAAAACAATATTAACTAAACACCTAACTTATTTAGAACTTATAGATTACTTAAGCACAACCCTCAAGTTGAAATTTAATAAATATTAAATATAGTCAACACAAATTAATATATTTTTAATAAAAACTTAAGAGCAAAAACCTCATGTACAATTAAGTCGCTTGTATTTTTTTCTACTATCTATATCCTGTACCATAGTTGCTTCATTAAAAATAAAATCATAACTTAAGGGTAAAATAGTGGTAGAATCAATATCAATTTTAGGTGCTGGATCATGGGGGACGTCATTAGCAATATCGTTAAGTAGCAATACTAATATCAAATTGTGGACTCGCAATCAAGGTATAATTAAGTCTGTAAAAGATTTGAGTGAAAATAGTCAGTATTTACCTGGCTGTAAAATTCCTAGCAATGTTTCCATCACTTCCAATTTGAGTGAATTTGCTGCTTCAACAATAATAATTTTAGCTGTTCCAACTCAGTCCCTACGCAACCTATGCATTAACCTTAAAAAACAGAATCTTGTGAATAGTCATTTCATTATAGGATGTAAGGGAATAGAGCAACTAACACTTATGTTTCCTAGTGAAATTGTAAGCGAGATGTTTGGCAATAGTCCAGTTGCCGTCTTGTCCGGTCCAAGTTTTGCATCAGAAATAGGACGTAAATTGCCATGTTTTATGACACTTGCGTGTAAAAATGATAAAGTTAAGTCATTTCTTATGCCAAAGTTAGCAAATAATTATATAACGCTGCTTCCAAGTACAGATTTGATTGGGGTTCAAATTTGTGCTGCAATCAAGAACGTTATAGCTATAGCATGTGGTATAATTTTAGGTAAAGAAATTGGGCATGGTGCCCATGCAGTAGTTATAACTAAAGGTATGGAAGAAATAAGAAACATGTATGTAGCAAGAACAGGTAACACTAATATAGATACTTTACTTGGTATCTCATGCTTAGGAGACTTGGTTATGACCTGTAATAATTTAAACTCGAGAAACATGTCTTTTGGTTTTGTTATAGGAAAAAGCAATGGCAACGTAAAACAGACCTTATCAGAAAGTAAAACTGCAATTGAAGGTGCAGCAACTGCTGAAGCGGTATCACAATTAGCAACAAAGTTAAATATATCAATGCCAGTATGTGAAACTATTCATAAACTTTTACGTGCAGAGTTAACAGTAGAAGACTCAATATCAAACCTCTTAAGTAAGAAAGATTGAAGTGAAATTATTTTCTAAAATAATATCGACTTGGTTTCTACTTGGTATGTTTAAAAAAGCACCTGGAACAATAGGCAGTTTAGCTGCATTGCCACTTTTGCCTCTAATTCTACTAAATGGTCTCACAGGTATGATAATTATTTTTGCCATGTTTCTATTAGGTTTTTGGTCTATAACCAATTACATGTATCATTATGGAACCACCAATGATCCGAGCGAGGTTGTCATTGATGAGGTAATAGGACAGCTACTAACAATCTTTTTAACATTTACTACACTAGGAAATAATGTAAACATAAAACATCACTTTAGTTTATACTCCATATGTTTTATCTTTTTTAGGTTTTTTGATATAGTAAAAATCTGGCCTATAAGCTTCATTGATAGAAAGTTAAAGGGTGCATTAGGTATTATTCTAGATGATGTGTTGGCAGCTGTGTTTGCTTATTTCTCTATAATATTATTATACTACTTACTATGAAACAGAAAAATAGTATTCTTAAGTCATCTCTCGTAACTAAAAACCTAAGAGATTACATAATAGATACAACTAAATTGTCTAATTGGGAGATACATAAGTTTAATAACCTTACTGTTACAATAGGCAGCACTAGCCAATCTTTATTTAATTATGTGTTTTACACAGAAGAAGGTGAGTTTTGCATAGAGTCTGTCCGAGAAGTTCTAAGTTACCTACAGGAAAGAAAGATAGAAGCAACCTGGCCTATAGATTCCCACATAAAGGTTAGAACTAAATTAGAAAATCTTGGTATAAAAAGTTCTAGCACCCCTAAAAAAGCTTTCTTAAATATAAGAAATTATTTGCCATCTCAGGACAAGGTATCTAATTTAGTACTAAAGGTAGTTAGTAGTCAAGAAGATTTAACAGAGCTGGATAAAATAACATCTGTTATCTTTTATCATGACATAGGAATTGTAAGTACATTCCTACGTGGAATACTAAATCATGATAATCAGGCCTCTAAATTAAAGTTCTTTCTTGTAAAATTAAATGACAAAACAGTCGGTACCTGTGGAATTTACATTGAAGATGAAATAGCAGGTTTCTACAGCGATGGTGTATTGCCTATGTATAGAAACCAAGGCATTGCTACTGAAATGGTTATGCAAAGAATTAAAATAGCGCAACAACATTGTTGTAAATATGTTATAGCTCACTGTATGAAATCTTCAGTTAATCTTTATAAAAGAGTAGGATTTAAAATGTTAGGTAATTTGCACTTATACGTTTCTTCATAAAACTAGGTTCTTCAATTCGCTCTTTTAAAATAAAAGAGCGAGCTTGTTTTTATCTACTTAGGTTAATATGCTTACATACATTTTTATTTTTGTAAACTTATGGCTATCTTTTTTAGTTTCCTATTTTCTAATAAAAATTAACCACAAGTCAAGAAATTTGAAACACGAAAATATGCTGCTAAACAATCTAATTGATGCTACAGACGACGGGTTCTATTTATGGGATGCAGAAAAACGGATAGAGAGGTTTTCTCCTAATTTACTACTTTTATTTAACACTATATTCTACTCATTTAATGAGTTTGCAAATTTTTTTGAAGAATCAGACTTATTAAAAAGAAATCTAAATGAAGTAAAAGAAATAAGCAAATCTTTCACGATAAAATTAAAAGCAAAAGGTGTTGAAATTTATTGCGTATGTCATGGCAGAAGCATAATTGGAAGTACAAATGATATAGTTGGGGCTTTGTTATGGATTAAAAATATCTCAAATTCTGTTACAAGAATTAATAACCTTAATATGGAAAATATAAGGTATGCTCAAAAATTAAGAGACTTTACAGATGTTTTAGACATAATACCATACCCTATATGGAAGCGTGATCACAGTTTCAAAATAAGTGTATGTAATGCATCATATTCTAAATGCGTTAAAAGTTTAAAAAAAATACTAAACAACAATACGCTAAAAAACAACATTTCACCTCAATATTACACCGAAACTAAATATATCATAATTAATAACAAGCGAAAATTATACAATTTTACGGAAGTTAGAGTAGAAGGATCAAATAAATTTGTAGGGTATGCAGAAGATATAACCCAGATAGAGCAGCTAAATAACAAACTTAATAACTATATTACTATACAAAAAACTTTATTAGCAAGTTTACCTGTTGCTATAGTTATACATGATGAAAATCAAAGACTGCAGTTTTACAATAGAGCCTTTGCTGAACTTTTTAGCTTTGATTCATTACTGCTAGCAGCAAAACCTACTTATGAAGAAATCTTTGGCTTATTAAAAGTTAAAGAGACTTTAGAAAGTAATGATTACAATAACTTGTGCAAACAAAAATTTGAGTTTTTAAATACGTTATCAGATCCATATAACTACTTGTTACACTTAGCTGACGGTAGAACATTAAGTGTTTTAATTATACCACATGCCGTAGAGGGATTGATTTTCTTATATGAAAACATAACAAACAAAAGTAAAATAGAAGCATAATAGTAGTCTAGAAAAAGCTAAAAGATTTTCTCTTCTACATATATAAGCCTTTAAAATGTATCAACACAAATTGCATATTCAACCATTATGGATTAAAATCCAAAGATTAAGGAGAGCATGGAATGCTAATTTTCGACTTGAAAGTCACCAAATTTATCTTCTTTTTTAGAGTGATTCTCAATAGATATCTTTCAAAATGAAGAAAAAGGTATAGATCATACTTTTTGGGGTATAAGATATAAAGAAATAGAAACGCTGGAAGAAGAGAAATTTCGGCAGGAGTAAAAAAGGCAATTTTCAATAGAATGGTGGAAATTCTAGATAAGGAGATAAGAAAAAAAGAAAAGTAAAAGCAAGCTCTGCATAGAAGATAGGCCACTAATGGCACTGGAATACATAAAAGAACATATTTTCATATTGGTCAGAGTTATGGAATAAGTGAAGTTTTAAGATAATAAGGTGGATCGAAGATAGACTGATAAAACATCCGGATTTTGCCTTACCAGGAAGAAAAGAGCTGTTAAAAAGTGATATGGAGTATGAAGTTTTAGTGATACAGAGACAGCGATAGAGAGACCAAAAAAAGCAAAATTCCAGAAAGAAGAAAAGGTACGCGATAAAGACGCAAGTAGTGATGGAAAAAGAGAGTAGAAAAATTGTGTGCACGTCATTTTCTAACAGATGATTTTCGGATATTTAAAGAGTCAAAGGTACAGATATTAGCAAAAATAGAAGTTTTAGCAGATGCAGGGTTTGCAGAAAATTCATAACTATTGCCTCATAGGAGGACAAAAAATTGACCAAAAAGAAAGAAAATCAAGAGTAAGAGAGCAGTAGTTGAAAATGTAATAGGCTTATTAAAGAGGTTCAAAATTATCGCTATCGAAACAGATGAAAACGTTTTGCTCTGAGATTCAATTTGATAGCTGGAATTTATAATTTCGAACTTATTATATGAATTTTGTAAGAGGTCTAATATGGAGATTATGAATTGCTTACATAAGTACGGAGTTATAGCTGTTGCTCATTACATTATTGAGCGAATTATGAACTGTAGACATTGAGAAAATTGTCAATTTATCTTTAAGCTTTTTCTTTCAGTTCAAGATATTTACTAAATTAGTTAATGTGTGGCCTTTGTCTAAATTAAATTTTTCAGCAGAAATAAAAAGGTCAGTGACTTGTCGACACTTTTCATACCAGTATGAAATACTATAGCCAATGTTTTTTGTAATAAATTTCTCATTTGATTGCCACTCTATTCCAATTTTACTTTTTACAATTCTTAAAATTAAGTTTTGTAAAATATAAGCTATTATATCGAGTTCAATATCAGTATTTATTATGCAATTTGCTGTTTTGACATCACTTTGCCCCTGTAAGACTCTTAGTAAAGATTGATATAGATCATTAATTTTGCTGCTTGCAGTATTAATTATTATCCCTGGCAATCCACAGAACAGAGAAAATAACTCTTCGCACAGTTTCTGTTCAGAGGGAAATTTTGCTATGACTTGTTTTGTCTCATCGTAACTTAAAGGAGATAGCTTAAGCTGAAAGCAACGTGACTTTATAGTTGCAGGTACATGATAAGGTTTATGGCTAATTATAATTATTATTGAATTTTGCGTTGGTTCTTCCAATATTTTTAGCATTGCATTTCTAGCATTATTATTTACTGCTTCAATGCTATCTATTAATACTACTTTATAGTCAGAATATTTTGGGCTTAAATATAAAAAATTTTTTAGATATCTGATTCTTTCTACAGTAATTAAGGGATCTTCAATTATGAGAAAATCTGGATGATCATAAGATATGCTTTTTGTTAAAACAAAACTTGCAAAGGATTGAGCTAGTGTTGCCTTGCCTATGCCTTTTTGCCCGCAAATGAGCCATGATTGCACAGACTTATTGTTAATCAGCGTTTGTTTTGCAGATTTATGTCCTATTATATTTTCCATACTTATCAAATACCGTTTTAACGTTTTCTTCTGTTACTTTACCTCTTCTCAAAACAGAAATTTCATCCGTTGTAAGATCAACTATAGTTGACTCTACTCCCATAACTAATTTATCATCTTCTATGATGATAGAAGCTTCTTTCTTTATATCGCCTGGAATATCACAAGCTCTTGATACACTTTTTTCCCCTGAAATGTTAATGCTTGTTGCTACCACTACATTTTTAAATTCGTTTAGTATTTTAAGAGCGATTGGATGGTTTGGAATTCTAATACCAATAGTACTTTGGAAAAACTCCTTTGGCAGCCTACTATTTTCTTTAAGAGGTAAGATAAATGTTATTGGACCTGGAGAAAAATATTTAATAGGAGCGAGATAATTTTCCTTAACTATTGCTATATCCTTAAGTTGATCGATATTAGCTACAAATACTGACAGAGGTTTATCTTTATTACGTTTTTTTATTTTGTAGATTTTATCTATTGCACTTGCATCGTTAGCATTACAAGAAAGAGCATAGACAGTTTCTGTTGGAAAACATATCAGCTTACCGTTGTTTAAAGCATTAATTACGTTTAACATGTATTATGTTTATATGTTTTAACTGTAAAGTGCACTAAATATGATCATTTTAGGTTTAACAGGTGCAATTGGGGTAGGGAAAAGCTTTGTTGCAAGCTGTTTTCAAAGATTTGGGGCTGCTATATTTGATGCCGACGCTACAGTACATAAAATTTACCAATCAGATGAATTGATTATCAACTTAGCAAGAGACTACTTTCCAGATGCGGTAGTAGATGGAGCAATTAGCAGATCAATACTTAGGAAGCATTTCTTTCAATACAGTGAAAAATGGCAAATTTTCGAATCTAAAATACATTCTCTCGTTCTAGAAAAGCAAAATGATTTTCTCATTGAAGAGAAAAAGAAGAACAGCAAGCTTGTAGTACTGGATGTACCACTACTTATTGAAACAAAATCTCATTATGAATGCGATTTTATCATCTTTGTCACTGTAGATTCGAAATTACAAAATAAAAGGTTAATAAAACGTAATTTAACAGCAAAGGAGATTGATTTATTTGCCAAACGACAACTTGCTTATCATATAAAACATAAGCTTTTAGATTTTACTATAAACACTAGCTTTAACAAAGGGTATACTTTTTCTCAAGTAAGAGAAATTATAGACTGTGTCACTCGTAATAGCGAAGTTGTTTATGATGTAAGCTCTAGTTTTTAAGATAAAATAGGATGCTTATTAATGAAATGTGCAGGAAAAAATGTCAATTCAAATAGCCGCATCAATACTTTCAGCAGATTTTGCTAAGCTTGGAGAAGAAGTTAAGAAGGTAGGTGATTTAGGTGCGGATTTAATACATATAGATGTTATGGATGGCAATTTCGTACCTAATATTACAATTGGTCCAGGAGTTATATCAGCAATAAGACCTTACTCTTCTTTGCCTTTTGATGTGCATCTAATGATAAATTCTCCTTCAAATTATATCGAAGCATTTGTAAGTGCAGGAGCTGATATAATTACTATACATGTAGAAGCAGAAGTTCACTTGGATAGAGTAATTAAAAAAATTAAATCATATGGAATTAAAGTTGGAATATCAATAGTTCCTTCAACTCATCCGGGTGTATTAGAATACATAATACATGAACTAGATGTAATTCTTGTGATGTCTGTCAATCCTGGTTTTGGTGGGCAAGAATTCCTTGTTTCACAATTGGATAAAATATCTGAAATAAAAAGCATGATTAAAAAAAAATCACTTGCAACAAAAATAGCCGTTGATGGCGGTATTACTGTAAATAATGCGCCTTCTGTTATAAAAGCAGGAGCAGATATTTTAGTTATGGGATCAGCTATTTTTAAAGCACAGGATACTGCAAAAATGATAAGTGATATTAAGAGTTTATCTTAAGACTCAACTATAAGTGGCATATTGACGTATGTTAGTATTTATGTAATAATAGTTAACATTTCATAAAAAGTGGGGGAATAATGGGAGCATTAACACTAGAACAATTAGGAAAATATGAAGCACATTATGTCAAAAAAAATGGCGGTATAGGTGCTTTAGAATCATTGCTTGGAGGCATTGATAATGAAAACGAAATTGAAGAAATTAGAAGTATTGCATACAGCATGTATGAGGAATTCCATTCTGATCAAAAGAAAAGGATTATTAGAAATATTACTATAATTTCTACTGTTACAATGTCTGCTGCTTTTGGTGTATTTTTACTAATAAGACATTTAAATCCAATAGTAGACATAAAATTACCTATAGAGGTGGTATCACTTACGCTAGCGGCTACATGCTTACTTATGTTGTGTTATCAGTTGATAAAATATGAAAGCATAGAATACAGATTTGATAATAGATGTTCTAATGAACAAGATGACAGTAAAACAAGTATGATTCAAGCTAATGATAGCAATGATATTGTTACGTTAAAAACGCGGTTAAAAAGGCTTACAGATTGTGTAAGATCAGATTATATTAATAGCTGTGATGATAATAATCCACAGATGATTATAGAGAGTAAGAAGCTGTCAGGAGCACCAATGCCACCTCCTATGCCAGATGATAGTAAGAAATTACAAAAACAGGTAATGGCTTCCTACTTACAATCTCAACAGAAAAGTAAGATACAAGATGAAATGAATCATAACGATGAGCTAAGAGCGGCAGTAGAGATACGGGCAGCAAAGAGTAAGAAAAATTGGCTAGAACATACGCTTGGACAAGAAGTAATGACAGACCAACAAAATCAACAGGATGGTGATGATTTTCCTCCACCTCCATCTCTTTGTGATGATTTTAAGGGAGAAAATACTTCTACGTGGACCAGTGAAAAACCTATACTTGATGGTGTCCGTGATAGATAAAACACTTTGTTACTACTTATCTTAAGTAGTAACAAATTTATTTGTACATTAGCATTTCTTCTTATATTCACATAGATCTTTTATTATGCATGTTTTGCAAAGTGGCATGCGTGCTTTGCATACATACCTGCCATGTAATACCAGCCAGTGATGAGCATATAGGAGCCATTTTTTTGGCACTACTTTAAGCAAGCTTCTTTCAGTTCCTATTATGCTTTTTTCTTTTACTAAACATATCCTATTGCTGACTCTAAATACATGAGTATCAACTGCAAGTGTTGGCATGCCGAGTGCTGAATTTAAAAAAACATTTGCGCTTTTTCTTCCTACTCCTGGCAATGAAACTAGCTGATTAAACTCTGCTGGAATGTTGCCGTTATACTCTTTTATTAATATGGTGCTTAGTTTGATGATATTTTTTGTTTTGGTGTTGTATAAACCAATACGGCAGATATGATTCTTTAACTCTTGTTCTCCAAGATCTAGGATTTTTTGTGGAGAATCAGCAATTTTAAATAGCTGTTCTGTTATCTTATTTACACTAACATCAGTTGTCCGTGCTGATAAAATTATTGCGATTAGTAGAGTAAAATGGTTTATATAATTTAGCTCAATTTTAGGTATAGGGTTAGATTGCTGAAAACTTAAAAAAATTAACTCTACTTTTTGTGGGTTCATAAACATAGCAGTACTACTGCTCAAGTAGTGTAGGTTAGAGCAAGTTGAGATGCAAACTTTTTTCCTAATATGTACTAATTGTGTAGTTTTAAGAAACTCATTATAATAAACTTTGAAATAGTAAAATTAATTGAAGTTAATGGAAATAAATTTAAAAGATGTAATTAAAAAGGTTTTGCTTTCTGGTAGGGAAGTATGGCCTATTATAGAAGGTGGTAAAGGCATTGGAATAAGTGATGGATTTTCTTGTGGAGCCTTTGCTGCAGCTGGTGCAGTCGGTACTTTTTCAGGCGCTAACGCAGAACTTATAGATGATAACGGTGAGATAGTTCCTTTGATTTACAAAGGCAAAACAAGATATGAGCGTCATAATGAATTAATTGAGCGTAGCATAAAAGCAGCAATCAGCCAGGCACGTATTGCAAACAAGATTTCTAAAGGTCAAGGCCGCATACATATGAACGTCTTATGGGAAATGGGAGCTGTACAACGTATACTTAATGGGGTGCTGGAAGGTGCAAAAGGCCTAATACACGGAGTTACTTGTGGTGCAGGAATGCCTTATAAGTTAGCTGAAATAGCATCTAAATATCAGGTATATTATTATCCAATAATTTCATCAGTACGTGCGCTGAAAATTTTATGGAAGCGTTCGTATGAAAAAGTATCTAAATTTTTACTAGGAGGAGTAGTTTATGAAGATCCATGGCTTGCTGGTGGGCATAATGGTTTAAGCAATAATGAAGATCCAGGAGTGCCGCAAGATCCATTTGCAAGAGTTGTAGAGATTAGAGCATTTATGAATGAAGTTGGCTTATGTGATGTGCCAATTGTAATGGCTGGGGGGGTGTGGTATTTAAAAGATTGGCATAACTGGTTTGATAATGAATTGATAGGCAATATAGCTTTTCAATTTGGTACTCGCCCTTTGTTAACACAAGAAAGTCCAATTTCGGCAGAATGGAAAAACTATCTGCTTAATATCGAAAAAGGAGATGTTTACTTAAATAGATTCAGTCCCACAGGATTTTATTCCTCTGCAATTGAAAATGATTTTTTACGCGAACTCAAAGAGCGTAACTTGAGGCAAGTAGAATTTTCAGATAGTTATAGTAGTGTATTTAATACTGAGCTAACCATTGGACAAAGAAATAGAAAAGTTTATTTAAAAGCAGAAGATAAAGATTTATCTAATAAATGGATTGCAGGGGGGTATACAGAGGTATTAAAAACACCTAGTTCGACTATTGTTTTTGTGGCAAAAGATAAATTTGAAGAGATAAGAAGAGATCAAATTAATTGCATGGGTTGTTTAAGCCACTGTTTATTTAGTAATTGGAAGGATCATGATAATTATACAACAGGGCAAAAGCCAGACCCACGTAGCTTTTGCATACAAAAAACTCTGCAAAATATAATAAACGGTGGTGATATTAAAAATGAGCTTATGTTTTCTGGCCACAATGCTTATAAATTCAAAGAGGACCCTTTTTATAAAAATGGTTATATTCCAACAGTAAAAGAGCTAGTTGAGAGGATATTAACTGGTTTTTAGGATTATTTATAATGGCTGTTTTTGGTAAAAATTATTAGAGTGAAATTACTATAAACTCCCAATTCTTAAAAAGAAACAATTCTCAAGGAAGTTCATTGTACTGGAAGTATTAATATAATATACTTTAAATTAACATTTAAAAATATTATATGTCAGAAATTAGGAATTTAATCTTAGCAGTTTTTTTGTCAGTTTTAATAATGATTGGCTGGAGAATCTTCTACGAAAAATTCTTTGGCTATGAAAAAACTGCAGTAGAAAATGCTGATGACATCAATTTAAATGACACAGAATTAGCATTTCCTGAATTAAAGTACAAAGATCGTTATGAGATTATAAGTTCCAGCTCAGATCAAAGAGTAAAGATAGCCAATAACAAACTGCATGGTTCTATTTCTTTAAACGGAGCTAAGTTTGATGATTTGACCTTAGCCAATTATCATGTAACTTCTGATCCTACTTCTTCTGAAGTGGTTCTATTGTCTCCATTCGGTTCAAAAGATGTATATTTTGCTGAGTTTGGTTGGATAGATCCAGAAAATAAAATAAAGACTCCAAATTCATCAACAATTTGGCAAGCTGATAAAAAGAAGTTAAGTAATAAGGAAGAGATTATTCTCCACTGGGATAATTTAGATGGAATTGTGTTTAAAATAAAAATTAAACTAGATGATGATTACATGTTTAAAATAGAACAAATAGTTGAAAATAGTACAAACACACAGGTTCATCTAGTACCTTATGGTAGAATAAATCGCAGTCGTGATGATATTAAACATTCTTACTTTATATCACATGAAGGTGCTGTAGGCGTTTTTGATGATAAATTGAAAGAGTGGACTTATAAGAAAATTTCTTCGCAAAAAAATATTAAGATAAAGCAAAATCAAAATAATAAAAATTGGTTTGGTTTTGCAGATAAATATTGGTTTACAGCTATAATACCAGAAGGCTCATCAAGCATCAATATTAAACATGCTTTATCTTCTTTAGATAATAAATTTCAAATAGATTTTATGAAACAGCACAGTACTGCAAATAGTAGCCATTCTCATATCAACTATTTCTTTGCTGGTGCAAAGGAATTAAAACTTTTAGATCATTATAAAAATACTCTCAAAATAACACTATTTGATAAAGCAGTAGATTTTGGTGTTCTTTATTTTATAACTAAGCCAGTATTTATATTGTTGGAATATTTCCATACAGTATTTAAAAATTTTGGTTTAGCAATCTTGCTGCTAACACTATTGATTAAGTTGATTATGCTGCCTTTATCTAATAAATCTTACATCTCAACATTCAGATTAAAGCAACTACAGCCAGAAATGTTACGGATAAAAGAATTATATAAAAACGATAAAATGAAATTAAATAAAGAAATGTCATCATTATTTAAAAAACATAATATAAACCCGATGTCTGGTCTTTTACCGATACTGATCCAAATCCCGGTCTTTTTTGCACTTTATAAAGTGTTGTTTGTCACCATTGAAATGAGGCATGCCCCATTTTACCTTTGGATTCATGATCTTTCATCACCTGATCCTATGAATATTTTAACGCTATTTGGTCTTTTAGATTACAATCCTCCAATTTCGATTGGAATCTTACCTATAATACTTGGTATGACCATGATAATTCAACAGAAGTTAAGCTATGACAATAATTCTTCTGAAAATATGCAAGTAACAAAATTTTTGCCATATATCTTTACATTTCTTTTTGCCTCTTTTCCTGCAGGATTGATAATATATTGGATATGCAGTAATACTATAACAATTATGCAACAATTAATTATAAAGCTTTTTATCATTAAAGATAATACTATTTTTATCAAAAAAGTTTCAAATGAGAGTATGTAGTGTCTAAAGTACTCACTGTAATTTCAGATTATTATAAAGATATAGCAGGCCTTCTGTTAGTTGGTGCCAAAGAGGAGTTGGATGATAAAGGTGTTCAGTATGATGAACTCTATGTACCAGGCGCATTTGAAATCCCAGCAGCAATTGTTTTTTCAATTATGAGTGATCGTAGCAGTTACAATGGCTATTTAGCACTTGGGTGCGTAATACGTGGAGAAACAGATCACTATCACTACATTTGCAAAAGAGTAATTGGGTCCTTAGGTGAGATTGCTATTCAGCATTCTGTGCCTTTAGGCATGGGTGTAATTACAGCTGATAGTAAAGAGAGAGCCTCAGCCAGGGCTGATAAAAACCAAAAGAATGTTGGTGGTAATGCAGCTTTAGCAGTGTTACGTATGATGGAAATATATAATCAGTTTTTAAAATAATGGAGCTTTTAGCTAAAAAAAACTGTTATTCTAGAAGAAACATTGCACGTTTTCTTGTTATACAGGCCTATTATTCAGCCATGTTTGTAGATTACAAATATTCTGAAGAGTTAATTGATTACATAAATGAAGTTGCTCATTTATTTGGATTTTATAGTTTTGATAATCAGTTTTTGCTAAAGTTACTAGACGGTATCATCGACAATCCAAAAAAACTTGATACAGTAATAGAATCTAATCTAAGCCCTAAATGGTCTTTAACAAGAATAAATTTGATTAGTTTAGCAGTATTGCGAACTGCTGCGTATGAATTAGTGAATTGTGATACTCCCGTTGCAGTGGTAATAAATGAATATACAAATATCTCTTCTGATTTACTTGATAAGGCAAGTGAAATTAGTTTTATTAATGCTATTCTCAATAAAATAAATAATACATAATACTAGATATTTGCTACACATTAGATTTCTAAAAAGAGATGATAGAAGATTTAATTCCCAAATTGGTTGAGGCAACAGAAAGTGCAGCTATAGCTGCATATAATTTTCTTGGCCTGGGTCAAGAGAAAGAGACAGATAAAGCTGCTGTTGATGCGATGCGTTCTGCACTTAATTCTATAGATATGAATGGTACAGTTGTTATCGGTGAAGGTGAAAGAGATTCAGCACCAATGCTTTATATAGGTGAAGAGGTTGGAACAAAAAGAGGCCCAGA
Source organism: Candidatus Mesenet endosymbiont of Agriotes lineatus (assembly GCF_964019585.1). Taxonomy (NCBI): domain Bacteria; kingdom Pseudomonadati; phylum Pseudomonadota; class Alphaproteobacteria; order Rickettsiales; family Anaplasmataceae; genus Candidatus Mesenet; species Candidatus Mesenet endosymbiont of Agriotes lineatus. The sequence goes on along the minus strand of NZ_OZ026454.1, from coordinate 20,646 downwards.
GGTTGATATTGCACTTGATCCCTTAGAAGGAACTTCTATATGTGCAAATTATGGAAGAGGGGCAATGTCTGTTCTTGCTGTTACAAAAAGAGGTAGTTTTCTAAACGCACCAGATGTTTATATGGAAAAGATAGCGGTAGGTAAAAACTTACCAAACGGTGTTGTATCACTTAAAAATAGTATTGAAAGTAACTTATATCAGCTGTCCGAAGCAAAATGTTGTAAAATTAGTGAATTGGTAGTTATAGTACTAAACAGGCCAAGGCATGAAAGCTTAATAATGAGAATTAGAAAATGTGGAGTAAAAGTAAAATTAATAGATGATGGTGATATATCAGCTGTTATTTCATTACTAAATAATAGTTATGATATGTATGTAGGAATTGGAGGCGCACCAGAAGGAGTTTTAGCTGCATCAGCCCTCAGCTCTATTGGAGGGCAAATGGAAGGAAGGTTAATCTTTGACACTGATAAGCTAAAAAAACGTGCGGATGAAATAGGTATCAAGGACAAGGAAAAGATCTATAGAATAGAAGATATGGTAAAAAGCAAATCGATATTTATCAGTACTGGCATTACAGATGGAGATATATTAAGTGGAATAAAAGATAAAAACAACAAGCGTATTATCAACTCACTTATAATATTAAAAGATGTAATAAAAAGGATAAAAAAAATTACTTAGAACAATTCTAGCAGGTAAAATATTTACTAGTTTAAAGTCAAAGAAATCATGAAGAATAATAAAAAGAAAATATTCAAAAAACTGAATCAAGCCACGTTTTTAATGATATAAAGCAAAACATAACCTGACCACTAAAAGCGGTAAAACTGTAAAGGGAAGAAACATTAGTAATAAGGTCAAAACTAAACAAAATAGTTAAGTAATATATAGTGAAGCTACTGAAGATTTTATATGAGGATAAGGCAAACAAAAGTAGTAGAAATATAGAAAAGTAGTAATATTTCCAGCATATGGACAAGAAAGAATGAGCTGAGAAAAATAATTTTCTGTTGTGCGATAGAAGAAATAAAATACTAGTTATCTAGATAAATAATATATTTACATTTTAATAAAATAGTATAAAATACATACTAATATATAGAGATATTATGTGAAGTGGTTCGAGTTTATCTTGGAATAGAATGCATTAGTCAACGATGGCAGTCAACTTAACCGAGAAATGAATCACAAAATAATATTTTTGTAAACTAAACAGAGGTAAAAATATGCACGGACAATTTCCCATTCATCAAGCAATAGAACAAAATGATTACCAAAACGTTTTAGAGCTAATTAATAAAGCTACATCAGACGATGTAAACGCAACAAATAGATTAGACCAAACACCACTGCATTTAGCAATAGCAGCAAAACATTTGGGTGGTGTTTTTACCGACTTTAGAGATGAGGTAATCAATGCTTTGATAGCAAAGAATGCTAATGTAAACGCTCAAGATAGTGATGGTGAAACGCCAGTGCATTATATTAGTAGGTGGTTGCGCAATGATAACAGTGATAAAAAGGTTAAGTCTCAAATTTACAATAATGTGGAAAAATGGTTAGATAAAAATTTAATCTCAAGTTTAGAGTGTTTAATTAAAGGAGACTCAAATGTTAACATTGAAGATAATACAGCTTTAGATTATATATTGAATTATAAAGAACTAAATCAATATAAGGCTATGAACACAATAGAGCTTCTACTGAAAGCAGATGCAGAGATTAAAACCTCAGCACAGGCACTTAAAGTAATAGATGCTAGTATTTTGTATAGTGAAGATAGTTTAGAAATAATAAAATTGGTAATACCTAAATATCTAGTTGATATAAATTATCAAGATGCGAAAAAAAATACAGCTCTTAGTTTAGCATACGAAAAAAAGAAATTTGATGTAATTAAGTATCTAATTGAAAACAGTGCTGATCCTGGCACTATTATACCATCAACCGGCAAAAATTTTATAACTCATGTTGTTGAAGAGAATCTATTTGATTTAGTTCCTTCTTTAAAGTTTGATACTATACTTATAAATGATTTTACACCGCTGATAATTGCTATGAATTCTGGTAATTACAATTCAGTCAAAACATTAATAGAAAAACATAAAGCTAATGTTAATTTCAGTGATGGATTTGGCAAAAAACCAATATATTATGCTGCAGCTGGTGGAAGTACTGCAATAGTTGAATACTTGCTGAATCACGGTGCAGATATTAAAGGTTTAGATGGAAATGGAAATACAGCACTTCATTACGCTGCAGCAAACAAAGATGGGAATGAAAATATTTCTTTTTTAATAGAAAAGGGAGTTGACGTTAATTATCGGGATAAGCATGGCAATAGACCAATAAGTTTAGCTATAGCTAATAATCTTTTTAACAACTTTCAAACCCTTCTTAATAACGGAGCAACGTTAGAAATGAAAGATTTCGAAGGAGTAGAAAGTATTAATCCATTCATTGTTGTAATTGCGCTAATGCGTAATCATCCAGTCACTGAGCTTTACTAAAAGATAAACGCGTTAAACTTAGTGATGTGTTTACACTTCAATACGATTATGACCCTGATAACAAAGAAAATCTAGGCACAATCTTGCATTGGGCAGCACAAAATAATAAACCTGATATTTTTGAGACACTTAAGCCGTATATTGAAAGTAAACGTGGTATTTTTAGATTCAAACCAAAAAATCAGTATATCAATCAAGGTTATAACCAAAATAACGAAACACCACTTCATCATGCTGTAGACGCCAATAATATTAAGATGGTTGAATATTTACTTGCAGTTCCCGGGATAGATGTAAATGCTTTAAATAAATATGGTTATAATTCTCTAATATATGCTAGAAATACAGAGAATGCAGAAATGGTGCTTTTATTAGTTAATGCAGGTATAGATATAAAAAGTAAAAAAGCTCAGATAGCTTTAGTTGAGACTATGATGGGTTTTGCCAAGAAAGGAGATACTAAATCATTAGAAAAATTACTATCACATGAATTATTAAAAGACAAGATAGATGTTAATGTTAGAGCTTCTGTCGGCGATTATAATAATGCCACAATGTTAGCAGTTGCAGCTTGGCAAGGCAATATAGAGATGCTAAAGATGTTACGTAAGTATGGAGCTGATGCAAATCTTAAAGGTATAAACGAAGGTGATAATGGAAGGGCAACTTTACATTACATTGTGCAAGAGTACAGCAAGACAGAAGATCCGACTAAAAAAAATAATATTAAAGATGTAATGACATTGTTAGTTTTACTTTTTGATGCAGATTTAACTTTAAAAGATAATAAAGGTAAGGCTCCACTGGATTATTTGCAAGACCAAGATTTAAGAAAATATTTAGAAGACATTGCTGCAATCGATAATATTGTCATTAAGAAATGTGAGAAATATGTGAATGATCTTTTCAAAAAGGGTCATGTTGCATTATTTGAAAAAGAAGCTACAAGTGAAAAAAGGATCCGTTTTAATGAATATTTTTCAAAAGAAGTTTTTAAAAATCTTGGCAACGTTGATAAGAAAAATTTCTTCTTATCAATTATTTCAAATTCAGCTACCAGTTATGAGCAATTTATTTCTGAATTTAAATCATGGCTCCTTGAAAAAGACCCTAAAAAATCAATTGTAGATCATGTAAAAAATTTAGACGATAATTTTGATCAGTTGATGGATGAGTACATTCATGATTCTGGCAGCCCTGCTAAAAGAGCTGATTCCAAAGATAACCCTAGTACTTCCTTTAAAAGTGCAGAAGTGAAAAAAAACGATAAGAACTGTACAATTTTGTAATGAAAAATTGGTAATGTAATTTTTAATTAAATTACTTCACTTTATTATACTTTGTATTATGCTCTTTTTGCTTCCTTCTGATTATATTGCGTTTTAAAGCTGCAGCTAAACGTTTTTTGTTTTCTTCAGCCTTATTTCTTTTTGACTTTTCCATGACTACAAATAACCTAAAGTACTATAGCCGTTATAGCTCAGTGGCAGAGCGCGTCATTGGTAATGACGAGGCCCCAAGTTCAACTCTTGGTAACGGCATAAGGCAATATCATATTAATAAACTAACTTCGTTGCAAACTATGTTTTATGAATTCACTTATGTTTAAAATTGCAATAATTGGGTTACCAAACGCTGGAAAATCAACCTTATTCAATAGGCTTATTGGCCGCAAATCAGCCATAGTAAGCAGCATTGCTGGTGTAACTAGAGACAGGCGTGAAGGCATAGGGGGAATTAGTGATTTGTCATTCAAACTGGTTGATACAGGCGGTTGGGATGAGAAAATCACCTTCTCGCAACAAGTAATGGAGCAATTAGAATTGGCAATTGGTGAAGCAAATTTAATATTTTTCTTAATCGATGCTAATTTGAGAGAACAAAATAAAGAGCTTGCTAAATGGTTAAAAAAACGAACCAAAAAACCCATAATACTTATAGCAAATAAGTGTGAAAGTGAAAAATCTTGTGATGCTGATTATCTACAGCATTTTGATTTCTTAGGTCCTGTATACATTTCTGCTGAACACAACCTAGGTATGGCAGATTTATATGAAGTATTGAGCCCTATTATATCTGAATTTTATAAAGAAAATACACTAGAAAATAGCAGCAGTAGTAACATTAGAATTGCAATTGTTGGTCGCCCAAACGTGGGTAAATCTACATTTTTAAATAGTATACTTGGTAGCAATAGAGTTATTACTGATGAAAAATCAGGAACAACACGTGATCCAATAGATACAATTTATAGTCATAATGGTCATTCAATTACCCTTATTGATACTGCAGGAATTCGCAAAAAAACACAAATTATAGATGATTTAGAGGCCACTTCTGTAAAAAATAGTTTGGATATCATGAGGCGCTCGCATATAGTGATTTTACTTTTAGACTCGGTGTTTGGAATTGAGCGCCAAGACCTTCACATAGGAGCGCAAGCAATGAATGAAGGTAGAGGGCTGGTTATAGTTTTAAATAAGTGGGATTTAATTAATAGTAACGATCGCAAAACATTACTTAAGTTTATAAAACAATATGAGGTTAGCTTCAGTGCTCCAATAATTACCACTTCAGCACTTAAAAATGCTCGCTGCACAGAAGTAATAGATAAATGCCTTAAGCTCTATACTTTTTTTGATAAAAGAATCAGTACTTCCATGCTTAATAAATGGTTTGCAGTTGCTACCCAAAAACACAGCCCTCCCTTAGCTAAAGGAAAACTTATAAAATTAAAATATATAACTCAAGTTAGCATAAGACCGCCAGCTTTTGTCATAATGTGCAATACACCAGAAAACCTTGAAGAAAGTTACAAGCGCTATTTGCTAAATAGCTTAAGAGAAACATTTTACATGGAAGGAATACCAATGAAAATAATTTTTAAAAAGAGTAAAAACCCTTATTTAAAAAATAGTAACTATCAACTACCACCAGCTAAAGCTGGTGGTTTGGGTAAACGTTTGCAAAGCAAGTTTTAAAACTCAGAGATGTTAAATATGAACTTCTTGCTCTTCAATATATTTTTCTGTGTTAGTAGAATAAAGTTCTAATAAATTAGTCATTTACATTTACTTTCTTTCAGTTTAAGAAAAAATGAATTGCCATTTTTATCTTTGTCAGAGAAAGTTTTGACCTCTTGATTACTGTTATTTAAATCAAAGTGAAGGTCTACATGAATAGAAAGTGTGTAATTTGTCTCACTATCTGAACCAAAGGCTTCTTTTATATTTAAATTAAAATGACTTTTTTCTAATGAATGCATATCCAAATAACATTTAGATGGATATGAAGTTGCGCAAATACCAGAGATATTGTTTAACTGACCGCTTATCTCTTCATATTTTGCTATTTTTTGAAAAGGCCATATCTTACCATCTTGGCCAAGGTGTACTATATTTGCTAAATCAACATTCATATTACCGTGATAATGAAAGCTCTCATGGCCTTTATTATCGATATAATAACTTTCAACTTCAAAACATGGAAAATAATGGAGATCCATAGAAGTACCTATAAATTACACTATTGCTTATTACAATTATACAGTAAAAAAGTAAAATAATTTTAATTAAAAGTTAAAAATTTAATTTACTCAAGACAAAATTCAGATTAAACACGAAATCTCAGAGAATTAATTCTGATAAACCCTTCTGCATCACTTTGGTCGTAACTTTCATCATCAAAACTTGCAAGTGTTTGTGAATAAATGCTATTGTCTGATTTTCTACTAACAATTGTCACTGACCCTTTATATAGTTTAGCACGTATAGTGCCATTGACATTCTCCTGTGATTTATCAATCAGTGCTTGCAACATCTCACGTTCACGCGTCCACCAATAACCATTATAAATTAGTGCAGCATATTTAGGCATTATCTCATCTTTTAAATGTGATGCTGCTTTTTCTAGAGTAATACTTTCTATAGCACGATGGGCATGAAATAAAATAGTACCTCCAGGAGTTTCGTATACACCACGAGATTTAATACCAACATAGCGATTTTCAACTATATCTACCAAACCAATACCATGCCTGCCGCCAATTTCATTTAACCTTCTTAAGAGGTTTGCTGGTGATAGTTTAGTACCATCTACTGAGACTGGATCACCTTTAGCAAAGGCTATCTCCACATATTCAGGATTATCTTGAGCTTTCTCTGGTAGGATGATGCGTTGTAACATTGAGTAGTCAGATTCAATACTAGGATCCTCTAAAACCTTACCTTCAAATGAATTATGCAATAGATTCGAATCTATTGAGTAAGGCGGCTCATCAGTTTTATCCTGTAGTATATTTATATTGTGCTTTTTAGCATATTCCATTAATTTATTACGTGAAGTTAAATCCCATTCTCGCCATGGAGATATTACCTTAATTTTAGGGTTAAGACTGTAGTAGCCAAACTCGAATCTCACTTGATCATTGCCTTTGCCCGTTGCTCCATGAGCTACTGCATCTGCACCTACAAGCTTGGCTATCTCAACTTGACGCTTGGCAATCAGTGGACGTGCTATTGCTGTTCCTAGTAAGTAATAACCTTCATATAAAGCATTAGCACGAAACATAGGAAAAACAAAATCTTGAACAAATTCCTCTGTTAAATTTTCTGTATATATGTTCTTATCTTTTATTCCTAATACAGATGCCTTCTCTTTTATTAATGAAAGATCATCATCTTGATCCAAATTGGCAGTAAAAGTGACAATCTCACAATCATATTTATCTTGCAGCCACTTTAAAATAATTGATGTATCAAGCCCACCAGAATATGCAAGTACTACTTTTCTCACTTTTTGATTATTCACTGCTAATCTTAAATTTATTTATTAATTAGTTTAGCCTCAAAATGTAGAAAATAAATCTTTATTTTGTGATATTAAATTAGAAACTTGTTTCCATAAGTTCTAAAAGTTCTAAACAGTTAATTGGGTTTGACTTTGATAATATTGGCACTACACCATGTGAAGATAAAAAACCAGAGTCAGTACTGCTACGCTGAGGTGAAATGCTAGAGCCAATATTATATGAGGGTGGGAAGGGGCTTGAGTTAATGCCATGCGAACTTGGTACTACTATACTAGGAGTAGGATGAGGAGGAGAGATAGAAGGAGTAGAAGAACTATAAACGTCATAATTGCTGCAGAGCCTATAGCTTATGCCTATTGCTGAAATAAAACTAACCGTCCCTACTACTGACGTTACAATTGAAAACGTTGATAACGCTACTGTGCTGCATTCAGCTTCTAATCCATGATCAAGAAGATATATACCAGAAGAAGCAATAGCACTAGATAAAGAACAGAAAAATGAAAAAGCTGCTATTGTAGCAAATATTCTTGCTATTCTGTCTGTACAAGTACTAGACGAACCTAAATAATTATTAACAACACAACTTGCACTGCTGTTACTGTTTGTCATACTTTCTCAAAAAAATTGATTATGTCTTTTTTACAATAAAATATTAAGCAGTCAATAAATATTTTTATGGGCATTTGATTTTTTATTATAAAATTTGAAATGGATAAAAAATAATGAAGAAATTTACATTTTTTATCATATCCTATATTTGTTAAATACAGGTTATTAGGTATGCAAATAAATCAAAGTTGGATAGGTAATAAAGAGGTAAGACTAGTAATAGATGCTACTGAAAAATTTGGTGGAGAGATACGGTTTGTTGGTGGTTGTGTTCGAGATAATGTCTTGCAAAGAGAAGTGCATGATATCGATTTAGCTACTAATTTGCTCCCAGAGCAAGTGATAGACGCTTTAGAAGCTAGTAATATTGCAGTTATTCCTACAGGATTAAAGCATGGTACCGTAACAGCAATTATAAACCAACAACCGTTTGAGATTACAACTCTTAGACATGATATAAGGTGCGATGGTAGACATGCCGAGATTGAATTTACCAGTAGTTGGCAGGCAGATGCCTCAAGACGTGATTTTACATTCAATGCCCTATATGCTGATAAATATGGCAATGTATATGATTACTTTGATGGCTTAGGAGATTTAAAGCAAAGAAAGCTTAGTTTCATCGGCGATCCTGAGTCTAGGATAAAAGAAGATTATTTGCGAATATTGAGAGCATTTCGTTTTCATGCAGATATATGTATAGGTAAAATCAGCGATAAAATACTTAATGCATGTAATAGGCACGCATGGATGATATCTAGTTTATCTGGAGAAAGAATAAGAGATGAAATGTTTAAACTGCTATCATGTAGTGACCACTTGGTATCCACTTTAGTAAGTATGCAGGAGTGCGGTGTTCTGCAGAAAATCATTCCAGATAAAATCTCATGTCATGTCCTATCACATAAGGTTTTAAGTGTAGTTGATCCCATAGTTAAGTTAGCGCTGCTCTTACGTACAGCTATAGCTCATAGAAAAAGTATAGGTGAATATATGAGTAGCTTTTTACGCCTATCAAAAAAACAAAAGAAAAAATTAATGTTTATACTTAAAAACAGCATACCAACTGACTTGTCAGAAAAAGAGCAAAAAAGGTACATATGTTTGTTTGGTTTAGAATTGTATAAGGATATAATAAAAGTTTGCTGTATAGAGGCAGAAAAAGATGTGAGTGAAATACAGGAGTATATATTATTTGCCGATTCATGCTTCATTCCAGATTTTCCTATATCAGGTTCTGATCTGCAAAATATAGGATATAGACAAGGAAAATATTTGGGCGAAAGCTTAAAAATGATCAAAAATTACTGGGAAGCTAGCTCTTATGCCCTCAAAAAAGATGAGCTAATTTCGTACGCTAAGAGTTTACTTCGTAAAAAGAATAGAGAAGATATTCTGTAGGGTATATAGCTAAAAAGACATAAGTTCTCAAAGAATTTATGAGTAATTTGAGTATATAAGACCTGGTGCAAAAGAGGAGAAATGGTTATATAAAGAGAGATAGAGCAAGAAAAAGTGAGGCAAGATGAGCATAAATTACCATAATATAAAAGAACATCCGAGGAATTTTCGAGATGTAACAGGTCTGACAATAAGAGAATTCGAAAAGGTTATAGAAAAAGTGCGCCCAGAGTGGGAGAAAGTTAAAAAACGGAAATGGAAGAACATCAAAATAGCCTGTGTTGGAAGACAAAATACTTTGTATAATTCTGTATTATAGAACTTACATAACACACCGATTCTTGAGTTACCGATTCAACTTGTATAACTCAAACATCTGCCGATTACTCAAGAAAATGGAACCACTTTTGGCTAAAAAAATCTCAATAAAAAAGGACAGAACTATGACGCCAGAAAGAATTTTGAAGATATTAGCAGATGTTACAGAACAACCAATAGAACGGCCAAAAGACAGGAAAAAAAGAAAATTGTCTTATTCTGGCAAGAAAAGAGTAAACACGATAAAAACGGAAATCGTTATAAGAGAAGATGGGCAAATTCTATCAGTGTCAAAGTCATACAGAGGTCGAACTCACGATTTTAAGATATGAAAGCAGGAAAAAATGTTACCAAAAGAGAATATAAAGTATGCAGATTCTGGATATCAGGGGTGGCAAAAATTGCAGAGTAACGTTATGATTCCGCATAAAAGGTATCGAAAAAAATTGCTGACGGACGATCAAAAAGAGCACAATCGGAAGCTGGCATCATTTAGGATGAAAGAGGAGCATAAAATCCGTGAAATTAAGATTTTTAAAATCATGTCGCATACCTATCGCAATTTTCAGAAGAAATACAACATGAGATTTAACATAATTGCTGGTCTCGTAAACCTCAGGCATGAGTTTTAATTGATTCTTGCTGTTGTTGCTGCTGAAATTAGTTGCATACCGTTTCTCAGCGGGTCTATTCTTCCCTTCTGGCAGATACTTTCCTTCAAGTGATAAAACCTTCATTGACTTCTGTAATTTTAACTCTATCAACCATTTGGCTAAAGCTTCAGCCACTGATGCATAAATTTCTAAGTTTCGATTTATCTATAAGTTCAAATAGCCTAGAGCCATCTCATTGCCAATTGGTGTGGTTAGAATATCTACTATTGATTGTTTTAAATGCTCTAACCCTTCTAATACCTTGCCAACTTTAGCATCCATTCCTCTCATATCCTATCTAAACAAAAACGTTGCTTTATAATGCAAGAAATAATATGAGCTACAATGTTATGAACTGAACATCTTTTATATTTTGATCTTGTGTAGAACATTTTATTTTGTCCACTTTAGTATTAGGTTTTGACATTATATATGCACAAGCAAATATCAATGCTACAGATACAGATATGCCCACAAGCACTTGTACAGGCAATTTAACAATATACCCAATAGGTGCTATTACCAATACGGTTATAACACCACTTATAGCGATAATTTTTGCCTGTACCTTTTTCCTGCGCTCTATTTCTTTATTATACTTTGCTGTTTCTGCTTCCTCTAAAACAGTAGCCACATTCCTGTTTTTTGCGATATCTCTTGGAGTTTGGTTGTGAATATCTTCTATCAAAGGGTTTGCCCCCTTATCTAATAAAAATTGGACTACATCTACATGTCCTTTAGTAACAGCAAAATGTAATGGAGTAGAATTCAATTTAGATACTGAATTAATATTAGCTCCTTTTTCTAGTAATAATTCTACTATTTTTATATTGCCATTGCTAGCAGCGCAATGTAAGGAAATATACCCACCACCATCTTTGATATTAGATTTTGCACCTCTTTTCACTAAGCGCTCTACTGTCTTTGCATAGCCTTTATGAGCACAAATATTTAATGCTGTAGTATAATATCTGGAAGAAAACCTAAAATCTTGCCTTATTTCAAATAAGTGATCTATATAGAAATTATGTCCTTCCCAAGTATTATACACATCTTTATTATGTGAATACAGCTTTTGTTTAATTTCCTCAATTATGTTACTTTCTGTTGATTCTTGATCTATTTCCTGAAATATATTATCAATCTCTTGTTCTTTAATCATAACATCACCAATACCTACTTAACATAGACTATTTTAATCATAAACAAAAGAAAGGCAATCTATACATAACCTTCTCTCTACCCAGAGAACACATTATTACTACCACTTATTACTTCAAACCCACAAGAAACTAAATCTCCCACTCTTGCTATACCAAAGCAAAAACAGTAGTTGAGTTAACACTTTATTTTCTGTAAAATTATCAGATTTTCTTGCAACAGGTTTACAATTAACAAATACGTTACTACTTCCATGGGTACTAAAATGTGATACATCTTCTTCACAACTATCTCCTACCCGCACAACTGATTTACCTGTAAACATATTTTCTTCAGTTAAGATCGATTCTCTGAGCATTTAACCTAATACCATCTCGAGTTATCTCTAAACTTGACTGATTAACTTTAAGCGTAATTTCACAGAAATCTCAAGATGATTTTGTTATATGACAACTTTGTTCCATCTTGAAACACTAAGCTACTGATCATTCAGAAAAGCTTGGGTTAGTTTTTTAGAAAGATTTATAATATTTGCTTTTTAAAAAAGCTATTATTTATCTATACTTTGCCTTTTTAATACTTTGTATAGTAGATAGTTCTTTTGAACTATCTACATTCAGACTCAAACTTGATAAGCTTTCTAATGTGCTTAAAAATTTTTGACATTTAGATGCAGTAGATACTAAAGACCCGTCTACATTAGATCCAGATGAACTCACATTAAACATACTAATGCTGTTAGATCGGAATGAAGATTTATTTGAACTAATGTCTAAGCTGTCATAAGATTTACTACAGCTATTTGATGTGTTTGAATCCCTTTTGCGTTTGTGCATTGAATATTTATGAGCAAATGAGCTTATATCTACTGATGTCTTTGAGGATTCACCATACTTATGAACTATATTTCTCATTTCTTCTGTAGCTGCAAATGCGCTAAACGTTTGTCCGTAACAATTTTTTTGATTACAATCGGCTCCACATTCCAATAAAAACTCGACTGTTGATATATGGTTATTTTTGCTTGCCATAATTAAGGCAGAATTGCCTTCTTTATCTTGTGCATTAATATCAACTGCGTTATAATATAGTATTTCAATTACACTATTATATCCTTCTTGCGCAGCTAAATGCAGAGGGGTAAACCCAGAAGAATTTATTGCATTTACAGTATATTTGTCAAGCAGACCCTCAACTATATCTGGATAACCTTGCTCTGCAGCTAGATGAATGGGAAGATTACCATCTTTATCTTCTATATACCGAAATGCACATAATTCTAATAAGGTAGAAACCATTTCGATATCATTTATCAAAACTGCTAAATGCAGTGAAGTCCATCCATAAGTATTTCTTATATCAATTTTAGCACCCAACCTCACTAATGTTCCTATTAAACTATAGTGCCGATGTAAAACAGCTACGTGCAAAAGTGTATCTCCTTCATCGTCTTTAATATCAACATTACCACCTATTGAACACAATAGTTTTTTAATTAGATCTATGTCATTATTGAATGCAGCTTCAAAAAGCTCATCTTTTATCCTCATCATCCCCATCCAAACTATACTAATTCAAAGGTTATAGTATTTTTGGTATGTTACAAACTTTAAATAGCTAAACTTAGATTTGATATAAACAAAAATTACTACTACCACATTAAGGTAACAATTTTTATTAACTCTGATAGACTGCAATTTCTACTGCTTTTTTCTAAGATATATAATGCCTGCTGCCCTAGATATAAGAAACAATCTGCAAATGAACATTTTTAAACATATTAAGCGGTGATTTTGATCAATATTCCAGGTCTGTAACACATAGGAAACCCAATCAAATCTTCTTGTTTTGCATAAAGTTAAAGTATTTACAGTTTCATTAAAGTCTGCTGTAAGTAGTAAACGTATTTGCATGGGAAAACAATGTCCGGTATCTTTTTCATTCTCACATTGCTATCAGTTCGATACTCTTCAAAAGTAATGCCACATCATATCATTTCTTTGCCATCTTTCATAGTTTACAAAAAAGTTAAAAAAACAATAAAAAACTGCAAAAATTCTGCTTCCGTGGTTGTGAATATATATGATATAAAGAGAATGCCAATCTGGAGAGATTGAGGCTGTAGAGGCGGCCTTTAAAGTGGCAGATGTATAGGAAAAGAAGATCTGAATATATTGAATAGGATCTTTGGCGACCTACTGAATAGTTTTAGCTATTTTAGGCTCTTTTGCCTAGAGTAAGGGTTGATATCCTTATAGTTATATGCCTTAAAACATATAACCATAGCGCTTCCAATTATCAATTGGTAGTCCTCTCATGGTGGGAATCCGTGAAAAGGGCTAAAAACGCTCCTCTCTCTGATGTTGTTCATGTGCTTTCTCTCCAGATTGGCACTAAAAACAATAAAAGGTCGAAGAAAGTTCAAAACATGTATCAGAAATCTAATCTTAAAATAAACTCTATTTTATAACATCTTTTTATAATTTTTCTCTATTGATAATTTTTTTATCATTCTTTTTTCTTAACTAAACATTTTTTATGATGTGAACAATTCTTTTTTTTAACATTTTTATCATTCTTTTTATCCGGGTGTTTTGTGTAATTAAAAGCAGTTGCTAGCTTCCCAGACTTTTACTGTTACATCACCAGTGACAATAATATTTCCCTTATGGTTAATGACAAAAGTTTCGGGAATGCCAGATATTTTTAACATTCTTATCCATAGTAGCAATTATTTTATCTTGATATTAGTCAATATACTAATTATAGTATAACCCATGCTTAAAAATAATGATAACGTTGTTTCAAAAAATTTACCAATCTATTTCATCTGGTTTGGCAGTGATGTTCCACCAAAATATTTTGGTAACTTACAAAGAACTGCAGAGACAAACAAATCTCGAGATATTATTCTAGTTTACAGTAGAGAACATTTACCAGAAAATAATAGAAAAAATATTGATAGCATGGAAAGCATCAGTATTGATGACATTAAAACAAAAGTAGCATTAGAAAGGAACAGCAATACAAAAAATCTTTTTAAAATTGATGTCTACAAGATGGAGCTTGATAAGCAGGATGAGCGCATTTATGACTTATATAAGCAGATGTTTGAACAAAATACGTTCCTAGGAAAATCATACCCACTTTGTGCTACTAGTGACATAATTAGGCTACCACTAATCAACATTACAGGTGGAATTTATTTTGATATGGATACTAAGGTTACCGGAGAGATAGGAGATCTAGATAGTAAATATGGGTTTGATTTTAATAATTATTTTGATAATATCAAGCTAGATGTTGCTGCTGCTGATATCTTATCGACTTGATAACTTTGCAAACATACTAAAAATTTTTGCTTCGGATGTAAATCAGTCTATCTTTTTTTGACTACCTGTGGCTCTATCTCATAAGCTCAAATGAGTCTGTATTTTGAACTTTTCTACTTCTTCATTCTCATTTATTTTCTATTTCACCTTCTAAACTTGCTTCTATTGATCAGAGGCTCCTCCTTTGCCAGTTAGCAACCTCGGATGGACGATAATATATTAACTCTTTATAATCTACTAATCCACTGGTTTTATTCGATGTTTTTGCGTCCATTCCATGTTTTATATTAATATTTTTCTTGTTTGATCCAGTTTGTTGCACGCTCTCGGGAAAATAATTGCTCCTATGACCTTCGAAGTGATACAGAGGTTTTTAACTTTAACAATTTTTAACACTAGCCTGGTCAAACTGTAATTCTTGACAATGTTACTTTCCATAAATCAAAAAAAATCAGTGAATTTGCTAAGGCACTGAAATCTTCCACCCTGACTTTAATAAACTCATTGGTTAAAAACAGGGCCAGGAAGAACATCCCTCTGTTCAAGTCATATTCTGCTTTCTTATGAATCCTTCTGTGGGAAATGCTATATTTATAATTTTGAGCTCCATACATGAATTTTGAAAGAGGTCTATTCTTTTGATTTGCTAGCCCTTATTCTTTTGATTGTATTCAGTTAATTTTTGATCTCACTTTAATTTTTCCCTTTCTAGAAATTCTAAATAAACTCTATTTTTTGATTTGTTTCTATGTCATACATATTGGTATCGGATTTATAACGGCTAACAAAATAAGCTCCAGCTTCATCCATTTGTTTATTGGTACAACTAAGTCAGCAGTTGATATATTGCCTCTATAACCCTGATCTGTTAGCTCATGATTTAGAATGTAATTTTATCCCATTCATAACCACTATACATATCCTTTATAAAGATAAGAAGTTTACTTAATATCCATTGCAGCAAGTACAGCAAGGTTCAACATTTCCGATACTGACGATGTCATTTGCACGATTTGTACTGGTTTTTCCATACTTATTAAAATAGGTCCTACTGTAGATCCTCCACCTATTTCCTGTAGTAGCTTTGATGATATACTTGCACTGTGAAGCCCAGGCATAATCAAAACATTCGCTGATCCACTTAACCTACAGAATGGATATAAAGATAATGTATCTTGATTTAACGCTGCATCAACCGATAATTCTCCATCATACTCAAAATCTACATTGGAATTATCTAAGATTTCAATTGCCTTATGAATCTTCTCTACTCCATTTTTTATTCCATGACTACCAAATGCTGAAAAAGAAATAAACGCTACTTTAGGTTTATGGCCCATTTGTTTTGCCTTAGCAGCAGATTTTATTGCCACTTCAGCTAATTCCTTTTCCGTTAAGGTTTCATTTATCGCAGTATCAGCAATAAAAAGGGTACGATCTTTTGTAATAACTATAGATAAACCAAAAACTACATTGTTACCAAAGCTAATAATTTTTTGAACATCACTTAAAGAAGAAGTGTAATCTCTAGTTAGCCCAGTAATTAAGATGTTGCCTTCTCCACAAGCTAACATACAAGCTGCAAATGTATTGCGGTCAGTTTTTACTGCACGAACACAACTTCTATACAAGTAACCAAAGCGTTGTAATTTTTTATACATATAATCTATGTATACATCATTGTGCTCTGAAATTGCAGCATTCATAATCTTGATATTAGTTGTATCTTCAATACCAAGCTCTTTCATGTTCTCTATAACTTTATCACTACGTCCAACAAGTATTGGCTCACCATAACCATTATCACGCCATTCAACCGCTGCTCTTATTGCTCTTTCCTCTTCTCCTTCTGAGAAAATGATCCGCTTAGGACTAAGCTTAACATGTTCGTAAAGTAAATTCAGTGTATTGAAAGTTGGAGATAAACGTGACCGTAGTTGTTTTTTATACTCACCCCAATCTTTAATTTCTTTCCTTGCAACTTTTGAATCCATAGCAGCTTTCGCTACTGCAGGAGAGACAACTGAAATCAACCTAGAATCAAAAGGAGTTGGCACGATATAATCTGGCCCATAACTCATTTTTTTACCACCATAAGCAACAGAAACTTCATAAAGAACTGGCTCCTTAGCTAGTTTAGCAATAGCATATGCTGCTGCTATTTTCATTTCATCATTTATTGCTTTTGCTTGCACATCTAGCGCTCCCCTGAATATATATGGAAAACCCATAACATTGTTGATTTGGTTAGGGTAATCAGACCTTCCAGTAGCAATTATCGCATCAGGACGAGCTTTTCTTGCAAGTTCAGGTTTTATTTCTGGATCAGGGTTAGCAAGAGCAAGAATTATAGGACTTTTGCTCATACCAGCAAGCATATCTTCTGTAAGCACATTCGCTACAGATAAACCGAGGAATACATCTGTACCATTTAATGCATCTTTTAAAGAGCGACAAGAAGTATCAGCAACATATTTTTCCTTCCACTCATTCATTTCAGACCGGCCTTTATATATTACTCCATGTTGATCACATAAGATAATGTTATCACCTTTTATTCCTATCAGTTTCAACATCTCTGTACAAGCAATTCCAGCTGCTCCGGCACCATTTATAACAACTTTAATATCTTTTAATTCTCTTTTAGTAATATCAGCAGCATTAATTATGCCAGCTGCAGTAACTATAGCAGTTCCATGTTGATCATCATGAAAAACTGGTATATCCATCAGCTCGTTTAGACGTTTTTCTATTAAAAAGCATTCTGGAGATTTTATATCTTCTAGGTTTATCCCTCCCCAGCTTGGACCTAAATACCTAACAGCATTTACAAAGCTCTCAACATCGCCTGTATCAACTTCTATATCAACTGCATCTATATCAGCAAAGCGTTTAAATAAAACAGCTTTTCCCTCCATAACAGGCTTTGAAGCTAAAGGACCTATATTACCAAGACCTAAAACTGCAGTACCATTTGAAATAACTGCAACATAATTACCTTTTGCTGTGTAATCATAAACTCTGCTTGGATCTTTTTCTATTTCACGACATGGCTCTGCAACACCAGGAGAATAAGCTAAAGATAAATCACTCTGAGTTAACAGGGGCTTTGTAGGTAAGAGAGAAACTTTACCAGGTTTATTATTTTTTTTGTGAAAATCAAGTGCTTCTTGCCTTTTGTTACCCAAGTGCTCACCATTACTATTCATTTTAATACTACAAACTTACAGTACAAAGTTTATTATGTCTCACTTATAAAGTCAATTTTCTATATTTATGTTAAAACCATATCTATGATAAGCTCTTTAAAAACTTTAATTCTTTATATGTTCTAAGATACTCTTTGTGTTATTTAAAAAACAGCTTTTTTCATTTTCTAAATTTTCTAGCTCACTACTTATAATTAAATTAAAACATTTTGGTTCAAAACATTGCAACTTTGATTCATCAAACTTTCTATCATCAAAATCTCTGTAGAGACTACTAACAACATTCCAATATATCTCTATTTTATATGTTTCTGATTTATTAAGTATTGGTGTAATTATTTCTCTAATTTGCTTATTAGCTTCCAACCTACTTAAACCCTTTTTCATTACTTTTTCCATTAACTCATCTTTTATCTCATCAACATACTTTTTACCAAGATCAAAAGCATTACTTATTCCTCTTTCTGCTTTTCCCCTTATCATGCTTACTAAATCCTTAGCATGAGTTTTAGCAATTTTTTTCTGCCACTCACTATACTCATTATTCCTAAACTTTATACCTTCACATTCCCCTCCTACATCAAACATCTCTTCATTGCAAACCTTATCACCTTTATAAATGTAACTACCTATATCAGTTTGACTATTAGGATTCTGATAAGCTTGTATTGCTCTCTTGTTTCCAGCAAGCTCTTCTCTATACCTGCTTACGCAATCTGATATTACTTTATCACAGTCAATAGCCCAAGCATTCATACAAATAGTTAAACTTAATACAAATAAAGGTAAAAATTTTCTCATAACACACCCCAATTTTAAATAACACAGTTATAGACTAATATAGAAAATAGTATATTAATACTAAATAAGAATTTTTATTTTTCAAATAAAAACTGATAGTGTTGTATTACTTATACTTCCATTCGTTTATCAAATTTCTAACTTTTATATCTATAAAATAATCAGATTTGATTTTAATTCCAATTTCTTCTTTTTTTGGAATACATATTTCCTTGCAAACGGAATATTCAACTGTTAAAAAAAATTCAGTATCATTACTGTTTTTTAGTAAATCAATTGTCATTGGGAATACGACAATACCTTCATATACCCAACTTATAAATGTATCTTCCTCTATTTTATCTATATGCAATTTTGGTTTTGGCCAATGTGTTTTTGCAATAAACACTTTATCATCAGAGCTAAATGACGTCGGTATACCAAAATCTCCATTATCTTTGTAGTATATATGCCACCCATCCTCAATTTTTACTTTTAAAGCTGCCTCAATTTTTGAATTTTCCACTTTGCCAATCAGCAACTCAAACTTTGCAACTTTATCCCTGCTTGTTGCAACATAAGGATATATCAGCAATAAAATCAATAATATAAGAAATCTCGATTTCATTTTACTATTTTTGTATAAAATACAACTAAAGCGATAATAATCTATTAAAATATAGATTAATAGTTGTTAACAAACTTAACCAACTCTTCAACATGCTCAACTGGAGTATCTGGTATTATACCATGACCTAGGTTAAATATAAATGGCTTATCCGCAAAACAATCCATTATCTTCCTTGCTTGCTCAATTGCTCCTGTTTTATCATATGCTAGCAAATATGGGTCCAAATTTCCTTGTATTGGTAGTTCTATGTTATCCTTAATCCAATTTATAGGCATACTGTAATCTACACTTATAGCAGAGATACCAGTTTGCATAGCGTATTTTTTATAAAACAAACCTGCATTCCTCGGAAACCCTATTATTGGAAATTTTGGGTATTTACTTCTAATGCTAGACACTATTTCTCTTGTAGGTTCTATTATCCACTTATCAAAAACGTCTCCTGTAAGTAATCCTGCGTTACTCTCAAAAAGCTGTATAATGTCTGCTCCACTTTCTATTTTCTTCATAAGATAAGCAGTAGTTATATCTACCAATCTTTCCATGATAAATTCAAAGTTATATTTATCTGTGTAACACATTTTCTTTGTTTGCAGCAACTGTTTACTACTTCCCCCTTCTATTATGTATGATGCAACTGTCCATGGACCACCTGCAAAACCAATTAGTGCTTTTTCTTTCTGCAGATTTTTTCTCACTGACTTTACCGCTTCAAATATTGGTAATAGCCTCTCTAACGCCTCCTCTTCACTTTTTAATGCTAGGTAGTTGTTTATTGGGTGAATCTTTGGTCCAAAGCCTTTAATAAATTCAACATCAAAACCAAGCGCATCTGCGACTACTAGAATGTCTGAGAAGATTATAGCAGCATCTAGGTCAAACCTCTTTATTGGTTGTAGTGTAAGCTCTTCCACTAGATTCGGTGTATAACAAAGACTAATAAAGTTATCTGATTTCTGCATTACTTTGTGATACTCTGGAAGGTATCTACCAGCTTGACGCATTAACCATATATTTTTTTTTCTGCCTTTTGTCCTGTCTTTTATTACTTCTACCAAACTATCCTTTTTCACTACATTAATTAAATAAATTATATAATATAATATATATTGTGTTGTGGATAATTTTGATTTTTTTATTTTTTGGTAAAGATAATTATTTATAAAGCTGTGGATAAAGCTGTGGATAAAATATGGAATATCACATGTAATTGTTGTGAATAACA